>CAURBV010000006.1:0-301384 GCA_963523055.1 uncultured Paenibacillaceae bacterium | reverse complement strand
TCGGGCCAGTATCTCCGGTCGGGCCAGTTGCTCCCGTTGGACCGGTGTCTCCGGTTGGGCCAGTATCTCCGGTCGGGCCGGTTGCTCCCGTTGGACCGGTGTCTCCGGTCGGGCCGGTTGCTCCCGTTGGACCGGTATCTCCGGTCGGGCCAGTATCTCCGGTCGGGCCAGTTGCTCCCGTTGGACCGGTGTCTCCGGTCGGGCCGGTTGCTCCCGTTGGACCGGTATCTCCTGTCGGGCCAGTATCTCCTGTAGGACCGGTGTCTCCGGTCGGGCCGGTTGCTCCGGTTGGACCGATGTCTCCGGTCGGGCCAGTATCTCCGGTCGGGCCGGTTGCTCCGATTGGACCAGTGTCTCCTGTCGGGCCAGTATCTCCGGTCGGGCCGGTTGCTCCGGTTGGACCAGTGTCTCCGGTCGGGCCGGTTGCTCCGGTTGGACCAGTTGCTCCGGTTGGGCCGGTATCTCCGGTTGCTCCCGTTGGGCCAGTTGCTCCTGTCGGGCCGGTTGCTCCGGTTGGACCGATATCTCCGGTTGGACCAGTTGCTCCCGTTGGGCCAGTTGCTCCCGTTGGGCCGGTATCTCCTGTCGGACCAGTTCCGCTCAAATCATCCTGAACCACTACCAGGGTACCTTTTAACGGAACTATCTGTGAAAAAAATACGGTAGCACCGCTAACATTTACGAGAGAAACCGTAACAGGGGCAACAGCTACTTCAATTATACTAACACCTACTACCTCCCCCGTTTTTATAGGAGAAGCTCCTTCTAAAACATCTCCCTGAGAAGAGGTTAAGGCAAAGGATGTCCCAATTGTTGATTGGGATGATTGTGTTGCCAGCCACCAATCAAACACATATCTACCAGCTTCAAGGAACGTAATAATTCCCGTTGCCGGATCGTAAGTGATATTGCCAGATAAATAAACAATTGTATCAAAAAGTACATTTGCACCGGAAGCTACGCTTAGCGCTGCATTTAATTCTATCTGAAGAGCATTGTTAGCCATATAGAATCCTCCAATCGTATCAATAAGGCGTCCTATGGAAATACGCCTATTAATAATGTATGTTGCTTAAATGAATTTCGATACTATTGGCATTGATGCTCCAAAAACAGAAATAGCAGGAAAGTCCTATCTAAAACGGAGGGCACGGATATAGCAGAAGCTATATATTTATGCTTCCGACTTCGTGACCAGTGCGTAAATACCTAAGGGCTAAGTAATCAATATAACTGTCACGTCACGCTCCTCTGGGGTTGTGCCAGTCCATGCAAGTACAATCACTGCAAAAGAGATAAGTATCAGGGCAAGCCCTAAAAGTCGTTGTTTTGTCGTTTTTATTGTCAGTCCTCCTTAGAGCATCATCATCATAGAGGACGCCAGATCAATGAGCTTGAATGCAATCGTCCCTGCCGCATTCCTCCATAATACGGAATGTACTGGAGAGGATGTGGTATAGATAATGTTATTTTTAGCTTGCTTAATATCCACTCGTGGATTTTCGCTATGATAATACTCCTAAAAATATCAAAAATATGCTTTTACACTTAAAAGACCCATTTTTGCACTCAAAAAAATGTTCAATTGAATTTAGTTCTTGACAGTACGATATCAGAGGACGCAATAACAATAAAAACAGGAGGAAAGTCCTGTCCGAAACGGATGGCTTTCCTCCTGCCTCTTTATTCTTTAATATAACAAAATCTTTTCATCCAATTATAAAGAAAACGGATTCTCAGTCTTGTAAAGCATTCCCTTAGGCTGGTTAAATCCAATCTCTTCCACACCAAGGTATTTAAATATTTCAAATAAAGCTTTTCCATAATGTCCGAACGCTACCGCACCATGATGAGGATAATTCTTCTCGATCAGCACATGGCGGTAGAATCTTCCCATCTCCGGAATTGCAAAGATTCCAATGGAACCGAAGGAACGGGTTGCTACAGGAAGCACTTCACCCTGGGCAACATACGCGCGGAGAATGTTATCTGCAGTGCTCTGTAAACGGAAAAATGTGATATCTCCTGGAAGAATATCTCCCTCCAATGTTCCCTGAGTTACCTCTTCTGGAAGGGTTCTTGCCATAATCATCTGATATTTCATAGAGCATGCGGAAAGCTTTCTGGAACAGGTATTTCCGCAGTGGAATCCCATAAAAGTATCCTGGTGTGTATAGTTGTGCTTTCCTTTGATATCGCCTTCATACATATCATCCGGAACTGTATTATTAATATCAAGAAGAGTTACAGCATCTAAGCTCACACAGGTACCAATAAACTCACTGAGTGCTCCATAGATATCAACTTCACAGGATACAGGAATACCCATTCCGGTTAAACGGCTGTTTACATAGCAGGGAACAAATCCAAACTGAGTCTGGAATGCAGGCCAGCATTTTCCGGCAATGGCAACATACTTACGATATCCTCTGTGCTGCTCTACCCAGTCTAATAAAGTCAGCTCATACTGAGCAAGCTTTGGAAGAATATCAGGTTTTTTATTTCCCTCCCCTAATTCTGCTTCCATATCTTTTACTACATCAGGAATTCTGGGATCTCCTGCATGCTTATTAAACGCTTCAAATAAATCAAGTTCTGAGTTTTCCTCAATCTCAACGCCCAGATTGTAAAGCTGCTTGATTGGAGCATTGCAAGCCAGGAAGTTTAACGGACGGGGTCCAAAGCTGATGATCTTTAAGCTGGAAAGACCTACTAAAGATCTTGCGATGGGAAGGAATTCCTCTATCATATCTGCACATTCTACGGCTGTTCCAACGGGATATTCCGGGATATATGCTTTCACGTTTCTCAGCTTTAAGTTATAGCTTGCGTTTAACATTCCGCAGTAAGCATCTCCTCTTCCCTGGGTTAAACTGTCTCCGCTTTCCTCTGCAGCTGCAATAAACATAACCGGGCCGTCAAAATGCTTGGCAAGAAGGGTTTCGGAAATCTCCGGACCAAAGTTACCAAGATAAACAACCAGTGCATTACAGCCTGCATTTTTAACATCTTCTAATGCCTGTACCATATGTATTTCGCTTTCTACAATACATACTGGACATTCATAAATATTAGCTGCATCATATTTTGCTCCATAAGCTTCAACCAGAGCTTTCCTTCTGTTTACTGACAATGTTTCCGGGAAACAATCTCTACTGACTGCAACAATACCTACTTTTAATTCCGGGATATTATTCATATTATGACTCCTCCTGTTATCTTAAGGCTTTCTTATAAGCCCATCCTTTTTTATCAATCTTTAAATAGTAAGATTTTCTCCTGTGATACCAATATAGGCTTCTCCTGGAAGACCGCCCTCTTCATGTCCGATCAGCCATTTGTTCTTTGCAAACAACAGCGTATCCTCTTTGTTTACTATCTTATCAAGAGGTGATAAATCGGTATTGGTTCCCTGCGGGAGAATTACCACACAACGGAAACCGCCTTCCTCTGTATGGCAGGGTGCATAATGAAGTGTTGTCGCATAAACCTCCACTACCGTTCCCTTGGGAATAAGAAATGCTTCCATATTTCCTGAATCATAGGAGTACTCCGGCGTAATATCCTGCTGTTTTCCAAGAATCAGCACCAGATCAGTAGCAGCAATGTTAATCTCGGAATTCCTGTGATACTCTGCTGCATTTAACTTCTTATTGTGGCCGTTGCAAAACCCAACCTGTATCGGCATCTGTCCATATAAATTCTTCTCCATCTCTTTGCAGACAGGAAGTGCTTCCAGTTCCTGTACGGAGGCAACGTATGTCACATCATCCGGTAGGGGAGTATGCTCCATCTTCTCCAGAAGATCACCAATTTCATAACCCGTTACAACCTTTCCATAAGCACGAAAGGCAGGATCCGTTACTGGTTTTATGTCTAATCCCATAATAATCCCTCTCTTTTCATTTATTCTCCGAAAACTGCCAGATAATCCTTCTTAAACTTCTCGATTCCCTGATCTGTTAACGGATGACCGGTCATCTGCAGAAGTACCTTATAAGGAACTGTAGCAATGTCCGCTCCAGCCTTTGCACAGTCAATCACATGAATGGGGTTGCGCACACTGGCTGCGATGATCTCGGTTTCAATTCCATGAATCTGGAAAATCTCCATAATATCGCTGATTAAGTCAATTCCAGGCATGGAAATATCATCAAGACGGCCTAAAAATGGTGAAACATAAGTTGCACCTGCTCTTGCAGCAAGAAGTGCCTGGGCGCAGGAAAATACAAGAGTAACATTGGTTTTGATTCCCTCGGAATGAAGAACCTTAACGGCCTTTAAACCTTCCGGAGTCATGGGAATTTTCACTACCATATTGGGATGGATTGCCGCAATATCCCTTCCCTCTTCGATCATGCCCTTTGCATCCGTGGTTGTGGCTTTCACTTCTCCGCTAATTGGACCATCTACGATAGAGGCAATTTCTCCGATTACTTCTTTAAAAATACGTCCTTCCTTTGCAATCAGGGATGGATTCGTGGTTACTCCGCATATAATTCCCATCTCATCTGCCATTCTGATCTCTTCCACATTTGCCGTATCAATAAAAAAACGCATATTTTAGTCCTCCTGCTTTCTGTTGGTAAACCTATGATTTATAAACCTGCCAGTATCTTATAACTGCCTTTTAAATCCTCATAAAGCTTCTTGTAAAGCTGGTGATAATTTCTATATATCTCTGCTTTTTCTGCATCAGGCTCCGTTGACTTGTCTTCACAGATCAGCGCTTCACAAGCAGCTTCCACACTTTCATATAAGCCGCAACCCACTCCGGCAAGAATCGCCACTCCTAAGGCTGGTCCTTCTGTCTGAGCCACTGTTTTTACACTGCACTCATACATATCTGCAAGCATCTGACGCCATACCGTACTTTTGCCTCCGCCTCCGCACGCCATCATCTGCTCCACATCAATTCCCATCTCTTTTAAAATATCATTGCAGTCGCTTAAGGAATAAGAAACTCCCTCCATAACGGCACGCAGCATATTCGCTCTTGTATGTATGGCAGAAAGACCGAAAAAGACTCCTCTGCAGTCCGGATCAAGATGAGGTGTCCTCTCTCCCATCAGGTAAGGAAGATATAAGAGCCGCCCGCTGCCGGCTTCCACCTGTGCCACTTCCTTATTGATAATGTCATAGACATCAATCTTCTCTTTCTCAGCTTCCTTCACATAATCCCCGCAGAACTGATCCTTAAACCACTTTAAAGACAGACCTGCTCCCTGGGTAACCCCCATCACATGCCAGGCACCTGGTACGGCGCAGCAACAGGTATGAACTCTTCCCTTGGGATCAATGGTAACCTGGCTGCTGTGGGCAAATACTACACCAGAGGTTCCGATTGTCGTAAAAGCAGTTCCATCCTTAACCACACCGGTACCTACTGCCGCTGCAGCATTATCTCCGGCTCCGCCCACTACCTTGGTCTCCTCTGATAAACCTGTCTTCCCGGCAATCTCAGGAAGAACCGTGCCAGTCACTTCACAGGATTCATATACCTTACCCAAAAGTGCCGGATCAATATCCAGTTTCTCAAGCACTTCTTCAGACCAGCATCTGCCAGGTACATCAAGAAGCTGCATGCCGCTGGCATCAGACACCTCTGTGGCATAGTTTCCAGTAAGTACAAACCTTATGTAATCCTTGGGCAGAAGAATATGTCTGCACCGGCTGTAATTCTCTGGCTCATTCTTCTTAACCCATAAGATCTTGGCTGCTGTCCAGCCAGTCAACGGCGGGTTTGCGGTAATCTCAATCCAACGTTCTCTGGGCATAATGGAAAGCATATCTTCTACCTCCGCACCAGTTCTCTGGTCGCACCAGATAATGGAGGGGCGAATCACTTCATTCTTCTCATCAAGCATGACAAGGCCGTGCATCTGACCGGATAAACCAATTCCTTTTATATCCTCTTTTGAAACTTTGGATTCCTTTACTACCTGGGAAATCGTCTCCAGAACTGCATCCCGCCAATCCTCCGGCTTTTGCTCCGCCCAGCCATTCTCCGGCTGGTAAAGCGGATACTCTCTGGAGGCTGAAACCACTACCTGTCCTTTCTCATCAAACAGAACGGTCTTTGTTGCCGATGTTCCCACATCGATCCCTATCAGATAATTCATCCTCTTACCTCCTGGTAAAATCTCTTACCCTGATTATAATATAAATCGCGTAAAAAAGCGTGCTTTTATTTGTCCAAGTAATAGCACTTTCTTGCCTTTTTTTATTTTTCCATTTTTCTGTTTTCAAAATATACGAACCTGTCCGTCGCATCCAGTATATCTTTAAAATCCTCTCTGGGAGCCAGATCAATATATCTTCTTAAAATCTCTCCTTCCTGTTTTTTATAGGGTCCGTAGAAGATGTCAAACAGATTGTGGCCGCGCATATATAGTTTGAATTCCTCCATATGCTCCTTTAATTCATCCGGACTTTCCATGTTCTTTCCCACTGCCTCCAGAAACTGTTTTCCGCTTTTTAGCCGGTGAAGATACTCGTTCCATTTTTCAAATAATATCCGGTAAAATGCTTCCTCGCTCTCCACAATTCCCAGCTGTTCCATGATCTTTGGATTAAAGAAATAGTTTTCAAAGGAATAATATTTTAATATAAGCACATTCCTTCTGGTTACCTTAGGGAGCCGGTCTATCTCGTCCCTGCCCCTCTCATCGTAATACCGGCACAGTTCCCCCGCCAGCTCCTCCGGATCTTTTCCATCCCCATCCCGAATCATTAAAAACTGATCCCGTAAATAAACCTGATTCATATATTTTAAATTGGCATAGGTTTTGATGTTAGTACAGCTGTTGGTGGTGATGATGGAAATTCTGGACAGATTTCCTTCTTTGTCATAGATCTCCGAATAATATTTCTCAAGCAAGAGGGGAAGCCTGCTCTTGTCCTGTTTTCCTTCCACTATAAATACAAAACTTACCCCTAAAAGATCAATGGCTCCGTACCCCAGATCATCAAGAATCACATCAATATCCGTTTTCTCCTTTACCACCGAGTATCCTCCCCGGTCAAGAACCACCTGCCGGATCTGCCGTCTGGTGAAATTAAACAGCATATTGGGGGAATGAGTGGTGAAAATAACCTGATTCTTTTTGGACAGACGGAACAGGATCTCACTGGAAGCCTTTTGAAGCTGTGGGTGAAGAAAGATCTCCGGATCCTCTACAATGATAATATTGGGAATTCTCTTCCCATCCTCTGTATATGCTTCCAGAAGGGACAACATGTATAAACTTCTCATGCCGTTGCTTAAATTACTGATGGGACTTGTTTTCTCCCGTTCCTCATGATAGGTTTCTGCCGTCACCTTAAACATCTCATTGGGATCGCAGACCAGGGAAAAACGGATTTCCTCATACCCTCCGTTTTTTCTGTAATTCTCATTGACTCTGGCAGCAAAATCATTTAGATTCAGCTGGTACATCTTATACTCCAAAAGCTTGGCTGTCTCATACACCGCCAGTTCTTCCGGCTTTTTCTGGTTAATCAGCCCGATGCACTGAAAACACTGACTGCACGCTCTGGCATTGTCAAAGATACAGACGTGATTTCTTAGCCTGGACAGCTGGTCATCTTCCTGAAAAAGCAGAAGATCATTCTGAAACTGATTCAGTTCTCTCTGGGAATCAATGTAGTACAGTCGGGGCATGACCTCTTTGATATACCGGTTGTTTTTATGATGGCCGTCAAAGAATCTGGTCTCTCCGTTCCAGCTGGCCTGAAAGGTAAAGGATAATTTCCCCTCCTCATAAGAAGGAAGCTTTGTCATAAAATCGTGAAGCCAGGTATCATACCGCTTATACTGACTGACAATTCCCGCGCGGTGAAATAATTCTAAGTCCTCCTGGGTGATTGCCAGAGTCATGATAATCTCGATTTTCTGTTTTTTCTCGTTAAAATCTTCTTTTGTCACATCATAAGCATTGGCTGCAGCCCTAATGGCATCCAGAATTCCTGTTTTTCCGGTATTGTTCTTTCCCACCAGGATCAGGGCATTTTCAATGTCCGTAATCTCCATGTCCTCAATTGACTTAAAATTCTTAATATGAACCGAAATAATCTGCATAAGATATCTCCTTTATAGAATCCAGTATAAAAGCCTGAACTGAAAAATTCAAGTTCCTCTTAAAAAATCACACTGGCCGTTCCTTTCCTTCATACAATAGATTATATTATTTCCCAGGAGTGATTCCTATGATTGATACCAATCTGGTGCTTACGCCCTTGCATTACCTTTACCTGGCAGGCGTTCTTACAATACTCACAGTGATGATTTTACGGCGGGATACTCCTTTGGTCTGCATCGCCTTTTTGTTCCTGATTGGCGTTGTGGGGCTTGGAACCTTAACCGGCGGAATTATGACCGTATTTAAAGCCATTGTGTTTGCAGCAAAGGAATTTACGGAAATTATTGCAACCATTGCTTTAATTACCGCTTTGTCAAAATGCTTAAAGGATTTAGGCAGTGATTACATCATGATGATTCCCATGTCTAAGGTAATGAAATCACCTTCCGTTACCTGGTGGATTCTGGGCTTTACCATGTTTCTTTTTTCCCTGTTTCTCTGGCCCTCTCCTTCTGTGGCCTTAATTGGCGCTATTATGCTTCCTTTTGCTTTAAAAGCCGGACTGGACCCACTGGCAGCGGCCATGGCAATGAATTTATTCGGACACGGGTTTGCCTTAAGCTATGACCTGGTCATTCAGGGTGCCCCTTCCATTTCCGCAGGAGCTGCTTCCATTTCCTCTTCTGATATTTTAACAAAAGGCCGCCCCCTTTTCCTGGTAATGGGCATTGTCACCGCAGTCAGCGCATATCTGTTAAACAGGAAACAAATCTCCGCCTGCTGCAGCCAGGTAAGCATACAGGATACACAAACCCGCCACAAGCCGGGACTTTCAGGCATTATCATGGCTTTTGTCACCCCCCTGCTCTTTGCTGCCGATATCATTCTGATGCTTGTCTTTGATTTAAAGGGAGGCGATGCTACCAGTCTGGTTTCAGGAACTGCAGTCCTTATTATGTGCATCGGCGCGTTCTTAAATTTTGGAAGTCGTGCGCTGGAAAAGGTCACCCTCTATGTAACCGACGGTTTTCTTTTCGCAATACGGATATTTGCTCCCGTTATTATCATCGGGGCATTTTTCTTTTTAGGAGGAGACGGAATTTCTCATATTCTGGGTGATCAGTTCCAGAGGGGCATATTAAATGACTGGGCGATCTGGCTGGCCCGTAATACGCCTCTTAACAAATATATGGCCGCAGTCCTGCAGATGGCCGTTGGAAGTCTGACCGGTCTTGATGGATCCGGATTTTCCGGTCTTCCCTTAACCGGCGCTCTTGCAGGAACTCTGGGCTCTGCTGTTAATGCCTCTGTACCCATTTTAGCCTCTCTGGGACAGATCACCGCAATTTACGTCGGAGGCGGCACCATCGTTCCCTGGGGGCTGATACCGGTGGCAGCCATATGCAGCGTCAATCCTCTGGAACTTGCCAGAAAAAATCTGCTGCCCGTTTTCATCGGATTTGCCGCAACGTTCCTTGTAGCCTGTTTTCTCTTATAAACGCTTCACCCGAAGGAGGAGTCATTATGTGTGGAATTTCCGGATTCTATAACCCAAGCCGGGATTACTTAAAAGATAAATCCTATTACACCCACGTGCTGGAGGATATGGCTGCCATTCAAAGACACCGGGGACCGGATGCGTCCGGCACCTGGCTGTTTGAGCATGGAGGACTATCCCATGCCCGTTTATCCATCATTGACTTGACAAACGGCAGCCAGCCCATGAAAAAAACGGAAGCAGGGAAGACGTTTTGCATTGTATATAACGGAGAAATCTACAATACCGAAGAACTGCGCAATGATTTAATTAAAAAAGGCCACTCTTTTGACACTACCTGCGACACGGAAGTCATCCTTACCGGCTACATGGAATATGGTCCTGATTTTGCCAGACAGCTAAATGGGATCTTCGCCTATGCCATACAGGATCCATACCGGGATTGCCTCTGTTTATGCAGGGATCGTGCCGGTGTAAAGCCCTTGTTTTATACCGTGCGAGATGATGAAATTATCTTTGCATCCGAACTGAAGGGGATTTTTGCCTATCCGGGTATCCGTCCTTACCTGGATAAAAAGGGATTAAACGAAGTGTTTTCCATCGGACCTGCCCGCACTCCGGGCTGCGGAGTTTTCAAAGACATGAAGGAGCTGCTGCCAGGGCATATGCTTCTTTGCTCACAGCAAGGCTTCCATTTAAAATCCTACTGGAAACTGGAAAGCCATCCCCATGAGGACAGCTACGAGGAAACCATTGAAAAAACGTCATTTTTAGTCACGGACTCCATCAAACGGCAGATGGTTTCTGATGTGCCTATCTGCACCTTCTTATCCGGAGGCGTGGATTCCAGCATTGTCTCTGCCGTCTGTGCCGCAGAGCTGAAAAAACAGGGCAGAAGGCTTAATACCTTTTCCTTTGATTTTGTAAATAACGATCAGTATTTTAAAGCCAGTGCTTTTCAGCCCTCACAGGACCGGCCTTTTGTGGATCTGATGGTAAAATTCCTGGATTCTGACCATCACTATCTGGAGTGTGACAACTTAACCCAGGCAGACCGGCTTTATGATTCCGTTATGGCCCACGATTTGCCTGCTATGGGTGACATTGATTCCTCCATGCTTCATTTCTGTTCCATGGTGAAACCTCATAATAAGGTGACTTTAACAGGAGAATGTGCCGATGAAATCTTTGGCGGTTATCCATGGTTTCACAGAGAAGACTGTTTTAAAGCCCATGCATTTCCCTGGACCATGGATTTGCAGCCCCGTAAGTCCTTGCTGAATGACGAATTTTTAAATTATTTAAATATGGATGAATATGTAATGGAAACCTATGAGAAATCAGTTGCCGAGACTCCCTTACTGGCGGAAGACAATCCCACCGAAGCCAGAAGGCGGGAGATTTCCTATCTGAACCTGCGCTGGTTTATGCAGACACTTTTAAACCGTATGGACCGGGACAGCATGTACTCCGGGCTGGAAGCCAGAGTTCCCTTTGCAGACCACAGGATTATTGAATACGTATGGAACGTTCCCTGGGATATGAAGACAAGAGACGGAGTGGTGAAAAACCTCCTTCGTCAGGCAGGCAAGGGACTTTTACCAGATGAAATTCTTTTCCGCAGAAAATCACCTTACCCCAAAACCTATGATACCAATTACGAAGCGCTTCTCATAACCAGAGTGCGTGAAATGATGTCTGACAGCAAAGCGCCGGTTATGGAATTCCTTGATAAGAATAAGCTGGAGCATTTTCTGGCAAAGCCTTCCGATTATGGAAAGCCCTGGTATGGGCAGTTAATGGCAGGCCCCCAGATGCTTGCCTACCTTCTCCAGATTAATTACTGGCTGGAGATCTACTCCATTGGAATTGTATAGATTCTGTTAGTATTTTGTAAGCATAGTTAGAAAACCGTAAGGGAAATTTGTCACATTTTGTGGTAGAATAACAGTGGCAATAACAGACTGAACGCGAGGAAATAGCATGAAGAAGTACAGCATTGGAGAAGTCTCCCTTCGGTTAGGTTTAAGCCGCGATACTCTTCGCTTTTATGAAAAAAAGGGTATCATACAGCCGAAAAAAGAGGAAAATGGTTACCGAAGCTATACCTATGATGACATCAGCAGGCTGTTAAGCATTATGTATTACCGCAGACTTAATTTCAGCCTGGAAGACATTGAGCGGATTCTTTATAAAAGTTCCATTCATTCAAGCCGCTCCATGATTCAGAAAAAAATTACAGAAGAAAAACAACAGCTGGAACTTCACCGGCAATCGCTGGTGCATTTGAACCTGTTGAAAATCACTTACGATAACGTGAAGCAGGGTCTGGACCGATACCAGACCAAACCGCTTCTCACCCATTACAGGATCAAGGACTGCGAAGAGATCAACCGTCTTGGAATCCCTGACTTATGTGCTCCATTCCAGGAATACATAATTAAGGATAATCACGCGAAACTCCGGGACGAATTTTTTCTTCTATCAGAAGAAACCTCCTCAGTGATGAGGCTGAATCCTGATTTAAAACGCTTTCCTGTCCTGAAATGGGAAACCTGTGTTTACACCGTTCTTGCGTCCGACTCTCTTGTACCTGATGAAGAAAAGATGCTAAAGGCAGCTGAGTGGGCGAAGGAACAGGGTTATTCTCTCACAGGAACTGCATACTGCGGTCCTGTCATGGGTTGCGCTCCGGAACAGCAAAAAGAAGAGGAAACAGAAGGTGATTCAGATAAAACCATTCATTATCTGGAACTGTATCTTCCTGTTTCTCAGTAATTCATGCAAAAAGTCCCGTTTGGCTATTGGCCGGACCGGGACTTTTTGTATGATAACGTTGAAATTTCAAAAGGAAAAGCAGGCAGACCCGCTTCATTGTATAAAAGGCCTTTCTTTGGAGCATTGGACCAGCAGTATCGAAAGAATACCGGCTGCTTTACCTCACTGCTGCAGATACGGACCTGATTTTCTTTTATTTCTCCTGTCACAGAATAATAGATTCCGTCTGCACCTGCGATCTCAAACTCTTCCAGTCCTGTTCCTGTGCGGATAACAAGACCTTTTTTATCTTCTGTCTCAAAAATAAGAGTAATCCATTGCTCTGACACATCAAAATCTGAAAGCCATGGACCCCGAAAGATCACATGCTCCCCGTATATCATGGCTCTTACTGCCAGTGACATACGATAAGCTGCCTCCCGTTTATTGAGCGGATGAAGGTCATTATCTTCCCCTAAATCCAGATTTACCGTAACTGCCACATTCTTTAATGCGCCCGCTTTTCTCTGTGCTTCCCTGATCCTTGGCCAGGCATCCCTCTTGTCATCTAAATCAATGGAGAAATTCGGAAGCTGGGCAATTACAAAGGGCAGACTCTCTTCCTTCCACATCTTTCTCCAAAGAAGAATCATCTGCTGCAACCGTTCCTCATAGGAATCCGGTCTCTCGTCATTGCTCTCTCCCTGATACCACAAAACGCCTTTTACCAGATAGGGAAAACAGGGTGCCAGCATCCCGTTATAAAGCCCGGTTGGTTTCTGGGACATTAAGTCTACTCTGGGCGCAGGTTCACCCACCGCTCTGCTTTGGTATTCCCATCTGCCATCTAAGACAATGACTTCTTCCTCTGCAAATAAGGCGTAAATCTTATCAGGAGTCACTCTTCCTGCCCCATTCTCACACACCAGGCAAATGCGGATCTCATTTTCCCCTGCTTTTAGCACACCTTCCGGAACGTTGTATTTTCTGGGCGGATACTGGTATCCGGTCTCTCCCACCAGAACACCGTTCACATAGGTTCTGTCGCTGTCTACCATGGTTCCCAGCCAGAGTCTTGCCTTTTTCCCCTCCAGATGTCCGGGCAGCATAATCCGCTTGCGAAACCAGATGACACCATTAAAATGATCCAGTCCGAAATCCTTTAAAAAGGCCGGAAGAGTCACTTCCTTCCAGCTGTTACCGTTCCAGTCCATGCTTTTTTCCAGATCTCTTACGGTTTTATACCAGTCCTCATGAGCCTTTGTCTGCCCTGCCATCTTTTCCTCTAAAAATTTCTGATTCTGGCATTGCTCCAGCTCTTTCTTCATATCAGGATACTGACTGACCTCTTCTTCTCCCATCCAGGCTTCTACAGAAGATCCGCCAAGGCTTACATTAATCAGACCAATGGGTCCATTTCTATTCTCCCGCATAAATTTTCCGAAGAAATAAGAGACAGCAGAAAATTCTCCAATGGTATCCGGAGAACATTCCTTCCATGAAGCTTCCACGTGATCCTTTAAAGGCTCATGAAATTCATAGTTTTCTTTTACTTTATACAGCCGGAATCTGGCATCCCCCTGTTTTTCAAACTCTATGGGATACCGGTCCTTTACCCGGTTCATGGGCAGTTCCATATTGGACTGGCCGCTGCAGATGAATACCTCCCCCAGATAAACATCTGACACCTGAATTGTCTCACCGGATTCCCCGGACAATTCCATGTTAAAGGGTCCTCCTGGCTGTAAGTGATGAAAGTAAGCTTCCCAGTTTCCGTCTCCATCTGCCCTGCAGCTGATTTCCTGGTCTGAAAGTCGCAGAGAGATGCCTTCACCCGGAGCCGCAAGGCCCCAGATTCTTGTTCTCTCTCCAGTCTGCAGGACACAGCCGTGGCTGATTAGTTTGGGAAGCATAAGCCGTTTTTCCTTATTTTCCATAAACATCTATCCTTTCGCACCGGTAGACGTGATTCCTTCCACAAAATACTTCTGAGCTGCAAAAAACAGGATCAGCGCAGGAAGCAGAGCTAGAAATGACATGGCAAGAATCTGATTCCATTCCACAATTCCGCTGCTTTGATCGATGGACATCTTTAGTGCCAGCGCAACCGGATATTTGGATAAGCTGGTAACGTAAATAAGGGGCCCGAGAAAATCGTTAAAACTCCAGATAAACTGGAAGATGGTACAGCTGACGATTGCCGGTTTTAAGGCAGGCAGCAGAATGCGAATCAGGATCTCAAAGGAATTACATCCATCCACAGTAGCCGCCTCATCAAGATAGGTAGGAATGGACCGGAGAAACTGAATGAGCATAAAAACAAAGAATGGTTCATTGGCAAATATAGTTGGTGCAACCAATGGAACATAAGTATCTAAAAGTCCAAGATTCTTCCAAAGCAGATAAAGAGGTATTCTTGTTACCACTGCCGGGAGAAACATGGTTGCCATAAGTAAAGAAAATAAAAATTTCTTAAATGGAAACTGAAATCTGGCAAACCCATAAGCAACCAGGGTGCTGGATATCAGGCAGAACAGAATCTTTGGTATTACGTACTGAAACGTATTGAGAAAGAAGGTTGTAAATGTAAACTGGGTTCTCGTCTTCCAGCCTTCTATGTACGGAGTAAAGTCTATTCTTTTGGGAATAAAACCGACCGTCGTAAATATTTCATTATTTGTTTTAAAAGTCGCGCCTACCAGCCAGAGAATGGGATAGATCATGACAAGAGCCACTGCTGTTAATATCCCATAACGTATGAATGCACTGACTAAATTCCTGCGGCGCCTGCGTCTTTCTAACTTACTTAACCCGTTCATGTGTCCCCTCCTTAGTTCCCTTCGTCAGAATAAAATACCCATTTGTTCTGTGTGGCGAAGAGAATTGCTGTTACAGCCATGATGATAATAAACAAGAGCCAGCTGGCCGCACTTGCATACCCCATGTTAAAAAACTTAAAGGCATTGTCATAAATATACATGGAGGTCAGATAAGTCGCATTTAGCGGACCTCTTCCGGTTACCAGATAGGGACCGTTAAATTCCTGGAAGGCATTTACCATCTGCATGACCAGATTAAAGAAAATGGTGGGTGTGATGAGCGGAATGGTAATCCGGAAAAAAGAATAAAGCCGGGTAGATCCATCCACACTTGCCGCCTCATACAGTTCCTGGGGCACATCTTTTAATGCCGCCAGAAAGATCAGCATAGAAGACCCAAACTGCCAGACTTTTAGTAAAACAATGACAGACATTGCTCCATTTGGTGAAGACAACCATGGTATGGGAGCCGCTCCGAAAATACCGATAAAGCGGTTGATAAAACCATCTTGTTGAAATAAAAACCGCCAAAGCACGGCTACTGCAACATTTCCTCCCAGTAAAGACGGAATATAATAAGCAGTACGGTAAAAATTAATGCCCTTCAGCTGAAAATTCAAGATATAGGCAATAAACAAAGCAAAGGTAAGCTGAAGTGGTACCGTAAATATTGTATACTTTATAGTGGCGGTCAGGGTTGACCGAAAATCAGCATTCCGGAACAGATCTATATAATTTTGAAATCCTACAAAGTTGGGTTGACCTACAAGATTATAATCAGTAAAGCTGATAACAAGTGCATTCACAAAAGGATATAATGTTAAAAATATTATACCTGCCAGCCATGGAAGAATATATAACAATCCGATTTTACTATGTTTCAAAAAGCTCCCTCCTTCGATTCAGTCACGCAGAAGAATCCCATTCCTCTGCGTGACGACTTAACCAGCAGTTTTTTCTGCTATTATTTGTATTGCTGTTTCAGCTTGGCATTTTCCTCGCTGATGGCATCAAAGATTGCTTTTGCAGCATCATCTGCACTGCTCTGTCCAAATTCGAATTTCTCGTAGTTTTTGTCATATGCGTCTGTAAATTTGGCATTCTCAAAAATCGGAGAGTTATTAATTACTTTTGCATTCGCAGTAAAGTCATACGCATCTTTTACAACACCGGTAATCTGACCATCTGCTTCCAGAGAGGCTTTTGCTGCCTTTGAAGCAACCATTCCTCTGGTGGAGCCCATTAATTTTGTTCCTTCCGGATCGTTTAAGATGTACTGTAAGAATTCTGCGGCAGCCTTTGGATTCTTGGAATCCTTGGAAATTGCAAAGGTTAAAGATGGCTTTGCCATAGTTCCTTCAAATTTTGCACCATCAATTACAGGAAGCGGTGCAATCGCCAGCTGGTCACCTTTATCCGATAAGGTCTTGGCATTGGAAGCAATTCCGCCGGTCCATTCTAAGACGCCGGCATAACCACCGTTGATAAACTTAGCATTCTGAGCAATGCTTACAGGCTCATTGCCTACATTCTCAATGTAATCTTTTCTGGAGCAGAATACATGGGCATCTGCCAGATCTTTATACCAGATCAGTGCATCTTTATAATCTTCCTGGGTATAATTCATGCTTAAATCGTCGGCAAATTCTCCCTTGCCTGTCTTCTGCTGCAGATAGTAAATGGCAGCAAAACGGAATGTGGGGCTGACAATTAAATAAGAGTTGGGATCTGCTTTTGTAAATGCTTCTGCCGCTTTCTTATATTCGTCAAAGGTCTTTGGCAGCTCCTTGATTCCTGCTCTTTCAAATGCAGACTTGTTTAAATAAAATCCCAGGGTATTCTGACCATATGGAATAGCCTGCATCTTACCTGCTCTCTGACCAAATTTTAAAAACTCCGGATCATACTGGCTGAAATCAAAGATGTCCTTTACCTGATCCAGATCATAAAAGCCATTGCCATCAGGGCTGTACTGAAGAACCCATGGATAGTTTACTGTCATGACATCCGCTGCAGTCCCTCCTGCGTAACGGGTGGCAAATGTCTCTTCCAGATTGCCAAAGCCTGAGGGCTCTCCTGTTACTTTGATCTTTCCTGCATGAGCGGTATTAAACGCATCAATTGCTTTCTGGGTTGCCTGATGGCGGTCATCATTTCCCCACCAGGAAAAGTTTAAAGCCACCTCTCCCCCTGCATCTTTTCCTGCTGTTTCACCTTTGGCCGGCTCTGCAGTCTTGCTGCTGCAACCTGTTGCCAACATACTGGCTGCAAGTATCGCAGCACACATCATACCTGTTGTTTTCCTCATACCCATTTCTAAACTCCTCCTTCTCATTAATCATTGATTTATTATGAATAAACTAAGATGACTGCTAATTGTAGATCGTTCTTCCTGCTTCATCCCCAATACCGGATTTCCGGAAGAAGTAAGTATTGACCTGATCCCGCCACTCCACTGCATTTTTAAGCTGCAGATTCAGGCGGTCTCTTACGTTTTTATAACTGTCTTCATCAAGCTCATCCCGGATGCTCTCCCATTTGGCCTGATATTCTTTTACCTTCTCCACACCATCAAAATGGGTATCGTAGATATGCTGAATCACCGTTTTCCCGGAATGAAGCACATGGGTATAAGGTACATGATGGAAAAACAGCAATAGCTGGTCAGGACATGTATGAATATCTTCATACTCTTTAAATTTAAGAGGCGAATACTGCTTTGTATAACCAGTTCCTGTTGCTGCAGTCCGGTCTCTTCCAACTCCGTCTCTGTCGGCGTAGTGGTAAGTCCCCCAGCAGTCGTATTCATAGCCATCGATATCACATCCATAATGAATTCCCGGCTTACACATAAATCCCACAGCCAGAGGGCAGGTATAATCCTCATACGTATCTCTGGAGGTAATTAGAATGGATAATGCTTTTTTCATAGCATCTTCCGTTAAATCAAAACTTAAATGAAGCCACTCCCGGGCAATTTCCTCTGAAGTCAGATCATTGTTCCAGGCAAGCCGTCCATATCCATACCAGTTGGCCTGCGCCATCTTATTCCCGGTCCAGTTCCGGTCCATTCCCACATTTCCTACTGCACAGATCCCGGAAAGTTTTTGGTTAGGAGAATACTCTCTGACCGCTTTTTTAACCAGACTTGACGCTCCATGTCTGGTGTCGAAATCCAGTACTTCCTTCCACATGGGAACCAGATAACAGATATCTTTCTGGTGTCCGGTGTACTCCTGGGTAATCTGAAACTCCAGTATCTGATTGGTCTCTTTCAGGGCGCCAAACAAAGGAGATACCGGTTCCCTGATCTGGAAATCAATGGGTCCGTTCTTAATCTGCAAAATAACATTTTCATCAAAACTGCCGTCTAATTCATGAAAGAGATCATAAGCGGCCCGTGCCCGGTCAAGACTTCGGTCTCTCCAGTCCTGGGTGCAGTCATAGACAAAGCATCTCCAGACGATAATTCCTCCAAAAGGCCGAATTGCTTTTGCCAGCATATTGGCTCCATCCCCGTGACTTCTTCCATAGGTAAACGGACCTGGTTCATGTTCTGAATCGGCCTTTACAACAAAACCGCCAAAATCAGGAATAATGCTGTATAGTTCCTCTACCGTATGTCTCCACCAGGACGCTACCTCCGGGCACAAAGGATCTGCCGTAGAAAGCTTCCCTACTGAGATTGGTGCTGCAAAGTCAATGGCAAGAAATATCCGGATTCCATATGCAGTAAAGATATCCCCTATTTTTTTTATTTCCTTTAAGTAATCCCCAGTGATGAAAGAGCGTGCGTATTTTCTTACGTTTACATTGTTGATGGAAACTGCATTAATCCCTACTGAAGCCAGCAGTCTTGCATATTGGCGGATCAGATCCCTATCACCGCGAAATTTATTATGATCAAAAAAAATTGAGTCTCCAGAATACCCACGTTCAATGGTTCCGTCAAAATTATCCCAGTGATTAATCATCCGGTAATTCTGATCCGGAATACTGATGTATGGAAAACTTCCATTCTTCCCCACCAGCAGACGATGCAGACCAAATATTCCGTAGAGTAGACCTTTTTGTGTGCTTCCTCTGATCTCATATCCCGATTCTGTTTTATCTATGGAATAACCCTCATCTCCCAGGCTGGCTTCCTCTTCAAGGCTTAATACAATTGAAGCATCTTCCTTTTGTGAACGTGAAATTCCATCAAACAGAAGGGGCATCTCCCGTTCAATTGTCCTGGCTGTCACTGACGGGGCCCTGTCTTCCATAAACCAGGTTACAATTTGTTTTTTGCTTACCGGCTTGAGCAACCAGCATAAATCTCGTTCTTCAAACATCCCTATTCCTTCCTGTACTCAGTCCGACAATTATCATTTTTTACCATGTAAAACATTACAAACAAAGCTTCGTCCGATAGGTGTATCATAGCAAATTGCACAAATTATGAGAATGGAATGATTTAAGATTTTTGTAATTATTAAAGATTATTTTTTAATAAAATAGACTTGTATTGTGATTATCAATGCCATATAATACGATTAAGCGCATAAATCGACAAATTTTTAAAAATATTTACTTGTATTAATTTAATAATTATTTTAAATTGGGTTTTTCCATAGAAAAAGGAGCGTTCCATATGACCGAGGAACTGGATTTTAACAATCTGATACCGGAACTTCATTACTACATTCACAGAAAACCTACTCCCGGCTGGAAGATTGAGCCCTGCATTACATCCTTTATTGATATCACCTATGTAATGGACGGGAAAGCCGAATATACCATTAATGATCAGACCTATATTGTGAATAAAGGAGATTTAATCTGCATTCCCCAGAACAGCTACCGGGCGGCCACCAGTATCCCCGATGATCTGATTGAGTGCTATGCCACCAACTTTCGCCTCCGCAACCAGACAGGTGAGTACGTTACACTTCCTCTGCCGTTTATCAGCCACATCGGAAGCAATCCACAGCTGATTGCTCTTTATAATGAGATGCACAGTGAGTGGCTGCAGCAGAATTTCGGTTATATGCTAAAGGTAAGAGCCATTCTGTGCATGATACTTCATCTGATTTTAGACCAGCTTCTAAACAAAAATCGCGCCAGCCAGGATGATCCCCGCATTAAAAGCAGCATCCACTATATGAGTGCTCATTACTGGGAGAACTTAACCACGGAAGAGATGGCAAAAAGATATCATCTTCACCCGGCATATTATGGAAACCTCTTTCAAAAAGTCACTGGGATGACATTTAAGCAGTATCTCATTTCCATACGCTTAAACTACGCGGAAAACTTATTAAAAAGCGGGGAATACAGTGTGGGTGAAGTAGCTCTGCAATGTGGTTTTTCCGATATTTTTTATTTCAGCAAGCTGTTTAAGGCGAAAAAGGGAATCCCTCCCTCTGCCTGCTTTCTGGAAGAGAAGAAGCCGCTAAAATGAACAAAAAATCAGCCTGAGCTGCAGTATCAATTCGCAGACCATGCTGATTTTTATACCTTATTTATTTAAAATAATTTACTCCGGATTCAAAAACTAACATATCCTGTTCCCCATAGATGTTCATGGCAACGCCGTCTCCCCGACGCTCAGAATGCGCCATTTTACCAAGAATTCTTCCGTCAGGACTTGTAATTCCTTCAATTGCCATATAAGAACCATTGGGATTCCAGTCCTCAGCCATGGTTGGGCAGCCAGATGCATCTACATATTGGGTTGCGACCTGTCCGTTTTGAATTAATTTCTTCAGCCATTCCTCATTGGCAACAAACCGTCCCTCGCCATGAGAAGCGGGATTGCAGTAAACGCCGCCTAATTGTGCGCCGGAAAGCCATGGAGATTTGTTGGAAACCACTTTTGTATAAACCATCTTGGAAATATGGCGTCCGATGGTATTCATGGCAAGAGTGGGAGAATCCTCTCTTTGCTTTGAAACAGCGCCTTCCGGTACCAGCCCCAGCTTAATCAGTGCCTGGAAACCGTTGCAGATTCCTAACATCAGTCCGTCTCTTTCTTCCATAAGCTTTGTAATTTCTTCTTTGATTGCCTCATTTCTAAACACTGCCGCAAAGAATTTGGCAGAGCCGTCGGGCTCATCACCAGCTGAAAACCCACCTGGGAACATCACGATCTGGGATTTGCTGATCTGTGATTTGTAGCACTCGATTGATTCCCGGATGTCACTGGCAGTTAAGTTTCTAAATACACGGGTAACCACGTTGGCACCCGCTTTTTCAAAGGCTTTTGTGCTGTCGTATTCGCAGTTTGTTCCCGGAAATACCGGAATAAATACGGTCGGCTTTGCAACCTTGTTCCTGCAGACATGGACATTTGATGTCTCATACAATTTCTCAGCTGCCGTTTTCTCTTTTGTACCGGAATTGGTAGGGAATACCTCCTCAAGAGTCTTTGTCCATGCATGAATTGCCTCCTCTACAGAGATTGCAACTGTTCCATATTCAAACATTCCCTGATCCGTCACTGCGCCGATTACGGTATAAGGAATGAAAAGCTCTGCCATCTTATCAGCCGGAATTTCACAAACCAGATTACCCCAGCCTGCCTCAAAAAGCTGTTCTGGTTTCAAAGTATCATGAAGCTTGACACCAAGCTTGTTTCCAAATGCCATCTTGCTCACTGCCTCGCAGATACCATTGCTTTCCACTGCATAGGCCGAAATTACGCGCTTAGCCTTAATATCTTCAAATAATTTTCCGTAAAGATCCATCACCTGTTCATATACCGGAAGATCATATTCGTCCTTTTGAATTTCAATCAGGACAAGTCTGCTTCCTGGCTGCTTTAATTCAGGCGTAATAATATGCTTATGGCTGGCAATATCAACTGCAAAGGAAACAAGAGTTGGGGGAACATCCACATCCTGAAATGTACCCGACATACTGTCCTTTCCACCAATAGACGGCAGGCCAAAGCCCATCTGGGCATGGTAAGCGCCTAAAAGAGCTGCAAATGGCTGACTCCAGCGTGCAGGATCTTCTGACATGCGGCGGAAATATTCCTGGAAAGTAAAACGGATCTTTTTGTAATCACCGCCTGCTGCCGCAATTTTGGCTACTGATGACAATACTGCATAGATTGCGCCGTGATAAGGGCTCCAGCTGGATAAATAGGGATCAAATCCATAGCTCATCATGGTGACCGTATCGGTGGTTCCCTGTTCCATAGGAAGTTTTGCTACCATGGACTGTGTCTCAGTCAGCTGGTATCTGCCTCCATAAGGCATAAAGACACTAACCGCACCAATGGAACCGTCAAACATCTCCACCAGCCCCTTTTGGGAACATACATTTAGACTGGAAAGCAGGTTAAGCCACGTACTCTTTACATCTTCCACTTCCTTCTTACCAAATGCACTGCCTTCTTTTGACGGAACTTCCACGATAACCGACGCTTCCTGATGAGCCCCGTTGGTATCTAAAAATCCACGGCTGATATCAACAATGGTTTTCCCCCTCCAGCTCATCACCAGCCTTGGTTCTTCCGTTACAACTGCAACCTCAACCGCCTCTAAGTTCTCCTCAGCTGCATAGGAAAGGAACTGATCCACTTCTTTCGGATCAATTACCACTGCCATACGCTCCTGGGATTCAGAAATAGCGATTTCTGTGCCATCAAGTCCGGCATACTTTTTAGGAACCTTGTCCAGATCTATTTTAAGTCCCTCTGCCAGCTCTCCGATTGCGACAGAAACACCACCTGCACCGAAGTCGTTGCACTTTTTAATAATACGGCTGACTTCTGCCCTGCGGAATAATCTCTGGATCTTTCTTTCTGTGGGAGCATTACCCTTTTGAACTTCTGCACCGCAGGTTTCAATGGAATCCTCTGTATGAACCTTGGAGGAACCAGTCGCACCTCCGCAGCCGTCACGTCCCGTTCTTCCACCAAGCAGGATAATAATATCTCCCGGATCGGAAGTTTCCCGGATCACATTTTTTCTGGGAGCTGCCCCCATAACCGCTCCGATTTCCATTCTCTTTGCTACGTAATTGGGATGATAGATTTCCTTTACATAACCGGTTGCAAGACCGATCTGATTTCCATAAGAACTGTATCCTCTTGCAGCACCAGTCACAATCTTTCTCTGGGGCAGCTTTCCCTTTAATGTTTCCTTTAATGATCTTGTAGGATCAGCAGCGCCGGTTACGCGCATGGCCTGATATACATAGGTACGTCCGGAAAGGGGATCCCTGATGGCACCGCCAAGACAGGTTGCCGCTCCTCCGAAAGGCTCGATTTCGGTGGGATGGTTGTGAGTCTCATTTTTAAAGTTTACCAGCCACTCTTCTTCTTTTCCGTCAATCTCCACCGGAACTACAATGCTGCATGCATTGATTTCATCCGATACTTCCAGATCTTCAAGCTTTCCTTCCAGACGCAGCTTTTTCATAGCCATCAAAGCCAGATCCATGAGACAGACAAACTTTCCGCTCTTTCCCTTTAAAACTTCCTCCCGGTCAGAAAGATAGCGCTGGTAGGTTGCTTCCATTGGCTTTTTATAGTCCCCGTCCGTAAATTCCACGTCCTTTAACTCGGTCTGAAACGTGGTATGGCGGCAATGATCTGACCAGTAAGTATCAAGTACCCGGATTTCCGTCATGGTCGGATCTCTGTGCTCTTCATCCCTGTAGTAATTCTGAATGTGGAGGAAATCCTGAAATGTCATGGCAAGGTTTAACGATTGATATAATTCCTTCAGCTTTAACTCTTCCAGACTTTTAAATCCGTCAAAAACAATGACATCCTCTGGTATGTCAAATACAGTAACCAGCGTCTGTGATTTTGTCTCTTCTGCCTGCCTGGAATCTACCGGATTAATACAAAAGGATTTCACTTCCTCGGTCTGAGAGTTAGTAAGAGCGCCGGAAATGACATAAGTAACAGCCGATTTAATTACCGGCTCCTCATCTTCTTTGAGAATTTTCACACATTGCTCTGCAGAATCCGCTCTCTGGTCAAACTGTCCGGGAAGATATTCTACCGTAAAAACGGTGTCTCCTTCTTTAACCGGAACTTCCTCTTCATAAACCAGGTCAAGCGCAGGTTCTGAAAAGACGGTAGTGAGAGCCAGTTTATAGGTCTCCTCCGAAATATTTTCCACATCATACCGAATCAGAACCCGCACATCCGTTACTGTGCCAATTCCCAGATAATTTGCGATTTCCTCTTTCAGTTCTCCTGCTTTTACGGCATAAGCTGCTTTTTTCTCAACGTATACTCTTCTTACACTCATAATTTCCTCCTTGTAAAGAATCCTTATGATCTATCAGGTCAGACTTCCCTGTTATTATCGTACAAATATCATACCATAAAACATATCAATTAGAGAAATTAATATATCTTATGTCATTGATCACTTTTATTAATAAAACAGTGCCGAAATCATCTGGTTTCGGCACCGTTTCTTTATTGATTCTTATTATTTTTGCAATACAGATGTCTTGGCAGGCCATCGGTCATGATAGGAGTCAGCTCTGCCTGAATCAGAGGCCGGAGATAGTTTAAAAATTCTTCTGTCACATAATCACCTGCTTCATTGATCCACTCTCTTGGAACCTTTTTCTCAATGTTTGCAACCTTATGGACATCGTAAATATCGGTCACACAGATATATGGATCATCCGAGATCCGTTTTAAAATTACCATTTTACCTGTCTCGCCCTCAAATGCTGCTTTCACAGCAGCTCCTCCAACCTGATAGGCCTCTGTAATATCCACTCTGGATACCATATGGGAAGCACATCGCTGCAGGGAACTGAATTCAATGGCTCTGGTCTTACAGCCGGTTTCTCTTGCAATACGGCTTGCAAGATATCTGGCTGTTCCGGTAAGCTGCCGGTGTCCAAACGCATCCACATAATCCACGTTATCGGTCAGTTCACAGACATATCTGCCGTCTTCCACCCGAATTCCTTCCGAAATAGCAACTACCACTGATTTTTTCTGTTTATGAAGTCCGGCAATCTTATTCATAAAATCTTCGATATCAAACGAAATCTCCGGAAGGAAGATCATATCCGGCCCCTCACAGTCCTCGCACTTAGCCAGCGCTGCTGCACCGGTAAGCCATCCTGCATTCCGTCCCATTATTTCAATCAGGGTCACATTCTGCTGGTCATACACCAGGCCATCCCGGATTACTTCCTTTGTAATGGAACCGATATACTTTGCAGCGCTTCCATAACCAGGAGTATGATCGGTGGCTGCCAGATCATTGTCAATGGTTTTTGGAACTCCCATAAAACGGATCCGGCTGCCATTTAAAATAGAGTAATCGGACAGCTTCTTAATAGTATCCATAGAATCATTGCCGCCTATGTAGAAGAAATATTCAATCTCCATATCATCAAGAATGTGAAATATCTTTTTGTAAATTTCCTGGTCTTCATGGATCTCCGGCAGTTTAAATCTGCAGGAACCAAGATAAGAGGAGGGCGTCCGCTTTAACAATTCAATATCCAGATCACTTTTTATGTGTTCAGACAAATCCACTACCCGGTCTTCAAGCAATCCCTGGATTCCATGAAGCATACCATATACAATCTTCGCCCCTCTGTCCTTGGCCGTTTTATAGACTCCCACAAGGCTGGAATTAATCACTGCGGTTGGCCCTCCGGATTGACCGACAATCACATTACCCCTGATTTCCTTCATAATTAACAGTTTCCTCCCTGATACTCTTTTTTGTAAGTGCTTACAATTTTCTGATAACTATATCATAATATAGAGGGGTCATAAAATCAACCTAAGATAAATGATTCACAATTTTTCATTGTCTTACAACAGGAACAAAATTTACATATCTTTTCGCAGAATTACAAAACGACATATTTCGACAATTATTGTCATTTTTCATAATACCGCTTGAAAAAAAACTGTTTTTACAATATAGTAGTAAAGGATTTTTTTATGAAGGAGCGTTAATTGAATGGAACTTGATCAGCAGTTAAAAGATTTATCTCAGAAATACTTATTTGAAAGCACCCAGTATCAGACCGACGGACAGAGTCCTAATCTGGAAGTTTGTTTACAGCTTAGGGAAAGCCACATTGATACCTTTATCCAAAAGGCTGGACAGCTTAATTCCATTGTGGAATCCTGCGCCAATATGGTTGGTATCTTTGATACCGCCTCAGCGAAAGAGGAAATGCTTAAGACGTCGATCCGCTGCAGCGGACGTGACAAGCTTTTTATCCGCACTACCCCTTCCATGATGAAAATTCTGGTTGAAACATTGTTTGATTAAAGATCAGGGAAAGCTTTAAAAGGCTTCCCCTTTTTTTATTGGAAGATATTATGATGACGCTAAATGGGATATATCATTCTTTTCAAGGACTGTAAAAATTTCAGTGAGAGGACTGTAATGAACGGTGGTGATGCTGGAATTTTCCACTATCATACTCTCATCTTCTTCCTCCGGCCCCAGCATGACAGATACCAGACAAGCAAGAGTCGCTCCATGAGAAACCACTGCAATATCCTCTCTTCCACCGGTTTGTCTGATAATCTCATTCACTGCTGTCTTACATCGCTGGGAAATTTCTTTCTGACTTTCTCCTCCGGGGGGTGACGCGTGAGAAGGATCCATGACCCAGTGTCTGTATTCGCCTGGATAGCTTTCCTCAATCTCTTTCCATGTCAGGCCTTCCCATACCCCAAACTCCACTTCCACAAGCTGGGGCATGGGGATAATTTCTACCCCCTGTCTCCCCGCAAGAGCCTCTGCCGTTGCCATCCCACGTTTCAGTGTACTGGAAAATATTTTTTTAACCGGTCTGGTTTCCATCCCTTCTGCCAGTAACTTTGCCTGCATCAATCCTGTTTCATTGAGAGGGATGTCATGGCTTCCCTGAATCCTCCCCTGTATATTCCAATCTGTCTGCCCATGGCGTATCAGATATATCCTCATCATTTTTCTCCTGGTATCTTAAACTTCGTAGTCGTAGTCTTCTGAGTCGGTAATTTCCATCTCACTCACCTCTGCCAATGCCTCTAAATCTGCATTTTCCGCATTCAGACTCACTGCATCAATTGCCATCTTCATGATTCCCCGAATCTCATCCACGCTCATCTTCATCTTGTCCGCCAGTTCCTCTACCGTTGCCTCACGTCCAAGCTCTGCTGCAAGAGTCTGGGCGATTTGCTGAAGTACATTGACTCTGGCTGTCAGTTCCTCTCCAGTCTGATCCGCAGATACTTCTTCTTCTACAGCCAGTTCCAGTGCCTTCTTTATCTTTTCTGCCACATAACTGTCAAATCCGTTCTCTCCGCCTGCTTTTGCATATTCTTCCACTGCCATTAAAAGTGCCATATTGGCTTCCTGTACAAGATCTGATAACAGCACGCCTTTTCCGTCATACTCCTTGGCATACTCCAGAGCGGTTCTTAAATTTCCTTCTATCAGTCTCTTTTTCGCTTCCTGATTTCCTTCTCTTAAATCAGAAATCAGCTTTAACTGTTCTTCTCCGGTACAGGGAGTGATCTCTCCCATCTCGTCTAAATACATCTGGTAAAAATTATCATGCATATTTTTTTCACTCCTTTATTTATCATCACTTAAATCCTGTGCCCGTTACTATACCGCAGACCAATTAATTTGTCAATTTCCTTTACAAATCATTCGATATTGTGATAGAATATCCTTATATTTATAAGGAGGGCTAATGATGGATATTAATTATGAACTGTACAAGGTTTTTTATCATGTTGCGGCTACACTTAGCTTTTCTGAGGCCTCCAAACAGCTCTTTATTTCCCAGTCTGCAGTCAGCCAGTCAATCAAGGTACTGGAGAAGAAATTAAACCAGACACTCTTTATCAGAAGCACCAAAAAGGTTCAGCTCACTCCCGAAGGAGAGATTCTTTTAAAGCATATCGAACCTGCCATTAATCTGATCCAAAAGGGAGAAAATCAGCTATTGGAAGCCAATACCTTAAACGGAGGCCAGCTACGTATCGGAGCCAGTGATACCATCTGCCGCTACTTTCTGGTTCCCTATTTAAACAGATTCCACAAAGCCTACCCCAATGTGCACATTAAGGTTACCAACCAGACATCCATTGAATGCGCTCATCTGCTTGCCAATGGTCAGGTAGATTTCATTATCACCAATTATCCCAACTCCGGTCTTCTCAGTTCCCAGAAGTTCCGTGTGATCAATGAATTTTCAGATGTATTTGTGGCAAATCAGGAATACTTTCCATTAAAAGGGGAGACAGTTAATCTTCAGAAACTTCAGACCTATCCCATTCTTATGCTGGACCGGAAAAGCACCACAAGTGAATTTCTCCACCATATGTTCCAGAAGGAGCAGCTGGATTTAGTTCCTGAAATTGAATTAAGCAGCAACGATCTTTTAATCGATCTGGCACGGATCGGACTTGGAATCGCTTTCGTTCCTGATTTTTGCATTCCGAGTAATGACAGGGATTTATTCCAGGTAAGGCTGACAGAAAAACTGCCTATCCGCCAGATGGTTGTGGCCTATAATGAAAATATACCCGTTTCTCAGGCTTCCAGACAATTTATGGACATGCTCTGATACAAAACCCGGCTGCCGGCTGATCCTTCCGGCAGCTTTTTATTTTATTTATCATAAACCATCAGGTAGATTCCCCATTTTTCCTCTTCAAAGGCAAAATCTTCTTTTTTAAACTGCTCTTCGTAAAATCCTACTTTCTCATAGCATCGTTTCGCTCCCGGATTGCAGTCAAATACATTTAGGGTGATTCGTTCCATACCCAGGAATTCTTTGGCATACCCCACTGCAAGAGAAACCATCTGTCCTCCCAGTCCCTGCCCACGCAGACTCTGATCAATGACGATGAAACCAAGGTGAACGCTCTTTTTTTCATAATCCACTCTGGACATACGGAAACTACCCACTGGAATTCCCTTTTCATTTAACGCAGTAAAAGCAAAGGAACGGGAATCCTGTTCCAGTTCATTGTAATACCGCTGCAGCTGATCAGCTGACAGTGGAAATGAAAAATGATCTCTGCACCACATACCAAGCATACGGCGGTCTGTGAGCCAGTTTATCAGATACGTTCCATCCTCTTTTTTATACGGTCTTAATCTAAGTGTGTTTTTCATCCTCTTTCTCCTCCACTAACCGGCTGTCCCAGAACTGACTGGCAACCTCTTTTGCATTCTTTAATTTCACTTCATAAAAGCTGTCCCATTCTCGGGGAAACAACGCCTGATATTCAGGCCGGGTAAAACGTTCATCTAAAAGGGCAATGATCCCCTCATCCCTGGCTGTACGGATTACTCTTCCGGCAGCCTGCATGACCTTATTCATTCCAGGATACTGATAAGCATAATCAAAACCTCTCGACGACTTTTCTTCAAAATAATTTTTCAAAATCTCCTGTTCCGTACAGACCATAGGGAGTCCGGTCCCCACGATGATCACACCAATCAGTCTCTCCTCCTTTAAATCAATTCCTTCGGAGAAGACACCTCCCATCACACACAGGCCTACAAAGGAATCATCCCGCTCTCTGGAAAATTCAATTAAAAACGACTCTCGTTCCTGCTCGTTCATATGAGATGCCTGTGCATAACAGGTAACAGAGTCCCCATCACAGATCCGTTCCGGCAAAATAGTCTCTATTTCTTTTAAATACTGATAAGATGGAAGAAAAACCATATAATTTCCTTTTCTCGCAGATACAATCTTACTGATGTAATCTGCCACCTTCCGGTATTCGTTGCGGTTTCTTCTTGTGTAACGGCTGCTCACATCTGTTCCTACCATCAAAAGACGATTCTCCTGATCAAAGGGGGAATGGGCATAGACGGCATATTCCTCCTGATCTCCGCTTAGCAGTTCCTTATAATAGGAAACAGGAAGAAGGGTTGCAGAAAAAAACACGGTGCTGTTTCCTTTTTTCAGACACTCCTGCAGATTCTTAGACGGGTTTACGCAAAAAAACCTTAGCATAAAGCGCCCGTCGGACATGAGTTCTGTATAGATCCTGTAATTTTCATCAAGCCGGTCATATATATTAAGAAGTTTCCTCAAATCAAAGAAGAAATCCAGTACCAGATCTCTGTCTCCAAATTCGGAATTTTTCTCCATAAACAGTTCCATTTCCCCAAATAAACTCATGACACTGGTAATAAAGAAACGAACGTCTTCCAAAATGCGATACCCCTCACACTGTCGTTTCATTTCCAGCAGTTCTTTGTTACACCGGTCAAGCAAACGGCCTATTTTTTCGTTCATGGGCTTTAAAATCTTTTTAATAAGAAGAAAGTCCTCTTTCCAGACGGCTGCACTGTACATTTCCCTGGCTCTTGGAACCAGGTTATGTGCCTCATCCACCAAAAATAAATACTCTCCAGTGATCCCTTCTGAGAAATATCGTTTCAACCGGACATCAGGGTCAAAAACATAATTATAATCACAGATGACCCCATCCGCCCAGTTGCTGATATCCAGGCACAATTCAAAAGGACAGACCCGAAATTCTGTAGCATAACGCAATATTACATCTCTGGTAATGCCAAATTCATTGTGAATGATATCATAAACGCAGTCACCTACACGGTCAAAATGTCCCTTGGCATAAGGACAGGCATCGGGATTGCATTCCGGCTTTTCTAGAAAGCAGAGTTTTTCTTTGGCTGTAAGGGTGACAGTACTGAAATAAAGGCCTTTTTCCCTTAGAATATCAAAGGTTTCTTCCGCAACTCCCCTTGTAATTGTTTTTGCCGTCAAATAAAAGAGCTTATCCCCCAGCCCCTCTCCAATGGACTTAACAGCCGGAAAAACTGTGGAAAGAGTCTTCCCGATTCCAGTGGGAGCCTGAATAAACAAATTCCGTTTTCTTTGAATGCTGCGAAAAACCGATACCGCCAATTCCCGCTGTCCCTGGCGGTAGGGATATGGAAACTCCAGTTCCCGGATTGACTCATCTCTTCTCATTCCATGACTGTATAAATACCTGGCCCATTTCACATATTCATGGATCAGTCCCTGAAACCAGGCTTCCAGCTCTTCAAATGACTTCTCTGTCTGAAAGCGGCGAATCTCTTCTGTCTCTATATTGCAGTAGGTCACCTGCATGACTGCTCCGTCCCTCTGCTTATCAAAGCAGTAAAAGTATCCGTAACACATGACCTGTGCCAGATGAACGGGAAAGGGCTCCTCCATATAAGACAAATCCATATAGATTCCTTTGATTTCATCTATGATCAGCTCGTCCGGTTTATCTATGATCCCATCCGCTCTGCCTTCCACCAGAATCTGAAACTGATCTTCCTCTACCACATGTTTTAACGTTACCTCGGCTTTATAATCCGCTCCCATTCGGCGTTGAATCTTTCTGTGAATCCGGCTGCCTTCCTGCATGGCATTCTTCTCCGCAGCAAAATTATGGCGGTTATCCAGGTCTCCGGAACGCAGCACAAATTCCACCAGATTCCTGACGGATATGCTTAAGACCTTTTTTTCTTCCAGCTCCATTCCGGTTCCTCCTTCTTATAATCGATAAAACCCGTCGATCTATAAAAAAAGGGAACTGCATACCATATGGATGCAATTCCCTCTTTTTCGTTGCTTTATCGTTTATGCTGCTGAGCTGTTTTCCGGAGCTAATTTTTTTAAGTATTTTTCAAATTCTGCATCTGCTCCGTTTAACTGGACAGTAAGAATCTGGGATAAATCCAAGCTTAAAACACCTAATATAGACTTTGCGTCAATAATCACTCGATTGTAAAATACGTCTATGTCGAAATTACACCTGGAAGCAGCAGCAACAAACATTTTGGCCTCAGCAACTGTTGGCAATATAATCTTAAACTGTTTCATGAGCAGACTCCCTTTTCTATAATTGCTATGAAGTACTTATAACATGTTTGACGTCATTTGTCAAATTCTGTTTCATATAAGATTATATTGCATGTTTTTGTGCATTATTTGTAATTCCCACAAAAAAAGCTTGTGTGAATTAAGCATCTTTTTACTAAGACAAATTATTTAGAAGGAATTTTCTTTGCATCGCCCTTTTTTCATAATTCAATTTCACTATTTTTATGATATTTTTTTATCAAAAACGCCAAACAAACCACCTGGCATATAGGAGATTTATAAATTCATTCTACCACAAACAATTATTTATGAACAGCAGAATAAAATATTATTTTGCTGACTATCAAATTTTTTATTTTTTTCAAAAAACTGTTGCAATTTAAAATGTTCTATGCTATACTTTCAAAGTGCTCGGGTGAGCAGGTAATTCAACCATATAGGGGAATAGTTCAATGGTAGAGCAACGGTCTCCAAAACCGTAAATGGGGGTTCGAGCCCCTCTTCCCCTGCTACTTTTAAAGGAGTGTTGCAAAGCGATGTTGAGATCTTTATGATTTCACTTTAAGAGCAACGCTCCTGTTCTTTTTAACAAAAAATCAGTTGGTCTGTCCTATGGATAGATCAACTGATTTTTTAAATACGCTTATTTACTCTGTGATGCATACATATCCTTATATAATTCATTCAGTCTTGCTGCTTTTTCAACTACACTTTTAAATTCATCTGGCAATAAAGCCTGATCACCGTCACTTAGTGCCGTATCAGGTGCATCATGGACTTCTATCATAATCCCATCTCCTCCAGCCATTATGCTGCTGAGACACATTTTTTCAATTAAATCCCGCTTTCCCGTTCCATGTGACGGGTCTACGATCACAGGCAGATAAGATAACGTTTTTATTGCGGCTACCGCACTTAAATCCAGTGTATTTCTGGTATAGTCTTCTGTAGTGCGGATTCCCCTTTCACACAAAATCACTTTTTTGTTACCGCCATTTAAAATATATTCTGCACTGCACAGCCATTCATGTATAGTTGTATTGATACCATTTTTCAATATTACCGGAATATCTGTTTTGCCCAATTCTTTCAGCAGGCTATAACACTGTGAATTACGAGCTCCGACCTGTATGATATCAACATATTTCATTGCTTCTTCCAAATCTCTGACATCCATAACTTCAGATATTACAGGTAAACCTGTAATATCTCCTGCCTCCTTTAAGTACTTTAAGCCCTCCAGTCCAAGACCCTGAAATGAATAAGGGGAGGTACGGGGTTTAAATGCCCCTCCTCTTATTACATTACCACCAAATTCTTTTATCAAAAGTCCAATTCTTATTATTTGCTCTTCTGACTCAATGCTGCATGGTCCCCCAATCATTATGAAGTCTCTTCCAACTTCCAGTTTTTTAATTCTATATGCCTCCGGAGTACTGCAATTCTCTTTTAGCATGCATTTTACATCTTTCATGCCGTTCCTCCATATAAAGTATTTATTGTGTTATAAAGGAATATTATTGTGTTTTTTAGGGAGACATCGCAGTAAGCTTTTATTACTAAAGGCAATTAGTGTATTGAATATAATACTCCTGGTATCATCTGGTTCAATCACTCCATCAATATAACCTTCTTTTAATGCCGCTCTAGAATTAATATACTTATACCTGTACTCTTCACATCTTTTTTTTATATAATCATCCTTTTCTTTCCCTGTTCTTTCTGCGATCTGCTTATGAAATAATATTTCAACTGCACTCTCTTCCCCCATCACTGCCACTTCAGCATTGGGCCAGCAATAAACCATGTCTGCTTTTAAATGTCTGCTTCCCATTGCAATATATGCCCCTCCATATGCCTTTCTTATGATAATGGTCACCTTAACTGCTGTTGCCTCAGAATATGCAAACAGCATCTTCGCTCCATGTCTTATAATCCCTTTTTCTTCTTCCTTAACACTAGGCATAAACCCGGGAGCATCAACCAGTGTAACAATGGGTATATGAAAGCAGTCACAGAACCTGATAAAACGTGCAGCTTTATCACTGGCATCACAATCCAGTACACCGGCTGCAGATGCTGGGTTATTTGCAACAATTCCAATGGTTATATCTGAGAGCCGGGCAAATCCAACAATGATATTAGCTGCAAAATACTGATGCACTTCCATGAAACTGTGTTCATCAATAATCATATCTATAATGTCGTGCATATCATAAGCTTTTTTTGAATCATCAGGAACGATCTGGGAAATATTCTTAATCCGGCCTTTTTTCGGTATGTATCTGGTAACCATCGGCAGATGATCTTCACAATTCGCCGGTAGCAGAGAGATCAGACTGCGAACAGACTCAAAGCTCTCCTTCTCGGAATCATGAATAAAATGCGCCACCCCTGACCTGGAATGTACATCTGCACCCCCCAGATTATCAGCAGAGCATTTCATTCCGGTCACATGCTCAAGTACTTTAGGTCCTGTCACATACATGGTACCTATGTTTCTGGTAATAAAAATAAAGTCAGTAATTCCCGGTGAATACACTGCACCTCCTGCGCAAGGCCCGGATATAATTGAAATTTGCGGTATATACCCGGAGGCTAATGTATTGCTATAAAATATTTTTCCATAACCGGCTAACGCATTCACCCCTTCTTGTATTCTCGCACCCCCTGAATCATTAATGCCGATAACAGGAGCTTTGTTTTCTATTGCCAGTTCAATTATTTTTACTATTTTTTCCGCATGTTTCAACCCTACTGTACCCCCGCAGATGGTAAAATCCTGGGCATAAACAAAGACTAATTGTTTCTTTATATAGCCATAACCTGTAATCACACCATCATAGGGAAACTCAGAATCACGATATGTTCCCCCATGCTCTGCTACTTCTTTTCCAATCTCACAAAAACTCCCTTTATCCAGCAGCAGATTTAACCGTTCTATGGCATGCAGCTTGAATCTTGCATGCTGCTTCAAAATATTATAAGCCATTCTACCACTTCTTCCTTTAGACCTGTCTTACTTTTACCCTGGTTTTAATGAAAATGTAAAGCAAACATATTAATAATGTCAGGAGCTCTGCAATGGGGATCGACAGAAACACTTTCTCATCCATAAATATAGAGTTTAATATCAAAATGAACAATATCGGTAATAATAAGGACCGCAGTGCAGAAAAGATAAATGATAATCCTGGTTTTAAGGTGCTTGTAAAATACCCCGAAATAACTATATTTAATCCACTGATTAAGAAAGCAGGCCATAACAGCCCAATATATGTAACTGCAAGCTCACTGATATGAGCCGCTTTGTTCTTTAAAAAAATACTCACCCATAAATCATCGAAAAAATATAATGCAGCAGCAATTAACGCCCCCATGATCAGATTAAATAAAATGGAAATTTTTAGGAACCCACTTACTCTTTTTGAATTTTTGGCACCAAAGTTAATACTGATGGGACCATTCATGGAAGCTACTACACCATAACTGACAAGGCAGCCGCTATACAAAAAAAAGTTGATCGTCGTAAAAGCAGCTACCCCATCGACGCCGGATTGACTCATCAGGACGTGGTTAAATACAAATGCAACAATTCCGCTTGAAGTTTCATTGAGGAATTCTGAAATACCATTAAAGATTGAGAACAAAATATCCTTTGTGAATTTAACGGGCTTTACCAGCTTAAGAGTACTGTTTTTATTAAAAAATGTAGGCAATAGAATGAAAAATGTCATTGATTGCGATAAACCAGTAGCAAATGCAGCTCCTCTTATTCCAAAACCTATTATTACCACAAATATAAAATCAAGAAACACATTCATTACTGCACTTAGCAGCAGAGCAAAGGAAGTTAAGCCGGGTCTGCCATTGACTCTTGAAAAAAAACTGAGTCCAATTCCCATGAGCTGAAATGGTAGAAAATAAGTATAATTTATTAAATATGTTACGGTATTATCAACAACACTGCTATCTGCGCCAAGCAGATAAGCAATATGATACGGGAACATTAAAACGATTACCCAGGGGATTAGTATCAATACAAACATAATCTGAATAAATTTTGAAAATGTTCTGGATGCCTCCTCTGATTTTTTCTCACCCATAAGTTTGCCGCAAAGAACACAACCCCCTGCTCCCAGCATAGTTATAACACCTAATAGCAAAGATACATATGGAACAATTAAATTAATAACAGCCAATGCATTAGAACCAATAAAGCGTCCTACAAATATACCATCTACGATGGATGCTGATGAAATTGCCACCATTCCAAGTATTGTAGGTATGGCATAATTAATAAATATCTTTATAATACTACCTGATGTTACATCTAAATCGTTTTCCACCTTGATTTTCCTCCAACTATTTAATATCAGTATTTTAAAAATCTTTATCTCTTATATGCAAGAACTGCCGAAAATGGTCCGTCCAGATTAATGATATCAAACCGTTTAAAACCGGCTTCCATACACCAGTCTTTCAGTTCATGAGCCGTAAAATCAAATGCTTCGCCAAATTCCAACAGCATATTTAATGATTGCAGAAATCCTGCGCAGCATTCTCTTCGTTCATCATCTATCATCATTTCTGTGACAATAAAAACGCCATGATCAGGCAGTGCATTGTATGCAGCCTGAATTAAGTACTTCTTTTTCTCTAAATTCCAATTATGCAGGATCATTCCCATACTGATAATATCTGCTTTGGGCAAAGAATCTTTGAAAAAGTCGCCCGAAGCTACCCTTATATGATTTTCCAGTCCAAACTTATTCACATTTTTTAAAGCAATGGATTCCATGGCCGGCAAATCAAAATTAGTACAGCTTATATTCGGGTGTTTTTTACAAACATAAATTGAAAACAATGCAGTAGAACCACCAATATCACTTAACGTATTGTAACTTGAAAAATCGAACTTTTCAGATAGCAGCCGATAGTTCTCACCCGATGCTCCTGCCATGGCATTGGCGAATTCTTCCGTAAGCTTTAAATCTGAATAAATGGTATCATAATATGTTTTACCCTTAGCCAGGGTCTCATTGTGCAGTCTTCCATTTTTTAAAGCCTCTTCCAAATTCCCCCATACTTCGTATAGCCTGGAGTTGGCCAGTTCAAGAATTCCTCCTGCATAATAAGGACTGTCTCTGTCTAAATACCGTTTTGCTTCATCTGAATTACTGTAAACAGCATCAGCCCCATCCCCCTCACGGATCAGAAAGCCCATACAAAGCAGGCAATCCAGGAAATCCCATAATCCACGGGGGTGTATATCAAGTTTCTTTCTTATCTGTTCTCCTGTCATACTGTCATTTCCCAATATGGTAAACAGGTCAAATTTCAGAGCAGCTAATAATACTTTTGCCTGCTGAAAAGCAAAACCAGTATCGATCACTTTCCGCAATCCGCTTCCTATTTCCATCCTCACACCTCCAATACTGTTTCATCTGAGACAGGTAAATATGGCAAATGGCTTCTGGAAAAAACATTTTTAGTAAGTAATTTTATAATAGGCCTCTTTTTTGTTTCTTTTACAAGCTGTACCAGCTCTTCACCATATAATCCTGAGTTGCAGGTGTAATCGTACCATACACCCAAATCTTCTTCCTCTTTCTTATCCTCCCAATTAACCATCACCCCATATTCAGAAGTATTATTAAAAATAGGCGTGTTTTTGATCAGTGTGAATCGGTCATAGGCAATATAGTGGATCTCACGATAGTGTTCCTCAATGAACTTAATTGTCTCCATTGCTTCTTCTGTCGTCTCGGTTGGAAATCCCAAAAAGAACATTAAAAAAGTTTTTATGCCGGCTTTACTGCAGTTTTGAATAATTTCTGGTATAATATCCGGATTTGTATTCTTTTTCATCTTATCTAAAACTCTGATTACAATGGATTCAAATCCAAAACTCAGCATCAGACAGCCACCCTCTTTCATATCCCTAAGAACATCAAGAGTATACATCTTTTCCAGCCGGGTATCACCAAACCAATGGAAAGGCAGTTTCTGTCCTGCTATTTCCCTTGCTAATCGTCTGGCAACAGACGGTGCGATAGCCTCATCTACAAAATAGAAATCCTGGACATCATATAAAGAATTTAACATCTTCAAATCCGCCAATATCCTGTCAGCATTTTTTTCTTTATACTGGCAATTGGTTATCAATACCGAACTGCAGAAAACACACTTTGCCCAAAAACATCCTAAATTTGTTTTATACGGAAGAACTCTACGGGGCGATAAGTACAGATCTAACGGAAAATCAGAAAAATCCGGCAGACAGGAACCAAATGATGATTGGGAGTCATTTAATTCTATATCCCGTGCTTTCCCATTTTCAAAGGTTACAGTACCTGGAATTTTTAGATCTTCTGCATTGTTTTCTAAGGCTTCAATTAATTGAAGGAAAGGCTTCTCCCCCTCGCCAGGGATAATTAAATCTATTAATTCACTAAATGGATTAAAAACCTGCAAATTGTTTATATATAGTGTAAAATATGTCCCGCCAACCGCAATTTTGATATCTTTATTGTTTTTTTTCAATAATGATATCAGAGTGAGTGCAGGGATCAGCTGTTCAAAATAACAGATAGAAATACCGATTAGGCCTGCTTTTTTCTCTAAGATCTCCGGCATCTTATCTTGGTAATATTCAATAAAAGGATTCTGTTCCTGATCATAAACAGCCTGCAAAACCTCTTTTGTTTGAAATATAGAATATTTAAAAGTAAACTGATGCTCGATACTCCAGGTTGTGGGATATACGGATGCCGAGACATAATTCTGTGCCTGCCTGAAAAAATCGGTCAGCTTATAATACCCGTCAAGATCATCATAAGATGAGCTTTTTTTAAGCAATTCCACTTTAGAATCTATGTTATTTATTAAATAATCAGCATTGGAAACAGCTTCTGATAAGACAGCCAGTTCCTTATTCTCTTCCTCATCCAAATCTGCTTTTACTTTTAGTATATCATACCTGGATTTTATGATTGTATATTTTTCAGTAAAATATTGACTGTTCAGAAAATAATAATGAGCTTCCACATTCAAGTCTAAATTTTCCACATCCTTATTTCCCAATTGTTTTAAATGACCCGCTATTGTTGCAATTCCCAAAGGAGGATGAACAGCATCTACCATGGGAGGAAAGATCAATAATGTTTTCATATATTTCTTCTCCTTTTTGTATTCCTGTTATAAACTGCATCTTATATCTGATTATGCAGATCCACTAAGTCCTTACTGAATTTATCATATCTGGCTGAATTCACATAATCCTTAAATTTACCAGCACGGCTTACATCCATTGCCTTATCTACAAAACCATCGCAGTATTTGCACTGATCACATCTGTTTTTACAGAAATTATCAATATCAATAAATGGCCGGATAAACCCACCCAGTTTCTTATTATCAATGGTAACAGAAGGAATAAAATTTTTGTCAAAAAGCATAATCAGCTCCCACAGGTTTCCGTCAAAATCCTCCTTAAAATAGTATTCTACCGCTTTTGCAGGATCAGCAGTCTGTATCACATCACGCCCCTGGATCTTAAAATGATTAATTCCGATTTTCTCATATTCACAGATATCTTCTGGCCTTATCCAGCTGTTTTTAAGAAAGATACTTGGATCATTCAGCATTCTCTGGCTGCATCTGGTTATATAATATTTGTAATTGGATCCATATTCCACAGAATCAAAAATATAGCTGTTATAATGAAACGGCCGATAGACACAGTTTTTATAACATACCACATTGGTAATTACTTCAACTTTATCTCCAAAAACTTCAACTATATTTTTCAGTGTTTTAAAATCTCTGTTTACTGCTTCTTCGGCAACAATTCTGTCTACCCCCATTTTTTTGTAAGCCAATGCTTTATTGGGTGTATTAACGGATGAAATAGCTGATACTTTTACCTTTATTTCCGGATTTAATGTTTTTATGATTTCAATTAATGACGGCAGGCTGACTGTCATGGAGTCTATTCCAAGATCACATAGTATTTTAAGAAATTCCTTAATCTTTAAGAGACCATCACTGGTTATTTCCATGTTTTTAAGTGAAGGTGCATTTAATGTATAATCAAATTTAATCCCGTGATCCATGGAATATTTAACATAATGGCGCAGTCTTTCATGATTGAGCTGGGGAAGCGTATCTGCGGATCTGCCAGATCCATATACATTTCCTAATGTTATATTGCCATAGGTTTCCTGTACTCTGGATTCATTATATCTGCTATTTAAATCAGCGTATTGATCAATGGTCTCTGTTTTAAAATCAGCTGGAAGACTATAATATTTCATATTTTTCACACCTTTCGCACGATGAGTGAATGAATTTCTCCTAAAACAGGGAAGAAATCAACCTTTAGCCCCTTATAATATCTCTCAGCCAGCTGTGATATTCTTTGTGATTCATTTTGATCAATAATCGGCCATTCAATGGCAAGCCGGTTAAATCCTTTTTTCAGCATTTCAGCAGGAATATCAATGTGCTGATTCGTCCACGTTCCTTTCGCAGTTACCGTTTTAATTTCCTGGTCATTGATCAGAATTCTTACCAGATCCTGATTCTGATCCTGTGTTTCAACAGGTAATCTGCATGTTAAATCCAATGATATATCGTGTTCCCCATCTGCGGCTAAGGTAAAGAATGAGCGGGGCCACCATGATTGATAAAACGGTAATCTTCTGCGTGTTCCGTTCTCTGAATCCATAGACATCTTCAGATGGGAATTTAACCATTCAATATATGCCGGTTCAGTCAAATCAACCCCGCTCTCCATGGCCTGTATGTAAGGCTGCTGATAATCCTTTAATAAACCTTTCCCATTCCACCCGTTATTTTCCAAAGTATTGCATATGGCTTCCACAGTCAAAGCATCCGCGCCCGGAGCTTCCTGGGCAACCGGAAAATCTAATGGTGAATTCATAAGTGCAAAGAGCTTCTGCCCGGCTTTACTTAAAGTAAATCCTGCGCCTTTTTCACAGCTTCTCCCCATTATATATAGTTTCATAATTTCCAGTACCGATTTGTCACTGTCAACTGCCTTTTGAAACAGTCTGCTATACCATTCAACGTCTGATTTATCAGATATCGGTCTGTTTAAATGAGTATTATATAAAGCTGTACAGAAATAAGAGACCGCTAATTGTGCCTGATTTGGTTTGAGTGGAGCCGTACGTTTCACTAAGGATATCCAATCATCGCTGGTGTTTTTCTCATGGGATAAAATCAAGTTTGCTACAGGTGCCATCACAATGTGAAAACCTTCCGGATTTAAATGACAATAATCCACGAATACTTCTTTTCCTAATACCTTTGTACCAAAATATTCTTCCAGAACGTTTTCAAAATCCAGAAACTTTATATGAGGGCAGATCCCACTGTTCTCATTATATTTCTTCCTTACAAATGAAGGAACCGCTGGAAATGATGTTATTTCGTCAAATATAAGTGAATTATCACATTCTGAGACGCAATACTCATAAGCAAGTTTGTCTTTTCCCAAAGCAATGCAGCAATCTGCTAATATTCTGCATGACGCTGAATTACTCCCATTATCAATTTCAATCATTTTCTTTCCATAATCAAAAGCTTCCTGATACTCTTTTTTATCCAGTGCTTTTGATGCAAGGTTGTAGTATTCATACCATTTTATGGTTTTTTCATTATTTAACCAATGTAATGGAACCCTTCTTACCCAGCTTGAATAGTTTAATGCCGGAATTGCAAATATAAATTCTGTCGGGCTTTTAGATGCCAGTTTTTCTATCTGAGACATGACACGATCTGCAAGTGTTCCCGCGCTTTCCTGATAGGCAGTAATAACACCTTCCACACCGTTTTTTTCCAAAGGCAGCACATACTTCCTGCGGCGTGATAATGGTCCGTTATGCTCAACCATTATATCCGAGAACCAGTTGTTTCCTGCTATGATAACAATGTAATCCGGTTCTAATTGCAGCGCATGCTCACAGGTTTCAATCAATGCTCCTGCATTCATGCAGTTTCTTGTCAGGTCAATCACTTCCCACGAATCATTTCCAGCCGTTTTTAAATAATTATTTAATACTTTGGCAGGCGTTATGTATGGGGTGAAAAACATTCCGGCGGCAGCTGATTCTCCAATTACGCATACCCGTTTACCACCATCTTTTTTTCTCAGGCAGAACTGGTCGCAAGTACTTTCCCAAAATACGGAATCTATCTGTTCTTTTCTTTTAAATACTACCTCATCTTCCTGTCTCACCGGATGCCAGGTTCCAATTGCATGAAATCCCTCCTCATCAACATCTGATTTGGGAATATTACTAATCATATTATCATGTTCATCGATATCAAATCTTCCAAAAAGATGCAGTTGCAGAAGCCTTAGCAGCTCTAACCCGGATTCATCCTCTACCTGTAACGCATGGGTAAGCTTTGCAATACTTGAATTTTCTGTTCTCATTTGATTCACTCCTTTTTCCATCAGATAAAAGTATAAATGGCTTCTATTTTTCTTCCATTAAATAAATCTTCCGGCGGTTTAATAAATTCAAAATCATGCTTTGCCATTTCAATAAAATTCTCCGACAGCATAGTTCTGTCAATGATAAAATCTCCTAATACAAGAACATCGATGCCGGAATTGCCAAAGCACCTTAACGCATCTATGGGGCTGCAGACAATCGGTTCTCCACGGACATTAAAGGAGGTGTTAACCAGAATAGGGCAGCCGGTCCGCTGGTAAAAGGACTTAATCAGTGCGTGGAACTTTGGGTTTGTTTCAGCAGAAACTGTCTGGGGCCGGCAGGAACTGTCTACATGTGTGATTGCCGGTAAATCGATATCCGACTGCACCTGGCAGGTCTCCAGCATAAAAGGGGAAGCCATCTTCATGTCAATATGCTGGGAGGCACATTCTTCCAGTATGGCTGGAGCAAATGGCCGAAAGCTCTCCCGTTTCTTAACAAGATCATTAAGCCTGGTGCGCATAACCGGATCACGGGGATCTGCCAGTATGCTTCTCGCTCCCAGCGCTCTGGGCCCAAATTCCATACGTCCCTGGAACCAGCCAATGACCTTACCATCAACCAGCCGGTTGACAACTTCTTCATTTAATTTTTTACTGTTATTTCTGCAATCAACTGCTTCCATTTCCATTGCACTTAAGATATTGTAAATATACTCCTGATTATATTGAGGTCCTAAGTAAACATGTTTTAATGGCTCACACCCGTGCTTATATCCATTCTTTTCTACATAAGCCAGTGCCGCTGCTCCAAGGGCTGAGCCAGAATCCCCTGCTGCCGGCTGGACGAATATGTGATCAAATATGCCGGCCTGCCGGATTGCATGTGTTGCCACGCAATTCAGCGCAACACCACCAGAAAGGCATAAATTAGAAGAATTAACTTTCTCCTTTAGTTCCCTCACCTGCTTTAAAAGAATTTCTTCCAACACAACCTGTAAACTTTTTGCCAGATCCTTATGTTCCTGCTTTAATTCAGATTCAGGTTTACGTGGTTTGATGCCCAGATAATCAATCAATGCATCCGTATACATTCTTTCAATTTGCCCGAAGTCAAAGTAATTCATATTAAGCTTAAAATCCAATTCTTTGGGCATGGAATACAAGGTTCGGAGTTTTTCTGCATACACCGGTTTTCCGTACGGCGCCAGGCCCATAACTTTATATTCACCACTTAATACCTTAAATCCAAGATAATTGGTCATTGCACTGTAGAACAACCCAACGGAATTCGGATATTTAATACCCCCGAAAAGTTTTATATTAAGACCATTGGCTTCTCCGAAGGTTGTTGAGTCCCATTCTCCCACAGCATCTGTGGTTAATATTGCGGCATCATCAAACCCTGAAAAAAGATAGCTTCCTGCAGCATGTGAGAGATGATGTTCATAATATTTTATCTCTCCTTCGTAACCTAAAACCTCCCTGATTTCACGAAAAGGTCTGTGACAATCGATCCAGTTAAGTTCTTTATCGTTGGATTGATTGAAATTATATTCCATCTGACGAGAAAGTTTTTTATATGGATCCTCATAATAAGCAACACAGTCAACGTCTGTAATATTTATATTACCGGCTTCCAGACAGTGTCTGAACGCTCTGACTGGAAGTCTGGAATCGTTTTTAAAACGGGAAAAACGCTCCTCTGATACTGCACAAATAATTTTTCCATCTTGAATCAATGCACACGAAGAATCATGGAAATACGCTGAAATTCCTATAATATTCATATATTTTCCTTCTTTCTGACTTAATATGGCGTTTTACTTCAGTTGCTCTTTAAGTACTTTTGCAGAAGTTTCGCCACTTTTTGAACATTAGGCTCAAAAATCATGGACATGTGATCACCATCTGCTTCCAGCAGCTCAACTTTTCCATTGGTAAAGTTCTCCCAGCCAAAATACTCGCTATCTTTCTTCATTTTAGTCTCATTTTGAATCGAAGCATGGGGATGCAACAGAATAATGTCGCTATTTACCATCCCCCCTTTATAGGAATTAAGCATCTCTACATTTTTAGTACAAGTGTCAACTAATTCCCTTAATTCAATCACTTCGGTATCACCAGCTATTGCACCACTGGTTTTTAACTCTTTTAGTACGATTTCATACAATCCATCGGCATCCATTGGGTTTACCTGACTGAAATCCAGCTCTGGTTTCACTCCATACTGAGCCATGGCTTCTTCCAGACACCGTTTTAATATTGCGCCCATATCAAGTTCCGCCTGATATTTTCCCGGAGCAGCACTATCAAACAGGATGATTTTATCGACGATGTGTCCCTTATTTTCCAGCTGTCTGGCCATTTCAAATGATATTAATCCGCCCATTGACCAGCCACCCAGAAGATAGGGCTCTTTATTTGGAACTGCATGTATGCTGTCAAGATAATAGGACGCTAATTCCTCTATTGAATTTATTTTATTGTCTTTTATCTGGTTATTGCCTAATTGCTGCAAACCAAATACAGGATTATCAATCTGCATGGAAAATTGATTGTAGCAAACAGAACTTCCACTCAGAGGGTGAATTAAAAACAAAGGGCGGTCAGCCGTTTCTTTCTTGCCATTAAACGATATAAGAGCCATACTTTCAGCAGATTTGTTCTTTTTTCTCATTATGGCGGCCAGTTCCTCAATAGTTCCATGGTCAAACAGCGACTCTATTGGCAGCGTAACGGAAAACTCCTTCTCAATCAAAGATAAAAATCGAATTGCTTTTAATGAATCTCCACCTGATTCGAAAAAATCACATTGGATATCCGGAGCTTTTGATCCTGTTACTCTCTCCCATATTCCTGCTAATTTTATCTCTTCAATATTCCTGGGATACCTGACCGCATTTCGTATATTACTCTCTGAGATATGAATTTCATCTAGTTTTTTTCTGTCTATTTTTCCATTTTTATTGGTCGGAAGTGAAGTTAAAATCTGAATGGCGGATGGCAGCATATAGTATGGCAGCCTGCCCTGAAGATGTTTTTTTACAGCATCTGCAGAAGTTTCCCCATAACCACTTTTTAAGGAAATATATGCTATCAGCCGGTAATCGTCCTGACAATTCCCCTTTACTACTACGGCCGCTGTATCAACAGCCACATGTTCCCGAATCGCATTTTCAATCTCTCCGATTTCAATCCTGAATCCGCGGATTTTAATCTGGTGGTCTTTTCTTCCCTTAGAAATCAAATTACCATCTTCTTTATATTGAACCAGATCTCCTGACCTATAGATGCGGCTGAACTTTTCATCATGCTCAAATGGATTATGTATAAAATTTCTTTCTGTCAGATCGGGTCTATGATGATATCCATCAGAAACGCCTGCTCCGCCTATGAACAATTCTCCTGTGACACCTGCCGGCAGTACCTTCATTTTAGAATTCAACACATAAAATTGTGTATTTGATATGGGTCTGCCGATCGGGACAGTAAGCGCATTCTCCGGTAAATCATGCACCTCATACCAGGCGGAGGAGCAGGTTACCTCTGTTGGTCCCAATGCATTTATGAAATTTTGAGGCGGATCGTTCTTCAAGACAGCTCTCGCCCTGGTTGGGTCCAAAGCTTCACCGCCAACAATCAGAAACCTCATTTTGCGAAAGGCCGCCGGAACCTCAATACTAATCGCGTGAAATAGTGCCGTTGGCAGGTATGCCATAGTTATTTCATTCTTATCCACAAACTCTGCAAATTCAAATGGCTTTAATTTTATGTCATCTGGCATTATCACCATAGTGGCTCCATAAATCAAAGGAGTCCATATTTCCCATGTGGATATATCAAATGCAAAATTATTTATTTTAAGAAACCGGTCAGATTCTTCAGGCTGCATGTGATTTGTATTGCACAAAAGGGCCGCTACATTGTAATGCATGGTTCTTACTGCCTTGGGAGTTCCCGTAGAACCTGATGTATAGATCATGTAAATGATCTGATCTGATGAGACTGATAAATTCAGATTTTCCCCGTCTTCTTTTTCAACCTCTTCCCACTGTGTATCAAGGCAGATTGTATTCTTATCTTTTAACAGTGATTGAGTAAACTCCTCCTGGGTAACAACTATTTTTGAGTCCGTCTCATCTAACATAAACTGGACACGAGTTTGGGGTAAAGCAGGATCAATTGGGACATATGCAGCACCTGCTTTCACAATCCCCAGAATTCCTACCATCATTTCAATGGATGTTCTGGCGCATATCCCTACAAACGATCCTTTTTGTATGCCGTTTCTGTTTAGATAGCGGGCAAGCTTATTTGCCCTGGCATTCAGTTCCCCGTAGGTAAGGCTGTTTCCATTAAAACAAACCGCGGTTTTATCCGGGACTCTCTCTGCCTGCTGTTCAAACATTACATGCATACAGGTTTCTCTTGGAAACGGGGCGTAGGTATCATTCCAGATCCTGCAGAGTAAGTCTTTTTCTTCTTCGTCTACCAGTTCTGCCTGATCAACACATTGGTCTGGTGATGTGATTATAAATGTCAGCATTTTAATAAAATATTTGATAATACGTTCCATTGTTTTTTCATTATAAAGGCTGTCCTTATACTCCACATATCCTTCCAGCCTGTTATGTACTTCAAACATTGCCATACTCAAATCAAACCTTGCATTTGCCGGGTCCATTGGAATTTTATGGTTCTCTAATCCGCAGAGATTCAGCATTTCTTCTTTCCCGTTAAAAAGGGAGAAAAAAATATTAAAAAGCGGGTTTTTAAATTTATCTCTATTTGGCTTTAAGGAAGATACAACTTCTTCAAAAGGAATATCCGAGTTATCTAAGGCTTTGAGCGTTTTATTTTTCATCTGCTCCACAAGCATCTGGACAGTAGAATCCTCTTTAAACATACACCTTAGAACTACAACATTTGCGAAATTACCAATAACATGATTAATCCGGGAGTTTTTACGTCCTGCAACCACAGTCCCCAGACAAATATCATCCAGTCCGCTCAGAATATGGGCTAATGATGCGAAAGCAGTTACCAGTACATGATAATTACTGATGCTATATTTGGCAGAAAATACTTTGAGTGAATTATAGATTGGCTCTGGTATCTCAAATACTGCTCTGTGTCCCCTTGAATCCTTCTGGGTTAACACCGGTTCCCGGCCCAATGTCATATCCACTTCAGAGGGTGCATCCTTTAATTCTTCCAGCCAGTAATCCTTCTGTTTTTCAAGTCTTTGAGATGTATCAGTTTTTTCCTTCCATCTTAAATATTCAATTGGCTGCATCTCTATTTCCGGAAGGTCGGGTTCCCTGTTTTCACATCTGGCTTTATAAAGTTCATTTAATTCCCTGGTAAATACCTGCGCTGATGACCAGCCATCTGCAATAATATGATGAAAATTCCAAAAGAAAATGAATTCATTCTGATTCAGTTTAATTAACTTAGCAGTAAACAAAGGCGCGATATCCAGTTTTATAGGACGTGAGGCTTCCGTTTCCAGTAATTGAATTAATCTCTCTTCCTGTCCACTTGTATCTTCCATAGAAAGATCTGCAATAGGTAGTTCATATTTTACTTCTGGAACAACCACCTGGAATGGATTTCCCTCCTCTTCCGTAAAGAAAGTCCTCAATGCCTCGTGACGGTTTATAATCTGATTCAAGGACCATTCCAGAAAACCAGCATTTAACGTTCCATTCAGCCGTACCGCTTCCGGACAGTTATATGCAGGTGAGTCTTCATTCATTTTGTACAGATACCAATAATTTTTCTGGGTACCGGCCAGTACTTCCTTTTTATATGGAACAGCAGCTGTCCCCTGCGTGCCACTAATCCTTTGACAAAGCCCTTTTATAGTTGGATTCTCATAAAAGTCAATTACATCAATTTCAACCGAGTATATTTCCCAGATGCGGGTAAGCAGCTGGATTACCATGAATGAATTTCCGCCCATTTCAAAAAAGTCAGCGGACTCATCCAGTGCCCGGATATCTAATAATTCCTTCCAGATTCCAGCTATTGTGTCTGGTATATGATTTTCAGTTTTATTAATAATCATGCTCTCTTTTATTTCCGGGGCAGCCAGATCAGGCAGTAAATTGACATTTATTTTTCCCGTTGATGTGACCGGAAATAACCTTACTTGAATAAATTTAGAAGGAATCATCGTCTTCGGAAGGTATTCAGAGGCAAAATACCGAAGATCATTTTCATTAATAATCGAATTATTCTTTGAGGTATAATATACTGCTAAAACCTTATTATTTTTTACTTTTCTGACAACTGCTTTTACCTGCCCCATTCCAGGAAATCTTCCCAGCGTAGTTTCTATTTCACCTGCCTCTATGCGCACCCCGTTTATTTTTATCTGTTCATCCATACGGTATAAAAACTGAATTTTACCTGATGGTGTCCGTTTAACAATATCACCGGTTTTATACATTACAGTTTCTGAATTATCTGGAAGAATGGTTTTAAGGAAACTCTTTTCTGTCAGAGCAATATCATTGATATAGTCCTGTCCTATCTCTCCGCTTATATAAAGTTCTCCAGGTGTATTATCAGGAACAGCACTGCCTCCTTCATCAAGGATATATACCTGTTTATTAGAGAACGGAAGCCCTATTTCTCCCATGAAATAATCTTTCTCGGATAAAGGTTTACAATAACATGTATCAATGACTGCTTCTGTAGGTCCATATAAATGAATCAGTTCTACGCCCGGCAGTTTGCTTCTAAACTGTTCTTTTATGGTGTCTGGCAATACTTCCCCGCCGGAAAATACACATTTTAACGTATGTACCGTATCGGGAGTTAAATTCTCTAAAAGTAATCCCAGCTGCGTGGGTGTGGCCTGTATATGAGTCACCTCAAATCTTGTAATTAAGTCAATAATTTTTCGAGGCTCCCAGCAAAATACTTGTTCGTTACTTAAGACAATGGAACAGCCATATACAAAGGGGCTTAATGTTTCCCACAGTGCAATATCGAAATTGGGGGCCACCGAGTGGAGGATTCTGTCACTGTTTTTTATCTCAACGCTCTCAGATCTGGCTGATATCTGACTCAGGATAGCTTTATGATTCACCCTTACTCCCTTGGGTTCACCAGTTGACCCTGATGTGAAACCTATATAAGCAATTGTTAAAGGCTCAGCCATATTCTGAAATTCTTCTGATTCAATTTCTTCCAATACCAGATTCCGATCAGCACACAGTATATGGATTGATTCTTCGGGTACCAGATGTCTCGCGGCTTCTGTTGTTATAGCAAGTTTTACATTTGCTTTATGAAACATTAACTGGCTGCGCTCTTTGGGATCCTGCACATTTATCATCAAAATGGCTGCTCCGCTTTTTAATACAGCTAACATACTGATAATAAGCGCTGCTGACCGATCCATGGCTATTGCTACGACATCGCCCGGCGTTACTCCATTTTCTTTTAAAATGAAACACATTCTGTTTACTTTGTTATTCAGCTCTTTATAAGAAATCACATGCTCCGGATCTATAATGGCGTCAGTTTCTCCATGACTTATGACATGTTTCTGGAACAGATCAATGATCGTATTATCATTATTGTTGTTGTCATTGATTGAGGAATTGGGACATACAGGAGAACATTTTAGAAATTCATCCATGTAAATTCTGTTATGCGGCATGGTCTCCTCAATCGTCCCTATACTGTCATCGTAGTATTTTCTGTATTTGTCAAACTGGGCTGATTCAATAGAAACATTATAAATATCGCACCGTACTTCACATAATATCTGGGCCGTTTTATTTCTTATCCACTCAATTGCAACGTTTACATTTTCAATTTTCTTTTTATCTGCCTGGCAAATAAGCGCTGCTTCCAAAAAACTCCACATGCCTGCCTTTCCAATTGCATAATATAAGACGCCCCTCATTTCTTTTTTGATATCTTTTTCTTTGATCAGCTTTTTTAACTGATTTATGTTTTCTGTCATACTATCGTACACTTCTGTTACCTGCATATCGTCCCGCAGATATCTCATTAATTTTGAATTTGTCAATGCCAATGTTACTCCCAGTTTCATTAACAGCGGCTCTGTAGGACCTTCTCCAATTCTGAAAAACCTGGTATCACATAAAAGCTGGGCAACCAGGTTCTTTTCATCCAGCCCTCTTGCTCCCAGCAGCTGCACTGATTTATCCGCAGTTTCCCAGGCAAGCTCAGACGATAATACCTTACAGGCAATTGCAAAATCTTCTGGTATCTCCTGATTGTTGTCTATTTTTTCAGCAATAAATGAATCCATTGCCTCTATGCTTGTCACTGCTATATCAATTTCTCTCAATCTGGCAGCTGTTACCGGACTATCCAGTAACAACCCTGAACCAATGTTTCTCTTTGAGGCATAGCGATTCATAAACTGGCTGCATCGTTTCATGATTCCTGTGCAGACAGGACCTGTAAATAATCTTCCAAATAGCAATCCGCTTTCCGCTGCAATCATGCCTTTTCCCAATTCACCAATCAGATATTCCTCACCTATCTCCACATCCTTAAAGACTATGGTCCGTAATCCAACTCCATTAATACTTAACATATTTAAAGAATCCTGTACCTCAATACCCGGCGTCGTTTTGGGAACTGCAAAACAACTGATTCCTTTATAACCGGATTCTTCTTCATGACGACCGAAAACAAGATACATATCTGCTGTAGCTGCACCCGTGATCCAGCATTTCGTTCCGTTAATCTTCCATTTACCTCTTTCTGCGGGTACTATACTAGTATTTATTTTTCTTGGATTTGAACCTGCGTCAGGCTCACTGAGAGCAAAACACCCCAAACATGTTCCGGAAGCAAACTTGGGTAAATAAAAATCGCGGAATAGTGGTTTTGCGTATAATAAGATAGGATAACAGAATGTATGCTGGACAATAAGAAATGTAGCTATGTTAACATCAATAGCTGAAATTTGATCAATAATTTTCACTGTTTCAGACATTGGTAATTCCAGACCGCCATAAATCCGGGGAATTCTGATACCAAACAGCCCTCTTTCACCTGCTGCATGCAAAAACTTATCGGGCATCTTCTTATCACGAAGCATTTCTCCAATATCAAAATTAGTACTGCAGTAATCCCTCAACCACCTGATTATTCCGTTTACCACCTCTTTGTTGTTTTCATCCATTGTTTCTACCTCCTCATTTATATCAATGCGGATATCTTGATCCGCTTCGTTACTTGATCTTTTTGTAGTAAGTATTTAATTTTCAATTTACGCATTAATGAAGTCTGTTTATCTTTAAATAATTCAATTAATTACAGTATTAAATCAGTTATTTCTATCATTTTCACTATAGTACTACCTATTACAGAATTATAAAACGTTTTTAAATCGCAATATTCGACTCCTATTATTGATATTTTATATAAAAAAACAATTTAGTATGGCAAAATAAAATTAAAAAACTATATCAATACTTGATTCAGCTAAAGCGTTAAATCGCTGTATTTGTTGGTATTTTTTATACAATATATCCGTATCTACGGCCTATTATGGAATTATCAGTACCCTTTTCAATTATTAGCAGAAGCATGCTCCTTAGCTGGTATACCTGGCTTGTACAAGAAATCTCAGTCAGTTTGCTGTTGTAATAAATTTGCTATTTTAGTCGTAATTCTTTCCTTTCCATTCAAAAGGCGGTATGATATAAATAATAGAGACAAGGGGCAACGGTTAAAGGGTGGGTATATATGAGTAAGAAACGGTTCATGGATATTTTTACTAAGATCCGGGTGCAGAAGCAATTGTACCTGTTCTTTTTTATTGCCATTTTTATTCCTATAACAACGGTAGGCAGTTATCTCATCTATCATACCCGAACCCAATTGTTTGACCACTATTCCAAACAGACTTATTCCGATAATCTCCGGGTAAAATCCCTGATTCTGGATTTAACAGAAAACATCTACAACAAATCCCAGATCCTGGTCTCTGACCAGAATTTAATTGCACTCTTAAACACCAGATACTCTGCCGACAGCGAAAGCAAATCAGCCATAAGCACTTATAAGGGGATTGATACACTTCTTTCCGGCGATGCCTCCCTCCATGACATTGCTGTGTATACCTTTAATTCCACCATAGCAGACAGCCCACACATCCATCCCATTACGGACAATCTCCAGATCCAGCCCTGGTTGAAACGCGCTTCCTCGTCCGTCACCCCTTTCTGGACAGTGGAGTTGGTGAAAAGTGAACGATACAACACCGAAGTGCAGAATCTCTGCCTTTATACCCGCATCTTCCTACCCCAGATTCACAGCTATGCCATCTTAAAGCTTACCGCCAGCAATAACCACATCCGAAACCGCATTGAAAACAGCTCCATGCAAACAGTCATATGGCTCAACGACAGCAGCATATTTTACACCAGTGACAGGCAGGTGAGTACCCCCGGACTGGAACGATACGTGGGTGGAGGAGAAAGCAGCTGTACAGGCACTTATCAAGGAAAAATAGCGTTAGAAAACGGAACCGTTATCGGTTGTGTTTCCTCCCTCTCTCCCGCCTACTGCGAAGACAGCTTTTACATGGCCTCCCTAAGCTATGACGGATACCCATATTTAAACCGGATCAGCAGTACTTATGTGGCTATCCTGGCATTAGTGCTGATTATCACCAGCTTGTTTATCTGCGTATTTTCCCATTACTTCAGTCTCCGTATCATTACTCTTCGGGAATGCATGCACAGGGCCAGTCAGGGTCATTATGAAATTGCGGACAACTTTCACGGCGAAGATGAAATTTCTGATGTATTTTCTGATTTAAAGCTGATGATCCATGAGATTCTGGATAAAGAAACTTCCGTCTATCAGGCACAGCTTAAAACCCAGGACTTAATCAATAAGCAGCAACAGATGGAATTTAAGATGCTTTCCAGTCAGATCAATCCTCATTTTCTCTACAATACACTGGAGACCATACGTATGCGTTCATTAAAAGCTGGCAACTTAGAAGTGGCTAATGCAATAAAGCTCTTAGGCAAATCCATGCGCTATGTACTGGAAAACACTTCCTCTTCAGCAACCTCCCTCTCACGGGAACTGGACTATATTGAAACCTACTTAAGTATCCAAAAGCTGAGATTTCACGATCGCGTCAATTATTCCCTGAAAATAAGCCCTCAGTTAGATCCTGAGGATTACCAGATTATGCCCCTGCTCTTACAGCCCATTGTTGAAAATGCGCTCCTCCACGGACTGGAGGAGGTAGAACAAAACGGAAAAATCATCCTGAAAATCATTCTGATAAACGAAGCACTCTGCATCCATATATTTGATAATGGCTGCGGTATGACGCGTGAGGAGCTGAAGCTGTTAAACCAGTCACTTCACCGCCCCCCCAATAACTCCTCCCACGGAATCGGACTTTATAATATCAACCAGAGAATCCAGCTATACTATGGATTTGAATATGGTCTTACTATCAAATGTAAAAAATCAATGGGAACCCTGGTAACCATGGTGATTCCTGCACAAAACCATACAGGAGGTAATTAAACATGAAACTCTTAATCGCTGATGATGAAATAGATGTTAGAGAAGGCATCCGATATCTGCTAAACTGGTCTTCTCTTGACTATACCATCTGCGGAGAATGTAAAAACGGTCAGGATACTCTGGACCAAATTATAAGATTACAGCCTGACGTTGTGCTAATTGACCTGCGTATGCCCCATTTAAACGGACTGGAGGTAGTAAAACTTGCCAGAGAGAATGGCTTTGCCGGTGTATTTATTATAATCAGCGGTCTTTCTGATTTTTCTTTTGCACAGGAAGCCATGCGTTTTGGAGTTACCTGCTATCTCACAAAGCCGATTGATGAGCAGGAACTGGAAAAAGCGGTCCTGGATGCCAAACACCTGCTTTTAGAAGAACAGGGAAAACAAAAAAGGATGAACCAGTACCGGGATCGTGCAAGGGAATCGATTCTATATGATATTCTTCTCAATCAAGCAGGTTATTCCTTGCTGGACTGCCATGATCTGCAATTAGATGCCGAAGTTTATCAGGTTGTACTTTATACCAGCTACAATCAGGAGTCTTTTCAGGCAACCTGGGATTTTGCCGGAATCCTGCGTCTGGCTAACCACAACCACAATTCCCTGGACCATATCCGAATCGGAAACCAAAACGTTATTATTTTAAAAGGTGGTTTTGCTATGAAACGCTTTGAAGAGCTTGCGGACCATTATATAAGCCAGCCACAAAAAGGTTCCCCTCTGGACGGATTATTTCTTACTTACGGTCGCCCGGTCTGTTCCATCGAACAGATTCATAACTCATACAACGATGCACAGAGCCTGATGAAACGGCGCTTCTTTTGCCGTTTTAACCAGCATGTGCTGTGTTATAAAGATATGCCGGTGGAATTTCAGCCGCAGGGAACGGATTTTGTCATGGAAAATACATATTCCCAGCAACTGTCGGATTATATTCAGTCTGGAAACCGTCGTATGATTGTTGATCTTTTGGAAAAGCTTCGCCAGGCACTCTACAGTTCCAGTCTGGAGATTTCAAAAATCAGACATTGCCTGGCGGATATCATGATCCAGGTAAAATCCAGTATTATATATGGTTATGGCAACCTTGATACTCTGTTTCCCAATAATGCAGCTATTATTTATACAATAGAAGAGAAATATTATCTCTACGAGATTCTGGACTTTTTCAATCTTCAGTTTGAGATGTGTATGAATGCCATTGGCTCTCCCACCCGTACCAGTGTATTGGATAATATCCTTCAGTATATCCGCCACAATTATCAGGAAGATTTAAAGCTGGGTACCATTGCGGAGCTGTTTGGTTATAACAGCTCGTATCTGGGAAAAGTTTTCACCAAAACTACAGGAAGGAATTTCAATGTCTACTTAGATGAAGTGCGGATTGAAAACTCCAGGCGTCTCTTAATGAACGATCATTATAAAGTCTATGAAATCGCACAAATGGTGGGGTATGGAAATGTGGACTATTTTCATAAAAAATTCAGGAAATATACCGGTATCAGCCCAGCAGAATATCGGAGATCCCACGCCGAAGCGGACATGAAAATGTCCGCTCCGTGAGCCGCACTGCTCTTTGCAATTATCTTATTTACGGCGGCGGGCATATTCATCAATTGCCGTTTTTCTGGCTGCAGCGCGCTCTTTTGCATTCTTTAAATCCACTTCCAGCACCCGGTCATAGCCAAGACCGTGCACCGTATCCTGCATATGCTGCAATGACGAATCAAACTCAGCCTCATCTGCTGCAAAAACCATTTTCCAGGAATCATCCACAATGACTGCCTTGCACTGACCCCGCAGCGTCGTGATATCGGAGTCTTCCTTGGGCTGAATATAGGAAGTACCTGGTGCTACCGAAAGAGCCCCTTTCTTTTCCAGTAATTCGATGGTTGTTTTCGCTCCCTGTGCATACTTCTGCCAGTCATTATCCAGCGGTGTATGATTCATCTCAAGCACGGAACTCCACATCGTGGTTAAATAAGGCTCCTTCGTTATAGGGTCCGTATCCACCATAGCTAATGGTTTATAATTCAAAGCGCTTACCCCATCCTTCCAGCTGCCGCCGCCCCACTCCTCCGGCACTGGCACATCATTGTTGGGAAGAGCCTTCCAGCCATAATCCGTATAAACTGCCTTATCGTCTTTCATCTCCCAGGTCAGTCCCATTGGACCCGCTGCACCATTGGCCTGACTTACCAGTTCCATTCCTTCTGGGGAATACATCCAGTCGATAAAAGCGGCAAGACGCTCCGGTTCTTTTGCCTGACTGCCAATGGCAATAACGGCCTTACCGTTTCCCATGGAATAACATCCATCGGTATAGGGTGCCATGTCTTCAATGAAAGCAGGCATGATGCCTTTTCCTTCTTCTTTTCGTTCCTTTGTATTATAGTAGCTCTGCCCCTGCCAGGACCATAAGGATGTAAGCACCTGCCCATCACGGTATTTATCCGATAAAATATCATAGTTCTGAGTTGTGGATTCCGGATCGATCAGCCCTTCCTGGTTGGCATCAAAGAGAAAATGCAGCGCTTTTACATAATAACTGTCTGAATCAACGATATTCTGGAAATCACTTCCATCGTATTTTTCCATTACAAACCCTATTTCCTGATAGCCATATAAAGAAGCATAATTCTTGGCAATCACCATCATGCTGTCATCCCAATCCTTAAACAGAGAAAGGGCATACGTTTTTTTACCGGAATCGCTCTTCGGGATCTGCTCCTGCAGCTGCTTCATCACAGGTATCATGTCTTCCAGTGTTTTCATTTCAGGATAACCAATTGCCTTGTATCCGTCCCAGCGAAGATAGGGGGCTACCAGCGGCTCGATTCCATCTGCTGAAACGTTGGGGGATTGACTGGAAATTTCACTGGGAATGGCATAAACGCCCTCCTTCACCAATCCCTTATTCATATTTAAAATTACATCTTCATAATTTTTATATACATTCTTTTCTTTTAGGAGCGGAGCCATATCCATTAAAAGTCCGGCTTTTACCATATTTTCAAAACGGCCGCTCTCGGTTTTAGTAATTATTAAATCTCCCAAATTACCAGCTGCAGAACGTGTCTGGAACAAGGTATCTCCGCCGCCTGCCACATTGGGAGCAATGATATTTAATTCCATATTGAATTTATCTTTTACAACTTTTGCAAACCATCCGCTCTGGATTCCCTGATAATTAGCCAGCGTATCAAATACATCCACTGTAATTAATTTATCATAGCTGCTGTTGCCTGTCGTATTTTCTACAGACGCCTCTTTTTTGCACCCGGCTAAAACAGCGGTGACAGCCAGGACTGCACACAGGATCACACTGATCTGTTTCTTTCTCATCTTACCTCTCCTCCTTAACCTTTTATAGAACCAATCATGATTCCTTTTACAAAAAACCTCTGGAATATGGGATAAATAAATAAAATCGGAAGTACTACAATCACCGAAACCGTCATTCGTATGGAGGATGGTGTCTGCCTGCTGGCAAGAACTGCCCCGCTGATTGCACCTGTCCCTCCGTTTCTCACCATTGCCGCCAGGGAGCTGGCCTGATTAATGTATGTATATAACAGATACTGCAAAGAATACAGTCTTTGATCCGTTACATAGATTAGAGTATCCTGAAACGAATTCCATTGGGTAACCGCTGCAAAAATGGCGACAGTGGCCATAATCGGCTGAGCTGCTGGCAGAATGATCCTTGCAAATACAGTAAGAATTCCAGCCCCGTCAATTTCTGCTGCTTCCTGCAGTGATTTTGGAATTGACTCAATATAAGTTTTTACCAGTATAATATAAAACGGCTGTATGATGGTTGGGATCACATACACCCAGAATGAATTGGTCAGATGCAGTGTCTTCATGGTAATGAACATGGGAATCAGACCTGCATTAAAGTACATGGTAATCACAAAAAAACGATACCAGAATTTCCGGTGCCACATCTTCTCCTGTGTAAACAGAAAGCCTAAATAAGCCGAGGCAAACACGGTACATGCCGTTCCTAATATCGTCCTGGCGATAGAAACCCCGGCAGCTGCAGAAAGTCCACGCAGACCCAGCACCTGTTTGTAGTTTTCCAGATGGAATCCTTTTGGCAGGAAATTAATAAATCCGTTGGCACTTAAATCATTGGCGCTGATGGTATTGATAATCATGTAATAAAACGGATATGCACAAATCAGTGTGATGATTCCGAACATCAGATAATTGACGATGTGAAAGATTCTTTCTCCTACTGTCACGGTTCTTCCCTCCTAAATAATGGCTTCACCTCTGGTTTTTTTTGAAACAAAATTCACAGTAAGGAGCAGGGTGACACTGACCAGGCTCTTAAGCATACTGATAGCAGTTGCCAGTGATAAGCTGCTACCTGTCATACCCACGTTATATACGTAAAGATCCAGTACCTGGATATGCGCCTTATTAAAAGAATTCTGGAATACATAATACTGGTCCATACCGTTATTTAAAAAATTGGCAATTGACAGCATTAACAATACAAAGAACGTGGGAAGCAGACAGGGAATCGTAATACGTTTCATCAACTGGAACCGATTGGCGCCATCCACGCGGGCCGCATCGTAAAGCTCGGGATCAATCCCTGCAATTGCAGCCAGATACATGATGGCTCCCCAGCCAAGGCCTTTCCAAAGATTCCACATCGTCATCCACAGATACGTATGGGTATCACTGTCAAGAAATTTAACCGGTGCCTGAATCATACCGTGACCAAACAAAAAGTTATTGACCATTCCGCTGTCAGTAAACAGGCAAAACGCTACTGAGTATACCAGCACCCAGCTGATGAAATTCGGCAGCGTCGTCAGCGTCTGCACCAGATTTTTAAACCACTTGCATTGTATTTCGTTTAGAAAAACTGCAAATCCCATGGGCAGAATAGAAGTCGCAATGCCAAGAAGACTCATTGCAAAGGTATTCTTCATAACCTGAATCATCTGTCCGATCTGTGTCTTGTTGGCGAACAGTGTTTTGAACCATTTCCAGCCAACAAAGTCACATTGGGACAGCTTTAACGGAGGCTTGTAGTCAAAAAATGCGTAAATCCAGCCATAAAGCGGGAAATAAGAAAATAGAAAACATAGAATGATAAAAGGCAGAATACAATAGAACAATCTGCGGCTCTGGACCGTGCTTCTTGGAGCTTTTCCAGCTGATAATGATCTCATAGTCCATATTTCCTCCTGCTTCTTACTTTAATAATACTATTATAGTAGAAGGAGGTCTTGGGGTTAACCATCATAATCAGAGCAAAACTGCCCCACTTATTAGAGATTTGATCATAAATATTTTATGAATCAAAAAACAGAGCGAAAATCCATTGAATCAGATTTCCACTCTGTATATAATTTGCTGCTTATTAAAGATGAATATCCGCATAATTCAAATAACAATTCCAGTCATATTCATCCATATCGTGATTTCCTGTCTTATAATGATGCCCGATCCTTCCCTGATAAAGCGGCTGCTCCGGCAAAGGCTTTCTATTGGTCTCCAGTCCCTCAATTCCAAACAGCCGATAAACTGGGTCTGCCTGCACCAGAGACTCAAACTGTCCCTCCGGGTCTGCCCATTTATCAAAGGTCTTGGAAGAGGTATAGATTAGCCTTGGCGCGATTAACCCCAGCAGCATATGCTGGTCAAAGGGAAGTGTTTCTTCCTTATCGATATACCTTTGATAATTTTTGCAGAACCAGTAAGGAAAGCGGGCTAAAATGTCTTTGATTCTCTCGCCCTTTGCTCCTCTGGACAGCGCATCTCCGCTGTTTCCTGCACAGCTGCTGACTGCCATGGCAAAGCGTTCGTCCTGGGCAGCCCCCCAAAGAGCCGTTTTTCCGCCCCTGGAGTGTCCCACCAGCGCCACTCTTCTCTCATCGATCAAAGGCTCTGTCTCAAAGTAATCCATGATCCGGCTTGCAGCCCAGGACCAGGCGGTAATTGCTCCCCATGCATCGTCAGGTCTGTTGGTTGCACACTCAGGAAACAGCCTTGAAAATCCAGTTGTAAAGCCTTCTTCATAATCAGGGGATACCTCCTGGGTACGGAAGGCAGCACAGGCATATCCCCTGGAAATTATGGTCTCAACCGGATAAAAGGGGCTTAAAAAATGTCTTGCAGGGTCGCTGTCCTTGATCCCGCGATTGCATACGGTCACAAAAGCAGGCACTGGCTTTATGGCACCAGTAGGAATGAATACAACGAAACAGAAGCTAAAATGAATTCCCTTACGGACAGCTAAAACCTCGACAGTTTTTCTCACCGCCCTACCCTGAAGAATCTCCTCAGACTGCCTGGAATCAGCAACCCGGATATGAAGTTCCATATCGCTTAAATCCGGCAAACGACCGTATTCCTCTTTCTTAAACAGCTCAAGCAGCTCTGGTCTGCGTTTTGTCATCCATATTTCCCAATCTGTCACCTCTGTTCCATCCAGGCAAGTTAGAACAGAGGGTATGTTTCTCTTATTTTCAGGCATTTTCATTGGCATCTCCTTCTTTCTCACTTACTGTAAAGTTTGATATCACTTGGTGCATAACCGAATTGTTTCTTAAACACCTGAAAAAAATAGGAGTAATCACGGTATCCCAGCATATGTGCCACCTCATTCACCCGGTTCTGTGGGTTCTTAAGAAGAATTCTGGCATTTTCCATTTTTACCATGGTGACGTAATTAACAAATCCAACCCCTGTCTCTTTCTTAAAACACTTGCTGAAATAAGAGGTGGATATTAACAGCTCCCGGCAAATATTTCCCAGAGAAATATTATGGTTAATATGCTTATCAACGTAATCCAGTGCCTCTGAAACTGCAGTGGAATACTCCTGGCTTTTCTGCCTGATAAAGCGGATCCGTTCTTCCAGAGTATCCGGCGTTTTTTCTGCTGCAAACCGTTCTTTCTTCATAAGTGCCCCCACTGCCTTTTCAAGCGCCTGTTCCATCTCTTCCGTCATCACCGGTTTTAAGAGAAAATCGCTGGCTCCATACCGGATCGCTCGCTGTGCATACTCAAACTGATTGTATCCGGATATAATAATAAACTGCATGTCCTGTCTTTGCTGCTTGATCTTTTCTATAATATCCAGTCCGTTAAATCCCGGCATCTGTATGTCGATGATTACAATATCCGGATTCTTTTTATGAATCAGCTCCAGACCTGCAATCCCGTCATAAGCCACTCCTGTCACCTGACAATGAAACGATTCCCAATTGGTGGCTTTCACAATTGCTGTTACTGCTATTTTATTATCATCTATCACTACTACCGAGTACATAACGTTCCCCCTCCCCTTACTATACCAAAGGAAACTCCAGTCTGACTTCTGTAAAATGAAGATACTCTGATTCGATCCTTACACCGTAATCAGGTCCATACATCAGCTGAATCCGATCCTTTACATTCTTAATTCCGATCCGTTTTTTCGCTTCATTGCTCTCAAACAGCGTTGAAAGCTTTTCCGCAGGTATGCCAAGACCATTATCCCATACTTTTATAACAAGCCTTTCTTCCTCACTATAAACGGAAATACGGATTGTACAAAGTCCAATCTTGGGCTCCATCCCATGAACGAGTGAATTTTCCGCAATCGGCTGTAAAATACAACTGGGTACCATCATATCAAGAAGTAAATCATCTACCTCCCACTCCACTTCCAGCCTGTCCGGATAAATATTCTTATAAAGCTCCGTATAATTTTTTATGTATTCCATCTCTGCATTTAACGTGCAGGTATTCTTGCTTCGTTCTATGTTTCTCCTGAAAAATCTCGCCAGCAGACCGATCAGCCTGCTTACCTGTTTATCTCCGTTAATTTGCGCGATTCCATGAATGGACTGAAGTATATTAAACAGGAAATGAGGATTGATCTGAGCCTGCAGCTCATGATATTGAAACTCCAGCAGCTTATATTCATTCTGCTGCTGTATCTCCTTTGCACTGCTGATCTGATCCATCAAAGACTGTATGTTGCCCGCCATCTGACTGATATGTTCAGAGATGAGATCCATCTGATCGCCTTTTGAAAACGATGTGGGCTCCAGTTTAAAGTCCCCTCTGGATACGCGCGTAATGTTGCTTAGCAGTATCCGGAGATTGCCTGCCATATTACCAAACATCAGCCACAAAAAGATGATAATCAGTACAAAGATAAAGAGTCCGATGAACGATACAAAATAAAGCAAATCAGAAAACCGGCTGTTCTTTGCCTTTAAATCTACCTCGTGGGCAATCTTAATTCTTCCCCGGCTGACCTGATATTCGGCATATAAATAATTGTCCTCTTTTTCTCTGTGGACTGATCCTGCTTTTAGATGATCTCTTTCACTGGTGGTAAATAAAAGATTTCCGTTAATATCATAAAGTGCAAAATTTCCTACTTTACTGCAGTCTATATCCTGAAAGATCTCTTTTAAAACGGTGTTTTTCAGCTCTGCAATCACACAGCCGCTGAATCTCATGGTAGTCTCATCGAATAAATAACGCATCAGGACAATTCCATCCTCACTGGCACTCCTGGTCCATATAGTATTGCCCGGGCGATGAGACACATCCTCTTTGTTATCATAAAACAGCTTCAGAACTGATTCTTCACTGGGTCTTCCCTCCCTGGGTCTGCCGTCCCGGCATGCCAGATAAACCGTATCGGAACGATCAATTACAGACACCCAGTTGATGTCATAGTTGGTACTAAGCATTTCTTCCAGCTGTTTTCTCAATCTGGGTTTTAAAAACGGGTCATCTGCTTTATCCGGTCCTGTAACTGTCCGAAGCATGGGAGTCAGGCGCTGATTCGTTGCCGTTAAAGGAATGGTACCCTCCATCAGTTCCGTTAAAGAGATGTCAACATTCCTGCAAATCTGTTCCGTTAATGTGTCGGACTGATAGGTCAGTTCTGTCTTAAACCATTTGCATGTCACGTGGTAAATACAAATGAGAGCAACCAGAAATGTAAGTCCCAGCAGCGCCGTCACTGCAATCATTTTAAAATAAAGCGTCTTCCCAAACCGGATGCGTTCTTTGGCAGATTCCATCATATAACCCCCTCGTCTTTTCCCACTATAGCAACTTGGCAAAAGAATGTCAACGCCCGATCAGGGGCAGATTTTTCCAGCTTAACCTTTCACAGCTCCCTGGGTAATTCCCCCGATAATATATTTTTGCAGCGCTAAATATAACGCTAATATCGGTATGACTGAAAGAATAAAGAGGGCAAATGCCAGCCCCAGTTCAATGCTGTTCTCACCAAAGAAGAAATACTGGGTCAGGGGTATGTTGCGTACCTGTTTCTGCTGAAGTAACGTCAGTGACATCTGAAAGTCATTCCATACATTCAGTGCATTTAATACGATGGATGTTAAAACAATGGGCTTCATCAGAGGAAATACAATCTGAAAGAAGACTGAATACATGCCTGCACCGTCAATGGAAGCAGCTTCCTCTAATTCCTTTGGTATGCTTTTAACAAAACCTGATACCAGAAGTACCGTAAATGCAATCTGAAAACCAATCTTTGCAAAAATAAAGCCGTGAAGCGTATTTAACAGCTTCCATCTGGTCATATCAATATAGAGCGGAGTCATAATAGACTGAAACGGAATAATCATGGCGCCTACAAAAAGATAATAGATCAGATTATAAAACCGGTTGTTTTTTCTGGCAATGATATAAGAAGCCATGGTACAGATCAGTGTTATGAATATAACTGCCAGTACAGTGGTAACCAGACTGTTTTTCAGTGCCAGGCCAAAATTAGAAGTTTCAATGGCTCTGGTAAAATTGTCCCAGTGGATTGTTTTTGGAAATGCCAGGCGGTCTGTCACCATCTCCTGCTTGGATTTTACAGAATAGATGAGAGCAATATAAAACGGGCTGATCACAAGCAGTGTCATTGCCAGTTTTACAATGACAGTCAAAAAGTTCAATTGTTTTTTATTCATCAGATCTCCACCTCCCTGGCTCTTAAGCTTTTTGAAACCAGCGTGCTGACTACAAAAATGGAGATGGTAAATACCACCGCAATCGCCTGTCCGTAGCCTGCTTTAAAGTATGTAAACAAGTTGTTGTAAATTAACATTGCCACCGTTTCCGAAGCCCTTCCGGGACCGCCTGCGGTTGCTGCCATGGGATAATCAAATACCTTCATTCCCCATGCAAGTAAAAGAGTAAAATTAGCAGTGACTGCCGGAGCGATCATGGGGAACGTGATTGCCTTGAATTTCTGCCAGGATGTGGCTCCCTCTAACTCTGCCGCCTCATAATAATCTTTCGATACTCCCTGAATTGCCGCAATGTATACCACCATGCAGTATCCTGCATCCCGCCATACAGATATCACTGCAAGACCGATCATAACCCACGTAGTACTTCCAAGGGGGCTGGCTATTCCAAATTTGTCATAAAATACATCACTGTACACATACCGCCAGATATAAGAGGAAAGCACAAGACTGAGGCAGTAAGGCATAAAGATACAGGTTCTTAAAACATTATTCAGTTTTGATTTTTTTGATATCATCAGGGCAAACAGCAGACCGAGCAGATTGGAAAAAACCATTGTAACGGCCGTAAACAGCAATGTATTCTTAACAGCATTCATTACATTTGCATCCTGAAAAATTCTGATGTAATTTTTAAGTCCCACATATGCCTTATTTGGACTCATTCCATCCCACTTGGTAAAAGAGATGGGAAACCCCTGCAGGAACGGATATGCTACAAAGATTGCAAACATAACCAGGGCTGGCATAATAAAAGTAAACTCCTGAAGCTGTTTTTTCATTTTTCGGTTCATACTGCCTCCAACTTGGATATAGAAAAGTCAGGGAGTCATATAGCTCCCGCTACACTGCCACCCTGACTTTCTGATTTTATGTCATCACTTCAAAAAACTATTGTCGAATGGATGCGATCTCATAATCAATGTCCTGGAGTAACTTGGTAACATCACGCTTACTGTCATCTAATGTGACAAATTCCTGAAGTTTGGTGCGGAACGCGGTGCTGTACTCAGATGTATAATCCGGAACCTGACTCTTAGATACTATCATATCATTATCGATATAAGATTTGATTTCCTTAATGAATTCATCGGAATCATCCGTTGACACATTTACATTGCTTGTCATAAGCTTAGCTGTTTCCATCCAGATCTTGGAGGACTGTTCATTGGCAAAGAAGCTAAGTAACGCCATTACTTCTTCCTTATGCTCGGTCTGGGAAGATACAACAAATACATCGTCAATACCAACCCAAAGCTTATTATCCTCTGGTTTATCAGACCATGGTGTGGGGAACATACCAAATTCTCCGTCAGGGCTTGCTGCCATTACATCGCCCATGAGCCATCCGCCGTTCATGTACATCGGTCTCTGACCTGCTGCGAAGTTCTGAATTCCCTGTGTCTGGTCAACAGCGGTATCTCCCGCATCTTTATAGGATGCAAACTTGGAGAACATCTCCATTGCGTCTTTCACAACTGCATTATCAGATAATTCTTTGGTTCCCTCCTGGGAATCTTTCCAGACTGTCTTATTATCGGTCCCAACAGCCATAGATGTAAAGAAGGAATCTAACTCATGGAATACACCATGAATGAAATTGTATGGATGAATAAAGGGGTTAATCCCTTTTTCTTTGAAAGTATCAGCTACCTTAAAGAATTCTTCTCTGGTCTTCGGAACCTCAACACCCGCTTCTTTAAACATCTTTTTATTATAGAAGCATGCCTTTACCTGTGCATCCAGAGGGAAGCCGTAAACGCCTCCGTTTACAGTACATTCATCTTTTAACATAGGAAGTACATTTTTCATGCACTCTTCATTGGAAAGGTCCATGAAATATCCACCATCTACGAATTCTTTCATGGTCTGTGGTTTTCCAAACATGATGTCAGGAGCTTCTCCTGCTGCTATGTAGTTTTTATAGGTTGCAACATAAGAAGAGGAGGCTACTACCTCTACTTCAACGTTGATGCTGGGATATTCTGCTTTAAATGCTTCCAGCATCGCATCCAGTGCATCTCGTTTGGACTGCTCTCCCATATAATGTACCAGTCGCAGTGTTACGGCATCCCCTCCCGCAGACTGCTTACTCTGGCCTTCTGTTTCCTTTACCCCCGCTTTTGTGGTCTCCTCGGTTGTAGCCACGGTGGTTTCTTCCTTGCTGCCTTTTGAACATCCGGTGGCAGTTGCGGCCATCAGACCAGCGAGTAAAAGAGCAGAAACCCGCTTCAAATACATTTTTCTCATAATACATCCTCCTTGTAGACTATCATTTTTGATGTTGCATGATAGTTATATTTTAGCAGACCAAAGCGTCTGGTTATATATGAATATTTGGCTGTATTATTATATTTTTTGTCATTTTCTGTTATTATATGGCAAAAAAGGGCAGATTTTAGTAACTGCAATGCAGATACAAACCGCTGCCCTTAACGTTTTTTTCTTTAACTGGAAATTCCAACAATCGCTTCTCTTACATTATCTACACCAATCAGCTTAATCCCATCAATAGCCCCCATCTTATCCAGGGAAATCCTTGGCAGGATACATGTATGAAATCCCAGTTTCTTTGCTTCATTTACCCTCTGCTGTGCCATGGAAACGGCTCTTACTTCTCCTGATAATCCCACCTCACCAAATATGATGGTTTTGGAATCAATGGCCCGGTCCTTCATACTGGAAACAATCGCCATAAGAATTGCCAGATCCAGCGCAGGTTCATTCATTCGTAGTCCGCCGGTGATATTGACATAAGCATCAAAATGAGACAGATCATAGTGTCCTCTCTTCTCCAGAACTGCCATCAGAAGATTCACACGGTTATAATCTGTGCCAGCAGCTGTTCGTCTTGGCATACCGAATGCTGTTGGGGTAATCAGTGCCTGTACCTCAATCATGATTGGCCTGGTTCCCTCCATGGAACAGGCCACTACCGCTCCCGAAGCATCCTCCGGTCTTCCGCTTAACATGAATTCAGAGGGATTTTTTACTTCCGCAAGTCCGCTTTCTATCATTTCAAACACACCAATTTCATTGGTAGAGCCAAACCGGTTTTTTACTCCCCGGATGATCCGGTAGGATGCACTTCTCTCTCCTTCAAAATAAAGAACGGTATCCACCATGTGTTCCAGCACTCTTGGACCTGCAACAACTCCTTCTTTTGTTACATGTCCAACGATAAATATGGCGATTCCTTTTCCCTTGGCGATCTGCATCAACAGATTGGTGGATTCCCTTACCTGGCTTACACTGCCTGGAGCAGATGATATTTCTTCCCGGAACATGGTCTGAATGGAGTCAATAATTACTACATCCGGTTGTTCCTCCTGTATGGCAGCTTCTATGAGGTCTAAATTCGTCTCGCATAAGAACAGAAGATCTCCCTTCACTTCTCCGATGCGGTTTGCCCGCAGTTTAATCTGCTTTAAGGATTCTTCTCCTGATATGTATAAAACCTTCTTCTCTGCAAATGCCAGATTCCTGCATACCTGCAAAAGAAGAGTGGATTTTCCGATTCCCGGGTCTCCTCCAACTAAGACCAGGGACCCTCTTACCACGCCGCCGCCCAATACCCGGTCCAGCTCCTCGTATCCCGTTTTCATACGGTCCTGTTCGTCAAGCAGAATTTCAGACAGTCTGGCAGGTTTAATTTTACTGCCTGTCATTCCGCCAGACCCAGTGCTTGAAATTCCCCGTTTTCCGGAAGCCTCCGCTTTCGCCACGGGTTCCTCCACAAATGAATTCCATTCCCGGCAACCCGGACACTGGCCAAGCCATTTTGCTGATTCAAAACCACATTCTTTGCAAAAAAATGCTGTTGTTTTTCCTTTTGCCATAGGTTCCTCCTGGTCAGACAAAAAAACCGGATCCGAATCTCTTTTGGAAAAAGAGCCGGACCCGGATTTCAGTTACATTACTTTCTTCTGATCGTTACCTTCACTGGTGTTCCTTCGTTCAGTTCCACACTGGCTGACAGCTTCCCGCTCATGTTGGTTCTCATGCCGCCTGCTGCTGCACCATTGACAAACACTTCATATTCGGTATCTTCTGCCAGCTGAACGGTCAGCTGGGCATCCTTATCGCCTTCTACTTCAAATTCCACGCCGTCATCAGATACTGCAAACATCTCCACTGCAGTTCCTGGTACAGATTCGTATACAAACATGCCGTTACGTTCAAGCTTGGTTATCTCATAAAATGTCTTTACTTTATATAAATCACCCTCGTGCTCAAAATCCTGTAATTTTGACTTTGTTTCTAATTTGTAATTACCAAAGCTTATAGTACCGTTCTGTTCTGTGCGGATTAATTCTTCAATTACCGGCATTGGTTTGCCCTCCTAGTATTTTCTTTACTTATCCCTGTTGGCGAAGAAAAAGATCCTTTCGCTTGTAGCTATTATACACGAATTGCTGAGAAATGGCTAGCTGTTTATCAGCTCTCTCACAGAAAATTTAAGTCCATCCTCACCAGCCGTAATCATAACTGTATCTCCTGTTTTTACCGTTCCGGAAAGGATTTCTTCTGCAAGCTTATCCTCTAAGCTGCTTTGAATGGTACGCCGTAAGGGTCTCGCGCCGTATTTTTCATCGTAACCTTTCTGAATCAGGTAGTCTTTCGCAATCTCATCAATTTCAATTGTAATGCTCATCTGTTCGGAAGTGCGTTTCATAATATCCTTCATCATAATCGTTACTATATCTTTCATATGAGTCTTGTTTAACGGATGGAACACAATAATTTCATCGATTCGGTTCACAAACTCCGGTTTAAACAGCTTCTTGACTTCCTCCATAACCCGGTCCTTCATAAGCTTGTAATCCGCCTTTTCATCGGCTACAGCACCAAATCCCAGACGTTTCGGGGATATGATATTTTCTGCTCCTGCATTGGAGGTCATAATAATTACTGTATTTTTAAAGTCAATCTTTCTTCCCTGTGCATCTGTAATATGGCCGTCATCAAGAACCTGAAGAAGAATATTAAATACATCGGGGTGAGCCTTCTCAATCTCATCAAAGAGAATTACGGAGTAGGGGTTTCTTCTGACCTTTTCACTTAACTGACCGCCTTCATCATATCCTACGTATCCTGGCGGGGAGCCGATAATCTTGGAGACACTGTGCTTCTCCATATATTCAGACATATCAACACGGATCAGAGCACTATCCATGCCAAACATAGCTTCTGCAAGAGCTTTGGAAAGCTCTGTTTTTCCCACTCCGGTAGGTCCGAGGAACAGGAAAGAGCCAATGGGACGTTTGGGATCTTTAAGCCCTACTCTGCCTCTTCTTATGGCTTTTGCCACTGCAGTTACAGCCTCTTCCTGACCAATTACCCGTTCATGAAGAATGGACTCTAAATTTCTCAGACGCTCACTTTCTCCCTCTTCCAGTTTCTTTACCGGAATCTTAGTCCAGGTTGATACAACATCTGCAATCTCCCCTTCATCAACTGTGGGAGTATTAGAGATTTTTTCCTTCTGCCATTTATCACGGATTTTATCAATCTTTTCCCGCTTTTTCTCCTGCTTTTTCTTAATTACACCAGCCTTTTCATATGCCTCTGACTTAATGGCAGCTTCCTTCTGATCCTCTAAAAGTTCAATCTCTGCCTCCAGTTCCTTGATCTCAGAGGGTTCTGTAAAGGTAGCAAGGCGGACTTTAGAAGAGGCCTCATCAATTACATCAATGGCCTTATCAGGAAGGAAACGGTCATTGATATAGCGGGAAGACAACTTCACAGCTGCTTTTATGGCGTCATCTGTGATCATAACCTTGTGATGATCCTCATATCTGCCTTTTAAGCCTCTTAAAATACCAACTGCCGCTTCTTCGGAAGGCTCTTCCACCTTAACTGGCTGAAAACGACGCTCCAGGGCGGAATCCTTTTCAATATATTTGCGGTACTCTTCAATGGTAGTCGCACCGATTAACTGTAATTCTCCTCTTGCCAGAGACGGTTTTAAAATATTGGACGCATCAATGGCTCCCTCCGCCCCTCCGGCTCCGATGATGGTATGAATCTCGTCAATAAACAGAAGCACTTCGCCGTCTTCAATGACTTCTGCAATTACTTTTTTAATTCTTTCTTCAAATTCTCCGCGGTATTTTGAACCAGCCACCATACCGGATAAATCCAGAGTGAGAAGCCTTTTACCTGCAATTGTCTCCGGCACTTCGCCAGATGTGATCATCTGGGCAAGTCCTTCCACGACTGCAGTTTTTCCAACTCCTGGTTCTCCGATCAGACATGGATTGTTCTTGGTTCTGCGGCTTAATATCTGAATGAGACGTGTAATCTCGGATTCTCTTCCAATTACGGGATCTAACTTTCCTTTTACTGCAAGCTCTGTTAAGTCGCGGCTATAGCTGTCCAGAGTCGGAGTACTTCCCTTCCCTTTGGGAGCCTTCATAAGCTCTTCCTTATTGGCAGGTGCATCCTCTCCCATAGCAGCTAATACGTCAATGTACAGCTTCTGAACACTGACACCGATGGTATTAAGCAGTCTGGAAGCAACGCAGTCATTGTCCCGGATAATTGAAATAAGAAGATGCTCCGTTCCAATTAAATTGGCTTTAAAACGGACTGCTTCCCGGTAGCTGTTTTCCAAAACTCTTCTGGCTCCTGGTGTATAGCCACCGTCCTCCCTCACTCTCACTGCCTGGTCCGGTGCAATCAGCTGGCTGATCAGACCAAGAACCTTATCTTCTCTGACGCCGTTTTCAATGAGTACTCTGGCTGCAACACCGCTGCCTTCTTCTAACAGTCCAAGAAGCAGATGCTCTGTTCCCACATAGCTGTGTCCCAGCCGCCCTGCTGCCTGCTCTGCCAGATTAATGGCCGTTCTGGCCTTTGTCGTAAATCTGTCTATCATAAATGCAATCCTCCTGTCAATTTAATTCCGGCAGTTCCTCCCGGATGAATTCCGCCCTTGCCATATCAAGCTCTTCCTTATTCAGAGGACGGTCAGAAACCTTTTGTAAACCTGCCGGCCAGATGCCAAGCATCAGGCGATAAACGTTAAACTCTTCCTTTGTGTGAATCAGACCATCCTCCAGTCCTGCCATCATCTGTGACAAAAATATCATGGCATCTCTGGAAGTAAGCCTTCTTGCATATTTTAACACGCCATATGACTTGTAGATCTCATCTTCTCGTTCAACTTTGCGCCGCTGCAGGGATAACTTTCTTACCTGCATCTCCTGATTGGTCAGCTGAATGGCGGCCTTTGTAACTGTATCTATAATTTCCCGTTCTGTCTGTCCCAGTGTTTTCTGGTTGGATACTTCATACAAAGCTCCAAAGTTATCTTCTCCTTCGCCGTAAATGCCCCGGACAGCCGCTCCAAAACGGCCCATCTCTCCAATGAGGCTGGAAAATTTGCGTCCCTGGGACAACATGGGCAGATGTACCACGACCGATGCTCTCATCCCGGTTCCCACATTGGTGGGAAACGCTGTCAGATAACCGTACCGGTCATCAAATGCATATGGAAAACGTTCATTCAGGTAATCATCAATGCTGCTGGCCTGTTCCCACAGCTCTTCCAGATGAAGACCTGTCTTTAAAGCCTGAATCCGGATATGATCATCTCCGTTAAAAATAATCCCTGTAGCTTCATTTTCTGAAAGCAGGATACCTACCGGGGTCTTTTTATCAGCAATGGAAGAATTAATTGTTCTTCTTTCTTTCAGTGCCACCCGGTCCAGTTCGTTTAAATCGCCCAGCATGGAAAAAGTAAGTGGGCTCGAAAGTTCCTCTCCCAGATCCTTTAAACCGAATTCCAGGCGGTGAATCATCTCGCTGCTTTCCTTTTCATCCAGTTTGGAAGGAAATTTATATTCCTTCCAGTTTCTGACCAGGCGGATCCGGCTGCTTATTACGCCAGATCTGCCGTTGTCAGTCTGCTCATACCATTTAAGCATTGCCTTCGTTCCCTTTCCTCAGTTCTTTTATCCGGTCTCTGCAAACTGCTGCAGTCTCGTAATCCTCAAACCGGAGTGCTTCCTTTAACCTGGCATCAAGTTCGCAGAGTTCGTCTCTGCTGCTGTCAGATCCATCTTCTTCTGAATCTTCATTCTGGCTTTCATAATCCATCCTTTGGAAAGCCGGTGTTTTTCCTGTATGCATCAGACTGCCCTGCAGCTGTTTGATGCTGTCCTCCATAAGCGGACCAAAGACGCTGTAACAGTCTGCACAACCGAATCGGCTGTCTTTTACAAACTCGCTATAGCTTGTGCCGCAGGTGGGACAGGCAATCTGCTGCAGTTTATCTGGTCCTTTTTCGGTATCTTCAATACCAAGAAGACCTGATAACAGCTTGCCAAGAGGAAATTCCCCATCAAAAATAGCTGCATACACACCAAAATCCATCTCTTTTGCACATTGGGCACAAAAATGGTGTTCTTTCTTCACACCATTGACTACTTCCGTATATTGAATATTTGCTTCGCGAATCTTACACTTCTCGCACAACATATAGAACCTCCAATCCAGGGAATCACTGTTATCTCTGGCTTTTCATAAAAGACTGAAAAATCTCATCAACCAGCTGGTGAACCTCATCACACGAAATATTTTTGCAGATGCCTCTTGCTAATACAACGCTTAAATCCCTGCGCATCTCATCAAGAACCTGTATTTTATCTACATCAAGGGAAACAACCGCTCCTTTCCGGCGGTCCAGTTTCACAAATCCCTCCTGTTTTAAAACAGAGTACGCCTTATTTACCGTATGCATATTAATGCCTATATTATCGGCCATCTGGCGAACGGAAGGCAAGGGGTCTCCTTCTCTTATACTTTCCGTGGCGATTCCTATGATTATCTGGTTCCGAAGCTGAATGTAAATGGCTTCCTCACTGTTAAAATCAATTTGCAATATCATCTTTTCACCATCTTTCGTTATATCTGTTATACACATAATAGCACACGATAATGCATTTTTCAATATATAATATATGCCGATATAGAAAACTCTGTATTCAAATGGCAAATTTTCTTTTCATCTTAGAAATTTATTATAACAAACCAATTTCAGCTTTTCAATAGAAGAGACTTTACAGGAACCTAGCTTTTTCCCTTTTCTAGAAAAAAATATCTAAAATTTTATGACAAATAAAACGAAAGCACCTGTAAAACATGGCGCTCTCGTTGGTATTTTCACTTATTTTATTATTTAGTCATTAAGATCCATGAATTCAAAGTCATCATCGTCATTTTCATTCACTTCTCTGCTTCTTTTGGCATCGCCTGTCCGTTCCTCCTGCTTACTCTGATGAACCCTTTTCTTCGGCATTAAGTTCTGCTCCATCTCTTCCAGGCTGGACTCTTCCATAAAGTCATCCTCTTCCTCATAAGCAGGGGTCTTGGGGATGAATGTATCAGGCCTGTCCATATCATCTTCTTCAAAATCGGAATAAAGACTTCCTGTCCGTTCTTTTTCGTCGAATTCCTCCCGGCTGTAACGCTTTACGTTTGCAGGCGGAGCGGCCTGTGCTCTGGTTTCCCTGCGACTTACAGGCTCGTCCTTCTTATTCTTCTTTGTGTCATGGCGTGGTTCTTTGGAATCATATGGCCTTATGTCTGAACCGCCGCCTCTTTTGATCAGGAAAATTACAATGATCAGTAACGCCAGTGCCAGCACGCTGATTGCGATTAATATATAGAACTGCAAGTGATAATCCTTAAGCAAATCGCTGTAGGTTTTGGCAAGTTCCACATATTTATCATTGGTAACTCCGGAAGCAAAATATCTCTGAACGGTTTTCTCAGAAAGATCATACCGGTAGAAATTCTTTTCTCCATTCCAGTTCATACCATAGAACAGACAGTATTCAGGCTTTGATTCCGAATCGGCAACCCAGCCGGTTACCTTTATTCCATCAATCTCGATCTGTTGCTCTTTAAAGCCTTCCGGAGCTGCAGTGTCTGTATCAAGAGGCATAATTACAACTGCTTTTTCAGTGGTTTTTACCTCAACAAACTGAGACCAGCTGTCTGCTGCTTCATTATAGATAAAGAATCCGCCGTTAACGCCCTCATCTTTTAAATATAATAAGAGAATGTCTTTTTCAAGACCTTTTCCAGCCATCACCTCAGTTCCTTTATACTGATAGGTTTTCGCTTCAAATCCCTCTGGCAGTGTGGCTTCGTCAAAGGATGAGGCAATGCTGTACACAACATCATGAATGGTTACGGAAGCGGAGCTAAACTGAGCTTCACCAGTCTCCCCGCCTGCATTGGTTGCAGGAGTGGTTTCTCCCCCTTCCGGCTTGGTGACTATAATCGTATAATTCTTAATCGTCTGACCGTCTTCTGCCGTTACTTTAACAACAACCTGATTCTCTCCGGCCTTTAATCCCTTTTCACCCTGAAGGGTTACATGGGCTCCTGCATTGGAAGCAACTGCATTGACTACAAGGTCTGCTGTGTCTTTATCAACCTCTGCCGTATAGCTGTCCACTGCTGCAGAAAAAGCAGGATTTAATGTTCCAGGTGAAATCTTCAAGGATTTTAATGTGGCATCCTTTGAGGTTGTTGCAGGAGATGTGACTTTAACAGTGGCGCTTCCCTGCTTTGATAATGATATGGCAGCGGAATTCACATCATAAATTTCCTGGGATGTAACACTTATTTTCGCGTTACCTGCCTTTATTGATTTAAATTTCAATGTAAAATTAAAGGCTTTCTGATCAGCAGAATTCATGGTTCCAAGTATCTTAATCGCTCCGGCTCCGCCGTTGGCGCTGGTTCCACTAACAAATTCCAGAATTCCCGGGTCATAAGACAGCATGATTTCTGCTGTCCCCAGGGGTGTATCGCTGGTGACTTTCATATTCACAGTTACTTCATTCCCCACCATGACGGAAGGGTCAGAAAATGAAATCTTTGCATCCGATGCCAAGGATACCATGCAGCCCCAGGGACTTGCGACTGCCATCATACAAACCAGCATAAAGCTGGTGATCAATCTTTTCAGTTTCCTATTCATATAGTCTCCTATTTCCTAATCTTACATTCCAAGTACTTTCTTCTGCAGCAGAAGAAGATCCTGGGAATTTACTTTTCCGTCTCCATTTAAATCGGCTGCTGCTTTTCCAGCATCTGATAAGTGTTCCAGACCCAGAAGATATCTCTGCAGCTTTAATACATCCAGACTGTTCACTTTTCCGTCACCGTTTACATCACCACTTCCTTTTGAGGCGGTGTTTGCAGAGGTTGACTGGGTCTGGGCAGGCTGTGTCTGTGCCTGGGTTTGAGCCTGAGTTTGAGCCTGTGTCTGGGCAGGGCTTCCCGGTCCCTGTACAGCCCCGGTAGATGCCTGTACCGATACATTGGAGGCTCCATCGGGTGCTATGGTAATATTGCTGCCACCTGGTGTTCCGGCACTGGTTTCTGAGGATGGATTGGAAGCTCCTGGTCCCCTGCTGCCGGAAGAACTGTTGCTTCCGGTAGAACTGTTGCTGCCGGAAGAGCTGTTGCTGCCGGAAGAGCTGTTGCCACCGGTAGAACCGGGGTTACTTGGAGTATTGCTTCCGGAATTATAGGTCGGTCCGTTTGCCTGACGGACTACATGAAGAATATAGTCCCTCACATTACCGTTCTGGGCAGTAACGGAAACTTTAATATCATTATTACCATTTTGAAGTGCAATAGTCCCGGTTCCGCTTACATTAGAAGCGGAATACAGTGCAGAAGCATTCACTTTAATGCTGGTCACGCCAGAATCCACAATCAGATTATATTCTTTTGTATCCCGGTCAAAGCTTGGTGTCATAACAAATCCATCTACACTAAGACCTGAAAGCTTGTTGTTTGGATTACCATCACCAGTTGGCTGGCTGCAGGGATTTTCAGGCATATTATTATAAACCGGAATCTTAAATTCCAATCCGGTCTGTTTCATATCATTATTATAAGCTTTTGAATACACCCCAGCTTCAGATGCTGCACCCTGCACATTGGTCATATACTGATGTTTATACAGATTCGCCCCCTGTACATTAAATTTCTTCAGATAAAATGTATCCTGCCCAACTTTTACGTAGTTATTACCATAATATAATGCGCCGCCTAAAATTGATTTTTCCGGTGAATTCCACGGACGGTCATAATTGCCTGCCTGAGACGCCCACCATAATCCTCGTTGAACAGCAGTCATGTTTCCAGACTGATATGCTTCAATATTAAAGAAATTGTAAAACCCGGCATAGCCTGATTCTGTACCGGAAATACTTTTGCCGGTACCTGCAGAACCCTGCTCCTGAATGATCATCGCTGCCAGAACATAAGGATTAACCCCGGACTGCGTGGCTGCATTCATGATCATATTGGCATAAGCACCGCTTCCAGTGGTAGTCCCAGTAGAAGGCGCAGAAGCAGAAGGTCCTGTAAGACTTGCTCCGGGCCCATAATCCATAAGAACATATGCATGGTTGGGTGTAATGGATGCATGAGGTGATTCCTGGCTTACATTGCCGGAAGAAGAACCCTGTGTTTCTGTTTTTCCGCCAGGACCAATATTGGCTCCGGGACCTGAGGAATTACCTGAATTCGTAGACGTACCACTCTCTGTTGAGGTGGTCCCGCCTGACTGGGACGTATCTGTATTAACGGTACCTCCTGACAGGAAGGTCCCCTTAACCATGGTATTTAATCCTTCCATTGTATGCTTGTTGCTGTCATAGGTATGTGTTAAAAACTGAAATACATTGGTTTCGTCCAGGAAATTCCTGGGATCCATATAATACTTTACAATATCCTCTGATGCCGTAACCCAGCTGCTTCCGTCAAATCCTACCCAGGTACTGTTGTTCCAGTCATAAGCACCGGTTTCCGTGGATTTCCAGGAAGACATACTGTTTGTATGTACCAGTGTCTTACCTACCAGGCTCTCTTCTTTTACTGCAGTATTCCAGTCTATATTTGTTTTCTGAGCAGTAAACACCCAATTGGGATACTGGGCATGAAGCGCCCTTAAGCGGGTCTTATAGCTTTCAGGGAACCCCTGTGCAGACAGTCTTGACTCGAAATCAGCATTGCTGGTATAAACTGCGGCGAAATTTAAATAGCTTTTTGTCACGTAACCTGACACGGTTTGTCCGTTGGAATTGTTAAAGCGTATCTCATACCAGAGGGCTCCATCCGATCCGTTCTTTTCATTGACCACAGTGACAGCTGCACCATTGGTCAGTTTTGTAACGATTGAATAGGAAGTACCCGGTCCGCTTCTCACATTCAGTGTTGAAGCATTCACCGTCGCCGACTTATTCGTATAAGCATACGTATCTATGTAAGGCAATATCGGTCCTACAAAAGAATCGATCACCAGAACACTGGCAAGAATTGCTGCCATCCTGCCAGCTTTTTTATACTTTCTCATCTGTTTCTCCCATAATACCCTTAAGTATTTTCATTACCAGTTATATGTAAATCATACATTATTTTATTATAATGACAAATGATACCATGTGTCAACACAATCAGTTAATCTTCAACTAATTGGAAATATTTGTAAGAAAATCTTTCATTTTTTAACATGTAAAAAACAGCGGAATGCATAAGCACTCCGCTGCCTAAAACCCTTCCCGCTATTCTTCACTGTCACTGACATTATAACGTTCCAGATTGTCACACATATTTTCCATAACTCTGTAAAATACATCCATATCTGCCTGAGAGATTCCCTCACCAGCAATCTCTTCAAACTGCTCGAATACTTTTCGTATTTCTCCTGCTTCCTGATATCCCTTTTCTGTCAGGCAGATGGAAAACGATCTTCTGCAATCAGGATTGCTTTCCCGGACAAGAAGCCCCAGTCCTTCCAGCTTATCGATATTTCTGGACATGGCTGCTGCATCGATTCTGCATCGGTCTGCCAGCTCTTTCTGGGTAATGCGGTCCTCTTGCTGAAGATGATACAGTATTTTCGCCTGCCCCTGACCGGGCGTCAGTCCTAAATCAGACAACAGAGGGAAAAAAATCTGTTTTCTTGCTTTTTCACCCCGCACCATCAATTCCCTGATACTTTGTTTATTCACAATCTGCCTCCTTCTTTCTTAATTTATTCCAATTCAAACTGCCCTGTATAGAGCTGATAATACTTCCCCTGCTCTTCAAGAAGTTCTTCATGGTTTCCACGTTCAATAATCTCTCCACGCTCCAGTACCAAAATGGCATGGGAATTTCGGACGGTTGATAGCCTGTGGGCAATGACAAACACGGTCCGCCCTTTCATCAGCGTATCCATCCCTTTCTCAATCAGTTTTTCCGTACGGGTATCAATGGAACTGGTGGCCTCATCCATGGCCAGTACCGGCGGACGGGAGATGGCAGCTCTGGCAATGGCAATTAGCTGTCTTTGTCCCTGGGATAAATTACTTCCATCATTTTCAAGCAGTGTATCATATCCGGCAGGAAGTCTTCTGATAAAGGAATCTGCATTGGCAATTTTTGCAGCTTCCCGCACATCCTCCTCCGTCGCATTCAGCCTTCCATATCTGATATTATCGGCAATGGAACCGGTAAATAAATGTGTATCCTGTACAATCAGTGAAATAGATCGCCTTAAGTCATCCTTTTTAATCTGCCGGATGTCAATTCCATCATAGGTAATCAGCCCTCCGTTTAATTCATAGAACCGGTTGACCAGATTAATGATGGTGGTTTTTCCCGCTCCTGTAGATCCCACAAACGCTATTTTCTGTCCGGGCTTTGCATATAAAGTAATTCCATTCAATATGGAGTGTTCTGGATTATAGCCAAATACCACATCATGAAAACGAACATCTCCCTCCAGAGGGATCAGCCGGTATCCTTCTTTCTTATCTGGCACCTTCCATGCAAAGCGCCCTGTATAAGTCTGGGATTCCATTAAAACTCCATGATCCCCTTCTTCTGCTTTGACAAGTGTCACATCTCCCTCATCCACTTCCTGCTCTTCTTCCATCATCAGAAAGATCCTCTCCGCACTTGCCAGAGCCACCATCAGGAAATTAATCTGCATGGTAAACTGGTTCATCGGCATGGCGCTTTGTCTTACATACACCAGATAAGAGGCCAGCGTACCCAGGTTAATCAGCCCCGCGATTGCAAACAGACCTCCCACACAGGCAGAGACTGCATAGTTAAAATAAGACAGCGCAACAATTGTGGGTACTGTAATTCCTGTATAGATGGACGCGTTGGTAGCGGAAAGCCGGAGTGCTTCATTTAATTCACAGAACTTCTCAAAATCCTGTTTCTCATGGCGGAAAATCTTTTCCTCTTTCTGACCCTCTACCATTTCTTCTACAAACCCATTGATACTTCCCAGATTTCTCTGCTGCTTTGCAAAATAGTTTTTACTTATCTTTCCGTTATGTCGGATATAGAGAAGCATAACCACAAGAAAGAAAACAACAATCATGGAAAGACGCACATCCAGGATCAACAGCATGATGATAGTTCCGGTTGAAGTAATGAAACTTTGAATCAGCAGGGTAAAGCTGTTATTTAACGCCTCCGAAATGGTATCCACATCATTGGTAAAATGGCTCATCAGTTCTCCATGGGTATGAGTATCAAAATAAACGAGAGGAAGCTTTTGTGTATGGCGGAATAAATCCATTCGGATTTCACTCACCACCTGCTGGGAAACATGAACCATCATTCTGCTGTAAACCAGACAGGAAAGTGCCCCTGCCAGATAGATCCCGCCCATAATAAAAATCATGCGGATGAGACCGGGAATGTCCCCTGGCAGGATATAGTTGTTTATCACCGGCTTTAAAAGATAGGTTCCCATAATTCCCGAACATGCACTGATGCATACCAGAACTGCTATAATCAAAATGGAAATCCTGTAATGCCCAATATACTTTAAAAGATGGAAAAGGGTCTTTTTTGCATCCTTTGGTCTTGCACGTCCTGTCTGTTTCATGCCAAAAGCCCCCCTCCTTTCTGCTGGGATTCAAAGATATCCCGATATATTTCATTATGGTTTAAAAGTTCATCATGAGTACCGACTGCATTCACCTTTCCGTCGTCTAAGATAATAATCTGGTCTCCATGGGATACGGAAGAAATTCTCTGGCTGATTATAATCTTGGTCATATCAGGAAGTGCATCCTTTAAGCCGTCATTGATCTTTTGCTCTGTAGCTGTATCAAGCGCACTGGTTGAGTCATCCAGAATCAGTATTCTGGGTTTTTTTAAGATTGCCCTTGCGATGCAAAGCCTCTGTTTCTGCCCGCCGGAAAGGTTCACGCCTCCCTGTCCAAGGACTGTATCAAGCCCTGCGTCCAGACGATCGATGAATTCGTCCACACAGGCAATCCGGCATGCTTCTTTGATCTCTTCGTCGGAAGCATTCTCCTTTCCCCAGCAGAGATTTTCTTTCACTGTTCCTGAAAATAACGTGTTTTTCTGTAAAACCATACCAATGGCTTCTCTTAAATGATCCTGGGTATACTTGTAAATCGGCTGTCCATCGATTAGAATTTCTCCCGAGTTTATCTCATACAACCGCTGGATCAGCTGAACCAGTGTGCTTTTTGCAGCACCGGTCTGCCCGATAATTCCTACCGTCTGGCCAGGTAAAATCTGAAAGGATATATCAGAAAGTACATATTCTTTTGCTGTCTCCCTGTATTTGAAATAGACATGATCAAACTGTATGCCTCCCCTTGTAATCTCAATGTCAGTTGCACGGTCATCACGGATTTCAGGCTCTTCTACAAGAACTTCTGAAATTCTTCTCCAGGAAGTTAAGGATCTGGTAAACAAAAGGAATACATTGGAAAACATCATAAGAGAATTCAGCACCTGAAGCACATAACTTAAAAAGCTGGTGAGGGCCCCCACCTTCATATGTTCTCCAATTACAAGATTCCCGCCAAACCAGAGAATGCTTAAAATGGTTCCGTACATAACAAACTGCATGGCAGGCATGTTGAGAGCTGCCAGTGAGAAGGAGCGTTCGGAGGTGTTCCTTAAATATGTATTGACCTCTCCGAATTTTTCTGTCTCATACTCCCCCCGGACATATGCCTTTACTACACGAATTGCTCTTAAGTTCTCCTGTATGGCACGGTTTACTAAATCCATGGCGCCCTGCATTTTCCCATAAAGGGGTCTTACATTCTGAATAATAAAAAATAAGATTACCGCAAGCAGGGGAGCAGCTATAAAAAATACCATCGCCAGGCGGGCATTCAGCCGGAAGGATACCACCAAAGCGGTCAGCATCATCACCGGCGAACGAAATCCGGGACGCATCCCATTGGTTATGGAATTCTGAATGGTGGTAACGTCACTGGTGAGTCTTGTTACCAGGGAGGATGTGCTGAATCGGTCTGTATTGGCAAAGGAATAGGTCTGCATCTTCTGAAATTCTGCTTTGCGGATCTCCGCACCGATTCCATTCCCACAGATTGCTGTAAAACGTGCGCAGGCATGCCCCAGTAAAAGAGCAACTGCTGCAAAGGCAATCATCTGTCCTCCCTTCATTAAAATATAACTTTTGTTGCCGCTTGCAACTCCCACATCAATAATATCTGCCATAATCATTGGTATGATCAGTTCAAATACGGTCTCAGCCTCGATGCAGATAATTGCAAGAATCAATTCTTTTTTGTACTTCCTGGCATAATGCAGCAGATTATTCATGTTTTCTTCTCCACATTGATTATTACAATAATTGTATTTGCAACTATTGACTATACAACTATTATATTCTCTTCTATGGGAATGTCAATAAAATCCCCTCCATTTTTTAAAAAAACAGGCCTGGAGTCCCTGTAGCAGGGAACTCCAAAGCCTGATTCTAAATCTGGTTTATTAAACCGGATAAGTCTTATTCTGTTTATCAGCCAGAGTGGAATCCACACCTGTCTGCTGCGCTGCACGGTATTCAAAGAATTCCTTTGCAACACTTGGGAACAGAGCATAGGACAGAACATCTTCATCCTGCTGTTTCCACTGTGCACATTCTTTCTCAAACTGAGGAAGCTGTGGTGCGATTAAGTCAGCCGGACGGCAGGTAATCGGTGTTTCATCACCAATGATCTTTTTCTGTACTTCTGGATTAAAGGGTTTTACTGTCTGTCCGAACTCACCCATAAGGATTTTTTTGGTCTCCTTGGTTACCATCTTGTAACGTTCCCCGCTGATCACGTTTAATACAGCCTGAGTTCCCACAATCTGGGAAGATGGAGTAACCAGAGGTGGCTCACCAAAGTCAGCTCTTACTCTTGGAACCTCTTCTAATACCTGTAAATATTTATCTTCCTGTCCTGCTTCCTTTAACTGGCTGACAAGGTTGGAAAGCATACCGCCTGGCACCTGATACTGGAGTGTCTTAATATCCACACCAAGCACTTTTGGATTTAACCGGCCGCTCTTTAATGCCTCATCTCTGATCGGCTGGAAATAAGCTGCAATTTCAGCCAGCAGGTTCTGATCATATCCTGTGTCATATGGTGTTCCGCGGAAGGTTTCCACCATAACTTCAGTGGCTGGCTGGCTGGTACCTAAAGCCAGAGGTGACATGGCTGTGTCAATAATATCACAGCCTGCTTCCACTGCCTTTAAATAGGTCATGGAAGCAACACCGGATGTATAATGGGTATGAAGGTCAATGGGAAGCTTGGTAGACTCCTTTAATGCACGAACCAGCTCATCCGCATTATACGGTGTTAAAAGTCCGGCCATATCCTTAATGCAGATGGAATCTGCGCCCATATCCTCAATTCTCTTCGCAATGTCTTTCCAGTAATCCAGAGTATAGGAATCACCCAGTGTATAGCTTAATGCAACCTGGGCATGACCCTTCTCTTTGTTACAGGCTGAAACTGCAGTCTGTAAGTTACGCATATCATTGAGACAGTCAAATATACGGATAATATCAATTCCGTTTGATATGGATTTCTGAACAAAATATTCCACTACATCATCAGCATAATGATTGTATCCCAGAATATTCTGGCCGCGGAACAGCATCTGCAGTTTTGTATTCTTAAATCCGTCTCTTAATTTTCTCAGTCTCATCCAGGGATCTTCTTTTAAGAAGCGCAGGCATGAATCAAAGGTAGCACCGCCCCAGCATTCAACTGCATAATAACCAACCTGGTCCATCTTCCCCACGATGGGAAGCATCTGCTCAGTTGTCATTCTTGTAGCAAGCAAAGACTGATGAGCGTCACGAAGAACTGTCTCTACAATCTTAACCGGCTTTTTTTCTATATCTGCCATTTTCTTACCTCCTGGTTATTGTTCATTTACTTTGCTTTTCGGGTATCGTCATGATATCCGGTTCGATTATCTCACTCCGAAAATAGCCATGAATGTACCGGCTGCTACTGCAGTACCGATAACACCGGCTACGTTTGGTCCCATGGCATGCATCAGCAGGAAGTTGGTTGGATCAGCCTCTGCTCCGACTTTCTGGGATACACGGGCTGACATGGGAACTGCGGATACACCGGCGGAACCGATGAGCGGATTTACTTTGCCTCCTGTCAGTTTGCACATGATCTTTCCGAACAGAACACCTGCAGCTGTTCCAAATGAAAATGCAACCAGTCCCAGAATAACAATTTTAATTGTGTCTAAATTTAGGAATGCCTCCGCACTTGTGGTCGCTCCTACTGAAGTACCCAGAAGAATTACTACAATATACATCAATGCGTTGGCAGCCGTTTCCGTCAGCTGCTTTACAACTCCGGATTCTTTAAATAAGTTGCCAAGCATCAGCATACCAATTAAAGGAGCAGTTGTTGGCAAAATCATACATACAACAGTTGTTACAATGATTGGGAACAGAATTCTCTCAAGTTTGGATACCGGACGAAGCTGTTCCATCCTAATCTTACGCTCTTTCTCCGTTGTGAGAAGCTTCATAATCGGTGGCTGTATAATTGGAACCAGAGCCATATAGGAATATGCCGCAACTGCAATCGGTCCCATCAGAGAAGTCATTCCCAGTTTACCTGCCAGGAAAATAGAGGTAGGGCCATCTGCGCCTCCGATAATGGAGATCGCTGCAGCTGCTTTATCGCTGAATCCCATAAAAATCGCAAGAAAATATGCGGTATAAATACCGAACTGGGCAGCTGCTCCTAACAGAAAGCTCTTAGGGTTCGCAATAAGCGGACCAAAGTCTGTCATAGCTCCTACACCCATGAAGATAAGCGGAGGAAGAATCCCCCATTCATCCAGTTTAAAGAAATATTGCAGCAGTCCGCCGCCGGCACCATCCGCTCCAACTTCTTTCATAATATCTGGATAGATATTTACCAACAGCATACCAAAAGAAATCGGCACCAGAAGCAGTGGCTCAAACCCTTTTTGAATCGCCAGATATAAAAACAGAAAAGCGACCAGGATCATAAGCATGTTACCTGCAGTCAGGTTGAAGAATGCGGTCTGCTGAAGAAGATTGGTGAATGTATTACTAATATAATCCATGTTAATCCCTCCATAAGGAATCCGCGCTATTTATTGTGATAGCGGATCTTTCCGTACTAGTTTAATGTAGCCAAAGTTGCGCCTGCTTCTACGGAATCACCCACTGCTGCCTGAACGCTGGCAACTGTTCCATCGGAAGGTGCTACGATTTCATTCTCCATCTTCATGGCTTCCAGAACAAGAAGAACTTCGCCTTTTTTAACAGACTGTCCTGCACTAACCTTAACACCAAGAATCTTGCCTGGCATTGGTGCAGTTACTTTTACGGAACCTTCCGGTCCTTTTGCTGCTTCTTTTTTAGGTGCCGGAGCGGGAGCTGCTGCTTTAACCGGTGCGGATACCGCTGCCGGAGCAGATACTGCTGCTGTACCTGTTGTTTCTTCTACGGTTACATCGTAAACATTACCATTCACTGTAATTTTATAATTTTTCATGATGACAATCCTCCTGATTTTATGCTTTTTTCCAATTACCGGTTGCTGCACGTTTAATGGAACGAACAACAAGACCGCTTGGTGATACTCCTTCAGATGCTGCAATCGCTGCTGTTATTACAGCTGCCAGTTCCAGATCATCCTTCAGCTCGTCTTCCTCTGCGAGGGGTTGGGTAAATATCGGTTCAGCTTCAACAGCCACCTTTATTTCCGCTACGTTCTTTTTATTAAGCAGTTTCTCTTCAAATATACTGATATAGCGGAAACCACCAATCAGCATACTGATGAAAATCAATACAACAAATACCGTTCCCATTCCCATGAGCGTATTAAAACCGGCTTTTTCCATCTTTTCAGCTATATTGTACTCTGGAACAAATGCCACTCCGGTTATCTTGGAAAGCTTATGGTCAAAGGTTACGGTAAAGTCCATATTTCTCTTTTCAAATACGGTATTGACTGTAGCACTGTATCCATCCTTGCTTTCTTCTAATTTTACAGAATCCGAAGCTGAAACAAAACCGCCTAAATCACCCTTTACATTATTCCAGGAATCGATTCCCTCTGCTAACGCAGCCACTTCATCCTTTTTCGTCAGGCTCTTTCGCATCTGCTCGGTATCTTTATCCTCGAGACCGGTGTACAGCTCCAGATACGAGGCGACGGGAATCTGCTCAAGCTGCGCCTTCATATCAGCATCAATGCCTTCGGACTTTTTACTGGCAGCACCGCATGCAGATAATGAAAAGAGGCAGACTGCCATAGTAAGACCCACTACTGCTCGTTTCAAATTTAATTTCATATGCCTGTCACCTCATTCTATATCGTGCCATGTTTTTTCGCCGGACGATCCTCTCTCTTTGTGAATAACATCTCAAATGCAGCGATTACTCTGGCTCTTGTTTCACTGGCATCGATAATGTCATCAACATATCCTCTTTTAGCTGCTGAAAGCGGGCTGGACTGAAGGGCACGATAGCTTTCGGCCTTCTCCTCCATCACTGCTTTTCCATCTTCTCCCTTTGCAATCTCATCTGCATACATGATTTTTGCTGCCTGAACCGGATCCATCATTCCTATGGCTGCTTCCGGCCATGCATATACAATATCCGCACCAATGGATTTGCTGTTCATGGTCAGGTAAGCGCTTCCCAGTGCCTGACCAACTACAAGGGTAACTTTCGGAACTGTTGCATTGGCAAATGCATAAGTAAGCTTTGCAGCTGCTTTTGCAATGGTTTTTTCAGATCCGGTTGTGCTCTCATAGCCGGTAACGTTTACCAGGGTAAGAAGCGGGATATCAAAAGCATCACAGAAACCAACAAACTCTGCAGCCTTCTCACAGCCTTGTCCCGTTAATTTTGCTTCACAGGTCATGGTCTTTAATCCACTCTCGTCATAGGATTCTGTTCGATTGGCAACGCAGCCCACAGTAATTCCGTTTAAACGGATAAAGCCGGTAACCATAGAGGAGCCATATTCTTTTCCGGTCTCCATAAAGAAATGATTATCAGAAATCTGTGTGAGCGCAATTTTCGTATCACCAACATAGTTTGCTAAATCGGAGCATACGCGGTTTAAATCATCCGTGCACTCATCATAAGACATGTCATCCTCGCTATTGGCAGGTAAAATCGTTACCAGAGTTCTGATGTTTTCAAAAATCTCATCTTCCTCTCCGATAAAATCTACCAGTCCTGCTTCCCTGCTCTGGAAACTTGCGGAAGCGGTATTTAATTTTTCTGTATAGTTATCCTGAATGGCATTGGGTGAATTAACAAACAGCTTTGCAGACTTTCCTTCCATAAAAGTAAAATCTGCCATAGCTGCAGAAACAGCCATTCCACCGCCGCAGGTGCCAAAAATCGCTGTGATCTGCGGAACTACTCCTGATGCTAAAGTCTGGCTCATATAAATTTCACCAAAGCCGTTTAAGGCATCTGTTGCCTCCTGAAGTCTTAATCCGGCACAGTCGATCAGACCGATTACCGGCGCTCCCATTTTCATTGCCATGGCATAAAGTCTTGTGATTTTTTTAGCATGCATCTCTCCTACAGCCCCACCAAAAACAGCTGAGTCCTGACTGTAAACATACACAAGGCAGCCCCCAATGGTTCCATAGCCGGTAACAACACCGTCAGAAGGAGTTTCTCTTGCCGTCATGTTAAAGTCTGTACTTCTGGCTGTTACATAGCCGCCGACTTCAACAAAACTGTTTTCATCAAGCAAAGCGTGAATTCGATTACTTGCTGATGTTTGTGTTGAATTACTCATTTTGCAATCCTCCATTTTGTAATATTTGCATAGCCTCCGTTAAAAAAACAACGATAGGACTATATAATAACACCAATTTCTGCCAATTATAATTGTATAATTAATTTCAACTTATTTCAAGTTCTTTTTAGTAAAAAAAGAGCAAAAAACTATGGATTTCTTACAATCCATTGTCTCTTGCTCCTAATTTTCGTTGGCATAATATCGATTCGTGTAAAATTTTCCGGCATTTTGTATAATTTTGTCGAATGTTTTTGTATGTTGTATACAATGTTATTCTTTCATTTCCGTAATCCCAATGCTGCCATCTGCTGTTTCCTGGAATACAATCCTTGAAGCACCCTCTCCCATCACAATTCCTGCCTCGGATTTCTTTAAGGTAGCTGTGTCCACCTTAGCGATTGATACCATTAAATCATCCCCAAATACCATATCCGGATTCAGCTTTAATAAATCTTCCTGCTTTTTTAAAATAATTGTTTCCTGATCCCCATTGATAAATACACATGGATAAGCTATCAGTTCTGCCAGTTCTTCTAAATTTTTATCTGAAACTGCTTCCTGTATTTTTTCCGCAAAGGCTTCCGCCTGCTTTCCCGGTCCCCCGTAGGTCTCGTCCGCCTGCATCTCTTCCTGATCTTTCATAATTGAATCCGGTTCCCCGTCTTCTGATGAAACCGTTCCATCTATGCTGCTTTCCGATACGGACTTTTTCCTATTACTGTCCGCAGCCTCTGATTCAGTTATCTGCCCAGCGCCTGTGCCAGCGGCAGATTCACCCTTTTTCCCGCAGCCAGCTGCAAAAAACACAGCCAGTGCAATGATAAAACAAACGATACCGAATCTTTTCCTGAGCATCTTTTTTTCGTTCCTCCCTGCGTCCATTTACTGCTTCGGGCACAGTATAGCACCGGTAAAGATTGGAAGTCAATAGAGTTCCCAAAACCGTAAACCTTAGTCATTTTTCCGTAAGATATTTGTCCGCATATTTAATTATTTATATTCTTTGTGAAGTGTAAAGCCTCGCCCGCGTACCTCTGTAACCTGATTAATAATCATAAAGGCATTGGGATCAATTTCAAGAACCAGTTCATTGAGTTTGGGCAGCTGCCTCCCTGATATTACTGTAAGAACAGCAAAGGATGATTCTCTTAAATGTCCTCCTTCGCTGGCAAGCAGGGTTGTCCCTCTGTCCATACGCCGCTGTATCTCCTGACTGATCTGGTCATACTTTTTACTTATGACCTTTACCTGCATCTGATTACGGCCTGTCATAAGAACTTTATCAAGAACCATTGTGTATAAAAGAACAAGAAGGATTCCGTAAAGAATCTGTTCCATACTGGAAAAAATCATCTGGGAAAGCAGAATCATGCAGTCAAAAACCGACATGGTCTGGGATATCGACAAATTCCACTTTTTATTCAGTATCAGCGGCGGAATATCCATTCCTCCTGTAGAAGCCCCGGCCCGTATCACCATCCCAATGCCGGCACCAATTAAAAGACCGGAAAATACAGTGGCAAGCATACGGTCCTGGGTTATGACCATATTACCGGACAGCCTTTCAAATACCCCCAGAATAAAGGGATAATAAAAGGTACTGATCATGGTTGTCAGGGCAAACGCCTTCCCCAGTACGAAAGCACCTGCAACAAACATAATGATATTAAAAACTCCTATAAAAAGAGCTATGGGAATCCCCAGTTTTGCATGGGATACTAAAGCGAGACCTGTGGTACCTCCTGTAATCAGTCCGTTTGGAAGAATAAACAGGGAAACAGCAAGTGCATATACGGTGTTTCCTGCCAGCACCGTCGCTATTTTTTTTAAATTCATACTTCAGTAACTTCCTTTCAACTTCTTATTATGCTAAAAATTTTGCTCTCAGCTCATTCCTTTTTTCGGGAGTTACAAAGAGACGTTCTGACAGGTAATGGTCTATGGTTCCATAAGACTGTTCGATGGCAGAAAATGCACGGAGAATGTAGTCCTCTGAAACAGTAAATAATACGCGGACGCAGTCTGCAAGACCCTTGTCCCCAGTCTGCTGTTCAATCAGGCAACAGGTCTGGTTTACCTGTGCCATTACATAATCATTGGTTTTTACGAAATCTTTTATTATTGCTTCCCGCTGTACTCCCAGGGCAGTCAGAAGAAGGGCCGTCCCAACTCCTACCCGGTCCTTTCCGGCCGTGCAGTGCCATAAAACCGCTCTGTCATCTGCTTCCAGCAAAAGATCAAAAAAACGGGAATAAGAATCAGCAGCATGGTCATTTAAAACCAGATCCTCGTAAAGCCTGTCCACATATGTTTCCGGCTTCCCACCTAATGAAGAGGCATGGAGAAGGATTGACTTTATCGCATCTGGTTCCCCTTCCTCTGCCTCTTGTTCATCCTCTTCAAAGGTGATTCCCACCGTCTTCTCATCCAGAATGGGATTGAATATATTACGGACTCCCGGCATATCCGGATCCGGCTTTTGTTTTCTTTCCGTTGCCGTTCTAAAATCAATTACTGTCCCAAGACCGCAGCAGTGGGATAATATACGGATATCCTCTCCGGTTGCCTCGTAAAGGGTACCACTCCTGATCAGCCTGCCCGGCAGTATCATCTTCCCATCCTGAGTCTTTAATCCGCCTAAATCTCTGGTATTATGCAGCTTTTCAAGCTTTATTCTTCCCACGAAACCGGTGTTTTTTTCATTCATTTTTATGATTTCCTCCCATTCCTTTCGCAGCATAACTCTCATCAAAAGGAATTGTATTTTTGTCAAGTATATCATAAGATTCCACTAAGAGGAAGTCAGTATTTGGGAAAAACCAGGCATGGAAAGATAACGGGTAACTATATTTTTAAGGCACCAGATAACAGTCAGGCGTTTGGTTCCTTCCGTTAAATAAACCGGATATTCCCTCACTGGCTGGTTGTTTAACCAATATGTAACTGACCCTATTTTCTGTCCTTTCTTAACAGGAGCCTCTATTTTATCCGGAATGCTGGTCTTCACAGTTACCTTCTCATCATCTGCCAGCAGGAGTTTAAGACTCTTCTCCCTGTCTTCTGCCATGGAACTGGCAATGAAAACCGGCTTGTCAAGCCCACCTGATATGGGAATTCCCTCATGAATCAGCACGTCTGGCATGGGTACTTCTTCATATACATCCCGGTAATGAAAACGATCCATTCCGTACTGAAAAAGTTTTCTGGCATCGGACCATTTCCAGGTTTTGTGAGGAGGCCAGCCACACCCTAACAGGGCGATGGTGAAAATTCTACCATCACTTTTCACTGAACCCACATAGGAATAGCCTGCACCACCGGTAAACCCTGTTTTTCCTGAGAACGCCCCGCTCATAGAGCTTAAAAGTGCATTGTGGTTTGTGCAGCTAAAGGATCTTTTCCCATCAACATCTGTAAAATAATAGCTCTGGGTTCCGGTTATTTCCAAAAACTCTTTACTTTTTGGAGAATTTCCAATGCAGTAATTCATAATCCTTGCTAAATCGGCTGCTGTGGTAGAATGTTCTTTTATTTCTCCGTCATTCTCCTCCTTCGCATCCAGACCATTGGGAGTAATAAAGTAAGTATTGCTGCAGCCCAGCTCTTTTGCTTTCTGATTCATGAGTTTAGCAAACCCCTCTCTGCTTCCCCCTACATGCTCTGCTATCATCATGGCTGCATCGTTGTGTGATTCAAGCATCAGACTGTAGAGCAGATCCTTTAAATAGATCGTCTCTCCTTTATAAACTCCCAGATGAACCTTGGGCTGGTTAGCCGCATTCTGGGTGGCAGCGACCGGATCAGACAGATTGCCGTTTTCAAGAGCGATAATACAGGTCATGATCTTAGTTGTACTGGCCATGGGGCGCACCAGCTCCTCGTTTTTTCCATATAAAATCCGGTTGGTTGAGGCATCCATTAATACTGCTGACTGAGCATAAAGGTTAAGTTCATCGGTTGTCTCAATTTGTGTCTTATGATCCATTTTTTCTGAAGTCACTGATGTATGGTTTTTAATGGTCTCTTTTTCTGCCAGCTTTACCGCGAACGTTCCAATAAAGGTAACAATGGCGATTCCTGCTGCTGCCAGGAGTATTCCTTTGGCATGCCTCATAAAAGAGCCTCCCCCTAGACTTTATTTTATCCTATTCCGCGTATTTTTTAATTATTCCCCTTTACATTCCGAACATATTTTCGATATAATAAAAGAAAAAAGGAGAATCGGATATGGTAACGGAGCCTCTTATTTTCCATATTGATGTTAACTCAGCATTCTTAAGTTGGGAATCTGCAGACCGCTTAAGACAGAACCCGGAAGCTCTTGATTTGCGCACCATCCCCTCTGCAGTCGGCGGTGATGCCCAGTTAAGACACGGGATTGTGCTGGCGAAATCCACACCTGCCAAAGAATATGGAATTACAACCGGAGAACCCATCGCCCAGGCTCTTCGCAAATGTCCGGGGCTTACCGTGGTTCCAGCCCGCTTTGATATCTATCTGGAGTATTCCAAAAGACTGATGGATCTTTTGTGTGACTATACACCGGACATTGAGCAGTTCAGCATTGACGAAGCATTTCTCGATATGACCTCCACCATTCATCTGTTCGGATCTCCCATTGATACAGCCAATCTCATACGGGAGAGGGTCTGGCAGGAACTGAAATTTACGGTGAATATCGGTATTGCGCCCAATAAGCTGCTGGCCAAGATGGCTTCGGATTTTAAAAAGCCCAACCTCTGCCACACTCTGTTTGCCCATGAGATTAATACCAAGATGTGGCCTCTTCCTGTGGGAGAGCTGTTTTTTGTAGGACATTCTGCGAAGCAGAAGCTTGTGGGGATCGGCATTCATACCATCGGACAGCTGGCAGCCTGTGATGTAAAATATTTAAAACACCTGCTGGGAGAAAAATATGCGGTATTAATCCACGATTATGCCTGCGGAATTGATACCTCTCCGGTCGGTTACCGGGAACCAGTGAATAAGGGGTATGGAAACAGCACCACTTTGTCAAGAGATGTGGAAGACATGGAAACAGCCCGATCGATTCTTTTATCCTTAAGCGAAACAGTAGGTGCCAGATTGCGCAGAGATCATGTGTTGTGTGACTGTGTCTGCGTGGAGATTAAGGATTGGGATTTTCATACCACCACCCATCAGACTACCTTAAACTGTCCTACGGATTCCACCACTCTTATTTATGAACACGCCTGCAGACTGCTGGAAGAATTCTGGGACCGGACGCCCCTTCGTCTTTTGGGTGTGCGCGCCACCAAGATTTCGGATGAGGGATATTTGCAGATGAACTTATTTGAATCAGAACAATCGAAAAAGATGAAAGAGATGGAAAAAGCTGTGGATCATATCCGCAGCAAATTTGGTACTGACAGCGTAAAAAGAGCCAGTTTTTTAAAGAAAGACGGAATGGTGGATCATGCAGCTGGAAAGGAGAAGCATATGAAACAGTGATGCGCTCCTTTCCACTCTGCTTTTTATCCGCTAAAATTGTCCGCTTATGGGCTTAAAGCCCTCCCCATAAACTTCGTTGGAATCAGTTATGATCAGGAATGCATCCTTGTCCGTTTCGTGAATTGCTCTTCGGATGGAGACTACCTGAGAATTGTTGCATGCGCACATAACCACATTCTTTTCATCTTTGGTAAAAGACCCCTGGCCTTTTAAAAAGGTGCAGCCTCTGCCCGTTGATTCTTCAATTTTACATGCTACCTCCTCTTCATGGGAGGTAACCACAAATACCAGTTTGCCGGCACCCAGACCATACATGATTTTATCAATTACCATGGTCGTCACGATAGAAGAAACCAGACCAAGTATCACAGCATCCACATTTCGAAACACCAGTCCGCCCGCTATGATTACTACGGCGTCCACCACAAGGGAGATCTTGCCGATGGTAAGATGAGGAAATATCTTTCTGATTGCCATAACCAGGAAATCCGTTCCTCCAGTGGAACCGTTTCTTAAATATACCAGGGTTAAACCAAGCCCGGAAAAAATTCCGGTACACGCCGATGCATAGAGAGGATTGCCCTGATAGGCAGGAAACATGGGAACAACATAATCCAGTACCAGTGCAAAGATCAGCATGCTTTTCATGGATCGCAGAAGAAAGCCTCGTCCCAAAAGCTTATAGCTGACCAGTATAATGGGGATATTTAAAACGATGCTGGTGATACCCATAGGCAATCCGAACAGATAACGCAATATTAATGCAATACCTGATACTCCCACCGGTGCAAACTGTGCATTGACAGCAAAGTTATAGATTCCCACATTAAATAAAAGTGCTCCCACAAGATCACACAGCAAATCGATGCCAAGCTCTTTGGGGGAGTATTTATCACGGTCTCCCATCATGTTGTACTGCCTCCGTTTCTCTTTCGATTATTTATAGAAAATAATCATTGATTTCATATTCTTTTTTGCCAATCTTTATTTGTTTAATTAAAACATTGACCTCACCATCTTCGTCAGTGCAGATTCCGGTTGCATAGATCTGGGTCTTACCATAGGATTCCGTCAAATTCAATTCTTTATCCAGAATTCCCTTATCTGCCAGCGCTTCTGCAAGATCAAGCAAAACCTCCTCTACTTCTTCCTCAATATGGTATTTGTCAAACTCTGCTTCTAATTCTTCATACGTTTCTTCATTAAACATCTGATATCCCCCTTTCCATTTTTACAAATTAATTATACACGCAAGTTGCTTCTTGTCAATCATGTTCCCTCATGATAGAATCGGTTTATGAAAATGACCATAAATTACTTAATCGCAGAAGCTTCCGACCCTAAAACCATAGGGCAGTTTCTAATAGACCAGGGATACTCCCAAGGCCTGATCCGGCGCTTACGCAATACGGAAAATGCAATCACAGCCGGAGGCAGGGCAGTATACACCACTTACAGACCTGCAAAAGGAGAGGTACTTACCATCACCTTTCCCGAAGAGAAAGATTCAGAAAATATCGTACCCACCAAGATGCCCATTGACATTTTATTTGAGGATGAGCATCTTCTGGTTATTAACAAAGCGGCGGGCGTTCCCATTCACCCCTCCCAGGGGAATTTTGATAATACCCTGGCTAATGGACTGGCATGGTATTTCCAAAATAAACAGGAGGCTTTTACCTTTCGAGCCATTAACCGGCTGGACCGTGATACCACCGGTCTCTTAATTATTGCCAAAAATCCCTTAAGTGCCTGTATCCTGTCTGATATGGTAAAAAAACATGAAATACACAGACGGTATCTTGCAGTGGTTCAGGGTGAACTTCCAAAGGAGGGAATTATTGACTCTCCCATAGCCAGAACCCACGATTCTACCATTGAGCGTTGTATCGATCCGGTTAACGGCGATGCGGCAAGAACCTTTTTTTGCCGTCTTTTTTTTGATCCCGTTACAGGACACTCCCTTGCAGGACTTCGGCTGGAGACCGGTCGAACTCACCAGATCCGGGTTCATCTAAAATCCATCGGACATCCTCTGCCAGGTGATTTTCTTTATAATCCGGATTACCGCTACATTAATCGGCAGGCACTCCACTCCTTCCGTCTGGATTTTATCCATCCGGTCACCAGAGTTCCCATGTTTTTTGAGGCAGCTCTTCCGGAAGATATGCAGTTTATTGGCGTTACATCCACCGAAGGCCTTTGGGATAATGATTTTTAAGAATTCCAGCGGCCAGTTTTGCGAACCCAATGGAATAACCATCTGTCACAACCAGCACCCAGCCTTTCTTGTCCAGCCTGACTGGCCAGGAAAAGGGGGCTGAAAGTGTCTGTCCTTTTAAATATTTCACCATATCTTCGTGATCGGCTGGTATCTCTGCCCAGGAAAGAACCTCCTCTTTTTTTAAGGAAAGAGCCAGTGCATGGGAAGGTTCAAACCGGTTCTTTTTTATGGTACCCATGTGAAGTCCCGGACGGATTACTTTCATTCCCTTTAAATCAATCATCTCCGGCGGAAGAAGATAAAGCTGTTCTCCAAACAGAATATATTCTTTTCTGTCTAAAAAAACTTCTGGATCTGCAAGCAGTTCCTTTAAAAATAATTCTACCTCTTTCCAGATCGCTTTATCCTTTAAATATGAAGGACAGGATCTTTTTCTCTCAGGAACCTTATCCCCATCTCTTTTTAATACAGCCAGATAATGACCTTCCCCTTCTGACTTATGAGGCCAGATGCGGAATGTCTTTTTTAAATCTTCTGATCCGTACTTACTCCAATTTGGCATACCATGAGAAAGACCTGGACGTTCTCCCTTGTCCACAACGGAAAAATCAGGGTGGGAAATCAGAAACGATTCGATTACCTGCTCATTCTCCTCGGGAGAAAAGGTACAGGTGGAATAGACCATGGTACCCCCTGATTTTAACATCCCGGCAGCATTTTCAAGAATTTCCATCTGCCTCCGGGCACAGGCTTCTACGTGATCGGGGCTCCATTCCAGTCTGGCCGCCTCATCCTTTCGAAACATTCCTTCCCCAGAGCAGGGTGCATCCACCACAATACGATCAAAAAATTCAGGAAATCTAAGGGACAGCGAATGAGAATCTTCATTGGTAACAACAGAATTACGAATTCCCATACGCTCCACATTCTGGGCCAGAATCTTCGCCCTGGCAGGATGAATCTCGTTGCTCAGCAAAAATCCTTCCCCTTTTAATTTACCAGCAATATGGGTTGTTTTTCCTCCGGGAGCTGCACACAGATCAAGAATCGTTTCTCCTGGCTTTGGATCTAAAAGCTCTACCACTGCCATGGCACTTGGTTCCTGAATGTAATATACACCGGCTTCATGATAAGGATGCTTTCCGGGGCGCTGTCCTGCCTGATAATAAAAGCCTTCCGATGCCCAGGGGACTGGTTCAGATAAAAAAGGAGATTGGCGGACAAATTCCCCAGGGTCTGCTTTTAATGGGTTAATTCTGAGTCCCAGGGCCCGGTCCTCCTCATAGCTTTTTAAGAAAGCATCGGATTCATCCCCCAGCAATCCTTTCATCTTTTCCACAAATTTATCCGGTAATTGAATCATTTTAATTCCTCTTCCTGTCTATTTTTAAAATCTCCATAATTTTATGTTATTTTTTCAAGTTAGTGGCAAACTAAACAGAAGAAATATCCGGGAGGTGCCATATGACTTTATTAACCATAACCGCTTATATTATCATCCCTGTCTATACCATACTGTTTGCCTGGGGAACCAACTGGTTCACCCTTAATTTTTCCGTTCTTGGAAGCCTGGCAGACAGAAAAAACCTGTTTCTTTTATGGGGTATTATTGTTGGTGCTTATTTTTATTACGTTTTAAAAAAGATTATCCGTACACTTCCCAGAAATAAAAAGGAGATGGTATTTACTACATTAGCCCTCGTTCTTTTAGGCCTGGCAGTTACCATCCCTTATCTGCCTGATTCACAGCCCTTTCATGCCGTTCTTCATGTGTTTTTGTCATTTGCAGCTTCCATCTCTCTCATGATCAGTCTTTATCTGGTGACATGGAAGCTTACTTGCATGAATCCGTCAGTTTATCGCCCTTATTTCATCAGTCTGATCGTTATCACCGTGGTATCCGTGATTCTCTTTTTCCTGACTGGAATTGTCAGCTCAGCTCTTGAAATATTCTTTGTTCTTTCAAGTACTTTTTTGCTGCATAAGCTCTATTTAAAGGTATGCAATCCGGCTATCTTTCTGAAATACCAAAGCTTTTAATAAAGGTATTATGGCCGGATAACCAGACGGGCGCCTGCCATCTTTTCCGTAATCTCATACATGTTGGTTACGGTTCCTACGCTGAGTTTTTCTGTTAATTCATAAAAATTCAGACAGGTCCCACAGGTTAAAATCTCAACTCCCTGAGCTTCCAGCGACTTTAAATCTTCCAGAGAGGAAGAGCCCTCGGTTGACAGCCTGGCGCCTCCATTGTAAAGCAGTATGGTTTCAGGGAGTTCTTCCAGCTGAGTAAGGGCATACACAAAGCCCTTCATCAGAATACGGCCTAATTCTTCACTGCCATTTCCCATCTGGTCAGAGGACAGTACGGCAACCAGACCTTTTTTTCGGCTGTCTGGTGCACATTCTTCTAACGTATTCTTCTGTACAGACTCAGCTCCTTTTTCCATATAAAACAGGATCTGGTATTCGTAATCTGACAGCTTTGTAGAAGATGGATTCACTCCTGAATAATTTCCCAGTTTCATCACATTCTGAACAGCAATCTCATTATCAACAAGAATGGTCAGAATCCCTTCCGTCATATCTTTCATGGCTTCCTTTGCCTTGATCACTGGCTGGGGGCAGGCCAGCCCTCTGGCATCAACTGTTCGATCCATACTTCCTTCTCCTTTTCTTCTATGCAATAAAATCAAAAGCCGGGACCGGCTCCATATCCCGGACCTTTCCCGACTTTTCATTCTTAATTCACTTTTTACTCTTCTTCCTCGTCTTCGTCGACAAGCTCATCATATTCTGCTTCGTCTAACATCTGATCAAAGGCATCTGCAACGATTTCATATTCTTCGTCATCTTCGATATTTTCAAGATTTGGCTGTCCGTCTTCGCTTTCGGAATAACGATACAGATAAACTTCTCCCTCTTCTGCCTCAGCGCCTTCCATAGGAAGCAGAGCGATATAATCTCTCTCAGCTGCTGTGAAAATTGTAAGTACAACGCACTCCAGTTCCGATCCATCATCCAGGGTCAGTGTTACTGTCATCTCCTCCTGGGGTTCCATCTCATCGTGCTCTAAATTAGGATCCTGTGCCATCCTGATACCTCTCTTTTTCCATCTTAATATAGGTGTCTGTTTACACCTTTCTTCACTCTATCAAACAATTGGCTAAAAATCAAGGGATTTTATTTTTAATATTCAATTCCCCTTCTGGCATTGACACCCCGGTCATAGGGATGTTTGATCTTTTTTATTTCCGATACGTAATCCGCCCGATCGAGGAGCTGATCGGATGGATTTCTTCCTGTAAGCACCACTTCCAGTTTCTCTGGCCTGCCGGAAATAAACTGAAGTACTTTCTCCTCATCCACCAGTCCGTAATTGCATACAGCCATAATTTCATCTAAAACCAGCAGATCAAAGGGTTCTTTCGCCGCTTTTTCCAGCACGCAGTCCAGAAGGCTGGAATAATAAACTCTGGCTTCCCTCTTTTGTTCGTCTGTCATGTTGGTGAAAAATCCAAAGCTTTTCTCGCAGGGCATGACTGTGATACCGGAAAGGGATTGAAGTACCAGTACCTCTCCGGAATGATCGGTTTTAAGAAACCGGGCAATGAGCACCTTTTTATGACAGCCGCTGGCACGGACTGCCAGACCGATGGCTGCCGTAGTTTTTCCTTTTCCATCTCCGCAGTAAATGTGAACACATGATTCCATCAAAGCTTGCCTCCTTAATTCTTCTCCAGATACTCCCTGACAAAGCGGGATACATCCTGTTTTTTTCCGTATCGTTCCTGGACATAATTTACATGAAGCCGTTCCTTGGCCCTTGTCATTGCCACATAAAACATCCGCCGCTCCTCTTCTAAATCAGCTGGAAGAACAGCCTTCTGGTGTGGGGTCACTCCCTCATTGGCGTCTAAAATATAGACAATTTTGTATTCCAGCCCTTTGGAACTGTGCATGGTCATTAATGCCACGCCTTCTGCTTTTGTCTGTCCTAGTTTTGCCCGATTATTTAATTCTTCCCCGTACTCTTTCATATGCACCAGCCACTGGTCAAAGGACTGAAATCCTGCCGCACTTTCTGAAAGCTGATCCGCTACCTCAAGGAGTTCCTCCGGCTTCATCCTCCGGTACTGGGCATATTCCCTTAAATAATCATCATACCCAATTGCTTTCCTGATATAATTAACCGCTGCAACTGGTGCCATATTTTTTATCATCCGTAAATCATATTCCAGCTGTTCGATCCGTTCCACCATAAAGCTGCGGTCCTGGTAGAATGATTTCACAGACTCAAAGTTTACCGGATTGTCCTCCAGCGAATCCCTGCTTATGTAGCGGTTGGGGCGGTTGATGATCTGGAGGATGTTGGCTCTCTGACGGTCTCCCTGTGCCGTTTTCATATAGGAGACCAGATTCTTTGCAATCCAGTGATCGTATAGATTGGGAACAGAATCCCGGGTGATAAACGGAACATTATATTCCATAAATTTCTCAATTAAAAGTCTGGGACCAAGATTGGTCCGGTATAAAACAGCAATATCACTGAGTGCATATCCTGCTTTCCCATAATTAAGAATCTCCCCCACAATTTCCATGGTTTCTTCCTGTGGATCCTTCCACACTCTGGTAACCACTGGTTTTCCGGAACCTTTGTCTGTTACAATTTTCTTCGAAAACCGCATTTCATTGTGGGCAATCAGTTTCCCCGCTGTTTCCACAATGTCTCTGGTGCTTCTGTAATTGATATTTAATAGAACCTTCTTTGCCTTTTTGTAATCTTTTTCAAACCCAAGCATGATTTCGGGCTTGGCTCCCCGGAACCGGTAAATGGACTGATCATCGTCTCCCACAATAAAAAGATTATCTTCGGGCGCCGCAAGCATTCGGACAATTTCATACTGTACCCGGTTTATATCCTGAAACTCATCCACCAGAATGTACTGGTATTTTCTCTGCCAGGCTGCCAGAATATCTTTTCTCTGGGTGAAAAGCTCATGACACATAACCAGCATGTCATCGAAATCAATCAGATTGGCTTTTCTCAGCCTGTCCTCATACCCCAGATACAGCTGTTTGAATATTTCCTCTGAACAGTTTTTGGAGTAATAATGATCCAGTGAGATCATATCTCCTTTCACAGAGCTGATCTCTGATAAAATAGAGGTAATAAAATCCCCTTCATCTTCCACTTCCACGCTGCAGCGGTCCATTTCTTCCTTTACGAACCTGGTTTTCTGGTCTTCCCTGATAATATTCCTGGCATCATAGCGATAGGCGAATTTGAGAATACGGAAAAATATAGCATGAAAGGTGCCGAAGCTGACAAAGGGAGCAGGCTCCCCCATCAATGCATCAAATCGTTCCTTCATCTCCGTCGCTGCAGCCTTGGTAAATGTAATGACCAGAATGCGGGACGGATCCACGTGATATTCCTCAATCAGATGGCAGACTCTGTGTGTAATGGTAAATGTCTTTCCTGAACCCGGCCCAGCCAGCACTAACATAGGGCCATCCCGGTGAAGAATTGCTTCTTTCTGGGCGCCTTCATAGGTCACTTGTTGTTTCATGTTATCCTCCCAGTCAAACAAAGAAGCAGGAGTCCGGTTTTCTGCCATTCCCCTGCTTTCATCTTCTTTTCTATAAAGTCTCTTTGCTTAAAAGTTCGATTCCTTTTCTGATTCGATTCAAGGATTCTTCTTTTCCAAGGACCTCCATGATTTCCGTTGCACCTGCCGGAGTCATCTGCTTGCCGGAAACTGCAGTGCGGATCGGCCACATTACATAGCCGGTTTTATATCCTTTTTCAGAAACAAATGCGGAAAGTGCAGCATAGAGTGCATCGTTGCTGTAATCTTCCTGTGCTTCCAGAATGGGAAGTATCTCCTGTAACAGGGAAAGAGAGGTCTGGCTGTCCGTCTTCATCTTCTTATTAAAATACATGGAGCAATCATATTCCGGCAGCTCCTGAAAGAAATCAATATGATTCTCGATATCCGGGAACACTTCGATTCTGGTCTTAACCATGGAAGCGATCTTTCTGAAATCCAGATCCTTTTTAATGACTTTCCTGATATAAGGTTCTGCCATTTCATAAAATCTGTCTAAGTCCATTGCTTTCATGTATTCACTGTTCATCCACTTTAACTTGGTCATGTCGAACACAGCAGGGGATTTACTGATGTTGTGGAAATCAAATTCCTGAATTAATTCTTTGAGAGAGAAGATCTCCTGGTTTCCAACTGGTGACCAGCCAAGCAAAGCCACATAATTAACCACTGCCTCAGAAATAAATCCCTGCTCAATTAAATCCTCATAAGAAGCATGGCCGCTTCTCTTGCTTAATTTTTTATGTTCCTCATTGGTAATCAGAGGACAGTGTACATAAACCGGAACTTCCCAGCCAAACGCGTCGTAAAGACGGTTATATTTGGGAGAAGAGGATAAATATTCGTTGCCTCTTACCACATGAGTGATTCCCATCAGGTGATCATCCACTACATTGGCAAAATTGTAAGTTGGATATCCATCGGATTTAATCAGAACCATATCATCAAGCTCTGAGTTATCTACTGTGATATCTCCGTAAATTTCATCGTGGAATGTGGTGGTTCCGTCAACCGGATTATTCTGGCGTATTACGTATGGCATTCCTGCCGCCAGATTAGCCTGTACCTCTTCTTTCGTAAGGTGAAGGCAGTGCTTGTCATAAACCATGATTTCCTGACCGTCTACGGTTTTCTTTAAGGAATCCAGACGTTCCTGGGTACAGAAGCAGTAGTAAGCCTCTCCTTTTTCCACCAGCATTTTGGCATAATCAAGATACATTCCAAGAGCATGGCGTTCGCTCTGTACATATGGACCAACTCCGCCATCCTTGTCAGGGCCTTCGTCATGAACTAGTCCTGTCTCTTCCAATGTTCTATAAATAATCTCCACAGCACCTTCTACAAAACGTTCCTGATCGGTATCCTCAATACGGAGAAGAAAATCTCCACCTTCATGTTTTGCAATCAGGTACGCATACATGGCTGTTCTTAAATTGCCTACGTGCATACGGCCTGTGGGGCTTGGGGCATATCTGGTTCTAATTCGATTCATTTTAAACACACTCCTATATCTTCATTCTCGTGATGTTTCAGACAAATTTCATTATATAACGAACATCTGGAAAAAACAATGACTTAACCGCATTTTTCCAGAACAATTAAAGTTGAAGAAGAGAACAGGCAAGCTGGAAATAGATAACTAAGCTTATGGCGTCCACTATGGTAGTAATTAAAGGTGCTGCCATAATAGCCGGATCCATGTGAAATACCTTTGCACCAATGGGAAGCATGGCACCAATTGTTTTTGCCAGAATTACGGTAGCGATCAGGCTTAACATAACCGTCAGACACAGCATCTCCTGACCTGGGTAGAGAATGATCAGGCGGATATAATTAACCATTCCAAGAACAAATCCCACAAGTATGGCGACTTTCAGCTCTTTCCATACCACCCGAAAGATATCTCTGGTATGGATCTCTCCCACTGCCATACCGCGGATTATCATGGTGCTGCTCTGGCTTCCTGCATTTCCGCCGGTATCGGTAAGCATGGGTATGAATGTTACTAGAAGAGGAATTACAGCAAATGCTTTCTCATATTTTGCCAGAATCCCTCCCGTGATCATGCTGCTTAACATCAGAACCAGCAGCCAGACAATGCGGTTTTTTGCCAGCTGAAATACACTGGTCTTTAAATAAGGCTTTTCACTTGGCAGCATCGCTGCCATTTTTTCAAAATCCTCTGTTGCTTCCTGTTCTATTACATCGACTACATCATCCACCGTTACAATTCCTACCAGGCGGTCCTCATGATCCACCACAGGAAGGCTTAGGAGATCATATTTGCGAAACCGGCCGGCCACATCTTCCTGGTCCTCCGTAGTAACTGCTTTTATTACATTTGTATCCATGATATCTCCAATAAACCGTTCATATGGATTCATCAACAGATCCTTTACCGTCACCACGCCCTCCAGCATTCGCTTGGAATTCATTACGTAACAGGTATAAATGGTTTCCTTATCTACACCATGTTTCCTGATGTAATCAAACGCCTGTTCCACAGTCATATCTTTTTTCAGGCCTGCATACTCCGCCGTCATAATGCTTCCGGCACTGTTTTCCGAATATTTTAAAAACTGATTGATCAGTTTTCTGGTGTCAGGAGCCGCGCTTTGCAAAACTCTCTTAACAACGGTGGCAGGCAGTTCCTCCAGCATATCCACCACATCATCTACATACAGATCCTCAATAATCGTTCCCAGTTCATGATCTGTAATACTGTTAATAATATATTCCTGCTTTTCCACTTCAAGGAAAGCGAATACCTCACTGGCTGTTTCCTTGGGAAGCATTCGAAAAACAAGAACCGTCTTTTCGGCATCTTGCTCTTCCATAAATGCTGCTACATCCATTTCATTAAATTCGGTCAGTACTTCTTTTAACTTTCTCAGCTGCCGGCTGTTTAACAGCTCTGACAATTCTTCCAGCCTTAAATTCTCCTGCATTATTTTTCCTCCACATGAACCTGTTTTATCGTCTTGGCTAATATGGAAGCAGCGAAAATCTGCCTGTCTTTGTTTTACGACAAGCAAAATAGCCATAGTTACAGAATACGTCTGTAATCCATGGCTATCATAAACGCAGAGAGTTTGTTTCTCTCTTTTAACGGCAGCGAACACAGAGCAGATTCAAAATCTCAGACTCTGCTGTCACTGCCTTACGCCTATGATAATAATCTGCTTCCATCTTCTGACTTCGACCTTCCACTCTGGTTCACTTCCTTTCTTTATTTTCTTAATTCAGGATATCAGTTATTGCCTGAAAAATCAACCTTTTTAATCCATTCCAGGTCCCACAGCTTCTGCCTGGGTGTCATCATCGCCTGGTCCGGTGCCAACTGCCCCGCCTGACTGAGGGTCACTATCCCCTGGGAAAACAGGAGTTGTGGTCTCTCTTGGTTTCGTCATTCCAGGTCCGATCTCCTGTGGTTTCGACGAATCATCCTGTTTTGGAAGAGCAAGAACGCGGTTGACCGCTTCATCAAGTGCCTGCTTTAAACTGTCATAAGTTTCCGTTCCGTTTAACTGCTCCAAATATGTTTTTGCCGTTGTAATCTTATCATCCGTAGAACTGTCACGGTGATTCAGTCCATTAAATTCATCAATCAGAGACTGCAACGAAGCAGCTGCCTGTTCCTGGGTCTGTCTGGCTGCATCCTGTGCTGCCTGATTCATCTGTGACTGGGCTTCCTGCTGCTTACGGGCTTCTTCATCTTTCCATTTCTTTGTATCTGCCATTGCTGCAGCTTCTGCCACGGAAGAGAATAAATCCTTATTGCCAGTTTCCTGATCCGTTTTCTCTCCTCTGGAATCCACATTATAAGCGGAAACGGTAGAAGGCTTATCCCAGTCTAACGGAGGCAGATCCTTATTGATTTCGGCCATAAAATCGTGCCACATTTTACCGGAATAAGTCTTTCCGTAAACTCCGGGCATGGCTCTTGGAGTATCATAACCCACCCAGATGGCAGTGGTGTAATATTTGGTATAACCGCAGAACCAGGTGTCCTTACTGCTGTTTGTTGTTCCCGTTTTTCCTGCTGCCGGAACACCAATTCCCAGTCCGGAGCCTGTTCCGTAAGGCTTATCCAAAGTTCCTTTCAGTACATCGGTAACCATGTATGCCGTATCTTCCGTAAAGATTCTTTCATCTGCCTGACTGCCTTTAAAAATCTCTCCATCATACTGGCTTTTAATACTTGTAATGCAGGTTTTATTGCTGTATTTTCCCTGATTGGCAAGAACCGAATAGCCTTTTGCCATATCCACAACTCTGGCTCCCTCAGTAAAACCTCCGATACTCATACTGCTGTTGCCATTGTCCATATTGCTTAAGCCCACAAAGTGCATTTTTCCCAGATAGCCGATTCCTTTATCTACTCCAATATCCGTAAGGACCTGCCATGCGACTGTATTTAAACTCCGGTTTAATGCTTCTCTCACAGACACTTCCCCAAAGTACTTGCCTCCGCTGTTTTTCGGTCCCCCGTCAAACAAATGGTCATTGACCAGCCTGGAAGGATAATAATATCCGGTTTCAAACGCAGGAGCGTAATCGATCAGCGGCTTAATGGTAGAGCCTGGCTGCCTTCTGCTTAAGAATCCACGGTTATATTCATCATCGGTTCCCCGTCCGCCTACAATCGCCACCACATATCCGGTCCGGTTGTCTACGCAGACAGCCGCTCCCTGTAAAGCGAATTTTCCGTTCTCCTGAACTTCCGTAAACCCTTTTAAATGGGTATCGATGTTGTTTTGCAGTGCAGCCTGCAGTTTGGAATCCAGGCTGGTATGAATCTCAAATCCTCCCTTGCGTACCATATCGCTTTTTGCCTGATACTGCTCCTGATACTCTTCCTTATAGGAATCATAGGAACTTTTACTTGGAAAGACATACTGGAATACAAAGTCATCATTCTTCATCAATTCCAGAACGGCAGAATGTATGGCGTAGCTGGTCTGATAATTCTCCGTTGTTCCGCCTTCATAAACCTTGGCGACTGTAAGGGGCTGGGCTTTGGCATTCTCCTGCTCTTCCTTCGTGATAAACTTACAAAGCGCCATATTGTCAATTACCTGATCCCGCTTCCATTTTGAGGTATCAGGATGTGCCACCGGGTCATATCTGGAAGGATTGTTGCTGATTCCGGCAAGCGTTGCTGCTTCCCAGATGGTTAAATCCTTTGCTTCCTTATCAAAATAATAACGGCTGGCCTCGGATACACCATAACTGCGGTTCGCATAATAATTGGTGTTGCAGTAAAATTCCATAATATCCTTTTTGGAATACTTGTCCTCCATCCGGGGAGCAGCAAAGAATTCTGTTATCTTTCTCTGAATGGTCCTCTCCTGGGTTAGATAGGTGTTTTTGATCACCTGCTGGGTGATGGTACTGCCTCCCTGGGTCGCCACACCTTTGTTTTTTACGAAAACCAGACCAGCTCTTAAAAGCCCCTTGTAATCAATTCCATGATGTTTATAGAATCTTCTGTCCTCCTGGGCTATGTAAGCATTCTGAAGATTTTCGCTGATGTCCTTAATTGGTACATATTCGTAATGACCGGAATTAATGGTTCCGATTAAGTTTCCTTCCGAATCATAAACTCTTGTATCCATTGGCTGTGAGAAATCAGTTTTGGAAGTCTGACTTATAATAGTGTCAGCCTTTTCCTTGCATGTCATGATCTCATCCTGATATTTTAAAAATACGACGCCTCCAGCCAGGCACCCTATTACCATCGCCAACAGAAATACAAAGAGTATGACCTTTATGGGACGAAAAAATATATACCATGCACTTTTTCGTTTCCTGCTTTTCTTCCCCATAACAACCTGCCTCCTTCTCTTCTTTTTATGATATAACAAAAACGGGAAGTCTCTTGAATAAGACTTCCCGTTTGTTATAAGCTGATGACGGGATTCGGACCCGTGACCTCCTCACTACCAATGAGGTGCGCTACCACCTGTGCCACATCAGCATTTCTTTGGTTCGTCGCTCGAACCTCGTATATCATAGCATGGGAAAATCTATTTGTCAACGTTTTTTATAAGTTTTTTATAATATACATGAAACTACAAAAATTCTACAAATACTTCACAAAAAAGTCCTTTATTGAGACTGAAACAGACCAGGAAAGAATAGGTTTTCCCCCATTCTTTCCTGTTATATTATTATAAAATGCCCTGAAAGCTTTCTCGTAACGTATCACAGGAATGGCCGAACTGCTTCATCTCTTCTTCTGTAAGAGAGAGAGATAAAACCCGCTGAATGCCGTTCTTATTTATGATGCAGGGAACTCCGGCATATACGTCATTCTGACCATATTCCCCTCTTAACATGGTTGATACGGTAAAGACACTGTTCTCGTCTCCAAGTATTGCTTTTGTAATTCTGGTTAAAGCCATTCCGATTCCATAGTAGGTTGCCTGTTTTGCATCAATAATACGATAAGCCGCTCCCCGCACCTCATCTTCGATCCGCTTTAACTCCTCCCTGCATACCATATCATCTTCGCCGCCGCTTCCACAAAGTGATAATATGGGTTTGGTAGCAATCATAGCCTGACTCCACGGTACAAATTCACTGTCTCCGTGCTCTCCCATTACGTATGCATGGACATTTCTTGGATCCACACGAAGTGATTCTCCAAGGAGATACCGCAGCCTTGCTGTATCCAGGGCTGTGCCGCTTCCTAACACCCGCTTGGGATTAAAGCCGGATAGAGAATAGGTAATCCTTGCCATAATGTCTACGGGGTTGGTTGCAACAAGAAAGATTCCGTTAAATCCGGACTCTGTAACGGGCTGCACAATGGACTCAAAGACGGAAGCATTGCGTTTTAACAGATCAAGTCTGGTTTCTCCCTGTTTCTGAGCCACACCTGCACAAATCACTACAATATCCGCATCGGAACAGTCCCTGTATTCTCCTGCATAAATCTTCATATGATATCCTGAAAAAGCAAGCCCATGGTTTAGATCCATGGCTTCTCCCTCTGCTCTTTTTCGATTAATATCGATTAAAACAAGTTCATCACAAATTCCCTGGTTTAACATGGAATAAGCATAGCTCATTCCAACCATTCCAGTCCCTACAAGCGCAACTTTTCTTTTATCTGTTCTCATATTTTATGCCACTCTCCTATTCGTATTATAGATAGTGTTACTGCATGAAATGGAAACTATGCGTTTGATATTCCCCGTTCGATTTTTTTTGACATCAGTTCACTATTACTGCTGTAAATAATTGCATTTTCCTTTAAAATTCTGCCTTCCCTGTAAAGGTCTAACAGGCTGGAATCCATGGAACGCATTCCTTCTGCCTGGGCTGTGGCAATGACGGAATCAATCTGATGAGTCTTGGATTCCCGGATCATGTTTCGGATTGCATTGTTAAAAAACATAATTTCAAATGCCGGATATACACCTCCGTCTACGGTAGGAATCAGCTGCTGGGATATCACAGACTGCATTACCATAGACAGCTGCATTCGAATCTGCTGCTGCTGATTCGGCGGAAAGCTGTCGATAATACGGTCAATGGTATTGGCTGCACCCACAGTATGAAGTGTAGAAATCACCAGATGACCAGTCTCCGCTGCAGTCATGGCAATCCGGATTGTTTCGTAATCCCTCATCTCTCCAACCAGTATGACATCCGGAGCCTGACGAAGCGCCGAACGAAGTCCGGTCACATAGCTGTCTGTATCCGTAGTCACTTCCCGCTGGGTTACCACGCTCTGCTTATGGCGGTGTAAGTATTCCAGGGGGTCTTCCAACGTAATAACATGGGCATTTCTGGTATTATTAATCTTATCAATAATACAGGCAAGGGTGGTTGTCTTTCCGCTTCCCGCCGGCCCTGTTACCAGTACAAATCCTTTTGTCAGTCTGGCTGCATCCATCACACTTTCCGGAATATGAAGCTCATTATAATCAGGGAGATCGAAGTTCACCACACGGATCACTGCAGCCAGAGAGCCTCTCTGGCGAAATACGCTGGAGCGGAATCTGGAGATTCCTGGTATGGCAAAGGAAAAATCATCATCACCATGTTCCCTTACCTTTCCCATGTCCCTTTCTCCTGCCAGCTGGTAAAGCTCTGTTATCAGCAGCTCCATCTGGGCGGGGTACAGCTTTTCCTCACTCTGGTAAACAATTCTGCTTCCAATCTTATACGAAAACGGCATGCCTGGCACAAGAAAGATATCAGATGCCTTCTGTGCCACAGCAGAACTCAACAAATCTACTACCTTCATCTTCCAATCTCCTGCTCTGTCAATTCCCGCCCTTAAAAACCGGCAGGGATTGATCAATTTCATAATCTTCTGTCTGTATGACTTTCCACTGGGATATTTCAATCTTCCCGCTCTCATCCGGTGGTACATGAAGCTTTATGGAAAGAGACTGGGATCGTTTCATGGGAATCTGAGTGGATGCCATCCCGGTCTGTGAATCGTAGTATTCCCCAAGCTTCCCGGAACGTGAACTCTGCAAAACCATCCCATAAAAGACTTCTCCCTCTTTATCTGCCCTGTAATACTCTGTAACAGATTCTGCATTCCTCTGAGCCAGATTCCATTCACTTTTGGCAGTACTAAGAGAAAGCATCCCAAAAGTAACCAGACAGAGAATCATAAATATCAGAATAAGAGTAGGAGTTCCCATATTGGCCCTGTAGCCAATCTCCTGTTTCGCCATATGACTCCTCCTTCACTTAAGGGTTTTCATGCCGGCTTACCGTCAGGGTATAAAGCGTATTTCCGGCCTTTGATACGGTCACTTCCGCTTCCAGTTCACTTATGGGCTTAACCTCTCCATAATAAACGGCTTGGGACTGGTCAGCGGCATTCCCTTTTTTGTCAAACATCATGGTATAGGATTCCCCTGGGGAATCCTGTCTCACACCATTGAAACGGTGAATCAGTCCCGCTTCTCCTTCTGCCTTCCAGATTTCAGCTGTACTTTGTGCAATCAGGACACTCTGATTTAAATCTGCTGCTCTTTTACTCAGTAAGTCCGCCTTAACAAATGCCTGAATGCAGACTGCTGCACACAGCAGAAAGAAAAATACGGCGACAATCATCTCCATCATCATTACATTGGATCTGTTTTTTCTATTCATCTGCAGCTCCTTTGCTTCTTAAAGAAATAAAGAGCTGGCTTCCTGTTTCACCTTCTGATTTCAAATGGAGAAGGTGGTCCTCCATATCCATAGTGATTTCTTTGCATTCCAATATCTGATTTCCGTCACCAATGGACAATCCACTGTCCTGATCTGCAAACAGCTCCCATAAGCTTCCGTCACGGTAATAAATCTGTGTCACATACGCCGTGCCTTCTATAGACTGCTTTAATGTAAGTACCTGCACTCCATCCACATCAGTCAGTGATACAGCATCGGCTTCATCTGCCTGCCTGACCTTATTGGCAATATAGCTGAAAGCTATATCTTTCTCATAGGTCAGTTCCGATCTGTTATTGATGTTCTCATAAACTCTGCCACCGATCAGAATCAGAAACAGAGCACACATCACAAACACGAGAAATAAAAGGAGGGGAAATACGATCGTTCCCAACCGGCTTTTTGGTATTTCTTTTCCTGCCATGGCTACCTCTCTATGGATTTTGTAAGTTAACCGTGATATCCGGCATGAAATTTGATGCGAATCCGCCGTAAAATACATCGTAGCGGTCTCTGTCTATTTTAATGCCGTAATTTTCTTCTAAGTACTCCACACTGGGCGGATATCTTCCTTCAATGGCATAGCACTGAACCGATGCCCTGCGTATGGCATCCCGTAAAGTTTCTGCACCTCTCTCTCCAGACCGCTTTGAAAAAGTCAGGGCGGAAGAAGCAAAAAGCACAACGGCGAGAGAAAACGCCCCAAGGGATACAAGCTGTCCCAACAGCTCTTTTCCTAAACCATTTCGTTTTTTCATCGTGACCTCCTAGCCGATGGCAGACAGGACACCGATTAACGGCAGCATGACTGACAGAAGAATCATACCAACCGAAACTGCCAGAACTGCTATCACAGTTGGTTCAAACCGGCCAATCATCTGCTCCGTGGCAAGATCTGCCTCTTCTTCATAGCTTTTTGATATCTCTGACATCACACTGTCCAGACGGCCGCTTCTTGTTCCCACTTTAATCATCTGGATATAAAATCCGTTGAAAAGGCCAGTATCTTTCATTGCGCTGTAGTAGTCGCTTCCAGCTTCCAGCTGACTGGCACACTGACGAATTTTCTCTTCCACTGCCGGATTTTCTACCAGTTCCCCTGCAAGCTCCATACCTTTTTCCAGGTCCAGTCCGCTTTTTAATGTGAGGGAAAGAACTGCAGTAAAGCGGCGGTTTGCTATGGATTTTGCTATTTTACTTCTTCGTTTGATCCAGTTAAGCACTCGCTCTGCAAGAAGGAATCTTCTACCGTTCCTCCCCAGAATCCAGACAAAAAATGCTGCAATCCCAAGGAGAAGAATAATTACCAGCGATATGGCGCAAAATATTCCTCCCAGTCTTGTTGCAGCAATTGATACCGGCGGCATCTGAGCCCCCAGCTGTTTATATACCTTTTCAAATACAGGCATTACCTTGGTAAACAGTACAAACAGAACAATCAAAAGCATCCCTATCATCATTGCCGGATAGGAAACCGCATTCTTCATGTTCTTTCTCATAATATGTTCTTTTTCATAATATCCGGCTAAAGACTCCATAATCTGATCCAGAGTTCCTGTCTCTTCTCCAAGCCTTGCCATCCGAACCATATAAGCCGGATAAACGCCGGTTTCTTTCAATACTTTGGAAAATGGATTTCCCAGTTCTGCTTCCTCTGCCATGGATAAAAGCAGCTTCTTTTCTTCCTGACGCTGCGCATCCTCCGCCATAACAGACAATCCCTCATCAAGAGGGATCGCTGCATGAAGAAGAATGGATATCTGTAGGCAGAATGCAGAAAGTTCCCGGGCAGAATACTGTTTTTTCTCTACTTTTGCCATCTGTCCTTTCTCCCTTTTCATTCCATTCATTAATACGTATATTTCGCCTTATAATTGGAGCTGTTTGTAATATAATCCTTAATGGAAGGATCATTTTTTCCTGACGAGGCAAAGGTCGGATCCATCAGTTTCCACTGAGTTCCGTCAAAATAAATAATATTATCCACCCAGCCCTGTCCTTCTATGTACACACTCACCCATGCGTGGTAAAGGCTTCCTGTATATCCCACCACCAATTTGGTTGGGATATTCTGAGAACGAAGCATAGCTGTCATGACAGCTGCATAGTCAAAGCAGATCCCCTTCTTCACAGACAGAACATGATCCACATTGGGTAAGTAACCTGACTGGACTGAGTTGGCAAGTGCGGTATCGTATGTAAAATTCTGCACAACGTAATTATATACATTGCTTACAACTCCCAGCGCATCTGCGGCAGAAGCTGCAACTTCTGCACCTTTTGCAACCACAGCGCTGCCGGCAGTAAAGTTCACATACTGGTTGGGATATAAAAATGGCTCATATTCATTTGACAGCGTTACATTTAAGCTGTTATTGGATTTTACCGCATATTGGTTACCGGAAACCTGTTCCAATACCCGGACTGTATAGGTTCCGCTTCCTTCAGTCAGAGGAAATACCTCATACGCCGATCTGGAATTTAAATCATAGGTATAGGTTTCGCCTCCGCTTTTTATAACCTGAACCTTAATTTTAGCTGAATCACCTGTATACTGCACCATCACATATCCATGGCTGGTATTGGACGCATCTAAAAGAACGGAATTGCTGTTGTAAGTTACCGTTCCTGATGCCTGAGGAACCTTAACACTGCTTCCCGCAGGTTTGGAATAAAGAGGAACTGCCTCATCTTTAATTGTAAGAACCGTTTTCCACTCTGTGGCTTCTGCTGTCTGATCAGCAGAAGCAATCCGGTTTGCCGGAGCACATCCGTTTAAAGAAAACAACAGGGCTGCACTGACGGCAACAGCAGCCATACCTTTTTTTCTCATGGTCATCATCTCCTAAATGGTTATCCCAGACGCTGCCTTACAATCTCATAAGCCAGCACTCCTGCAGCTACTGAGGCATTGAGAGAATCAATGTTTCCCTTCATTGGAATGGAAGCGACCATATCACAGGTTTCTTTTACCAGTCTGCCCACTCCGCTTCCCTCACTGCCAATAACAAGTCCGATTGGTCCTTTTAAATTCAGGCGGTACATGCTTTCTCCATCCATATCTGCACATACGAACCACATTCCCTTTTTCTTTAAATCTTCCATTACAGCGGTTAAATTGGTTACTTTTGCAACGGGTGTATAATTAAGTGCACCTGCTGAAGTCTTTGCCACTGTAGCTGTTAAACCAACTGCTCTCCGTTTCGGTATAATAACACCGTGGGCTCCTGCAAGGTTGGCTGTACGGATAATGGCTCCCAGATTGTGAGGATCTTCAATTCCGTCAAGCAGGAAGAAAAACGGCGGTTCTCCCTTTTCTTCTGCTGCCTTTAACAAATCTTCCACTTCTGCATATTCATAAGCAGCGGCATGGGCGATCACACCCTGATGATGACCTTCCTCAGACATCTGATCCAGACGTTCTCTTTCAACAAAGTTAACAATGGTATCTGTCTTTTTGGCTTCCCTTAAGATGGATTGGATGGGGCCATCGGATACACCTTTCTGCACATACAGCTTGTCAATGGTTTTTCCGGAACGGAACGCTTCAAGTACTGCATTCCTTCCTTCTATTGTAAATTCTTCTATCATTCCAGTTCTCCTATTCTGTTAAGCCCCCTGCTTACCACCCAAATCAAACGTTCCAGCTTTCCGCTTAAATAGAGATAACCGCATAAAGCTTCAAACCCGGTTGCGGTTCTGTAATCTGCCACTGTCGCATGTTTGGCTGTTGTGGCAGATTTTGCATTGCGTCCCCGTTTGTATACGGCAATCTCCTCCTCAGTCAGTTCTTCCCCTTCCACCAGACTTCTGATGATGTCAGCCTGAGCCTTTGCATTCACCAGTCTGGCGCTTTTCTTGTGCATGTTATTCACCTGGGTGCTTCCATGATTCATGACTTTCGTCCGGATAATCAGTTCATACACCGCGTCTCCGATATAGGCCAGCGCAAGAGGAGAATAACTGGTAATATCCACTTTCTTTAACTGAAGTGTATCTGCAAAATAATCGGCAAATGCAGACAGTGAAATTATACTCTCTTCCATTTTACACCTTCCCTGGTGTCCTCCAGTACTATGCCCTGATTAAGCAGCTTACCCCTGATTTCGTCAGCCAGTGCAAAGTCCTTGTCTTTTCTCGCCTGCTGTCTTGCAGCAATCATGGCTTCAATCTCTTCCGCAAGAATCACTTCTTCTTTTTCTGTAATAATGCCCAGAATATCGCAAAGCTTTTCGATGGTGTTTTTCAGCAAAGTAACATACTCCAGAGAGCTTTCCTCATCGGTAGTGGAGTTGCTTACTTTCACCAGTTCAAAAATTGCAGAGATGGCATCCGCCGTATTAAAATCATCATCCATGGCGGCTTCGTATTTCTCCACCAGTGCATTAACCTGATTTTTGTCTTCTTTCTCAAGCAGCCCCTCTGTTTTAGCTGAAGTTTCCAGGCTCTTTAACTTATCAACCGCAGTCAGGATGCGCTCCAAACCATTTTTAGAGGACTCCATTAAATCAGCGCTGAAATTTAAAGGACTTCTGTAATGGGCACTGAGCATAAAGAAACGCAGCACCTGAAGATCATATTTTTCACTGATATCACGAACGGTAAAGAAGTTGCCCAGAGACTTTGACATCTTCCTGTTATCAATATTAAGAAATGCGTTATGCATCCAGTATCTTGCAAATTCTTTTCCGTTGGCTGCCTCGCTCTGTGCAATCTCATTCTCATGATGAGGGAAGATTAAATCCTCGCCGCCTGCATGAATATCAATCTGGTCTCCCAGATATTTCTTTGACATAACCGAGCACTCAATGTGCCAGCCGGGACGGCCGTCGCACCAGGGAGATTCCCAGTAAGGCTCCCCTTCTTTTTTCGGTTTCCAGAGTACAAAATCAGAAGGCTCTTCCTTTTCCTCTTCTCCGGTTACTTTCAGTTCACGAAAACCGGACTGTAAATCCTCCAGGTTTTTATGAGACAGTTTTCCATACTGATCAAATGACTTTGTACGGAAATAAACGGTGCCATCTTTGGCTGCATATGCATGACCGGACTCAATTAAATCCGCTATCATATCAAGCATTCCACAGATTTCTTCTGTAGCGAGAGGATTTTTGGTTGCCGGCTTTACATTCATGGCCTCCATATCCTTCTTGCACTCATCAATATAGCGCTTTGAAACTGTATCCGCATCAACGCCTTCTTCAATGGCTTTTTTAATAATCTTGTCATCCACATCGGTAAAGTTGGAAACAAAATTAACATCGTAGCCCTTATATTCAAAATATCTCCGTACTGTGTCAAATACAATCATCGGACGCGCATTTCCAATGTGTATCAGATTATATACCGTAGGACCGCAGACATACATCTTTACCTTTCCTGCCTCTAGCGGTATAAATTCTTCTTTTTGTCTGGATAATGTATTAAATACTTTCATGCTGTCTCCCTTCTTCTCCTGTTATTCATGTTTGCAGCAGCCTTTACAGCCCTGACAGTCGCTTTGCATGATTTTGTCATCATAACAGTAATCTCCGACAGAAGTCAAAAGAACAACGGCCTGTGAGGAAATCCCTTCTCCTCTTCCGGTAAATCCCAGTCCTTCCTCAGTTGTCGCTTTCACGTTCACCTTGTCAACCGGCAGATTCAGCGCGTCAGCCATATTCTTCGCCATAAGCGGTCTGTATGACAAAAGCTTTGGTTTTTGGGCGATCACAGTGGAATCAATATTTTCCACGACATATCCGCTTTCTTCCAGCAGACCAGCCACATGCTTTAACAGTTCGATACTGGAGACCCCCTTAAACTTTGGATCTGTATCCGGGAAATGTTCCCCGATATCTCCTAACCCGGCAGCCCCCAATAAAGCATCTATAATTGCATGGGTAAGCACATCTGCATCTGAATGTCCCAGAAGTCCCATCTCATATGGAATGGTCACTCCTCCCAGAATTAAATCTCTTCCTTCTGCAAATTTATGAACATCATATCCCTGTCCAATTCTCATTATTTTTCCTTTCCTATATAAATAGATCAGATCTTAAACGATCATTCGAAGTTTCTTGCTGATACAGCGGATCTCCACGTCATTCTGACAGAAACAGCTTTCTCCATCAACATGAACCGCCATGGGGCGATCCATATGAATGTGAATCTCTTCGCAGGAATAGAAGCGGATTCCTTTGTTTACAGATTTTTTTCCCATAAGGGAATTAAGCAGTACACAGATAAGCTTACTCTTCTTCCGGTTATTCATCACGCAGACTGACAGTTTTCCGTCTTCAAAATCTGCATCCGGCGCAAATTTAAATCCTCCGCCTTCATATGGATGAATATGGGTCGAAATGAAATAAGCATGGTTAAACTCAATCTTTTGTACTCCGTTCAGGACGATATATCCCTTGCAGGGCTTCGCTGATATAAGTTGTCTGACGCCCACAAGCAAATACGCCAGTTTTCCAATTCTCAGTCTGTGAAGCAGTCCTTTCGTTCTGGAATACAACAGATTATGACAGACAGCCGCGTCCATACCGATACCGGAACTGACCATAAAGCGGCGATGGGAGATCTCACTGTCTCCATATGATAATACTCCATAGTCCATCAATTTATAATATTTGGGATGCAGAATCTTATTTAAACATCGGATGGGATTCTTAGGAAGCTTTAGGCTTCTTGCAAGATCATTGCCAGATCCAGCCGGAATATAACCAAGTGTAACACAACTGCACATGGAATATCCATCAAGAATCTCATTGACTGTCCCATCGCCTCCAACTGCGATGATTACATTGGATTCTTTACACCCTTCTGTTAAATTTTTTGCAAATATCTTTGCGTCCCCTGGCTTTTCAGTTAAATATGCCTGATATTCCACACCGGAATCGTTTAATGTCCGTTCCAGCTTATCCCAGATAATTTTACCCCGTCCGCAACAGGAGTTCGGGTTAACAATAAAATAGTACATGGAATCCCTCCGCTTTTTGCTATTTGTAAGTATAACATAAAACATTAAAAATGAATATAAAAAAAAGGAAAAAGGTCTGGGTGCCTTGTCGAAAAAGAAAGATTTTTGTAGTTTATAAGTTTTTTTATCCAAATATTATATTCTTATTGCATTTATTACGCTCTTTTTATATAATATTTTTATATTTGTCAGTCAGTCTTGAAGGCAACTGCAAGCAAATAAAATTATCGGGGGTATTTACCATGAGAAAAGTGCAATTATTTCTAGTTGCTGCGTTATTGGCCGCAGCATTCAGTATGACTGCTTATGCTGCTGAATGGAAAAGCAACGACCAGGGGTGGTGGTATAAGAAAGATGACGGTTCTTATCCGGCTAACAAACTGGAAAAAGTTGGGGAATACTGGTACTATTTTAATGAAGCCGGTTACGCTCAAAGCGGCTTCATTCAGCTTGATACCGGTTGGTATGAGCTGAACGACTACGGAATCTGTCAAAATCCCATCGATCCTGCAACTCAGCTTCCAGTAGGTGCTCCTTATGGTGGTTGGATTAAGTATGTTGAATTGTTTGGAACTAAGGAAGAGCTTGGCGCTATATCTTACAATAACTTTTACTGGATCAAGTTTTATGATGTTCCAGAGACCGATATTACCAATGCATATCAAACTGATTTTAATCAGGTCTAATAACCTGTTCCCACTGGTCAGCACTATTGATGCTGGCCAGTATTTAAATCCATCACAATTGCTGCAAATAAAAAAACACATCAGCTCCGACTCATATATCAGATTACCGTGTGTTTTCTAAGTAGCGGAAGGGAGATTCGAACTCTCGACACCACGGGTATGAACCGTGTGCTCTGGCCAACTGAGCTATTCCGCCATATTTAATTGTTTGATAAGCGCTTGCTTATCAGTGGGACCTACAGGGCTCGAACCTGTGACCCTCTGCTTGTAAGGCAGATGCTCTCCCAGCTGAGCTAAGATCCCAGTGCCTGCCAGGAGCTTTTATTTTCTCTCGTTCCCGACTGCTTCATTAGTATAATATGAATTGTATTAATTGTCAACACTTTTTTGTCAATTTTTTTCTTTTTTTACAATGTCTTGTAAAACCCTGATTCCTGCGAGGTTTTCTCCACTTATTCTCCCTTATAAAACAATTCAAAATCTTCCAGATGACTGCGGGGAGAGTATTTAAACCTCTCCTGCACAGTCTTTCTCATTTATTTTATAAATACAGATTTGCTGTTGTTTTTATTCTCCCGAACTTCCAGCTGGGAAATGCTGTGTACAAATTTGGAGAACGTGGAGTAACCGTAATCCTTTACTTTGAAATCAGTAAATTTGCGATGCATTCCATTCCCAAGTGCCGCCAGCTCCATTCCATTCTTGCCGCTGCCTTTTACCAGTTTCATAGCATAATCATCAAGTTCCTGCTTTCTGGTACGGTTGTCCTTAATACGGACAGTCACTACATTGCTGGTCTTTCTAAGTTCAAAACTATCCATCTCTTCGAGGAATTTGGACAAAGAACTGTATCCGTAATTTCTCACATCAAAATCCGAATATTTTTTAACCAGACGGTTGCCGATTTCTCCCAGACCAGTCGCCTTGTTCTTATCCTCATTCTCCAGAATTATGGAAGCAATATCCTGCTCAATCACTTCTTTTCCAATGGCTCCACCGCCAGTTCCCTCTTCATCCTGATCCAGTAAAACTTCAAGATTGGTAAATACGGTACAGGCAGCACGGAAAGACTTTGGTGTTTTTTCCTCTCCCATTCCAATGACTTCCTTACCTGATTCCCGAAGACGGCTGGCAAGACGGGTAAAATCGCTGTCACTGGAAACAATACAAAATCCATCTACGTTATCCGTATAAAGTAAATCCATAGCATCGATAATCAAAGCGGAATCGGTTGCATTCTTTCCTACTGTATTGGAAAACTGCTGAATCGGTGTGATGGAATTCTCAAGAAGCTCCATCTTCCATTTGCCCATCTGGGCGCTTGTCCAGTCACCGTAGATTCTTTTGTATGTAATTACTCCGTATCGGGTCATCTCATCCAGAATACACGTAATATACTTGGCGGATATATTATCCGAATCAATCAAAACTGCAAATTTCTTATCACTCAATCGTCTGCTCTCCCGTCATAATTGTTTTACATTTTATGTCAATTCCCTTGACTTTGTCTCTATTATATTTCATTTTTAGAATTATTACAATAACATCACAATGGGTAATATGGGATAATTTTTGCAAAGTAAATCTTTATTTTTGCTCCATAATAAAAAAGAGTTAAAGAATTCATCAACAGAAGGGAGTGTTACTATGAATTCAGTCGCTGTAAAGGAATGTGAATGTGAAACTGCAACACCTAGCAAAACCGTAGCATTAGCCATAGCAACTGTTCCCATGCAGCCTTGGGAACAGCCTTACGATCCTAAAACTGCTTTAAAACACGGAACCATATTCCCCAGTCTTGATTTGCCATTTTACGTAACAGGAGGGGAACAGCCATGATTGATCAAAAGAACCTGCTTAGTCAGATAACTGAGATCAGCTTTACCGTAAATGATTTAAACCTTTATTTAGATACCCATCCTCTTGATGAAAATGCGTTGAATGCTTTTAAGGATGCAATGACCCAGAGAAAGCAGCTGCTTCAGACCTATGCTGATAACTTTGAGCCGCTTACCATGAACTGCATCTGTGCTGACAGCAACAATAAGACAAAATCACACACAAAATATCCGGACCAGAGACATTTTACCTGGAGCGACGGACCTCTTCCATGGGAAGGAGGTGTATTCTAATGTGGACTTATGAAAAAAGACTGCAATTTCCTGTAAATATAAAAAATACCTGTCCCAAAACGGCTTCTCTGATTATCAGTCAGTTTGGCGGGCCTGACGGAGAACTGGCAGCTTCCATGCGTTATCTTTCCCAAAGATATACCATGCCATGCAAGGAAGTTGGAGGACTTTTAACCGATATCGGAACAGAGGAGCTGGGGCATTTGGAGATGATTTGCTCCATTATTTATCAGCTCACCAAAAATCTGACTATTGAGCAGGCAAAAACGGCTGGTTTTGATGCTTATTATATCGATCACACCACCGCATTATGGCCTATGGCTGCCGGAGGAGTTCCTTTTAATGCCTGTGAATTCCAGTCTAAAGGTGATGCCATCACTGATCTGGTAGAAGACCTGGCTGCTGAACAGAAAGCCAGAACCACTTACGATAATTTAATTCGTATGATTGAGGACCCGGATGTAAGAGAACCACTTAAATTTTTGCGGGCGCGGGAAGTAGTTCATTTCCAGAGATTTGGTGAGGCTCTGGAAAATATAAAGACTACGTTAAATCCGAAAAACTACTATTACTATAACCCTGAATTTGACAAGCAGTTTGTAAAGAAAGAGATGTAAAATTCTCTAATCAAAAAATCACCTTTCGTTGCTTAATCAGGAACGAGAGGTGATTTTTACTATTTTGATTTAACATTCGGAACATATGCGCAATGATTCATGTTGTAAACGCCCTGCTTCATGATTTCTGCACATTTTACCCAACCAAGCCAATAGTTTAGTATGATACGTATCATATGAAACACTTCCTTATTATATACTTTACAGTTATTTTACCACTCTATAAATTATTCAACAAGGCACTGCTTCTATTTTCTCCTTTTTGCAACAAATACCGGGCTTTTCCTCGTTATTTTATTTCTATCTGCACAAATTATTTTTTTAACCCTCTATCTTTTTTTAAATTTTCCGCATTTTACCAGTCTTTCAGGAAGTTTGGGCAGCTTTCCTTCCGTTTCCATGATTGCTTCTGCTTCGCATATCTCCATACATGCTCTGCATCCGGTGCATTCCGTACTGTCTATCATATGAATATACCCTGACTTTCCTTCTATGCAGCCTGCCGGGCAGCGATCCAGGCATTCCATACAGCCGGTACAGTGAACAGGATCTATATAGATTAATGATTTCGAAAAGCAAACACCTGCCGGGCATTTTTTTCTCTTATTATGTGCCATGTATTCATCAGAAAAATGCTCCAGTACTCCCAGTGCCTGCTGTGCACCATTCTGGCCCAGAGAGCAAAGGCAGCCTTGCTTCATTGCAAGCCCTATTTCCCTGATCAGTTCCGGATAATCGTTTTTTCCTTTTCCTTCGGCGGTATCCTTATACATGGCGTGCAGTTGTAAGAGTCCTTCCCTGCAGAACACGCATTTTCCGCAGCTTCTTTCCCTGTTTTCCAAAAGATCTTTTTCCACCAGCCGGATCATGCAGTCCTTTTCGCCAAGTATCTGCACCATTCCATTGTCCAGCTCTGTCTCTTTCAGCTTCATCTCCAATGCCTGATTATTATAAATATGGCTGCCAATCAGAAATCCTTTTCCCTCTTTTCTGCCAGTCAGATCTCCAATTGAGGTATCAGGAGATACTCGTTTCAGATTCTCTCCGTTTACAGAAACATAAATACTTTCCTCATATGTACCCTCTAAACATTCAGCAATCTCAAGCATGGTCACCAGATGGCAGATAACAGAATCCTCATGCTCTCTTACATCAATGAATCCAAGCCTTAATTCAATGCCGGCTGCGCTTACACACGTTTCAATCCGTTCCTTTCGATGTATTGCGTATTCAGGGATAAAAAGTATTTTTTTTCCGGCTCCCAGAAGCAGAGCCGCAGATTCCATTCCGGTTATCAGCTGATTCACGCCTTCTTTTGTATCCAAAAGCTGAAGCAGCGCACCGGATTTATCACTGTTTCGCAGACCCACCACAAGACAGCTGGCCTGACGCCTGGCAAAGCTTTCTGCAAGGGAAGGTCCTTTTAAACCATAATCCTTTAAATTGTAAGCCGAAAGTACTCTCATCACTTCATTGCGGCGGTCATTCATACATCCTTTCCCTCCTGTCCGGAATAATCTCCCCACAGTCTGGACTGGGCAATATTCAGACGCAGATCGCACTGCAGGCAGCGTCCGGTTTCCAATGAGACGCGCTCACCGATTCCCAGGTCTGCTATATTAAAATTATCAGCCCGTTGCTCTGCGGACAGCAATTGGGGCTCCTGCCGCTCCCTGTAAGCAAAACCCGGGCAGGATCCAATATGCGGAGATACCAGCTCATCCCGAGCCAGTTTCTCTGATATATCACCATCTCCTCCAAGATAACGGTCTATTTCTGAAGCTGCCTCTCTTCCAGATGCAATTGCTGCAATTACTGATTTTGTCCCATATACTGCATCGCCGGCAGCAAACACGCCATCACAGGAGGTTTTAAGAGAATGTTCTTTTACCTGTATGCAGTTTCCTCTTCCCAGCAAAAGACCTGACGTTTCATCAAGATCCGGTCTCTGTCCTACAGCAAATATCACTGTATCAGCTTCCAAATGCAGCTCAGTTCCTTCCTGTTTTTCAATAACAGCCCTTCTCTGCTCATCAAAAGTAAAGGTTTTTACCTTCATAATATCGACTCCTGAAACCCTTTTTCTTCCGGTAATCCGCTCAAAGGTATGCGCAGGATAGATGCCAATTCCTTCCTCTTCAGCCTGAAGTATCTCTTCTTCATCGGCTGTCATAACCTCTCTGGCTTCCAGACAGACAAGAAAAACCTGTTCTGCCCCCAAGCGTTTCGCTGTCCTGGCACAGTCAAACGCTACATTTCCGCCGCCCAGAACAACAACCCTGCTTCCTAAGTCCACCGGAGTTCCAAGATTTACCTGCCTGAGAAAATCGGTATTTAAAACCACACCAGGCAGACGATCTCCTTCCATCATAAGGCGGATTCCCTTGTGGCTTCCCACTGCCATCAATACAGCATCATATTCCTTTAGGAGCAATGACGGATTTTCTACTTTTACAGATGTTTCAATTCTTACACCGGCATCTGTAATCAGGGCTGTTTCTTTTGTTATTACTTCTCTTGGGAGGCGGTATGAAGGAATTCCATAGCTCATCATACCCCCAACCTGGGGAAGTGACTCCTTAACCGTAACTTCATGCCCCTGTTTGCGAAGATAGTAGGCTGCGGTCAGACCTGCAGGTCCGGCACCCACAATGCATACCTTTTTTCCACTGTCTTTCAGCTGCTTTCCTTTTCCTCTCCAACAGCTTCCTGTATCATGTTCTGCAGCATACCGTTTGATATTTCTGATAGAAACAGATTTATTAATCTCTCCTCTTTTGCATTCCAGCTCACAGGCATGGCTGCAAATGTGCCCCAGAATCTCTGGAAAGGGAGCTTTTTCCCGAACTACAGCTGCCGCCTCATCATACCGGGCTTCCCCCGCAAGCCGGACATATCTGGGAATATCAATGTGGGCAGGGCAGCCATAGCGGCAGGGGACAATTCTGTCCTGTTTTAATCTGTGCTCCTGTCCCTCTTTCCATTTGTCGCGGATTGCTCCGGTTGGACAGACCTCAGCGCAGGCTCCGCAGAAACGGCAGTCTGCATCAGCCAGAAGCGTTCCGTGAACTGTGCCTACATACGTTTCCTGCCCTTTCTGCCGAAAGTCCAGCACGTGAACTCCTCTCAGCTCCTGACAGGCTCTGACACAGCGTCCGCAGAGAACGCAGCGATTCATATCATGGACCAGAATGGGATTTTCCTCTTCTGTACGGAACCCCTTAATCCTCATTTTCAGCCTGCCTGTCTTCGGACCGATATACTGGATCAGAGTCTGAAGCTCACAGCTGCCGTACTTGGGACAGGTGGAACAATCCTCTGGATGACCGGTTAAGATCAGCTCCAGAGAAAGCATACGAAGCCTTGCAATCTCCTCACTGTCAGTCCGGATGTTCATTCCATCCTTTACTTTTAAATTACAGGAAGTGACCGGTGTCTCCCCCCCATCTACTTCAACCAGACACATCCGGCAGGAGCCAAGGGGCTTTAAATCCGGATGATGACATAGATGAGGAATGTAGATTCCCGCATCAAGAGCGCAGTCAAGTACATTTCTGCCATCTGGTACTTCTATTTTTTTACCGTCTATGGTTATGACTGCCATGAAATATTCCTCCTTGTTTCCCTTTTGTCATTATCAATACCAAGACTCCCAATGTCCCCATACCCAGACCGCTTAGCAGGAACTGGTTTTCAGCAATATTTCCGCCTGGAAGTAACCCAGCAATGTTCCCTAGTGCCAGGGGGGATATAAATCCTCCTACCGCTCCAATCACAGCAAAGACACCGGAAGCTTTTGCCACGGCCTCTTTCTCCACGGACATAGAGATCAGATAGGAACACTGAGCCATAAAGCAGCTTAATGAGGCACCGCAGCAGGCGCTTCCCAGATAAATCCCCGGCAAAGTGGGAAAACACCTGAGAACCAGGAGGCCAACTGCTGCTGCAAAAATCGAGAATGTCAGCGTATACTGTTTTAACAAGCCTGACAGACGTCCGAAAAAGATTCCCACAAGCAGTGCAAGGACTGCGTTAACCGTAGTCGCAGCTCCAGTCAGCATAGCTGCATTTTCTGTGAAATTACTGATATAAATGGCCAGATTTGTGCTGTATGTTGTAATAAACATGGTATGCAGCAGAGAAAGTGCCGATAACTCATATACAGCCGGGGTCAATTTACCGGACTGTGCTGTTGTACTCTTTTCCGGCTTTGTTTCCGGCAGAAGTAACCACACTCCTGCCATTGCCACAAATGCCACGGCGTAGACCAGATAAAAATAACGGTACCCGCGACCTGCTAAAACTCCGCCCAGAAAATTACCTGCAATACTGCCTGCCCCCATACCTACCACATGAAGTCCCAGATATCCGGCCCTCTCCTCAGGCCGAAAAAATTCTGTAATAAATGCTGTATTCATTGGAGATAAGATACCAAATCCAAAGCCAATTAAAAATCTGGACAAGATCAGGCTTTCATATCCCAGGCTAAAGCAGGGAATTACACCGAAGATTCCAATGAGAAGCATCCCTGCGACAGCAATTTTCTTTTTGCTGAACCTGGCGGTAAGCCAGCCTATCATCAGCGAACCTGCAGTAAGCAGTACGTATGGAAGTGTCTGTAAAAACTGGATTCCCTGCATGCCGTAGTTCCCATATTGTTCTTTGATCATTCCAAGCACAGGGGCGACACCGGTAATATTGAGTCCTACCACAAACGCGGTCAAAAACAGGGAACCAGCTATCTTTTTATAATTCATCGTTATTAATCTGCTTTCTGTTTTGCAATATTCCGTTCATAGATTGCTTTCCTGATCTCCTCCATCTTATTATCGGAGAGATTGTACATTGCAAGCGGTATGATGGACAGCAGGAAGAACAGCATCGGCACCAGATTGGCAGCTATATTAATTCCATTTTGAACTCCTGGGGCGGGATCCTGCCCGGCCACATAACCAAACCAGCCGATAATGGCAATACCCAGTGCACTTCCGATTGCTGATGCCACCTTGGTTCCAAGGCCGTTCATGGCAAATGCTGTTCCATCACTTCTGACCTGATTTCTAATGTCATATTCGTCAATGGAGTCAATGATCATTGCACTTCCGCAAGGTCCTGCAATATAGCCTAATCCGTAGATAATGTGGCACAGGAATAAGTAAGGTATATTCTTATAAGGGCCGAAAAACATAAGAGCCATTGATACAGACTGGAGCAGCATAGCCAATACACATGTATTGCGCTTTCCGATCTTTTCCATTACTTTAGGAGAAATCGGCATGATGATTGTACCAACGATCATCTGCATCATCATAAACAGTGTAATGAAACGGAAATCCTGAACACAGTAAATGTAAAAATATACAGCTACACCAATTCGCCCGAATAGTCCGGCCATGGACGTGATCGTATAGACAATGGTGAGCATCAAGTTTCTGTTTTTCAGAATCGCCTTCACAGTCTCTTTTAACGGCACCTGATCTTCCTTGCGGACTGTAATTTTTTCTTTGCAGAAATAAGCCACAAACCAGAAAATCGGAAGGGAGATGAGCGCATATAAAGTTGCCGTTTTCTGATATCCGGCTGCCTGTACGCCGCCGCCTAAAAATTTTACAAGAGGCAGTGTGCAGAGATTTAGAATAATCATTCCCGTTGTCATCCCCACCATCTGTGCAGCATAAAGCCTGTTTATACTTTTTGGTTCATTGGTCATAACAGCCGGCAATGCTGTATAGGGAACATTTAATACTGTATAGCTCATGCCAAGACCAATGTAAGTAATATAGGCATAAATCAGCTTTCCTCTATCACCAAACCCAGGTACCGTAAATGTAAGAATTGTAAAAACCACCAGCAGAGGGGCTCCTATAAAAATATACGGACGAAACCTTCCCCACCTGGTACTTGTTCGCTCCATAATTGCCCCCATCATGGGATCGTTCATTCCATCCCAGATCTTAGCCACCAGCATAAGAATTGCAACTGCCCCGGTTGCCAACCCAAACACATCCGTGTAAAACAAAATCAGATATGAACTGACCATTGTCCAGGATAACTGTGATGCAAAATTACCAAGACCGTAAACCCCTATTTGAACCGGTCTTATATCATTTTTGTTTGTCCCCATCTTCTCCCTCTCCTATTCCGTCACTGATTGATGTATTCATCAAACTTTTCATACTTTTCCAGCATCTTTGGCAATATATCTTTATGTTCCTGAAGCTTTGGAACACAGATCTTAATCATTCCCTGTATCTCGTGATAATGCTCATACAGTCCGTTAATTGTCCATCTGGCCCGGTTTATCTGCTCTTCACTGAATTTTACTTCTATTTTATTGTCCTTTAGCTCCAGATTTCCGCTGATTCCGCAAACAGGACATTCCACAATTGCAGAGCGGGATGGCGAAATGCTCAACTGATTGCAGTGACAGACCGGACAGATCCCCTCTTCCCCAAGCCATTCAACTTCATCATAAGGTTTTCCAACTGACTGGGCGATAGCTCTGCCCAGGTTCTGACACTGCTCCATCAGATGGCTGTCAAATACGGGATTAGCCCTTCTTCCCTGATCATAGGCATCAATCTGTCCTACCACCTTCATATGGCAGGAAAAACCGAACAGATTGAGCATGGGAAGCCCCATGGATACCCAGTTTTGAGTAGACGCTCCGCCTACGGAAATATATCCGACATAACGGTCTTTAAAATATCTGGCATCCAAAAGTTCCTCTCCGGTTTTCCCGGCTTCCACCCTCTTTTTCTGTTCTTCCAAAAGAGCCGCCCTGTCATGGGCAGGACAGAACCGGTCAACAAAATTCTTAAACTGACCTACGATTCCTACGGCATATACGGGAGCCGCAATGATAATTCCGTCTGCATTCAGCACAGCTTCTTCCAGTTTGTCATAGTCATCCTTTAAAACACACGCAACTTCGCCCCCCCGGTCCCGTTTCGTGCTGCAGGCTCCGCAAGCTTTGCAATGCCCGATATCCATATTAATGGTGTTGATAAATTCCACTTCAGCTCCGGCTGCTTTTGCCTGAAAAAGAGCTTCCTTTACCATGATGTCTCCGCATTTCATCTTTCGTCCGAATGATATTCCCAATACTTTCATTTTCTTCCTCCCACTTTGCTCTTATGATTCTTCAACGTACTCAGCCGCACTCATTCCGGCAATCCTTCCGGTATTTACCGCGTAACCCATGGAATTGCCAGGAAGCAGAAACATATAACTGTCATTGTAAATGTTGCAGGAATCCGCACCAGCTGCATATAATCCGGGAACCGGTTCAAAAGCTTCATCTACCGCCTGGCAGTTTTCGTTGATTTTAATTCCACCTACGGTGCCGTATCCCCCCACCCTTACTTTAGCGCAGTAAAAAGGTGCCTTATAAATAGGGCGCATATATCTTCTGTCTTTAAAAAACTCTGCATCTGTACTGTCACAGTAATCATTATAGTCTTCCACTGTGATCGCCAGATTTTCTGCATGAATACCGGCTTTCCCTGCCAACTCTTCAATTGTGTCAGCAACATATAAATCTACATTTCCGTTTTCTTCTGCCAACTTAATTCCATCATAGAAATCAGACACATCCGGGTTGGTTCTCACAAGGCTTACATGATCTACCCCGTTGCGGATATAATGCTTTACAATAGAGGCATCCACAATACTGAAGCACACTTTGTCTTTCTGATGGGATACTACATTGGAAAGAAAGGTGGAGTTTTGCATCTGTTCCTCATTCATAACCCGCTTTCCCTGTCTGTTTACAAGAAGATTGGGCTGACCAAACACGTTGGATACCCCCTGGGTTAAATCCTCCATACCCTCAATGCTGGCTGCCATCTCAATGCGCACCTGGGTCTTTCCTGCGCCTGCCGCCCATGCCATTTTCATGCCATCACCGGTAAGACCTGGTATTGCAAAGCTATAAAGATTTTCTCCATGATCCAGCCCGGTTTCTGCCTTGATCATCTCTTTGTTGGCTCCTGCTCCCCCGGTACAGATTATTGCCGCCTTACAGCGGATCTCTATTTCCTCCCCGTCAGGACCGGCTGCCATCACGCCCGCAACGACTCCGTTTTCTTTTATGATTTCCTTCGCAGGCGTTTCCAGAAGGAATGTGACTCCAAGCTCCTTTGCCCGCTCATATAAAGCCTTATTCATAAAAGAAGCTGCCCTTGGTCCAATTCCATGATCCGTCTTCACAATATGCCAGGTCGCCTCTGATTTTGGGAAATACCGAAATGCTCCCTCAAACTCCACCCCAATATCTTCCAGCCATTCAATGGTTTCCGCCGACTGTTCAAAATACCGCTTCACCAGTCTGGCATCGACATTATAGTGGGTATATTCCATAAACATGTTAAATGCTTTTTCCACGGTGATGTCAATCATCTGCTGTCTCTGATATTTAGTTCCGATCCCAAGGGGTCCCATACCCATGTTTGCAGCTCCGCCCACAGTGGATGTTTTTTCCAGCACGATGACTTCTGCTCCGTTTTCTGCTGCCTGGACTGCCGCAGAAAGTCCTGACGGTCCGGCTGCTATCACAACGATCTGTGTCTCGTATTTTTTCACCTGATCACCTCTGATTATTATTTTTAAAGCGGACTGCCTCTCCCGTCCTGGCTGATTCACGAACTGCAGCCATTACGTCTAAAACAACCCGCACTTCCTCCGATTTTACTGCCAGTTCTTCTTCTCCGTGAAGTACTTTTAAAAAGTGTACCATATATTGCCGGTGTTCTGTATTGATTATCGGAAGATCTTCTTCGATCAACAGCCCCGGTGCAGGCGGGCCAAAACTTCTGGTAGGTCCTGCTGCAGTCATGGTGATCTTTCCAGGAACATTTTCCAGCAGATGGGTGGTTTTCACAATCTTTCCTTCCCCGCCAAATCCGTCAATCATGGCACTTCCGCCTGTTCCGCCAATGAACCAAGCACGTTTAGGTGTAAGATAATAAGTTCCCAGTTCAATATCGGCAGTGATCTTATTTTTAAATTTAATAAGTATGTGGAAATAATCATCTACATTACGGTTAATGACATTGCGCACATCTGCAAACACGGAATCTATCTCAGAATCCACCATAAACAGGATCTGGTCGATTAAATGAACGCCCCAGTCATACAGCATTCCTCCGCCCATCTCCGGATAGATATGCCAGTCATGCATGTTTCCGTTGATTCCATAAAGCTGTGATTTAATGACATACATATCACCTACAAGCCGCCTGTCATAGACTTCCTTCATGATCCTGAAATCCTTATCCCAGCGCCTCTGCTGATGGACGGTAAATATCACCTGATTCTCCTTTGCCGCAGCAGTCATTTTGTCAAATTCCTCAATCGACATGGCCGCCGGCTTTTCACAAATAATATGTATACCAGCCTTTGCGCTCTTTTCCACCATTTCCAGATGACTGGGATTAGGCGTTGCAACAATAATGAAATCCAGTTCTTCAGTTTTCAGCATTTCATCAATCGTTCCGTATGCGTGCACCCCTTGCGGAACATCCTTTAACTGCTCCGGATTGGTATCGGCTGCTGCCACAAACTCGACCTCATCAAAAGTTCCAAGCATTTCTCCGTGACAATGACCCATAAATCCATATCCAACAATTCCAGCTTTTATTTTTTTCATAATTCTACCTGCTCTTCAATTGCTCTCCTTAATGCCTCCTGATGGCGGCGGACCTGTTCCACACTATCCACATCAAAGGTATCATTCAAAGCTGTGTTACCTTCATATTCAGAACTTAAATATCCGTGGTAGCCAGCCTTTTTATAGGCCTTTACTACCTCTCCAATAGGAATTGATGTCTCTTTGTAATTCTCATCGGTGTTGTAGAACTTGGCATGGGTGTGGTAAATATACCTGATATTATCAATGATATCCTGAGGATCACACCAGGTATAGGCAAATGAGGAAGCTGCATACCTTAGCGCTACTTCACCGCCTCCAAGCTTCTTCACCTTTTCCATCAGTTCCGGTTCCCCATTTGAAATCCGGTAATCTTTGTTGGCTTTTCCAAGGTTTAAATCATACTTGATCTTAACAAATCCTTTTTCCACCCTTTGGGTAAATGCATCATCTACCGCTTTTATTACATCCTCACTGACTCCTCTTCTGCGGGCCTGATCCCGAAGAACATCAGGAACCGATTTACAGAAGATCCCAAAATCTGGCATGAAGCCAAAGTTTTCTGTACCGGTTCTTAAAATCATTTCCATATAGCCGTCTGCCCATCCGGAGTTTAAGGAAAATGGAGAATGCACCTCCAGACAGATCTTAATATTCTGATCGCTGGCACAGGCCAGACTTCCCTCAATTACCTCCATAGGTGTTGAAACCAGGGTTCTTAAAGTTTTAAAACCCAGTTCATGAGCCAGTTTTATATCCCTCTCCATCATCTGGATCTGCTCTCTTAAAGTACAGCGGCGGTTTTTATAAATATGGTTTTCTAAAAATGCATCATAGCAGGTCGGTTCCACCTGATACCGATCCATCCAGCCAAACCATTTTTCTTTAAATTCAGGCGTAATCACCGGAAATTCATCAATCATCTGCTCGGGCAGTAATTCAATCCCGGTTGCCCCTGTTTTCGATACTTCTCTGATACAGTCCTCCAGATTCATTTTCCCCAAGTAAAATTCTTCCTGGTAGCTGTATAGGGAAACACTCCGTTTTATATCAAAGTTCATCTTTTCCCTCCCTGATCTCAAAATCGTATTCGCCGGAATGAACCAGAATCATGGGCATATATGACGGCGCAATGGTCTGCGTGGAACAAATATGGTGCTTTCCTGGTGCCAACCCTCCTTCTTTTAATACGGTTACTGTTGCAAACTGGCCGAATTTCCAGCGGTAAGTGATTACAGTCTCCATTTCATCAAGCGTAAAGGTGTCCCCCTCCAGAGTGAAGCGGATATCCTTTCTTTCATAATCTACCCCATCTACATTGACTGTGATGTCACGGATAATGGAAAGGGTTGCGCCACGATAGTACTGAATCCGGCAGTCAAACTGAAAGCCTGTTACTGTATCTCCTGACCGGACATTGGTGAAACGGCCGGGGTGAAACATATGCCTTGGATACATTGGAAAACTCCTTTCTGTATTTTATAAGATTATTTCTTTTCCTGTTTCAGCCGATTGATAAATTGCCTCCAGAATCCGAGTCACTGCAAATGCCTGCTCCGGCCTGACTAATGGTTCCTTATCTTCCAGAACAGCAGTCATCCATTGAGCCTGCTCGCGAACGCCTTCTGCAGAAGCTCCGCCTGAAAAGAAATCTACAACTCCTGCTGGTGAAATTGTCTTTTCCATCAGCTGATTGTGCTCAACCATGTTATAGATCAGTTCATCCTTGGGATAACTTCCTCCGTGGTGAATTTCAGCACCTGCCTTCGTACCGCATAAGGTTGTAGAGGCTTCCATGGATCTTAGGACATTTAACGCCCAGGAAGCTTCCAGATAAATGACAGCACCATTCTCCATCTTCACCAGACCAAAAGCAGAATCCTCCACCTCAAAGGTCTCCGGGTCCCATGGTCCGAATACATTGCCTGCCGGTCCGTCCTGCTGCCGTCCCAGCTTATAAAATACCTGGCCAGAGACTGAAACTGGCTTGTAATTCTCCATCATCCAAAGAGTTATGTCGAGTGCATGGGTTCCAATATCAATTAACGGTCCGCCGCCCTGAAGGGATTTATCGGGAAATACACCCCAGGTAGGAACCGCTCTTCTTCTGAGCGCATGTGCCTTGGCAAAATAAATCTCACCCAGTTCCCCGTTCTGACAGGAGGCTTTCAGGGCAGTGGTGTCATCACGGAAACGGTTCTGATAGCCTATGGTAAATTTCTTTCCAGAACATTTCCATGCATCCATCATTTTCTGGGCATCAGCCGTGGTATGAGCCATTGGCTTTTCACACATTACATGCTTACCTGCTTCAAAACTGGCTACAGCAATGGGGCAGTGAGCCACATTTGGCGTACAGACATGGACTACATCAATCCCGTCTGCCAGCTGGTCTAACATTTTCTCATAATCCGTAAATACCTTTGCATCCGGTGTACCGTATTCATTTGCTGCTTTTACGGCACGTTCCTCAATAATGTCGCAAAACGCCACCATTTCTGCCTTATCAGAATTTGCTTTTAAAGATGGCATATGCTTCTGATTGGCAATTCCTCCGCAACCCACTATGGCAACTCTTACTTTCTCACCCATTTTTCTTTTCTCCTTCTCGTTTCAAATAACAAACTGTTTTAAATAACGCTGGCTTAAGAGCAATGATGCTTCGATTCTTTCCTTTGAAGCTTCAAAGGCCTTATCTTCTATTTCAATACAGGAACACCCCTGGTAACGAATATCCGTGAGTGCCGACACATAGGCTCCCCAGTCCACATCTCCCAGTCCCGGAAGCTTTGGTGACATAAATTCAAGAGGATATGCCATAATACCACACTGATTTAAACGGTCCTGATACAATTTAATATCTTTATAATGAACATGGAAAATTTTATCCTGAAACTCATAAATCGGCTTAATGTAGTCGATCATTTGCCAGACAAAATGAGAAGGATCATAATTAATTCCCAGATTCTTACTTGGTAGTATTTCAAACACCTGTCTCCACATATCCGGCGTTGTCATTAAATTCTGTCCGCCGGGCCACTGGTCTTTCGAAAACAGCATGGGACAGTTTTCAATGGCTATCTTTACATTTTGTTGTTCTGCTAATTTAAGGAGGGGAGTCCACACCTCCTTAGCCATGACTAAATTTTCCTCAACTGTCTTTTTCTGATCTCTTCCGATAAAGGTAGTCACCATTCCGATACCAAGAGCGTTGCTGGCCTGAATCACTGTTTTTAAATGTTCAATGACTTCTTCCCGCTTTTTTAAATCTTCATCCAGAGCATTTGGATAATATGCCAGAGATGAGATCTTCACCTTAGCGTTTTTACTGTATTCCAGAATGTGTTCCTTATAAGCCGGTTCCAAAAGAATACGTTTTGCATCGATATGGCTGATTCCAGCATACCTTCGTTCCGCCTTCCCTGACGGCCAACAGGCAGCTTCCACACACTCAAATCCATGTTTCGCAGCAAAATCCATCATTTCCTCATAGGAATACGCTTCCAGTATGGCACTGACAAATCCTAGTTTCATAGGTACCTCCTCCGTTCCCTTCATTTACTGTTATCATTATAAGTTTTCGACTTATTTTTAACATCGTCGCAATTAACCTCTTTTCGACCCAATCATTCTTTTTTCCAAGGCAGCAAAAAAGAGAGGACAAAAATTCCACCATGATTTTTGTCCTCTCTTTTTCATACTAATACTGATATTTAATTTCCAGCAGCCTGATTTCGTGAGGCATTAGAACTGTCTCAAGTTCCATGACGCCATCTTTTACTGTAACCCGCTGCATTTCCATGTGGGCATTCCCCATCTGCTTCATATACATCATTTCTTCTCCGGAAAGGTTTTCCTGATACCCCATTTCCTTCCACAGATCCTGTACACTTCCGTTGCTTTGGTTCATGTAGTGGGATTTGACCAGATATTCCCCATCCTCTGCTCCACCGATCCGAAACTGAAGGCGCAGGGATAAGTTGTCCTCATAATAACTTTCCATCTGTTCAAGATCCAGTTTATCCTCCTCTTTTGTTGCATACTGATAGGTTAACTTTTTATAGTTATGACATACAATTCCATAATTTCCTCTGCCGTTAGCGGTTACCATAGCGTGGGAATTCCTGCCAAGCAGGCGGGGCTGCATCCGGCTTAAAAAACGAAAGGCATAAAATGCAGGTTTGCAGATTCCTTCTTTTGTAAGAAGCCCGCTGTCTCCGTTTAGAACCGCTTCCGTATCGTAATGTTCAGAAATCAGATCGGTGCCATGCCAGCATGCCAGAAGATCAATCCTCCCTTCTGCATCTATGCAGTTTTTCACCAGATAGGCTGCTTTCCAGCAGCTGTCATTGAGCGCATTCCGGTTTGATATGGTAAAATTCCACTCGCTGACAAAAATCTGCCTGTCATCAAATCCCAGCTGGTTTAATGTCTGTTTTAACACATCCAGCTGATTTAGGGTGTACTGGCTGTCTAAGGATTTCTTTCCATAAAGAACTCCTTCCTGAGGGATCATCACATAACCATAGCTGTAAACGGAAATGAAATCCGGCCAGATGTCCCGCTTTTTCCAGGCAGAGAATACTGCTTCATACAGATGGCTCTCATAACCCAGCACAATTCCTGCACCGCCAACCTTAATTTTTTTTGATATCCGTTTCAATACGGTATACCCCGCATCAAATATAGGGAAATACCAGCCATCTTCTGACTCAATTTTCAGCCGGTTGTCATGCCATAGCTCAAAATACCACGTTTCCACTGTTTCCAGTCCATACCGGTTCACCATATGGGCCGCAAGTTCATTAAGAACACGTTCATATTCCATCAGACTGTGAAATAAAATCTCACTTTCCTGATTGATCAGAAAATCATCGGCTGCTTTAATCACAATTTTCGGTTTAAATCCAAGCTCTATAAACGGACTGAGTCCGTTTTCTGTCAGAAAATCAAGAATACGGTCCAGTTTATTATAATTTAAATAGCCCTGGGCATTCTGATAGATGATCAGAGAAAATATATTCCAGATCCGAACCTGGGTGAATCCCAGTTCTTCTTTTAACATCTTAATGTGTTCCTGAACATCAGAACGCAGTAAAAGCGCCGCCTCGCCAATATTAATAATATGAGACCACGGTTTTTTTAAGGGTTCCCATTTGCCACCATGTACGGTAAAAAGTTCCGTCTGTTTTCCGTGGGATATTTCCGGATTCTCCCTGCCTTTTTCCAGAAATCTCTTTATATCTTCAATCTCCAGTTCATTTAAACTGCCAGTACTTTCTCCCCCTGGTGCACTTTTTCCGGAATATTTACGGCGATACTCGGAGGGAGTGAGATCAAAGCAATCTTTAAACGCTTTATTAAAAGATGCAGTTGCAGGAAATCCGTTATCAACTGCTATCCTTGTCACTTTTTTATCCGTATAGAGCAGTTCATCAAGTGCGTGGAATAAACGGACATTATTTAAATAATCCAAAAAGCTTAAGCCAAACTGCTTTCTGATATATTTTGATAGATATGCTGGTGTTAAATACAGTTTTTGTGCCAGTTCATTTAAACTCAACTGCTTTTGGTAATTTGCCTGAACGTAATTTTGTATCTCAAATACTCTGGTATCATTAGTAAACCCAAGCCGCTGTACCCGGATATCATCTGTCTTTATCATAAAATGGCTGACTAAAAGGTAGATCGCCTCATAGAAAAGGCTGCGAAGCCGAAATTGTTCCTCCTGTTCTCCTTCAAAATAAAGAGTGAGAATACGGTCAAAAATCACCCGCAGAGAATGATATGCTTCATCCTTATCTGAAACAGTATTACACCAGAATAAAAGCTGGTTTGTGCCTAAATATTCCGTCATCATGGAGTAATCAATCACAAATCTGGCAAACAGCGTTGTAACTTCTAAATTTTTTATGGAATGACGCTTATTTGCATTCACCAGCATATAATCACCCTTTTTCAACATATAAGATTCCTCATTAATTAAAATCTGTGCTGTTCCCCTCAGCAGATATAAAATCTCAACGTCCTGATGTACATGGGTTTCTCTGTCACTGTTCAGCGCAAAGCTGAACTCCATTATCTCACGCATTTGTTTCCCCATCCTCTCCTAATCGGTCTGTCTGTCAGACAAAATTCTAACATCATTCTATGATTGTGTAAATGGTATTATAGATTTCAACCGGCTCTCCTGATATCTCTTCTTGGTATATTTTCGCGTTTAAAGAAAAAAACCGGAACAGGAATCCATCCTGAACCAGTCTTTTTTTCTTTTTAACGTTGTTCTTCATAGCTGTATTTCAACAGCTCATATATTTCATCTGTTACCCGATCATCTTTATAATACTCATCAAGAAGGCTGATGATTTTCGCTGCAAATTCCGACGGAACCGGACGAGCTGCAACTGCCTCATGAAAATCCTTCTTCATATCACTGACCATTTCCTTTTTTTTCGGAACAGGCAGACCGTAAATCTTATAAAGCATTCCCATAGCCGCACATGCCTCATTGGGGGATGTTAAAGGCGCGTTTTCAAACCTGGTTTTAATTTCTACAGCCTGTTTATTAATATAAAATACCATAATATTTTGATTCCTTATACATTTTTCACTAACGCTATGTCAATCAGAGTGAGTTCCTTCGCTCTGTTTTCCATGCTGGTTACAAGGGCAGCTGCCGTATCCAGGGATGTAAGCACAGTCACGCCGGTTTCGATTGCATTTCTGCGGATCACGAATCCATCCTTGCATCTGTCTGCGCCCTGTGGGGGAGTATCGATAACCAGGTCAATCTCATGACCCAGAATCAGATCCAGGAGGTTGGGGGACTCCTGCTCCAGCTTGCGTACCTGGAATGCCTTGATTCCGTTATCGTTTAACACCTTGGCGGTACCGGCAGTTGAAAAGATCTTGTAGCCCTGATCTTTAAATCTGCGGGCAATGTCGATAATCTCTTCTTTATCAGAATCTTTTACCGTTATGATCATGTTCTTATGCTTTGGAAGCTTGATTCCTGATCCTGCAAAGGCTTTGTAAAGCGCCTCGTTAAAGGTCTTTGCAATTCCCAGACACTCTCCAGTGGATTTCATCTCAGGCCCGAGGCTGATATCTGCGCCACGGATCTTTTCAAAGGAGAACACCGGCATCTTAACCGCGATATAATCTGCTTCCGGCTGAAGTCCTGGCTCATAACCAAGTTCTTTTATGGTATGTCCGCAGATGACTCTGGTTGCCAGAGGGACAATGGGGATTCCAGTCACCTTGCTGATATATGGCACCGTACGGGAAGAACGTGGATTTACTTCGATGACATAAACATCTTCTCCGCTGACAATAAACTGAATGTTGATCATTCCCTTTACATGAAGTGCTCTTGCAAGTCTTCTGGTATATTCTACAAGCTTGTCCTTGATATCTTCATTTAGGCTCTGAGCCGGATATACAGAGATACTGTCGCCGGAGTGAACGCCTGCACGCTCGATATGCTCCATGATTCCCGGTATGAGTATATCTTCTCCGTCGCAGACTGCATCTACCTCGATCTCTTTGCCTACGATATATTTGTCTACTAAAATAGGGTGTTCCTGAGCAATCTGGTTGATAATGGCGATAAATTCATCAATATCCTGATCGGAAATAGCGATCTGCATTCCCTGACCACCCAGTACGTAGGAAGGTCTTACAAGAACCGGATAACCAAGTTTTGCAGCTACCTTCTTAGCTTCTTCTGCCGTATAGACTGTCTGACCTGCAGGTCTTGGAATCTGACATTCTTCCAGAATCTTATCAAACAGTTCCCTGTCTTCTGCTGCATCCACATCTTCTGCTGCTGTTCCAAGGATGGGAACTCCCATCTTCATCAGTGCCTCTGTCAGCTTGATGGCTGTCTGTCCGCCAAACTGTACCACTGCACCGTCTGGTTTTTCGATATCAACAATGCTCTCCACATCTTCCGGAGTAAGGGGTTCAAAATACAGCTTATCTGCAATGTCAAAATCCGTACTGACTGTTTCCGGATTGTTATTGACGATGATAGTCTCATATCCTTCTTTGCTGAAGCTCCAGGTACTGTGAACGGAACAGAAGTCAAATTCAATTCCCTGACCGATTCGGATTGGGCCGGAGCCTAATACCAGAACTTTTTTTCTTCCTGTTGTCTGCTCTGCCTCATTTTCACTTCCAAAGCAGGAGTAGTAATAGGGTGTCTCTGCGGCAAACTCAGCCGCACAGGTATCTACCATCTTAAAGGCAGCTGTTATCCCGTTTTCTTTTCTTGTGTGATGGATTTCTTCTATAGATATACCTGTCAGCTTTGAGATGACTGTATCCGGGAATTCCAGTCTCTTTGCTTCTTTTAAAAGTTCGGTAGTAAGAGGTCCCTTCTTTAAGGCTTCTTCCATCTCCACCAGAATTGCCAGCTTATCAATAAACCAGACATCAATCTTTGTGATGTCATGAATGAGTTCATAGGTGAAGCCTCTTCTTAATGCTTCTGCAATCACCCAGATTCTTCTGTCATCTACCAGATGAAGGGTTTCTGTCAGCTGGTCATCGGTAAGTCCTGAAAAATCATAAGACATTAAGCTGTCTACATGCTGTTCCAGGGAACGGATCGCTTTCATTAAGCCGCCTTCGAAATTGGTACAGATACTCATTACCTCACCGGTTGCCTTCATCTGGGTTCCAAGGGTTCTCTTGGCACTTAAAAACTTGTCAAAGGGAAGGCGCGGCATCTTAACCACACAGTAATCCAGCATGGGCTCAAAGCTTGCATAGGTTTTCTTGGTTACAGCATTTTTAATCTCATCAAGGGTGTATCCCAGAGCAATCTTAGCTGCAACTTTAGCAATGGGGTATCCGGTTGCCTTGGAAGCCAGAGCGGAAGAACGGCTCACTCGGGGATTTACCTCGATGACACAATACTCAAAGCTTTCAGGGTGAAGAGCGTACTGCACGTTGCAGCCTCCTGTTATGCCTAATTCACTGATGATCTTTAATGCTGAAGTACGAAGCATCTGGTATTCTTTATCTCCCAGTGTCTGGGAAGGAGCCACTACGATGCTGTCGCCTGTATGAACCCCTACCGGATCCAGGTTTTCCATGTTGCAGACAGTAATTACATTGCCTGCGCCATCCCGCATTACTTCGTATTCAATCTCTTTCCATCCTGCGATGCAGCGTTCCACAAGAACCTGACCGACTCGGGATAAACGAAGTCCGTTTTCCAGGATTTCCCGGCACTGTGCGGGATTTTCAGCAATTCCGCCGCCTGAGCCTCCCAGTGTATATGCTGGCCGTAAAACGATGGGATAACCAATCTGCTCTGCAATTCTTAATCCATCTTCCACATTTTCAACGATATCTGAAGGAGCTACCGGCTCACCGATCTTCTCCATGGTTTCCTTAAACATCTCCCGGTCTTCTGCCTTTTTAATAGTCAGGGCAGTGGTTCCGATGAGGCGTACATTATTCTTTTCAAAAAAGCCCTTATCTTCCAGCTCCATGGCAAGGTTTAAGCCTGCCTGGCCTCCCAGTGTAGGAAGAACGCTGTCTGGTCTCTCTTTTAAAATCAGCTGCTCTACGACCTCTACTGTCAGCGGCTCAATATAAACCTTATCTGCAATGTCTTTATCCGTCATGATGGTTGCAGGATTGGAGTTTAATAAGACAACTTCAATTCCTTCTTCTCTTAAAGAACGGCATGCCTGCGTTCCGGCATAATCAAATTCTGCTGCCTGACCGATGATAATCGGACCAGATCCAAGGACTAGTACTTTTTTGATCTCCTGATTCTTAGGCATTCTTTCCCACCTCCATCATATTTATAAACCGGTCAAATAAGTAGCTGGAATCCTGAGGTCCGGGACAGGCTTCCGGATGGTACTGTACAGTAAATATGTTCTTTCCGGTATATTTCATTCCTTCGTTTGTTCCGTCGTTGACGTTAACAAATGCAGGAACTGCCACAGCCGGATCCACAGTATCTTCATCCACCACATATCCATGGTTCTGAGAAGAGATGTAGACTCTTCCGGTTTCTAAATCCTTAACCGGGTGATTGCCGCCTCTGTGTCCGTATTTCAGCTTGTGAGTATCAGCGCCAGTGGCCAGTGCCATCAGCTGATGTCCCAGGCAGATTGCAAAGATGGGAACCTGTGATTCGTACAGCTTGCGGATTTCCTTAATAATCTCCGTACACTCCTTTGGATCTCCAGGGCCGTTTGACAGCATAATTCCATCTGGATTTGTGGAAAGAATTACTTCTGCTTTCGTATCAGCAGGATATACAGTAACCTCACAGCCTCTTTCATTTAAAGACCGTGCAATATTCTTTTTAGCTCCTAAATCTAACAATGCTACCCGCTTGCCTTCACCGGGAAGCACATAAGATTCCTTACAGGAGGTTGCCTTCACAACGCCCGTTACGGAATAAGTTTTCATACGCGAAATGACTTCGTCAAGATCAAATCCTTCATCGGTTGTGATCATGCCGTTCATTGTACCTTTTTCTCTTAAGATTTTTGTTAGGGCTCTCGTATCGATACCACTGATACCTGGAATGTCGTTAATTTCTAAGAAATGCTGAATGGTATCCTCGCTTCTAAAGTTGCTGGGGATTCTAGATAATTCTCTGACAATGTAGCCATCCGGCCAAGGTTTGTATGATTCCATATCTTCCTGACAAATGCCGTAATTACCAATTAGCGGATATGTCATCACAACTGCCTGTCCCGCATAGGATGGGTCGGTGAGGACTTCTAAATAACCCGTCATGGAAGTATTAAATACGATCTCACTGATCACTTCCCGTTTTGAACCAATGCTCGTGCCTGTAAAAACAGTGCCGTCTTCCAGTATTAAAAAAGCTTTCATACGCAAAGTCCCAATCCTTTCTTAATATTTGTCCATGGTTTCTGGACATAAAGGGATACCCGCAAGGGTGTTTCTTAATATTTGTCCATGTTCTTTGGACATAAAGGGATACCCTTTAAGGTTTAATTTTGAACTGACTGGTATCAGACCAAATTGAATAGATTATACATTATACCGCGACATTTTTCAACTGTTTTTTTATAATTTATTTATCTACTTTTTATGCATTATTTTTCTTTTTTCAGATATTTTAATCGGTATAACTGTATATTTATGCAAGTATATTAATATTATACATTACTGTATACTTTGTGTCAACTTAGATCAAACTATTCATGAGGTGATAAATCATGATTGACAACAACGAACTTCCCATTGGATTTACCATGGAACTGGCACAGCATTCAGACATTATGGTACAGTTTGCCGGACTCTCGAAAGATGATCAGAACCGCATCATCAATGGTGCAAGAGAAATTGAAAGCCGAGATGAAATGAGAAGCTATGTAGAGTCCATGTTCCATGAACCCAAAACATCATTCTTTTAAAAAAGCCCCCGCAAAAACTGATTTATTTAGTTTTATGCGGGGCTTTTGTAATCATTGCCCATAGCAGCTAATATATTAATAATAATCATTCAATAAGGGGCTATTATGAATCCATATATGATCATTGCCCAGGAAACGGCTGCTACTGGCTCTCTTCAGGTAGATGTGGTATCTACCGAGAACAACCACCCAATTGGTGACGCAGAAGTTTCCATTTCCTACACAGGAGATCCCGGCAGCATTTTAGAAAAGGTTACTACTGACAGTTCCGGTCAGTCCGAAACCGTAAGTTTATCAGCGCCGCCTGTCGATTTAAGTCTGTCTCCCGGACTGGCACAGCCATATTCAGAATATTCACTTTTTATTACTGCACAGGGTTATGAACCAGTGGCCATCTCCGGAACCCAGATCCTGGCAGATACAGATGCCATTCAGCCTGTCCGCATGACTCCTGTCAAAGACGAGACAACTCCCGATACGCCCATTACCATTCCGGATCATACTTTGTACGGCGACTATCCTCCAAAGATAGCAGAGGCCGAAGTAAAGCCCGTTGCAGAAACCGGCGAGATTGTATTAAGCCGGGTTGTAGTTCCACAAACAATTATTGTACATGACGGTGTGCCTACAGATCCAACAGCCACCAATTATTACGTTCCTTATAGCGATTATATTAAAAATGTGGCTTCCAGTGAAATTTACGCTACCTGGCCCAAGGAAACGATTGTTGCCAATGTTCTGGCGATTATGAGCTTTACGTTAAACCGTGTTTATACGGAATGGTACCGGAATCAGGGTTATGACTTCACCATCACTTCCTCTACCGCTTTCGACCATAAATGGATACATGGAAGAAATATTTTTGACAGCATCTCACAGGTTGTAGATGAAATCTTTAACAGCTACTTATCACGACCCGGAATCAAACAGCCAATTTTAACCCAGTACTGCGATGGTCACCGGGTAACTTGCCCCAACTGGATGTCACAGTGGGGTAGCTGCACCTTAGGGGAACAGGGCTATACTGCCATTGAAATTCTCCGCAATTATTACGGAAGCAACATGTACATCAATACTGCAGAGCAGGTTTCCGGTGTTCCTTCCTCCTTCCCTGGATATAATTTAACGGTAGGTGCCTCTGGAGACAAAGTACGACAGGTCCAGGAACAGCTTGATACCATTGCCGGGGTTTATACCAAAATCCCCAGAATCACAGCAGACGGGGTATTTGGAGAAAACACTGCGGAGGCAGTCCGTCAGTTCCAGTCCATATTTAAACTTCCTGTGACGGGAGTCATTGATTTTGCAACCTGGTATAAGATCTCGCAGATCTATGTGGGTATTACAAGAATTGCCGAGTATTCTTAAACTCTATAAAAGAGGGATATCCCGTCAGATTTTTATCTGACGAAATATCCCTTTTTTATTCCTGAAGAATTATCCCTCTCCTCCCAGCAGATCTGCGATCACGTATCCCAAAAGTGCCAGTGCAATTCCTCCCAACACTTCATAGATTGCCACGGTTTTCCACGGCACATCCCAAAGAATCACAAAGGGGGAAGAAATTACAAGACCAATAACCACCCGGTACATCTGATGCTCATAACGGGTCAGAAGCTGCTCCACCACTCTGGCAAACAGAAGAACGCCTGTCAGCATACCCAGAAAATATGGGAACAATACCATAACGTTTTTCATAAGACTTTGAAAATCGAGAGCGCAGGCTGCCCGGATGCAGGCATTATTGGTCTGCAAAACAGGCTCATAAAAGCCCAGCATCATCATGATCATGGACCCGCTTACCCCTGGTACAATCATAGTGGCTGCTGCAAGAAGCCCCACTGCAAAAAGAGTAACTACCCAATATTTCCCCGATGATAAATATGCCGCACCGGAAGCCATGGCAAATCCCTCTCCGCTATGACTGGAAGCAATCACTGTTTCAGCCACATATGTAATGAGGATTACAATGCCGCATGTGACTCCGGCAGTTATAATTCCTTTCCATAAGTCATTTTTTTCTCCGGAGAAAGCTTTGCGGCCAAGGGCCGGAAGACCTCCTCCGATTAGTCCCAGAAAAGACAGCTTTGTCTGAAGAGGATATGTATGAAACAGATATTCAAAAACCAGTGACAAAAAAATGATGCCTGCAACTGCACCAATTCCATAAGGAAGAAGGATCCTTATACTTTTTACCGGCTCTTTAAAAAGCCGGTTTACCGCATGGATGATCTTATCATAGACACCCATGGTAATGGCCAATACCCCTCCGCTGATGCCCGGCAGTATATTTGCCACACCAATAATTAAACCCTTTAAAAGCTCACCGATATACTTCAAGCAATTCCTCCTGCATTAATCCGTATATCAAATCCTATGCACTTTTACTGCTTCTAATACTTCTTTTACCTGATTCAGCTTATAATCTGCAAGACTCTGGTCAAATCCATATCTTGTATCGATGACTGCCGCAATTTTAAGCCCTGCCCGGTGTGCTGCCGTTATTCCAATGGTGGAATCCTCTACTGCCAGACATTCCTCCGGCTTTAATTTCAGCTGCCCTGCTGTATATAAATAGATCTCCGGATCAGGTTTACTCCTTTTAAACTGTTCTCCGCTGACCACTGCTTCAAAATAGTCCCGGATTCCATTTTCCTTAAGAACACGTTCCACCAGTACTAAATGGGTGGAAGAGGCAAGAGCCAGACGAAAACCAGCTTCTTTCAGCTGTTTTAATGTATCCGTTACTTCCAGGCGGTAAATGCTTCGGTAATCTATCTCACCATAAATATCTCTTTGCCGGAATTCTTCCCTTAACTCCTCCCAGGTCTGCCCATTGGAAACAACTCTCTCCACTACTTCCCAGCACTCCTGCTTTGTTGCCCCAACCATAGGATACAGATCCTCCAGTCTTACATTAGGATTTTTCTTTTTGGCAAATTCCAGCTGATATTCCAGATATACACCCTCGCTGTCAATAATAACCCCATCCATATCAAATATCACTGCCTTAATCATAATTCTCTCCTCTGTATTCATTCTGATTAAGACCATACGACAATAAAAGGGATCTTGTCAAGTCAAAGTCATAAGAGATGGCCGGAAGAGGCTCTTCTTTACCCCCCTTCCGGCCTGTTTCCCCGACTCAATACACAGCCGGGCGTTTCACCATAAATGTGTTATGCCCCAGCTGCCTGAGAGCCTGCTCCATTTTAACAGCATTGTCCATATTTCGGAATGCGCCGACTCGGACCTTATATAATCCGTCTTCATAAACTACGAAAGCTGGAAACCCCTGGGATTTCAGCATATTGACCTGGTCTTCAGCCAGAGAGCGCACCCGGAACGCACCCGTCTGTATCTGGTAGTACTCCACCTGATTTTCTTCCTGCTGCTGAATGGTATTTAAAATACCAGTAGCTATTGCCTGCGCTATCTCATCAAAGTGATCGTCAAAAAGATAATTATCCGCTTCATTATCTATAAACCCAACCTCTGTTAAGACAGATGGAATCTTTGTTCTTCTCAGCACTACAAGCCCTGGACGTTCCACAGTTCCTAAATTGGTGAAGCCCATTTTTCCAAGTGCTTCTCCGATATTCGTTCCAAGCATTCCCTCCATGCCTTTGTTTTCAAAAACAACCGTCTCAACTCCGGATCCTGTTCCAGGAACCGGCATGGCATTCCGGTGAATGGAAACAAATAAATCTGCTTCTGCATCATTGGCCATCATGGCTTTTTCCAGGGGTGTATTATAGGTATCGTCAGTTCTTGTATACCTGACATCAACTCCGTTGTCTGCCAGGATTTTCCCGACAGCTAACGCAAGTTTTAAGTTATCATCTTTTTCCTGCCGCCCATTATAGACTGCACCCGGGTCCGCACCGCCGTGACCGGCATCTATTACCACGATCTTTCTCTCAGCCAAAAGAAAAACTCCTTTCACATACCTCTATTCTATAAAGTATGTAAAAGAAGTGTTCTCCGTACCATATTTCAGACTATGATTTATTCATTTTCTCCTAATTCTGCCATAACATCCACCCCTCTTGGACCAACCGGTGTGGAAAAGACAATCTGAGTGCTGGTCTTTCCATATTTCTGGAGCTGTCCGATGAAAATATCCAGCTCCATGGTGCTTTGAAATGCCACCTTAATCAGCATGGAATAATCTCCGGTTACGCAGTTACATTCCAGCACATTGGGGATGGAATCCATGTAGGAATAAAACTGAATTTTATCCAGCGGCGATACATCCAGATTTACAAATGCAATGATGTGGTATCCCAGCTTCATGGGATCCACTGACGCATGATACCCGGTAATGATTTTTTCCCGCTCCAGCTTCTCAATTCTGGAGGAAACAGCAGGCGAGGATAAAAAGGTATTTTCTGCTATGTTCTTTAAAGATGCCCGTGCGTTCTTCTGCAGTGTCTGCACTATTTTCTTATCAATATCGTCCATATATTCCTCCTTGAATTAAAAAAAGCGCCAGTACCACTAAAGTACTGAACGCTTTTGTTCTTACAAATTAAGCTTAAACCTTATTAATCTTTTCTTATCAATATCATAACCAATTATCAAATACTTGTCAACGTTTATTTTATTAAGGATGGCATCTTTTTCATCCGTTCCATGGCTTCCACTGTATTTTCATAGGTTCCAAATGCAGTGAGACGGAAGTAACCTTCTCCGCTGGGACCGAATCCGCTTCCAGGCGTTCCCACAACGCTGGCTTCCTCTAAAAGCCGGTCAAAGAAATCCCAGGAAGTCATTCCTTCCGGTACACGCAGCCAGATATACGGCGCATTCACACCTCCGTATACTTCGCAGCCAGCCTCTTTTAAACCGTCATAGATCACCTTTGCATTTCTCATGTAATAGGCAACCTGTTCTTTTAACTGAGCCTTACCTTCTTTGGAATAAACCGCTGTTCCAGCCTTCTGAATGATATAGGGAGCACCGTTAAACTTGGTTCCGTGGCGTCTTGCCCATAAAGAATGGAGCATGACTCCCCCTCTTACTAGAGATTTGGGGATTACGGTAAAGCCAAGACGTACACCGGTAAAACCGGCATTCTTGGAAAAGGAACGAAATTCAATGGCACAGGTATTGGCTCCTTCTATCTCATAGATGGAATGAGGCACATCATCCTGAGCAATGTAAGCTTCATAGGCGGCGTCATAAAGAATGACTGCACCTGTCTCATTGGCATAATCCACCCATACCTTTAACTGGTCTCTGGTGAGAGTGGTTCCGGTGGGATTATTGGGAACACATAAGTAAATAAGATCTGGAGTTTCCTCTGGAAGTTCTGGAACAAAATGGTTCTCTGCCGTACATGGCATGTAAATGACATTGCTCCATTTCCCTGTGGTTTCATCATATTCACCGGTTCTTCCAGCCATGACATTGGAATCCACATAAACAGGATAAACAGGATCACAGACCGCGATTTTACAGTTCTGATCGAATATCTCCTGAATATTTCCACAGTCACTTTTCGCTCCGTCGGATACAAAAATCTCATCTGCTGCAATCTGGCATCCTCTTGAAATGTAATCTTCACTGGCAATCAGTTCTCTTAAAAAACCATAACCAAGATCCGGTGCATATCCGTGAAAAGTTGCCGCTTCCCCCATCTCATCTACTGCTCCATGAAGTTCCTTAATAATTGCCGGAGCAATGGGCTGGGTTACATCACCAATTCCAAGGCGAATCACCTTTTTATCGGGATTTGCCTCTATATAAGCATTGACCTTTTTCGCAATGGTGGAAAACAGATAACTTCCAGGTAATTTTAAGTAGTTTTCATTGATCTTAACCATAGGTTCCTCCTGTTTTTAAAGATTATTTATGTCCAACTCTCCTGCAAACACCTCCACAGCAGGACCTGTCATAAATACGTGACCGCTGCCCTCTCTGTCCCAGTGAATCGTTAAGTTACCGCCTTTTAATGAAACCTTCACCGTATTGCCGGTGCGTCCGCAAAGCGCAGAAGCAACCGCACTGGCTGTAGCTCCAGTGCCGCATGCCCAGGTCTCTCCGCTTCCTCTCTCCCACACCCGCATGCGGATGTGCTCCGGACTTACCACCTGAATAAATTCAGAATTGGTACGTTCCGGAAAACGCTTATGATGTTCAAACCCAGGTCCAATTGCCTCTAAATCCAGGCTGTCAATGTCATCCATATAATAAACTGCATGGGGATTTCCCATGGAAATTCCTATAAACTCATAATCCGTACCATTCACACAAATTGGCTCCGGTACCTGGCTGGTCACTTCCGGTATGCCCATGTCAACCGTTAAAAGGACAGCTTTCCCATCTTCCTCAGTCACTTTTAAATGCTTGATTCCTGCTGCTGTTTCCACATCAAACTCTGTCTTTTCCACCAGATGATGATCGAAAACATACTTACCCACACAGCGGATCCCATTGCCGCACATGGGGCTCTCTGAACCATCAGCGTTAAACATGCGCATACGGCAGTCTGCCACTTTGGACGGGCAGATCAGAATCAGACCGTCCGATCCGATTCCAAAATGCCGGTCACTGGCTTTTTTTGAAAGCTCTGCAGGATCCTCAACGGATTCCTCAAAACAGTTAATATAAACATAATCGTTACCGATTCCCTGCATTTTTGTAAATTTCATCTTAATCCCCCACTGTTAAATATTAATAAGGCTCATGATCATCTGGGCAGTCTCCACCATGTTGGTTCCGCTGTCCATACTGCACTTTTGAATGTAACGGTGCGCTTCTGATTCTGTCATATGATTCCGTTCCATCAAAAGTTCCTTGGCCTGCTTAATCATCTCCTGCTCTTCTCCGCTTCTTTCCTTCGGCTGACTCTTTAACTTCTTCCGCCTTTTTGCCAGAGATTCCATCATCATCTCTAACGTACTTAAAAGATCCTGAACCTTTAAAGGCAGGCCAAGACAGACCACATCATCCGGTGCCTTGCCGCTCCACTGGCTGGGAGACGCTACCAGGAGCATGGGCATCCCTTTGGGGAGGCATTCATAAAGCTCCTGATATACCATATCCGCAAACCTGCATCCGCATACTACAATCCCGCTGCCCAGCTCATCTGCGCTGTTTACCGTCTGAGCGCCGGAGGTGCAGACTGCCGAGACCGTAAAGCCGTTTTTCATAAGAATATTCTTTATATTTTTCGCATCCTCTGCTTTTGAAAATGCCACAATCACATTGGTCAAACACTCTCACCTCCAGATAACAGTATCAGGGAACGGGATCTATCAATACTTGTATAAGTATTCTTCCACTTCCCAGTCCGTTACCTGCGCACGGAATATCCGCCATTCAGCTTCCTTTGCCTCTAAGTATTTGGTAAAAATGTGCTCGCCCAGCACTTCCTTCATAAACTCATCCTTACGGAACATTTCAATGGCCTCTCCCAGTGTTTCCGGAAGCTGCTCAATTCCTTTTGAAGCCATCTCTTCTACTGACATGGAATAACCATTGCAGTCCACGCTTTCCGGCGGAGTCATCTTCTTTTCTATTCCGTCAAGACCTGCCGCCAGACAGGCAGCAAGTGCCAGATAGGGATTGACTGCAGAATCCGGGCTGCGCAGCTCGATGCGTGTACTTTCTCCTCTTGCACAGGGAATCTTAATCATAGAGCTTCGGTTGGACCGGGCTGACCATGCCACATAAACCGGAGCATCATATCCGGGTACAAGACGTTTGTAGGAATTGACCAGCGGATTGGTTAAAATAGTCATTCCCTGCATATGATGGAGAATGCCTGCCATAAACTGGTAAGCCGTCTGGCTTAATCCCAGCTTATCTTCCGGATCCTCAAACATATTCTTACCTGATAAATCAGAAAGGGACATGTTAATGTGCATTCCGGAACCATTGACACCAGCCTTGGGTTTTGGCATAAAGGTGGCATGAAGACCGTGGCGCTTTGCAATTGCCTTAACTGCCATCTTAAATGTCATAATATTATCAGCCGTCACCATACCTTCTGCGTACTGAAAATCAATCTCATGCTGACCCGGGGCGATCTCGTGGTGGGATGCCTCGATCATAAAGCCCATCTCTTCCAGGGTAAGGATCATGTCTCTTCGGACATTCTCCGCCTGGTCAATGGGGGCCACATCAAAATAGCCTGCCATTTCATGGGTATCTGTAGTGGGCTGACCTTCCTCATCCATGTGAAAAAGGAAAAATTCGCATTCCGGGCCTGCATGAAATACAAACCCCATATCACTTGCTTTTTTTAATACCTTTTTCATAACAAACCGGGGATCTCCTTCAAAAGGAGTCTGGTCGGGGCAGTGTACATCGCACATCAGCCTTGCAACTTTCCCCTGCTGGGGACGCCATGGGAATATCTCAAAGGTATCCAGATCCGGATAGAGATACATATCAGATTCTTCACTTCTTACAAATCCCTCTATGGAAGAACCATCAAACATACAGCGGTTATCCAGGGCTTTTCCCAGCATATTCTTTGTGATTGCAACATTTTTTAACATGCCGAATATATCGGTAAACTGAAGACGGATAAATTCCACATCTTCTTCTTCCACAATGCGGAATATATCTTCTTTGCTGTACTTGCTCATAAAACACTCTCCTTTTCTCATGATTGAATAAAGAGCCCCGCCTTATGGGACTCTTTGCCACTTATGCGATCCTTGCAAAGCGTCTTAGCTCTATGGGGAACGAGGTTCCTGAAGACAATAATACTTAGAAAAAGGGTGGGCAAACACAGCCTCACTTCATGGACCATCTTCGCACCACCCCGTCATATGTGTAAAATATAACAGCTTAAAAAAAATTTGTCAATGTGTTTTTTTATTCCCGTTTTGATACCGGAGCGCCCGGACTGCATTTAAAATCGCAATCACAGAAACGCCTACATCACCGAAAACAGCGGCCCACATAGTAGCAATTCCTGCTGCTGAAAGGATCAGAATCAGCACCTTCACACCTATGGCAAAAATGATATTCTGCTTTACAATTCCCACAGTTTTTCTGGCAATCAGAATTGTATCAACCAATTTAGTCAGCTCATCGGTCATGATTACCACGTCTGCTGCTTCCACGGCTGCATCAGAGCCAATCTGACCCATGGCAATTCCTACATCTGCACGGGCAAGAACCGGTGCATCGTTGATTCCGTCTCCAACAAAGGCAATCGCTGCATCCTTATGCTTCTTTGTCAGCAGCTCTTCCACCTTGCCTACTTTATCGCCAGGAAGAAGACCTCCATGAACCTCATCAAGTCCAAGCTTTTCTCCAACCAGTTTTCCTACCTCAGGTTTGTCGCCGGTAAGCATCACTAACTTTTTCACTCCAGCTGCCCTTAAGCCCTTTAAGGCTTGTGGAACATCTTCCCTGATGGTATCTGAAATCGTTACACTGCCAAGATAAGTGTTGTTATCTGCTAGATAAAGGGTTGTTCCTGCCATGGAATCTGCTGCATTTACAGCAATTCCCTGTCTTTCCATAAGTCTGGCATTCCCAATATACAGCTCTCTTTCCTTATTCTGTGTATAAACCTTTGTTTTTACTCCAAATCCTGCAATTTCTTCTGCAGCGCCTACCATTGACGGATCAAGTGCTTTTCCGTAAGCTTCTTTTACCGAATGGGCAATTGGGTGATTGGAATGAAATTCACCATAGGCGGCAAGCTCTAAGAGCTCTTCTTTTGTTCCTGCAAGCGGATCCACACTGGTAACCTGGAATTTTCCGGTTGTTAACGTTCCTGTTTTATCAAAAACTACCGTATCCAGATTTGCCATGGCTTCCAAGTAGTTACTTCCCTTTAACAGAATTCCCTGGCCAGAGGCCGCTCCAAGTCCTCCAAAAAAGCTTAATGGAACGGATATTACCAGTGCACAGGGACAGGAAACAACTAAAAAGCTGCAGGCACGGTAAATCCAGGTTCCCCAGTCACCGGTAAATAAAGGCGGAATTACTCCAAGCATTAAGGCAAGCACTACCACAACAGGCGTATAGACTCTTGCAAATCTGGTGATAAAGTTTTCTGCTCTGGCCTTTCTCGAACTGGCATTCTCCACCAGTTCCAGGATCTTGGCAACTGTGGAATCATCAAAAAGTCTGGTAACCCGAACCTCTAAAACACCACTTAAATTGATGGAACCGCTTATAACCGGATCATTCTCTTTGATCTCCACAGGCATGGATTCCCCGGTTAATGCTTTGGTATCAAGACTGCTGCTGCCTTTTACCACAACTCCGTCAAGAGGCACTTTTTCTCCAGGCTTTACTACAATGATATCGTCAACTTCCACTTCATAGGGATCTACCTTCTCCTCCGTTCCATCACGAAGCAGATTGGCATATTCCGGATTAATGTCCATAAGATCTGTTATGGATTTCCTTGACCTGTTTACTGCATAATCGTTAAACAGCTCACCGATCTGATAAAACAGCATAACGCCCACTGCTTCTTCCAGAGCTCCTATTCCGATTGCTCCAAAGGTTGCCACTGACATTAAAAAGTTTTCATCAAAGAACTGACCATTTTTTATATTTCTGATTGCTCTTAAGGGGATATCATAGCCTGCAGACAGGTATGAGATAATAAATAAGATCCAGTACCAGAAAACTTTCCCCTCGGCTGCCATGGCAAGAGCAAAGAATACGGCACTTATGACCAGTCTGATTCCCATGATTTTCTGTTTCTTTGTCATAACTGCTCCTTTTGCTTACCGAAGGACTTTAAATTCTGCTTCCGGTTCAATCTTATAGGCTGTTTTCCTGGCTGCTTCCATAATCTCATCCACTTTATCTTCTAAAACTTCCATGGTTAATCTCTGGGTCATAAAGCTTAAGGATGCGCTTTCCACGCCATTTAATCTTTTAACCTCTTCTTCAATTTTAGCTGCACAGTTTGCACAGCAAAGGCCCTCTAATTTCACTATTTTTTTCATCTTTCCTCTTCTCCTTTTCTCTCTATCTGATGTGAATCCTTATTCGCTGATATGCTCCATTCCCTGAGCCAGAATGGTTTGTATATGACCATCTGCCAGAGAATAAAAAACGGTCTTTCCTTCTCTTTTAAACTTCACCAGGCGCATCTGCTTTAACACGCGAAGCTGATGGGAAATAGCCGACTGCCCCATCTGAAGCAGATTGGCAATGTCACAGACACACATCTGGGACTGGCTGAGCACATAGAGAATTCTGATTCTCGTTGGGTCGCCAAAAATTTTAAAAAAATCAGCAAGATCCATGAGCTGCTGCTCTTTTGGCATCACTTTTAATACCTGATTTACAACATTTTCATGGACACAGATAAAATCACACTGATCAATATCTCCATCACGAACGGTTTTCTCTTCTTCTGCCATCTGATACCTCCTTACATATTAATATGTGAATATCTGTTCATATGTTAATATTAATCATGAATTAATAATTTGTCAAGTACCTTTTGCCAGGGTATTGACACTTTTTTCCTGTGATGATAGACTATAAGTCCTTTTCCATATCTAAACTCACATCTTAATTCAGGAAAAGAGAATATTGATACCACGGTAGAGTCCCCGGAATGAATTCCGGAGAGCTGTGCTGGCTGTTTCGCCTGCACTGACCGCTTGGAAAGATATTAGAACGTTCTGACCAGTTATGACAGATCTCTTCCTTTTTACGGCAGGAGCTGCCCGCTGCAGGAATGAACCGTTCACAAATATTACTACCAGGAGGAATTTTTATGATTCAAGTGGAACACATGAACAAGACGTTCAAAGTTACAAGAAGAAGTGCCGGATTTTCCAATGCGGTAAAGGCGCTTTTTCACAAGGAGACCGACACGGTCCATGCTCTGTCCGATATTTCCTTTTCTATTGGAGACGGAGAGATGGTAGGCTATATTGGCCCCAACGGTGCCGGAAAAAGCTCCACCATTAAAATTTTAAGCGGCATTTTAACTCCGGATCATGGGACATGCCTGATTAACGGCCGGATTCCATGGAAGGACAGAAGGGAACATGTAAAGGACATCGGCGTGGTATTCGGTCAGCGCACCCAGCTTTGGTGGGATGTTCCTGTAATTGATTCCTTTGAACTGCTCCGCGACATCTACGAGATCCCCAAATACCAATACTTAACTACATTAGAAGAACTCACTGAACTTCTTGCACTGGAAGAGATTATCAAAACTCCGGCAAGACAGCTTTCGCTGGGTCAGCGAATGCGCTGTGAAATAGCAGCCTCTCTTCTCCATACCCCAAAAATCCTTTTTCTTGATGAGCCCACCATTGGGCTGGATGCCGTATCAAAGCTGGCAGTCCGGGATTTTATCAGAAAGCTGAACCGGATCCATAAAACTACAGTTCTTCTTACCACTCATGACATGCAGGACATTGATGCACTTGCAGACAGGGTTTTGCTGATCGGGAAAGGCCGGCTTTTATTAGACGGAACTCTTTCCGATTTGAAATCCCGCTGTGAGCCCCCATGCGCCACCCTGGATGAGATTGTCGCCTCCCTTTACCGGGAATTTCAGATTTAGGAGGGGGCAAGATGAAAAAATACTGGTCTTTTTTCCGCATCCGTTTTATCCGGGGATTGCAATACCGCACTGCCGCCCTTTCCGGAATGGTGACACAATTTGTATGGGGATCCATGGAGATCCTTTTATTCCGGGCGTTTTACCAGGCTTCCCCTGAAAGCTTCCCCATGACCTTTGAGGCGCTGTCCACTTATGTATGGCTCCAACAGGCATTTCTGGCTCTTTATATGGTCTGGTTCTGGGAATCAGAGCTTTTCAATTCCGTCACAACCGGAGATGTGGCCTATGAATTATGCAGGCCGGTCCGCCTTTACGATATGTGGTTTGTCAGAGGTCTGGCAGTCCGACTTTCCAAGGCAGTGCTGCGCTGCATGCCCATACTGATCGTTTCCTGGTTTCTTCCTGCTCCTTACGGACTTACGCTGCCGGGAGATGTGAAAACCTGGGCAATCACAATTTTTTCCATGACACTGGGACTGCTTCTGATTGTAGCTTTTAACATGATTATTTATATGTCCGTGTTTTACACTGTCTCTTCACAGGGGATTAAACTGTTTGTTACCTCTTTAGCAGAATTTTTAAGCGGTTCCGTAATACCGCTTCCCTTTCTTCCAGACCATGTACGAACAATTGTGGAATTACTTCCCTTTGCCTCTGCACAGAATGTTCCGTTCCGGATCTTTGCCGGAGATATAGCAGGACCCGATCTTACTTTCAGCATCCTAAAACAGACATTCTGGCTGTTTGCATTTGTACTTATCGGGCGGTATTTAGAAAAGCGGGCATTAAAACGGGTTGTTATACAGGGCGGTTGAAAGGAGAATACCATGAATTCAGTCAGGCTTTACGTTAGTTTCTTTTTCATGCATTTAAAAAGCATGATGCAGCACAAAGTTTCATTTTTTATGACATTAATCGGGCAGTTTTTAATCTCCTTTAATGTTTTTTTAGGAGTCTATTTTATGATGACCCGTTTCCACCAGGTGAACGGATTCTCTTACAGCGAGGTGCTTTTGTGTTTTTCCATTACTCTTATGGCTTTTACACTGGCAGAAACCGTTTTCCGAAGTCTGGATACCTTTGAAACCATAATTGGAAATGGAGAATTTGACCGTGTTTTACTCCGTCCGAAAAACAGCCTGTTTCTGGTTCTTTGCAGCAAGGTGGACTTAACCAGATTCGGACGTCTTATTCAGGCTGTTGTCATGCTGGTTTATGGAATTTGCTACAGCTCCATAAACTGGACACCCCTTCGGTGCATTCTCGTAGTACTGATGATTTTAGGAGGTGTGTGTGTGTTTGGAGCCATTTACCTGATTTTTGCATGCTTATGCTTTTTTACTCTGGAGGGACTGGAATTTATGAATGTATTTACAGACGGAGCCAGAGAATATGGAAAATATCCCATCGGGATTTATGGGAAAACCGTTCTTTTCATTTGTACTTACCTGGTTCCCTTTGCTCTGTTCCAGTATTATCCTTTTTTATATCTGACGGGGAAATCAGACAACCCTTGGTACAGCCTGCTGCCGCTGTTTAGTGCTCTTTTTCTCATTCCTGCATTTCTTTTATGGAAATTCGGGTTAAGGCACTATCAGTCCACCGGCTCCTGATTCAATAAAAATGCATCCCCACGGCTTTTCAGACCGCGGGAATGCATTTTATTATCCATATCTTTTATTGCATTAATGACCGCAGCTCTCTCCGTGATGATGATGACCACAATCGTGATCTTCACTTCCCTCATGATGATGGCTGCAAAGAGTATCCGGATCAAACTGAAGGCTTCCTGACAGCAGGGAATTCACCGCCTCATCAGCATTTCCTTCCACTCCCGGATATAACTTGATTCCAGCTTCTGACAGTGCATTTCTCGCGCCTGCTCCAATCCCCCCGCAAATAAGAGTTTTTACACCCAGTCTGGTCAGAAAACCTGCCAGGGCACCGTGACCGTCTCCATTTGTATCCACAATCTCCTGTGATATTACATGTTTGTCTTCCACCTCATAGATTTTAAACTGTGTGGTTTGTCCAAAATGCTGAAATACATTTCCTCTGTCATAAGTAACCGCAATTTTCATAGCAAGACCTCCTGTTATTTAGTCAATAACTCACTATAAGTATCATAGAATTATTTACGTCATATGTCAATAACTTTTGTCCCTTTCTGTATCATTCGCCCAAACAAAGTTGTAAAAACCAATATGGATACCATTACGCTTATGAAATCTGAGATTGGTTCTGTGTAAAAAATATAATTAACTCCCAGCCATGCAGGCAGTAGCACCGCTCCAAGAAGGAAAATTGTCTTTCGGAACATGGAAAGTGAAATTGCTGCTTTCGCAGCCCCCAGACCGGTGAATCCGTCTACAATTACGTACTGTAGTGCCAAAGGGATTATTCCCATCGTATAGATCTTTATCCCGCTGACAGTCAGATCAACATAAGACTGGTTCCGTGTGAAAATATGTACAAAGACCTGGGGAACCGTATGGGCAATCAGGAACATCACTGTGGTAAAACCAACTGCCAGAAGGGCAATATAGCGCTCTGCCTGTCTGATCCGCTCCGGTCTTCCTGCCCCTAAATTATAACCCAGAATGGTCTGGGTCCCTGTTGTAATACCTCCAAGAGGCATGGTTACCATTAGCATAAAGCTTTGTACAATGGTCATACAGGTAAGAAGTTTTTCTGCGCTGCCCTCCCCCCCATAATGCATGATTACTGTATTTAACGAAATAATAAGCACGTTATCAAATGCAATAATGAGGAACGGGGAAAGCCCCAGTGTAAGAATTCTCTTCATCACTTCTAAGTCATACCCCTGAAAGGTTATGCGAATGGGCGGGATTTTACTAAAAAGAAATTTAAGAACGTAGATACAGGATATCACCTGGGACAGAACGGTTGCGATAGCAGCGCCTTTTACCCCCATTCCAAAAACAAAAATAAAAATAGGGTCCAGGATGATATTGCTCACCGCTCCACATACAACGGATTTCATGGCTGTCCTGGCATATCCCTGACTTACAATGAAAGGATTTAACCCTGCGGAAAGCAATGCAAACACGGTACCGGTAAGATATACGGTAAGATATTCATCTGCATAGGGAAATACCATCTTCCCCGCGCCGAACCACATGAGAAGGTGGTCTTTCAACAGGAAGGATACCGCTGTGATAAGAACGGAAAAAGTCAATAAGAGCAGGAAGCAGTTGGCCAGAATCTGGCTGGCAGCTCTCTGGTTTTTCTCTCCCAGACGAATGCTCATAAGGGGAGATCCTCCTGCTCCCACTAAAAAAGCAAAAGAAGAAATCAGGGTCACAATGGGACCGCAGATTCCAACTCCTGCCAGGGCGACTTCCCCGATCGCTGGGATATTTCCAATATACATACGGTCTACAATACTATATAAAACACTGACAAACTGAGCCAGCATGGAGGGGATTGCAAGCCTCCATACCAGCCCTTTTATATGATCTGAATTTAAATCGTTTTCTTTTTTCACTTGTAACTCCATTATCTGGTCTGATTTGTTATCTCTCCCTGAGAACCGAAGGTGTAAGATACATTGTCGATTACCATGGTCTTATCATGAACCACCATTCCATTGGAATCCAGATAATACCACGTTCCATCCGGTTGAATCCAGCCGGTCTGTCTTTCAAAGTTTTTCATGTAATACCGTTCCCCGTCAATGGTTTTAAAGCCATCTGCCGGAATCATGGAACCGTAATCTGCAAAGGATAATTCGATGGTAACATCCCCATCGATTCCTGCCACTCTTCCTTTATCCGTACACTGCCAGATGGTTCTGTTTTGATAATCATTGACCGTTCCGTATCTGGCATACCATACATCATAGGGAACCTGGCTCATATCGATATGAAGAGACAGCCATTTATTATTTGCATAGACAATCGGGCGATAACCCGCATCTGCAATGGTTTTACAGAATGCGTTGATATTATCCGTAATCTGCTGTTTGGAGAGCTTATTATCAAGAAGATACTGGGATTCCACGTCATAAGCGATTGGATAAGAGATTTTATAATCCTTTACTTGACGCAGCACATACTTTGCCTCTTCCACTGCAGTTTGTGTATCAAGAGCCTGGGTATAAAAAAACACGCCGGTTTTAAGCCCATTTTCCGAAGCAAGTTTCATATTCTCTGAAAAATAGGGATCCATATCATTGAGATAACCGATTCTCACCATGGCAAAAGAAACTCCGTCCTCTGCCACCTTCTTCCAGTCAATCCCTCCATTTTCTTCATTCTGCCTGTTCTGGTATTTGGTCACTGTAATCCCCTTTGCTAAAACTCCTGTTATGGGATTACCGGATGCATCAATATATTGTCCGTTCTCCAGTTTCCAGGCTTCTGCCGAATAACCATTTAAAGGGGTAGCAAATGCCTCAGAAGCCATAAGACATGCAATCAGATAAGCGGCGATCTTCAATCTTATGTTTTTTTTCATTGTATCCTCCAATTACTGCTTTTAATCGATATCATCTTTCTCTTTTCTAAATCCATTGATGTCGTGAACTAAGGTCTTTACGCTGTAAAGGAACCGGTCAAAGGCACCAAATTTATAAATGCTGATCACCAGCATTCCAAGGGGAACAGCCAGTATCATTCCGGCTATCCCGCTTATTTTAAATCCCAAATATAAAAATAATAATGTCATTAACGGGTCAAGCCCCATGGTATCTCCTACGATCTTCGGCTGAATGATCTGTCTCAATACCAGTGTCAGTACGTAAATCACAATCAGACCCACGCCAAAGGCATATTCTCCTGAAACAATCCTGAGAATCGCCCAGGGAATCAGGATGGTTCCAGTCCCAAGGATAGGAAGGAAATCAAGAATCGCAATAATGACAGCCAGCAAAAGTGCATACTTCACTCCCAGAACCAGAAATCCTGCTGCCAGTACACCTGCAATAATGAACATAATCTTAAACTGGGCAAGAAAATAACCTCCTACCAGATGCTTTACGTCCTTTTTCAGATAATCATAATATTTGGAAAATCCATCAGGAGTATACCGGTCTAAAAAAACAAGAATTTTATCCCGGTCCACAATAAAAATATAGGAAGAAAATATGGTTACAACCGTGTAAACCAGTGCTGCAGGAATACTTTTTACCACATTACCCGCAGCCATAAAGGTGGGCGATGCGATTTTTTGCACCATAACATTTAAATATTCTCCAATATGTGTTACAAATACATTCACCGAATCCTGGATTCCCTTGGGAAGAAAACGCAGCAGATCTTCCACCGTCAGAAGCATCTTTTGAACCTCCACCCAGGCCGAATCATAGTAAAGGGGAATATCTTTCACAAATCCTGCTGCTTCCGAAATCAGTTTAGATATGATTAAATAAAATGCACCAATAATAAGAGCCAGTACTGCCACCACAATCAGCACAGAACTGTGCTTTCTAACCAGCTTCAGGCGTTTCTCCAACAAACGCACCAGAGGATTGGCAATGACTGAAATCACCCAGCCAATCACGAAAGGGAGAAAGAAATTCAGGATTCTTGGTCCCCAGATGCAGATTAAATAGGTAAACACAATAGGAATAATTATATTTAGTAAGATTCTGCTATATTTTTTTACAAATTTCATGCTTATCTCCTGCCTTTATCATACCTCAAAAAGTCCAAGTGATAAATAGTCTGATCAAAGAAATTTCTCCAGGAAATCATAAAGCTTTTCCATCTCCTCATCCGTACCAATGGTGATCCTTAAATAATTATCAAGCCTTGGCTGTTTAAAGTAACGAACGAAAATCTGTTTTTCTCTCAACGCCAGGTAAATATCTTCCGCTTTTTTCTCCTTATGACTGGCAAAAATAAAATTAGCCATGGAATCAGGAAATACAAACCCAAGTTCACTGAGACGTTTTTTCGCTTTCTCTCTTGTGGTTATAATTTTTTCAACCATCTGTCTGAAATAACAGTCATCCTTCACCGCTTCCGCTCCCAGAACCTGGGCTGGCATATTCATAGTATAGGAATTATAAGAATACTTCACATCGTTTAGAGCCCGTATCAGTTCTTTGTTACCCATGGCAAAACCAATCCGCATTCCTGCCATAGACCGGGATTTGCTAAAGGTCTGCACAACCAGCAGATTATCGTATTTTTTAATCAGCCTGGCCGCACTTTCACCGCCGAAATCAATATAAGCTTCATCCACAATCACAACCGACTCCTGATTGTGGGCAATGATGTCTTCCACTTCACTTAATGGCATAAAAACGCCAGTGGGCGCGTTGGGGTTCGGGAATATGATTCCCCCATTCTCTTTATAATAATCTTCCTTACGAATTAGAAAATGCTCATCAAGGACAGGTGTTACAAAAGGAATATGAAACAGCTCCGCCCATACCTGATAGAAGGAATACGACACATCGGGAAATAAGACTGGTTTTTCAGAATTAAAAAATGTGAGAAATGACATGGCAATCACATCATCAGACCCGACTCCCACAAAAATCTCATCTTCCTCCATCTGATAGTATTCACACAGTGCCTTTGTCAGAACGGTGGAGGACGGATCGGGATATTTGCGGAACGTATCGTAATCCATCTCACCCATGGCTTTTTTTACCAGAGGTGACGGAGGATAAGGATTTTCATTGGTATTCAGTTTAATTAAGTTCCCGCCCTTTGGCTGTTCGCCTGGAACATATGGGGTTACTGTTCGGATATTCGCCTGCCATGCTTTCATCTTATGCCCTCCCGGTCTGCTGTAAGTCCATATTCCTGTGCAATCGCTTGGAATGCAGGAAGGGAACGTTCAATCTGTTCATAAGATACACAATACGCAATCCGCGCATAGCCAGGACATGCAAAAGCACTTCCCTGCACCAGAAGAACCCGGTGCTTTTTACAGAACTCACAAAACAGTTTGTCATCTTCCGGAGTTTTTATAAACAGATAAAATGCACCTTCCGGCTTGATACATTCAAATCCGTATTCTGTTAAACGGTTGTAAAGAAGCTCCCTGTTTTTATTATAAGCAGACAAGTTCACTTTTTCATCTACACAGCGAAGAATCACTCTCTGCATCAGAGACGGAGCATTGACACATCCAAGAACCCGGGTTGAAATGCTGGCAGCCGCAATCACAGCCTTTGAATCCTCCACCTCATCGGGAATAACCAGATATCCGATTCGTTCCCCTGGCAGAGATAAGGATTTGCTGTAGGAATAGCAGACCACTGTATTTCTGTAAAACAGCGTCACATAAGGAACCACAACACCGTCATAAGCAAGCTCTCTGTAAGGCTCATCTGAAATCAGGAGTATGGAAGATCCATACTCTTTTTCTTTCCGCTCCAGAATGGTGCCAATCTCCCGAAGAGTTTCAGAAGAATAAACCACGCCGGTTGGGTTATTAGGAGTATTTATAATGACTGCCTTAGTCCTGTTTGTGATTCTGCTTTCAAATTCCAGGAGATTGGGCTGAAAGGTTTCTGTATTCGGCGGAACAACAGACAGCACACCGTCATAATTGCGTACGTAAGACCCGTATTCCATAAAATAGGGTGCGAATACAATTACCTCATCACCAGGATCTAATATGGTCTTTAAAATCACATTCAGACCACTGGCAGCCCCTACCGTCATAAGGAGATTGCCTCCATGAAAATGAGTCCCGAACCTTCGGTTGATGGACTGTGCAATGCCTTCTCTTACGTCATCAAAGCCTGCATTGCTCATATATCCATGAACCATGGTTGATTCTTCCTCATTCATAATATCAAAGATGGCCTGCTTAACTGCTTCCGGTGCGGGCACATTGGGATTACCGAGGCTGAAATCATAGACATTTTCTGCACCATATTCGGCAGCCATCTTCTTTCCCTCTTCGAACATGGCGCGGATGGCGGAATTGTTTTCTACAAGGGGTCTCATCTTGTCTGCTATCATATCATTATTCCTTCCTTTATCCTGAAATGGTTTACGTGGATTATAACACATATGAAAAAAGAGGTCTATTCTTTCTTTACAATTCCTGATCTGTACTAAGGGCATTTTTTAACAGGGAAGCTTTCACTCTGTCATAGCATTCCTCAAAATCATCTTCCTGAACCTGGATTACAGTTAAACCTGCACGGACAGGAAGCAATGCTTTGGATACCTGGCTCATCATCTGATATCTTAATTCCTTTAAAATGCGCCTGCATTTTACCTTAATATCCTCTTCTTTGATATTCCGGCACAGAATCAGGATTTCATAATCCCCATCCAGGCACATGATATCGTCTTCTCTGAAAAACCGCTTCATGAACAATGCCTGTTCCAAAAATGCCTGTCTGGCAGAATTGGGGTCATTGTTTCCACCATGAAAGGAAAACAGCAAAAGACCTGAAGTTAAAAATCTGTGGCGTGACAAATAATTCTGCATCCTTCCCACTGCCGCATCACGATTCTGGAAGAACCGTACTCCCTCTGGCAGTAACGGAGTTCTGCATTCTTCCACCTGACTATATAACTCGCCAAGTTCTTCAATATCCAGCATCACTCCGTAAAGGAAACTGTCCCCTGATTTCACCGATAATCTGGAATGGCAAAGAATCCATTTGTATCCGTTGCGGGTCAGAATACGGTACTCCACGCCCTTTAAGCTCTCATCAGGACTTAAGGTCTCCGTCATGAGCCTGATTTTTTCCCTATCACCCGGGTGTATCATATTTAAAAGCCGATTCTGGAAGAGCTCCTTCAACTCATCATTGCTATAGCCAAGTATCTCAAGGAATCGGGGGCTTGTATATAAAAACTCCATATCTTCGGATTTTCTGCAACGGTAATATCCGCCCAGCATACCGGAGCTTAAAAATTCCAGTTCGTCATTTTTAAACCGCAGGGTTCTGTTGGCTTCCTGAAGACGCTTCTGTGCCAGTACAGTATCGGTAATATCCATACAGGCGCTTACAATTGCAAATCTTCCGTCTTCCGCCTGTACTACCCGCCCCTTTGCCACCATCCACAGCCAGGTTCCATCTTTTTTTCTCATCCGGTGACGGAACGTGTATTCCATTCCTGGAGCCATAAAGCGCAGCGTATTCCCCTGTATCATGTTTAAATCTTCCGGGTGCAGAAGGTTTCTTCCTAACCCATCGGTCTCCCTGGCAAATTCCTCATAAGAATCGTAATTTAAAATACGAAGCATCTCATTGTTGGCAAAATACAAAGGCAGCCCCTTATCACAGTAAACTCCAATTAAACCACCTGGTGCCATCTGGGCGAAAACCGCGCTTGCTGCCCATTGATTCTCTTCTGCAATATTATTAAAGGAGATATTCTTACCGGCAATCTTTAATACATCTCTTAACATGTTCTGGGAGTCTTTCAGCTTCTGCCTCTGCTCCATCTGCTCTGTCGCATCTCTTACCGCCCCATAGTAAAGACGGTGATCATCCTGCTCCCGTAAAAAGAAGACGCGAAGATGCACCCACATTAATTCTCCGCTGGTGCGGTAACGGCGAAACGTTCCTTCTGCTCCCTGGAGCGGATTGTTATATGCCTCCTCAAAAATATTCAGAACCCAGTCCATATCGTCTCTGTATACCTTGTTTAACACATACCGTTTCCGTTCTTCCATATCAATTGGATTATCTCCGGTTACACGGTAATATTCCTCATTCACACGGAGAATCTCACAGCGGTCCTCGTAGATCTCATACAATGCAATGGCGCCAAGCATGTTATTAAGCATGGCTTCACTAATGATATTCTCATTAAACAGATCTTCCAGCTTCAGCTGCTTTAGCTGCCGTGCCTGAATTCCTCTGTAATCTAAATTGTTGTCTTCATCCAGAAGTTTTTCTACTACGTGTACCGGGAGAGGCTCATGGTAATAAAAGCCCTGTCCGTAAATGCAGCCGATATTGATGAGGAAATCAACCTGTTCCTTTTCTTCCACACCTTCTGCTATGACCTTTAACTGCATCACTCTGGCCATTCGGACAATGGTTTCTAAAATTCCCATCCCTCTTCCCTTGCTGTTCTCGTTCATATCAAGGAATTTGGTATCAATCTTGATTACATCCACATTCACATCCTTTAACATGTTTAAGGATGAATACCCGCTTCCAAAATCGTCCATAAACACAGGGAAACCGGCCCTGCGCAGATCTTCCACAACTTTTCGGATCAGGTCGTAATCTTCCGCATAGGCACTTTCCGTAATCTCAATTTCCAGATATTTGGGATCAATCTCGTAGCGGCTTACCAGCTGTTTAAACTTCTCTACAACATCAATGGCATAAATATCCATGCGGGACATATTAACCGAAATCGGGATGGGGCGCCGCCCCTCTTTAATCCAGGTGTTTAGCTGTTTGCAAACCATCTCCCAGACATACACGTCAAGATATGTAATAAAGCCGTTCTGCTCCAGCAGCGGAATAAATTCTCCGGGTGATATCACGCCTCTCTGGGGGTGCTGCCATCTGACTAAGGATTCCAGACCAATAATCCTGCCCGTCAGCATATTGCACTGGGGCTGTGCATAAAATATAAACTCCTTCTTCTCAAGTGCGCGCTGAATCTCAGAAAGCAGAACCTGATCGCTTTCCATTTTCCGCTTCATTCCCGGATCATACCAGCCCACACGTTTCGTATAATTACCCTTCACGGAATTAAGCGCTATGGCAGCCCTGTCATACATCATGCTTACCGGAAGACTTAAATCCTCAACCCGGTACACACCAAATGCAGGCATAAATCCCGCGTTGCCCCCATACTGCTTGGCATAGATGTTAATCACATCCTCCAGTTCTTCCAGCACGGACAAATCTTCGGGAATAAGGATCACAAAATCATCCCCGCCCATATAACCGGCGACAGAAGAGTAAAATTTCTCGATCTCTTTTAAATAATCACCAATTCTTATTAAGAAGCGGTCCCCTTCCTCTTCTCCATACCATTCATTAAACAGCTTAAAATGTTCAATATCAATTGCCACCATAAAAAATCCGGAGGAATCTGTATTTTTTAAAAGGTAATCCGCTTTCTCAAAGAATGGTCCATAACGGTAAAGACCAGTCATGGAATCCGTCTCTTCCCTAATCTCCCTGAGCCGCCTTTCCTCTTCTTCGTCCTTCTTCTTTCGCTCATCGATATCCTGGATATAACACATAATGATGGCATCTTTATCCGGATCTTCTCCGCTGCGGAATAAAACCAGTATCAGATTCATCCAGCAGTATCCGTCACCTGGCATCTTCCTGCGGAACTCTCCCCTTAATACCCGGTCGCTGTCCTTTAAACGGGAGGCCATGGAAGCTAAATCCCAAAACTCTTCAAAGCTCTGCTTTTCATCGGGATGCACCATAAAATTCAGTGTATCCGTGAGAATCTGATCCAATCTGCCTTCCTCAGGAGACAATTCCAATTTTTCGCTATCATGAAATAAAACTTTATAAGTATTCGCAAAAAAATTAAGTTCCAGCAATCCGTCATATACCGTTGACTCAGTCAGATAATAGAACAGATTTTTATTTTTTTCATCCACCGGCCGTGACATAATAAGCCTGCAGTTTTCACTGCCCGGCCAGTCAATCTGCCCGGAAGAAATTGCCATCCAGGCCTGAGAGGCAGTATTATAAGAAATCACCGGACCGCTGTTCTCACCTGTCCAGGGGCAGTCCGTACAGGGAGCCGATTTTACTCCTATCCCTTGATAGCAGTGCATTCCTACCTGTAAATTCGGATAATATAATTTTGCCATATCATTCAGATATACAATCTTGTAATCCTGGTCAATTATGTAAATACCAGCTTCTCCGTTTTCACACGACATACGCTTCATAAGCTCCCGCCTCTCCTGCAATATATCTTCTTTGCAGTAACTAAATTAAGGTATATTATAGTATGAAAATGTAGTTTTCGTCAACACGTTAACAATATACCGCAGCAGAATTTTTATTCATGACAAATCATAATTATTCATATTTTATTAAAAATCGGCCCAGTTATTTTTTTTAATCAAAATTATTTCACGTATTTTTTTCCTGTTTCCATGATAAACAGGGAATTTCACGTTCCTGTAAATTATGGATGTTCATAGATAGCAGGACAAAATATTTTTAATTCCCGGGTTTAATATGCAAGGAATTTTTCTTATTTTATTAATAAATATTTTTATACTGATAAGCAAAAAGCATGACAGCCACGGAAGCTGTCATTTTTTTCAGACGGCTTCCTGGGGCGGCTGTCATGCCTGATTTTTTTTACTGAAGTGCCTTCACTTGTTCTGCAAATTCATGAGACAGGGTAAATCTGCCTACATAACCCACTTCTCCTGTCATCAGAACACTGTAATCTTCCTTGATTTCCACTTCCAGAACCCCGCCTGGCATATGCACATACATCTTTGGATCTGTCAGTCCCATACGGTATGCGGCTCCGGCTGCTGCGCAGCCGCTGGTTCCGGAGGCAAGGGTATAACCGGCTCCTCTTTCATAGATCTCAATCTCTATATTGGTACGGTCCAGCACCTTTAAAAGCTGGGTATTGATCCGTTCCGGAAAATACTCGGCATTTTCAGAATGTTTCCCGATCCGGCATACCAGATCCTTTGATATATCATTTAACCAGATTACACAGTGGGGATTTCCGATGCTTACGCATGTGACGCGGTAAGGGATGCTGCCAAAGAGCATGGTTTCATTTAAAACCTCTCTTCTTGGGCCTGTAACAGGTATTTCATCACTGTAAAAGCTAAGTTTTCCCATGGAAACTTTAATCTTGGTTCCCTCTTCATTTAAATACTGAATGGTCTGCTCACCGCTTAAGGTGTTGATTACAAACTTATTTTTCTGGACATAACCGGCATCCTTTAAATATTTTCCGAATATCCGTACACCGTTTCCGCTTAACTCCGCTTCACTTCCATCGGGATTTAATATTTTTACTTCCAGCTTATCCTGCCCCATGATAGGTCCAACCAACAACCCGTCTGAACCCACACCGAAGTTCCGGTCACAAATCAGCCGGATATTCTCCTTTGTCAGTTCGCATTTATTTTTATTGGGATCAAAAATAAGATAATCATTTCCAAGACCATGATATTTTTCCAAAGTTATATTCATTCTAATGCCCCTTTCCCATGTCTGACAATTAAGTCACACAGTTCCTGATAAGAGATTCCTGCAGCGTTTGCTTCCTGGGGAAGTAAGCTGTAAGGTGTCATCCCCGGTAATGTATTTGCTTCCAGGCAGTAAATACTGCCATCTTGTTCCATCATAAAATCCACTCTGGAGTAATAACCAAGTGAAAGAACCTTATGTACTTTTACAGCCAGATCAGCCAGATGATCTGCTTCTTCTTTAGTCAGGCTGGCAGGACAGATCTCCTCTGTCTTACCCAGCTGGTATTTGTTCTCATAATCATAAAAGCCGCTTATAGGCTTAATCTCAATAGCTGGAAGTGCTGTTCCTCCAAGTATCCCCACTGAAAATTCCCTTCCGGTAACTTTCGCCTCGGCAAGCACCGTGTTTTCACAGGAAAATGCAGTCTCAAGTGCCTTCTTCCACTGCCCTTCCTCTTCCACCATGGTTACTCCCACACTGGACCCGCAGCCGCATGGTTTGACAACACAGGGAAATACAAAAGGCTCTGCGTCAGATCCTTTTTCATAAAGTCTCCATTCAGGAGTTTTAATATTCTCCTCCCGCATTAAAAGCTTAGCCAGATGCTTATCCATGGCTTTAAAGCAGCCCTCGTACCCGGTTCCCGTATAAGGAATCCCAAAACCGTCAAGAATTGCCTGAATCTGGCCGTTTTCTCCTGCCCCTCCATGGAGTGCCAGAAAAACCATCTCCGCCTCCATACATGCTTCCATCACCCGGTTTCCCATAATTCCACCCAGGTTTCCCCTCCGTTTCACATGTTCTAAATCGGGAGCACTCTCGCCAATGTGACTGGTAAATTCCATGCCATCATTTAAATGGTAAAACCGGATTTCTTCTCCGTCCGGAATTCCCAGATAAGAATCTATCAAACATACTTCATGCCCCTGCTCCATCAGTGCATTTGTAATCATGGCCCCTGAGGATAAGGACACTTCCCGTTCCGGGCTGTATCCGCCCGCCAGTACTGCTATCTTCATCATTCATTCCTTTTCATTCCAGTATTTGATTGATACTATCTATTATAAACAGCACTTTCCAGCATTTCTATTAATATAATGCTTTATATATTGCAAATTGTGTTGTATTATAAAACGGAAGGGAGGTGTCACCTGCCACAATGAATAACTATGAAAAACGGGGATATCTAAACAGCAATTTTAAGCTGTTCCACCTTATGGACGAAGGTAAGCTAAGCTATGATTACCACTATCATGATTTTGATAAAATTATTATTTTTATCCAGGGATCTGTTACATACAGGATTGAAGGCTGCGCCTATTCTCTGGAACCATATGACATCATACTGGTAAGTCATAATGACATACACCGGCCGGATATAGCAGCACACATTCCTTACGAACGAATCATTGTCTACCTTTCACCCGGATTTTTAGACGCATACCAGTCAGAGGATTATGATTTAAGCGCCTGCTTTCAAAAATCCAGAGAACTCCATTCCCATGTACTGAGAATCCACTCCATGGAAAAGAGCAGTTTATACCGGACATTAACCAATTTAGAATATGCCTGCACCCATGACGGCTATGCGAAAGATTTATACTGTCAGGTAGTCTTTCTTGAATTTATGATTCAGTTAAACCGTGCCTCTCTGACAAACAGAGTCCAGTATCTGCCACCGTCTACCGGAGATGCCAGGATCTTAAGTATCATGGATCACATTAACAGCCACCTGACAGAAGACATGACCGTGGATTTAATCGCAGAATCATTTTTTATCAGCCGCTATCATCTGATGCATCTTTTTAAAGAAGAGACAGGCTATACCCTCTTTGATTATATTACGGAAAAGCGCCTTTTGCTGGCAAGAGAACGCTTAAGAACCGGCAGCTCTGTTACCGATGTATGTTTTTCCTGTGGATTTAAAAATTACTCTACATTCTCCAGAGCTTACAAAAATAAGTTTCACATCTCACCATCAGAAACAATAAAAGAGGATACTGGTTTTTTATAATATAACTGCCAGACATAAAACATGCGCATGAATCCGGTCACTTGCCAGATCCATGCGCATTTTCCTATGAGTAGTCTTTATTCATGCCTTCCGTTATTCTTCCAGGAACAGAACACATACAGTGCACCAGTCAGTGCGAAATAAAACCAGGTTGCAGGGTTACTGTACCAGGTTGTAAAAAATGACAGAATTAAATACATGGCGAACTGGGCATAAAACAGATAGCCGATTGGATTTCTCACCCGTTTTACAAGGCGCATCAGGAAAAATGCCACCGCTCCCAGGATACAGCCAAACAAGATGACTCCCACGATGCCAAAATCATAAAAGGAATCGTAAAAAAGAGTCACTGTAGTCAGTTCTTCTTTGGTTACATAAATAGGAAAATCCACCAAAGCGGGTACCAGGAATTTTAATCCGGAAAGCGCCCATAAAGGAAACAGCATTCTAAGTCCAAAGGTATGGGAAGGAAGCCATTCCACCAGGCAGTTAAAATTATCATAGTTATTGGCAATATACATATACGGCTGTGTGATGAAAATAGGCATATGACTGTATTTCATCTGAAAAATACCGTTTAAGTAGGTAACATCATGACCTCTTGCTATGGTAAGAATCACATAGATAGGAATCATTCCAAGCAAAAGCCCCACTCCGTATATAATCTTCAGCCTGTGCTCCATGGCAATATAGGTAAGAATCGCCAGACCCACCGCCAGGATCAGCTGAAAACGGGAAACACATAGAACCGGAATCGCACAGGCGATTAAATCCATCAGCACTGTAAGAACCAGTCTGAATCCGTTTCGTCCCTGCTCAATGCTGAAATACAGCACAGAAAGAGCTGGTACCAGAACGCAGGAGACAGTAAAATAATGAATTCCCGTAATATGGAATGTGGAATAGGCATGAGGCATTCCCTTAATGAAAAACGGGATAAATCCCAGTATCGCTGCCTCTGTTAAAAATGCACCAAGGGACAGTACCGTGGTCAGCAACATAGCCAGAAAAAGAGGTTTTTCGTATCCTTTAAAACTAAACCAGCTGGAACGCTGTCCCCCTGCAGAGCCCTGCGTTCTGATCATGAATTCAAAGGTCATATAAAAACCTAAGTATGCCACCAGAAAACAAAGCCAGGTAATGATACTCCAGTCAGAAGACAGCTGAGAAAGCTTTAAGCAGGCAACGCCCTCTCCGCCTACCCAGAACAAGGAAAACAATCCCCTTAAATGAATGATATTCTCTGTTCTCCTGTAGTCATACCAATAGAGAAAGAGTGCTGCAAGCATGAGGATTAAACCGGAAAGCCAATAATAACCGGCTCTTGCAAATAGATAAGATGCTGCATAACTGATCAGATAAACGCTCATCGTAACATATCCCCTTTTGTAAATAATCGCCTTTTCACTTTTTTTCGGAAAAAATGCAGCCGCCTTAACGGCAACAGCTGCATTCTTTCCATTCATTCCATTAGGAACGGCTAATAAAATCTTTCATATAAGCTTCTACTTCTTTTACAGTAACAAAAGTCATGGCTTGCTCGGCAACTTCCTTAAGCTCCTGTGTGCTGTATCCGGTAATCAGCTTTCTTGCATTTAAAATAGCAGATGCACTCATACTGAACTCATTTAAGCCAAATGCCAGAAGAAGGGGGATCAGCATAGGATCGCTTGCAGCTTCCCCACACATACCTACCATAATTCCTTCTTTTCTTCCACACTCGATCACATGGCGAATACTTCTTAAAACAGCCGGATTAAGTGGTGAGTAAAGGTAGGATACCTTGTCATTACCACGGTCTACAGACATGGTGTACTGAGTCAGATCGTTGGTCCCGATACTGAAGAAATCAACTTCTTTTGCAAATACATCTGCCATCAGCGAAGCTGCCGCCGTTTCCACCATGATTCCGACCTGAATATCTTTTTTATATGAAATGGATGCTTCATCCAACTCTTTTTTAATCTCTTCGATCAAAGCCTTTGCTTCCCGGTATTCCTCAAGACAGGTTACCATAGGTACCATAATGCGGATATTTCCAAATGCACTGGCTCTTAAAAGTGCCCGAAGCTGGGGACGGTAAACATCATCCTTGCGGTCCAGACAGAAACGGATTGCACGATATCCAAGGAATGGATTCTCATCCTTTTCCAGGCCCATATACGGGATTTCCTTGTCTCCGCCAATATCCAGAGTACGGATAATAACCGGCTTGCCGTTCATGGCTGACGCCACCTTGCGGTATGCTTCAAACTGTTCCTCTTCCGTAGGCATGCTGGTCCGGTCCATAAAAAGAAACTCTGTCCGGAACAGGCCAACGCCTTCTCCGTCATACTGAAGAACCTTATCCACATCTTCCGGTTTTCCAATATTGGCAACCAGTTCAATGGTCACTCCATCTTTTGTCACAGTTGGTTTTCCAATGTACTGTTCCAGTTCTTTCTTTTCCTTTAAGAATACATCTCTTTTTGCGGTGTATTCTTCTCTTACTGACTGATCCGGGTCTGCAAATACCATTCCCTCAGATCCATCTAAGATAAGTTCTGTACCGTCTGTAATCTGGCTCATGATGCCATCTAATGCAACAACGGCTGGAATCTCCAGGGCTCTTGCAAGAATAGCGCTGTGTGATGTCTTTCCACCCAGTTCTGTCACAATACCAGTTACATTGGCAGGATTAATTCCAGCTGTCATGGACGGAGTTAAATCTCTTGCCACAATCACACTTCCTGCCGGAAGAGCTCCAATATCCACGGAGCTGACTCCCAGTAATATCTTTTGCATTCGGGTCTTAATATCCCTCATATCGGTAGCACGCTGCTGCATCAGTTCATCTCCCATGGAGGCGAACATATCCGCATACGTGTTGCATACAGTCTCAATTGCAAATTCGCTGTTAACCATCTCCCCGGAAATGGAAGTTTCAATTTCACCTACCAGCATGGGATCTGAAAGCAGCAGAAGATGTCCGTTAAGAATCTCCGCCTCCTTTTCTCCCACTCTTGTGGCAAGATCCTTTGCCAGAGCGTCTGTTTCTTCCATCGCCTGGTTTACAGCCCTCTGAAAGCGAGCTTTTTCCGCATCCACATCTGTAATTGTGTCTTTTTTAATCTTCAGTTCTGTCTCTTCTACGATAACGGCTTTCCCAATTCCGATTCCCGCAGATGCGCTTGTTCCTTTAAACATAAAATCCTCCTTATTAATTAAAAAATGATGAAATCTATTCGCCAAGGCCCCCCTCAACAGCCTTGATCATGGTAGCCAGAGCTTCCTCTTCATCTGCTCCCTCACAGACAAAGGTAATCTCATCGCCGCTTTTTACGCAGGCTCCCAACACGCTGAGTACACTCTTTGCATTGGCAGTGGTGTTCTTAAAACGAAAACTCACCACTGAATTAAAGTTCATGGCTTCCCTACAAAGAATCCCTGCCGGTCTTAAGTGCAGACCGGTAGGATTCTTTATAACAACTTTAGCACTGACCATACTGAATTCCTCCAACTTTTCTTCATAATACCTCGTAAGGCCCTCTTTACTGTGAAGCACTTTCTGATGTGCTTGACACAGTTGTTTCCTGCGTCTGCGCAGGTCCCGTGTGCTCCATGGCCACCGTTACATTAAAAGGCGTGTAAACGGTAATCTCAAACCCTTCTGCAATTTCAAAATGAAGCTGTCCGGGATAAGTGCCTGGATTTAAATCAGAGACTTCAAGTACTGCATTTAAATTTTCTTCTTTCAATGCATCCAAGTCTTCTTTGAGCCCCTTTACGGTAACATCACAGGTCTGTTTATCAAAACTATAGCTGTAATCCGCAGACATGCCCTTTTTATCAAGTTCATTCAGCTGAAGGGTAAATACTCGGGTGGTCAGCGGCTCCACCTTCAGCTTAACGGATACATCTTTATATTTATCACCTGCAAGGGTGGTATTCGGCGGCAGATACTGGCTTAAATCCAGCTGTACCACTTTATCCTTTGTGGCACCATCAATATTAAGTTTATCAGAAGATACTGCAATGGATGTAAGAGAGGCAAGAACCGATTTGGTCCCTACCACTGAAACAGACTTCACCTCTGTCTCAAGTCCTGTATAACGGTATCCTTTGGCAACCTGACCCGTAACCTCATAATTAAGAGGGAGCTCCTTTGCCTTCAGCATCTGGACATAATAATCTATTTCCGGTTTATTTACAGTCACCTTGTTTGCAAGATCCAGAATATTGCCATTTGCATCATAAAAAAGAGGGGTACCCGAGGAACTGAAATCGGAACTCACATTATTGTTAATCCGAATTTCCACTCCCATGTGATTAATCAGTCCAATTACCGATTCTGGTCCTTCCACCGTTACATTATCCGGTACCAGATTAATGGTGCCAGGTCTGTAACCCTCTTTTCCTGTTCCTTTGGTATCCACCTGTAAATCAAACTTTTTGGTCTGCAGCTGTTCCGCTTTAATCCGGATTACCATAGGTTTTGCCGTAATGGTATCGCTTTTTACCAGACTTTCTTTGTCTTTATTGATCTCTACTGTAATAGGAATTGCACCCGTTACATTATAATCCTTTAAATCAACGTATGCATGAAAGTCTGATGCTTTTACCAGAGAACGGTCTCTGGTTCTCACCTGATAGCTGACTGCCACAACATCCTTGCCATCAATTTCATAGGTTAAGTTCGCCGCTTTTAAAGCTTCCTCGTTACGGACTTCAACCGGAACAAGCTGGGAGTCGTTAATGACCGGGTTTGATATATTCACCACCGCCATCCACACTCCAAGTGCAAGCACCAGCGACGCAACTTTCAGTCCAAGGTTATTTAACAGCTTTTCCTTCATTCTTACGCCTTCCCTTCAAAATCCTGAACCTGCTTCCTTCCTCTCCCGCCTGTTTGACTCCTGCCAGAATGGTTCTCAGCATATCTGCATCTGCTATCCGCTTTAATCCTCCCTCTAACGCTACCGTTACCCGTCCGGTTTCCTCAGAAACCACGATGGTCAGGCTGTCACTGACTTCACTCACGCCCACTGCTGCCCTGTGTCTGGTTCCCAGATCTTTACTGATGGTCATGTTATCAGACAGGGGAAGATAACAGGTCGCTGCTGCCACCCGGTTCCCCCGGACAACTACAGCACCGTCATGAAGAGGGGTATTATGCTCGAAGATGTTAATAAGAAGCTGGCTGCTGACAACTCCGCCCACTTCGATTCCAGTCCGTTCAATCTCTTTTAAGGAATCGCCGCGTTCGATTACAATCAGGGCTCCTGTCTTAACTTTCGCCATCTCAAAGGTGGCTTTCACCAGTTCGTTAATGGTCTTATCGGTAAATCCGGAATTGTCTCTCCCATCGTCAAAAGTAAGAATTCCGGTAAATGGATTCTTGCTTCCCAGCTGTTCAAGCGCCTTGCGAAGTTCCGGCTGGAAGATCACAATTACCATGGTTACTGCCGGAGCAGCAATCTTATTGAGTATCCAGAAAATATTATCCAAACGGAAAACGTAAGCAAAGACATAGAAAACAAAGATTACTATGATCCCTTTTAACAGGGTCCAGGCTCTCGTATTCATAATCCAAGTCAGAAGCTCATACAGCAAAACAGCTATGATAATAATCTCGACCAGATTCGTCTTTGAAATTCTGGGAAGGAATGATACCCAGGAATACATCTTATCTAAAAAATTTGCCATGTGATCCACCTCCCTTTTTGTTCTTCTTACCTTTGCGGTCTCTGGAGCTTTCTGGCATTTATTTTTTGAACTTTTACATCAGGGGTGCTGACTGTCAGCTTGGGAACCGCCTTGACATAATAATAATAATCATCATCTTCAAACTGTACGTATTCCGTACGCGTATAATCCACTGTAAAAACGAAAAACGTATAAATTCCTGCCAGTATGAGGGAAACCAGGACTCCTCCAAAGAGCCCAAGTACCGATACCGACACATCCGCAGTAATATCTCCGATGAAAATAACACTAAGCTGAGCAATTGTACCTGCGATAATCGCCACTACCCAGGAATAATCCATAGACAGCCCTTTGATTATCACCACAATTAACAGTGCCAAAACAAAGGCAAGCACCATAATTAACATTAGTTTATTGGCCAGCAGGCTTTTCATCAGCTGCATGAACTTCTGCATCTCATCCGTGGATAAATCATTGGTCAAAACTCCTGCATTCTGTTTTACATACAGAAGGGTAAAATAGATGAAAACGCCGCACCCCACCGGGATTACGGAAACAATTCCTCCGGAAAGCCCTACAATCAGGGGTATGGCATAGGGTATCTTTAACAGGAAAAATACCGGTGTCAATACCAGAAGATAGCTGTCTCCCGGCTGGAAGCCATAATACAAAAGGCCAACCACCAGTATAAATACAGCCATAACCAGAGTAACCTCCAGTGAAATACCTGATAAATGAGCGAGCATAAAGCTGGCTGCCACAAAAGATATGGCTCCATAAGGCAGAAATGAGCAGACTAAAGCCAGAACCAGTGGTATCAACGGTTCTGTCAGCTTCGTCATAAATCCAATATTCTTGTTCATCAAAGAAAATGCCAGGAAACTGAATATAAACTTGATAACAGGAGTGATATAGATTCCATACCTTGTATAAAACTCTTTCAGTCGTTCTCTTAACACAAGAAGGCCCATCATGATGTACGCCCTCCTTTTATTCTTTTTATTGATCTGGTGTTTCCATCATAGCGCTTGTCCAGTCTCTTTAATTTTGCCAGATAAACCTTCATTCCCCGGCTTGCATATTCGTAACGCTTCATATATATATAGATGCTGATCCCAAGATATACTGCAAGACCGGCAGCATAAATGATACCAATTCTGATTCCCGTTCCTGTCAGGCTCTTTAAATCCATGGTATTCAGCCACCGCTCCATGTAATAAAGTCCCCATAAAAGAAGGCAGGATAAAAAACTAAAGGTGTAGCTGAAAAAGGAGCGGAACAGCTTGCTGCTGACATAGTCACTTTTGAAGTACCGGTTAATCGGAAATATTCTCTTACCTTCATGTTTCTCAAACATCGCGAGATTAGTCATGATTTTAATTTTTTCTTCACTCAGCATATAGTCTCCTCACTATACCATAAGATATCACCCTATTATAGCATAGAACCTTTTACTTTGCGAGCCCTTAAGGAATTTTTTATTTTTCAGAAAAAAAGCACAGCATGCCTGCTGCGCTTTTTACTCATATCGTAAGGCCTCTATGGGATCTTTCCCTGCCGCTTTGGATGCCGGGTAAATTCCAAAAAACACACCCACCAGCGCAGAAAATCCAACCGCAATAATAATTACCATTGGTTTGATTACAACCGTCATTCCAAGAAGGGTACCTCCAATAAAAACAAGCCCTGCTCCCGTTATAACTCCGATGATTCCCCCCATTGCAGAAAGTATGGCCGATTCAGTGAGAAACTGAACCATAACATCCCAGGTTTTTGCTCCAAGAGCCTTTCTGATACCGATTTCCCGGGTTCGTTCTGTAACAGAAACCAGCATAATATTCATGATTCCGATTCCGCCTACCAGAAGAGAAATTGCTGCAATCCCTCCTACGGCCGCAGACAGACCACCCATAATCTGGTCCGCATTTCCCATTTCGCTGGATACGGAATAAAAGGTAACATCTTCTCTCTTTCTGTTTTTGCTCTTGGCTATATACTGAGAGAAACGGTCAGAAAAAGCTTTCATATCCGTCCCTTCTTTTGCATAAAGCCTGATATTGTAAATCGTATCATTGGGCCATACCAGTATAGACTCAGGCAGATAACCTTCTTTATTCTCACTCGAACCGTTAACCATAGTAAGAAATGGATTTTCTTCCTTGCGGTAAACTCCTACCACATCATAATCATCCGTATCTCCGTAAATGGTCGTCCGAAAAGATTTACCAACGGCATCCTCCGTACCAAACAGCTCTTTCGCCCCTTTTGCCTCCAGAACAACGTGATTTTTTCTGCCTTTTATATCTCCCTCATTTAAATTCCTGCCGTAAATGATGTTAATTTTATGAACATCGGGATAATTGGAGTCTATCCCCTCAAACGCGAATTTTACCTTGTTTCTGCCAAAAACAGCTTCCACATTTTGTTGCGAACTACTGTCTATATAAGTGATCTCATCTTTGAAAACTTCCCTGATGCGGTCAACATCATCCACACTGAAATAATCGCTTTGTCTCATGTCACTGCCGTCAGAGGGCCAGATGTAAACATAAGCCAGGGTTGTTCCCACATCTTTATAGATATCAGAAATCATAAACCGCATGGTATCACCAATGGATACAATGGCAATTACCGATCCGATTCCAATGATAATCCCAAGCATGGTAAGAAGAGATCTCATTTTGTTCGCTTTTATGGCATGAACCGCCATCGTCATATTTTCAAACAGCATGCTTCCCTCCTATTCATACCTTAATGCCTCGATTGGATCTGCCTTTGCAGCCTTGGAGGCCGGGTAAATTCCGAAAAATATACCCACCAGCCCGGAAAATCCCACTGCCATAACAACCACGGATGGTCTTACAATTACGGTTGTTTTTAAAACCGCTCCTCCAATCATTACAATCGCCACTCCAAGAATGATACCAATTACACCACCACATGCCGACATCAGTGCTGATTCCGTCAAAAACTGAATCATGATATCCCTGGTTCTGGCACCAAGCGCTTTCCGGATTCCAATTTCTCTGGTTCGTTCAGTTACCGACACCATCATGATGTTCATGATCCCGATTCCCCCTACTAAAAGAGAGATGGCTGCAATTCCTCCTACCGCTGCAGACATGGCTGAAAGCTTGGAATCCACGCTTCCCATCTGATCTACAACAGACATTACACGGATATCTGAATCTTTACGGCCTTTTGTCTTTGCAATATATCTGACAATTTCAGGCTGAAATTCTTTCATGTTCACTCCATCGCGAACATAAAAATCCAGCACCTGAAACCTGTCACCTTTTGGACTTATCACAGTGTCGGGGATAAATCCAGCCTGCTTCTGCCCATTATTAAGCAGCATGGCAGCCATGGGCGATAAGTCTTTGTGATACACTCCCACCACGGTAAATTCCTGAGTGTTCTTATTAACAGTCATGCGAAACGTACGTCCTACGCAGTCAGCCGTTCCAAAGAGCTCCACTGCCCCTTTATCTTCCAGGACCACATGGTTTGCCGCTTTTTTTACATCTGCTTCATTGATAAACCTGCCGTATATAATATTCTGGGGCTGAACGTCCATATAATTATAGTCCACTCCCTGAAAATCGTATTTCACTTTTTTTAAGCGGTTTATGGCTTCTGTATCTACGTTGGAGTTGGAGTCAATATACGAGATCTTATCATGAAAGACCTCTTTCACCCGTTCCAACTCATCCCAGTCAAAATAATCGGTATAACGGTAATCGGTCACTTCCCAGGATACCAGAATCATGGCCCGGTTAAGCCCTACATCTTTATATGCATCTGTAAAAACATTTCTCATGCTGTCTCCGACAGACACAATGGCAATCACTGCGCTGATGCCGATAATGATGCCCAGCATAGTGAGAAATGAACGCATTTTATTGGATTTAATGGCGTGTAACGCCATACTCATATTTTCTCTCAGCATAATGCATCCCCACTCTGATACTCTGGTTCTTCCGGCTCTTCTTTCTCCCGCTTTGTTACCGGAATATTGGTTGTATCACTGACCAGGCTTCCATCCCGGAAACGGATAATCCGATTGGTAAACGCTGCAATATCCTCTTCGTGAGTAACCAATACTACCGTTGCTCCCTCGTTATGAAGCTTGGAGAACAATTCCATGATTTCCACTGATGAAGCCGAGTCTAAATTACCAGTTGGCTCATCTGCAAGAATCAGGGGCGGCTCATTAGCCAGCGCTCTGGCAATTGCAACCCTCTGTCTCTGACCTCCGGACAATTCATTGGGCATATGTTCGTATCTGGTTCCCAGACCTACCCGTTCCAATAGTTCAAGCGCTCTTTTTTCTCTCGCTTTTTTAGAAATGTGGGCATAGGTCATGGGAAGCTCCACATTCTTTAAAGCCGATGTTCTGGATATTAAGTTAAAGGACTGAAAAACAAATCCGATTTTACGATTTCTAATGGCAGATAAATCATCAGGTGGTAGATCCGCTGTATCAATTCCATCCAGAAAATAATGTCCCATGGTGGGACGGTCCAGACAGCCAAGTATGTTCATCAGTGTTGATTTTCCTGAACCTGACTGCCCCATGATGGCGACAAATTCGCCCCGCTTTATTGTTAAGTTTACCCGCTTTAATCCCAGAACCTTAATGGAGCCGGTATCATAGATCTTTACCATATCAACCAGTTTAATCAGGTCTTCGCTGACATTCTGGGTGATATAGTCAGGTATTACTTCTTTCTTTTTCCACATATAACATCCCCCCTACTGCTGAGACGGAAGCACGTGTACCGTCATTCCATCTGTAATCATAGGGGTTGGAGCTTCAATCAGCTGCAGACCTTCTGTTAAGGCACCCTCTTCGTCTGGAATAATCTCCGCTTCAATATCGCTTTCTACACCGGTCTTTACAGGTATGTATTTCACTGTGTTATTAACAACGGAGGCAACTGCCATAGTTCCATCGGGATTCTGAATAAGCGCCGAGATAGGAACTACCCATACGTCTTCGGCTTTTTGCAGTTCGATTTTGGCCTTTGCCGTAATTCCCGCTATCAGCTTTGTATTCTGATCAATAATACGAATCGTGGTTGGGATGACACGTTCTGAAGAGCCGCTTCCCTTTTCTTCTCCAGTTGGAGAAATAGCAGTTACTTCTCCTTTAACTGTATCACCATTTAAGATGTCTGCGTTAATGTCTACCGGCTGCCCTACTTTCACCTTGCCAATGGAATATTCACTTACGTTAATTTTCATCTCCAGGACATCCAGATTATTAATGATAAACATGGGCTTATCATCATCGGTTTTATCCGCAAAACGGCCCACCTTGCAGTTTACCCTTACTACAGTTCCTGCAATTGGGCTGGTTACTTTTGTATTCTCCAATGCTTCTTTTTTCTGCTCCAGCTCAAATGCTTCTTTTTCAATCTGCAGAGAGTAGGATTCATTGGCTACCGGTTTCCCATCCTTAATCGTATAGGTGGTAAGCTCCCTGGCCGCATCATTCATGGTATTGGAAGCTTTCTCCAACTCAACTCCTGTGGCACTTCCTCCCTGATAAAGAAGAAGGGTTCTGTTGTAATCTGCTTTTGCTGTCTCAAACTCCTGCTTAGCCTTGGCATATCCGTTTTCTGATTCCAGCTGTTTATCTTTATATGTACTGACAGCAAGATCATAAGCATTCTGTGCGATATCCACTCCTTTTTTCGCGTCCTTATCATCAAGAGTAGCCAGCAGCTGCCCCTTTTCAACCTTGTCACCCTCTTTTACCCGTAGTTCCAGGATCTCAGCATGTAAATTGGAAACCACCTCCACACTGTCCGTTCCCTGAACCGGACCGCTTACAGAAAGGATTTCCGTAACTTCACCTTTCTTTAAAGGTGTTGCTGTAACCGGCATAACCCCGCTTTTTCCGCCTGCCACACTTTTAAAGGCAATAAAAAGGAACACTACAGTAACTGCAGAGCCCACAATAATTTTCTTTTTTCTGCTCCATTTTTTCTTAAAAAGCTTTTTCTTCTTTTTCCCTCCGTGCTCCTCAGTCATCAGATGCTCCAATTCTTTTTCGAAGTCATCATCGGCCATCGGACCGGCTTGCGCCACTTGCATCTCTTCTTCTATTTTCTTTCTGAAAAATTTCATGCTCGTACCCTCCATATCGATTTCTGTCTCTATCCTATTATAGCGGGGTGTTATAATGAATTAAATATAAAAATTCTTATAATTTTCTAAATTTTTCCAAATAAATCGTAAAAACTGCTGTAAGAACGTATTTTCCTTACAGCAGTCTCCTCATAATCATTGTAAATTTAAAATTTTTAACATCTTTTTTAAAAAAAGAAATGTAACAACCAGAAAAAATATTCCAACTCCCTGATAACGAAAAGGGATTGAAAAAAAGCTTAATGTCCATAAAAGAAAAAGAAGAAATGCATCTGCCCTTAAATACGTTCCAAACGCATCACTAATCCATACTTCCTTCTGCGTCAGTTCCTTCTCTCCAGCAAGCAGCCGGCATATACCAGGTCTGCAAAAGCACTGGGAAAGAATTAAAAACAACACAAAAGAAAAAATCATGATACCAGCCCTCTTTCTCTTAAGAAATCTCCCGCCACCTTTTCAGGGGTCTGCTGCAGTTCATCCACTTTATAGTTCAGTTCCACCATGACTTCGTCTGTGAGTAATTCCCCCAGTTCTTCTAACAATCCTGGTAATTCCGGGCACTCGTTCAGTGTCTCTTCCCTTACTACAGGCATGGCAAAGTAAGGAGGGAAAAAGTGTTTGTCATCAGTCAGTGTCTTTAACTGAAATTTCTTTAAGAGTCCGTCCGTGGCAAATGCATCCACCACATCCACCTCTCCACCAGCCAGTGCTGTATAGCGGGGTGAACCGTCAATGGTAAGTTTATTACCCATTTTAAATCCATAAGTATTCTCTATTCCAGTCAATCCGTCTTCTCTGTTGGAAAACTCAAACGTAGTGCCAGACGTCATAGTGCCTGCTATCCTGGATAAATCACTGACTGTCCCAATTCCATATTTCTTAGCAGTCTCCTGGGTGACTGCAAGTACATAAGTATTGTTAAACTGCATTTGTTTTAAAACAGCAAGGTCAAAACGCTCTCCATATTCCTTTTTTACGGTTTCATAAACCTTCTCCATATCACTGATTGGCGGATACTTTAACATATCTGTATATGCGGTTCCGCTATATTCAATATAAAGATCAATATCTCCGCTCTTTAGTGCGCCTGCACAAACCTGGGTACCACCCAGGCTCAGCCTGCGGTTCACTTTTATATCAGTTCTTGCTTCTACTAAATCAGCTACCAGATTTCCCAATATTTCCTGTTCCGTAAAATCTTTAGAACCGATGGAAATGGTCCTGCCCTCCTGTTTGCCCGTGCCGATTGAAGTAAATAAAAACACGGCTGCAAGCAGAACTGCCGCTGCACCAAGGCCCGCTTTCTGAGCGGTTCTTTTCTTTATTTTCTCTGCTCTGTCTCCCTTTTGCAGACTGATGGGGGTGACCAGTTTTTCAACCAGTCCGATGATAAAATCAACCGTTAAAGCAAGCATACAAGCCGGTATGGCTCCTGCTAAAATCTGATTGTTATTCACTGTCCTGATTCCGGAAAAGACCAGATAACCCAGTCCGCCCGCTCCGATAAATGCAGCCATGGTCATAAGTCCTACTGCCGTGACAGATGCAATTCTAACTCCTGCCATAATTACCGGTAGTGCAAGAGGGATCTGTACCTTTATAAGAACCTGTAAGGGCGTTAATCCAATTCCTCTGGCTGCTTCAATTGTCTGTGGATTTAAATTTTCGATACCTGTATAGGTGTTTTTTATGATAGGAAGCAGAGAATAAAGAACAACCGCAACAATTGCGGGAACGGTACCAATACCAAGCAGCGGAATCATAAATCCCAGCAATGCCATACTTGGAATGGCCTGAATAATATTAGCTGCTGTCAGCACTGGTTTATTGGCTTTTGATGCATAGGAGATTAATATTCCAAGAGGCACACCAATTAATATTGCAAGTCCTACAGAAATTGCTGTCAGCTTCACATGTTCAATCAGCAAGGTTATGATCTGCGGATAACTGTCTCTAATATAAGTCCAAAAATTCATTTACGCGTCTCCTCCTTCATACTCAAAATATTGCTGACTTAAGGTGGTCACCAGACTGCTTTTTGTAATCAGACCTTTTAAACGCCTGCTTTCATCCACAACCGGGACGGCAGATACTTTATAATCGGTAACGATCTTCAAGGCATCCAATATATTCTCATCTGGCTGCAGTACTTTAAAATCCTGGGTCATATATTCTTTTGCCTGTTTTGACTTATCTTCCACGCTTCGTAACACCCTGGCCTTTACAATGCCTTCCAGGCACCGGCTTTCCCTGTCAATAATCAACAGTGTGTCTACTTTATTCTGACGCATCTTATCAATACATTTTAATATAGAAAGATCTTTTCCTGCTGTAACCGGCTGTTCAATCATAATATCCGATACCCGGATAAATTCCGGAGATGACCAAATTCTGTTTTTACCCACAAAATTAGATACAAATTCATCCGATGGATTATTCAAAATATTCTCTGGTGTATCATACTGCAAGATGTCTCCGTCCTTCATAATACAGATCATGTCAGCAATTTTAATGGCCTCATCCATATCATGTGTAACGAAAATAATTGTTTTTTTCAGCTTGCCCTGAAGCAGCACCAGTTCATCCTGTAAGTCGGAACGGGTCATGGGATCCAATGCGGAAAACGGTTCATCCATGAGAATAATGTCCGGGTCTGTAGCAAAGGCTCTGGCTACCCCCACACGCTGCTGCTGTCCTCCACTGAGTTCTGTGGGATACCGGTCTAAAAACTCACTGCAATCCAGCCCGACCATCTGCATCAATCTTTTTGTATTCTCTTCCCTGTCCTTTAACGGCATCTTCTCAAGTCTGGGGATTAGCTCTATGTTCTCTCTTATGGTCATATGGGGGAAAAGTCCTGTCTGCTGGATGACATAGCCGATTCTTCTTCTCAAGGTAACTTCATCCATGGCAGCAGTATCTTTGCCGTCAATACAAATTGTTCCGGAGGTAGGTTTTATCAGGCGGTTTATCATTTTTAAAAGCGTTGTCTTTCCACATCCGCTCTCTCCAATAATTGCCACCAGGCTTCCTTTTTGTACAGTAAAGGTAATATCATTGAGAACCTTTTTTGCTTTATACTGTTTTGAAATATTCTCAAACTTTATCATCAATTACTCTCCTTTCTTGTTTAGTGACAACTTATATTATATGTTAAAGTTGTTACTTTGTCAAATCGCAAAATAAAGCCGCAGGATTTGATACGCTTCCTGCGGCCTTATTTTCATATGGTTTTATTCTTTTTCTTACTTCTATTGAATGGGATACAAAAACTCCTTAACACGGTCCGCAGTATCATCCTGCGCAATAAAATATATGGTATCGCCTTCCGTCAGCGCCACGTAGGGTCCCGGGGACTTCATCACCAGATCTTTTCTGCTGACAGCGATCACAGTCGCACCGGTATGCTGCCAGAATTGAATCTCAGTAACTGTCTTATTCAAATAAGCGCAGTCCTTTGTGATCCGAATTTCAAAAGGCATAAACGGATTCATAGACCGGAAATGAACGGAAGCTTCTATGAGGTCATTCATACACTCATTTAAATAGTCCATCTCTTTCTTCTGGCGTGATACACTCTTTAATAAATTCTCTTTAATGGTGTCAATGGTCTCCAGTTTGCTGTTCTGCTGAATATAATCCGCTGCCTTTTTCTGGGATCGGATTATAATACCGCTGCCCTTTTCCGATGATACAATACCCAGATCACTAAGTATGCAAATAGACCTGCGGGCGGTTTCCGGGGAAACGCCATACTGGCTCGCAAGGGAAGAACGGGCATATATCTTCTCACCTTCTGCGTACTCCCCATTGGCAATGCGGGCTGCCACCTCGATTGCTATCTGCTGGTAACGGGGAATAACGGTTCTGGCCTTTGGCTCTATGTCCATGTGTTTATCATTTCCTTTTCTGAATTATAATATAAAACAGATTTAGTATAGCCTAAAACCAGATGAAAAACAAGCCATGTTAATTCTCTGTCTCACCATCTGCATCCATGAGAATTTCCAGAATTTTAACAGCCTTCTGATAACTGATATCTTCTACCTGATGGAGGCGGTTGACTACCTGCCGTGTAATCAGTCCTTTCTCTCCCTCATCCGCAGAAATAATATCTCTTTTCTTGTAATAGTAAGTAATGCCATTCGTCAGTTTCACATAATCTTCTGCAATTTCTTCCACACTGTAATTGTTTTCATGATCTTCCTCACAGACCGTAATCTTGTCACCGACACAAAGATTCATACCAAAACCTCCCACAGAATAATTAGAATAAAGATAACTATTACTAATATATCATAATTATATAGAAAAATATAGTATTGCCTGCCTTGTTTGTTTTTTTATACAGCACTTTTTTCGCTCATTCATTGCACATTCCGCATTGTATACACGGTTCCCCATCCATGCACACAGCTTCACTGGCGGCTGTATATTCCGTAATCCGATTCTCCAGAAATGACCTTGCGCATTCTATATCGGCCTCATCGGGATGCTTACGTGATTCCTCATGACGCCTAATCCCCTTTTCATCTAAAAAATGAGGGTGTTCCGGAGACAGCTTCTTTCGATATTCCGTTCGCTGTATGTCAATTTTTCCCTGAGACATAAATACTCCCATACAGATGTTGTTCTCTGAGATTGTTTGAAAAACGGATTTTTTCACCTTATTACCGTACTCACTGTGGGGATAACCACCCATGGTTCCCACAGCAATAATCTTTTTATTTTTACAGTGTTCTAAAAACATCTGGCTGTTATAATCTAAATTACCGCGCCGACACCAGAAAAACAGAATAACCAGTTCTCCAATGCCATCAGAAGAGGTAAGAAACTCATTATCATGCAATGAAAATGAACCATTTTTTCTGCTCAATTTCTCTAATACGCCCTTTGCAAGCTTCTCCGTATTTCCAGTCAGCGATGATAAATAGACGTATATGTTGTCGTTCATCTTATTCACCTGTTATTTTTATACTTTTATTACTTTATCATATATTTAAAAATGGTATGTTGCACACGCAACATACCAAAGATAAAATGGTTAAAATAATTATAATCTTAATTTCTATATTTGTAAATTATCTAATACTTTTTTATCTGATTTAATGCATGGTTTAAATCTTCCATTTTGAAATCAGGGTTACGGTCTTTATCACGGCCTAGAATACTAAGCAGAGAGAGTCCTAAGGGAATTCCTTCCTCCTTTTCTACTGTTTCGGCAGTTGCAGGGGCGAATTTGTAAAATACCTTCATGGCCTCCTGATTTTGTGTAATATCATAAGCACTGTCCTTCAATGAAAAATAGCCTTCTCTGATGAGATCATCTTCCTTTAAGAACCAGTTTCTTACTGCTTTACCAGCACCGGAATCAGGCAATTGATAGGAGGATTCTTTTTCATCTGATTTTACAAAAGTCACCTCATCCGCTGTACAATCATCTCCCAAACTCCGGACCACAAAAGAATTTTTTCCCGGTAATAACTGGATGTCTTTGAAAATCACTGTACCATTTCCATTGTTATGGGCAGAGCAGATTAATTCATTTTCCTGATTTCCATACAATGCAGCTTCTTTCTGGTTTGTATATACTTTTATATCAACAGCATTTTCTGTCCTTTTAACAAAGCGTTTGGAGCAGATATGGATAAACGGTTCTTTTGACCACATTGCTTTATAATAATAGAAAGCATCTTTTCTTACTTTACGGTCATATGTTACAAGACCTTTCTGATTAATGTACTTCTTCCCCCCCTCATTCCTTCTGGAGCTGGAAAAGTCAAACATATTCCATACAAAACTTCCCCACAGATAATCCTTACTGTCAAAAATCCGATACACAGTTTCACTGTATAAAGCCTGATATTCCTCGGAGTAATCCCTCACTGCCGGCTGACTGGAATGAAGTGTTGTGTTTGTATCAACTCCATACTCGCTGACACCAATTGGAATATCAGGGCCGGCAGCATGAAACTGATCCAGAAACTGATCGTAATCATTCATCTCTCCATAATACCAGCCAAAATAAATATTATATCCAATCATATCCGTAATTTTGTTTAATTCACTTTCAAACTTTACCGTATAGAGATTGGCACCCGTTACAAGTCTGGTGTCATCTAATTCACGGGCGTACGAATATAGTTCCCGGCACATATCATGCATGTAAGGTGCATCTTTAAACATGCCTATTTCATTTTGTATTCCCCAAAAGCAGATTGAAGGATGGTGGATATTCTGTAAAATCAATTCAGTCAGCTGGTACTTTGCATTTTCAAACAGTTCCCTGTCCTCAGTCATTTTAAGCATGGGAATCTCTGCCCACACAATATATCCTTCCTCATCACAGCGATCATAATGATACTGAGGATGCTGATAATGAGAAAGACGAAGGGCATTTGCACCTACTTCCTGAATTAATTTAAAATTAATATCCTGATGCTCTTTTGTTACCGCCGAAAATACTTCTGCAAAATCCTGATGCATGGATACACCACGGATTTTTTCTTTCTGGTTATTTAAATAAAAGCCTGTTTCAGAATCCATTCTTATACTTCGAAAACCAATTTTTTCACAAACCTCATCTACTGCTTTACCATTTACACATAAAGTCGCACGCAGCAAATAGAGTCTGCCTTCTCCTTTTCCATTCCATAAGTACGGATGTGGAATCTGAATCCTGACTGTTTCATTGGCCAGTTCTGAAGCCTGGGCTGCTGTGTTCCCATCTTCATCTATAACCTGATAATGAATCATGGCTCCATTCGGTGCAATTGCGTGAGAATCGATTTCCAGTAATCCATTTTCACCGTCCAGACTGGAACTGGCAATGATACCATTGGTTCCATAATACAGATAGTCAAAATGCTCTTTTTCTGTTACCAGTAAATTCACATTGCGGTAAAGACCTCCAAAAATAGTGAAGTCACCAAAGATGGGTGATATTGTCTGGTTTTCAGCATTACTAACGTATACTTCTAAACGCAGTTCCTTTTCTGACAATACCGTATCTGGTAACTCTACCCTAAAACAGGAGTAGGCTCCCCGGTGTTCCCCTATCTGCATTCCATTGACAAATACCTTACAATGCTGATCTGCACCTTCAAATTCCAGAAATACGTTCTGCCATTCTTCCGATACCATAAGCACGTTCCGGTAAACAGCCAGTCCTCGATACTGATCTTCATCTGTATACCATGTATGAGGGAGTGTGACCTTGCAATAATCCTTCCCGTTAAATGTCTCCGGTGTATTGGGATTCAAAATATCACCATCTGGTAAAATTGAAAATTCCCATCCCTCATTGAATGATAATTTATTCATTTGTTTCCCTCATTTTATAAATAATTTCTTCGATACTTTTCATTTTTTCCGGCGTAAGCTCATAAAATTTCATGGCGCCGATGTTAAATAACGCTCCGATTAATTCCAGACCATAGTAGAATATAACCGCGATCAATAACAGAGAGGTGCTATAAGGTGTATTAAGATCAGGGAATTTATCCGCAAATCCGATGGAAGCGAAACCAACACCTACTAAAAGCGGTCCAAAGGAGGAGATCATCTTATCCATGAAACTGAATAATGTTCCCACCATGCCGGGAATATATTTTCCGCTTCTGCTTGCCTCATAATCGGTAACATCTGCAATCATAGGTGGTATGATGGAACTGGTAATCATCTGAAATCCACCGCCTACAACGGTAATGATAAACAACATAATTGTAAAGAAGGAAAATCCTGCAAATGCCTGACCATATCCATTGGTATAACCCGGGAGATTTAATGTTTTAGGATCGCAGAGCAGCCATAAACCAATTGCCAGCGCATCCATAATTACTACACCCCAGCTGCCAAGCTGCATTGCTTTTTTCAGTCCAAGTTTTCTGCCTATCGTGCCAACTCCCAGAGTCATCATTACCAGTCCGATTATAGTAGTATACAGCGTCCAGCCACCAGAGAGTTTATAATTTCCTGCAGCAATTCCGTAAAGAACAAGAACAATCGCACTTGTTTTACAGGTATTGGCCAACATATCGGTGGCTCTTGTTATGATCATCATCTGAAGGGGCCTGTTCTTTATCAGTACCTGTACATAATCCGACATTTTTACCTGCGGAGCTTTTTTTGTGCTTGTGTCACTGAAAAAACGAATATCCTTTGGTGCGATTGAAATATAAGCGATTACAATACCAAATGTAGCAAGAAGTGCAACAATCAGCCAGTACTCATGGAATAATTCTGCACTTTTTAGAGATCCATACTTTACAGCCAGTGATGCCACAACAACAGTCATCACGGCACGCATAATACGAACAATCACGGTTCCTACAATGCTGAGGATTGGTCTTTGAGATGGGTCATTGGTCAGACACACATTTCCAACATGATTGCTGATGTTCAAAAATGTATAGCCAATATAATACAAAAGAGTAAATACAACAAAAAAGATTGTTCTGAATCCATTTTCAGGTAAACGGTCTGTGACATTGAACATCAGGAAACTATTGAGAAACAACATGGTTCCTCCAATTACCAGACACAGTCTGGTTTTTCCAAACCGTCCGCCGAACTTATCCACCAGGAAACCAACTATGGGATCAGTCACACCATCCCACAAGCGCATAATTGTAGAGAAACTGGATGCCAATACAACTGCCATACCCACATATCCATTGAGATAATATGACATAATCATGGTAATACCCATATAAAGGTTAACCGCCATATTCGCACCGCTGAATCCAAAAATCCGCCAGAGCGGAACGAAATGTATTCCATCCTCCTTCATATATTTTTGGATCTTTTCATTTGAGCTGCTATCCATAATGTCCTCCCTGTTTTTTTATACTTGATCAGCTACGCGTATTTAAGATAGCATATATATTATTTTTGTGATAGAATAATATCACTCATAATAGCATTTTATCACAGTGGCGATAAGAAAGGCAGAAATATGAATCAAAGTACTTACGAAAAATATAAAGTTGCCTCCTCATTGATTCAGGATTTTTATCATTTACAGATTAACATACTTGAGCAGGATGACCAAATAGAAGAATTTATTTATAAAAACCGGATTCACAACGTACAGGCTTTTTTCACCAGTGAGATACTAAAGCTTTATACGCAGCGGTTTACTCCCGACAGCATCTATTATCTGACAGATGCATTTATGGTGCATTTAATTATCTTTTTTATTGAAGAAAATCCCATTGTATTAGGACCTTTCTGCACGCTGCTTATTACGGCGAAAGATGCCCGTACCATTTTTGAGCAATATAAAATAACAAACCTCAGTCAGACAGACTTTTTTTCTTATCTCAGCTCACTTCCTGCCATAAAAGAATCTGAACTTTTCCGCATGGTTTCCTCCATGATTCATACCGTCTATCCTCATGGACCGGAAAAACAGATACAGAATGTTAATTTCTTTAGTCTTCCGGAATTAATACCAGAGGAACAGGTAACCAGGGAACATTATACAGAACTGCTTGAGAAACGCTACACATATGAACAGCATTTTATTCAGGCTATTGAAAACGGAAACTCCAGATCGGCTATTTTTAATCTTCATAATATGCAGATGGATGTGGCTTATTTAAAACGCATAGGAACTACTTTGGAAAATGAACGAATTGGAGCAGCAATTACAAGAACAACCGTAAGGCTCGCAGCATTTCGCACCGGTCTTCCGGCTATTGTGGTTGACAGACTTTCATCTCAGAACACTGCAATCACCCATAGTGCAAAAAGTGTGGAAGAAATTCTGACTGCAAAAGAAAAGATGATCCGTGAATTCTGTAATGCGATCCATCACTACAAAGATCAGAAATATAGTTTTCTGGTACAAAGTGCATTATACTTTTTTGACCATCAATACTATAAAGAGACCAGGCTGAACGAACTTGCTGATGAACTGAACGTGTCTCTCAATCATCTGATTTCCGTATTTCGGAAAGAAACCGGATTTACGCCAAATGCATATCTGCAAAAAAGCAGAATGAAGCAAGCCTCCATTCTGCTTTCCAGCACCGATATGACCATGCAGGAAATCAGCAGTTCCGTGGGTATATCCGATGCGAATTATTTTATTAAGGTATTTAAAAAACATTATGAAGAAACTCCAACAAATTACAGGAAAAAATACAGGACTTAGCTTATCCTGTTACAGTCTGGTATCCCATCGGCCACAAAATACATTATCATCTGCCGTACCGTGAAATTCACTGTTTCCGCATATTTTATCAATTGCAGCTCTGATATTCTCCTGGTTGCTGCCATAGGCATTGACAAAGGTATGAAGCTGCGGCACATCAATTAAGTGATTGGTATAATTAAGACTGATTCCTATTGTGGGTACTTCCTGATTATACCAGGGGAGCTCACAGCTGTGATTGCAGCTCCAGCGAATGCGGACATTGTTCTCCTGGGCATAGCCTTTAACGTTTATTACAAGAAATACAATATCGTGATTATCAATAAATGACTGGCGTGATTCATGTCCCAGCATCTTCACAAAGTTCATGGGAGAAACTCCGTTTTCAACTTCAAGATCATGGTAATTGGGGCACACGTCAACCTCAAACCCTGCTCTTTCTAATTCTTTGATTACAGACTCTTTTGCAGGATCACCTTTGTATGCCTTACTGGTGGGTGTGCTCTGGACATAAACCAGATATGCGCGCTTTTTCGCCTGAACATTTACAGGTATGAGATTGTTTGTATCTTTCACCAACGTAACGCATTCATCTGCTGCCTGTTGTGTAAAGGCATGATGCTGCGTACAGCCGATCCACTTGTCTTTCAGTTCCGGATCCGGTATTCTTACTGCCTGGTCGTACAGATGTAATTTTGCCTTTAATCCAAGAATGCGATGTACCGCATCAGAAAGCCGCTCCTGTGTAACGATTCCGTTTTTAATTCCATCTCTGAGGAATCCCATATCTTCTTCCACATCGTTGGCAAATAAAAACATGTCGCAGCCGGATGCAATGGCTTTTGGAATTGCGTCACACCGCTTAACCATGGCAGTCATACCAACCATATGAGATGCATCCGTCGTAATTACTCCGTTAAATTTCATCTCATTACGAAGCAAATCTGTTATTAATTCAGGGGCAAGTGTTGCCGGCATGATTTCTTTATCTTTTATTTCAGGACGTAACTTTCTGCTCATTTCCGGTAATGCAATATGTCCGGCCATAATTGACTCAAGACCTTCCTCTATCATGGTCTGATATACTTTTCGAAAACTATTATCCCATTCTTCCACACTCAGGGAATTAACGCCCAGTGCCAGATGCTGATCCAGTTCTTCCACACCATCTCCCGGAAAATGCTTGCAGCAGCAGGCCATATTGGGATTGGCTTCTTTGATACCCTTTATATATGCTCTGGCATTGTCAGTGACAACCTGGACATTATCACCATAGCTTCTTGTGTTCACAATGGTATTTCGCCAGTTCATATAAATATCTGTAATCGGATTAAACATCCAGTTACAGCCAACTGCTGTGGCTTCCCGGCCTGCCGTCAGTCCTGTATGATACGCATGATCGGTACCGCTTCCGGCTCCGCATTCGGCTGCTGTTGCCACAAATGTTCCTTCCGGTATACAGCCATTTCCGCCCTCATCGCAATTTGCTGCAATCAGTAACGGAATTTTGCTATGCTTCTGATATAAGGCATTCTGTAAATAAACGGCTTCTTTATCCCCGCCCTGCCAGCGCAGGCCGCCCTGATGAGACTGACTCAGAGCGTTTTTTATCTGTTCTTCATTGACTCCAGGTGTTGCCTTCAGCAAGATAAACAATTGTCCGATTTTCTCATCCAATGTCATTTCAGCATAGGTATTCTCCACCCATAAAATCTGCTCTTCGCTTAAACAGAATGGTTTTTCCTTTAAATTTACCATTTTATAATCCTCTTTCTTTTCCTACAAAGTTCTGATGAAATTTCTTTTTGTAATATACTGATTCATCCCCGTAATCCTGTTGAAGAAATTTCCCCAGTGCATGCTCTGAAAACTCGTACCATGAATCCGCTTCCTGTCTGACAAGAATTGGATAAAAAAGAACGTTGTTTTCATCTGCTGCTTTTTCATCCCCCGGGGCATCCCCTATCATAATTACATGGTTTGCCTCATACCCCTTTGCTAATAGCTCATGAATGCAATGGGATTTACTGCCAATATTTTGTGATAACAGCAAATCGATATGACTGAGCAGTCCATTCTCAGACCATTCTTCCCGAACGGCTTCATAATTTGCAGAAGAAACGATCGCAATATCAGCATACTGATGTACCTGTTTCAAAACTTCTTTCACATGATCGAAAGGAAGTTTTTCCTGGGGTAATAATTCTTTAATTCTTTTGTTTAAGTTTACCGACCAGTTCAATGATTTTTCCAGGCATATGGTTTTATTCTTTGAAATGTGTTCGATCAGGGATTCATTTGATAATTCCGTTGTTCCTTCCACCCAATTCAGGAAACTATCTAATGCCTCGATTACAATGTACTTATCGTTGATTTCTTTCAGCGCAATTGCAAGTCCTTTAAATCGGTTAATCCCTCTTAATTCTGAATACAGATTAATCTCATACCAGCGGCTAAGAATTTCCTCTCCCCACTGTTGTAAATTCCATGTTTCAATCAAACAGGGACCAAAACACTTTTTATGTTTTATATCCATGGTGTCCATAGCGCATCCGTCTGAATCTACACAGACCAAAAATTGTTTCTTTTTTTGATAATTTTCAATATCCTGCAACATTTTATTCACTCCCTGCTATTTTGCCCATTCCGATCTCTGAATCTGAAAATATCATAACATCAGTCTGGGATTTGCTTGTTATTTTCCATTCTGGAAGAGACTCATCATTGGGATTTCCACACGTTGCAAAGTTGGTGAAATAATCCATTATTACATCAGATAACTTATAATCTTTCTCCTCCCATGGCCTCCAGCAATTATTTAACGCGCCAATGGTGTACCAGAGTTCCGATGAATGCCATGAGCCTTTCTCATCTCCCGGAAGATTTCTGGAAAAGTAAAAGCAATACGACGGAATCATATCCTGTTCTGACTGCAGAATTGCCCAGTCCTTTGCCATTCTGTGCATTTCCTCCGATACTAAATCATCCTTTGTACTTCCCATAAGATATGGGATTTTTGCCTGCATCTTCTTTGTATTTATTTCCTCTGCGTTATAAAGTACGATTCCACCGTCTATAACCGGCATACAGTTTTGTATCCCATTTGGATATTTCTGCATTACCGCAAACATGGAATCCAGAAGGTCTTTCGCATCGCATTTGATCCATTCTTCTAAGGTTGTCCCGCATTGAGACAGAACCTCTTTCCAGAATGGATAGGTTTTTTCCTGATAAGTAGTACTTCCAAATGTTTCACTGACTCCTCCGCCACTTGTCATAATAGCCTTTGAGATATATTTTCCGGCCAGTGGTGACAGACACAATTGCTGCAGACTCATGGCACCTGCCGATTGTCCCATCACTGTAACATTGGCGGGATTCCCGCCAAACTGCTCTATATTATGACAGATCCATTTCAAAGCTGTCAGCTGATCGTAAAGACCATAATTTCCAGTATGCCCATCTCTTTGCTCTAACTCCGGCAGGCAGCAATAACCCAGTGGTCCCAGCCGATAATTACACGTTACGAAAATGACACCTTTGCGGGCATAAGCAGAGCCATCAAAAGGCTTTTCATTTCCGCAGCCTCCCAGAAACATTCCTCCATGTATATAAAGAATCACAGGTGCATCTTTGCAGCATTCCGGCTTCCATATATTTAAATAAAAACAGTCCTCGCTATATGTATATACTTCGTCTCTTCGAAATTCCTTGTAATAAAAGGAGTCTGCCTGTTCCTCATAAAAGGTTCTTCTTTGAATGCTGGCATCCTTAAAATCGGCAGCATCAAAAGTCCCCTCCCATCTTGTTACTTCTTTTGGATACTCCCATCTTCCGGCTGTTGCATACCGCACACCTAAGAACTTGTGAACGCCGGTTTCAGAATCAATTCCTTTTAATCTGCCACAGGCAGTTTCGATTGTTATTTCTTTCATTTCTCTCCATCACTCTCCGCTTTATGTCTTCTCTGTGTTAATTCAGCATAGATCTTATCCGTTTTTTCCTTTGTTAAATTAAAGATGAATCCCATGCCGATTATTTCCACCACTCCGGCAAGAGCAGGCATGATAGTTACCATACTTCGGATGCCAGATCCAACCCCTGCCTGCTGGGTTGCTACACCTGAAACGTAGCCGATTGCAGCCAGAAGATAGGTGGTGCCGCTGTGTGTAATCGACGTTCCGATCTTTTTACTGAATGTATAGATGGAATACAGGGTTCCATCTGCTCTTTTATTTGTTTTGTATTCCTGATAATCAATGCAGTCTGTGATAAACGCCCAGACTAACATCATGAAACCTGTCTGCCCAATATTTGCTAATGTGCTTAACACCAGGTATGCATATACGTTGGGAATTGGGAAAAGAAACAGGCAGGAAGAAAATATTACATTATACACTGCACTTGCAATAATTACTTTTCTCTTTCCAAATTTCTGTGCGAGTTTGGGAATCAATGGAAAAACAAAAAACAAAACAGGAATACTTAAGGGTGCGGTAAGTGCCATCATTCTGGGAGCGTGATAATATTCTCGATATAAAAAACTGGACATAGATCCCATGGAAGCGGATGCGATACAATTTCCAAAGGATGCCACCATTACTCCAATTAACGGTCTGTTTTTGAACGCGTCCTTTATAACATCAAAAAATTTATAATTATTGACCACCTGTTTTTTATTATCTTCCGCTGAATATCTCTCTGTGGTAAACATTAATAAAATAATATAAAATAAAATACTGCAAACACAGGCAATGATTGCAAGAATGAAAAATGCCTGGGGATTAACGGTCTGATCCTTATTCCAGATAAGCATTGGAACCAATGGCAGGAATAATACACCCACTGATGTTCCGCCAAGACTTCTCGCTCTTGATAACTTTGTTCTTTCAACGGGATCTCTTGTTATTACGGAAGCCATTGCACCATAAGGCATGGAAGTACCGGTATAACTCATTCCATAAATCAGGTAACCTGCTGCTATCCAGATATGTTTCATTGTCATAGACCAACTGGAAACATCAGCAAAACACATAAGCGCTGACAATGCTAACGGAATCATGGCAATTTTAATGTATGGTTTAAATTTATCACCTGATTTACCAATTCTTATTCTATCGGGCAATGAACCAATTAAAGGATCATTGATCGCATCCCATATTTTTGCAAAAAGAAATAATCCTGCCATCCATTTAGCATTGATTCCAAGCACATAGGTACTAAATGTCAGTATGTACATATCAATGTATAAATTGATCATACTTCCAGCCAAATCTCCAAATACATAACCCACCTGGTCTTTTAACCCAAATTTCTTTATCATTTTCTCCATTGTATCGCCCTCCACTTATACTATAAGCATTCTATTATTCCTATCAAATCTTAACAATTAATCATACGGGATAACAGAATTATTTTCACTAAAAATAGCATTTTTTTTGGTTTTATATTGTTTTTACATAGTTTTTATGCTATTTTTTAAAAGGAATAGATCAGGAGGTGCCACTAAAGTATGTATAATAATTATGTTAACTTAGCTAAAAATATTTTCGACAGTCAGAACATACAGACAATTTCTCTGACTCCTTTATTTAATAATATTAGCCAGATTGATTACTCTTTACGTTCCCACTTATATCCGAAGCAAAATCCTTATGAAGATATCAAGGACTGGCTTGTAGAAGAATGTTTATTTCCTAATGTCTATATCATAGAAAGTTCTTACCATATCTGTAATGTTTATTTGAAACTTCCTGATATGGATAAATCCAATACTTATTTATCAATAGGTCCTTTTCTGTTTAACAGGCCAACTGAAACGGAAATTCACCAAATAGCAGGAATTTACCCCTCTCCGCAGATGGAACAGGAATTAATACACTATTACAACAATCTTCCATTAACGATCTCACGTGATAGATTTCAGGCTTTTATTACTGCGCTCTTTTCCCCTCTTCTTGGACCGGAAATGCGAATTATTTATCACAGCCCATCCGATAATTTAAATCATCTGATACCGGCAAATGATTTTGATCATTCCTTTTCTGAAGGCGACTTGTCACTGAACCTGGTCGAACAACGATATCATATAGAACAACAAATGATCGCTGCTGTGAAACAGCAAAATATCAAGGAAGCAATCCGTTTGCACAAAAAAATGCTTCAGTTTAATTACGGAGAACGAACTTCAAACCTGCTGCGAAATTCTAAGAATTTCATTATTGTATTTAATACACTATTAAGAACTGCAGCCAGAGAATGTGAAGTTCACCCATTCTACATTGATAAAATATCCCGTCAATTTGCCATAGAAATTGAGCAATGTACCAATGATGTGCAATTAATGAAGCTTTCGACTGATATGATACGCAAATACTGCCTGCTGATCCACAATCATACTGTCAAAAAATATCCCGATAACATTCGGGACTGCGTAACATATATTGATCTCCATTATAATGAGGATCTCACTCTGAAGAAAATGGCTGAATATCTGAGCATTAACTGCAGTTATCTTTCGACTCTGTTCAAAAAAGAGGTGGGTAAGACAGTAACGGAATATGTCACTCAGACCCGGATCAAACAGGCTTTATTATTGCTAAACTCCACCAAACAATCCATACGGGACGTAGCCAGTCAATGTGGGTTTGATGATATCAATTATTTTTCCAGAGTATTTAAAAACTATCAGGGGATGTCGCCGAGTTCCTATAGAAAAATGATTCAAGACTTTTAAATGATTAATGAAATCAGAATAGCAGGCAGCGTTTCATCTGCCTGCTATAAAAAATGGTGTTGGCTATCAGCTAACTTCCATTAAGCTGCACTCGGTTTTTTATCAAACTTAAGTACGCTTACATGGTACCGGTTTTTTCGGACATTTGGGCTTATCCGCTCCTGCCCTAATAATTGCATTCTCCCCGCAGGCCTCTATACAGCTGCCGCACCCGGAGCATTCATTCTGGTCGATGACATGAATAAATTTCTTTTTCCCCAGAATCGCTTCATCCTCACATACATCAAGGCATTCCGTGCAGCCTGTACATATATCCGGCAGAATGTGAAAAGTCATAAATTTCTGACATACTCCTGCTTTACAGCTTTTCCTGGTGATATGCTCCTCTATTTCACTTTTGAAGCAATCCAAAGCGCTCTCTATCGTATTGGCAATGGAAAAACCTGCTTCGCAAAGAGATTGATGCTTCATTTCATGGCATAGTTCCAGCATCAAATCCAGATCGGACAGTTTCCCTTTTTTTAAAGTCATATCTGTTAAAAGCATACGGATCTGAAAAACACCTTCATGGCCAAAAACACATCTTCCACAAGCTTCTTTGCCATATCTGTCTGCTATTTTAAGAAGATAGTCCAGCATGCAATCGGACTCATTTAAGATTTCAATATAATCCGTGGTCAGTTCAACCGGCTGGTCCAACCTGGTTTCGTTGATAAAAACTCCCATTGGATGACCGAAGTACATTGTTTTAAATTTCCCCTGCACACCAGCGGCCGCCAGTATGTGTGCCGGAGTTATCTTTCTGTCCAGGTCAAGAATCCCCTTTTTCTCAGCCTTACCTGCGACATACACTTTCTTCTTTCCGGCATTCAGCAGTTCTTCCACAGTCACTACTCTGCAATCGCCAGAGCGAAAACCATCATTCGGACATAATGGAATGGGCTTTTCTCCCTCAGCCACCTTTTTCAGAGCAGAATCATTTCCATAAGTAAAACCGGATTTATGACGAGTCTCGATAATAGTCAGACCCTCAGGTTTCTCCCATACCCAGCCGCCTTCCGGCACAATCAGGTAACGAATACCGGCAGGTTCTTTCAACAGTGCTTCCAGAACCTTTTCCGTGTTATCTTTTAAAAGCATAGGAGAAACGGGTGCCTCATGATAAACTGGCATTGCATTGCAAATAATCATATCCATTATCTTTATTCCTCCTAGTATTCGTTCCAAAGCCGGGGATTGGTTAGATTCAACCTCAGATCACATTGCAGGCACCGCCCGGCCTCACATTTTGCTTCCTCACCGGTAAATGTCTGTTCCACTACTGCAAAGCTTTTTTTTCGTTCCTGGGGATCCATAAGAGCTGGTGACAGCCGCTCCAGGTTTCCAAAGTCTTCCGTCCATCCAAGGAACGGATCCGCCGTTTCCTTTTCCAGCAGCTCTTCGGAAATATCTCCATCTCCACCAAGGTAACGATCCATCTCCATGGCAGACTGTCTCCCGGCAGCAATTGCTTCGATCACTGATTTTGTTCCGGTTACCACATCGCCAGCCCCATAAACCCCTGGCATGCTGGTTAAAAATGAGCTGTTTACCTTTACATAGGAACCAGGATTCAGTTGGATTCCCAACTCCTGCGTCCCAACCGGGGCCTGTCCCACAGCAAAAATCACACGATCCACCGGTATATTTGTCCGCGATCCCTCTACAAGCTCTATAACCGCTTTCCTGTTTTCATCAAAATAAAACTTCTCCACTTTTTGAAGTTCAACACCTTCTACCCTTGAGTTTCCTGTAATGCGAAGGAACGAATGCCCGGAATGAAGTATGATTCCCTCGTCTCTTCCTTCCCGGATCTCTTCTGCTGATGCAGTTATCTGATCACCGTCTTCCAGACAGGCAATGTGGACCTCTTCTGCCCCCAGGCGAAGGGCTGTTCTGGCGCAGTCATAAGCAACATTTCCACCGCCCAGAACCATCACTCTTTTACCTGGATCATCAATCTGGTTTCTGCGTGCATCTTTTAGAAAATCCGTATTCAGCATGACTCCGGGAAGCATATTTCCTTCCAACGGCAGCCGGATGCCTTTATGTGTGCCGGTGGCAATTAAAACCGTATCATATCCCTGTTTTAAAAGTACTTCCGGTGCTTCAGCCGCAGTATTCACCTTCAGCTGAACTCCAACTTCCAGAATATCGCTGATCTCCCGGTCCAGTACCTCATCCGGCAATCTGTAGGAAGGAATTCCATAACGGCACTGTCCACCCGCTTTTTCGTTGGACTCAAAGACGGTTACTTCATGGCCCTTCTTTGCCAGATAATAGGCTGCTGTCAAGCCGGCTGGGCCGGCTCCCATAACAGCCGCCTTTTTTCCTGTGGGAGCCGCGGTTTTTCTTTTTTTCTTCCATTCATCGGAATGGGCGGCAGCTGCGGCCCTTTTTAACTTACAGACAGACAGGGGTTCTCCAAGCTCATTGCGCTTACAGGCTGTTTCGCATATGTGATTGCAGATGCATCCCAGTGTTTCTGGAAAGGGCAGCTTTTCGCGGATGACAGCGGTTGCTTTTTCATATTCTCCCTCTTTTATGTACCTTAAGTACCTGGGGATATCTGTATGTGCAGGACATGCAGTCCTGCATGGAACCACACTTTCCCGGTAAGAGACGTCTTCCTTTATCTGTCCCAGGGCATCCATAATGGAGCCGGTAGGACAGACTTCAATGCATGCTCCGCAGAATTTACAGCCTGCATCTTTTAAGGATATATTTCCGTCGGTTCCTATGCGCACTCCATCTTCTGTTTTTTGAAAATCCAGCACTTTCACCCCGCGAAGGTCTCTGCAGGCGCGCACACAGCGTCCGCAGCGGACGCATCTGGTAAACAAATGCCGGATTAAGGGATTGCTGTCATCGGTAGGGACTGTTCTGGACTTCTTTTTCCACCGCTCGGGACCCACTCCCAGATACTGATACATGGATTGTAATTCACATTTACCATACTTGGGGCAGCCGGTGCAGTCCGCCGGATGTGTTGCAAGAATCAATTCCATCGCCGTCTTTCTGGTACTTTCCGCTTTTGATCCATGAACAGAAACCTTCATCCCTTCCTGCACCTTTATCATGCAGGAAGGAACTGCCTCATCCATACCCTCAATCTCTACCGAACACAGGCGGCATCCGCCTATCGCCTCCAGATCCGGATGACCGCAAAGATGTGGAATATATATTCCCGCCCCCAAAGCAGCATTTAAAACGGACATTCCTTCTTTTGCCTCTATCTGCTTATCATCAATTATTAACCACATATTTCCTCCATTTAGCGGATCAGCCCCCGTATTCTAAGACTTTAATACTCAACCGCTTCTTCTGCTGCATTTTCTCCTGCTATTCTTCCACTGTTTAAACAAAATCCCATTGAATTTCCGGATAGAATAAACGGATAGCTGTCTCCAAAAATATTACAGGCATCTGTCCCAACACAATAAAATCCAGGAATTACCTTAGCTTCTTCATTTAATACCTGTGTCTTATGATTGATCTTTACTCCGCCCAATGTGCCGTAAGCCCCTACATTCTGGCGGCAGCAATAAAACGGACCTTTCTCAACAGGCTGCATGAATGCCCGGTTTTTTTCAAAAATCTCATCAAATCCGGCCTCGCACATTTCATTGTACTCTTCGACCTGTTTTTTCAGCCCATCCGGATCAATTCCGGCTTTCTCTGCCAATTCTTCAATGGTGTCCGCCTGGCAGATGGGTTCATATCCATCCGCTAAATCCCGTTCCCACTGATCGTCAAAGTGGTCGAACAGATCGTGAGGGTGCACATGAGAAATAATATCCGGGCCTTTTTTCTTATATTTCTTTAATAACTTACTGTCAAAGATCGAATAGGCCACATATCCCGGCTGGGAGGAAATCGCGTTGCCTGTGAACGTAGTATTGGCAATCTGGTCTTCTGGCATAAAACGATTTCCATTTCGATTGACCCAGAGACATGGCTGGCGGAATGCTCCGTCCAGAATAAAATGATTCATGTTATCCGGAAGCTGGTACATCAGTTCCATGGTGCATGGGGTATGCCCGGCACCGGCTTCCCACGCCATTTTGATTCCATCCCCTTTCATTCCAGGTATGGCGAAATTAAAGATTGTCTTACCAAATTCATATCCGGTCTGTTCCCTGATCATTTGCGGATTGTCTCCGAAACCTCCGGTCGCAAGAATCACAGCCTTGGCTCTTGCTTCTATTTCTCCGCCGTCTCTGTCTCTGGCAATGACACCCACGGCCCGTCCATCTTCCATGATAACTTTGGCAACAGGAGTCTCCATATAAAATTCTACTCCCAGTTCTTTCGCCCGTTCTGTCATCTTCTTTGTCATAGCCGTTGCACAGCGTGGGCCGGGAGCTCCACCGCCTTCCGGTTTTACCACATGCCAGGTGAATTCCCCATCCGAATATGCTCTTGTGGCTTCCGGTGCATTAAATGCCCTCTGCACTCCTAAAAATTCTACTCCCATGTCCATAAGCCATTCAATGGTCTCTCCAGACTTATAATAGTAATCCCGGACCAGTCGTGCATCCACCCGGTAATGGGTATAATACATGTGCTTACGAAATGCTTCGCCAGGTGTCAGGGAAATCATCTGCTGTCTCTGTATGGGGGACCCCACCCCAAGAGGTCCCATTCCCATATTGGCAGCACCACCGGTTGCATTTGATTTTTCAAAAATAATTACCTCTGCCCCATTTTCTGCTGCAGCAATGGCTGCTGCCATACCAGAAAGTCCTGCTGCCACCACAATAACATCTGTCTGTAACTGCTTCATCGAAATACCTCCATCTTTTGATTTTATATTGTTTTAAAATTCAGGTTTTTGTATTTTTCAAGCTTTTCACTGGCAATTCTGCGTTTCTCCGGATCGGAGAAGAACCCTCCCTGTGTATGGATGATTTCTTCCAGATGCTTGCCCCTTCCCGCCAGAGTGTTACGGTCTCTTATCAGCCCATTTTCCTGAATTACAAACTTCCACTTTCCCTCTTCTGTTTTCTCAAGGGTACCGCCGGCACCGCATACCTGGCATTCAATTGGAAAATGAAGCCCATCCCACTGAACTTCTCCCAGAATCAGCGCATTGGAATGGCAGTTTGGACACCAGCCCATATCTTCGTCTCCCAGCCATTTGCGTTCTTCCACAGGAGTATTGATTGCGGTCATGATGTTTTTTCCCATTTTTCCCACACGTTCAATCATATCGTCATGAAGGAGACATTGTGCTGGAGCTGGAACTCTCGTAGCAAGATACATATCCACAACCTTAAAGTCCGATGTGAACATAGCTGCCTGCATGGATTCCAGAGCCATGGACTGCCAGGAACGGGTGGAACCACCTACAGCAATCAAAGCACTGACTCTGTCCTTATGTTCGATTGCCCCGATGGACTCCAGAAATGAGTTCTCATAGCTTAAACTTCTCTGGGCAAACTTTGCAAATACGGAACAGGCCTGCAGATCGTAAGTAGGTGCTGCAAAAATAACTCCGTCTGCCTCCAACAGCACTTCCATAATTTTCTTCTTATCATCCTTATTGTCCAAAACGCAGCCGGTATTCTTTCCCTGCGACATACCTATGGTGCATGAGGTGCATCCGGTACAATCTATAATGTCATAATCTCTTAAATTGACCATTGTAACATCGGCTCCCTCCTCCTGACATGCAAGAAGTGCCTCCTTTAACAAAACATCACAGTTGCTGTTTTTACGCCCTGTACTGACTCCTAATATTTTTACTGACATGAATATTCTCCTTTTCTATTTATCTAAAATTTAGTACAATTATGGAAAGTTATCATAATAAAGTTCTGTTATGTAAATATCTATAAAAATACTGTTTACTGGCTCGTTAAAATAATAACACACTGTAGATAAAGAAGCTTCCATCATTTATCGAAAATTTTTCTCATATTACCGTGATGATTTCCTACATTTGTCTCAATGAAAAGGAGTTTCAATGGCTTGCTTAAAAAATATCATTCAAAAAATACAAGATACATTTCAGGTTCATATTCACGGGCCCATTTTTTCCAGCCAGCGGATTGAGAGCGTTCATTATCTGCTGCCTTCTTATGACGGTCAGCTGCAGCCTGATCCAGACACCCTGTACATAGGAACTTATCCGGATCATCAGCCTCTCATTCCAGACGGCTGTATTCTTTTGCTTAACTGTTGTTCCAATGAAGAAAACACAAATAGACTTACCATTAAAGAAAACCTGGACTCCTTTGCGGTCTTAAACTGCATACAGCAGGAATTATACGATTGCCGCAAGGCAGATTTAAAGAAAGATGAAGTATTACAGGTATTGCAGGCAGGTTATGGTTACCAGGGCATGCTTGATACGGCAATGTCATTTCTGAATAACCCCATAACGCTATGTACCACAAGCTTCTCTGTGCTTGCCTCCAGCCCTAAGGATTATTTTGATGATAAATTTGATGTCTATGATGAAAAATTCTATTTAAAAAGTAATTTTATACAGAGCATGAAAGAGAAAAAGGTTTTGCAGCATTTGTTTTCCTCTTCATCGCCGATCATTGTGGAACGAGATGATTCACATGATAACTCTTACCTGTTCTGCAGCATTCATATCAAACGTGCCGCAGTCGGCTACTTATGCATCAGCTCTCTAAACCGCCCTTTTCAATCTGCTGACAGTTCCTTTGCCATGAACTTATCTAAGCTGATCTCCCTGGAAATGCAAAAGGATGAGTGTTACGCAGAAAAAACAGGGCTGAAATATGAGTATTTCTTAACCGACCTGATCGAACAGAATCTGGACAGCAAAAGCTTTGCAGCCCGGCACCTGGCACAGCTGGGAAAGACCTTCTACCAGTATTTCTGGGTACTGGGATTCACTTTTCATGGTTTTTCCAATAACCAGCTGAACCCTAATTACTATATTGACCAGCTATCAGGGATATTTAAGCACAGCATGGCCTTCTTTTATAAAGGGACATTAATTCTTTTGCACACCAGCAAATGCAAAGATCTTTACCAGTCCATTGACAAACAGAAGCTGACTCATTTTCTTCATCTGAACCAGATCCATGCTGCGATTAGTTTTCGTTTTGAACAACTACTGGATACCCCACGCTATTATAACCAGGTGATGTTTCTGCTGAAGCATCAAAACTGCATCAGGAAGGAGCACATTCTCACTTATGAAGACAATTATTTAAACCATCTTTTGGAAGCTTCTCAAAATCAAATCAATACAGAGACCCTCATTCATCCGGATCTTATATTTCTACAAAACTATGACCGGGAAAATAACACAGAATACATGAAGACTCTAAAGGCATATTTCTTAAATAACCGTAATGCCTTAAATACTTCCAATTACCTGCACATACATAAAAGCACCTTTTTTTACCGCATCGGTAAAATTGCAGACTTGACGGGATTTAATCCGTCTAATGCAGAGCTTCTTTTTTCCTATGAATTTTCCTTTCGATTATTGGATTTTTAAAAACTATCTTTGTTCTGTGCGTACACTTCCGGCAAAATGGCGGCTAAATTAGAAAATTCCTTGATGTTGTGGGCAAATAGGCTCTTAGCAACAATTTCCGGAATTTTTAAGCCTTCGGGCAGGGCTTTCTGTATCGTTCCATTCTCCAGCTTAAAGCCGATCCAGAAGCGGGAGCAGAACATAACCCCCTCCTTATAAGGATACCATTTATGGGTCATGGCACAGGCGCAGGAGCTCTCTCCAATGGCACAGACCATAGACTCACATCCTTCACTTCCCACGAGGGAGGGATCATAACCGAAATCAACCGGACTTTTGAAACACAGCTTGAGGAATTCAAAGCCAGGGCCAATATCTTCCATGATGTAGTGATTCACTCCCCAGGTCTTCTCCTTCATTGGTACTTCAGGGTCACAGACGTAATCCGGACGGTCAGCCCTGGCAAAACAATGATCCTCCGGGTCCCATATTTTATAGCGGAGATCAGAACCTACACTATGCCAGGGGAACCACCAGTCCAGCATGTCTCCTGTGACGCCGGGCATGTATGTAGTATTACATACGTAGCCAGTTCCATCATCATGGACACCGTAACCGTTCTGACAGTATTCTTCATCGTTTCCTGCAAGATAGAGGTTTCTTTTTTCAAATGGCACTCCCGCTTTTTTGTCCCCCTGCCCATTTATTAAGATGGCAAGCTTTTCCTCCGGTATTTCTGCCATAGGGCGCTCAAAAAACTTATAATAGGATAAGTTCTTTTCTTCCTGGCTTACGCCGACTTTTTTCCCCATATTCCTATCTCCTGTCTTTAATTTTTTATTGCTTAAACTATATTTATAATTCATTTTCTAAAATACTTCAAGTCAGTGAAATATTAAAAGCGCCCGATGCACTCCGCCATAATCAGAGGTGCTTCTGTCTTGGCAGCCACCTCTTCTGGTGTGGTGTCCACGGAAACTTCCTTAAGGACAAGACCGTCCTTTGTCACTTCAATGACAGCAAGTTCCGTCACAATTTTGTGGACCTTACAAACTGCCGTTGGCGGTAATGTGATATTGTTTAATATCTTTGGAGAACCATCCTTTGCCGTATGAGTCATGGCAATGATCACCTTTTTGGAGCCTGTGACTAAATCCATGGCTCCCCCCATGCCCGGAACCATCTTACCGGGTATGATGTGGCTGGCAAGGCTTCCCTGCTGATCCACCTGCAACGCTCCCAGAACGGTTACATTCACGTGCCCCCCGCGAATAATGGCAAAGGAAAATGCGCTGTCAAAATAACTGGCTCCATGTTCTACAGTCACTGGCTTTCCACCTGCATTGACAATATTAGAATCGTATCCGTCGGCTCCAGGCACAGGCCCCATTCCCAGGATTCCATTTTCAGACTGGAGGTGAATGGTCATTCCATCTGGTATGTAATCGGCAACCATGGTAGGAAGTCCAATTCCCAGATTTACCACATCTCCGTCGTTCAATTCTTTTGCCACACGCCGGGCAATCCTTTCTTTAATCGACATAAGGTTCACCTCCTACAAGAAAGTCCACAAATATTCCGGGTGTAGCTACGCTTTCTGGCTGAATCTTTCCTACTTCCACGATCTCTTCCGCCGCTGCAATTACGGTTTCTGCCGCAGTCGCCATCATGGGATTGAAATTCCTGGTGGTCGCACGATAGAACAAATTACCCTTTTCATCAGCAATGGAGGCGCGTATCAGAGCAAAATCGGCTCTTAGTGGCTTTTCAAGAACAAAATGTTTTCCCTCCACTTCAATTACCTGTTTTCCCTCTTCAATTTCTGTGCCCAGTCCGGTTGGCGTCAGAACACCACCAAGGCCAGCCCCTCCTGCGCGAATCTGCTCTGCAAGAGTTCCCTGTGGTACAAGCTGCACCTCCATTTTTCCCTCGTTCATAAGTTGTCCTGTAAGTGGATTTAAGCCTATGTGGGAGGCGATCAGACGGCTGACTGCGCCCGTTTTGATGAGGCGGCCAATTCCTGTATCAAAAGTTCCTCCGTCATTTGCAATAATTGTTAAATTATTAAGATCTTTTTCTATCAGTGCATCAATCAGGATTTCCGGAGTTCCGTTTGACATGAAACCTCCGATCATGATTACGGCTCCGTCATTGATGGAAGCAACCGCTTCCTGGGGCGAAACTTTTTTCATGCGCATTCCTCCTATCGTTCCACTACGATTGCTGTTCCCATGCCGCCGCCAATGCATAAGGTGGCAAGGCCTTTTTTTGCATCCCGCTTCACCATCTCATAGAGGAGGGTGGTCAGGATTCTTGCACCGGAAGCACCGATGGGATGGCCTAAAGCAATGGCCCCGCCATTTACGTTGGTCTTTGCCGGGTCAAGGCCTAAGTCACGGCACACGGCAATGGCCTGAGCCGCAAATGCTTCGTTGGCTTCTGCCAGATCCAGTTCTCCCGCGGTGATTTTGGCCTGTTTCATGGCAAGTTCTGAAGCCGGGATCACGCCAAGACCCATAACCTCCGGTTCTACGCCTGCAGAACCATAGCCTGTAATCCTTGCCATAATTGGAAGCCCTAATTCTTCCGCCTTTTCTTTGGAGCAGAGAATCACCATGGCGGCTCCATCATTTAATCCGGATGCATTGCCTGCTGTGACTGTACCGTCCTTGATAAAAGAGGGACGAAGCGTTCCAAGTGTCTCCACTGTCGTTCCAAACCGGGGAAATTCGTCCGTATCAAAAAGCTTTGGATCTCCTTTTTTTACGGGAATTAAGACCGGTACGATTTCTTCTTTAAAACGACCTGCTTCTATTGCTTTTTGTGCTCTTTGCTGGCTTTCCGCTGAAAACGTGTCCTGCTCCTGTCTGGTGATTTTGTAACGCTTTGCAATGTTTTCTGCAGTGACACCCATGTGATAATCGTTATATACATCCCACAGGCCGTCCTGAATCATGGTGTCTATCAGAGTTTCATTTCCCATTTTATATCCGAACCGATGATTGTTTAAGACGTAGGGCGCACATGACATGCTCTCCGCTCCGCCAGCCAGGATCAAATCGGCATCTCCTGCCTTAATAATCTGTGCGGCAAGCGTAACTGCTCTTAAGCCCGAACCGCAAACTTTGCTGATCCCCATAGCGGGTACCTCTACCGGCACCCCTGCTTTTAAGGATATCTGACGTGCCACGTTCTGTCCTGAGCCTGCGCTGAGTACATTTCCTACGATGACTTCATTAATTTGCTCCGGCTTAATTCCAGCCCGTTCGATCGCACCTTTTGCAGCCGTGGCCCCTAAATCCACCGCTGAAATGGCAGCAAGGCTGCCCCCAAAGCTGCCGATGGCTGTCCTGGCAGCACTTACAATAACTACTTCTCTCATATTTCCTTCCCTCTCTAAACCCCAAGTATCTGTCTTGCTTCCTCCGGTGTGGCAACCTCTTTGCCGAATTCTTGGATGATGCGCTTTGCCCGTTCCACAAATTCCACATTGGACTTTGCCAGTTCCCCTTTGCTGTACATAATATTATCTTCCATACCCACACGGATATTTCCCCCAAGTGCCAGCGCAGTGTATAGAATGGGAAGGTGGCCTTTCCCGATCCCAAGAGCACTCCAGGTGGAACCTTCTGGAACCAGATTCTTTAAATAGACCAGGTTTTCTACGGTAGCAGGCATTCCTCCTGCCGCACCTAATACGAACTGAAAATGGAGAGGGGCTTTTAAGACGCCTTTTTTTAAGTAATAGAGGGCATTGTAGATCATACCCACATCAAAAATTTCAATTTCAGGCTTTACACCTGCTTCCTGCATGGCGTTGCCAAGTTTCTCTAAAAAAGCAGGACTGTTTTCAAACACGCAGTTGTTCTGCCAGTTCATGGAACCGCAGTCATAAGAAGCCAGTTCCGGTTTTAATTCTTTAAAGGGTCTGATTCTTACTTCATCGTCCAATCCGATCCCTCCGGAGGTTGTTAAGTTTAAGACAATATCACAATCTTTTTTGGCTCGGATGAGGCGGACAGTCTCTTCGAATTTATTGTAATCCATGGAAGCTTTCGACTGGTCATCTCTTACGTGTATATGTGCCATGGAAGCCCCGGCTTTATAACAGGCGTAAACCTCCTGGGCGATTTCTTCGGGCTGAATGGGCACATAAGGGGTAATTTCCTTTGTGGGCCAGGCGCCCGTAGTGGCTACGGTCAGAATTACCTTATTGCTCAAATCTCCCATATTAAAATCCTCCATACTGATAGGTTCTTTCCGGAACATCGTTTAAATCGTCCTCATCGATTTCTGCCACGCACCGTGCCATGGAACCGTCACCTAAGTGCCAGCGGAGAGGGAAACAGTAGAAACGGAACCGTTTTCCAGAAACTTTATCTAAGTTACCGCCTAAGTTCTCTACGCCCACAATGCCGTGTCCCAGCATTTCCTTATGGCACGGCTCCCAGGTTCCCCAGCAGCCGATTGCTTCCAGTTCACCGAATTTCTTGTTATAGGCTTCCTGGCCATGAAGTCTGATGTATAATTCTTTATCAAATTCCGCATATGCCTCCTCACCGAATTTCTCAATATATTCCTCGGTGATGGGTCTTCCGGAAGCACCTAATAAATTCATTCTTGTCATGCCGTTGTTGCCCATGGCTGTGTGAAGGGGATGGTCTAATGCCTGCATATCCATAGCAACACATTTAACCTTGTGCTCCACAAACCATTTTCCAGCTTCAATGCCTGTGCCGCAGGAATAGTGGTAATATTCCTTGGAATCGTCAAATTTGCGGTGCATTCCGGTGTTTAAGCAGACAATCATGCCCTCCAGCTCTTCCGGCTTGATGCTGGCTCTTTTACATGCATCTTCTAAATGCTTTCCTGTAATAAGCCCCCATGTCTCAATTTCAATTTCCAGACAGATGGCATCTCCGGTATAAGCATCTACTGGCATCTCATGGGTATAACGGGCACGTTTTCCGTCAAATTCCTTCTCCATGACATGTCTCGGTGCATCGCAGTGGGTTCCGGTATGCATGGTGCAGCCTATGTATTGGGTTAAAACACCGCCTTTTGCAAGGGAATGCTTATTGTCAATAACCGGCTTGTCAAAATAAGGCCAGCGGGGAATATCGGCACTGAATGGATGGGTTAAGTCTACGAATACTTTCTTACTCATGGGTGTTTACCTCCGTCATTTAACTTTATATTTTTTTATGTTCAAATGGTCTGGCTCCAATTAGTTGGCCCAATATCCGCCGTCTGTGGCCACATTGGCCCCCGTCATAAAATCGCTGGCTTTTGATGCCAGAAAAATGCACGGACCCACGAAATCCTCCGGCTCACCCAGACGTCCGATGGGAAGGCGTTTTAAGAAATTCTGGTAAACAGCGCTTTCCGGGTCAAACATCCATTCGGTTAAATCAGAGCGGAACACGGTGGGATTAATCGTGTTCACATTAATGTGGTATTTTGCGGTCCACTCACAGGCCAGAGACTGGGCCATTAAATCAATGCCGCCCTTTGCGGTACAATAGCCAGTATAATTTGCCATGCCCATTTTGGAGCGGGCAGAAGAAACCATAATAACCTTTCCGCCTTTGCCCTGCTTTATCATCTGCTCACCTACGTATTTGCAAAAGAGCCAGGTTCCCTGAACGTCAGAATCCATAATCTGCTTCCATGTGGATAAATCCTGTTCGACTATGGGCTGAGGCTTATTGTATCCAGCCGCTGTCACCAGCACATTGATTTCTCCAAATACCTTGATGGTATCGTTGACAACCTTAATCACATCTGCTTCTACAGCCGGGTCCCCTGTGGAATATCCGCACTGAATTCCCTGTTCTTCTAACTCCTTACAAAGCGCCCTGCAGGTTTCTTCCTTGCGGCCTGTGACCATGACTTTCATTCCTGCCAGACCGTAACCGATGGACACTGCCTTTCCAAGAGCTCCTGTGGCTCCCGTCACAAGGGCAACCTTGCCGGACACGTCAAATAAATTTCCCATAAATTCCTTGCTTACCATATGGATCTTCCTCCTACTCCGGATAATTGATGATGACCAGCATACTTGCCGGACGGTTGGATTCATTGACTAAATATCGTCCTTCATTGGGCTGGAAGGAAATGCTTTCGTTCTGATGAATGACATACCTGGTTCCGGCTTTATCCGTCACTGTCATTTCACCTTCCAGGACGTAATATACCTTCTCTAAGGGATTGTCTTCATAGGCATATTCCGCCCCGCCTCCCGGTAAAAAAGTGGACAATCCCATCCAGAACTTCCTGGCTCCTGTCTCTTCTTTTCCATGAATCCTCATAGCCGTCATTTGGAAATGGCCTGGGGCATTGTAGCTTTTTAATTCTTCCAGCGTTCTCTTTATCATTATTTCCCCTCCGTTTTATATGCTTTTGCTGCGTTTAATGGTAATTCTTACTGGTCTTAAGCTGTCGGATTAACCGCTTATGGAACTGGTTCTGAATCTCCTGCTTTTCCTGCTCCGGATACGCAAAGAACCCTTCTCCTGTCTTAAATCCCAGCTTGCCTTCCATGACCTTTTCCCGCAAAAGCGGGCTTGCCTGAGCTGACCGATCCATAACAGCCAACAGGTTATCTCCCACGGCGCACCAGATGTCCAGCCCGCCGAAGTCGGTCACCTCAAGCTGACCGGTGGTGGCATACCGGAATGCAGGTCCGTATTTTAAAGCAACATCAATATCCCCGGGATCAGCCGCTCCCATTTCCATGAGAGAAAATACCTCTCTTGCAATACCCTGCTGGATTCGGTTGGCTAAAAGTCCTGGAATGTCCTTTTTCACCTTTGCAGGCCTTTTTTCGATGGATCGGTAAAGATCCTCCACCTCCTTGTAACGGCTTTCCGGCATGTTTCCGAAAAACGAAAGCTCCACCAGCGGAATTAAATGGGCCGGATTATACCAGTGGCATACCATGAGCCTGGATTTATCCTTTTCCTCTAATTTTGCGGTTAAGTCGGAAAATGCGATGCTGGAAGTGTTGCTGGCGATGATGGCATCTGCCGGGGAGTACTTTATGAGGTCTTCAAATAGCTGCTGCTTTAAATCCAGTCTTTCCGGAATGGCTTCGATGATATAATCTGCATTCTTTACAGCGGTCTTAAGGTCATCAAAGGTCTGGATTCTGATCAAAGATTTTTCTATATCGCCCGGTTCAATCAGCCCCTCCTCCTGGAGAAGTTTATATTGATTTCTTATTTTTTCTCTGCAGGTATTGCGTACCTCTTCAAAGCTTTCATAAACCGAAACAGGATATCCATATAGAGCAAAGCACCCCGCTATGGCATGTCCCATGGTACCGGCTCCTATCACAGCAATATTACGAATCATATGTAACACCTTCTCTCCTTACAAATTGTGACAACGTTTGATATTCATTTCATATTGATTTTGTAATTTCAGTGTATCACCTTTTTGTTTTTATAATAAATTGATAATTTTTATTACTGTGATAGTAATTTTTCATGCAATATCATCAACGTTTTTTTAAATAAGGAGATTTTTGGCGAAATTTATGATATGATAGATCTGTAAAAATGAGTTTTTTTTAGCAAAATGGAGAGTATAGATGAACCTTTTTCAATTAGAATATTTTATTGTCCTGGCTGAGACCCTCAGCTACACGAAGGCTTCCCAACAGCTTCACATCACTCAGCCGACGTTAAGTAAGCTGGTCATAAACTTAGAGCATTCCATCGGCTCCCAGCTTTTCATTCGAAACAAAAGAGAGGTAAAACTGACTCCAACCGGAAAGATTTTTTACCACGAGATTAAAAAGATACTTCATGCTTATGATTCTGCCGTAAAAAAAGTAAAAGACATGGAAAACGGGACAACAGGAGTCATCAGCATCGGACTTTTAGGAACTGCCCTTGTCCATCATTTTCCCAAGTTGATCAAGCGGTTCCATGAGCTTCACCCAACCATCAAGGTGAACCCCATGGACTACACCTACGATTACATTATGGAAACCTTAACAAGCGGGCAGATTGATGTTGCCATCTTACCGGATATAGAAATTGACTGCCCGCCTCAGTTTTTTAAAAAGACCGTTTTCACAGACCATATGTGCGTGGTTCTGCCTCAAAACCACAAATTTTCGGAGCTGAAATCTGTTTCTCTCACCATGATAAAGGACGAGCCATTTATACATATGGACCCTAAGTATTCCAGAACCGACCATAATTTGATTGACAATATCTATTCTCAGGAAGGTTATTCTACCAACACGGTTTATGAGGCCAACTCTCTGATTAATATGATGCTTATGGTAGACTGCCAGCTGGGCATCTCCATTCTCGCCAGCCATATGAAACAGTTTGCAAATGAAACCGTGCGCTTTGTTCCTCTGATAGGTTTTGAAGATTATTTTAAAGTAACATGCCTTTATAACAGGGAGTCAAATGATTGTATTGAGAAGTTACTGGAAGTGGCTGATGAATATTTTAAAAGCTGTAGCAACTGAGGATAGACATTGGTTGCTAAACGCTTGATCATGCAATTCATAACTTATTGATGCAGTTAATAGATGAATTTACCGTTGAAGTAAATCAGTATACAAAGACCAGCAGGCACAAATCCTATCGCCTGCTGGTCCTTATTTATAAATTACGATTTTTAATTACAGCAATTATGGTTCCCAGAATGATGATGATTCCACTTACCAGCAGGACTGTGGAAATCACTGGACTGGGCTTAAATGCTATAAATACCGACGTCGGTCCATCGGCTTTGCCAATCACTGCAACTGCCTTATTTCTTGTAAGCAATACACTGGCTAATATCAGAACACTCCCAGCTAAACCTGTAAATCCGCAAATCCATTTCATCATTTCTGCTCGCCCCTTTTGTTTTGATTATTCCAGATACTTTGTAATAAGTATACCAAACTGTTGGAGCTTTGACCAGTTAGTATACAGGAGCTGTTACTGTTTCACTGCGAATCTTTTTTATCAGCTCCGGTACAATCTTTTTCCAGTCCCCCACAATCCCATAATCCGCCACATCAAAAATAGGAGCTGTTTCGTCCTTATTGACAGCAATTATGATATCAGACTCTTCCATACCCGCCACATGCTGGATCGCTCCTGAAATACCAATGGCAAAATATACATTTGGCCTCACAGTCTTGCCGGTCTGTCCTACCTGCATATCCTTGGGTTTCCAACCTGCATCTACAACGGCGCGGGAACAGCTGACCTGACCATTAAGGGCAAAAGCCAGTTCTTCCAGTAAACCAAAATTTTCCGGTCCGCCAATGCCCCTTCCGCCAGACACCAGTATTTTGGCATCCATGATGTCAGCGCACTCCGCTACCGATTTTACAATATCCAATATCTCAATATACTTATGGTCTGGCGTAAATCCGGGATCAAATTCTTCCACGATTGCCTTCCGGTCTTTGATGGGTGTGATTGCCTGCATCACACCAGGGCGCACAGTAGCCATCTGGGGACGGTGATTGGGGCACGCTATTGTTGCTATGGTATTGCCGCCGAATGCCGGTCGGGTCATGAGAAGCTGGTTGTGCTTCTGTTCTCTGCCTGCTACCGGGTTAAGCGGAAAATCTCCGATCTCCAGTTTGGTACAGTCTGCAGTGAGGCCAGTCGCAACCCTGGCTGAAACTCTTGGTCCCAGATCACGGCCAATTGCAGTTGCACCCACCAATACAATCTCCGGTTTGTATTTCTCAATCACACTGGAAAGAGCATGGGTATATGGTTCTGTCATGTATTCCTTTAACACCGGATTATCAACCACAATGACATGATCCGCCCCATATTCAGCCAGTTCATCTGCCATCTGTTTTACATCGGAGCCTAACAGGACCGCCGTAACATCCGTCCCCAGATTCTCTGCCAGTTCCCTTGCCTTACCCAGCAGTTCCAATGCAATTCGGCTAAGCTGATGATCCACCTGCTGGGCAAATATGTAGACACCCTTATATTCTTCTAAACCCATTTTATTCACCTCTTTTCCTTCCATATTAGATAATATGTCTTTCTCTTAGTTTGTTCATAATATAATCAACTGACTCCAAAACGTCCAGATTCACAACCTCTCCGGCACCCTTTCTCACTTTGTCAGATGCCTTTGCAATCTGGGTGGGAGAACCTTTCAGACCAATATTGCTGTCATCAACCTCTTTTAAATCCTGTCTTCCCCACACGATAAGCTCTGCACCATAGGCATCAAATATGCCGCCCGGCGTCATATACCGGGGAGGGTTAAGCTCAGAGAGAGCGGTAATTAAGCACGGCATCTTTACCCGGAGCAGATGATATCGGTCTTCAAACTGACGCTCTGCAACCACATATTCCCCATCAATCCTTAAATTCTGCACATAGGAAATGACCGGGATATCAAGATGCTCGGATAACTGAGGTCCCACCTGGGCTGTGTCGCCGTCAATGGCCTGGCGCCCGGTAATAATCAGATCATAGTCAAGTCTTTTCAGTGCTCCTGCCAATGTGGAGGATGTTGCCCATGTATCTGCGCCTCCCAGTACCCGGTCTGTGACAAGAATTCCGTTGTCTGCCCCCATTGCCAGAGCTTCTCTTAAAACCTCATCTGCTTTGGGAAGACCCATGGTGATCACTGTCACCTTTGCGCCGTACTGGTCTTTTAATTTAAGCGCCGCCTCAAGACCCGCCTTGTCGTCGGGATTCATGATTGCCAGCATGGCACTTCTGTCAAGTGTCCCATCCGGATTAAATTTTACACCGCCTTTTGTATCAGGCACCTGTTTTATGCAAACAACAATATTCACTGTGTATCCTCCTTATTTTAGCACGTCGCTGGAAATCACCATAAGCTGTACCTCGCTTGTTCCCTCGTATATCTCCGTAATTTTCGCATCACGCATCATTCGTTCCACATCATATTCCCGGATATATCCATAACCCCCGTGGAGCTGAACTGCTTTTTCCGTTACTTCCATGGCAGTTTTTGCTGCATATAATTTGGCTTTCGCAGCTTCCACACTGTATGTCTTCTGGGTTTCTTTCGCAAAAGCGGCTTTGTATACCAGCATTTTTGCTGCTTCAATCCTGGTCGCCATTTCCGCCAGCTGAAACTGGGTATTCTGGAACTGTCCCAGCGCACGCCCGAACTGTTTTCTTTCTTTCACATATTTTACAGCAGATTCAAAAGCCCCCTCTGCAAGACCGAGAGCCTGAGCGGCAATGCCGATTCTTCCGCCGTCCAGTGTATGCATGGCAATACCAAACCCCTTCCCCTTCATTCCCAAAAGATTTTCCTTTGGTATTCTGCATTCATCAAATATAAGTTCATAGGTAGCAGACCCTCTGATCCCCATCTTCTTTTCCTTGGTTCCAAATGAGAAGCCGGATGTTCCTTTTTCTACAATAAAAGCGGATATTTCCTTTGATTTTTTCCCCCGCTTTTCAACGGTCCCTGTCACCGCTATGATGATATAGACATCTGCTTCCTTTCCATTGGTAATAAAGCACTTGGAGCCGTTAAGTACCCATTGTTCACCGTCCAGAACCGCTTTTGTCTGTTGGCCCTGAGCATCGGTTCCAGCCCCCGGTTCTGTCAGTGCAAACGCTCCAAGCTTCCGGCCTGCCGCCAGATCAGGAATATAGTTTTGTTTCTGTTCCTCCGTCCCGTATGTAAGAATGGGATCGATACAAAGGGAAGTATGGGCTGACAAAATTACTGCTGTGGTTCCGCATGCCTTTGCCAGTTCCTCCACGCACATGACGTAAGATAATACATCACAGCCCTGCCCGCCGTACTCCTTTGGAACCGGTATTCCCATGAACCCGCATCTGGCCATCTTTTCTACGGTTTCCCTGGGAAAAAGTTCTTTCTCGTCCACCTCATGCGCCATTGGCTTCACCTCATTTTCAGTGAAACTTCTGTACAGCGATTGTGCCAGAAGATGTTTTTTTGATAAAGTAAAATCCATATCCTGCTTCTCCTTTTACACACCGGCATAAATGCCGTTATTTACATTCCATTCTGTTATCAGCTGTTGTTTCCAGTTCCTGATACAGGGTTTTTCCTGATTCATTTTTGGGGATTTTATTTCGATACCTTACAGCTGCTGCCCTGCCGATTCCAGTTACCCGGTATAAGTAATCCAAAATCTCCTTCCCTGCATCTGGTGATGAGCAATCGGTGTAAATTGTAAGATTGTCATCGGTTCCCACACATGCAAAATCAATTCCTTCATATTGTTCCTTCAAAAGACGTTCCACTTCATCCAGATTCACCCTGCTGCCAGACACTTTGATAAAACGTTTTTTTCTGCCTGTTATAAAATAATACCCTTCGCTGTCTCGCCTTGCTATATCCCCGGTATGCAGAACGCCCTTCCATTCATCCTTTTTACTAAGGTCGTCTTTGCAACAGGCGTAGCCAAGGGTTACATTCTTCCCCTGATACACCAGTTCTCCCGGTATGTCTGGCTCTATGACCTCATTTCCCTGTTCATCCTCCAGCCAGAATCTGCCGCCCGGTATGGCAATCCCCATGCTTCCGCATTTCTCCAGTGATTTATCAGCTGGAAGATACCCCATTCTCGCCGTCGCTTCCGTCTGACCGTACATAACAATGAATTTCCTGTTGGTCCGTTTGGCGTATAATGCAAATTCTTTGTGGAGACTGGGTGGTAGCTTACCGCCTGCCTGTGTCATGGTTTTTAAATCCGGCAAATCCATTTCCATAAACCCAATTCGCTTTAAAATCTGATACGTATAGGGTACACCAGCAAGGGACGTAGCCCTCATCTTCCTTGCAAAATCCCAGAAGGCCGGTTCCAGCACTCCATATTTGGTGATTAATAATGTGCAGCCCATTAAAACATGGCTGTTGATTATGGACAGACCATATGTATAATTCATAGGCAATGTGGTGATTGGCCGCTCATTGACATCAATCTTCAGATAGGAGGCAATGGATTTTCCATTGGCATCAATATTCCCGCTACTTTGCCTGACCAGCTTGGGGCTGCCTGTACTTCCTGATGTAGTCAGCAGAAGGGAGAGTTCACTATAAAGGGCCGGGAGCAGTTTTTCATTTCTTCTGCAAAGGCAGTAACTGCCAAACTGCCATATGACTTCTCTGCCTTCTGCCTTCTCAGTACAGGTTTCCGGGACGTATAGGAAAGCGGGATGATATTCCCTTATGAGACTATTTAACAGGCTTGGGTGGATACGGCTTTCCAGCATCAGAGGAACAATGCCAGTTTTCAGACAGCCAAGATAGCCAAACAGTGACTCTATGGTATTCTCACAGAGAATAAAAATCAGCTTTTTCCCACCGACTTTGCTATACAGTTCTCCCGAAAATGAATCCAACTGATCATATGTAACCTTCCTGTCCTTGTCATCCACTGCCAGAATTCTGTCACCATATATCGTTTCCTTATCAAACAAATGCATCTTGCGCCTCCCTTCCGATCTGTCTGGACAGCACAGCGATAAAATCCTGACCATCCCATACAGGATCCATATCCGCCGCCCGTCCGGCCGGCACGATCCGATGGACTCCAAAGAGATGATTTTTTAATACAAAATCTACTATTTCCTGTTCCTCTATTCCATGATATGTTATGGTTTGAAGACGGCCTGATGCCAGACGGGTGAGGGCCTTTCTCCAGTCTCCCCGGTATTCGAAAAACATACCAAAAGCACCCCGAAGCTGATTGGCGTCTGAGGGCATATCCGGCAGCCCTATTGTATACAGGCGGTTTCCATAACGGCTGATCTTTGTTTCTCCCTCCATTGTCATGGCATATTTACACAGCAGTTCATATTTAGCCATTGCTTTATGGGCTGTCAGATCATAAGACCGGGCTTCCTCAGCAACTGCATTCCACCAGCGCACTCTGGCGTTTTCTGCTTCTTTCGATTCTTCCTCCTGATTCCATATGACAAATACAGGGCTGGAACAGGCATTCTGATCCAAAAGATAGGTGTCGTTATAAAACCTGTGGGCGAGATCCTTTAATTCCTCCTCTGTCATATATCCCAGCTGCAAGGTATCCAGGATGGAAATGGAATACCGGTCCGGAAAATTCAGCTGCACCGCATCTGGCCTGATGGGCATGGATCTGATTTCCAATATAGTCCGGTCACCGCCCCACACCACACAGCCTGCACAGCCCGAAAGCGCTTCTCTCACTGCCAGGGAATCCCTCTGGCTGGAAAAGACAGAGATCCGTCTCCTCATCTCCTTATATTCAGGGCGCGTCAGAATGCGATCCATGATGCGGCACAGGATTTGATCCTGGTCCCGGCTTTTAGAAGAGATACGGACAGAACCGCTGTTGCCTGCCAACAATCCCATGACAAGGCTATAGCCAAACAATACCGGAACATTTGCGGCTGGAATGTGAAAAATAACTCCCCTGCCCAGACGTGAACGCCCGTCTTCATACCGTTTTCTGAATTCCTCCATATGGGATCTGCGGCACCAGAAACCAAAGGCCGCCAGCTGTTCATATTGTTTTCTCTCCCTGCGTATTTCCCTGGACAGCTGTCCCAGAAAATCCAGCACCGGGGCCGCAAAGGGTTCCCACGGCTCTGTTTCCGGCTGCCTTACCCCTGCCAGAATAACCACTTCATCCTTCATAGGTATCACTGCACCCCCTGACCGGGGCATGTTTGATTCTCCCCGTCACCTTAAAATATTTCCCCAGGCGTCCGCACAGGCAGTCATCTTCGCCAATGATAATTCCTTCATCCTCTGTGAGTATGGAATGTCCCGGATAGGACCGGGGCAGAGGGGATAAAATCTGGATAATGCCTTTTTCCCCGTATTCACAGGGAGTAAAATCCACTGCCCTTCTTGTTATAATATCCGAATATACACTGGCATGAAGATTGCCGCATTGGCATTCCATGTAAATGCAGCCTGTCTGTTCGGCCATTCCATAGTAATTATGGATGCGGCTGATCCCTGTCACCGAATAAATCCGCTTTTTAAACTCATCGGAAGGAACCGACTGGCTTATCAGCTTCTTCCAGCCTCCTCCATGGACAAGGACAGCATTTTCCAGTTCCAGCTTCTTTCCCTGTCTGGCAAGGACTTCGTAGAAGTATTTCCAGATTATATATGTAAATCCAAATACAAGAATCCGCGTATCTTTATATCGTTTCAGGAACCCTTCAACAGCCTCCGTATCCAACTCCATGTCACTGGTGAGGGCATAGCATATTTGGGAGGAAAAAATAGAAAACCCCAATATACCAGCCCCTCTGGCAGAAAACATCTCCCTGTCCTTCAATACATCCGGACTGTCGATCACAAGAAGCGGAAGCCGTTGATCTCCAAAGAAATCTTCCCCTATGCCCGCCAGCGCAAGCTGCTGGTATCTGGCAGTGTCTGTATCCAGAAAAATCTTTGATACCTCCTGCCCTTTTGTTCCGGAGGAGGTCATAGTTTTAAAAATATGACCGGGGGGAACGCTCATCAGGTCCATACTCTTAAAAAGGCCAATTGGGAGCATGGGGATTTCCTCTTCCTCCATGCTTCTGCCTGAAGGAATTTCCAGAGCTTTTAACAGCTTCTCATATGGCAGGCAGTGCTGTCTGTGGTATTCTGTCAGTTCTGTCAGCCATTCCCTGAACAACTCCCTTTTTTCTGCCCTGCAAAGGGAATATGGTTTCTTTGCCAGAATCATTTCATAATCCATGTCAATCTTCCCCTTTTCTTCAGACATTTTTCCAATCATGATTCTTAAATCACCACACCATATTTTTTCATTACTTCTTTCCCCTTTTCATAGGAAGAAAAGTTCATAACATCTGCTGTATTAAAGTGAATATCAAACACTTCTTCCAAATCTGTAACCAGATCCATATGTCCCATGGAATCCCATGTGGGAATCCCCCTGTATTTCAAATCTTCTAAATCTTCCTTTTTCACCCTTAAATCCGTTATAAACAACTGATCATATTTTTCCAAATTTGTCATGGTCTGATCCCTTTCCTCTGAGGTGGCATTGAATCTGTCTTCAAACAGGTCCGGTTGCTGTGAATAAGCGTTTCATCATCATCTGGCTGCAGCTGGACGTCAACACCCGTTCCCCGTACTGATTTTTGCAGGTTCCCCGAAATAATCCCACATAGCAGTCATCCCGTTCTTCATAAGAGAGGAATTCCACTGTAATTTCTATGGTATCCCCCTGATAAACCGGGCGGATGAATCTGGTAACATGCTCCATATACAACGTACCGGTGCCAGGAAGCTCCGTTCCCATGACAGCGGATACCAGAGAATCCAGAAACATGCCGTGAACCGGAGGACGTTTCAATCCAGCCATTTCTGCAAATCCAGGGTCCAGATGCAGCAGGCTTTCATCTCCTGTAAGCGCTGCAAAGCTATGTACATCCTCACTGGTCACCAGCCGCCGCCTCACTGCCTTCTCATGGAGGTGAAGAACTTTCTTTTCCCGGTTGCCAGAGGAAGCGCTTCTTTCCTCGGCCCGGATCTCCTGTTCCAGACGTATAAACCCCGTCTCATCCCACAAAAGCACCACCTTTTTGCAATCCTTAAGACCACTCACATCTGCGCACCTGCGGCTGCACCCGCAGACCACCATCCAAATGTCGCATTTGGCTGCTGTATCTGAGGTAACATACTCATGTCCGGGGTTGGCTTCCCTGAATTTGCGTACCCTGTTGCATCTGTCATAGACCGGATTACAACCACCGCAGAATTTAATTCCGATTTTCATGTCATTCCTCCCCCATCATTCTATTCCCGGGATTCCAGCATACACTGCAGCTTCTTTGCGGCTGCACTCAAAGGCCGTTTGCTGTCACTGACAATGCAGATGTCCCGCTGAGGTATCTGCTCATACAGATTTATCTCTACAATTTCCCCCTTTTCAACCAGAGGCCGCGCAAATTCCTCTGGCACAAACCCGATCCCAAGATTCTTAAGGATAATCGGGAGAATCAGATCCATGGACGCTACCTCAATGGATGGACGCATGGTCAGACCGCAGGAGCGATAAAATTCCTGAAAAAATTGAAATGTGGTGGTGTTTTCAGACATGGTGATTAGCGGCAGTTTTCCCACCTCTTCCAGATAAACAACCCTTCCCGCATACTCTTTGTATATGGGCCCGCCCACCAGTACGCTGTTAAAATCCTTTACCTTTACCACTTTTAATGACTGTTCCTGGTCAAAGGGTGTGGTGATAATTGCCAGATCGATCTTTCCGGCTTTCAGCTCATTGAGAGTCTGTGGCGTATTATAGTTAAAAATATTTATTTTTACCTGGAGATACTGCTCCTGGAACTGCTTTAAGCTGGCTACCAGGTAAGAAAGCATTGCCATCTGTGTAGCCCCCACATTGATGTACTCATGCTGTTCCCCCAGGAGTTCTCTCAGTTTTTCCTCTCCCTGTATCAGCTGCTGGCAGGCAGGTGCAACATAACTGTAAAGCATTTCTCCTTCTGCAGTCAGCGTAACCCCTTTTCTGGAACGGATAAATAACTTGCACCCTAATATATTTTCAAGATTCTGCATGCAGTAGGTTACTGATGGCTGGCTGGTCACCAGGGCATTGGCTGCCCTGGTAAGGTTTTTATATTTTGCTACGTAATAAAAAATCTTGTAATGTTCAAAATTTGCAGTCATACCACTACTTCTTTCTAATCATTTTTTATCTTTATCCATCAAGTTTTCATATCATGGCATCAATTGACAAACCGACTGCCCACTGTTAAACTACAAGGCATAGGAGGGTTACCAATGGAGATCACAATTCAACAAATAGAAGCGATTCTTGATACAAAAGTGCGTCCGGCATTAGCTGAGCACAATGGCGATGTATTGATACAAAGCCTGGAAGATCATGTTTTAAAGGTAAAGTTAACTGGAAAATGTTCCGGCTGCCCGGCTGCTCACAGTACCACTGAGGAACTGATCACCGCCGAAGTCCAGTCTGCTTTTCCTTCCATTCAGGACGTCATTCTGGTAGAAGAAATCAATCCGGAATTAATTGATATGGCCCATAAGATACTGAACCATAAAATCTAGAGGGAAACAAAGCCGGATTATGGCAAAACAACCATATCATTCTGACCCGGGGACACCCCGGGTCCCTGACGCAGTGGAGCATGTCACAATAAGTCTGCAGTTTCTGCCTCTCTAACCTTATCTAGTTTTACATTTCTTCCATAAAGCCACATATCAAAAGATATCTCAGCAAAATTCAGTACATAAAAAAACCAGGAAAGAAAGAACAGCCAGTCGTAATTAGATCCATATTGAAACTGAAGAAACTTCCTTGCAATGCCAAAGATATATCCCAGCCATATAAAAAATTCAAACTGAAGACTCTTGCCTTTGGCCGTTTTTGATACATAAGATTTATAAACGGAAAACGGCCAGGACAAGCCAAACCCTACGATCATTAGCGTTTCCAGTAAATCTGAGATCATCGTTATATTCATATAATACCCCCTCGTACATTGTTATAGTGCTTCTCCAAAACGCTTCTCAAATTCCACTGACAGATCATCCCGAAATGCAGGTGCCGCAATATTGATTAAAGCCCTTGCCCTTGCTCTTAAGGATTTTCCTTTCAGATGAGCGACCCCGTACTCTGTCACAATATAATCCACATCATTTCTGCTTGTGGTGACAGCTGCCCCCTGTGTCAGAAATGGAACAATCTTCGATATGGTTCCCCCCTTGGTGGTGGCTCCAAAGGCAATGATTGACCTTCCGCCTTTGGATGCGGACGCTCCCCTTACAAAGTCCATCTGTCCGCCTACTGCCGAGTACTGCTTCAGTCCGATTGTCTCTGCACAGACCTGCCCCATTAAATCCGTCTGCAAAGCTGAGTTAATGGATACCACATTGTCATTCTGGCTTATAATGAACGGGTCGTTGACATAACTCACCGGCTTCATGCAGATGGCAGGATTATCGTTGACAAAGTCGTACAACTCCTTTGTGCCCATCATAAAGGTAATGACCATTCTTCCTTTATCAATGTTTTTCCTTTTACCGGTAATTGCTCCTGTCTCATACAGATCCATCAGCCCATCGGAAATCATCTCGGAATGGATTCCCAAATCCTTTTTATCACCGAGAAATTTAAGCACTGCATCAGGAATTGCACCGATTCCCAGCTGCAGACAGTCTCCATCCTGTACCAGTGATGCTATATTGGCGCCTATTTTTTCCTCCACCTCTCCAATAACCGGACGGCCATGTTCGTGGATTGGTTCATCACTCTCCACAATCGCTTCCAGATTACTGACGTGAATGAAATTATCACCCATCACCCTTGGCATGTTGGGATTTACCGCACCGATTACCTTTGTCCCCGGCCGCTCTCCTGCTTCCTTGGCAAAATCGCAGGATAGTCCATAGCTGCAATAACCATGCTCATCCGGTTCAGACAAAGTCACAAGGAATACTTCTGCCGGGTCCATATTGGTCACATAGTCTGGGATACGGTTGAAAAATACGGGAACAAAATCCCCTTTTCCCTCTGCAACATAATTCCTGCTGCGGGCACCGATGAAGAGGGATGCGTATTTAAAATGCTTCTCCAGCCCAGGCTCAAAGAATTTACAGGTTCCCATATCATGCTGCTGGACAATATGTATCTCTCTTAAATCCTGTTCCACCGCATAATCTACCATTGCGTTTACAAGACAATCCGGCTCCGCAGCTGCATGGCCAATTAAAACGGTATCTCCTGAGTGAATGATCTTTACAGCTTCCTGAGGAGTTTTCAATTTTGAAGCATAGATTTCTCTCCAGTTCATACGGCTACACCTCCTTATATTTTTCTGCAAAACGCCTCTCAAATTCTTCTGCAAGAACGTCCTGAAACTGGGGTGCCGCAATGCGGATCAGCTGCCGGGCCCGTTCTCTGAGCGTATTGCCTTTCATCTTAGCGATTCCATGCTCTGTAACAATATAGTCAACGTCATTTCTGGATGTGGTTACGGTTCCTCCCTGGGTCAGATAGGGTACAATCCTGGAAACCGTTCCCTTTTTGGCAGTGGAAGGAAACGCCAGGATGGACCTGCCGCCTTTTGAGAAGGAAGCTCCCCTGATAAAGTCCACCTGTCCGCCGATTCCGGAAAACTGTTTCAGACCCATCGCCTCGGAGCACGCCTCCCCCATTAAGTTCACTTCAACCGAAGAGTTGATGGATACCATATTATTATTCTGTCCGATAATGACCGGGTGATTGACATAATCCACCGGTGCCATGTAGACACTGGGGTTATCATCTGCAAAATCATACAGTCTGCGGCTGCCCATAAGGAATGAAACGACTATTTTTCCTCTGTTATAATTCTTGGCCGCACAATTAATAACTCCCTTTTCATATAAATCAATCACACCGTCTGATATCATCTCGGAATGAATGCCCAGATCTTTTTTGTTATCAAGGAATTTAAGGACTGCATCGGGAATGGCTCCGATACCAAGCTGCAGACAATCCCCATCGTTTACCATAGAAGCAATGTGCTCTCCAATTGCCATTTCCACATCCCCAATCTGAGGAAGTCCCAGCTCTGGTATGGGGGTGTCATCTTCCACAATCACATCAATATCGGATACATGGATAAAGCTGTCCCCCAGCGTTCTTGGCATATTGGGGTTTACTGCTGCAACCACCTTGGCGCCCTCAACTTCTGCTGCCGGTTTTGTATAGTCACAGGATACACCGAAACTACAGTATCCGTGCTCATCCGGCAGGGATAAGGTGACGAAAACCACATCTGGTTTCTTTGTGCTGCGGTAAAATTCCGGTGCCTGGTAAAAATAGCATGGGGTAAAATCTCCCCGTCCGCTGTTCACACAATCTCTGGTCTTTGCTCCAAGAAATAAACTGTTCTCCCGGAAATGTTTCTCCATCCCCGGCTGTGCATAAAGGGAATGCCCCATATCCACCTGCTGGTAAATTTCTATATCTCTTAAATCCGCCTGCACCGCGTACTCAGTCATTGCATCCACCAGTTTAATGGGCTCGCCCACTGCATGGCCAATCACCACTTTGTCACCCGATTTTACCACCTTAACAGCCTCTTTTATTGGCTTTAATTTTGAAGTATAAATTTCTCTCCAATTCATACCTGTGTTCAACCTCCCTCTTAGGTCTAAAATGGCCGTTTTTAATCCTTTATTTTTGCAATTGCTTTTGCAAGCTCTTTTTTTCTTCCAATATTACCCTGACGGGAAATCATAATCCTCTGTGCCTGAGGCGAGCCAGCTCCATGCATGGATTCGGTCCTGTATCCCACTGCAGCGGTTCCAAGGGTCAGATTCTCAATTAAGCGCAGGATTCTGAGACGGTTTTCGGTGGATACGCCTTCGATTCCTTTTAAATATTTATCCACATAACCCCCTACAACCGGATCGGTTAAATCCTTTTCGGACGGCGCGGTTACCATAAGACCTCCTGCAATATCCTCTGCCAGACGTGCAATCTCATAGGGATATCTGGTCACATTCTGCTTACATACATTGGCAAGCAGCAGGTCGATGATATAGTTACCGGAATCGGTGGGCATCCCTTCGGCGGAACATGCAATGCCGCAGCAGTAAAGTGTTTCATTTAAATGAGTCATCTCAATCAGTTTATCCTTAATATGGGATACCTTGGGCACGCCGTTATAATCCGCTGCCAGGGCTGCCGCTCCAATTAAAACATCACCTACGCCAACCTTACATCCACCGTAGGACTGTCTGTGGTATCCAGCGAACCGTTCCACCAGCATACCGGCATACTCAAATTCACCATTGAGGAAAATGCGGTCATTGGGAACAAATACGTCATCAAATACAACCAGTGCCTCTACGCCTCCAAATTCACTGTTACCCACATCCATCTGGGACCCTTCCAGCTTCCTGGTATCGCAGGACTGCCTTCCGATAATCATTACGATACCCTCTGCATCCACTGGAACTGCAAAGGAAACTGCATAATCCTTATCATCCGGTCCCATGGCAACGGTAGGCATGACAATCACTTCCTGTGAGTTAATAATCCCTGTTTGATGTGCCTTTGCGCCTCTGACTACGATTCCGTCATCTCTGCGCTCCACGACTCTTAAATACATATCCGGATCTGGCTGCGCGTGAGGTGCCAGCCCCCTGTCACCCTTTGGATCCGTCATTGCTCCGTCTACGGTCAAATCCTTATCCTGTACCATACGGAGATACTTTTTAAAATTCTCATGATAACTGGTGCCGTATTTCGCATCAATTTCATAGGTTGTTGACCATTCCGCATTAAATGCATCCATTCCCACACACCGCTGGAAGCAGGCAGCCGTCTTCTGTCCGCAGAGCCGTTGCATTTTAACCTTTTTAATTAAATCATCTGTGCTTCTGTGAATGTTGGCAAATCGGTTGATTTTACGCCCATCATCCAAAGTTACTGTCATCAGATCCTCGTATTCCGGAAGCTGAGCCAGATCGTAGGTAGCTTTCACCGAATTAAGGGATGGTCTTAAAATCGGATGGTCAATGGGGTTTTCAATCTTCTCCCCAAACATGTAAATATTAAGTTTCAGTTTCCGCATACTTTCCACATATTCTTCACCAGTCATTAATGCCATAATCTTCTTCTCCTTTTCATGCGCTCCGACCCTCATCACCCATGTGGGAGCGCAGTTTTATATCCATCATTGACAGCCTGATTAATACAGTTCCTGATAAATTTTAAGCACCCGTTCCGCATCAAGGGGGACAAAGTTGTTTGCCATAAGACGTCCCTGCTGTTCCATGACACTCTTTGTAAATACAGCAAGTTCTTCCTGCTTTACACCATACTGGCGAAGCGCCTTCTTTGGAAGAATTGTTCCAAGCAGTTTATCAAGCCTGTCATAAACCACATCATTATCGCATCCCAGCAGTCTACCAAGAAACTGATTCATCACTGCAATCTCGCCATCCTGCCTGATCTCCATGTAATTTTTAAGCACCCCTGTAAACATGGCATAGTTGCTCTCCCCGTGAGCGACGTGATAGGTTCCTCCCAACGGATAGCTGGTGGCGTGGACAGCCGCACAGCCTGCCGTTCCGAATGCTATTCCTGCATAATTGCTTGCAATCAGAAAATCCTTCATAAGAGGAAGCCTTGCATCGATTCCTTCGGCTGCAATCTTCTGATATCCCCTGATAATCATTTCAATGGCTTTATATCCAAAGAGCTTTGTAAATGGTGTTGCCTTGGGAGAGAGGCTTGACTCCACCGCGTGAACCAGAGCATCAATGGAGCTGGTGGCAAACACCGCAAATGGCAGTCCGTTTAAAAGTTCCGGAACCAGCACCGCCTCATCCGCATACATATGGGGTGACACAAGTCCTACCTTGGTTCCCAGTCTGGTCCGGTTGATAATAGAAATATTGGTGACTTCACTTCCAGTTCCGCAGGTTGTGGGCAGAATTACAAGTTCCCGTTTCTTTTGGATTTTTTCAGGTTCAGCATAGAGGGAATCCAGCGGGTCCCCTGCAGACACTGCCATAACCTTGGCAATATCAATCACCGTGCCGCCGCCTATGGCTATAATCCGTTTGCAGTTCGTCTTTGCAGCCTCAGCAAGAATGGCATCCACCATGATATCTGTAGGCTCTCCCGTCCCGTATGCCTCCTGAAAAATGGTATGGACATTCAGTCCAAGTGTTCCGAAATACGGTTTATATATGTATTCGTTGGTCAGTATGAGATCACCGCTTCCAAGGTGGAACTCTCTGGCAAATTCTTTACAGGTATCGTAGTAGGATATCTGGGATTTTAAAATAATTTCCTTCATTTCAAGCCCCCCTATGCAAAAATCTCTTCATCCGTCGGCTGTATCCAATCCTTTTTTACAAATGCAATCCGGCTCTTGTTCATCAGGTGGGTATAGAACAGATTCTCGCTGATCGCATTGTTGCCCCAGCTTCCGCACCCCAGTGTGGTGGTGGGATTCAAAGAGTTTGCAAACGCACCGCCTGCCATGCTGGAACAGGTCTGGTTGACTACCACCCGGCTTACAGGAAGCTTTAAACCTGCATATTCAATGTGCTTTTTATCGTTGGACTGAATGTCTGCGGAATGGCCCTCACCTTCATATACCAGATTGTCATATGCGATTTGAACCGCCTCTTCCCATGTCTGATAGCTGTATGCAGCCATCATCGGACACATCTTCTCCTTGCTCCATACAACTCCTGCCCCATGTTTCTCAGGTTTTACAATTATGACCTTTGTTCCCTGGGGAACGGAAATCCCGGCAAGGTCTGCGATGGTTTTGACTGACTGGCCAACTACTTTTTTGTTGATTACACCATTGGGGAATACCACTTCTGCCAATTTATCAATTACTGCTTTATCATCAATGTAGAATGCTCCCTGAGATACAAATTCCTTTATCACGGTATCGTAATCCTTCTCCGGCGCTATGATTGTCTGAGTTCCGGAACAGATAATGCCATTGTCAAAGATACGGCTGGCAATCATTCTTCCTGCTGCAGCCTTGTAATCGATTCCTTCATCAATCAGTCCCTGTACATTGCCGGGTCCCACGCCGTAGCTTGGTTTTCCGCTGGAATAAGCGGATTTTACAACACCAGCACCGCCTGTCGCCAGAACAACATCACAGGCAGCCATCAGTTCGTTGGTAAGCTCAATGGACGGTTCCTCGATTACCAGGAAAATATCTCTTGGAACTCCCATACGGTCCAGTTCTTTGTAATACAGTTCAGCCACTGCCATGGCACATTTTTTACTGCGCGGGTGAGGTGCAATAATAATCGTATTTTGGCATTTTACGGCATACATGGCATTACACATGGGGGTTACAATGGGGTTGGTGCACGGTGTGGCAGCTGCAATGACGCCCATTGGCTTTGCCACCTCAATCAGCCCTGCTTCCTCATCTGTTCCAATGATGCCAATGGACCTTTTACCCTTTAATGCATTCCAGATGATTCTGGATTTTCCTCTATTCTTGGTGACCTTGTCTTCGTAAACGCCCATCCGGCTTTCCTCAACAGCAAGCTTTGCAAGTGGTTCAGCATTGTCAAAAATAACTTTTGCAAACATCTTTACAATGGCATCTGTCTTTTCCTGGTCATAGGAACGCAGAACCTGCTGTGCATTTCTGGATCGTTCTACTAATGATTGGATTAATTGGTTCATTTTTGTTATCTCCTTTGATAGTGATTTTTTTAACATTGTTTCTATGGTTTATTCTAATTCCTTTTGCCTGCGTTTAAAAATACTAATAACTTATTATAAACAATAGGATTTTTTATGGTTCATTTTTGGTACTTTTAACAATAGCTTAGTCAAAATTAGTGAAAGCCGTATGTTTTTAGGAATAAAATCGCAAAATCAATCGTTAATTTATTAACTTGGAAACGATAAAAAAACCGTATATAAAGAGATAAAATAAACGGATAAGGAAGGTTATTATGGAATGACGGATTTGATATGTGGATTATGAGCGAAACGAAATAAATTCGTATTATTAATAAAAGACCGGGAAACCGTTGGTCTTGTGGTAAAATATGGGGATACACTTTACTTCTTATATCTAGAAGTATATAATAGCTGTTAATATATGTAAAATGTATTTATTGTATGTCAGTTATCTAATATTTATATGGCAGATAAAAGGGGGATCTATGGATATTACATATGACTATTACAGAATTTTTTATTATGTGGCTACATGCAAAAGTTTTTCCAAAGCCGCCGGGCTCCTTTCAGCCAACCAGTCCAATATTTCACGTTTCATAAATAATTTAGAACATCAATTAGGGTGTAAGCTTTTCGTGCGATCCAACCGTGGCATCTCTTTGACACCAGAGGGGGAGAAGCTCTATTCCCATGTAAAAATAGCCCAGGAGCAGTTCAGAGCGGCTGAGCTGGAACTGATCAATGACAAAAACTTAAGCGGAGGTACGATCACCATCAGTGTCAGTGATACTGCCCTTCACGGTCATCTTCTCCCCATACTTGGGGCATTTCACAGTACCCATCCCGGTATACATCTTCGCATTCTTACTCACTCCACACCACAGGCAATCCAGGTTCTAAAGAACCGTCTGGTTCACTTTGCAGTTGTGACCACTCCTTCTAATATCAAACCCCCACTGAAAGAAACATGTTTAAAGTCATTTCAGGAAATATTGATTGGGGGGAGACATTATTCCTTTTTAAAAGACACCCCCCACCATCTGTCGGAGCTGGTTCAGTACCCATTTGTCTGTCTCGGTAAGGATACCGTAACTTATGAGTTTTTCTCAAACCTGCTCCTAAAGTATGATCTGGTTTTTAAGCCGGATATAGAAGTGGCATCGACCAATCAGCTGATGCCTATGATTAAAAATGACCTGGGTATCGGTTTTATCCCGGAACGTTTCGCCAGAGAAGCCCTTGAAAATGGGGAGGTTTTCTCCATACCTCTGGAAGAACCGATTCCCAGACGCAGCATCTGTCTGGTGGAAAATACAAGCCGCTGCCTTAGCATTGCTGCAAATGCATTAAAACAAATGATACTATGCCCAGAGTTCTGACACAGTAAGAAGTGATAATACCTGGAACCAGGCTGGAAAAATGTGAATTTATTAAAAAACAAAATAAAAGCTTACATTATATTCATCTTTGTGTTATACTAACTGAGCTAATTTTAAATATGGTACATAATTGGAAACGCACACTCCTCCCGGATGATAACGAACAACACATTCATAATCATTAAGGAGGATTTTTTTATGCCAAAAAACAAATTTCAAGACGTCATTTTTACTGCTATCATGGCAGTTGTAATGGTATATGGAATGATTGTTTACAACGTCGCCCTGAATATGAGAGGGATTACAACCGGGACATTTACTGCAGCACTTCATGAATTGCCTGTCATGGCTCCAATCGCATTTATCTTGGAATTCTTTGTGGTAGGGAAATTAGCAAAGATGCTTGCTTTTAAAGTGATAAGACCGGATGACAGACCTCAATTTATTACATATGCAATATCGATTTGCATTTGTTGCATTATGTGCCCGGTTATGAGTCTGATCGCAACAATACTATTCAAAGAGCCGGATATGGGAACCTGGATACAGACATGGGCCATGAATTTCCCAATGGCAATTTTATATCAGATGTTTTATTGCGGACCAGTTGTCAGACTTATTTTTCGATTTATTTTTAGGGAAACAGAGACTGTATAATTGGGTGTAGCCATTAGCTGAGAAAAAGCAGACAGTAATATCACTGCCTGCTTTTTCTCAATTTTATCTAAATAGAATTCTTACGTTCTCTATTCAAGATTTTCCCCATTGGACTCAATACACTTTTTATACCAATAAAAACTATCCTTCGGAATTCTCTTAAAGTCACCAGTTCCATCATCATGGCGGTCAACATAGACAAGGCCATATCGTTTGTACATTTCACCTGTTCCTGCACTGATTAAATCTATGGCAGACCATACGGTATAGCCCATGACATTAGCCCCCTCACTGATCGCAGCACCAATCGCTTTGATGTGATCGGTAAGGTAGTTGATACGGTAATCGTCATGTATTTTTCCATCTGGGGATATGACATCCGGCGCGCCAAGGCCATTTTCCACAATCATAAGAGGGATATGATATCTGTCCCAGAGATTATTTAAAGTATACTGAAGGCCGGAAGGATCGATCTGCCACCCCCATTCACTGGCTTTTAGATATGGGTTTCTTGCTCCGCCCATCAGGTTTCCATTCACTTGTTCCACATCAGTGCGGACTGTAGAGCAGTTGGTCATATAATAGCTGAACGCATAGTAATCAACACAGCCATTCTTCAGGATCTCCATATCCTCTGGCTGCTTTTTAATTTCTATTTGATTATCACGCATATAGGTTTCCATGTATTGGGGGTAGCTGCCCCAGACCATCACATCACCGCAGAACTTGTTCAGTATTCTGTCCTTTTTCTGAGTTTCAAGAACGTCCTGTGGATCGCAGGTCAGAGGGTATTGGGTGATGTGGCTTATCATACAACCCACTTTATTTTGCGGATCAATCTTATGTGCCAGCCGGGTTACCATGGCACTTGCGATAAACTGGTGATGCAGTGCCTGGAATTGCTGCTGTCTATCCCTTTTCAACCTGCTTTTTGGTATAAAATCATCGTTTTCCATATCTTCTGGCTGAACGATCCCAAGTGAATTGTAAGCTCCCATTTCCAGTATACCAAAATTAATTTCGTTAAATGTCAGCCAGTAGCGGACCTTTCCTTTATAATAGTTTATTACACACTCTGCATATCGGACAAAATCATTGATTGTATCCCGTGACAGAAAGCCATTCTTTCGGACAGTTAAACTCCATGGCATATCAAAATGACTTAATGTGACCATTGGCTCGATCTTATATTTTCTGCACTCATTAAAAATATCGTCGTAGAACTTAAGGCCTTCTTCATTTGGCTGGATGTCATCTCCATTTGGAAAGATTCTCGCCCAGCTTATGCTCATTCGATAGCATCGAAAGCCCATTTCACCAAAATATTTTATATCCTCTTTATAATGGTTGTAAAAGTCTACCGCCTGATGACTGGGATAGAACTGATCGGCTTCTATCCTGCTTTTAAACATTCTTGGAGAGTTCCTGCTTCCGCCTTTTACAAGATCCTGGATGGTAATGCCCTTACCGCCCTCCTGGTATCCGCCTTCACACTGGTTTGCTGCGGTTGCTCCGCCCCACAAAAAATCTTCTGGAAAAATCATATTGCTGTCCTCCTATCGTTGAATTTTGTGTCCCAGAAAATCAGCCAGGCGCTCATCGGAATAGATTAAATCAACGGTCTTATATCTATGTTTATATCCTTCGCCCATTGGGGACTGAAACGGCACGTCTTCTTTGTAGTTTTCTTCCAGCTCATGGTCAAAGCATTCTACTAAATCATCCAGATACTCAATCCCAATAGGGAATTTATTATGTGCGGGATAAAGGGCAGTGATCCGTTCCCTGGCTTCTCCCAGACGCTTCAAGCTGTTGAAGGTCTCTGAAAATGCAGCCTGTTCGTCGCTGCTTAAAAAATGCCAGATATTATTTGCGGTCAGCTGATCTCCTGAAAAAAGTCTTCCTGTTTCCTGTTCCAGAAACATAATGTGACCATAGCTGTGACCTGGCGTATGGAAAATCTCCACATGTTTTCCGCCCAGATCAATCACATCATGATTCAGCAGAAAATGAGGGTTCAGTTTCTGGGAAATGGGTGTATTGATATAGATATCTTCTTCTATTGCACCTTTTAGCTGGGGCATCTTATTGAGGCGGTAAGTCAGCATCTTACTCTTAACAGACGGATTGTCGTTCATCAGAAGTTTTCCATAGTCCAGCGGGTGAATCCACAGATCCCCAAAGTGCCCAGCCCCTAAGGCGTGATCCGGATCTCCATGGGTTACTGCCAGAATGACGGGCAGCATTGTAATTGACTGAATAATTGGGTGAATGTCCTCATATCCATAACCGCAGTCAATTAACAATGCTTTTTCTTCTCCAATCAGTAGGTAGCAATGAACGCTCTCTGTCTCGGTAATAACATATAAATCATCTGCTATTTTTTCTGTTTTATTAATTCTGGTTGAAATCATTCACTCATCTCCTTTGTTGAAAAATGCCAGTCCTGGGAAGAAACTGGCATTTTCCTTATTATTATGAAGCAGCTGTTTCTTCCCCGTATACACTGTCATCAAAGCCAAGAATCCATGTTGCCGCAAAGCTCACTGCAATTGTAATAACAACAGCTGCAACAGCAAAATAGAAATTGTTCATACTTCCGTCCGGATTCATGAATATCGGCATGGTAAAGAAGGATGGGGCTCCAAAATTAAACACTTTAATGGAAAAGATGGCACAGAATACGGCATTGGCAACGCAGGCGATCCAGGTTGCAATCAGCGGTCTCTTCATTCTTACGCAGATACCATATAATGTGGGCTCCGTAACACCTGCCAGAAATGATGTGATTGCACAAGATGAGGCAAGTGTCCTTAAATTTTTATTTTTTGTTTTAAAAAGGCAGGCCAGTGCAACCCCAAACTGGGAAAAATTCATTCCAATAAATGCTGTAAATAACATATTATCATATCCCACTGTTGAAAACATTGTCATGACCAGCGGAATAAGTGCGAGATGCATGCCGGTTAATACAAGAAGTGGTGCGAGACTGCCGATTACAAGTACAGTCGCCCAGGGTGCTGCACTGTTCACTGCTCCCATAACTGCAAGAAGAGCATCTCCTAAATAACTTCCGACAGGTCCTGTGACACACAGCATAACAGGCATCATTATGATTACACACAACAGTGGTTTAAAAACAAACTTAATGGCTGCCGGTACAATTTTTTCAACAAATCTCTCCACATACTTAAATACCCAGATTGTGAAAATAACAGGTATTACCGTTGATGAATAATCTACCGCTTTCACCGGCAGTCCGAAAAGATGTACGGGGCTGCCCAGGCTGGTAAACCCAATCAGAGTGGGGCTGATAAAAATAACACCAAAGAATACACTCATCATGATATCGCAGCCAAATTTCTTTGCTGAAGTGTATGCCAGAAATACAGGGAGAAAATAAAGTGCTGCATTCCCAAACATTTTGATGATGGTATAGGTTGTTCCCTCTGTACTGAGTCCCAGTTTTGTCATAATCACAAGGATTGCGGAAATAAGACCGCTGCACATAATCAGAGGAATCGCGGGGCCAATGATTGCTGATAGCACATTTAAAAACGTGGATAAAACACCCTGCTTCTCTGTCTTATCCCCTGCAGGTGCACTTAATTTCTCACTCCCTGCAATATTTTCCTTTATATTAAATTTATTGATTATGATATCGTATACCTTAGCTACGTCATTTCCGACTACTACCTGTACACCTCCAGCGCTTTCCACCACGCCAAGTATAGCCGGATTCCTTTTCAGTGCGTCTAAGTCTGCCTGATCCTTATTTAATAACTGAGTACGAACCCTGGTTGCACAATGAAAGATTTTGGTAATATTATCCGCTCCCCCAAGGCCTTTCACAATATCATCAGCTAGTGCATTATAATTTTTTGCCATACTAAACTCCTCCTTTTTTCGTACATGCGTTTCCCTGATAATGTTATTATAATGTACGAAAAAGCAATTGGAAATTCAAACTTTTTCGTCATTAATAGCGAAAAAGAATGTATTATGGCATACTTGCAATCTGCGCAGCGACGAAATCAAAAAATTCCACGATATCCCCAACTCCTCCAAAATGGATCAGCCAGATGGTTGTAATCTGTTTGCCGCCAAACTGGAACGGCTGTTCCAGCTCGATTTTGCGAAATAGATTTTCTCCACTTCTGTCATGTGAAATGATATAAAGTACTTTACTCCCAATACTTTCAATGGTTGTAACCTTCTCTTCAAATGGAATGTCCAGATTCTCAAGCAGTTCTTTTATGCTGTTACATTCACCAGATACCTTTATTTTATATCCTGGTTTCAAATATTTTTCGATCTGGAACTTCATTCTGCCTATCTTCCATTCCGCCAGCATCTCCTCCGTCTTTTTCTTTAACTGACTGAGCTGATGATTGTTAATGAACAGATCGAGATAAAAAAATCTCTTATCAACCAGAGCCAGTTCCCTTTCTGTTGTCAGCAAAAGTTGTGTTTCTCCTTTGTACTTGCTTCTTTTATTTTCGAATAAATACATTGGAATTGCAGTAATGGTTCCGATCTGTTCCCCATTGCTCTTCTTTAACTTATTTTCCAGATTATATATACTGCTTGCACTATTGTCACTGACAAGCAGCACATCTATTTTTTTACGCTCTGATTCAATGGCTGTTGCAAGATAGAGGATGAGATATCCCAATTCTGCATCTGGTATGTCAATATTCAGTGACTGGCAAAGGCATGTTTTTAACAGGTGCAATTCCATGGGATAACGGGATAACAGATCCTTGGTGTAATTGCCCACATTGGTTCTGCCGCTTCGGATTCTCCTGATCATGCGTTCCATGTGATCCGCCATGGCTGCTTTCAAATCTTTACTGATTTTTATTTTATATCCGGTTTCGGCTGCCACCTGGTGTATAAATACATCAATGTTTCTACCAATGTCAGCATTTGCTATGGGATTTTTACAAACGATATTAAGCTCCTGAATCCGTCCTTCCATGGACTGCTTTTCCGCTTCACTGAACGAATAGTCGAATTCTGCTTTCACCTGATCAACGATTTTATTGGTAATGTCAGAAAGAGGGAGGCTGTCACATGGCATATCTTCTTCAAAACCCATTCTTGTCCTTGCAATGGAAATGAGAAGATACAAAGCAAAGTCAGAATAGGCCTCTCCGCTTACGATAAAATCAAATTTAGTAAAAATTCTTCCTATCATTGATTCCATCTTTTTCTGATCTTCAAAAATCATTTTCATAACTTCAGTGGTTTGAAAGTAATCACAGCTGCCTGTGATCGTTTTCATGCAAAGAATCCGTTTCGTATTTTCCGGCGCGTCCAGACGAATCCCTTTATTACTTGATATTTTCAAAACAGCTCCTGCATTTCTTGCAACGATGCGCTTTACCTGCGGGATATCTGCACTCACGGATGATTTGGAATAGAACAGCCGATCTGCTATCGTTCCGATACTGATGTAATCCTTTTCAAATAGTAGCAGCATCAGGATATGCTTGGAATGTATATACTTATCTTTACTGGCTTTCTTACGCATGGTTTCGTTAAGGATATATTGCAGCGTGCTCTGATCATCCTTCAGCCGATAGCCAAGTCTGTTATTGGATATAATTCCAGGCTCTCCAGACAGATTGTTTTGAGAAATAACGCTGTTTATATTTTTGATCTCATTTTGTAAGGTACGGTTGCTGGCACCAATCATTTCTGCAAGAACCGATCCTTGTACCCAGGAATCTACGCCGGATAGAAAAGCCAGGATCTGACACTGTCGTTCTGTGAACATGGATTTCACCTCTTTTTGGTAAGATGCTTGATGGCTATCATTATAAATTGAAAAGCGGAGGCTTTCATACCTCCGTGTTTTTCTTGAAATTGGTACACTGATTATTTTTACACTAATTTAAATACTTCCTATAAAGAAAGAATCTTATACGCGATTCTGCATCGTTTTTTGATGTGAGCCATTCAATAGTTATTCCTTGCTTTAACCCAACAGAGCTTCCAAAGTTATATCATTTCGACCATGCCCCACCTAGAGCGGTCTTATGTAGTATATAATCTGGCATTCAGTCATATTTAAAGTGTACTTCTGCTTTTTATCCTCTCCAATGCTTCAAGCAACATACACCCAACACCGTAGCATGCAATATCCTTTATATCAAACACCGAACCTATTACGATTCGTAGTAACCTGTTATCTTCCAGCCCAAGTACGTGTACTAATTTAAAATACTGCAACGCCTCTACTCCTGCTGCAAATAAGAATACATACAATGGAAGTAATCTGCATTTTTCTGGTATAAAGATCCTCGTGAAGCTATACACTAAAATTACTACTAACATATCTCCTACATATGGACGTATAAAAGAATCATGTACATATAACGCAATTATCACTTCTATAAGCAGGAGCAATACAAATGCAATCCCATACTTAATTCTTAACTGATTTCTTTTTGCCTTTTGTAAGCTCATAACTCTCTCCAATCATTCTGATAATATCTTTATCTGGAATTGTGCCATCGAGAATTATGGAATTCCAATGTTCTTTATTCTGATGATATGCCGGTATTACAGAAGTAAATGTGCTTCTCCAGAAATCTCTCCACTCTGGGTCACATTTGACGTTTATCCAGATATTGCCTTCCCTCTCATAGATCCAGGCAAATGCTTTCTTATTGGTTTTATGGCGAATTAAGGTCCAGTTTGCATCGTGAAATGGATAATCCTCATAGACCTCTTTTAATTTCATGCATAAATTTATTACTTCTGAACGTTCTTTCAAAATCATCACCCACTTTATACGATTATAGATATGACTATCTATATAGACATACGGATTTTATCTACTAGAGTTATATCCGCAGGTAACCAGCCCACTGAATTCATTTCTTCCTTCGTCAACCATTTTGCATCCTCATGCTCTTTTAAAACAAGAATTTAAGGGTGGCTGTTTTTAAAATAGTTATTTTCATCCATTGCCAACCTCTCAAATGCTTCTTGCTATTCCATCTCAGAGTCATGATATTCAAGGGGATTGTTCTATTTGTTCCACTAACCCATTGTGATTGATTATTAACTTGTCTCGATTCAAGTATTTAAGTCTTTATTTTATTATCTTCATAAGAACATGTCTTCAAGAACAATCTCTGCAATGCTTTCTTCAACAGCGTTTATACACTCATCTGTGTGTTTCTTAATATCTGTACCCCAAAAACGAAGAACTGTCCAGCCAAGAAATAAAAGTGCTTTATTTACTTCGTCATCTCTCTTCATGTTACGTTCTATTTTTTCAATCCAGAAGCTACCATTATCGCTTTTAAGAAGTTTCTCTCTTAGTTCATCCCAGTCTTTTCCATGAAAAAATTCACCGTCGCAGAAAATAGCAATTTTATATTTAGTCAGTGCAATATCCGGTTTTCCTGGCAAGGCAGCATAATTCTTACGATAACGAATTCCTTTTTTCCATAAAGCTTTACGCAAAAGTACTTCTATAACTGTATCCTTTGCTTTTATGTGCTGCATATTCTTTCTTCTCTGTGCTTTAGTAAGAACATCAGACATATCCATCACCTCAATCAGACAACTTCACCATCATCAAAGACAAAACTTCTTTCAAATGTTACTCCAACAGCATCTGCAATACTTTCCAGTTCAGATACCGTAAAACTACCTCTTTTTAGTTTAGCATTAAAATTCTGTGGTGTAGTTCCCAGACGTCTTGCTAATCCAGCAAGACTAATATTCTTCCTGACACACAGTACTTTTACCTGCTCTGATATTGTCATAATCACTTGTCCTCCTTTCCATGCGTCAAATGGAAATCCAATATCAATCCGTCTCTTTTACCATTGGAATAAACATACTCTAATTTATCATAATCAAAAACTGGATTTAATTTATGAATGAGAGTGTGATGGTTAGGACATAAAATCAATAAGTTATCTGATGAATTATCTATACATGAAGAAAAATACTTAATGTGATGAGCCTCTGCGATATATGTATTATATTCATATCCAATATTCCTACCACAAATTTGACATCTGTATGCATACAACCTCTTCAGCATTTCTATCTTACGTCTTGAATATATACGTTGCTGAATTTCTTTCATCTTTGTATTTAAGGATGCTGAATCATCTTGAAAGTTGAGATAAGCCTCTACCTCATACTCGGTAAGATCTTCTTTAACCTTTGACAATTCAATTTTGTCCTCTTTTTCAAAAGCACCAGACAACACTGTTTTAACCAATTCGGTCATTTTCTCAAAATTCATACCATTCCATTGCCGAAATATCTCCATCACCTGAACAGTTGGCTTTCTATTCTGGTATCCTGCCCTTCCATTCTCAAAAAACACATCAAACTCGTCACGCCTTCGCCTAATGTACGAATTAGGTATAACATTAAAACCAGTAATTCTCTTAGACATATCATCCATGGCTTCAGTCCATGTCCCAAAATATCCCAATTCTTTATATGCCTGTTCATTAAATTTTGAAAGATAAAACGCTACAATCGATTTTTTTTGATTAATTGTCACTCTCTCTCACCTAATATATCCCTATTAATATCAATAATTTGTCTGAATATAGCTTCCAGTACATCTACTACAATACTATTTCCTGCCAGCTTAATCAACTTCTCAGTAGAATACAATTTTCTGTTTTTTGTCACCTGTGGATTATCATAAATTACTCTTTCAAAATCACTTTCGTCAAATCCCATTAGTTTAAAACATTCTCTCGGAGTTAAGTATCTCCATTTTGCTTTATTTCTGGCATAGTTATGGTAAGTAATCAATCCTGAATTTGGATTTCTGTCCTGTTTTGTAGTGACAGTATTTACGTAAATTTCATTTATGGCTTTCCCATCAAAAAGCATATCATTATCTCTCAGTATTTCTTTTCTTGAATCAGTATCATTCGGCTTACTTGCATCCGCTTCCGCTTTGTATTGTGGATTCGAATAATCAAGGCACAATATATCTTTCAGCAACAACCTTCTCTGTCTTAACCTATCCACCTCATCACCTTCAAGATTATGTTCAGTAAAATACTGGTGAACTGCTGCTTCTATATGCTCATCGCCTCCACATAATACACTGATCATATATGCTCTTTCACGTTTTTGAGGAATACCAAAATTTTTAGAATTAAGCCTATATATCTTATTGTAATAACCAAGATTTTGTAGGGTTTCTTTCCATTCTCCAAAATCCTTTTCATGTGGTTTAGAAAGAATATTTGTAACATTCTCCATCACTAAAAACCTTGGCAGTTCTCTCCCTTGTTCACTCATTTCAATCAAAATTCTTTCAACTTCCCACAGCATTCCTGAACGGTTATCGGCATCTCTTGCTATTCCACTCTTATTTCCATGCCAGCATCCGCATAATGACAAATCCTGGCACGGAAAAGAATATGTAAATAAATCAATATTTTCAGGTATGTCTTTACCTTTCACATCTGTTATGCTCACCAGATTATTTGTTTCTTTAATAGCTACATATATCCTTCTCTTTAAATCCATTGGTAATCGTTTAAATGTTTTTTCATTAATTGGTTTTTTACCATCTGCACTTAAAGTCAATTTTTTTAATGTATCAATAATTTCAGTATCACTGATCTTCGAATATTTATCTATGTCAATCTTTCCTTTATGTATCATACAATAAGCCAAAATTGCATTTATATCCCAATCGGCAGTATTAATAATATTATATTCCGCACCAATTCTTTCTAAAGCTTTTGCCTGGCTTCCTATCCCGCTAAAGGTTTCTATTACTCTAAACATTCATGTCTCCTTGGATTACCATACAGTATATTCCAAGCCATCTAAATCAATTGTGTATGTAATTTGAATTACTGACTCTGGTATATGGTCATTCTTAAATGAGGATTTAGTTATCTTTGGAAACTTATCATCAACCTCATATTTTCTCTTTTCTAAAACTTTGTATTTTTCTTCTCTTACACTTGAACCATACTCATAACCCAACTGATATAATTGCTGTTCAATTTTTTCTTTATCGTATCCATCTGATACTAGTTTGTCTTTCATATCATTTATGGACACACCCATCCTTGATTGTTCCAGTCTACAAAAGTATAGCAGTAATCGTTTCATGCTTTGTAGCTGATGTTGTCCTGCAATTGTTATTGTAGCTCCATATCTCTTAATAGTTGATTTTACTTCATAGCTTTCCTGATTGCCTTCAATATCATGACTTCCCGCGTGTACTGCTGACCATTCTATTGTATTATCATGAATATATAGTTCATCAAGTACAATCATTTCTGCAATAACACTATATGGTTTTCGTTGAAAAATAGCGTTTCCCAATAATTCGCGCCACTGTTTCCACCATGCTAAGGGATCAGCCAATAAATTTTTTCTATCAATCCCATTTATTCCTGGTTCGATAAACTGAGCACATACAGTTGCAAATTCATACCGCAGACTATCCAAGGCACATCTTAAAATCAAATACTTCTTCTCTTTTCCACCAATTGCAAGTTTTTGTGTATATAGGTTGCTATTTGCAAATTTCTCTGATATATCTCTTTCATCATCAAATACAATTGCAACACCATATCCTTCATTGCTCCTTATTACCATAGCCGGATATTCCGATGTAAGTGATTTAATATCCCTAGCACCGTTTTGTGTTGAAGCAAAACATTCTCTGATTTCTTCAAGTATAGCCATTTTTTAGTCCTCCCTGAATGCGCTGAAAACAGTCTTCGCTACTCCCAGAGAAAGTAACGGTGGAACTGCATTTCCTATTTGTTTATAGGCATCACCCATGGAGCAGTTAAAAAAGAAATCATCAGGAAAAGACTGAATCCTTGCTGCCTCTCTTACAGTAATTCCTCTCGGTTCCCATGGATGAATATGGCTGTATGTATCTTTTGCCAGATGAGCCACTAATGTATGTGAAAGTTTTGTTTCATCTAAACGTCTCCACTTATTTTCAAATTTTTCTCTGTCATACTGTGGAACCATTTTATTATATAACTTTAAATATTCTTCACTATTTTTTTCATATCCAAAAACTTTTGCCTCTTTAGAAAATAACTCGTCCGCAATTTTTGAGGCTGCAATATAATTATCTCCTTGTTTCATTCTTGAAAATATAGGAAAATCACGAATATTCTTTCTAAATGCATTCGCTGTGACACCATAATTTTCTTTGCCATACCATGTTCTCATAATTTTTTGAAACTCATTATTTGCTTTTGATTTATATGGATATTCAATATTTAATGATACAAGCTTATATCTCGAATCAGCTGTAGGAAAAATTACTGGCAAATCTGAAAATGCTTCAACTATTGTTGTCCATGGCAAATCTGCTTCATTTCCATCCACCGGTGGTTTAAAATATGTATACTGCTTATATCCTTCAAATCTCTTTTGATGCTGAGTCAGTTCATCCCCATTATTCTTATTTGTAGGTTTAGGAAGAAATACTTCTTTTTTTTCATTCTCTTTAATTGCTATTACGAACACTCTTTCTCTGACTTGTGGAACCCCAAAATCTGCAGAATTTAATATCGTCCAAAAAGCATTATATCCCTTCTCCGAAAGTTCTTTACAAACAATTTCAGGTATATTCAAACCACCAAAATTAGTAGATTCTGGTACATTTTCCATGACTACAGCTCTTGCATCCATTGCAAATACGAATCTCAGAAAGTCCTGATACAAAAATCCTCTTAAATCCTTTGTATTAATCCGGTCTTCTCCAAGTGATCTCAACTTTCCCCTGCCGGCCATTGAATATGCCTGGCAGGGAGGGCCTCCAATAATAATACAACCTTCATCTCCAATTTTATCTTTGAATATATCTCCTTCTATCTCGGTTATATCTCCACAGATATGAGTCTCTTCTTTTCCATATCTCCAAGCTAAATTATAGGATATTGTTTTGCATGCTTCTGGCATCAGTTCTATACCTGCGACAATATCAAAACCCGCTTTTTCAAAACCCAGAGCCAATCCACCACAGCCTGAAAACAGATCTATAACTTTCGGCAGCATCAGACACGTACCCCCGCATCCATAAACAATGCACGAACATATTCTTTTTCGCCACCCAAATATAACGCCGGATCAACTACCATTACCTTTGCGGTATTTAGTCTCATAACTACACGAAACAAATCATCCTGCTGACTTTTAGTTTTCTTATTAAAATCTTCCAATACAGGTTGTGGGATATGACTAAAATAATACATGATATATCTGTAAACACTTATAAAAGTCCCCTTACGTCCTGTTCGCTCTTCCAGATTTAATATACTGTCAGTTGAAAAACAAGGTGCTTCCAAGACCTTTGACGTTGTTATCATATCTCCCTGCCAGGACAGATGCACATACCACCATATTGTTCTAAGCCAGATACGGGCAGGCTTACTCCAGTAGTGGCTTTCATTATCTTTACCCCATCTTTCTGCCACTACATCTGGCACAACTTTAACAGAAAGATATCTCCAAAAATCATCATTTGCCGCAGCTCGCAGATTAAATCCAGGCTGATGCCACAAATAATCGTATAATAATATTCCAATATGAACGTCAATATAATAATCCTTCTTTGAAAGCTCCTGTGGGCATTCTGTTCGCACTCGGCTATTAAATGACTGTATATCGTTACGTATTTTTAAATAATCTCCTTCAATCACTGGCATTGATGGATAATTCTCAATCCATTCCTTCATTGCATTTTGTGACTCAGAGCGATTTAGTGTTTTTATAATCATTTTATCTACGTCCTTTGGTCAAAAAATTTTCTAATTGACAGAGACATGCCTTCTGGACTTGACACATCCCATTCGAGAGAATTAATAAAATAATAAATTGCCTCAGAAACACTTCCTTGTTGCAACTCTTCTCCAATTGTCGTTGCATCCCAGTAATTATTCTGTTCTTTTAGTTTTGTAATGATAATAATTAATGCACTCGACATAATTTCTTTTAGAAGATGGTCATTAAATGTTCTTTTGGTTTTATCCAGATATTTATAATTTTTATGCGCTGTGTTTATATTAATTGAAACACTTTCGGAGAACTGGTCATAGGTTGGATCATCCCACTCACATTTGACATACCATAACGGCTGTCCAGGTTCATTTATTTCATACATTGGAAATACCGAACCATCTCCATCCAGTTTAATAATAAATTTATCCAACTCTCCAAGAAGGCAACCATAGTCATTTGCAAGATGTCCCTCGTCCCATAATGGCGTTCCTGCACTCTTCAGATAAATTACGGTTGAAAACTCAACTACACCTCTTAACTGTGCCTTTGCAAACTCTCTGTTAAGTAAAAACTCCAAATCTTTGGAGGAATTTTCTATATCACCGATTGGTATCACACCTCTTTGCTTAGAGTCTGATGATGTCCACACGAGAGCCAGTCCAAGTATTGCATTTTTACAAGCTATGCCACTCTCTCCAAACAGACACTGATATGTCCTAATTGAATATCTTCGCCTTAAGCACAGACTATAATCATCTGGCGACCAAATACCCTCATCATCAATAACTTTATGTACTGTAACACTGCTTTCAACTTCTTCTGCACGTAAAATATATTCCTGATCATTCCTTATGTAATATAATTCATATGGAGAAGTCTGATATCTCAATTTCCCAAGCAACTCATCGTTAATTACTGGAAATAATGAAAAATTAGCTGCCATTATCGCTCTCCTTCATTCTTTTCCACAATAAATAGTGGTCTTAAATCTTTTCTGTTTAATTTCAGTTCCACAGATATTTCAATTTCTATTGAATGTTCGTTCTCCATTTCAATATGTAGTCCACAGATGGTACTGCTTTCTGTTTTCTCCAGTTCACAATTTATATCATTGAATTTATCCTCGTTTAATTCACAATTAAGATGGTACTCTATATGCGTATCCTCACCATCTAATTTACCAATACTCACATCACAGCTTCTAATTTCAAATGGCATATGTAATCCCATTCTGTTTTCCCAGTCTTTGGCACTAATTGCTCCGGTTTCAGAGTCTATAGCCAGTCTAATTCCGGTTTCAGTTATTTTCCCTCTGGATTTTATCTGCAACTTAACCACCATACCTGATGAAGTATACATTGTCTTAGAAGCATCATATCCAAACATAACATTTCTATGCTTTTCAAACTGTTGTCCACCAACGGATGTTTTACCTGCTCCAACACTTGGTTTTTTACCAAAATTTTCAGGAGGTAATAATAAATCCCCAAACATTTTTCCTAATCCGGAATTTAACTTGCTAGTATTATCTTCTTCCTCTACTGAAAATTCTTTGGAAATTTTGTTATTTACCTGTCCCTGGACTTTAGAAATGATTCTTGGGTTGAAATTTCCCATAGTGAAATCTCCCCATGAAGTATGATCAGCCATTTCACTTTTTCTAACGTATTCTTCTAAACTGTAATATGTGTCAATTTTAGATAGTCTATTATCGGAGTTCAATACAAATATTGCAAGTATAAATTCATCCTTATTGGTTGGACAGATACCCTCTACCCATCCGCCTACATCTTCATACGAAACGATCATTCCTGGTTTACGTGTAAAAAATACAACAGGTTTATTTTTCTCTTTGTCTCTGATTTCACAATTAAAATACATATAGGGTTCTGGCTTATTGTCTGGAAAGCCTGTCTTTAATAATGTCCTCGGCATTTTTGTATAAGCAATGGTCCCTGCTTTTGTAGTATCAAGAACATTTCTCAGGCTGATATCTTCTACATTAAATATAACTGATGAATCTGACAGAATATCGCCTGCTGTTTCAACACCAATTGCTTTGTTATATAATGCATGAACTACTTGAAATGCAGGCTCCATTCCATCAGTTGAAATTCCATGATCATTGACTTTTGCTCTTAAAAACTTTCCATAAGGATAATTAAGATTATTCAGCCTTGGAGCGTACCATCGCTGTACCGCCACCTTTAGATAATCCTCAATATTACTTCTCCAAAAAGGTTGAATTATATTATCTTCACCGTCTCTGTATTCAATCTGATTGTTTTCTAGTAAAATCTCTTCATTAATATATGGAATAATAATAGTAGTTCCTGTAAGATTATCTGTATAGGGTTCAATACCAAATATGTTCAGAACTTTTGCAATATAGTTATCATCAGTAATCGGTCTGGTTTTATTTTCACCAATTTCTTCTCCCCACCATGCAATCCCTCTTTTTGATTTTTCACTCAGCACAGGTATCAGCGAATCCATTTCTAATTCATTTTCAACCAATGATGCTGCAAGCCTTGATTCATAATCACCCTGTTCATTTATTATCCTGCTATAATAAATGACCAAACCTATACCCACTCGAAAGTAAACAGTTTTCCCAAGCCCCCATGATCCACCTGCCCCTTCTGCTTCCTGTGGTTTGCTTATTTCATATATTAGTTTAAGTAAGTTTCCATATTGATTATCCATAACATCTTCGTAATGAAGTTTACCCGTTAATCCCACTGTATTGGAATCTTTTATTGCAACATATTTATATAAATCCTTCCAGAACTTTTTGTTTAACGCATCTGTAATTCCGTCAAGCTCTGCATTTAATAAAGCTTTTTCAAATTCACCTGTTAGGAACTCTACCATAACGTTTGTATCTGACTCGTTTTTTGCATCCAAACTGTTTTGAATTGATTCTCTGACCAAAAGATCCAATATTGGCATTTTGTTATTCTGAATTAATTTAAGCAAAGAGCTACCAGATTGTGTCATTCTGCCTGGTTCAGCAATTTCAATCTTCATGTGTATCCTCCAAGTCACCCTCATCATTAAAAATATCATTATTCATGTGTATAGACACAGTCGCAGTATAATCAGTTCCTCTTCTGCCGCCTGGTATATTAAGACATATACCTACAATATCTTCAACCGCCCTTAAATCTTCTCTCGTTTTAGAAGTACCTTGTACTTTTGAATCTTTATCAATCATGTACATAATCAATTGGGGCGTTGTATCCAAGCCCGAAAGGCTTCGGATTTCTCTTGCATAAAGTGATTTGAATTTTTTCACCTTACTAACAACTTCTTTTGACTGATTTTCTAAATCCACATCTGCTATAACATCCTTGGGATCGCTTAATACTCCAATATTTATTACATTATCGGATTCATTAATGGAACGTTTTTTTGTACGACTTACCTTGTTTATAGTTCCTCCTGGAGAATTCCATACAGAATTCTTATCACTTACTTTTCCTGCCAGAACAATATTCCAATTTTTGAGCTTACCATCCTGAGTTATTTTTTCTATCCAGTTAATTAAGCTGTTTATATCGTCAAAGACACTTAGCCTTTGATGAAATCTATAATTGGTTAGCATTTTTTTTACTTTCGAAAAATCAACATTTCGCCAGATAATTGTATTCCCTGCATGGTCATTACAAGGCTTTATAGGTTCCGATTTCCCCAATTCTGAAATAAACTCATTTGCAACATTAATATTATGTAAAAGTATTTTTTCATCATTATCAAATTTATATGTTTGGTTAAATGAACCACTAAAATCCATGTCTGTTGGCTGCGCTGTCTGCATTCTGTTTTTGGCAGTTATTCTTATAAAACTTAGTTTCGGTGAGTTTTTAACTTTCGGCCCATAAACGGCAGGGCTTTTCCCCAAGGTATCCATCTCATGAATTTCATCTCTTAATTCCTGATCTAATGCCGCAAGAAATTTAAACTGATCATTCGTTTTAGATGTAATCCATAATCTTGGCAATAACTCATATCCTTTTCTATAGCCAAACCATCTACCCATCTGCATCAGAGTATCTGCTTGACTAACAGAACGCAAGAAAAATGTACTTATCAGACCTTCTATTGTAAGACCTCTTGATAAAGTAGCGCCCCCCACAATAATAAAAGCCGGTGCAGGAGATGGCATATTTGCTGATGATGGATATGCCAGTCTTACATGCATGCCTTCGTCATTCACACCATTATTTTTACAGTTATCTACACATAAATGCAGACCATCATGATAGTTTAGTTCGTTTTCTTCATCAAGCGGAATATTTGATATATCTTTATCCAACAAAATAGCCAGCTGCTCTTTGACCTCTGAGAAATCCGGATATTTACTAATTACATCATCTTTTCTATCATATTGTGGATACTGTTCTCTGAACTTATCAAATGTAAACTCTTTGGTCTCATACTCCCAAATCTCTTCACATTTCTTAACTAAAAAAGCTGGATTTTTACTGGTAATCCAGTCTTTTATAGCTTCTGAAATATTTTGATGATGGTCTGTTTTCTGACTTGTATGAATTAGCATACTGATTGGTTTCTTATAGCCCCATATCCTCATGCATGAAACTCCACATAAAAACCAACAGATAGAATTCTGAAGTGCTAATGGAACATATGGAGAACCTTCATCATGAATGTCCTTAATTGCTTGCAAATCCTCATCACCAATAATACGTACAATATCTAATCCTTCAAATGTAGTCTCTCCCCCTTCGAGTCCAAAAATTTGCTGTGGTCCAAAGTATTCTTTTGATACACTAAGCGTTGAAATGAAACTTCTTGGATACAGAGAATCTACCCCGGCTTCATTTAAAATATTGGCATATGGTGTAGCAGTGTATCCAATATAATTCATAGCCTTATACTTATTTGAGATTTCCAGTGACTTTTCGTTTCTTCCATTCACAAGATCTCTGATTAACCGATTTATTGTTCTGATTGTGGCGCTATTAACATCCGCAGTATTTATTCCCGCCTGATCTGCCTCATCATCTATTACAAGAATTTTCATCTGTTTTTGTTTATTTGCGTCTGACTGCAACCATTGAATAAGTTTTTTCAACCTTCCGGGATTTTTCAGACAAACTGTAAAATAACGTTGCTTTGAAGTTTCTTCAAAATGAAGGCTTTGAACTCTTTGGCTAATGTCAGTTTGCTTTGAAAGATGTTCCAAGGGTCTCCAATGCAAATTACTTCCACCTTGGTTTAAATCCTGAAAAAGTCTTGTTTGAGTCTGCTGTCTTAAATTTTCAATTGTTCCGGACAAAACTATAAACATATTCCATCCCCAGTCAGCAGCCATTGCCATTAGTGCAGCCATATTTGCTGTTTTTCCGGACTGAACATTACCAATAACGAGGCCTTTGACAGGAAGCATGGTTGTTGTATCGTTACTCAATCGTTTAAGAATTTTCAGTGTAGCTCTTTCCATTTCTCCTACAACTTCATCTTTGAAACCATTTTGTATTAGACTCCTTCTATATAGTTGCCACGCTGATTGTGTATCCGCAGGTATCGAAACATCATTATCTTCCCCTTCTTCCATAATCATGGCTTGACCACTTAAATAATCAATTTCTTTTGTTTGCTCTTCGGCATCTTTCTGAAGTTGTACAAGTGCTTTCCAGTCAAAGCAATCAATTTCTTTCCAAAAATTCAGCTTAGTTTGCTGCGACAGGAAATCTTTTAAGCCTACGTCATCTCCTCTTGCAGCAAACATTATTAAGTCCCAGCTCATATTTCGGGTTCTGGCATTCATTATCCAGCCTCTATGTTGATCATACTCTGGCAATCCGTAATTAGACATTTTCCCCTCCACAATTCATTTAAAATTCAGTTCGACTTTTATGTCATTTTTTGTCATATACATAAAATTATTATAAAACTACAATTTTATATCGTCAACTTTTATTTGTACGTATTTTCAATATACTTTCTTAAAATAATGTTTATTTCGTATTTTTGGTACTACTTTCTCTAATAAATATATAGCTTTGTAATTTCGTTTATTTGTTGAAAGATTTCTCTATCATAAAAAACTCACTTTATAAAATAAGAAACCTCGCGTCAAGACCCTAGAACTACTATCAAACAAATTTTAACTTTATTAATTATAGCAGCACAGTACTATAAATGGATTTTATCTCCATCATCTATATAGAAAAGAAGCTTTGCTTTTTCTTTGATAAGGATGTTTAGGTTTGCCACCTATCATTTTAACTCTAAATTCATCTCTTATTACTTTGCAAAAAGAGCACCCAAGTTCTTGGCTTGAATGCTCTATTTAATATAGAATAATTTAGAAATCATAAATTTACAAAATATCTATAATTCCATCCTAAGAGATAACTACATCAAAATTTTTACTATGGTTATTTATATAATTAATCGCTGAATTATATCTGTTTCAAACCCATTCCTAATTTCAGCCAATTTTTCTTTTGTCATGTACCCATTCCCCTTTTACCAAATTTGGTACCCTTGTCTTTTCGCCGAATCATAGACCGGTTGCATGTTTTTCTCAAGAATATGATAAAATTCCTCTTTAGAATTTCCCTTTCTATATAGCTCCTGATTCGCCCATATGGAATGCAAATTATCCCGAAAGCAAGACTCGTACTTTTTTCTAATATCTGGTTTTCTTTCATCATGAATTATGCCATACAAAATATACTGGTTACCTGCAAATCGTCCAAAAAACGGATCCCATTTTGGAAGCTTATTACTTTTCGATGAATTTAACGCGGAATCCATAGGCATTAGATTCCATAATTCATCGTTCATTACGAAGGACCAAGGAATAAAATGATCCACATCATAACTTCCTTTTACTATGGGTGAATTCTTAAAGACATCCACGATAGGTTTCTCATCCAAAACTACTTCCCAAAGTTTCCTAACGCTATTAAGCCTGCGCATTTTTTCATCCATTGGTGACAGCTTATATATAAGTCCTGGGACTTCAGGATTATTATTCTGAAGCCACTTTACCTTTTCATACTGAATCCAGCCAAGAATTGATACGGTATTGTCCTGAATCATCTTTATCCATGATTCATTAAAATAGACTTCTTTCTTAAGTTTACTTCCAGTTCCAAGTGTATAGGGCAGTAATGATATCTGATTGACTCGTTCAATATAAGAAACCATTCTTTGAGTACTGCCCCAATCTGCTCTCTCCTGACACTTATCGAAAAATCCTGAGAGTGCTCGATACGGAACCATATGAGTTAACTGATCTTTAAAAAGTTCCAATTCTTTATCATACTGTTTTATTTTATTCTTAATTTCTACCTTGGAAGCATTTCCGGAAAGCTGGCTTAACTCTTGCAGCGTAAATATAGCTCTTTCCAACCCATCTTTTATTCGGCCTTCAATCACACCGCTTAGATGAATATGAAATTCTAAAACCGTATACCACGCATTTGCAATCATCTCATCAATAATATCGTTAAAGCTGGTCTCTTTTAAGCCTTCTGAAATCAAATGAACGATTGCCTCTAGCCAATAGAATTTATAACAGTATGACGGATTCTTCATCATAAGAGAAAATGCCTCTATATCAAGGCTGTTATAATATTTGTCATTAATATTTAATTGATAACCGATTTTTTCATAATCATATTGAGGCATTTATCCTCATCCCCCTTGTCTTACGTGAACTATTACCAATCGTTTTCTAAATCATCTCAGTTTCAGATGATTATATTTTTCTTTACTGCCCTTCGCTAATTCTACTGGATACTTTTCATTGTTTCTCTTAATCTTCGCCTGTACAATCTCATCTATATCAAGACTGCACGCATCTGCCATAAGCACACAGTAATTTATTACATCAGCTAATTCTTCTCTTATCTTGTCCATCTTCTCTGTGCATTTCACATCCTCAGCACTCCACTGGAAAACTTCTAATAGTTCAGCCGCTTCCAGAGAGATTGATATGGCTAAATCTTTCGGATTATGAAATTGTCTCCAGTCGCGTTCATCACGAAATTGCAATATCTTATTTATTGTATCTTGTGTCATTCATATTCCCTCTTACTTTATCCTGCTTTTTAAAAGAACCGGTGCAAAAAGTTCAAAATGTTTTCTTTTCTAACTGGCTCACTGTGACCCACCACTGCCAACTCAAAGTCAATCATACATAATTCCTCATATAATTGTTTTGTTTTTTCCAGATCTCTGTAATGATTTTGATAAAAGTCATCATTATAAATATCACCTAAAAATATCACTCTTTCCTCTGGAATGAAAACAGCCACGGAATCGTCACTATGGGCGGAAGGAAGGTGCATGCATTCGCACGTAATGCTGCCGCAGTCCAACACGATTTTTTGTTCAAAGGTTATCAGCGCGGGAACTACCTTTATTTCTTTTAATTTGGGATACTCTGCCCGGATGTGCTCATCTGCAAACGAAATTTCTTCGCCAGATATCAACCGCTCTTTCATTTTGGAATCAGTAAATTCCCAGGAAGACATTCTGATCAATTCCTGATTGGTTTTTGTATGTGCAATTGTTTCCGCATCAACGGCATGTATCCCATATGTATGATCCCAATGCCAGTGTGTTATAATACAATATTTTGGCTTTTTTAAGCCTTGCTGCGTTACAAAAAAATTATAATCTTTCACATGATTCGCGGAATTCCCTGCATCCACCATTACCGAACATCGCTCCCCATTGATATAACCCAAAACGGGGCGATCACTGTTAGAATCGCATTCCGTATAATATATATTTTTTGTTAACTGATTCAATCTCATAAAATGTCTCCTATTCTCCAAAGCCGCTTTCTGCAAAATTTGCTATGGACAAAATCGCTTCTTTTTCATCCTCTCCCTGGGCTTTAAACGTCAGCTTGTCCCCCTTTTTTGCGTTCATATCCATTACGGAGAGTACATTCTTTGCATTATATTTCCTGGTGAGGTCTTCATTTTTATAGACTGTAATTTCACTTATAAATCCCATAGCGAGCTTTGACAGCAAACTTGCCGGTCTTGCATGTAATCCATATGGGTTTGGTACGGTCACGATAACGATTTCCATGGTATTCCTCCCCTTCTAATACAATAATAGCGGCATTTAGATGATCATCAATCTCTTTAAGGAAAGTATAGTTTGTAATAGTTGTTCTGTAAAGAAAAAAGTAAGCGGAGATTTTCATTAAATAGAGCCATGCGTCTGGCACGGCCCTGTTCATATAACATTTATATCTGCATGATCTTATGCACCATACTGCATCTTTTCTTGTCATGGGCTAAACCAACGCACAGAACCTCTCCTGATAATCCTGTATAATATTGATTATCAATTATCTGTTGTAAAGCCTCTTCCCTAAGCCGTTCCAAATCTTCTCCCTGTTTAAACTCAATAATTACATGACTATGAGCAGGCATCAATGCTTCCAGAGTGATATCACTTCTCCCGAATCCGGCTTCTATGTTGCTTGTTACCTTGTAAGTAAGTATGTTAATGCACTACTCGTAGCTGCATTTTGGTTGACCGCAATCGTGTATACCCCATCCATTGTAGGTTTCAATTGTTCTACCGGAATCTGCAGAGTATATCCAGCATCTTTAATCATCTGAAGAACGGATGGTAAATTCCCACTTGTTGCAGTAAACGGTTTAATATATCTGGTATTATTTAATACAACGTTCAGGATACCGATACTGAGGCCTCCCAGTACGACTGAACATGTACTAATCGCAATACCATCACAACGGAATCCATTCTTCCACTCCAGATGATCTAAAACATCTGCGAAAAGTGCCATGAATACATATATCCCTGGCAGGCTTCCCATATTTTTGATGAACTGACCGATCAGCATAATTGTCATATTCGTCGGATTCATCCAACAGATACCACTTCCAATAGCCATAATAACCATTCCAAAAAGTATAATATTACGCTTACCAATCCTTTTGGCAATCGGCCATACGGCCAAAATACCGATGCCCATTGGTATTCCACCAATTACGTTAATCATAGTCTGCGTAACACCATCCGAATATGTGCCTAAGACATAATTACAAAAATATAACATAGCGTTAATCTTAATGGCGTTAGCTAATGAATTGATCAGATAATAAAGTAAAATAGCAATAATAAAACCATCTTGAAAAATAGCCTTTACCATTCTATTATATGGTATCTTTTCCTTTTTTTCAGAAATTGACTCATCTGTTACACGTTCTTTGGTATAATAGTATTCCAAAATAATAAGCGGAAATGAGAGAATAGATACGAATGTCATAACCATAATCCACATCGACTTACTTGTCCCCATCATAGGTAATAATACCATTGGAACGATCAACGCAGCTATAATTCCAGTAATCATAGTAGCCGAAATCTGAGTCATTACAGCTGCGGAACCTCTTGATTCACTATTTCTTGTAGATAATGGAACCATGAGGCTATGTGACATATAGTAAATTGTAAACGAGAATGAGAAATATAGATTGTACGTAAACATTATCCATATCGCTTGCCCCATCTGATCAATATTAGGAATCGTATAAAGTAAAATACCTGAGATTGGTACCAAAAACGCCGAAATCAGTATATACGGCCTCGCTTTACCTTGTTTAGTTCTGGTTTTCTCAATAATCCATCCCATTAGGAAATTAGTTATAGCATCAACGATTTTCGCAGCCACCGGAAATATTACAAGAAACAATCCTTTCCAAAGATTACCAATACCAATTACATCTGTGTAGAACATATTCAGAAAAGATCCCCCAAGAATTCCATTTATCAGCAATGCTCCACAAGGTCCAATCATGTATCCAACTATTTTTTCTTTCTTTGTAATATCCTGGGTTGTCACCTTCGAATCAAAGATTTTTTTATCCAATATTTTTGCTAGCATATCTATCCTTCTCCTTCGCTAACATATTATTACCTGTTATCTTTATTCTTTTCCTTCGATATAATAGTGGCAGATTTTTCTAATCCGCTTTCTGTCTTCACCTTTACACGAACCTCACCAGCCTGGTTTGTGCTCCGAATAATTGCAAGTACTCTTCCTCTATAGGAATTAAACTGATTACTTGTATAACTCTCATCCGTTTTTGCCAAAGCACTTCCCAGTCCTGCAAGTACTGCTGGTCCCTCTACCTCAACTGTAACTGGTTCTTCAATATAAGGTTTTAAAATTCCATCAGAATCCGTAAACTCAATAGGAATAAAACAAAGAGACATTCCATCTGCCTCAATAGAAGTCGTTTCTGGAAGCACGGAAAGGATCGTTTCTTTTTTTGCACTGGATAAAGACGAACGTGAAATTTCTTTCTTGTTAGCATTCAGGCCAATTGCAACCAATTCACCGGCTTTATAAATGCACTTGAATTTTGTCTTATAATCCTTAAGCTTCTTTACTCCGATCTTTTTACCATTTAACTCCAGACGAATATATTTTGCATCTGCATATACTTCAACTGTCGTCTTTTTATTCTCGTAACCGTACCAACTCCAGCTATCAACTACATTTGTAAATCTCCATGAACCATTATTTGAGATTTCATCTGCATGATTAATCGGAGATACACCAATATATGGTTCTTTTTTCAATCCCCAGATTACCTGCTCATAGAAGTTTTGCGCTGTAACTTTACCGGTAATATCAATTGCTCCGCACCCTGCTAAAAGCGGAAGTCCTTTATAAGTTGGGTATACCCAGTCTCCAAGTCCGGCTTCACCCAGATAATCCCATGCCGTCCATACGAAATCACCAAGTACAGCTGGATGTTTTTTTACATATGACCAGTTGTATGACAGATCTGATGCCAGGGTCTCACTTGCTACCATAAGACGTTCCGGATATTTTATAATATCAGTTTTAAAACGAGATGCCGCATAATTAAATCCAATTACATCAAGGTTCTCCGCCACTGGCGCAGCTGCTTTATCCGCTTTTTTACCGCCGCTTAAATAGAACATAAGCCAGCCAAACTTTCCAGCCATCATATTAAAGAATGCAGATCCTGTCTTCTTTTCTTCATAACCATCTTCCTTTGGTGGAAGCGGCTTTGCTGCATAAGGTTCTTTTTCTTCGTATACCCCCATTCCTTTATTCGTATACAAATTGAGAACGATATTAATACCCGCAGTCACTGGTCTGGAAGAATCCAGCTCATGTACATAATCACGCATGATACCACAGAATTTCTGCCCTTCCTCAGCAGAAGTTTCTGTCATTTCATTTCCAATCGAATACATGATTACACTTGGATGATTATAGTCCTTATCAACCAACGCCTTTATATCATCTTTCCAGAATTGGTGAAAGGTTCTTGAATTATCATGATGAGTCTTTGGCGTATACCAGCCATCAAAAGCTTCATCCATAACAAAAACCCCTAAGCGGTCACATGCGTCAAGTAACGCCCTGCTCATTGGATTATGTGAAGAGCGGATCGCATTATATCCTGCTTCTTTCATGATGCGAACTCTTCGTTCTGCAGCATCTTCAAATTCACATGCCCCAAGCATACCGTTATCATGGTGTATACAGCCGCCACGCAGAAGAACTCTCTCATTATTTACTAATAAGCCCTTTTTTGCATCCCAGCTAAGAGTTCTGATACCAAATGAATTCGACAACTCGCCTTTTTTGTTATGTACAGTAGCTTTATATAAATCAGGATGTTTTTCACTCCATATTTTAGCATCTGGAACGCGAATGGTTGTTAATTCATCCTCCGCTATTTTCTCGCATACAATTTGATTATTGTCAGCAATTACAATTGTATTTCCAATTTCAGTTAACACCTCTATCTCCGCTGGACAAATTGAAATGGTGCGAATTTTAAGTTTTTTAGGAGCATCCATTTCCCGGATAAAAAGATGCACTGGCCGGTATATACCAGATCCTGTGTACCATCTGCTATTTGGTTCTAATGAATTATCCACATTTACTGTAAGGGTGTTTTCCCCTGCCTTTACTTTTCCAGTTAAGCCAGCAGTAAACTCTGTGTATCCGTACTTTTGAAAACAGATTTCTTCTCCGTTTAATAACACAACGCAATTTTGATAAATTCCCTCAAATAATACTAATACTTCTTTCTCCCAGTCTTCATTGGAAATTAAAAATGTTTTCTCATAAACATACTTGCCGCCTGGGAAATATCCCGTATTTTTTCCATTATGACAATTCTCATCACGGGTTTCAAAGATCATTGCATCATGTGGCAGATTTACCATCTGCCACTGATCTGAATCCAGCTTTTTAAATTTCCAATCTAAATTAAAATCACTCATAATCTCTACTTCCTTTTTTCTATAAGTTCCATTCGAATCTGATCCAATCTGTCTTCAAGCTTATAACAGCTGATTAAGATTAATAGAATGGCCGCAACAATGATTGGTACATAAATTGTAAGCACCTTAATAGCCTCAAGGGCCAGAGCTGTCTGAGTCTCTGCACCACTTACAAATCCAACAGATCCCATAACTATACCAGCAAAACCAGAAGCGATGCCTGCTGAAATCTTCTGTCCTGCATTGCTGATAGCAGTATAACCACTTTCCACCCGGTACCCCGTCTTCCACTCCCCATAGTCCATGCAGTCCATTAAAAGGAGACCTATAAAGTAAATCATGGGAATTGTACCAATACTGCATGCTATTGATGTGATTGCATACAAAATTAAATTTGCAGGTGCCAGCGCTCTGATGATGCATGCAATAAGATTGATAAACAGACCAATCTGAATTACCTTTGTTTTTCCTAGTTTTTCAAGCAATTTAGGAATAAACAGTAATACAATTGGGGTAACTAATGCCGTGGCAGTGATGTAAGACAATAAAGTTAAATCTCCAATGTTATATGTAAAGTAATAGCTTCCAACGATTGCACTTAAGTTTTGCCCAAAATAGAATACAAATATTAAACCACTGCAGATTAATACATATTTGTTGTGAATTAACTGTTTTAAGATATCCTTAATGGATACCTTTTGTAACTTTGCTTCCTTACCCTCTGCATTGAGTAAAGGCAGTTCCTTGATAACAAAAAATTTAAGGGAGGCAAGAATAATAGAAGGAATACCAATCACCAATGCCAAAATGGTCCAACCTGCATGATTGACACATAAAGTCATAATTGCAATGGGCATTGCAATTGCCAGAATAGTACTGCCATATGCAACGATGACTCCACCAATTGCAAGGGTTGATGACTTATCTCTATCATCTTGAATTGCACGAATCATATATACATGCTCGGAACAGTTACAGAATGTAAGAGCAACAGAATTAATCAATGTATAGCAAACAAAAACGTATACTAATTTTCCAGTAGTACTAAAAAATGATGGTACTGAAAATATCATTATAATAAAAATCCATGCAATCGAAGCAAATAAAGCATAGGGTCTTCCTTTTCCCCATCTTGTGTCTGTACGCTCAACAATATATCCTACAATTAAATCTGTAAATCCATCAAATATTTTTGAACCCATTAAAATAAAACCAACGGATGCGGTAGAAAGCAACACACTTTGTGTAAGGTAATATGTTAGGTAGCCTGACATAATTCCCCATAAACCATTTGATGTTAATGATGGTAGGTTCCATATGATTTTCTTATACATAGGAAACTTTTTTTCTGCTTGATTACTCATATAATTTTCTCCTTGACATTATTCTGAAACCATTTTGCATCTTATGCAATCAATATAAATGATTCTGTCTTCTACGTATTGCACATTTGTAACATATAATGTATTATTGTATCATATGTTACTTGTTTATTTTATTATTCAAAACAGGAGGACTGAAATGGATAGGATTATAGATTTTTGTAATTATTTATATAACGCTCATCATATTCCAATCTACATTTATAAAAACGAAGAGATCATTACATGTTTTCCAGAGCAGCCCAAATGTTTTCAGCCAACTTCAGATTTTAAAGAATATACCCTTAATACTGACACGTTCCTATGCTATATCACCTCTGAAAGCTTATTTATGGGTTATATTACTGTGAATAAATATGATTTAGAGATTCTATTGGGGCCTGTAAATGCTATTCCTTATACAGAAGCTCAATTATCTCAACTATTATTTAGAAAAAAGATAGGGAAAACAGACCACGAAACTTGTTTGAAATTAATTAATTCAATTCCAATTCACTCGCACCTGGAATTTATAGACATTGTGCTGCTCTTACAGTTTGCACTTACTGGAGAAAAAATTACAAGAGATGAGTTTTTCCGTCACCAAGACAATACTATCATTGACACCCCTCGAAATACCTTTATACAGCAACAGTGGGACTCTGAACCGAATCCGTCTTATCTCCGCTCTAATAACATTATTCTTCAATACATTGAAAACGGTGATTCAGATGCAGTATTCCAATATTTGTGTAGTCAGCATACGCCACCAGCTGTTGATTTTGGTCATACTCCGTTAGAGCAAAGAAAACATCTGGGGTATTATTCTATTGCTCTATTTTCTGATGCAGCTGAACGAGGCGGCCTTTCTGTAATAGAATGTACTGAAATTGCAGCTTCCTATTACAAAGACATATCCACATCTTCTTCCATTGAAAGAATTGACTTTTTAACTGGACGTGCAGCGCTCTTTTATGCAAACAAGGTAGCCTCTGTTAATTTGCCATTAAATATAAATTCAACTTTATTAAACTGCATTCAATTTGTAAGACATAATGTTTATAACCATATTCAAGTTTCCGATATTGCTTCATATATTGGCTATTGTCGCGTACACATATCACGATTATTTAAGCAAGAGCTGGGCTTTGGACCCGGTCAGTTAATTCTGAGAACCAAATTAGAAGAAGCGAAAATTCTTCTCAGGCATACCGATAAATCACTTTCAGAAATAAGTACAGCACTTTGCTTTGCCAATCAGAGTCATTTTCATCGAAGTTTTAAGGCTCAATTTCAAATAACACCTATGGAATATAAACAAAAGTCCAATTAACCTGTCTGTTTCAATAAAAAAGGCGTTCAACACATACATGTTGACGCCTTTTTTAATGCTACTGACTAAAGGAGTTTTAGTTGCTTTGCTTCTTTCGTATATTCCATAAGTTCCAATCTGTTTCCATCTGGGTCTACTAACCAAAACTGATAAGATCCTTCTACACCAAGTGCAATCTGTGTATCTGGCTTAATACCATTCATGATAACAGCATCCCATGCCTCATGAATATTAGATACTTCAAGACAAATATGCTGATAACCATAAAAATCAGTATCTGTCTTTTTCTTTTTTTCTTGTCCAAGAGTATGGAAAAATTCTATATATTGATGGGGTGCCACTTCAATGTAATCAATATACGGCATTTCTCCCATCATCTTAAGTCCAGCCAGTGATTCTCCGTCAATTGTTCCTGCTTTCTCCAGACTTTCTGCAAGCTGTCCATATGTTAACGTATATGCTTTCTTAAGTCCTAGTCCTTTACAATAAAAATTCTGCATATTTATTTCATCCTGTATTTGTAAGCCTACCTGCGTTGTATATTTTAGTGGAGAAAATGCTTCCCGTTCTTTTTCATCTGTTAATGGGATTAATGAATTAGTACCATACTCCGTGAATTGAATCTCATTTCCATCTGGATCAATTACAGCAAATTCTTTTGCTCCATCTGGAACTACGTGGATATCTTCTTTTATTTTAACTCCTTTATCTACAAGACGTTTATAAAACACCTGGATATCGTCTACTTCATAATTCACTTTTTTGAATCCATAATATTCGTCCAGATTCTCAGATTCATTATGTTTTACCCCAAGGCTGTAAAAAAGTTCTAAATATTGATGATCAGAAATTTTCATATACTGAATCCACGGAATGGATGCACCTTCCGGAAATGTTGTTTTGAGCTGTAAAGCTTCTTTCTCACCATGCTGAGTACGAACTGTTTCCACCAGATCATCCGTAGTTAACAAAAATAATTTTTTCATTCCAATAACCTCAGAATAGAAGTGAATCATCTCTTCTTCGTTTTTCATCTGAAATGAAATATGACCTATGTTTGTAATTGGAACCGCGTTCTGTTCCAAAGCCTTAGGAATCTGACATGTCGATACAATATCCACAAATGTCCCTTTTTCACCACCCTTCAGGATTGCTTCCAGTACTTCAAGTACATGCATTGCCATCTCTTTGGATGTCCGATTTGGTCTGTTGTTCTCGATTGCTTCTGCCATCTCTGCCGGTCCAATCCCTCTTGAATTCTCGTCATACGGTGTAAATTTCCATAGTGTAACTGGTTTTACCGGAATTCTTGGATCCATACTGTTTGCCAGAAAACGAACCTCCCCGCCAAACTGATTTGGATCTGAAAGATAAAGAATCCCCTTTGTACCATAAATTGCAAAATATGTCTCATCTGTCAAATTACTTTCTGCATTAATGTGCAATGTTCCAGTAATTCCATTTTTCAACTGTAGAATTGCTGACACCTGACTCTCATTAGGTGACTCAATTGTCTGACCAAATTCTGGTGTTCCTGGAAGTATATTTATATGTGTTTTATATGGTGTTCCTACAATTCCTCCAACTCTGGAAACTGGTCCAAGAAGATTTACTAATGCTGTCAAATAATATACACCATAATCAAATAGTACTCCAGTACCTGGTTTTCTCAAAAACGGGTATAAGCTGAGCAACAAATCATTGTTACGATTTGCTGAAATTGCAAAAGAGTGAATTTTCCCAAGTATCTGATCTTCAATTGCTGATTTCGCAGACTGAAGAGAACTTCCCAAAAAAGTATCTGGAGCAGAGCCAAGATAAAGCCCCTTTTCTTCTGCTAATTTAAGTAGTTCAGCTGCTTTCTCTGAATCATTTGTTATAGTTTTTTCTGTATATACGTGTTTCCCTGCTTCAAGAACCTTTTTGATAACATCAAAATGAGCTCCTACTGGTGTTAGATTTACTATCATTTCAATCTCCGGATTATCTAACAACTCTTCAACACTGCATCCCCTGATTCCAAATTGTTCTGCTCTTTTCTTCGCATTCTCAACGGATAAATCTGCGATAGCAAGCACCTCAATACTATCAAATCTTTGAGTCATGTTTTGTAAATATATTTCGCTAATAACACCTGCTCCTATAACACCAATCTTCATCATGTAAACCTGCCTTTCCAATAAATAGTAATACTCACTTGTGGAAATGAATCCTTTTTATATCAATAGACATTATATCTCTATCCATATTTTATCAAAGATATGCTTATATGTATTGTATAAATGTAACATCTATTATAGTATTGTTACATGTTATCTCTTATATCTGAGTTTTTTTCAATGAACCCATTTGATCACTCCCATCTCCATTTTAGTTGGCTTTTAAGAAGAAAAAAAAGACATCTCTGATAGTATTTCTACTAACTGAAATGTCTTTAAATGAGTTCTCCATCACAAGTTGTTTCTTGTTCAGAGTGTATTAGGTGTCATGCATTTTGCATATTATGTTCTGGTACCTATGATAACAATAATTATTTATCCAGACTCTTCATCGTCGGGAACAACAACACGTCCCTAATCGCATAACTATCCGTAAGCAGCATTACAAACCGGTCAATACCAATTCCAATACCGCCAGTCGGTGGCATACCGATCATCAACGCATTTACGAAATCTTCATCCATCGAGTTCGCTTCATCATCACCCGCTGCCAGAAGTGCTTCCTGAGCCTTAAATCTCTCAATCTGATCCAGCGGGTCATTTAACTCAGAATAAGCATTTGCCATCTCCCTCTTTGTAATAAACAGCTCAAACCGCTCTGTATATTCCGGATCGCTTGGTTTCTTCTTTGTAAGAGGTGAAATCTCAACCGGATGGTCAATAATAAACGTAGGCTGAATCAAATGCTCCTCTACAAACTCTTCAAACAGAAGGCTTAAGATATCGCCCTTCTTATGTCTTGCTTCGTAAGCTACATGGTGCTGATCTGCAAGAGCTTTCGCTTCTTCATCTGTATGAATGGCAGTAAAATCAATATCCTTATATTTCTTCAGAGCGTCAACCATGGAAATACGCTCGAATGGTTTAGACAAATCAATCTCTACTCCATCATAGGTTACAACCGCTGTGCCAAGCACCTTTAATGCAACCTCACGGAATAAATTCTCTACCAGATCCATCATGCCGTGGTAATCGGTGTATGCCTGATAGAGCTCCATCAGTGTAAATTCAGGATTATGTCTGGTATCTACGCCTTCGTTACGGAAAACACGTCCAATTTCATAAACCCGCTCTAAACCGCCAACGATCAGTCTCTTTAAATAAAGTTCCAGAGAAATACGCAGCTTTACGTCCTCATCAAGGGCGTTATAGTGGGTATCAAAAGGTCTTGCTGCTGCTCCGCCTGCATTGGCCACCAGCATAGGAGTCTCAACCTCCATAAAGCCCTGGGCATCTAAATGGTTGCGGATCTCTTTTATAATCTGGGAACGCTTAACAAAAGTATCGCGTACTTCCGGATTCATAATTAAATCAACATATCTCTGTCTGTAACGAAGATCGGTATTAGTAAGGCCATGGAACTTCTCAGGCAGAATCTGCAGACTCTTGGTCAGCAGTTCCACGCTTTCTGCATGGATGGAAACCTCTCCTGTCTTAGTGGTAAATGCGGTTCCCTTGATTCCAACGATATCACCGATATCAAGTTTTTTAAATTCTTTATAGGATTCTTCACCAATGCTGTCTCTTGCTACATAGGACTGAATATTACCCTTTAAATCCTGGACATTACAAAAAGAGGCCTTTCCCATAACCCGCTTGGACATCAGACGTCCTGCGATGGAGACTTCTTTGCCTTCCCAGACTTCATAATTCTCTTTGATCTCACTGCTGTGTACGGTAACATCGTACTTTGTAACTTTAAACGGATCTTTTCCTGATTCCTGAAGTTCTGCCAGCTTCTCCCGGCGAACCTTAAGTAAATGGTTTAAATCCTCTTCTACAACCTGATTCTGGTTTTGATTCTGCTGTTCTGCCACTTATTTTCACTCCTTTGTGAACTATGTTAAGGAAGTACTCTTAAGACACTCTCTGAATCTCAAGTACTTTATACTGAATGACTCCTGACTGAGTCTCAACGTCAACAACGTCTCCCACTTTTTTACCAATCAGTGCCTGACCTACCGGAGATTCATTGGAAATCTTGTTCTGAAGGCTGTTTGCTTCGGTGGAACCAACAATCTTGAATTCCATCTCTTCGTCTTCATCCACATCGTAGACTTTTACTTTACAGCCAATATTAATCTTATCTAAGTCTATTTCATCTTCTACGACTACTTCTGCATTCTTAAGCAGCTTCTCCAGCTCTTCGATACGCAGCTCGATGTCTCTCTGCTCATCTTTGGCAGCATCGTACTCTGCATTCTCGGATAAATCACCCTGTTCTCTGGCTTCCTTTATTTTCTGGGCAACTTCTTTTCTTTTGACTACTTTTAAGTTCTGAAGCTCATCTTCGTATCTCTTAAGACCTTCATAGGTTAAAATATTTTTCTTGTCTACCATGGTTTTTTACTTCCTCCTGGTTACTTACTCGCTAAATCACATTCCAGATATTATAGCTTAAACATCTGTAATTGTCAAGATTCGCGTCCCTTTTTCTGGTTACAATGCTCCAATTCTTTCTCGTACAAAACGCCTTAATTCTTCCATGGTTTCAACCTGATTGATATCATTTCTCAATTTGGCCGAATGGGGAAGTCCGCCGGTATACCACGCCATATGCTTTCTCATCTCCCGCATGGCGACTGTCTCTCCTTTGTGCTCTGCCTGCATGCTTCCATGACGCAGAATCATCTCGCTGATCTCAGCCGGAGTCGGTGGCTGTAACAGCTCTCCTGTCTCTAAATAATGCAGTGTCCTGGAAAAGATCCAGGGATTTCCTTTTGCACCCCGGGCGATCATGACTCCGTCACAGCCAGTCTGATCGATTAAGGCTTTGGCATCTTCCGGCTCAAAGACATCGCCATTGCCTATGACAGGAATGGAGACAGCTTCCTTCACCTGCCTGATAATATCCCAGTCCGCAGTTCCGGAATAGTACTGCTCTCTGGTTCTGCCGTGAACTGCAATCGCTGCCACGCCGCTGCTTTCTGCCATACGGGCAAATTCCACTGCATTGCAGTCATCCTCTGTAAAGCCTTTTCTGAACTTTACAGTGACCGGCTTTTTCACTGCCTTTACCATGGCAGTCAGGATCTTCTCCGCCAGCTTTATATCTTTCATTAACGCGGAGCCTTCGCCGTTATTTACAATCTTTGGTACCGGGCAGCCCATGTTCACATCGATTAAGGCAAATGGCCGTGATTCTATGGCAGCTGCCATATTTGCCATAATGTCCGGGTCGGAACCGAAGAGCTGGACACTCACGGGGCCTTCCTGATCGGATACGCTTAACAGCTCATTGGTATTTTTGTTCTTATATAAAATGGCTTTGGCACTGACCATCTCTGTGACCGACAGTCCGCAGCCCTGCTCCCTGCAAAGAAAACGAAATGGCAGGTCCGTAACCCCTGCCATCGGCGCCAGTATCAGATTATTGTCAAACGTTACATTTCCTATTCTAAGTTTCAACTGTCTTTTTCTCCGTCTTCTAATTCTTCTCCCAGATAAAAAACACGGTAGTACATCTCAAGGGACTGCAAAAGCTCCCGTTTTTCCCGCTGGTACTTCTTAATCTTTAATACACTTCCGATTTCATCGAACAAATAGTCCTCTTCCGGTGCGGTTACTTTAAATTCCAACGTTCCATCTTCGTTAAACTCCAGAACCAGAACTCCGCCTATATCTTCGGTATAGAGCACACACATGATCTGAAGCTCCTGTCGGATGCTCTCCGGAAGACTTTTAAACTGTTCATTAAAATAATATTTCTGTTCATAAGAATTGGCGCCGCACAGCACCACTTTATCTTCAGCCTGCTCCATATCTGTCACCGTTCTTTCTGCCCGACCACGCATTCAAGCATGTTTTGTCCCCCTTCGGATACAAAGCATGCTTTCTGGTGTCGTTATGTTTACCGGTTTATAATTGTACCATACAAAAATAGAAAAAACAATAGCCTAAAAATCCGTTGTACAGCGCTTTACCAGTCTGCAGGGTACCTTGCAGTTCCGGCTGATTAAAGGGTCTTTCTCCTGAAGAATCTTCATCATGTTACTGATGGTTATATTACACAGTTCCTCTACCCGGTTATCCACGCTGGACAGCTCCGGATCACTGCAGATGGAAAGTGCAGAATTGTTAAAGCCTGTAATACAGATGTCCTCTGGTATCTTTAACAGCTTGGCATTTGCATACTTAATTGCCCCAACTGCAAGACCGTCGTCTGTACCGATTACACTGTCAAACCGAAGATCCCGTCGTTCCAGCAGAATATCTCGTACGGTGTGGATCCGGTTTTTTACGTACAGCTTTAAGTCTCCCAGTACCGGCAGACCATGGCTTTTTAAGGCTGACTCATAGCCGGCAAGCTTCCTTACAGCACTGTAGGAATGAGAATCGCACAGAAAGAGAATTCTGCGGCGGCCTGATTCAATCATCTGACTGGCCACATCATAGGTGATCTGATAATCATCTCCATAAGCGCAGTATATATTCTCACCATCTAAATATCCATTAATTAAGAAGACCGGAATCTGTCTGGCTGCGTCAAGCACATATTGTACACGGCTTTCTTCACCCTCAGCACCTGCATAGGTGGAACCCACCATAATTAATGCATCAATGCGCTTGGCTAAGAGAAGACTTACGTACTTCTCCTTAATTGACTGTTCAAATCCGCTGCAGCACAGGATACAGTCGTAACCGTGTTCATGCATGCGGCTTTCTAAATGGGCAACTGCAGTTGCCATATAGGCATCGGATACATCCGGACATAGGATGCCGATGGTCTTCATGGAATCAAGGCCTAACCCCCTGGCAAATACGTTGGGTGTGTAGCCATTCTCCTCCATGATTGCCCTGACTTTTTGTTTTGTTTTTTCACTTACGCGGGGGCTGTCGTTTACCACCCTGGAAACGGTAGCAATGGAAACTCCTGCAAGTTCTGCAATATCATATATGTTCATCCTGGTGTCCCTCTAAACGTCTTTATTATTCACCGCCTGAATGGGATTCAGACAGACGTTTCCCCTTTTACTGTGCCGCGTTATTTGCCGCTCTGTTTGGCCATATCAGCAGGGAGCGTAAGCGCTTACACTTATCTCGATTCATTATACATAATAATTTTGCATTACGCAACTGTTATTACCAGGGAAACAGGAAAAATCATGTATGTTTTTTCTATATTGTTCCCATAATTAAAAGAAATATGTTTCTTTTATGTTTGCCTATTGACTAAGAGAAAAAAATGGTGTATGTTTTATGTAAGTACTTACATTGCATCTGAATATCGAAACTGGTACTAAGAAAGGAAAGGAAGCTTATGCAGGACTTTATCAAAATTAATTCCGAAGACAACGTGGCAGTCGCATTAAAGCCGCTTGCTTCCGGCAGTGCTATTGAGGTAGACGGCACAGCGGTTATTCTTCTGGAAGACATCCCACAGGGTCATAAATTTGCCCTGACAGATATACCTGCCGGCTCATCCGTCATCAAATACGGCTGTGCCATCGGCATAGCAAAGGAGAATATTGGGACTGGGGCCTGGATTCACACACACAATTTAAAAACAGGATTAGGGGATTTACTGACTTACACGTACAACAAACAGGAGATCGAAGTTACTCCAACAGAAGAACGCTTTTTTAACGGTTACCGCAGACCAGACGGACGTGTGGGCGTGCGTAACGAGATCTGGATTATTCCTACCGTAGGCTGCGTGAATAAAATTGCCACAGCCATTGAACGTGCCTCTTTAAAACATGTAAAAGGAAGCATCGATGCGGTTGCTGCTTTCCCTCACCCATACGGTTGTTCCCAGATGGGCGATGATCAGGAATTTACCAGAACCATTCTGGCAGATTTAATCAATCATCCAAACGCTGGCGGCGTACTGGTACTTGGACTTGGCTGTGAGAACAGCAACATTACCGAATTAAAACGCTATATTGGTGAATACGATGAACGCAGAGTCAAATTCCTGGTAGCTCAGGAGTCAGAAGACGAGATCTCCGATTCTCTTGAACTCATCGATCAGCTGGCAGAGTATGCAGGAACGTTTCACAGAGAGCCCATCAGCTGCAGCGAGCTGGTAATTGGAATGAAGTGCGGCGGTTCCGACGGATTATCCGGAATTACAGCCAATCCTACTGTTGGAGAATTTTCAGATATGCTGGTTTCAAAGGGAGGAACTACGATCCTTACCGAAGTTCCTGAGATGTTTGGTGCGGAAACCCTTCTTATGAACCGCTGCCAGAACGAAGAAACCTTTGAGAAAACTGTTGATTTAATAAATGACTTTAAGAATTATTTTACAAACCACAATCAGACCATTTACGAGAATCCTTCTCCAGGCAATAAAAAAGGCGGTATTTCCACACTGGAGGACAAGTCTCTGGGATGCGTACAGAAATCCGGCAGAATGCCTGTGGTTGATGTATTAAAATACGGAGAGCCGGTACGCAGTAAAGGACTAAACCTTTTAAGCGCTCCAGGCAACGATCTGGTGGCTTCCACAGCACTTGCTGCATCAGGTGCCCATATCGTTTTATTTACAACCGGACGTGGTACTCCATTTGCATGCCCCGTACCAACCATGAAGATTTCCACCAACTCTGCTCTCAGCCAGAAAAAGAATAACTGGATTGATTTCAACTGCGGAGTGCTTGTGGAAGGAACCGATATGGAAACTCTTAAAAATCAGTTTTTTGACTTTGTAATTGAAGTTGCCTCCGGCAAGATGGTGAAATCAGAAGAAGCAGGTTTCCACGATATGGCCATCTTCAAGCAGGGCGTAACATTATAAAATATTTTTGACTACCTATAAGGAGACAAACGGAATGGAAAAGTTAAGCTACCAAACACTGGAAAAGCTGGGTTATGACGGATATTTATTAAAAGATGCACCAGAACGTGTACTGCAGTTCGGCGAAGGAAACTTCTTGAGAGCTTTTGTTGATTATTTTATCGATGTTCTCAATGAGAAGACCGGATTTAATTCAAAGGTTGTTTTATGTCAGCCAATCGCTCCTGGTCTGGCTGATATGATCAATGAGCAGGAAGGTCTTTATACGCTCTTCCTCCGCGGCTTTGAAAATGGCCAGAAGGTAAATGACAAGCGTGTCATTTCCTGCGTAAGCAGATGTTTAAATCCTTACAGCGAGTACGAAACCGTTCTTACCTGTGCCGAAAACCCGGATCTCCGGTTTATTGCCTGCAACACCACTGAGGCTGGAATTACTTATGACCCTTCCTGCCAGTTTACCGATGTACCGGCTGACAGCTATCCTGGAAAGCTGACACAGTTCTTATACAGACGTTTTGAGAAGTTCGGCAAGGAAGCCGGAAAAGGTTTTGTAATTCTTTCCTGTGAGCTGATTGACAACAACGGAAAAGAGCTGGAAAAATGTGTATTAAGCTATGCAAAACAGTGGAATTTAGGCGATGAATTCTTAAACTGGATTAAAGCAGAGAATATCTTCTGCTCCACGCTGGTTGACCGTATTGTAACTGGTTATCCAAGAAACGAGGCAGCTGAGATCTGTGAAGAATTAGGCTATATTGACAACATCATCGATACTGGGGAAGTATTTGGCTTCTGGGTAATCGAAGGACCAGACAGCTTAAAGAAAGAGCTTCCATTTGAAGAGGCAGGTCTTCCTGTTGTTATCTGTGGAGATCATAAGCCATACAAGCAGAGAAAGGTTCGTATCTTAAACGGTGCTCATACTTCTTTTGTTTTAGGCGCTTACCTGGCTGGCCAGGATATCGTGCGCAACTGTATGGATGATGAAGTGATCTGCGGTTTCATGAACAAGACCATTTACGATGAAATCATTCCTACCTTAACTCTTCCGGCGGAAGAATTAAAGAGCTTTGCAGCTTCTGTAACAGAGCGTTTTAAAAACCCATTTATTGACCATGCGCTGTTGGCTATTTCCTTAAACTCCACTTCCAAATGGAAAGCCCGCGTTATGCCGTCTTTAAAGGGATATGTAGAGAAGAATCATGCGCTTCCAAGCTGCATCACTGCTTCCTTTGCATTCTATATTGCATTCTACCATGGAACTACACTGACAGAAGACGGACTGACTGCTGTACGTCCTGCTGGTGATACGTATACAGTAAAAGATGATAAGCAGATTCTCCAGTTCTTCTATGACCACAAAGACGAGGATGCAGCTGCTCTTACCCATTCTGTCTGCACAAATACAGAGTTCTGGGGTGAGGATTTAACTGCCATTGAAGGCTTTGAAGCGGCTGTCAGCGGATATTTAAAAGATATCGAAGAAAAAGGCGCTTACGCAGTTATGAAGGAATGTTTATAATCAGGGTATGAAAAAAGAGCTTTGACTGGTATAAAAACCAGTCGAAGCTCTTTTTTTATCAGGAACTATTGCTTAATTACAGCTGTAATTTTCAAGAAACTTTCTTGACCACTCTGCATTATCCGGGGTACTGTCCTCGATTGTCATCTGAATGTATGGTTTGTCTTTCTTTGCAAAATTCAGAATTGTATCATATTTCATCACTCCGGTTCCAGGTGCTCCGGAAACCACTTTATCGCCTTCAATGACAAAATCCTTCATATGAAGAACGTCGGTATATTCTCCCAGATCCTCGATGGCTTCTCTAATCACCTTGTCATATTCACTGCTGTTTTCTACAGACAGTAAATTTACTGGATCAAGAATGATTCTTAGATTTGGGGAATTAATTGCTTTTAACACTTTAAGAGCCTGCTTGGAATTGTATACGATATGGCTCCATACCGGCTCGATTGCCATGATTACACCGAATTTTTCAGCACATTCCACAACCGGACGAAGGTTGGTAATAAAAGTCTGAAGAGCTTCTTCTGTATGGGATGCTGACTCAAAACGGTATTCTGCATTGGGATTTCCTGTCTCAGTTCCCACTACGCTGCAGCCTAAGATGGAGGCAAAACGAAGATGGGCAAAATAACGCTCCTGAATCTTCTTAATCTCTTCCGGATCGGGATGAGCCAGGTTTAAATAGCAGCCTAAAACAGCGATATCCATATGATACTCTCCGAATTTGTTCCGAAGATAGGAAGCAAATCCCGGTGTTAAAGCAGAATTCTCCACCGAATGATCATTGATTGTCTTTGTCAGCGCCAGATGTACACAGGAAAATCCCTGTTCGCTGGCTATTTTTAAACGTTCCTCTATGGTACCTGGTGCCACATCGTGTAATCGAATTCCAATCTGCATTGTGCTCTTCTCCTTTAGATCGTTTCGTAATGATTAATATTGCTTAATTCAAATGCTTCCCCTTCCTGTCCGGAAATTTTAACATTTTCACAGATCAGGGTGTCCACATTGCTGATACAAAAGCCTTTTTTGGTGCACTCTCCCACTCCGCTTAACATAGCGGGAGCTCCTGACTTCGCCTCTTTCGCAAAGGAGATGTCGACGTTCTTAAATTCAATGCGTTCAATCTTCTTCTCCGGAAGACCATAGAGAAAGGAAGCTGCCACATGACAATTAACAGCTTTTATATTGGTAAAGCTGAATCTGCCGATCTCAGGCGTTCTGTCATCAACCGGAAGTGGTTCTCTGCACTGAACGTATTCTGATTTTCCGTCAGGATCACAGAAGTAGAAGCCATTGACTACAAACGGGGTCATAACATGATCCATATCAATGTGGTCAAAGGTAATATCCGTAAGAACGGAGTCCTTCCCTCTTCCTCTTCTGGTCTTGATCCGCAGGCCTCTGTCAGTATGGCGGAACAGACAACGTTCTACCAGAATATTTTTCACGCCTGCACCCACTTCACTTCCTATGGTAACGGCACCGTGACCGTTTTCCATCAGACACTGGCGAATGGTGATGTTCTCAGAGGGCTTCTTATATCTGCGTCCCATATAAATCTTGCCTGACTTAATGGCAATGCAGTCATCACCCAGGGAAAAATGGAGTCCCAGTATCTCCACATCTTTACAGGATTCCGGATCCAGTCCGTCTGTATTGGGGGAATCTGCCGGATTGCTGATGCTTAAATTTAAAAACTTTAAGTCTTCACTGAAATAAGGATGAAGGACCCAGGTCGGACTGTTTTTTAAAGAGAAGCCCTGAAGAGTAATCTTCCTGCATCGTTCCAAAAATACCATACGGGGGCGGAACGCTCCCTTCATCACTCTTACATTGTCCCACCAGTTGTCAAAGGAAGCCTGTCCGTTAATGGTTCCTCTGCCATAGATTACAACATCTTCCACATCAATACCGGTGATGATACCTGCAAACATGGGAAGGGGGTTGCCCTCCCAGGTTCCCAGATTGTAATCATCTTTTTCATCGTAACTCTCGATCATTCCGGGGAACTTTGGAAACTGATACCGGTCAGTCTCAGCCAGGAGCTCTGCTCCTTCTGCCAGTTCAATCCTGATATGGCTCTTTAAAAAGAGACTGGTGACCTTGTATTTTCCTGCGGGAATCAGCACTCTTCCGTCTTTGGGACATGCCATAATCGCAGCCTGAATAAAAGGAGTGTCATTTTGGATTCCGTCTCCAAGAGCGCCAACCTCCCTGACATTCATGGTTACAAATTCATAATCCGTATGGAAATTTACCTCTGCCTTTTCTCCATTTCTTTCCAGAGAAATATTATAGTCCATATCCGGCTTTAAGTCAAACAATGTAAAGACAACCTGCTTTGTCTCTCCCCGGTTTTCTCCGTTTACCAGAATCTGGCCCGGAGTATCAAATTCATAGATTGTTTCTGTGATTGTCTCTATGGTTACAGAACGCGCTGTCTGAAATACAACTCTTAATTTCATACTGTTAAACCTCACCTGTAAGTTTTCCTGTGTTATTGTTTTTTTCTATTGAAAAAGAGCGCAGCAATTACATACCACGCCCTCTTTTTGATCTTTAACCTTTTACTCCGCCTGCAGCAATACCATCAATGAAGGAATCCTGAGCACAGAAGAATACAATCAGAGAAGGAATAATGGAGATGAGTGACATCGCCAGAATTCTGTTCCACTGAAATCCTACATCACCGTCCATTGACATACGTAAGTAAATGGAGTTTGTATATTTTGGCATGTCGGATACGTAGATCAGGGGTCCCATAAAGTCATTGGAAGTCCACATAAACTGGAACAAAGCAACAGATACCAGTGATGGCTTTAACATGGGAACGATAACATACCATAATGTTTTAAGTGAATTACAGCCGTCAATCTTAGCTGCCTCTTCCAGCTCTTTCGGCACACCTCTTAAAAACTGAACCAGCATGAATAAGAAGTATGTGTCACCTGCAAATAAAGAAGGGATCACAAGAGGAAGATAGGAATTTGTCCAGCCCCAGTTATTAAACATAATGTACTGAGGTGCATTTAACACTACCTGAGGAAGGAACAGGGTGGAAATCATAAGAGAAAAGAGGATTGCTTTTCCTTTGAATTCAAACCGTCCGAAACCGTAAGCAGTAATGGTAGCTGATATTACAGTGAAAATAACCTTTGGTACTACGATTTTATAAGTGTTTAAAAGTGATTTAATCAGGTTGATTTTACCGCCGTAATCAACGAAGGCATTGGCATAACCGTCTGTAACCGGGTTCTTAGGCCAGAACCATGCACTGGTAAAAATCTCTGAGTTGGTCTTAAAGGTCGCACCTACCATCCAGATCAGGGGATAAACCATAATGAATCCAATTATTACGAGAAGAGTATAACGGATTATTGTACTTATTTTTCTTTTTGTCTCTTTCGTCATGTCATCTACCTCCCGTCTTCATCTGAGTAATATACCCATTTCTTCTGGCTAACAAATGCAACTGCCGTAAATGTCATGACAATCAGGAACAGAATCCATGCCTGGGCACTTGCGATACCCATCTTATGACGAAGGAACGCATTGTTGTAAATAAGAATGGAGATCAGTGTTGTTGCACCGTTTGGTCCGCCCTTTGTTACAAGGAATGGTCCGTTGAATTCCTGGAATGCCTGACATAACTGAGTAATCAGGTTATAGAAAATAACCGGTGTAATTAACGGAACTGTAATTTTAAAGAACTGGGTCCATTTTCCTGCTCCGTCAATGGATGCAGCCTCGTATAAATCTTCCGATACACCTTTTAATGCTGCAAGGAAAATTACCATGGCTGAACCAAACTGCCATACTCGTAACATGATGATAACGAATAAAGCACCGTTGGCAGATGCCATCCAGTTGATTTTTTCTCCGCCAAATGCAACGACTACCGCATTGATCAGACCATCTGTATTAAATACAGCTCTCCATAAGATGGCAATGGCGATGGAACCACCAAGAATAGAGGGAATATAATAAGCCGTTCTGAAAAAATTAACTCCCTTTAATTTAAAGTTCAGAATATAAGCGATAAATAATGCGAAGGTCAGCTTTAAAGGAACGTCAAAAATCGCATATTTAAAAGTTACCATAAATGCTCTTGTAATATCAGAATCCGTAAATATCTTATTGTAGTTCATCATACCTGTTTTCGTTACGCCATTAAACAGATCGTAATTTGTAAAGCTATAGTACAATGAAGAAGCGAATGGATAAACTTTAAAAAGTATAAATCCAATCAGCCACGGCAGGACAAAGAAGAATCCCGCATTATCAGCCAGGAACTTACGTATACCCTTTGACTTCATACTGCTTATACCTCCTGTTTGTTAAAAATTATATGCTGCGCACAGATCATATCCTTTAAACCTGTACATGTATTATTATCAATCCCCGCAATATTTCTCCATACAAGTTCCCCGAAATTACCGTATTTCTCTTTTTGAAGCACGCCAATATTACATGCTTTCAGAATGGAATAACCAATTTCCATAATTTCAGAAGAATTGGGGAGGTCTTTCATCTTCTCCTTGATTATAACCTTAAACAAATCCCTTAATTCCCTATAATATTCATAAATCTCTTCCGACATCTGAGCAATCGTATCGATCAGTGACACCAGATCATATCCCGTAAACTGCTGTTTATCCCGAAACATGGCCACAATCTCATTATAATGCTCTTTTCTTTTATATCTTGTGTCATACGCTGTTATAAACGGCATAAGCTCCAAAGTCCACTCCGGGGTTTTCATGACATCTTCTATCTTTTGACTGTAACTCTCATTACCGGTTTGTTCCAAAGCGAAAAAATAAGCGGAATAATCCTGTGCCGGCAGACTTCCTGCCGTCCCTTCCGGGGCTTCCATACAGCTTAACTGATCCATAACAAATTCTTTGAACGCATCGTCTTTCGTTGCTTCAAACATTTGTACTGCTCCCATGAGCTGATATGGTTTTAATGTCTCGTTTCTGCATTCCATGACGTTTTGTCTGCCCTTTTCTTTATGGGAGCCGCCATAATCCTATGGCGGCTCGTATGAAATATGAATATCTTATCGTTTTAAAAACAATTAGTTCTCAAGTGTATCAGTAACACCCTTGATCAGTTCTTTTGCAGCTGCAGCAGAATCCAGCTCTTTGGAGCTTAATTTGCCGAATACTTTGTAGTATACGCCGTCTGGGTTAGCCTTTAAGTCATTGTGCTCAAATTTGGCATCCAGAGTGAACTTGCTGTAATTCATAACTTTTGTATTTGCTTCAATGGTAAGAGGATCGCCAAGCTTGTTATCCTGAAGGATCTTTAAGCCTGCTGCAGAACAAGGAATACCTCTTTCTGTAGAACCGATCTTAACGCCTTCCGGATCATTTAACAGGAAGTTGATCAGCATAGCTGCTTCTTTTGGATGCTTGGAATTTGCAGCAACTGCAAACGCCATAGAAATCTTTGTAAATCCACCGTTGTTGTCGCCCATCTTAACGAACTCGCCAACTACGAATTCCTGACCTGGTTTGTTTACGCTGCCTTCAAGAGCTTTTTTGAACTTGGAAGCTGAGGAATCCCACTCAAAGATACCAGCATACTTTCCATCAATCCATTTTGCATTCTTGTCAAGAGAGTCAGCCATGTCACCGCTGATAGTAGCAAGGGTAGGAATTACATGTTTCTCTTCCAGTCCTGTGATGAAGTCCATACCATCTTTTACTTCTTCTTCTGTGTAGTTAACTGTACCGTCTTCTACCCAGTTTTTGCCATACTTGGATTCCAGATAGTAAACCATAAGGATCATACGATCATATTCGCCAAGTGCCAGTGGATACATATCAACATCTTTTGCCTTGAATGCTTCACCAGCTTTGTATAAGGAATCAAGATCAGTAGGAAGTGCAACACCAACCTCATCAAATGCTGACTTGTTCCAGTAGAACAGACGGCCGGTTAAGGAAATCGGAACTGCCATTAATTTATTATCTACCTTGCAAAGATCAAGGCTCTCTGGTGTGAACTGTTTTAAATCAAGAACATCGGAGTAATCCTCCAGGTTTGCGAAAGACTTTCCGCCCTGGCTGTAGGATTCAATCCAGTTCCAGTTGATCTGCATAACATCAGCAGCATTGCCGCCTAAGATGTTTAAAGACTGCTTCTCTTCCCAGCCGTTCCATGCACCGTATTCAGGAGTTACAGTGATGTTCGGATATTTTGCCATGAAAGCTTTGATTGCTTCCTCAGTTGCAGCATGTCTTGTGTCGCCGCCCCACCATGAAAATTTCAGTTCTACTGGTTCTGTAGAAGTTGTAGCTCCAGCAGTTGTTGTTTCAGCAGCAGCCGCTTTCGTAGTTTCTGCAGGTGCAGCAGTAGTTGTTTCAGCAGTTTTGCCTGACCCGCATGCAGATAGAGACATTGCCATAACAGTCGCTAACCCCATTGCTGTCCACTGTTTGATTTTTCTCATCTTTTTCTCTCTCCTTTTTCTCTCCCTCATAAATGAGTTCTTTAAAAGTTTCATGTAAATGTTTTCGCATTTTTAATGTAGAAATATGTACTTTTGCGTAAGCGCTTACACAACACTTTTTTATTATTATAACACCTATGTCCTTATAATTCATTTCAAATTCGGCACAAAACATTGCATATTTTGACATCCTATGATATTATTTTAGTAGTATTAGCCAAGGAGAATGCAAATAATGAAAGTACTTACTTCATATTCGGAAGGAATTGACCGGTGTTTTGAAAGCCATTACTTTTCCATTGCACATCTGCACAAGGAAAGCAGTGTTTTAAGCATGCACAGCCACCGGTGTTGTGAGTTTTACTTTTCTATCAGCGGCGGACGGACCTTTTTAATTGAAGATAACAATTACCGCATAGAACCTGGCGATTTATTTATGATTAATCCCCGGGAAAAGCATCAGATTCTTCAGATGGATTCGTCCATCCCTCATGAACGGTATGCTGTTTTTATCGATCCGGAGTATTTAAAGAGTATTTCCACTGATTATACCGATTTAACTTACTGTTTCACCCACCGGCCGGATAACTTTTCCCACAGGATCCACTTAAGCCAGGGACAGCAGCGGCGGTTTACCTACTATTTTAATAAATTGGCAGTAGAGGAAGGATTCGGACATGACGTGGAAGAACGTTCTGCTTTTGCGGAGTTTATGGTATTTTTAACAAAATGTGCAACAGAAGCAGATCTGGGAGAACAGTCAGAAGAACAGAGACAGTATTTTAACAGCAAGGTGGCAGATATTATTACCTATATCCACCATAACATTGATTCTTCCTTAAGCATTGGGGAGATTGCCGCCCATTTTTATTTAAGCACCTCATACCTTTGCAGACTCTTTAAAAAAGGGACAGGCACTACCATCAACTCCTATATTACCACCAGAAGAATTGAACTGGCGCAGACGCTGTTAGCAGGCGGATACAGCGTTAATGAAGTATACAGCATGTGCGGCTTTAATGATTACAGCAATTTCTTTAAAGCCTTTACAAAGAAAACAGGAATTTCACCGAAGAAATTCGCACAAAACAGCTTAAGTTAAAAGGGAATGAGGCGGCCTGCCTCATTCCCTTTATTCTTTATGACTGATATTCCCATCCGCACCGCTTCATCTCGGTATATGCAAGAAGGAATGGTCCTACACCCTTTGCATCATCTTTTACAACTGGCTCAGACATATAGTACTGGAAGGTTCCGTCTCTTCTGTCTTTTCCACCCAGACCTGCCACCAGACAGATTCCGCCTAAGCTCATATTTCCTTCTTCCATATGAAGATATGTTTTGCAGATCCCTTCAAATGCTTTTTTTCCGTATTCTGCATAGGACTCAGGCAGATAACCAAGGCGCACACCTTTTAAGATGGCATAGGAAAAGATTGCGCTTCCGCTGGTTTCCAGATAGTTTTTATCCATTCCGCCCAGATTCACCACCTGATACCACATGCCGCTTGGGTCCTGATATTTTAACATGGCATCGATCAGGGACTGGAATGCTTCCTTCATCTGATGCAGATCGTCCTGCTCCTTGTGATTGTCTTTATCCATGGTATCAAGAAGCGCCATGGAGTACCAGCCCAGTGCTCTCAGCCAGAAATTCTGGGAAAGTCCTGTCACTTTATCACACCAGAACATCTCTCTGGAGGAATCATAGGCATGATAGTAAAGTCCTGTCTCACTGTCCCGCATATGCTTTGTTACATTGGCAAACTGGCTGTAAATATCTTCACATTTTTTTCTGTCATTAAAGCGTGCCTCGTATTCCATATAAAATGGCTGGCACATATAAAGACCGTCGAGCCACACCTGATTGGGATATATATTTTTATGCCAGAAATTCCCTTCTTTTGTTCTTGGCATCTTCTCTATCTGACTGTAAACCAGATCAATGGCCTTTCTGTACTTTTCCTTTCCGGTCAGATCGTAAAGTTCAAACAGGGTTTTTCCTGCATTTACATTATCAATATTCAGCTCTTCTACATCATATCCCTCAATGGATCCGTCTTCCTTTACACGGTAATCAATAAACGTATCTGCAAATTCCAGATATTTTGAATCCTTTGTAATGGAATACATCTCAAGGATCGCCTTAATCATGCAGCCGTCAATGTAATTCCAGCCGGCTTTCTCTCCCTGAAGAATCTTCTCAATGTTCCAGACTGGACGGTCCGGAGTACTTTTTTCCATTAGTTCATTGATATATCGCTCAATTACATCCATGTTTTGTTTCCTCTCTTTGTTCATGATCAATTTCTTCTTTGTCCATAAAACCCCTGTTTTTTATCATAGCATGGTTTTTCCGACTTGTCACGGATGAGATTGACTGGTAAGTAATGACTGTACAATATCCATAATTTAGCCTGCCATTTTTTATGAACTTTTTATCTTACTTCTATTAAAACTTATGATAAGATAATCAGGATTACATCAGTTTCTGACAACGAGAAGCAGTTTAGAAAAGGGAGCATTGCATATTATGAAACAGTTTACAGAACCGATTCGCATCACCAAAAAGCAGGCCGGGAAAGAGAAATTAACCGCCGCTGCATCTTTAAATGCCTACCTCTTAGACCCCGTCTCTGTTGCTCCAAATCGTCTGCGTCCGGCAGTGATCATCTGTCCGGGAGGCGGTTATGAGCACTTATCAGACCGGGAGGGAGAACCCATTGCCATGCAGTTTCTATCTATGGGCTGCCATGCATTTGTTCTTAATTACAGCATAGCTCCGGAGGAATTTCCTTATCCACAGATGGAGCTGGCAGCATCCGTCTCACTGGTCCGTTCCCATGCAGAGGAATGGCTGATCGATCCTAAAAAGATTATCGTCTGTGGTTTCTCAGCCGGAGGCCATCTTGCCTGCAGCCTGGGGGCATTCTGGAATCAGGAGTTCTTATACGGACCGTTGGAACTTACTCCGGAAGAAATTAAACCAGATGGCATGATACTGGCATATCCGGTGATTTCTTCCGGGCCTTACTGCCACCAGGGTTCTTTCCTTAATTTATTAGGAGCCGATGGGGCAGATGAAGCAGCACGGCACCTGGTTTCTCTCGAATATCAGGTAGGTTCCCACACTCCTCCTGTTTTCTTATGGCATACCTCCACTGACGATGCCGTACCAGTAAAAAACAGTTACTTATTGGCTGATGCCCTCACGGAGCACGGTGTCAGTGTGGAAATGCATATCTACCCTGCCGGCTGCCATGGACTGTCTTTAGCAAACAGGGAAGTTTCCGGAGAGGACGGCCGCTGCATCGTTCCCCAGTGCCAGAACTGGATTTCTCTTGCTAAAACCTGGCTGGAACATCTGTAGGAATCAAAAAGGCGGGGCACTGGGAGTATTACTACTTCCGGTTGTCCCGCCTGTTCTATCAATTTCCTGTTCTAATTAACGAACCAGCATCTTACTGATCTGATACTGATCTTCTGGAATATCCTTGGTCATTGCCAGTGCTTCCTGAATATCGAAATCAACGAATTCTCCGTGCTTATAACCTACAACACGGTTACTTTTTCCTTCGCAAAGCAGTTCTACCGCTCTCGATCCCATGATGGAAGCATACACACGGTCTTTACAGGTAGGTGCTCCGCCTCTTTGCATATGGCCCAGAATAGTTGCTCTTGTTTCTATACCGGTAGCAGCCTCAATTCTCTTTGCCATGGAGGAGGAATGACCGATTCCTTCTGCATTGATGATGATATGATGCTTCTTTCCCCGCTTCCTGTTCTCGATGATGCGGTTAATCAATGCCTGCTCATCTCCGTCATACCGCTCGGGCAAAAGGATGTCCTCTGCTCCGTTTGCAAAGCCGCACCAAAGTGCAATATATCCGGCATTTCTTCCCATTACTTCAATAATACTGCAGCGCTCGTGGGAAGTAGATGTATCACGAACCTTATCAATGGCTTCCATGGCAGTGTTCACTGCAGTATCAAAGCCAATGGTATAATCGGTACATGCGATATCTAAATCAATGGTTCCAGGAAGTCCGATGGTGTTAATTCCAAGTGCAGAAAGCTTACCGGCACCGCGGAACGAACCGTCTCCACCGATGACTACCATTCCGTCAATGTTGTGTTTTTTACAGATCTCAGCACCCTTTTGCTGGCCTGCAGCTGTGGTAAATTCCTGGCATCTGGCTGTATAAAGAATCGTTCCGCCCCTGTGAATGATGTCTGATACACTGGTACTGGTCATATCAACAATCTCTTCCTGCAGAAGGCCCGCGTATCCCCTCATAATTCCCTTTACTACCAATCCTTTATGGATTGCAGTTCTGACAACGGCACGGATTGCAGCATTCATACCTGGTGCGTCACCGCCGCTGGTTAATACGCCAATGGTTTTCACTTGTTTTGCCATAGTAACTTCCTCCTGATTCACAGATATCTGTTTTTGTAAGTTTTACATTTCATACACGTTGTATTCTAATTCATTTTGCCAATCTTTTCAAGTTTTTTTTCTACAAGTCTGACATTTATTTCACCAAGTTTTTTGGTTAAAATATCAAGAAGTCCATCGGAAGCATTCACATTCCAGTTGGCCGGGAGCACTTTCTTTGCCCGTTCACGTTCCAGATAGATGATTACGGAATCACTGCCCTCAGATTCCCGCAGCAGCTCAAGAACCTCCCGTTCCGTTTCCACATAAGTATCCTTATCAGGGAATTTGAGCCACAGTTCTTTGGGAACTGCTGAAAATGGAATGACTCTCTCACAGATCAGCTTTCCAACCGGATCATCTCCAACGGAAGCCCTGCCCTGGATAAATACCTTGGAATCCTCCACAAACAGCTCTCTCTTGCTTTCGTAATCCTTTGGAAATACAATGACCTCCACAGATCCCACCAGATCTTCCAGGGTCAGGAATGCCATCATCTTGTTGTTTCTGGTAGTTTTTACGTTTTTGCCTGTAATCATACCACCAATGGTTACGTAAGCACCGTCCTGAACGTTGGTTTTCTGAGTCTCCTCGTCTACAATAAAATCCACAGTTACTGCTGTAATGTGATTTCTCCAGGTCTCCTCATAGGCTTCCAGCGGATGGCCGCTTACATAGATGCCAAGGGTCTCCTTTTCAAATGCCAGAAGATCTTCCTTCCCAAATTCACCTACATCAGGAAATGTGATCTGATAGTTGCTTTTCTCTTCCTCACCAGCAAGGTCAAACAGGGTAATCTGCCCTTCCATGGTATTCTTTCGTTCCTTGCTCCTCTGATCAAGAAGTTCCGGCGCGATTAAAAGTTTCTGCTTTCTGGTACCTGGAAGCGTGTCAAGAGCTCCTGACTTGATGAAATTCTCAAGGGTCCTTTTATTGACTTCTTTGTTGCTCATTCGGTCGATAAAGTCTTCCATATCGTGATAAATTCCGTTTGTCATCCGCTCTGCCACAATCTGCTCCACTACGGATTTGCCAACGCTTTTAATGGCAGAAAGGCCATAGCGAATGGACTTGCCTGAAACGGAAAATCCGCTTTCTCCCTCATTGATATCTGGCGGAAGTATGGAAATCCCCATCTGCCGGCAGCTTAAGATATACTCGGAAACCTTAGACACGTTGTCCATAACAGAGGTTAAAAGCGCTGCCATAAACTCCTGGGGATAATAGTATTTTAAAAATGCTGTCTGATAGGATACGACTGCATAAGCAGCTGCATGGGATTTATTAAATGCATATTTGGCGAAATCAATCATCTCATCATAGATCTGATTGGCAGTTTTTTCATCCACTCCATTGGCGATACAGCCGGTTACCCCTTCTTCCGTATTGCCATATACGAAATTCTGGCGTTCCTTCTCCATAACATAAGTTTTCTTCTTCGACATGGCACGGCGCACCAGATCGCTTCGGCCCATGGTATATCCAGCAAGGTCGCGGACAATCTGCATAACCTGCTCCTGATATACAATACATCCATGGGTGGGACCCAGGATGTGTTCCAGCTGAGGACAGTCATAGGTGATGGAATTCCGGTCATTCTTTCCTTTTAAATACTTGGGAATAAAATCCATGGGGCCTGGACGGTAAAGAGAAATCCCGGCAATAATGTCTTCCAGACTCTCCGGCTTTAACTCCTTCATGAAACTCTTCATGCCGGAACTTTCCAGCTGGAATACCCCGTCGTCCTTTCCGGATCCGATGGAATCAAGCACAGCCTTGTCATTGTAATCAATCTGGTCCATATCAAGGACAAGATCCCGGTTCTTCTTAATTGCTTCCACTGCATTCTGAATCACCGTAAGGGTTCTAAGCCCCAGGAAGTCCATTTTTAAAAGTCCCAGCTCTTCCAGTGTGGTCATGGTAAACTGGGTGGTTATGGTTCCGTCCGCTGCTTTTGATAAAGGAACGTATTCATCCACAGAAGTACGGCTGATTACCACTCCCGCAGCATGCATGGAGGTGTGTCTTGGCAGTCCTTCCAGACGCATGGACATATCAATTAAGTATTTTACTTCGGGGTCATCGTTGTAGGCACTGCGCAGGTCAGGGCTTTGTTTCAGCGCCTTTTCCAGTGTCATGCCAAGGTCACCCGGTATCATCTTGGCAATGGCGTCACAGCGGGCGTAAGGCATATCCAGCACCCTTCCTACGTCTCTCACCACACCCTTTGCTGCCAGGGTACCGAAGGTAACGATCTGAACCACCTGATCCTTGCCGTACTTCTCCACTACATAGTCAATGACCTCCTGCCGCCGTTCAAAGCAGAAATCCACGTCAATATCAGGCATGGAGACTCGTTCCGGATTTAAGAAGCGCTCAAAGAGAAGGTTGTACCGAATGGGATCTATGTCCGTGATCCCAAGACAGTAGGAGACGATACTTCCTGCAGCAGATCCTCTTCCCGGGCCAACCATGATATTCTGGGATCTGGCATAATGAATGAAATCCCATACAATCAGGAAGTAGTCCACATATCCCATGGTATGGATGACATCCAGTTCATATGTGAGTCGATCCTTTAAAGTCCCGTCATCATCAGGATAGTGGCGTAAAAAGCCCTCGGTACAAAGTTTATTTAAATAGCTCCAGGAGTCAGACCCTTCCGGTACATCGTATTTTGGAAGCTTGGTAACTCCGAACTCAATCTCAATATTACACCGCTCCGCAATCTTATGGGTATTCTCCACCGCCTGGGTGGCATAAGAGAAAAGCTTCTTCATCTCTTCTTCCGATTTGCAGTAATACTGGCCGCCCTCGTAGCGCATCCGGTTTTCGTCTGTCACCTTCTTACCAGTCTGAATGCACAGCAAAATATCGTGGGGTGTGGCATCCTCTGCATAGGTATAATGAATATCATTGGTAGCCACCAGTTCGATTCCGATCTCCGCGCTCAGACGCACCAGTTCATGATTCACAGTCTTCTGCATGGGAATTCCGTGATCCTGAAGCTCAAGAAAGAAATTCCCCTCACCGAAAATCTCCTGATAATGAAGGGCAGCTTCCTTTCCCTTTTCATACTGGCCTCTGCCAATATAGCGCTGTACCTCACCTGCAAGACAGGCACTGAGAGCGATTACGCCCTCATGATATTCTTTTAATATCTCATAATCCACTCTTGGTTTATAATAAAATCCATCTACAAATCCTTTGGAAACAATCTTCATTAAATTCTGATAGCCCTGATTGTTCTCAGCGAGAAGTACCAGATGGTAGTACCGGTCTTCCCCGCCTGCGAGCTCTCTGTCAAACCTGGAACCGGATGTCACGTACACCTCACAGCCGATTATGGGCTTGATGCCGGCTTCCCTGGCGGCTCTGTAAAAATCAATCACGCCATACATGACGCCATGGTCTGTAATTGCCATACTGTCCATTCCCAGTTCTTTCGCTCTGGCGGTCAGTTCCTTAATTTTGCAGGACCCATCAAGCAGGCTGTATTCTGTATGGACATGCAAATGTGTAAATGCCATCTGTCGTTTCTCCTTCTATCCTCATTTCTTCTATTATAACATAAAAAGACAGCCCCTGAAAATAATTTGCATGAAATTAAAAAGGGAGATATATAAGAGGCGGAGCTTCCATTGTCAGGCAATGGCAGTCTCCGCCTCAAAAATACGTTATATTCCAGTTATTATTCCTGATTGCTTAAGTATTTCTCGATCTCACTGACCGCATGCTCTTCATCAGTTCCATCAGCTGTAATTGTAATCTGCTCTCCTGCAGCAAGGCCGAGAGTCATCATACCCATAATACTTTTGGCATTCACTCTTTTTGATTCAATTTCAACATAAATGTTGCTTTCATACTGGCTGGCAACCTGAACCAGCATAGCAACTGGTCTCGCCTCCAAACCTGATGCAAGTTCCACGGTGACTGTTTTTCTTACCATAATTATCCTCCTCATTCCTCTGAACGGGTCTGTTCCGTTCCGCTGCCCACGCCTGTCCCGCGCAGCCGCCCTGCCAAATCACAAAGCTTTCTAAGTCGGTGGTTCACTCCTGATTTACCAACAGGAGGGTCCAGAGCTTCTCCAAGCTCCTTTAATGTTGCGTCCGGCCTCTCCAGTCTCTCTCTGGCAATCTCAATTAAATTGTCAGGCAGATTATCAAGTCCGATTGTATCTCTGATATATTCTATATCTTCTATCTGCTTTACCGCAGCTGATACCGTTTTATTAATATTTGCAGTCTCACAGTTGACCTGTCTGTTCACGCTGTTGCGCATATCCTTTAAGATCCTGATGTTCTCAAGCTCCATTAAAGCAACCGGGGCCTCCATGACATTTAAAATATCAACAATCTGGCTTCCCTCTTTGATATAGACAACAAAATAACGCTTTCTTTTAACTATCTTTGCATCAAGTTCAAACGTTGCAATAATTGATTTCAACTGCTCTGCTTTTTCTTCAGTGGCACATACAATTTCATAATGGTAGAACTTCTCCGGATCACTTAAGGATCCTGACGAGAGAAATGCACCTCTTATAAATGCTCTCCTGCAGCATGACTGCTGGATCACCACGTTCTTTACTACACTTAGATTCTCTCCTACTTCTCCGTTCTCGTCAAGGAGTTTGGTTGCATGAAGTACCCGAATGGCATCTTCATGTTCCCGGATCGTCACCGTATAAGTACGGTTTTTATTCAAGTAGGCATTTCTTCTAATAGAGACATCAGTACTTATATTAAATGTTTTTTTCAATAATGTAAAGTACTTTCTTGCAACTGCTACATTTTCTGTATGGATTTTAATCGTATAGCGGTCATCTTCCGATATGATTATCTTGCCGCAAAGGCTGATGATCGCAGCCATTTCCGCGATCTGACAGTGTCTTGCCGGGCTGATCTGCCTGGAAAGCTCTTCTTTTAATTTGGAAGAAAATGACATATCTAGACCACCCTTTTTCCTGTATTATCCTTCTCAATATCCCGGTGTTCGATCTTTATACCGAACTCAGCCCTGGACTTAAACTTTTCGTAAACCGCCTTGGCAACGGTTACGGACCGGTGCTTTCCGCCGGTACAGCCAATGGCGATCACCAGCTGATTCTTTCCTTCCAGAACATAGTTTGGAAGCAGGAACTCCAGCATATCATAAAGCTTGTTCAAAAACAGATCAGCGGTTCCATGCTGCATCACATAGTCCCGCACTTCTTTTTCCTCCCCTGTCCTGTTTCGCAGTTCTTCCACATAATAGGGATTGGGCAGAAATCTCACATCAAAAACCAGATCTGCATCCGATGGAATCCCATATTTAAATCCAAAGGAGAGGATGGTAATATATAAATTCCGGTAAGATTCATGTTTCATGAAAATCTTTTCCAGTTCCTGCCTCAGTTCTTTGGTGAGAAGCTTGCTGGTATCGATGATATAATCAGCCTCTTCCTTTAGAAAAGCAAGCTTCCCACGCTCTTTTTCAATTCCGCTGTCGATTCTGCCGCCTGCTGCCAGTGGATGGGCTCTTCTGGTTTCTTTATACCGTTTAATCAGTATTTCATCTCCGGCATCCAGGAAAAGAATCTCAAAAGAAACCCGGTTTCTGGACCATTCATCAAAGATCCTGTTTAAAACCGATAAATCCTCGCCGCTTCTGATATCAATACCCAAAGCAGCGTTCTGGATTCCTTCCGGATTTTTAGAGGTCAGCTCCGCAAACGTCTCAATAAGGGGGATAGGCAGATTATCCACACAGTAGAATCCCATATCCTCCAGCATCTTGAGCGCCTGGGTCTTCCCTGCACCTGACATGCCTGTCACAATTACAAGCCTCACTGTATACTCCTTTGCACCGTTAAAACTTTCCCAGTGTCTTTACTTCCATCTCAAGCATTACTCCGGTTTTTTCGTATACCCTGTTCTTTATCTCTTCGCATAAGGCTATAATGTCCGCCGCAGTTGCCTGATTCTTATTAATCACGAATCCACAGTGCTTTTCTGAAACCTGGGCACCTCCTACGGAAAATCCCCGAAGTCCTGCGTCTTCGATCAGCTTCCCGGCAAAATGTCCTTCCGGGCGTTTAAAGGTGCTTCCTGCACTTGGAAATTCCAAGGGCTGTTTTTCTTTTCTTCTGCGTGCCAGCTCATCCATTCGTTCTTTAATCGAAACCGGATCGCCTTCTTTTAAGCGAATGTTTGCTTCCACCACCACATACTGCTTTGGTATAATGCAGCTGGTCCGGTATCCCAAAGAAAGCTCGCTTGCGGGGATCTCTTTGATATCGCCATCCCCTGTTACTACTTTTACGCTGCGAAGCACCTCTTTCATCTCCGAACCATATGCACCGGCATTCATGACTACAGCTCCTCCCAGTGTTCCCGGTATTCCGGCAGCAAACTCGAAGCCTGTCATTGACGCCTTATATGCTTCCTGTGCAATTCTCGCCAGAGAAAGTCCTGCTCCGGCTTTTATCATCCCCGTCTCCTGATTTACCTGACAGCTGTTAAAGCTGTCCATAGAGATAACCACCCCGTCAAAACCCTGATCCCCCACCAGGAGATTACTTCCATTGCCTAAAATGAAGTACGTCTCATTCTCCTGCTTACAAGTCTTAATGACTGCAGCAAGTTCCTTTTCATCTCCCGGAGTTACAAAGCAGGCTGCCGGTCCCCCAACCCGGAAGGATGTATGTCTTCTCATCTCTTCCCCTGCTTTTATATGGTTTTTATCGGCTGCACCAAGAAGTTTTTCATAAATTCCAGTCATCAGACACCTCAATCATCCTGTTTTCTTGATAAGTTTGCCTGGACGCGGTTGTATAATTCCTGTGCCGCGTTGTACCCCATCTTCTTCTGTCTGTAATTGACGGCAGCTGATTCAACGATAATGGCCAGATTACGGCCTGGACGAACGGGAATGGAATGGCATACCACCTGATTGCCTAAGAACTCCGTGTAATTGTCCTCGATCCCCAGTCTGTCGTACTCTTTATCCTTATCCCAGTCTTCCAGCTTAATCACCATATCAATGGCCTGTGTGTCCTTTACACTCTCTACACCGAACAATGTCTTTACATCGATAATTCCGATACCTCGTAATTCAATAAAATGTCTTGTGATTTCCGGTGCACTTCCTATTATGGTATCATCACTCACCTTGCGAATCTCCACAACGTCATCGGTTACAAGACGGTGTCCTCTCTTGATCAGTTCCAGAGCTGCCTCGCTTTTACCGATGCCGCTCTCTCCCATAATCAGCACACCTTCACCAAATACGTCAACCAAAACGCCGTGAATGCTGATACATGGTGCAAGCTTCACCTTCAGCCAGCGGATTACCTCAGCCATTAAATCAGATGTTGTTTTATCTGAAACAAGGCATGGGATTCCATAATGATTGCAAAGTGCCAGCATATCCTCATCTGGATTCTGGCTGCGGCTGTATACCAGACACGGAATCTGATAGGAGAGAAGCTTATCGTACATCTCCATCTTTCTTTCATGGGTCATCTGGTTTATATATTCCTGCTCTACATATCCGATAATCTGAACCCGTTCACTGTCAAAGTGATCAAAAAAACCGGTCAGCTGAAGAGCCGGACGGTTTACATCCGGATGGCTGAGCACAATTTTCTCCGCATCGATCTCCGGCGTCATATTCCGGAGATTCATTTTTTCAATCAGATCTGTGATTGCTACTCCATGCATGGTGAAATGCTCCTTTTCATCTGTTTTTTTCATACTAACACAGATTTCGTGTTTTGAAAAGCTGTGGGTACTAATTATGAAAGAATTCATACACGCTTTTAGCAGAACGGGAATTCATGCCTTCCGTGGCTTCCAGCTCTTCCAGTGTTGCTTCTTTCACGGCTTCCAGCCCCTTAAACCGGCGCATCAAAGCCTTTCTCCGACCAGGGCCAATATTGGGAATATCATCAAGAACTGATTTTACCTGCCCCTTGCTTCTTAAACTTCTGTGATACTCAATGGCAAACCGGTGGGCTTCATCCTGAATTCTTGTAATCAGTTTAAACCCTTCCGAATGCCGGTCAATGGGAATTTCCACATTGTTATAGTACAGCCCCCTGGTCCGGTGATTGTCATCTTTCACCATTCCGCATACAGGAATAGCAAGCCCAAGCTGCTCCATAACCTCCAGAGCGATGTTTACCTGGCCTTTTCCACCATCCATCATGATTAATTCAGGGAAACGGGTAAAACTTCCAAGTTCCTCTTCAACGCCCTTCTCCCTTAAGCTTTCCGCTTCCTGTAACCCATGGGAAAATCTTCTGGTCAGAACCTCATTCATGGAAGCATAGTCATTGGCTCCCTTTACCCATTTAATCTTGAATTTCCTGTAATCATTCCGCTTGGGTCTTCCGTTTTCGTAAACGATCATAGACCCTACCGACTCAAAACCGCTTATGTTGGAAATATCAAATGCCTCAATCCGTTTTACACCAGTAAGACCCAGCAGACTTCCGACCTCATTCATGGCACCGACGGTACGAAGCTCCTCCCGCTTGATCTTTTCTTTATCCTGAGAAAGCACCAGCGCCGCATTTCTCTCCGCCAGCTCCACAAGACGTTCCTTCTGCCCTTTTTTCGGTATAATGAGTTTTACTTTCTGTCCCCGTTTGGCAGACAGCCACTCTCCAATCACCGCTTCCTCCTCAAGCTGGGTCTGAACCCATATCTCTTTTGGAATAAAGGGAGTTCCGGAATAGAACTGTTTTACAAAGCTGGTTAAAATCTGGCCGTTGTCTTCTGCAGTCGCCACATTCACATGGAAATGCTCTCTTCCGATCAGCTTTCCCTCACGCACAAAAAAGACCTGGACCACAGCATCTTTTTCATCTTTTGCCATGGCGATAATATCCCGGTCTTCCATACCGCTGTCTGTGATCTTCTGTTTTTGGGCAATCTGTTTTACACTGGTTAATAAATCTCTGTATTCAATGGCTTTTTCAAAATCCATCTCATCGGATGCAGCCTGCATCTTTTCTTCCAGCATGGCAATGACAGGCGCGTATTTGCCTCCAAGAAAATCAAGTACCTGGCCGATGGATTTTCCATAGTCTTCCTGACTGATATATCCCTGGCAGGGCGCCTGACACTGTTTGATATGATAGTTTAAGCAGGGTCTTTCTTTCCCGATATCTCTGGGCAGATTCCGGTTGCAGGTCCTGATCTGATACAGCTTATGAATCAGTTCAATGGTATCCTTTACCGCTCCTGCACTGGTATAGGGTCCAAAATATCTGCTTTTATCCTTTTTCATATCTCTGGAAAACAGGACTCTTGGAAATTCCTCGTACATGGTAACCTTAATGTAAGGATAAGTTTTATCATCCTTTAACATGGTGTTATAACGGGGGCGGTGCTCCTTGATTAAATTGCATTCCAATACAAGTGCTTCCAGTTCCGAGTCTGTTATAATGTATTCAAAACGGGCGATTCTCGATACCATCTGTTCGATCTTTGCCGTTTTATTTCTGCTGCTTTGAAAATACTGCCTGACCCTGTTTTTTAAGCTGATAGCTTTTCCGACATAGATAATTTCGTCCCGCCTGTCGTGCATGATATACACACCAGGCTGGGACGGCAGTTTTTTTAATTCTTCTTCTATATTAAATTCGATGTGGTCCACCTGGTTCGAATCACCTCAATCTTGTTCCGTCGTATTTGATCTGCAGTTCCAGATAACGCTCTACTGCGTAGTATTTTTCTTCCGGCTCTGAATCCACTCTTCCAATCTCCATGATTTCACAGATGGCAAGCAGTTCTTCCGCCGTAAATTTGTCTTTATAGGTTCTTAAGACCTCCAGTTTCTCATGATACGTCTCTGCGTCAAGAAATGCAAGCAAATTTTTATTGGGACCGTGGTGGTGTTCTTTTATTCCCTCTTCTTTTGTTCCCTCTTCTTTTGTTCCCTCTTCTTTTTGTTCCGCCTCTGGCTGATCCTTAGAATCGGAATCCTTTAAATCCACCCGCTCAAACCGGTACGTTTGAAGAACATCCGGATATTTTTCATGATCCACCTCGCTGATAAACATGGAGAGAGGACGTACATAAACATCAAAGGTTCCGTACAGAGCCTGATAAACTACCATCTTTTCTCTGGTCTCGGAATGAATCGCAACTGCTACCACCTGATACATCTTATCCTTAAAATGTCTGTAAAATTCTCCTGGTCTTGGTGTTCTCTCCATGGCTTTCCTCACTTTTCATTTCTTAAACCGCCTGTGGTCACGATCACAACAGGTGGCTTATTCCTTTTTTCTTTTTTTTCTGAAGCTTCCCCGGTCTCTGATTGCTGTCTGGTTGTCTCTTCTTCCACCGCGCCTTCCAGACTCTTCTCCGCCTCACTCTGAACTTTGACAGGAGCCTGTGTGGTTTTAGCAGCCGCAGTTTTTGATTCTTCCGCTTTCGTGGCTCTTAGCTGGGCAATCCTGGCGGCTTCCTTTTTCGCCTCTTCCTCGGATAACAGCGCATCCCAGGTATAACGGTTGGAGGCACTCCAAAGAATCCATTCGTCGTACCCTGCATCGTAAACCGCCTGGATCTGTTCTCTGACTTCTTTCTTTCCATATGGAATATGGTGATCCAGATAAGAAGCAGTAAAGTCCTGAAGCCAGGGACGTACCTCCGCCTGTTTTACTGCCACTCCACGGGTCTTTATCAAATCTGATTTAGAAAGCTTTAAGGCTGCACGAATGGTCTTATAAGGTTCTGTATCCGGATGATCGATTCCAAAATTACCGTCGCCGTAGTGGGACGGATAAATCATGGGGCAGATATAGTCCAGATGGTTTGCCATATCACTATAAACCTGTCCCACTGCCTGGGCATCCACATTGCTTCCAATAATGGTTCCGAACACATCGGCTGAAACTGTGATATTCCTGGCAGACAGCTTCCCATAGGCGTACTGAATGAATTCTGTTATAATATCGGTTTTTGAACGTCCCTGGGTCTCATCTGCGTCAAAAACCACCTGCTTCATGGAGCTGTCCGTAGCAAACCGGATGTAATCAAACTGGACTTCGTCAAAGCCGGCTCTGGAAGCGGCTACTCCCACTTCCACAAGATAATCCCAGACTTCCGTGCGGTACGGATTCACCCACGCAAGTCCCTTATTATCTCTGTGCAGACTTCCATCCTTGTTTTTTAAGCTCCAGTCCGGTTTCTGCTCCGCCAGATAGGGATCACGAAATGCGACCACCCTTGCAATGGTATAGATTCCCTTTGCTTTTAACTGTGCCATCATGGCAGGCATATCCTGAATATACTTTTTCTCTGCTCCGATTTCCTTCACCGTGGGAGCACCGTCCATTGCAAACGTAATTCTGCCGTCATCATTCTTAACATCGATTACGACTGCATTAATTTCAGTCCCCTCAATCTTGTCAAGAATAGCCTGAAAGCCCTCAGAACCAGCCATATATCCGGAGATATAGATTCCCTTCACTTTCACTGGGGTTTTCTTCGGAAGCGCTGATACTGGAAGAGTCTCCTCCTGCTTGTCCGCCTCACTGCTCTCACTGGATTCGTCCGTTGTCTCGTCACTGGAAGGACTGTTCTTGTGGGTCTCAGGGATACCTTTATATCTGCTGCATCCGGACGCTACTAATGAGCATACAATTACTGCTAAAAGCCATCGTTTCATCATTTCACTTTCACTTTCTTTATGGTCTTCAGTGTTTTATTGTAATAATTATTTAACATTTTACCACATTTTGTAAAATTTTCCAAATAAATTTAATATTCCGGATGCAGCCCTTTGCTGCATGATTTAAAAACCAGTGATTTCATAAACCGGATACTCCCGGTCAAAATGATATCCAAGTTTTTTGGAAAGTGCCACAGAACCGGGGTTTTGGGCATCCCAGCTTGGATAAAGTCCTCTTTTTAAGCATTCCAGGATCAGCTTTGCTCCGCAGGCCAATGCCAGCCCCTGACGTCTGCAATCTTTTCTGGTATCAATCTCAATTTCAATTCCGCCCCGGTAAACCGTGTAGGAGGAAGCACCGGAAACCACCTGATCTCCCAAAAGAGCAGCGACTCCGATTCCCCTTTTTTTATAATCTTCATAGTCTGCGAACTGGGAGCACAGATCTTCAGACCAGCTGTGCTCCATTACCTGATTGTAAATCTCTTCATCAATCAGGCGAAGGGAAAAGCGGGGCGGAAGACTTTCCACAGCTCTTTTTAATACCTCTTTATCAAAAACATCCGGCTCTTTCTTAATTGCATAACGGATCCGTCTTGTGGCGGATGATTTCCATACTGTCTCGATGGCCTGGGACCATGCCTCATCCTTTGGAACCATAATGATAAAATCAGAATTTCTTCCTGATGGTTTATTTCTAATTAATTCTTCGTCTGGCTTCCCGGAAAAAAAGCAGAAATCCCCGATTACAAGCTGGGCTGACTGAGGTTCTTTCTCCTGGTCAGCAAAGGCCCTTCCCATGACATTTTGCAGGCAGGACCAGATCAGTGTTTCCTCCCAGCCGGTAAACAGAGGTTCCAGAATGGATTTGTCTTCAATTTCTATCACTCCCATAGTTTCTCCTCGTCTTATGAATGCTGTCTGCAGATACACCCCAGTTCGTGGTCGTTGACAACCCCTACTGCCTGCAGATAGGAATAAATGGTTACAGATCCTACAAAGGACATCCCTCTTTTTTTCAAATCTTTGGATATCTGATCGGACAGGTCTGTTTTTACCTGGAAATTATCATCCTGATTTACAATGATAGTTCCGCCTGTAAATCCCCACAGATAGTTTGAAAAGGAACCGAATTCCTTTTGTATTTCCATGAATATGCGGGTGTTTTTAACTGCAGCTTCAACTTTTCTTCTGTTTCTGATAATACCGGGGTTGTTCATAAGCTCATTTCGCTTTTCTTCCTTATATGCCACAACCTTCTCCGGATCAAATCCGTCAAATGCTTCGCGAAACGCTTCCCGCTTATTTAACACGGTAATCCAGGAAAGCCCTGCCTGAAAGGTCTCTAACAGAAACATCTCGTATAATTTGTCATCGTTATAAACAGGGACTCCCCACTCCTCATCATGATATTTTACGTAAATGGGCAGTGATTCATTTACCCAAAAGCAGCGTTTTTTATCCATTATCTGGCAAGCACCTCCGGTCCATCTTCTGTAATTAATACGGTATATTCCCATTGGGCAGACAGGCTTCCATCCTTTGTGTAGATGGTCCAGCCATCTGAATCATCCTGTACTACATCAGCCTTTCCTGCATTGACCATAGGCTCAATGGTAAATATCATTCCAGGTACTAAAAGCATATCCGTTCCCCTGGTTCCAATATGGCTCACCCATGGTTCTTCATGAAATTCCACACCAACTCCATGTCCGCCGATTTCTCTTACCACGGTAAACCCATTGGCATAAATGTATTCTGAGATTACAGCACCGATATCCCCTAAATGTCCCCAGGCTCTGGCTTCCTTTAATGCCAGATCCACACTTTCCTTTGTTACCCGGACCAGCTTTTCGGCCTCCGGAGACACCTTTCCCATGCAGTACATTCTGGAAGCATCTGCGTAATAGCCACCCACAATGGTGGTCACATCCACGTTAATGATGTCTCCTTCTTTTAAAATTCGTTTGGGATCAGGAATTCCATGGCAGACTACCTCGTTGATTGAGGTACAGACACTTTTGGGATATCCTTCAAAATTAAGGGGTGCCGGGATTCCGCCCAGACGGAGGGTGGTCTCGTGAACCAGGGTATTTAAATCCTCTGTACTGATTCCTGGACGGATCTTCTCACCAACCAGATCAAGAATCTGATTGTTAATAACACCAGCCTGGCGTATGCCTTCTATCTGGGCAGGTGTCTTTATCATGGAGTGATCCGGCACTTCATCTCCCATGATTTCATAATTCTCAAGCTTTCTGTCAAATTCCAGATGACAGGCTTTATATTTCTTTCCGCTGCCGCACCAGCAGGGGTCGTTTCTTCCTATTTTAAGCATATTTTTCCTCCTTCTTACTACAACGTTTTAACACGTTTAGAGCCTGTTGTAAAGTGTTTCAGCCAAATATGGACAGATAAAAGCCATGGTATTTTCCGTTCTTCTATGTTACAATCTTAAGTATTGTAAAAATGAACGCGATACGGAGGGACAAATGAAACAAGGATTTGATAACAACAAGTATTTAACCATGCAGTCAGAGCACATTAAAGAGCGGATCAGCCAGTTCGGGGACAAGCTCTATCTGGAATTCGGTGGAAAGTTATTTGATGACTACCACGCTTCCAGAGTGCTTCCAGGATTTGAGCCGGACAGCAAGCTTCGTATGCTGATGCAGCTTACTGATCAGGCAGAAATTGTAATTGCCATCAGCGCTGCTGACATTGAAAAGAACAAGATCCGCCACGATCTTGGCATTACATATGATGTGGATGTATTTCGTCTCATTCAGTCCTTTACGGACAAGGGACTTTATGTTGGAAGTGTTGTTATTACCCAGTACTCCGGTCAGAAAGCTGCAGACGTATTTAAGGGAAAGCTGGAATCAATGGGAATTAAGGTTTACCGACATTATATCATTGACGGCTATCCTGCCAACATATCCTTAATTGTCAGTGATGAAGGTTATGGAAGAAATGATTACATTGAAACTTCCAAGCCCTTAGTGATCATCACTGCACCGGGACCTGGCAGCGGAAAGATGGCCACCTGTTTATCCCAGCTTTATCACGAAAACAAGCGAGGCGTAAAGGCTGGTTATGCCAAGTTTGAGACCTTCCCTATCTGGAATATTTCGTTAAAGCATCCAGTGAATCTTGCTTATGAAGCAGCTACTGCTGATTTAAATGATGTAAATATGATTGATCCCTTCCATTTGGAAGCTTATGGGTTAACTACAGTAAATTATAACCGGGATGTGGAAATTTTTCCGGTATTAAGTGCAATCTTTGAGGGAATTTATGGAGAATGTCCTTACAAATCCCCTACGGACATGGGTGTGAATATGGCCGGACACTGTATTGTGGATGATGAAATCTGCAAGGAAGCATCACGCCAGGAAATTATCAGACGTTATTATCAGGCATTATCCCGTCTGGCAAAAGACATGGGATCCAAGGATGAGGTATATAAAATCGAACTGTTGATGAAGCAGGCCAAGATTAATACAGAGATGCGAAAAACCGTAGGCGCTGCCAATGAGCTGGCCCAGAAAAACGGTTCTCCTGCTGCTGCACTTTTGCTGGGTGACGAAACCATAGTAACGGGAAAAACCACCAATCTGCTGGGAGCCTCTGCTGCTCTTTTACTGAATGCAGTCAAGGTTCTGGGTAATATCCCTCATGATGTCCATTTGATTTCGCCTTCCGCCATTGAGCCAATTCAGAAATTAAAGGTTAAATATCTGGGAAGCAAAAACCCCAGACTTCATACCGATGAAGTGCTGATCGCCCTGTCCGCTTCTGCCGCCACTGATGTGAATGCGCAGATTGCCTTAGAACAGCTTCCCCGGTTAAAAGGAACTGACGCCCACACGTCTGTCCTGCTCTCTGATGTAGATGTGAAAACCTTTAAAAGATTAGGAATCCACCTTACCTGTGAGCCGATCTATGAGCAGAAGAAAATATATCATTAAAATATTTTAAAATTAATGTATTAATTTTACAAAGGGGTGTTTCATAATGGAAATGAAAAAAGAAGTCAGTGTACAGAAAATCAAAAAAGATGCAGAGGAATTATTCCGGGGTGGATTCTTCTGTTCGGAAGCCGTCGTATCTTCCATCCGGGACAACTTTGAACTGGATGTTCCAGATATGGTAATAGCCATGGCCTCCGGGTTTCCCGTAGGAATCGGACGTTCCAAGTGCGTATGCGGAGCCGTGTCCGGTGGCGTTATGTCTCTTGGCCTTTTCTTCGGACGTACCAGGCAGGGGGATCCAAAGGTGGAAAAGAACCTTCTATTAGCCAATGAGCTTCACGACTATTTTAAAACAGCCAATGGAAAGAATTCTCTTTGCTGCCGTGTCCTCACAAAAGAATTCGATATGGCAAGCGGGGAACACAAGGAGCAATGCATTGCGTTTACCGGGCTGGTGGCAGAAAAGGTGGCACAGATTATTGTCCGGGAATTTGAGCTTGTGAATATTGATAAACTTGTAACCGCGGGGTGAGGGGCATGAGGGACTTAATAAAACGTGTGCCAGTGCCTATGTCAGGGGTTATGCTTGGGTGTGCTGCTCTGGGTAATTTACTTCAGAGTTGTTCCGAGAGTATCCGCTATGTGTTTGGAGCCATATCCTTTTTACTTTTTATCCTTCTTCTGTTTAAAGCAGGATTGTTTCCGAATGCGGTTAAGGAGGATTTGAAAAATCCAATCATGATGAGTGTGTCTGCCACATTTCCCATGGGTACTATGTTGTTATCTGTTTACATAAAACCCTTTTCCAATACAGTGGCTTTTACCATCTGGATTTTGGCGGTTGCTCTTCATCTTCTGCTGATTCTTATGTTTACTTATCGGTTTATGAGAAACGTGAATATGAAGAACGTATATGCCAGTTATTTTATTGTGTATGTGGGCATAGCCGCTGCAGGAATCACTGCTCCGGCTTATCAGATGAAAACTATTGGAACAGCCGCTTTCTGGTTTGGGTTTATCAGTTTCATTGCTTTACTTGTGCTGGTTGGGTACCGGCATATCAAATACTCTGAAATACCAGAACCGGCACAGGCACTGTTTTGTATTTTCACAGCCCCTGGGAGCCTGTGTCTGGCAGCCTATCTGCAATCGGTGGAGGAGAAAAGCCTGGTTCTTGTGTTAGGGCTGGCTGTAATATCCTTTGCATTGTATGTATTGGTACTGGCTGGGTTAATTCCGCTTTTGCAATTGCCATTTTATCCGAGTTATTCTGCCTTTACGTTTCCATTTGTCATTAGCGCCATTGCATCGAAGCAGACCGCTGGCTTTCTTATGAAAAATGGAATTCAGGCATCGTACCTGCAGCCAATTATATGGATCCAGACGATCCTGGCTGTGCTGCTTGTCTGCTACACGCTTTTGCGATACTGTATGTTTTTATTGCAGATTAAGGTTTCACCCGTAAAAGCGAATGCAGCTAATTAATATAAAGCTTTGACCTTAGAACGGGAGCTGTTGCTTTTACGCAACAGCCCCGTTTATTCTTATTTTACTTCGGTTTCAATTTCTATCTTTCGTCTTTGCGCTTATGGCTGATTGCCAGATAGGCTGCCAATAAGATTCCAGATACAATCGCTGCAACACCCTGAACAGGTGCCCTGTCACCGGTCTTTGGAAGTCCGGCTAAGGGGATGTTGCCATCGTCAATGGTTACAAGGTTTGTATTTTCCGGCAGGTTCGCCAGAGGAACTGGTACAGGCTCAATGGTAACAGTTGTGTCACCAGGGCCTCCTGCCTGGCGGGTACCGGTTGCTCTTGGTCCGCCGCCGGAACTTCCTCCGCTGCTTCCCCCACTGCTTCCTCCGCCGTTGTAACTCCATAATGCAGTATAAACTACATTATCTGATACGGTCTTTGCGATTTCTTTATTCCAGCCAATAAAACTGTAGTTACCGGTTGCTGTAGTCTGCCCTTCAAATGCAGGAACCGAATCGCCATAGCTGAGACCCGTGTTAGTTTGTTCATTGAATGAGCCATGCTCCCCAGGATTATAAGTTATTGCAAACTGCTGTTTAAAGTAAACCCTGAGCACCATACCGCCATCGCCTGCGACTGCCGCCTCAAATACATTGGACGCCTTTGAATCAAGTATATATCCGCTCAATGCTGCCTTATCAGAATCGGTTACAGCTGCCATCGCATCCGTTGTTCCTGCTCTCAGTGAAGAATTATTAGCCTTTTCCGGATATTTTCCTTTACTCTCGTAATAGAATTCCACTGTATATTTTGTGCTGGTTGAAGAAATCCATTGTGCAACATAAGTGTTGTCTGCTGTAACTACCGGCTCAGGTTTGGGACTCCAGCCTGCGAATACATATCCTGGCTTACCCATGGGCGTCCCGTCATATTCCGGAGTTACTGTGTTGTAATCCAGACCTTCCGCTTTCTGAATCCCAAAGGTTCCCTGGGTACCTGGCGCATAAGTTACTGTAAACTGCTGTTTGAAGTAAACCTTAAGAACCAGACTTCCATCTCCGGCAATTGCTCCACCCAATACATTTTCTCTGGCTTCGTCAAACACGTAACCTGGTTTCTTTATTTGCCTGTCATCAGCAGTCACCTCAGCCTTTGATTCCGTATAACCATTTCTGGCATACGAATACGTTGGCTGCTCTGTATATTCTCCATTTACCTGATAATACAGGTCTACCATATAATTAACCTGCACCGGATCATAATAAACATTTATTACATTGTTTTCTCCGGTTATAACCGTAGGCAGTTCTGGATTGTATGGCTTATCTGATAATTTGTATCCAGCCTTTTCCTTTAAAGTTACCTGATTTACAGTTGGCTCAGCTACCAATACTTTTTGGTTTTCTTCTGCCCCTGCATCCTCACTGTTATTATAGAAATATTTGATTTTGTAATTCAGTGTCTGATCCTCATCTATTTCATAATATACAGTTTTTTCGTTAGGGCCTGATGAGGTGATTGTCATGCTTTCTGGCTGCTCTGCCATCAGCTTATACCCGGTTGTGGTTTTTGGCGGATTGATCCAGGTTACTTCTCCTACTGGTGCACTTGCTGTCAGAGACTCAAGACCGGGCACCGCAGTTGTAGTATCTTTGATATAGTAATTCACACTATAGTCAAACTTCTGGGTATCATCAATCTCATAATACACCGTCTTTTCGTTGGAGCCTGCTGAGGTGATTGTCATGCTGGTCGGCTGGTCGGCCATCAGCTTGTAACCGGTTGTTGTCTTTGGCGTATTAATCCAGCTGATTTCCCCTACCGGTTCACTTC
>CAURBV010000005.1:0-321838 GCA_963523055.1 uncultured Paenibacillaceae bacterium | reverse complement strand
CGTACGGTGGTGTGAGAGGTCGGGAAATTTAATTAAATTTCCCTCCTACTCGATTATTCGGAGAAACAAAATGAAAGGAGGCGGGTGATCGGATGAACCCAAAACCCATTGAATCCTTAAAAGGGATTGGAGAAAAAACCGGGAAACTGTTTCAAAAGATTGGAGTGGACACAATAGAAGATCTTCTGGAATATTATCCAAGGGCATATGATACGTATGAGGACCCCTCACCAGTTGCTGAAATCAAACCGGATAGCGTTATGACCGTGGCCGGAATGCTTGAAAGAACGCCGGATGTAAAACGATACAGTCGTGTACAGGTTGTTACAGCTCTATTAAGAGATGGATCTGGCACCATGCAGCTGATCTGGTACAACATGCCTTATCTGCATGCTACGTTAAAGGCTGGAATGCGGGCTGTTTTTCGTGGAAAAGTTATTAAGAAAAGCGGCCGTCTCATCATGGAGCAGCCTGAAGTTTATACGGCAGAGGCTTATGGAGAGATCATTCATTCCATGCAGCCTGTTTACGGTCAGACAAAGGGCTTAAGTAATAAGACCATTGTCCGGGCACAAAAGCAGGCACTCAGTGCCCGCCTTATGATCAGGGATTATCTGCCTGCAGATCTGCGAAGGAATCACGAACTGGCAGAATATAATTTTGCTATTGAACATATTCATTTTCCGTCAGACAGGAAGGAACTTTTGTTTGCCAGAAAAAGACTGGTCTTTGATGAATTTTTCCTTTTCTTAATGGCTGTCAGACGTTTAAAGGACAAAAGAGAGAATAAAACCAGCCAGTTTGTAATCCAGTTATCAGAGGAAGTAAAAACATTTCAGAGCAGACTGCCATATTCTTTGACAACTGCCCAGCAAAAAGTTCTTGATGAGGTTTATGCAGACATGACAGGCGGTCTGGTTATGAATCGGCTGGTACAGGGAGATGTTGGATCGGGAAAAACAATTATAGCCATACTGGCATTGCTTCAGGCAGCCTGTAACGGTTATCAGGGAGCTCTCATGGTGCCCACAGAGGTTCTTGCCAGGCAGCATTATGAATCTATGAATGAGCTGTTCTTAAAATACCAGATTAATAAGGTGCCGGTTCTTGTCACTGGATCCATGACTGCTAAGGAAAAAAGAATTGCTTATGAGAAAATAGCAAACCACGAGGCTGACATTATAATAGGAACTCATGCATTGATTCAGGATAAAGTCATTTATGATAAGCTTGCTCTGGTAATTACAGATGAGCAGCACCGCTTCGGCGTAGGGCAAAGAGAACTGTTAGGGAAAAAAGGAGAAGAACCTCATGTTATGGTAATGAGTGCAACTCCCATTCCAAGAACCCTGGCAATCATTATTTACGGAGATCTGGATATTTCCGTGATCGATGAACTTCCTGCCAACCGGCTGCCAATTAAAAACTGCGTGGTGGATACCGGATACCGGAAGAAGGCTTATGATTTTATTAAAAAAGAAGTTGCAGACGGGCGACAGGCTTACGTGATCTGTCCTATGGTGGAAGCAAGTGAGATGATCGAAGCAGAAAATGTGGTGGATTATACTGCCACGTTAAAGCAGGCACTTCCAGGAATGAGTATTGAATATCTTCATGGCAAGATGAAGGGAAAAGAAAAGAACAGCATTATGGAACGGTTTGCTTCCGGAGAAATTTCTGTTCTTGTTTCCACCACTGTCGTCGAGGTTGGAGTTAACGTACCAAATGCTACCGTTATGATGATAGAAAATGCGGAGAGATTCGGTCTCGCACAGCTTCACCAGTTAAGAGGCCGGGTGGGGCGCGGCAAATATCAGTCCTACTGCATTTTAGTAAATGGCTCGGATCAGGACGGAACAAAGGAACGGCTGGATATCTTAAACAGGTCAAATGATGGCTTCTTTATTGCTTCCGAAGATTTAAAGTTAAGAGGACCTGGTGATATTTTCGGCATCCGTCAAAGCGGAGAGATGGAATTTAAATTAGGCGATATTTTTACCGATGCCAACCTATTAAAGACGGTATCAGAGGAAGTAAAACACATTTTTTCAGAAGATCCTGATCTGGAAAAAGAGGAGAATACAGAACTGAGCAGAAAGCTTAGTGAATATCTGGAAAAAAGTTACGACAGGCTGAATTTGTAATTGATAAAATAAATTATTAATCAGGAGGCAGCAGTATGAACAGAGAAGCGTTAAAGGCAGATGCTAAAAATGCAATGAAACAGGCATTAATTAGCCCATATCTGGTTACTGTAATTATGGGTATCATTCTTACGGTTTTATCAGTGATTCAGATGTTTCTGGATAAATGGCAGAAAATACTGGAAAGCAGTCACGCAGGAGCCGATCAATGGCGGTCGTATATCCTATTTAGTATTGTTTTCTTAATCGTATATTTAATTATTAATACACTGTTGGAATTCGGTTATCAGTCTTACTGTTTAAAAGTGTCAAAACGTGACGAATCCATGTCTTATGGTGATTTATTTTCCAGTGCTTCCTACTTTTTAAAAGCATTTGGTCTTTATTTTATGATAGGAGTGTTTGTTACTCTTTGGTCACTATTGCTCATCATTCCAGGTATAATAGCTGCACTAAGGTATTCTCAGGCAATCTTTATTATGGTTGAAAATCCGGAAAAAGGTATTTTCCAGTGCATTGAAGAGAGCAAAGATATGATGGACGGGCGATTATGGGAATATTTTGTTTTGGAATTGTCCTTTATCCTGTGGCATTTACTGGCGCTTGTCACATGCTCACTCGCTTATATTTATGTATATCCCTATATGACTGTGACTCTGGCAAATTACTATAATGAAATAAAAGAATAAGAACAGATACAGAGAGAAAAACCATTGAATTCATCCGGTCTTTCTGATAAAATAATTTTTGTGTGTACAGAACCAGATTAGTGGAGGATTGCGGAAGATGAATTGTATTATAATAGGAATTGCCGGAGGTACCGGTTCAGGAAAGTCAACATTTACCAACCGGTTGAAAGATGCATTTTGTGATAATATAGCAGTTCTTTACCATGATAATTATTATAAGCGGCAGGATGGGGTTCCCTTTGAAGAAAGAAAAAAGATGAATTACGATCATCCGGAAGCATTTGAGACAGAACTTTTGCTCAATCAGCTGGCTGCACTGCGAAACGGAGAGTCAGTGGATTGTCCGATTTATGATTATTCCAAACACAATCGTTCTGACAAGTTCGTTAAAGTTGAGCCTAAAAAGGTTATTTTAGTCGAAGGAATATTAGTTTTTGCTGATGAGCGCTTAAGAGATATGTTTGATATTAAGATTTTTGTTGAGGCGGATGCAGATGAGAGAATTTTACGCCGGGTAATCCGTGACGTAAAAGAACGGGGCAGAGATATTGAAGGAGTTGTGGAGCAGTATTTAACCACGGTAAAGCCCATGCATTATCTTTATGTGGAACCAACAAAGCCTCTGGCTGACGTAATTATTAACAGCGGCATGAATGAAGTGGCCTTCCAGCTGGTCAAAACCAATATTGAAAAGATACTAAACGAGGGCTGATTTGCGTTGCAGCATCATAAATAACATGAAGTGGTTCATTTTTTTCCTGAAAATAACATTTTACGAAAAACCTTCTAGTGTATTTCACCTTATTAAAGCCATAATAGGAGTGTAGCACAAAACACACCATGAAAAAAGATTTACGAACATGGTGAATAGATGAAAAGGAGGCATTTAATTATGTCAGGAAAATCTAACACTACAAATGTACCAGAAGCAAAAGAAGCAATGGATCGTTTCAAAATGGAAGTAGCAAACGAATTAGGTGTACCGTTAACAAGTGGATACAACGGTAACTTAACTTCCGCACAGAATGGTTCCGTAGGCGGATATATGGTTAAGAAAATGATCGAAGCCTATGAAAGACAGATTGCAGGCAAATAATCTGTAACAATTCAAAAGGAGCTACAGCCAGTAATCATTCATTTGATTACAAAGGGGCTGCAGCTCCTTTCTTTTTTTTGTTGTATAATTTCCGTATTCATACTATAATAGTTTGGAAAAATAATGTGAGGAACGTAGTATAATGAGAGTAATTGCTGGAAAAGCCAGAAGGCTTATTTTAAAGACCATAGAAGGTCTGGATACAAGACCGACAACCGACCGGATTAAAGAAACACTTTTTAATATGATACATGACAGTATTTACGACAGCTGCTTTCTGGATTTATTCTCCGGAAGCGGAGCCATTGGAATAGAAGCTTTAAGCAGGGGAGCAAAGCTGGCAGTTTTTGTGGAACAAAACCCAAAGGCAGCAGAATGCATCCGAGAAAATTTAAAAACAACCAGGCTGGAAACCGATGGCGTGGTGATGAACTGCGATGTACTGACTGCAATGAAGCGGCTGGAAGGCAAAGACTATCAGTTTGATGCAGTCTTTATGGATCCTCCATACCGCATGGAATGGGAGAAGAAAGTCCTGGAATATTTCACTGATTCATCCCTGATTGGAGAAGAAACCATTATCATTATTGAAGCGTCCCTGGATACCAGTTTTGATTATCTTAACTCTATGGGCTACGAGATTATGAAGGAGAAGAACTACAAAACAAATAAGCATGTGTTTGTTAAAAAAATAGGAAAAGAATAAATAAAAGGAAGTAACAATATGAAAAAAGCAGTTTATCCGGGAAGCTTTGATCCGGTGACCTTTGGCCATCTTGATATCATTGAACGCTCGGCAAGAATGTGTGACCATTTAATTATCGGGGTTTTAAATAATTATTCAAAAACTCCGTTGTTTTCTGTAGAAGAACGTGTTAATATGTTAAAGAGCCTGACTAGTAATTTTGCTAATGTTGAAGTAAAATCCTTTGGCGGGCTGATGATAGATTTTGTACGAGCCAATCAGGCGGATGCGGTAGTCCGCGGACTTCGCGCTGTAACAGATTTTGAATACGAATTACAGATTGCACAGACAAACCGGGTGATTGCACCAGAGGTGGATACTGTGTTTTTAACAACGAATTTAAAGTATTCCTATCTAAGTTCCAGCATTGTGAAGGAGATTGCCTCTTATGGCGGTGAGATAAACGCGTTTGTGCCGGAAGAAATTGCAGAACGTGTAAGGAAAAAAATAGAAGATAGAACGAAATAAAGCAAGGAGTGTCCGTATTATGATGAGCAGAATTGAACAGTTAATCGGTGAAATCGAAGAATATATTGACAGTTGTAAGTACCAGCCCCTTTCTAACAGTAAGATTGTGGTAAACAAAGATGAACTGGAAGAACTGCTGGTGGAACTTCGCCTTCGAATTCCGGATGAGATCAAGCAGTACCAGAAGATTATCAGCAACAGGGATGCCATCATGGGCGAAGCACGTCAGCAGGCAGATTCCATTTTAGCCCAGGCCAATGCCCAGACCAATGAACTGGTAAATGAACACGAGATTATGCAAAAAGCCTATGCTCAGGCCAATGAGATTATTGAACAGGCTCAGGTTCAGGCGCAGCAGATCGTTGAACAGGCTGTTGCCGATGCAAACGGCATTCGTCAAAGCTCTGTTCAATATACAGATGATATGTTAAAGAGTCTGCAGACGATCATCAGTCACTCCATGGAGGGCGCACAGGGGCGTTTTGACGCTTTTATGACTTCCATGCAGTCAAGCTACGATATTGTTTCTTCTAACCGTCAGGAACTGACAGGAGCTGTTATGCAGACAGCAGAAGGATTGGAAAACGGGTCAGCAGAATAAACAGTAGAATTGTCAGGAGAGTATGAATTGCTTTCCATGCTACATAGTGCCGGATGGATAATCCGGCATTTTTTATGACACTCTTTGTCTGAAACACACCGGATAAACCACCGAAGGCAGTAGCCCCGCTGATCCATAAACCGCCCATAGTATGGGAGAATACATGGGAAATAGCCTGGATTCCTGTGGTGATTTCCACAAATCCAAGAAGTACTGCTTTATATTCCGCACAAAGAACAGGAAGCTTTGTAATATAGAAGGCCAAGATGGAAAAAAGCATAATATATCCGCCTATTTTTACCATTACTTCGCAGGAACTCATAAGGCTCTCATCGAAAGACATTATGGATTCTTTCGAAACCGGCATGGAGCGGAACGGACGATCAACCTTGTAACAGAACCGGGCAATCAGTGCTACTGGTATGACCGGGGCATAAATGCAAAGCAGTAGCATCCAGACCGGAACACTCTTTGGCAAACCAGACGCTGCATATCCCAAAAGAAACATGGGGCTGGGGTGATTGCAGATTGCTAATAAGTATTTTCCTTCCTTTTGTGAAATCCGGTTGGCGTCCATAAATTCACTGCAGGTTTTAGCACCCATGGGATAGCCGCAGAGCAGTCCGGAGACAAAGGTATAGCACCCGGCATCCGACAGACAGAAGAAACGTTGCAGAAGCTGCCTGACCGGAAAAATCAGAATATGTATGGCATTTAGGGAAACAATTACATTGGAACATATCATAAACGGCAGGAGAGTGGGCACTACCACGCTGCCCCATAGAATCAGTCCGCTTTTGGCTCCTTCAAATGCGGTATCATGAAAAAGAAGCAGCCCAAAGAGTGCGGCAACAGAAAGAAAACGGAAAAAGGATTTTTTCATACGCACCTGAATAGATTGTTTTATACAATTATATTGAGAAGGCAAGATTGATATGATGGTGATTGTTTTTTTAATCCTGATCCTTTCTGTATTTCATGTGACCATGATTGATTATCTGTATAATAATCCGACGTTTTATCAGCTGAATGCCTATACCTGGGAAAGTGATGATTTTAGAAGTATGCAGCTTGGAACTATAGTTGCTGACTTAAAAGACATCGACTACGATACTCTTACTTCCCTGATGGTAGAGCATCAGTATGATTTAACAAAAGTAAAGGATTTAACCGTACATACTGACAGACTTTTAAAAATAAAGCCTGCAGAGTACCGGAAATTAAAAAAGGCATATGAAATTATACTGGGTGATTTAAAGTATTTTCCCGTACCTGAAAATGCCAATCCTGATTTTCCTGATGTGAAATTTCAAAACGGCTGGATGGAAAGCCGCAGCTATGGAGGAGAGCGGGGACATGAAGGCTGTGATATAATGGGAAACACAAAACCAAGAGGAACGTATCCCGTTATCAGTATCAGCGATGGAGTGGTGGAAAAGGTGGGCTGGCTGGAAAAAGGCGGCTGGCGGCTGGGGATACGGGCTCCTGGAGGGGCATATTTATATTATGCCCATCTCTACAGTTACAGCCGGGAGTGGAAAAAGGGTGATAAGGTGAGTGCAGGGGATCTGCTGGGATTTATGGGTGATACCGGATACAGTAAAGTAGAAGGTACTACTGGTAATTTTGATGTACACCTTCATCTGGGAATCTATATCCGGACGGATAACAACGAAGAGATGAGTGTAAACCCCTACTGGGTATTAAAATATCTGGAGAAATACCGGTTGAAATATTCATATTAGTATATTAAGATTGCTTACATAGAGATGAAATGGGAGTAAAAAAGTGAAAGAAATCAAGATTTCGGAAGAATTTTTAAACAGAATGAGGGACTTGCTGGGAGAAGAGGATTATAAGGCCTATTTAAAAAGCTTTGAGGAAGAGCGGTTGTACGGACTGCGTGTCAATACATGGAAGGTTTCCCCTGAAGCGTTTGTGGAAATGACATCGTTAAAGCTTCATCCCGTTCCATGGATCAGCAACGGATTTTATTATGAAGGAGAACAGCGTCCTGCAAAAGATCCTTATTATTACGCCGGACTTTATTATCTGCAGGAGCCCAGCGCTATGACACCGGCACATATGCTTCCAATCGTGCCGGGAGATAAGGTTCTGGATCTTTGCGCTGCTCCAGGAGGCAAAAGTACGGAACTTGGGGCAAAGTTAATGGGAAAGGGGCTCCTGGTCTCTAATGATATCAGCAATTCCAGGGCACGTGCACTGTTAAAAAATCTGGAGCTGTGGGGAATTGAAAATATCTGTGTTACCAGCGAGGAACCTCAAAAGTTAAAAGCCACATTTACTGGTTTTTTTGATAAAATTCTTGTGGATGCACCCTGTTCCGGAGAAGGGATGTTTCGAAAAGACGCAGACATGGTAAAAAGCTATGAAGAGCATGGGCCGGAATACTATGCGGCGATTCAGGAACAGATCGTTGGACATGCAGTAGATATGCTGGCTCCTGGCGGACTTATGATGTACTCCACCTGTACCTTCTCCATTTGTGAAAACGAAGATATCATACGCCTGATCCTTAAAAACCATACTGATATGGAATTAATAAAGCTGCCTCTGTTTGAGGGAGCTTCTGACGGAATCGGTCTGTCAGGCTGCCTGCGTCTGTTTCCTCATAAAATCAAGGGAGAGGGCCATTTTATGGCACTTTTAAGGAAAAAGGGCGGATCTGTTGGGTCAGAAGAAACAAAGGACGGAAGGAAAAAGGAAAAAGAGCTTCCAAAAGAGCTTTCCCAGTTTCTTTCCCTGATATCAAAACCCCTGATCAGCTCCCGCATAGAGATAAAGAATGACTGTGTGTATTATCTTCCGGAATATTTTCCGGAAAACGGAGGAAAACTCCGTTATCTGCGAACAGGCCTTTTCCTTGGAGAGATGAAAAAAGAACGGTTTGAACCTTCCCAGGCGCTGGCACAGTCCTTAAAAATGGAAGAATTTAAACAAACTCTCTCATTTCAAAAAGAAGATGAGAGAGTGATCCGGTATCTAAAAGGAGAAACTGTTTTTTTAACAGAAACAGATGAAAGAATAAAGGGCTGGTGCTTAATCTGCGTAGATGGATTTCCTCTGGGATTTGCAAAAGGCAATGGTGATACCCTTAAAAATAAATACTATCCGGGATGGCGGTGGCAATGATGAAAGAGATTCGATTAGATAAATATTTAACTGAAATGGGAGAAGGAACAAGAAGTCAGATCAAAGAGATGGCAAGAAAAGGCAGAATTACCGTTGACGGAATTCCAGAGAAAAAATCGGAGCGTAAAATTATACCGGACCAGAATGTGATTGCTGTTGACGGAAGAACCATCTCCTACGCAGAAGTAGAATATTATATGCTGTGCAAGCCCCAGGGAGTTGTATCAGCGACAGAAGATAAACGGTATCAGACAGTGATTGACTTGATTACCGATCGAAAGCGGGGAGATTTGTTCCCGGTAGGAAGACTGGATATTGATACAGAGGGCCTGCTTCTTATAACCAATGACGGAGATCTGGCTCATCAGCTTTTATCTCCAAAAAAGCATGTGGATAAGGTGTACTATGCTAAAATAGACGGAGAGATTCCTGCAGATGCAACGAAGCGTATGGAAGAGGGAGTGGAACTGGAAGATGGGACTATAACCATGCCTGCCAGTCTTGAAATAGTGGAATATGGAAATCCATCCACCATACTTCTTACCATCAGGGAAGGAAAATTCCATCAGGTAAAACGAATGTTTGAAGCGCTGGGGTGCAGTGTGGTATACTTAAAGAGGCTCTCTATGGGAAGTTTAAAGCTGGATGAGAATTTACAGCCGGGAGATTACCGCCCACTTACAAGAGAAGAGATTGACTTATTAAAGCGCCATGGAAAGGAAGAAAAAACAAAAGATGTTAAATGAGAAAAAGGCCGTGATTTTTGATCTGGATGGAACCCTGGTGGATTCCATGTGGATGTGGAAATCCATTGATATAGAATTTTTAGGAAGCAGGGGAATTCCCTGTCCGGAAGATTTAGAAAAAGAGATTGAAGGAATGAGCTTTACGGAAACTGCCTTTTATTTTAAAGAGCGTTTTAAGCTTACAGAGTCTCTGGAAGAGATCAAGAGGATCTGGACAGATATGTCTCTGGATAAATATAAGAATGAAGTCCCTTTAAAAGCGGGGGCAGGAGAATTTCTGGCTTATCTGGCCTCCCAGGGTATTGTCATGGGAATTGCCACCAGCAACGGAAGAGAGATGGTGGATGCGGTGATTGATTCCTTAAAAATCGGGAAGTATTTTAATGTAGTAGCTACTTCCTGTGAGGTAGCGGCAGGGAAGCCTGCACCGGATATTTATTTAAAGGTGGCAAAGGAGCTTAATGTTATACCGTCACAGTGCCTGGTGTTTGAAGATGTTCCGGCAGGAATACTGGCGGGGAAACGTGCCGGAATGACAGTCTGTGCCATAGATGACGGATTTTCCAAAGCAATGGAAGCAGAAAAGCGGGAACTTGCCGATTGTTTTATTTACGATTATTATCAGCTGTTAGAAAGAAATGGAGTTCAATCATGATGCACGACTATCTACCGATCACCAGGGCGGACATGAATATCCGGGGGTGGAAACAATGTGACTTTGTCTATGTAACAGGGGATGCCTATGTAGACCACCCGTCCTTCGGACACGCCATAATCAGCCGTCTGTTAGAGGCACATGGATATAAGGTGGGGATCATAGCGCAGCCTGACTGGAAGGATCCATCAAGCATTTCTGTTCTTGGTGAGCCAAGGCTTGGATTTCTGGTTTCCGGCGGAAATATGGATTCTATGGTGAATCATTATTCCGTTTCCAAGAAAAAACGTCAGCAGGATTCCTACACTCCAGGAGGAGTCATGGGAAAACGTCCGGACTATGCCACTACGGTTTACTGCAATCTCATTCGCTCTGTTTATAAGAAAGCACCTGTTATAATCGGTGGAATTGAAGCCAGTCTAAGGCGTCTGGCTCATTATGATTACTGGTCAGACCGTCTGAAACACTCCATTTTGATTGATTCACAAGCGGATTTAATCTCCTATGGAATGGGGGAGAAATCCATTGTTGAAATCGCAGATGCCTTAAACAGCGGCATTGACATCCGGGATATTACCTTTGTAGAGGGAACGGTTTACAAAACAGACAGCCTGGAATCGGTGTATGATGCACTGGTTCTTCCATCATATGACAGCATGAAAAAAGATAAGCTGGAATATGCAAAGAGCTATTATATTCAGTATGGCAATACAGATCCTTTTATCGGAAAGCGTCTTGTGGAACCCTACAAGGACAATTTATACGTGGTTCAGAATCCACCGGCAAAACCGCTGTCAACAGAGGAGATGGACCAGGTTTATTCCCTGCCTTATATGAGAAATTATCACCCTTCCTATGAAGAACTGGGCGGAGTACCGGCGATCAGGGAAATTAAGTTCAGTCTTATCAGCAACCGCGGTTGTTTCGGAGCATGCAGTTTCTGTGCCCTTACCTTCCATCAGGGCCGGATTATACAGGCCAGAAGTCATGATTCCCTGATTGAGGAAGCGAAATGGCTGACCAATGAACCGGATTTTAAAGGCTATATCCATGATGTGGGCGGTCCCACTGCGGATTTCCGTTATCCAGCCTGTGAAAAACAGATCGGGAAAGGAGCCTGTCCCAATAAGCAGTGTCTCTTCCCGGAACCCTGTAAGAATTTAAGGGCTGACCATTCCGATTATATTGAGCTTTTAAGAAAGTTAAGAAAGTTACCCAGGGTAAAGAAAGTATTTATCCGTTCAGGAATCCGTTTTGATTACGTCCTTGCAGATCCGGGTAAGAAATTTTTAAAAGAGCTTTGTGAATATCATGTAAGCGGTCAGTTAAAAGTAGCACCGGAGCATGTAGCGGACAATGTTCTCAGCAAAATGGGAAAACCAAGAAATGACGTTTATCGTAAGTTCGTAAAGGAATACAACGATATGAACGGACGTCTTGGGTTAAAACAGTATTTGGTTCCCTATTTAATGTCCTCCCATCCGGGATCGGGATTAAAGGAAGCCATTGAGCTTGCTGAGTATCTTAGGGATCTTGGATATATGCCGGAGCAGGTTCAGGATTTTTATCCTACGCCTTCTACCATTTCCACCTGTATGTATTACACAGGCTATGACCCCAGAACCATGGAACCGGTTTATGTTCCCACCAATCCCCATGAAAAAGCGATGCAGAGGGCATTAATCCAATACCGGAATCCAAAAAACTATGAGCTGGTGGAAGAGGCGTTAACGAAAGCTGGCAGAACTGATTTAATTGGTTTTGATAAGAAATGCCTGATTCGCCCCAAATCTGGTTTTAAACCTGGTTTTTCTCAGGGAAAAACGGGAAAAGATAATGGAAATGGGAAAAGGACGGAAAGCCAGGCGGGAGGTCAGAGGGATCGAAAGAAAAAGACCATTCGTAATGTTCATAAGAAATCAACTAAAAAATAATAACGATGTCTGATTGAAAGAAGGGATCATGATGAAGGTAGCTATCGTAACAGGAGCGTCTTCCGGTATGGGGAGAGAGTTTATCATGCAGATTGCCGACCGCTTTGGCGGCATTGGAGAGATCTGGGCAATTGCCAGAAGACAGGAGCGGATTGAAGAATTATCTCCTCTTGTTCCAGTGAAGGTAAGATCATTTGCCATTGATTTAACAGATGACAGCAGGCTTGAATGTCTGCAGGATGTTTTATTTGAAGAAAAACCAGAGGTAAAGTGGCTGATCAATGCTGCCGGTTATGGAAAGATCGGGGCGGCAGGTTCCATTAATTTAAATGATGAACTGGGAATGGTGGATTTAAACTGCAGAGCGCTTTGTGCAGTGACCCATATGGTACTTCCCTATATGTCGGAAAACAGCAGGATCATACAGTTTGCATCTGCGGCTGCGTTTCTGCCCCAGCCTGGCTTTGCCATCTACGCTGCAACGAAAGCCTTTGTTTTAAGCTATAGCAGAGCCTTAAATGAGGAATTAAAGCCAAGAAAAATTCTTGTAACAGCCGTGTGTCCTGGTCCTGTCAGAACAGAATTTTTTGATGTTGCCGAGGCGACTGGCAGAATTCCTTTCTATAAAAAGATCGTAATGGCTGATCCTAAAAAGGTAGTGCGGTTAGCCTTACGTGACAGTATGATGGGAAGGCCGGTTTCTTTATACGGAACAACAATGAAATTTTTCCGGCTTTTATGTAAGACAGTTCCACATTCCATCATACTCCGTTTCATGATAGGATTTATGCGGGTAGTGGACAACCGAAGATAAAGAAAGAGGGTTATGAAAGTGAAACGATGCTTAAAAGGGCAGTCAGGTTACCGGGATTACCACAAAAAGAAAGAACTGTTAAAGGTATTGATCGGGGCAGTTCTCATCATCATTCAGTTAATATTAAGAGAATTTGCTGACAGTACTTCTTTAAAGAATACGTTAACAGTGATGGCAATCCTTTCCGTCCTGCCAGTGGCTAATATAGCAGCACCTCTGTTTGCCTCTTTCAAGTACCGGTCTTTATCCCCACTGCTTGTAAAAAAGGCTTCTGCCTATGAAGAAAAGGGAGTCCTTTTGTATGATCTTATTATTTCATCCAAGGAACAACTCCTGCCAATGGATGTGGTACTGGTTACGCCGGGGGAAGTCCATGCTTACTGCACTGCAGACAAGACAGATTCGGGCAAAGCGGAACAATATATAAAACAGATGCTGAGCCAGCATAAGCTGGATTATAATGTAAAAGTGATTTTTGATGAAAATTCCTTTTTTAAGCGTTTAAGCAGTATGAAACCAAAAGAGAAAAGTGAAGAAAACGACAGATCTGAACAGGCAGTTAGCCTGTTAAAGAGCCTGTCCATGTAAAATTCAGTAAAAGAGGGAACCATTATGCAGTCTGTGATTGTATCGACGAATGAAGCAGGGCAGCGGCTTGATAAGCTGCTGTCCAAGTATTTAAATCTTGCAGGGAAAAGCTTTCTTTATAAGATGATGCGGAAAAAGAACATCACTTTAAATGGGAAAAAATGCGACGGTTCTGAAAAGCTCTCCCAAGGAGATGAGATCAAACTGTTTCTTTCCGATGAGACCATTGAAAAATTTTCCCAGGTAAAGGTTCCCAAGGTAAGTAAGATTAAATTAAATATCATATATGAAGATGGAAATATTATTCTGATTAATAAACCCGCAGGAATGCTGTCACAAAAAGCTAAGGATTCCGATGAATCACTTGTGGAATATCTGATTGATTACCTCCTTACAAAAGGCGAGTTATCCACAGAACAGTTAAAAAGTTTCCGTCCTTCTGTCTGTAACCGGCTGGACCGGAATACCAGCGGTCTTGTAGTGGGAGGAAAATCTCTGGCTGGTCTCCAGATCATGTCAGAGGTGTTTAAGGACAGATCCATTCACAAGTATTACCAGTGTGTGGTGAAAGGGCATGTGGCTGGGAAACAGATGATTACAGGGTTTCTATCAAAGGATGAAAAGACCAATCAGGTTACTGTCCGTACCAGCGAATTTAAAGACAGCGTGCCAATCTCGACAGAATATATGCCATTAGATTATTACGGCGACTATACGCTGTTAAGGGTGACGCTGATCACTGGGCGTACCCATCAGATCCGGGCTCATCTGGCTTCCATTGGGCATCCGATCGTAGGAGATTATAAATACGGAGATAAAAGGGTAAATGAAGAAGCGAAGAGGCTTTACAGAGTACAGTCACAGCTTCTTCATTCCTATCAGCTGGTATTACCCCAGCTTCCCGAGCCCCTTACTTATCTGTCAGGAAAGGAATTTACCGCACCCCTTCCTCCTGTTTATTCTGCCATATGCAGGGAATGGAGGCAGAAATAAAGATGGGAACCTGGAAAACAAGAGGGTTAAGAGGTTCCACGTTAGAGGAACTGATTAACCGGAGCAATGACAGCTATCGGGAGAAAGGGCTGGCTCTGATTCAGAAAATCCCCACTCCCATTACACCCATTTCCATTGATAAAGAAAGCAGACATATTACTCTTGCCTATTTTGATCAGAAAAGTACGGTGGATTATATTGGTGCGGTTCAGGGAATTCCTGTCTGTTTTGATGCAAAGGAATGTGCTTCTGAAACATTTCCGCTGCAGAATATTCACCCCCATCAGGTTACTTTTATGGAGGAATTTGAAAAACAGGGTGGAATCGCATTTATTATCGTATCCTATACTCATAAAAATGAAGTTTATTACCTTCCCTTTGACCAGATTGAGTGTTATTTTCAAAGAATGGAAGCAGGGGGAAGAAAAAGCTTTACCTACGAGGAACTGGATAAGACCTGGAAAATATCCAGCTGCAGGGATATTCTGATTCACTATCTGGAACTGATTCAAAAAGATTTGGACAGAAGAGATTGACAAGAATACAGTTCTCGCCTATAATAAACTACACGTTATTAAATTATCACTTTACTATATGAAAGTGGATTGAATTTGATTTACATGAAATATAATTTCTTGAACGGTTGGAGGTTGTTATGGCTAATAAACTGTTACATACACCGGATGGTGTCCGGGATATTTATGGAATAGAGTGTACGAGAAAAGCAGTAATACAGGAAAAGATGCTGAAAGAGTTTCACCTTTGCGGTTATCAGGATATAGAAACTCCTACCTTTGAATTTTTTGATATCTTTAATGAATCCAGGGGAAGCGTGAAGGCAAAGGAAATGTTCAAGTTTTTTGACCGGGATAACCACACTCTGGTACTTCGGCCGGATGAAACGCCAGCCATCGCCAGATGTGCAGCCAAGTATTTTCTGGATGAGGATATGCCAATCAGGCTTTGTTATGTGGAACGTACCTTTATTAACAATTCCAGCTATCAGGGAAGACTGAAGGAAGCCAGCCAGACTGGTGTTGAGTTAATTGGTGATGATTCAGCGGATGCAGATGGAGAAATTCTTGCAATGGTAATTCAGGCACTGAAATCAACAGGACTGACTGAGTTTCAGGTGGAACTGGGAGAGGTAGATTTCTTTAAAGGGCTTTTGGAAGAAGCAGGTATGGATGAGGAGATGGAAGAAACTCTTCGGGAACTGATTGAAAATAAGAATTATTTTGGTGTGGAAGAATTAGTCATGACCCAGCCTATTTCCCAGGAGTTAAAACAGGTGTTTTTAAAGCTGCCTGAGCTTTTTGGTTCTTTGGAGCAGATACAGGCTGCCAGGGAGCTGACTTCCAATGAACGGGCGTTAAGGGCCATCAGCCGTCTGGAAGAAGTGAACCGGATTCTGGATCATTACGGACTTTCTGATTATGTTTCCTATGATCTTGGAATGCTCAGCCAGTATCAGTACTATACCGGAATTATATTTAAGGCCTATACGTATGGTACAGGGGATTATATTGTAAACGGAGGCCGGTATGACAGCCTTTTAAAACAATTTGGGAAGGATTCCCCAGCTGTGGGATTTGGTATTTCTGTGGATGAACTTTTGCTGGCTTTAAGCAGACAGAAGATTGAGACAGAGGTTTCCATGACGAACACCATGATTCTTTATGAGCAGGAATCAAGAGAAAATGCCATTTCTCTTGCCGGACATTTTCGTAATTTAAAGGTTCCGGTTCAGCTGCAGTGTAAGAAGCCGGAACGTTCCATAGAAGCTTATAAAGAATATTCCATGCGGCGGGACTTAAAGAATTTATTGTATCTGGATCAGGAAGGAATATCGGTAACTGTAATTAATCTTGACTTGAAGCGTATGGATGTGGTTCCGCTTTCAGAATACTTAAAATAATGGGGGTACGTATGAGATATCTGACATTTGCCCTGGCAAAAGGGCGTCTGGCCAAGCAGTCACTTGAAATGTTCGAACGGATCGGAATCACCTGCGAAGAGATGAAAGATAAGGACTCCCGTAAGCTGATCTTTACCAATGAAGAGCTTAAGATTCGTTTTTTCCTGGCAAAAGCCAGTGATGTTCCCACATATGTAGAATATGGTGCGGCGGACATCGGTATCGTCGGAAAGGATACGATTCTAGAAGAGGGAAGAAAGCTTTATGAGGTGATGAACCTGGGAATCGGAAATTGCCGTATGTGCGTTTGCGGCCCCCAGTCAGCCAGTGAACTCCTAAAGCACCATGAGCGAATTCGTGTAGCAACCAAATATCCGGCCATCGCCAAGGATTATTTTTACAATAAAAAGCATCAGACTGTGGAAATTATTAAGCTGAACGGTTCCATTGAACTGGCTCCCATTGTTGGTCTTTCAGAGGTCATTGTTGACATTGTGGAAACAGGAACGACCTTGAAGGAGAACGGCCTTACGGTACTGGAAGAGATCTGCCCCCTCTCTGCCCGGATGGTGGTGAATCAGGTGAGCATGAAGCGGGAAAATGACAGGATCACAAAGCTGATTCGGGATTTGAGACTTTTGCTGCAGGAGGAAAACCAATGAAGATTGTAAAATTAGATGAGACATCCAAACAGAATATTCTTTCCGGATTGTTAAAGAGAGACCCCAACCAATACGATTCCTATGCCAAAACCGTTCAGGAGATTGTAGAACGGGTAAAGGAAGAGGGAGACAAAGCAGTTTTTGCCTATACCAGAGAATTTGACAAAGCAGAAGTGAACGAAACCAATATCCGGGTAACGAAAGAGGAAATCGAGGAAGCGGTAAGATCCGTAGATCCCAGACTTTTGAAAGTCATGGAAAAATCCATGAATAATATCCGGCTGTTCCACGAAAAACAGAGACAGTACAGCTGGTTTGACAGCAAACCGGACGGAACCATTCTTGGCCAGAAGATAACAGCCCTTGAGAGCGCGGGCGTGTATGTTCCAGGTGGGAAGGCTGCTTATCCGTCGTCTGTTCTGATGAATATTATACCAGCCATGGTGGCAGGCGTGGGACGGATCGTTATGGTAACGCCTCCTGGAAAGGATGGTAAGGTAAATCCGGTTACGCTGACGGCTGCTCATCTTGCAGGAGCGACTGAGGTGTATAAGGTGGGCGGAGCACAGGCAATTGCTGCTCTGGCTTTTGGTACGGAGTCCATTCCAAGGGTTAATAAAATCGTAGGTCCCGGTAATATATTTGTGGCATTGGCTAAAAAAGCTGTTTACGGCCATGCCAGCATTGACAGCATTGCCGGACCCAGCGAGATTTTAGTGCTTGCAGATGAAAGTGCGAATCCAAGGTTTGTGGCAGCGGACCTGTTGTCCCAGGCGGAGCATGATGAGCTTGCTTCTGCAATTCTTGTAACTACCAGCATGGAGCTGGCTGAAAAGGTTTCAAAAGAGGCGAGACTACAGGCTTCTAAACTTTCCAGATCTGAGATTATTAATAAATCACTGGACAATTACGGCTGCATTCTTGTGGCGGATAATATGAAGGATGCGGTTTCAGCAGTCAATGAGATTGCACCGGAGCATCTTGAGATTGTAACGAAAAACCCGTTTGAAGACATGACCAGGATTCATAATGCAGGCGCCATTTTTATCGGTGAATACAGTTCTGAGCCTTTGGGAGATTATTTTGCAGGACCAAATCATGTTCTTCCGACTAATGGTACCGCAAGATTTTTCTCAGCTCTTAGCGTAGACGACTTTATTAAGAAATCAAGTATTATTTACTATTCCAAAGAGGCACTGGCAGATGTGTACAAGGAGATTGACTTCTTCGCTCAGGCAGAGCAGCTGACAGCCCATGCCAATTCGGTGAAAATACGGTTTGAAGAGGATGAAATCCAGGAATAGAGGGGAAAATATGGGACGAAGTGCAGTGATATCTCGAATAACCAAAGAAACCGATATTCAGATGAAGTTTAATATTGACGGGAGCGGAATCGCCAATATTCATACAGGCATCGGTTTTTTTGACCACATGTTAAACAGCTTTGCACGCCATGGATTTTTTGATCTGGAACTGACGGTTAAGGGAGATCTGGAAGTAGATACCCACCATACCATTGAAGATACAGGAATAGTCCTGGGAGCAGCCATTAAGGAAGCTCTGGGTGATAAAAAGTCTATAAAACGTTACGGGAGTATGATACTACCTATGGATGAGACTTTAATTTTGTGCGCTGTGGATTTGTCCGGCCGGCCTTATCTGGGGTTTGATGTTCCTTTAACTGCGGAGCGGGTAGGAGATTTTGAAACAGAGATGGTGAAGGAGTTTTTTTATGCCGTATCCTATTCTGCCGAAATGAATCTTCATATCAGAAAGCTTTCAGGGGATAACAATCATCATATTATTGAAGGGGTATTTAAGGCATTTGCCAAGGCGCTTGATGATGCCACTTTACCGGATCCACGGATTACCGGCGTTTTATCTACAAAAGGTACATTATAAGGAGAACCCATATGCAGCTTTATCCAGCAATCGATTTAAAGAACGGACAATGTGTTCGTTTAAAGCAAGGTGAATTTAAAGAGATTACCGTATATTCTGATAAACCGGAAGAGATAGCAGCACTGTGGCAGGAACAGGGTGCTACCTATCTTCATCTGGTTGATTTAGACGGCGCACTGGCCGGACATTCTGTTAATGAGGAAGTAATACGCAAAATTGTGAATACGGTTACAATTCCTGTAGAGATCGGCGGCGGGATTCGCAGTGAAGAGGCCATTGCTTCCATGCTTTCCTTAGGGGTTGCCCGGGTAATTATCGGAACAAAGGCGGTAAAGCAGCCGGAGTTTATACGTGATATGATTGAAACGTTTGGTGCTGACCGGATCGTGTTAGGGGTGGATGCGAAGGATGGAATGGTAGCGGTTGATGGGTGGGAAACAGTAAGCGAAATCACAGCCTCAAATCTCTGCACCCAGATGAAGGAATACGGCATCCGCCACATTGTGTATACTGACATTTCAAGAGACGGAATGCTTTCCGGACCGAACGTGGCATACACAAAGAAGCTGACTGATGAAACAGGTCTTGATGTAATCGCATCCGGCGGTATGTCTTCCATGGAAGATTTAAGACAATTATACGAAGCAGGCGTTCAGGGTGCGATTATCGGAAAGGCCCTATATGAAAAGCGGATTGATCTTTCGGAGGCGGTTAAGACCTTTGAACTGTAAAGACCATCAAGGGAGGAAATATGATGGAATGTAAAAAATTAATTGCAGGTTTCGGAATGCGGGAAGGGAAAGCGTGGAGACTTGATGATTTAACTGTCTGTTATGAGGAACGTCCTCTTTCTCTGGCTTGCTTTTTTGGAGATAATGGCGCAGATGAACTTTTTCTTTATGACATTTCAGAAACGGAAGCAGATCACGAACGCACCATCGGACTGATGAAAGAGATTGGAAGGGTTTCAGATATTCCTATCCTTGCAGGCGGAAAGGTAAAACGTCTGGAGGATGTAAAAAAATATTTGTATGCTGGTGCCAAAGCGGCTTTTCTTGATGTGAGTCTGGAAGAAAATGTGGATATGATGAAGGAAGCATCGGACCGTTTTGGAGACGATAAAATTTATGCATATTTACCCGACATATCCTATCTGTCTCATACAGAAGAATACGCACAGCTGGGAGCCTCTGTTATGATTTTAGGAGTTGGAGTTCTTTCAGAAAATGGGCTTGATGAAGTATCTGCACGAGAAGAGGTATTTATTATTACCGGACTCAGTGATGATTCTTTTTTCCTGGCAGATGCTTTAAAAAGAGAGAACATTGCAGGAATTATCGGCGTTTCTGATGGAAAAACCGGCTGTATGGAGATGAAACAGGAATTAAAGATACAGGGAATTGCAGTGGAAACATTTGAAAGTTCCATAGAATTCTCTGAATTTAAATTAAACGGGGACGGACTGATTCCTGTTATTACCCAGGATTACCGGACCGGTGAAGTTCTCATGCTGGCATATATGAATGAGGAAGCTTTTAAAGCAACAATAAAAACCGGACTGATGACTTATTACAGCAGAAGCCGTCAAAATCTCTGGCTGAAAGGTGAAACTTCCGGTCATTATCAGTATGTAAAATCACTGTCTCTGGATTGCGACAACGATACTCTTCTTGCCAAGGTAAATCAGATTGGTGCTGCCTGTCATACGGGTGCCAGAAGCTGTTTTTATCAGGAACTGGTTAAAAAAGAATACCAGGATACAAATCCACTTAAAGTTTTTGAGGAAGTTTTTGAAGTCATTCTTGACCGAAAAGAAAATCCCAAGGAAGGCTCTTATACCAATTACCTTTTTGACAAAGGCATTGATAAGATCTTAAAAAAGCTGGGTGAAGAAGCGACTGAGATTATTATCGCTGCGAAAAATCCTGATTCCGAAGAAGTGAAGTATGAGATTTCTGATTTTCTTTATCATATGATGGTTCTGATGGCGCAAAAGGGAGTGACCTGGGAGGATATTACCAGAGAACTGGCCAATCGTTAGTAATGATGATTAAAGGTAAATGGTACCGTGGCAGGCTAACCTGTTAAGGTACCATTTACCTGTTTATATAACTGGAAGTATATAATCAATAATAACCTTTTCGCCCCGGTTTAAAGGGTCACAATAACGTTCGTTTGTGTATACTTCACACCAGTAGAAATGTTCCTGATCAATTTGTTTACCGGTTTTCTCAATGGCTTCCGTAATTAGTAAATATGCGGAATCAAGTATTTCTGCGACATTGCTTCCTTCAATCTGAATGTGGGCAGTTAATCCTGCGGGAACATGTTTTGCAGTCAGACCTTCTGGAATTTCGGTATTTACATTTATAAAATCTCCAATAATGAATTCAAAATTATTCATATCTTTAAAATTATACATCATACCGATACCCGCATTGGGATCTATATCTTCACAACAGGTTGAATCGGAAAGAGAACCCATTTTTTCGATTGTATCCCCTTCAAAGAATTCTTCCCATACATTCCCTGCTTCAAAAAATGATGTCTCTCGACCCAGACCTACCATCAGGCGTTCATCTGTTTCCTTGTAAATAATCTTTTTCATATCTGCCATAATCCGTTTCCCTCCTATAAATCTCATTTCCAGGTAATTAATCGGAAGATAATTACTCAGTTTAGCAGTATCAGACTTGGCTTCTGATGGCGTAATTCCATGGTGCTCTTTAAATGCCCGTGAAAAAGCAGAATGGGAGTGAAAGCCATACTTAATCGCTACATCCAAAACGGTAATATTACTGTTTTTTAAATCATATCCGGCTAATGTTAATCTGCGTTTTCTTACATAATCGGCAATGCTGATACCTGATACGAATATAAAAATGCGCTGGAATAATGCTGCCGGGCTCATGGCTATTTTGGAAATCTCGTTATAATCGATTTCAGAACCTTCGGTAATGCTTTTCTCAAGATATTGTATTACATCATCAAAAGTTTTACTGCTATTCATATTTCGTTCCTCCGTAATTCCAATCATAAGGGATTAAATCGTGGTTTGCTATGCAATGTATGTACAAATTTTGTATAATTATTATAAACATATATTAATGGTATTACAATAAGAATAGTTTCAGAGTTGGGAGTTACATATCTATTTTTTTAGTCTTAGAATTTTATCAATGTAAATAGTAAAAAATACATTAAAATTCCATATCTATATCCACATTAGGCTCAGTATAGAAAGAAACATCTGTGACCTGCCGATGTGTGGACAATTCCCCAGTACCCAATCAACCGCTGCTTCATAGACCTTAAAGAAACGTCTTAAGTTTACAAATATGATTAATTTTTCTTTCTTATTATTGAATTTGCAAATTCAAAAAATAATAGAAGGAGAATTATTATGGAATTTATTTATTGGAGCAATGGAAAAAAAATAACCTTAAAAAAATCTGAATCATATCGGGCATCTAAAGAGAATGGTTATAAGGAAAGTAAATACAAATCTTTAACCTCTAACCTAAAACCTAAAATGACTGATCTGAAAAATGGTATTATATTAGAGACAATTAGTCAAGTTTCAAAAAACGCTTCATTTTCAAGCAAAGCACAGCGAGATGATGATGATTTTCTGGTATTAGAAGCAGAAGATAAAACACCAATGATACTTACAAATCAGTTTATTATCCAGTTCAAACCAGATGTAACAAGTGAAGAAATTAATAAAATTAATGATTCTAATAATGTTAAAATTATCGAAAACATTAATTGGGAGGAAAATTCTTATCTTGTGGAAACCATAGAAGGTAAAGCAGTAAGTGCATTGGAGATGGCAAATACTTATCATGAAAATGATAAGGTAATATATGCACAACCTAATTTTGTTCGATTGCTAAAGCCTATGGCAGCAATAAGTAATGATACATATGTAAATAAGCAGTGGGCTCTTAACAATACTGGGCAAACTGGAGGAATTCCAGGTGAAGATATCCATATTTCAGAAGCATGGAAGATTACAAAAGGAAATAAAGATATTATTATTGCTATCATTGATGAAGGTGTGGATTACAAACATGAAGATTTAAATGTATCTGATAAACTGGTAACCGGGTATGATGCCTGTTACAAGCGTAATGATCCAACCCCTAAAAGTGCTGATGCCCATGGAACTGCTTGTGCAGGCATAGCGGCTGCAAAAAGTAATAATAATAAAGGAATCGCCGGCGTGGCTCCGGAATGTAAAATAATGGGAATAAGAATTGCATATGGAGTTATGGAAGGTGGCGAAAGATTATGGGTTACTGATGATGCAAAAATTGCAGATGGAATTGTTAAATCTGTGGACAGAGGAGCGGATGTCCTTAGCAACAGCTGGGGAGGCGGAGAAGACAGCCAAACAATTACAAATGCAATAAATTATGCCAAACGAAATGGCCGAAACGGAAAAGGTTGCGTTGTTTGTTTTGCAGCTGGCAACGATGATGGCAGCGTTTCTTATCCTGGCAGATTAGATAATGTTATAACTGTTGCAGCATGTAATGAGTATGGTGAAAGAAAAAGTAAGACAAGTAGAGACGGCGAATATTTTTGGGGTAGTAATTATGGACCGGAAGTTGATGTAGCAGCCCCGGGTGTTCATATTTTCACAACTGATATTATGAATAAGGACGGCTACAGTTCTAATAATTACGTGGAAGGTTTTAACGGTACATCTGCTGCGACCCCGCATGTCGCAGGAGTTGCAGCACTTGTGCTTTCCGTTGCTCCAGAACTAAAAGCTAGTGAAGTCGAAGAAATAATCCGAAGTACAGCCGATGACATTGGCGCTAAAGGTTTCGATAATTATACTGGTCATGGGAGAGTAAATGCATTTAAAGCTGTTTCAAAGGCATATGAAAAGCATTTAAATAATTAGGCAGGGGCTGATGATGGTCAATAATTTTGAGGACACAAGAGTTGTAAGAGTGCAGCAGATGTACTGTATGGGCATCCATGCCAATACGTAACTTAGACCGGAATAATATATGCCCTGAGATCTACAGATTCAGAAACTATATCGAAAGAGTCAACCTCTCATCATAATGGAAGGTTGGCTCTTTCGACTGTGCAAAGTACAATTTTGGAAGCTAACGTGTACAATTTTGGCACTTGGGTTGAAATACATGTCGTAAAATGGTAAATATTAATAGATACATACCATCTAAAAGTGATTAGTTAGGCGTGTTTTTAGTAACAAGATTATTTATGCGAAGGGGGCGGCATATTGGTTGGGATAAGTATGGATAAGATATTTGTGACAGGTGCAGTAGAATTAAATAAAGTATTGAGTTTTGAGATGAACGCAGAAATGAACGAACATGCCATTCTCAAATTGATTTAATGTGGTGATAATAATATAATAGGGAGTATAAAAATGTTTGGAGTTACATTAATTTGTATCTTATTCTTAATTGGTTTTGCTGATACATTTATTGAATGTGTAATAATGATAATTAGAACAAAAAAATATAAACATCAAACTGAAGCCACAATAATAGGTATAACTGAATCATATACACATTATAGGTTTACTAAGGAATATAGGTATTATCCTATCTATCAATATACAGTTAATGATGTTATATATGAAGAAAAATTTAGTTTTGCCGATGAATCGAAAGAAAATGTGTTTATAGGTAAAAAAGTTATCCTTCAATATGATAAAAATAAACCTCATAAATATGTACCGATGAACAAATATAGATTTTGGCTACATAAGGCAATTGGAAGTTTTATGGGAATCGTTTCTGTTCTTGTGGTTATGATTGGATATTATATAAACAATTAATGCTAAAAATTCTATATAGTAAAATAATAAACAAATTATAGCCAATAACAAAAAAATTGTTTCATTATAAATAACTTGGTATATTGATACAGATATTGAGATGCTTTGAAATTTTCTATAGAAAAATTGGTTGAGATTAAAAGTGATGTGAAAACAGAAAATGCATTGGGGGCTGCTTATTTGCGTCTCAGGAAATTTGAAGATGCCAAACGCTATTTAGAGACTGCCTTAAACATATTGATAAATGGGGAGAATAAATGTGATGAAAATGGATTATGATGAAAACCAAATAGGCGGATATTTGATATCAGAGATAAAAGAATATCTGGAAAAAAATCAAGACGAGTACTTAAATAGATTCAGACAAATTAATAAAAAGAAAAAATTTAATGGAGCTGCTGCATTTTTTGGCCCATTATGGTTTGCTTATCGAATGATGTGGATAGAAGGAATTTTATTATGGTTCATCTCTTCAATAATAACATTATTTGCTTTGTTTATTATTTATATGTTAGTTTTAGCGAGAATAATATATAGCAGAGATTCTGCCGGACTGTTGCTATTTTTACTCTGGATTGTAAAATTTCTGATAATTGGAAAGCTGGCTGATTCCATCTACTGGAGGAAGATAAAAAAAAGAATTGATGCTTCAAATTGGGAAGATAGAAAAAAATTAAGTACAATTCAAAAATTAGCAAATTCTGCGGAATGTAAAGGTGCTTCTATATGGAGTGCAATTATCTTTTCCTTTTTAGTGCGATTTGGAGATGTTGCTATAAGTGCAATTGAAGTGGCAATGGCTACTGTAATGTCTCAAATCTATTAAAGGATGGTATTAATAATTGATAAATGAAGTTAATTTGAAAAATAAAGTTATAAATGAGCTGCAGACTATTGCAGATGATCGTTATCTATGGTATTCACAGAAGATAGAAAAAGAAATTGATTCATATATTGCTGAAATTACTGATAGTCTAAAAATTGTACTTAATAATATTTACAGCCAATACATAAAATTACAAGATACCGGCGAGGAAGGGATACTGGAATGGGTATATTTATCATTTTTACATACAAGCTTCCTTGATCATTCTCCATGCTATAGAATCGATTTCTACGATACAAGAGACTGCGTTTCAGAAATTGATTGCACGGGATTATGGGATTTTAAATATATATTTGATTGTTATTATAACATTGAAAAAGATATCATTGAAAAATTCAATAAGCAGACTCGCGTGTTAAGGCATGAAATAAATGATATGTTAATACAGTTGCAGCAAAAGTTTCGCAGTATAGCGGATGCGTGGATTATCTCTATATTAAAAAATATATTAAAAGAGAAGAGTATGTTTTTCTTAAAGGAGTCTGATGTAAAAATTATGCTGGGTGAATATTTAGATAATTCTAAATTGATTACAATGAATGATGATGAAATAGAATAGAAACCGACGATACAATTGCAAATATGGTATTCAGGCTGCATAGACATTAAAAGTGCCTTATGGTATAATAAGGAAATCCAAATGGTCCTTTCTGGTAATTTTTCCGGTTGATCTGGAGAATACTACCGGAGAATACAGAACCTTTAGGAGAACTGGATCCGGCTGAATTCATATACGCCGTTACCAGAAATATATTGAAAAAGAGGCGATTAACAATGTCAGAAGTGATCAATCATTTTTTAAAATATGTATCCTATGATACCCAGTCAAAGGATGAGGTTGACGCTGTTCCAAGTACATCCAAACAGCGGATACTAGCGGAAGAACTGGTAAAAGAACTGCAGGCTATGAAGGCCGCAGACGTAAGAATTGACGAGCACAGCTATGTGTATGCTACCATCCCGGCAACCATGGATAAAACAGTCCCTGTACTGGGATTTATCGCTCATATGGATACCTCACCGGCCTACTCAGGCACTAATGTAAAGCCGCAGATCGTAAAGAATTACGATGGTAAGAATATTCTGATGAATGCGGATACAGGACTTACCATGAGCCCGGAAGATTTTCCGGATTTATTAAAATATATCGGACAGGATATTATCACTACAGATGGGACTACCCTGCTAGGAGCAGATGATAAGGCTGGTGTGGCTGAGATCATGACTATGGCGGAATACTTACTTGCCCATCCGGAGATTCCTCATGGAACCATCCGAATTGGATTTACACCGGATGAAGAAGTGGGCAGAGGGGCAGATTTCTTTGATGTAAAAGGATTTGCTGCTGATGTTGCTTATACCGTGGATGGCGGTGGGTTAGGAGAGCTGGAGTATGAAAATTTCAATGCTGCTTCTGCCAGAGTTTTAATCCATGGATCCAGCATCCATCCCGGTTCCTCCAAAGGAAGAATGAGAAATGCACTTTTAATGGGTATAGAATTTCATAATATGCTTCCGTCTGCTGAGAATCCAATGTATACAGAAGGTTATGAAGGATTCTACCACCTGGATTCCATGAGCGGATCTGTAGAGGAAGCCAGACTGGATTATATTATCCGTGATCACAGCAAGAAGAAGTTTGAAGATAAAAAAGAATTTATGACCCGTGTGGCAGATTATTTAAATCACAGATATCAAAACGGGACAGTAGAACTGATTTTAAAAGACAGCTATTTTAACATGAAGGAAAAGATTGAGCCCCATATGTACCTGATCGACATTGCAAAAACTGCCATGGAAGATCTGGGAATTGAGCCGCTGGTTACTCCCATCAGAGGCGGTACGGACGGAGCACGTTTATCCTATGAAGGGCTTCCCTGTCCAAACCTTTGCACCGGTGGATACAATTATCATGGGAAATTTGAATTTGTTCCAGTTCAGTCTATGGAAAAGGTAGTAAAGCTGCTTCTTAAAATTGTTGAAAAGTTTGCTGAAAAGTAATTGATAGAATAAGTAATAGTTTGAATAAGTAATTGCTTGAATAAAAATCAAAACGTCCGGAATCGGTTTCAGGATACACTTCCAAAACCAGCTCCGGACGTTTTTTGCTGTCATTATTTGTTTTCGGTTTCCTTTTCATCAAGAATTCCCATTAATGTATGCCATGGAAGCACAGCACATTTCACTCTGCCCGGCATATGGGAGATTCCTTTGAGAGCTATTGCATCCTCCAGAAAATCCAACTGCTCCTCATCTGTTATTTCTCCTTTTATCATTCCGAGGAAGGTCTGAAGCAGTTGTTGGGCCTCCTCTACCGGTTTTCCAAGAATGAGATCAATCATGAGAGATGCAGAAGCCTGGGAAATGGCACAGCCTTCTCCGGTAAAGCCGGCATCTTCAATGATTCCGTCCTTCACCCGAAGTTCCAGAATGATGTCATCGCCGCAGCTGGGATTGACTCCTTCCAGGCTGGCTGTCGCATCTGATACTTTATGACGGTTTTGATTGGAACGGCTGTTTTCCACAATAATCTGATTATATAAAGCGTTAAGCTCCATAACCCATCCACCTCCTTACCTGTCCTAAGCTATTTAAAAATACCGAAATATCTTCCTCTGTATTGTAGATGGCAATGCTTGCCCGGACACAGGAGCCAATCCCCAGATATTCCATTAATGGCTGTGCACAGTGATGGCCGGCACGGACTGCAATTCCTTCTGAATCCAGAATTGTTGCTGTATCGTGGGGATGAACTCCATCTACATTAAAGGATATTACCCCATGCCGGTCACGGCTGTCGGTGCTGCCATATACGGTAATATAGGGCAGGGCATTAAGACCTTTCAGGGCCTGATCCATCAGCGCGTGTTCATGGGTACGAATTGTTTCCCAGCCTATGGAATTTATATATTCTATGGCGGCAGCTAGACCGGCTTCTCCGCCTACATTTCTCGTTCCTGCCTCGAAACGGCGGGGGACTTCTGCATAGGAAGATGTCTGTTCATGGACGCTTGCAATCATATCACCTCCGCTTAGAAACGGGGGCATTTTCTCAAGCAGTTCTTTTTTGCCGTATAGAACGCCGATGCCCATGGGAGCGTACATTTTATGACCGGAAAATGCTGCAAAATCCACGCCCAGTTCTTTGATATCAACCGGCATATGAGCCACACTCTGGGCGCAGTCTAAAACTACTGTAGCACCATGTAAACGGGCTCGTTTAACAATGGATTTTACCGGTGCTTCCGTACCGAGTACGTTTGATACGTGGGCAATGGCAATCAGCCTTGTGCGTGGGTTTATTTTCTGATCCAGTTCTTCTTCTGTAATCCGCCCGTCTGGCCCGGGATATAGATAAACCAGCCTGGAACCTGTGTGCTTTGCAACTCTCTGCCAGGGAACCAGGTTGCTGTGATGTTCCGCCACGGAGATAAGAATTTCGTCCCCCTCTTTTAAGAACTCCATGCCATAGCTGTAAGCGACAAGATTGAGAGCTTCGGTGGCATTCTGGGTGAAAATAATTTCCTCCGGGTCGGCGTTTACAAAGCGGGCTGCGGTCAGTCTGGCGTTTTCATGAATATCTGTGGAGCGGACACCTAATGTGTAAACGCCCCTGTGTGGATTAGCATTATCCATGCGGTAATAATCATCCACTGCCTTTAAAACGGACAGAGGCTTGAAGGAAGTTGCTGCATTATCTAAGTATATCAGTCTCTTTTCATTTTCAGGGACGGAAAGTATGGGGAACTGATCACGAACTGATTTCATGTTCATCAAGCCTCCTTTCAATGATGGTCAGAATTTCCTGGCGCAGATCGTCCTGAGTGATTTTGTTTAGCACCGGCATAAAACGGGCTTCTACCAGCAAACGCTTTGCCTCCATCTGGCTAAGTCCTCTGGAACAGAGATAGTAGAGCTGTTTCTCATCAAACCGGCCCAGAGTGGCTGCATGCTGACCTTGCACAGCCTCTTCTCCGCAAAGGATTAAGGGAACTGTCCTGTTTCTGGCACTGGGGCTTAACAGAAGTACGGTTTCATTTTCGTGTCCGACGGAATGTGCAGATCCTGCTTTAAAGTCAATGGTTCCTCTTAAAATCTTGCTGCTGTGGCCTGAGAGAACACCAGCGGTATGCATTTCACTAACTGTTTCCCGGCCAATGTGGCTGGCAATGTCATTAAAATCAAAAATCTGATCCTCATCAGTAAAGTATGCGGTATCCTGCTGATAGCCTCCTCCCTGACCTTCCAGATGAGCCATTGATCCGCAGGCAGCTGTTTTTCCGCCAAATACGGCACGGATCAGTTCTACTTTTGCGCCTTTTCCAATGCGTGCGCCAACGGCATCAAAGCTCTGGCTGTTCTTTCCCAGCAACTGGATGGAAATAAGGCGGACAAAGGAATCTGTCTGGGCATCTATCTGAGTTAAATTTTCAATAACACCGTCTTTTGCATCCCCTCGATTAATCTGAACAACTGTAAGGTTACTTCCCGGCTTTGCTTTTATGGCATAATGAGTTCTGATAACCGGCTGGGTAAGATCCAGATTCTGTGTGATAATAACAGGTTCACTGGCAATGCCATTTCCTAATAAGTAACAGGTTTTATCTGCGCCATTTCTGATAAATTCATCCAGCCATTCACCCATACCACTTTTAATTTCAGCAACGTCCGCCGGGAGATGGTCCATCAGAGTGATTCCGTGAGGAAGGATGCCATCATAAGGAAGGTGTCTGCCTTGTAAATATTCTCTGTCAGGAGGCAGTGCTTTTTGATCCAGCCAGTTTACTCCGGTCCGGTTCCAGGTAGGAACGGGGAGCCGATTAATTTGTGTATTCATAGTTTTGTTCCTCCTTTCAGCCAATGCTTCCTTTCATTTCAAGATGAATTAGATTGTTCATTTCCACCGCATATTCTAACGGCAGTTCTTTTGCAATGGGTTCTGCAAAACCGCCTACGATTAAAGCTCTTGCATCATCCTCTGACAGACCGCGGCTCATCAGATAGAAGATTGCTGATTCGCTGATTCGACCAATTTTTGCCTCGTGACCGATATCCGCCTGATTACAGGAGATATCCATAACCGGTATGGTATCGGAACGGGAAATACTGTCAAGCATCAGTGATTCACAGGAAACCGCTGATTTGCTTCCTTCTGCTTTTTCCGTAACGGTTACCACGCTTCGGAATGTGGAATTGCCACCATCCCTGGATATGGATTTGGTTGAGATGTGAGAGGTGGTATCCGGAGCAGCGTGGAGAACCTTCGCACCTGTATCCAGGTTCTGGCCTTCTCCTGCGAAAGTAATGCCTGTAAACTCCATACGTGCCTTTTTCCCTTTCAAAATGCTCATGGGGTATAGGTAGGAGATATGGGAGCCAAAGGACCCTGAGATCCATTCAACAGTTCCGCCTTCCTCCACTGAAGCGCGTTTTGTGTTTAAATTGTACATATTCTTGGACCAGTTCTCGATGGTGGAGTAGCGGAGTCTTGCATTTTTACCAACATACAGCTCCACACAGCCTGCATGAAGATTGGCAACGTAGTATCTGGGAGCGGAACAGCCTTCTATAAAATGAAGATAGGCTCCTTCCTCAACAATAATCAGCGTATGCTCAAACTGACCCGCACCCGGAGCGTTAAGCCTGAAATAGGACTGAAGCGGGATTTCAACCGAAACACCTGCGGGGACATAAACAAAAGAACCTCCGGACCAGACTGCTCCGTGAAGAGCCGCAAACTTGTGGTCAGACGGAGGTACCAGTTTCATAAAATGCTTTCGTATCATTTCACTGTAAGTGCCGGTAAGCGCGCTCTCAATATCGGTATAGACTACGCCTTGGGAAGCAACCTCTGCACGGACATTGTGGTAAACCACTTCAGAGTCGTACTGTGCCCCCACACCTGCCAGAGATTTCCGCTCCGCTTTCGGAATTCCAAGACGTTCAAAGGTTTCCTTGATATCGTCGGGAACATCGGACCACTTGGCTTTCATGGTTGATTTTGGACGGACATAAGTGACAATTTGATCCATATTCAGTTCGTCAAGAGATGGCCCCCAGGTGGGAAGCGGTATTTCATTATATAATTTCAATGATTTAAGGCGGAACAGACGCATCCATTCCGGTTCATTTTTTTCCCTTGAGATCTGGTTTACAATCTCCGGAGTAATACCGGAGTCCATAAGGAACGCCGGATCCAGCCTGTCTTTCACATCATAAATGGTCCGGTCAGCCTGGTCGACTTTTGTTTTTTCTTCCTTAAAGTCCTTCATGGAGTCCAACCCCCTTCCCAAGAACGCCAAAGCCATCCTGTGTAATTTTTGAAATCAGTTCCTGACCGCCGGTATAGGCTATTTTGCCTCCTTCCAGTACATGTACCACATCCACGTCAAGACCTTCTAAAATTCTGGCATTATGTGTAATGATAAAAAGCCCGTTTTTCCGGTTTTTAAATGCACGGATCCCTTTTGTAACGGTGCGGACCGCATCCACATCAAGACCGGAATCCGTTTCGTCTAAAAGAGCCAGCTTTGGCTGTAGCATAAGAAGCTGAAGAATCTCCGTTTTCTTTTTTTCACCGCCAGAAAAGCCTACATTTAAGTACCGTTCCGCATAACTGGGATCCATATCTAACGCTTTCATCTGTTCTTTCAGTTCCTTTTTAAATTGCAGAATCTTAGGGGGACGTTTTTCAAGGGAGCCTTTCGCTGTACGTAGAAAATCTTCCAAAGTGACTCCCGGAATCTCTTCCGGAACCTGGAATGAAAGAAAGACACCGGCTTTTGCTCGTTCGTCTGCTTTCATTTCTGTGATATCTTTCCCATCTAGAAGAATCTGCCCGCTTTCAATCTGAAACCGGGGATCCCCCATAATGGCAGATACGAGAGTGGATTTACCAGTTCCGTTTGGTCCCATAAGGACATGAAGTTCTCCCGAACCTATGGTAAGATTAATGCCGTTTAGTATTATTTTATCTTCCACAGAAACAATTAAATCTTTAATTTCAAGTAATGAATGACTCATATATCAATCAACCTCCTTTATTCCCCAAATGGGAATTCAATGGTTAGTATTTACTAACATATCTTTGTGATTTCATACTATACCAAAATAGTATGAATTGCAAGCATGATTTGAATTTTTTTATAATAATAGTGGGGATTTTCACTTTTCAGAACATTTGCAGGAGGGATTTTCACTTTTTCACTTGACATTTATCCCATGGGGGAGTATTATAACCCCAATTGAACAACAATCTTCAGGGCAGGGTGTAATTCCCTACCGGTGGTATAGCCCACGAGCCGCAAGGCATGATTCGGTGTAACTCCGAAGCCGACAGTAAAGTCTGGATGAAAGAAGATGATGCAGCTTTTTCATATTTATGATATATCTGCTGATTAACACGCTCTGGAATGATCCTTTCATTTCAGAGCTTTTTGTGTTGATGGCCATAAACAATGGAAGGATTGCCGAAAAAAATGCCCTGGACCCTGTGTTCAAGGCATTTTTTTTGAATGAAAGGTGGTGTGATATGGACGACATAGAATATATGGGTATGGCCCTGGAGCTTGCAAAAAAAGGGTGCGGCTTTGTAAATCCCAATCCAATGGTAGGAGCAGTCATTGTAAAGGATGGAAGGGTGATTGGCACAGGGTACCATGAGCAGTTTGGGGCTCCCCACGCAGAAATAAATGCCCTTGCCAGCTGTGAAGTATCTCCTGAGGGAGCAACTCTTTATGTGACACTGGAACCCTGCTGCCACTATGGAAAGACTCCTCCCTGTACAGAAGCTATTTTAAATGCAGGAATCCGAAGAGTCGTAGTGGGAAGTTTAGACCCTAACCCTTTGGTCAAAGGAAAGGGGATTAAACAACTGCTGGAAAAAGGAATTGAAGTCACAGAGGGAATACGAAAATCGGAGTGTGACAGGCTCAATGAAGTGTTTTTCCATTTTATCCAATCGGGAAAACCATATGTTGTCATGAAATATGCCATGACTATGGACGGAAAAACAGCGGCGTATACAGGTGACTCCAAATGGATAACAGGGAAAGCAGCAAGGGAAAACGTACAAAAAGACCGGCTTCGTTACAGTGCCATAATGGTGGGAATTGGTACCGTTATGGCAGATGATCCCCTTCTTACCTGCCGGACGGAGGGAGGGCGCAACCCCCTTCGCATTATCTGCGATACAAACCTGCGGCTTCCGCTTACATCAAAGATTGTGGCGACCGCAAAGGAGGTTCCGACTTTAATCGCAACATCCTGCAGCGATCTGCAGGCACAGCAGGCCTATGGAGACACTGGCTGCCAGATTCTCTCGGTAAAACAGTCAGATGGACATTTGGATTTATCAGAACTCATGACAAAGCTTGGTGAAGAAAAAATTGACAGCATATTGCTGGAGGGCGGCGGTACTCTTAACTGGTCAGCATTGCAGGCAGGAATTGTAAAAAAAGTACAGACTTACATTGCGCCAAAGCTTTTTGGAGGATCAAACGGGAAATCACCAGTTGCAGGACTTGGTGTACCCAGCCCAAAAGACGGCTTTCTTCTCGCAAACACTGCGGTATCCTATTGGGGCGAAGATATTTTAATTGAAAGTGAGGTAATGCCTAATGTTCACAGGAATTATTGAAGAAACAGGCGTACTGAAGGAATTAAAAAAGGGTCCTCAGTCCGCTTCGCTGACCATACAGGGCAGGGTGATTTTTGATGATCTGGCAATTGGGGACAGTGTGGCAGTAAATGGCGTATGCTTAACGGCAGCCAGTCTTTCTTCCCATACGTTCCGGGCTGATGTGATGCATGAGACCTTAAACCGTTCCTGTCTTGGAAAGCTGCAGCCTGGCGATTTTGTTAATCTGGAACGCGCAATGGCGGCTGATGGACGTTTTGGCGGACACATTGTCTCTGGTCATATCGATGGAACAGGTAAGATAATGTCCGTTCGAAAGGATGACAATGCCATCTGGTACACCATTGCCGCTGATAGCAGGATACTGCGTTATATCGTAGAGAAAGGCTCCATTGCAGTGGATGGCATCAGTCTTACAGTGGCAACTGTAAATAATACGGAGTTTTGTATCTCTGCTATCCCCCATACAGTAAAATCCACCACCCTGTCATATAAAAAAGCTGGTGATCTGGTTAATCTGGAAAATGACCTTGTGGGAAAATACATGGAAAAATTTTTATTATCGGCACCGGATAAACCGCAGCCAAGCGGTATCACAAGAGAATTTTTAACAAAATCTGGCTATTAGGAGGAGTAAAATGTTTGAATATAACACCATAGAAGAGGCACTTAAATGGCTTCAGCAGGGAAAAATCATTCTTGTAACAGACGATGAGGGACGGGAAAATGAAGGCGATTTCATCTGCGCCGCCCAGTTTGCCACTACCGAAAATATTAACTTTATGGCTACGCATGGAAAAGGGCTGATCTGCATGCCCATGAATGAAGAGTTATGCCGCCGCCTGGATTTGCCCCAGATGATTTCTGAAAACACCGACAATCATTCCACTGCCTTTACTGTATCTGTGGATCATGCGGACACTACAACCGGGATTTCTGCAGCGGAGCGATCTCTGACCGCAATAAAATGTGTGGATGATACAGCAAAAGCGGAAGATTTCCGTCGCCCCGGCCACATGTTTCCACTGCTTGCAAAACGAAACGGAGTGTTGGAGCGTGGCGGTCACACAGAAGCCACCGTGGATCTCATGCGTCTGGCAGGGCTGAAAGAATGCGGACTTTGCTGCGAAATCATGGGAGAGGATGGTACCATGATGCGGACTCCTGAACTGATAAAGCTGGCTGAAACATGGAAGATTCCCTTTATTACCATCGCTGCATTGCAGGAATACAGAAAAAAACATGACAGACTGGTGGAGCAGACATCAATCAGCGACATGCCTACAAAATATGGAGATTTTAAAGCTTACTGCTTTGTTAATCAATTAAACGGGGAGCATCATGTCGCTCTTGTCAAAGGCGAAATTGGTGATGGGGAAAACATTTTGTGCCGCGTTCATTCTGAGTGCCTTACCGGAGATGCGTTCGGCTCCATGCGCTGTGACTGCGGACAGCAGCTTGCTGCCGCCATGACCCAGATTGAACAGGAAGGCAGGGGCATTCTCCTTTATATGCGCCAGGAAGGCAGAGGTATCGGACTGGTTAACAAACTGCGTGCTTATGCCTTGCAGGACAAAGGCATGGATACTCTGGAAGCCAACCTTGCGTTAGGCTTTGAAGGCGATCCCAGAGAATATTATATCGGTGCTCAGATATTGAGGGAATTAGGAGTTAAAACCCTGCGCCTGCTTACCAATAACCCGGAGAAGGTATATGGGCTGTCTGGCTTTGGTATGGAAATTATAGAGCGGGTCCCGATACAGATTCCGGCAAATGATCATGATCTGTTTTATTTAAAAACCAAGCAGAAGAAAATGGGACACATTTTACATTATTAATCATAAAGGAGAATTTATTATGAAAGTTTTCGAAGGTTCACTGGTATCAGAGAAAATCAAAATCGGCATTGTAGCCGCACGTTTCAATGAATTTATAACATCAAAGCTTCTTGGCGGCGCTGTGGATTGTTTAAAACGACATGGGATCAGCGAGGAGGACATAGAAGTAGCATGGGTGCCCGGAGCTTTTGAGATCCCCCTGATCGCTTCCAGGATGGCAGGCTGTGGCAAATATGATGCTGTCATATGTCTGGGTGCGGTCATTCGGGGCAGCACCACCCACTATGATTACGTTTGCAGTGAAGTCTCCAAGGGCATTGCCCAGGTATCCTTAAGCAGTGGAATTCCGGTCATGTTTGGAGTCCTGACGACAGAAAATATTGAACAGGCAATTGAGCGGGCTGGAACAAAAGCAGGCAACAAAGGGTTTGACTGCGCAGCGGGAGCTATTGAGATGGTTAATTTAATCCGCGGAATAGAGGGCTAAATAAAAAAAGATCCTCCAATGCAGGCTGTTTAAACCTGATTGGAGGATTAACAATATCTTTTTAATTTGCCAGCAGGTCGGGAGAAAGTGTATTTCCTGACCGAAGTTCCTGGCGTGCGGTCTGGATAAGGGAATCCATTCTCTCCAACTTATCAAGCAGCTGTTTTTCTTCTTCACTGGTATAAATTACATGATTAATACCACCATTTTTAATGACAATCCGCTTGTCTGCCATTAAAGCAAGAAGTGGATCATGGGTTGCCATCAATACGATCTTATCTGATGTCACAAGAAGCTTTAATGCCTTTTTTCGGTCAATTCCGGCATTTTCTATTTCATCAATTAAGACAATGGGAGAGGAGCTTAATATGGCAGTATCTGCAATCATTAGCGCTCTGGACTGTCCGCCGCTTAAGCTGGTAACCGGTGTGGAAAGTTCAAATTTTTCTCCTGCCAGATCATTGGCTGCGACAATAATCCGATCTATTACAGACTGAGGATCTAAAACCATACGGCTTTCCGCATGCATCCGCAAAAAGTCAACTACTGTTAAGTCCATAACAAAGTTCATGTTCTGGGAAAGCTGGGCTACCAGCTTGTTATTTGAGGAGTAACGCCACTTCATATCAGGGACTTCGCCGTTGATTAAAATACTGCGTCCGGTAGGAGTGTCATTTTGAGCCGTCCACTCAATATCCGCTAAAAGCCGGCTTTTTCCTGAACCGGTAGGACCTACTATGGATATAATCTGGGATGTTTCTACAGTCAGTTCCTTAAATCCTTCCACTGTTCCCGATTTATCGTGACCTGGTAAAATTGTAAGTGAATGCACCAGCCGGTCATTTTCCATTCCCAAAAACTGACGCATCTGATCCAGATACAGAGGCAGGTCTGACAAAAGCTTTGCTTTATCAATCGCCTGATCTTCCAGTTCTTCCTCTGAAAAATGATTTAAAAATTCCTCAAATGTCTGATCTTCAAATCCAGCGATTGTAAGCTTATTCTGTTCAAAATATGCAGTAGCAAACGGATATTCCTCCAGCAGTTTTTTTATGCTTATATTTGTCATTTTTTATCACCGCCTAAATCAATTTTCTTTACATTACCCATCTGATAGGCTTCTCCAATTCTTGTTTCGCCAAGACAATAGGAGCACAAGGCGGAAGGCATTGGAAAACGAAGCTGCATTCCCTGAACAGTCTGAATGTTCTGGTTTTCATCATAAAGAAGGCTTGCCAGCTCGTAAGCTCCCTGTCCGGTCAGTCCGTTCACATGCATGGTAATGGCTCTTGGGTTTACAGAGCTGACACAGGAAGCAAATACCTCCCGTTCTGCCTGGGAAACGATATCACCTTTGGTAATTACCACGAAATCGGCGGATTTTAACATGGGACCGATTTTTTTAGGCGTATTAATACCGGACAAGTTGTCAATTACACAAACCCCTTTTACTTCTTTTAAATAAGGGGAACAGCGGTTACAAAGACCTGCTGATTCTGTAATAAGCAGATCCAGTTTTTCTTCATTTCCCCAGTTAACCACCTCTTCAATATTGGAAGCAAAGAAGTGATCCGGGCATAAAGCACCGGACAGCCCCTTTTTCACAGGGATTCCGGCTTTTTCATAGGCAACGTCATCGTCTGTATAAAGACAGTCAAATTTTACCACGCCCACTTTAATGTTCTTATCATGAAAGGAAGAAATCGTTTTTAAAATGACTGATGTCTTACCGGAAGAGGGCGGGCCTGAAAATACAATCAGATTCATAAGAACTCCTTCTGAGCAGCCGCAAAGAACAGCTTTTCTATTTTCTTGATTAATTCTCCAATATCATTGTTGTGTATAAAATCCCAGCCTATCCACATAAAATTCTGGTCGGGTTTCAGCTGATTGTCCACCAGGGGATTGGTAGATGGAAATTTTCCGTTGGAGGAAAGAATATCTCCTATATCTTTTGAATATAAAAGATCAACGAAAGGTTTTACCTTATCCTTATTCTTTGATTTTGCCAGCAGGAAAATCGGACTGATTATGGCTCCGTCCTTTGGCCATACCGGACGCATAGGACTTTTCTCATCTGTCATGCTTGCAAAGAAATAGGGTGCAACTGTAATGGCGGGAATCTTATTTCCATCCTTTAACTTATGGGATTTGATCATCTGAGCCGGATGCATGCTCTGTAAGAGGGCTTTCCCCATCTTTTCGATTCCTTCTTCCCCATAAAAGCGGTAGATGTGAAGCAAGAATGCATTAAACATATCCAGATCCTTCATGGGAAGGCTGATGCTGTTTTCAAACTCCGGCTTCATTAAATCTGCCCAGCTCTCAGGGAATGGGCGGTCTCCTAATACATTGGTGTTAACCATGAAAACCGCAGGAACAATTCCTATAATGGCGTACTGGTTTTTGGGGTCCTTCAAGGATAAGTTCTCATTATCAAGATCAGTGTTTAAATGTTCCATACCGGAAAGATCTTCAAATACGCCTAAATCCTGATAACCGCCAATCATCTTTTTGTCAAAGAATAAATCAAAACCGGCTGAGAGATAAAGGTCTGACAGACCGTCAGGATTTCCATCTGCTAAAATAACCCGATCCTTTACGTCATCAAGTCCCAGGTTTGCGGATTTTAAATGATACTCCACTTCATATCCAAGGGAGTCCTTATTTTCCTCAAGCCATGATTCGAATTTCTCTAAAAGAGGAATGCGTACGGGGCAGGGCAGTACGCCTTCGATACGGATATCCCCTTTGTTCTCTGATTGTGCCGGAGTAAGACCGTCCGTCAGGCTGGGCGCCTTCTGACCGATTACTTCCTCCAGTTTCTTTATAAAAAGTTCCTGGTTTACCTTTCTCATAGCCAATGCTGTTTCTAAAGAAATGGTTTTACCAAGAGTTCTGCGCATAACGGGATTGCTTAAATTCTCAAAACCATTGGCGATAAATACTTCAATGGTTTCCGGATAGGTTTCCGTGATATGAAAGATCGTATCAGAAGCTTTAAAATAATTTGACATAATGTTTCCTTTCTCTATGTTAATTGTAAGTTGGTTTCTGAAATTACGTTTATCATATCATAGTTTCTCTGTTTTGTTTGTTGTAAAAACAACTTATTTTAAATAGTTTTGATATTATTTCTTGTTAAGGCACTATCTTTTTCATTACTGAGATAGTATGATGAATTCATAAAAATTTGATTCGCAGAGGGGGAATACCATTGTTAAAACCAAAAAAAATCACCCTGGCTTATTTCTCAGGGACTGGTTGTACAAAAGAAGTCTGTCTGTGTTTCGCACAACAATTGGCAAAGAAGGGATTGGAAAGCAAAACCGTCAGCCTGGAAAATCATAATCCGGGAAATTTAAAACTGCCGGATCTCCTGGTGATATTTTCGCCTGTATACGCCTTTCGCCTGGCTTCCATTACTGAAAAATGGGTCAAAGGTCTTCCAAAATCCAGCCGCACCATGGTTGTAATCGTACCTGTGTCCGGAGGAGGGGATATCTCACCTAATACAGCCTGCACCATTTTTAGCAGACGGATGTTAAAGAAAAAGGGGTATCATCTGATCTATGAAAAAATGATTGTAATGCCATCTAATTTCGGTACCAATGCGGGGGATGAAATTAATCAGCAATTATTACGCATATTACCGGAAAAAACAAAAGAAATGATTGAAGAAATTCTGAACGGGGAACATCATTTTCTGATGGCAAAGCCCCAGGATCGTTTTCTTGCAATGCTTGGAAAAGGAGAGCATCTGGGTGCAAGATTATTCGGCGCTTCCATCCACCCCTCTTCACAATGCACTCACTGTGGGAAATGTTCACAAAAGTGCCCGACCCGGAACATTAAAATGGATCAGGGAATTCCAAAGTTTGGCTTTCGTTGTATTTTTTGCTTAAGATGCATTTATTCCTGTCCGGTACATGTACTGAAACCAGGAATCTTAACCTCTGCAGTTTTAAAAGATGGTTTTCATGTACAGAAGTATAAAAAACAGGAATCAGACGATATGAGTCCGAAGCAGGCTGAGTTTCATTTAAAAGGTGCATGGAAGGGCATTAGTGACTATTTACAATAATCCGTAAATCAGGCGGGGTATGAATTCCTTAAAAGGAATCCGTACCCCGCCTTAAATATGGTTATAATTTTAAATCAATCCCGCTGGTTTTTGCTTCCATCATTGCATCTATAATAGATATAATCTGTGCTCCCGCCTCTACCGGAGGCATTCCGTTCTTATGAATATTGGAAACCACCGTTCTTTGGGATTCCGGCTTCTTCGTACTTGATTCATATGCCATATAGGCACTTAAGCTTTCTCCAGTTGCAAGACCAGGTCTTTCTCCTATGAGAATAATAGTGATTTTAGCATGTAATGCTTCACTGATCCGGTCCATAGTGGCAACTCTTGCAAATTTAACAAAGATTGGATCACCCACTGTATAGCCTTTTTCCTTCAGTCCATCCATAAGCATGGGATAAATATCCGGAAGATTACTGGTAATTGCAGGGGAACTAAGACCGTCACCGGCGATAATCTGCACATCTGCATCGTGTCTGCAGTTTTCACTGATTAATTTCAGGGTTTCTTCGGAAAAACGTCTTCCAAGATCCGGCCTGGTTATATATTCATCTTTGTTTTTGCATAAACTATGAACCTTTAAAAATCCCAGCTGATCCACCACTTTTTCATCCACCTCTGACCAGACTGCATCCATGGCGACAGCATGATCAGCACGAAAGCGGAGATAGGTTTCTGTTTTCAGCCTGGTCCCTGCTTTGCCCACACAGATTCTTGCAGCCGTAGTCTTCTTTAAATTGACACAGGACGGAAGGTCAGCCGGCTGGTTAATCGTTACCCGTTCTGTTAAATCAAGGGAAGAGATATCCATTACAAGATCCTGATCCATTTACTTCACCTCCTGTGTGAAAATAGAGGGATCACCGGCGCGTTCCGTCAGTTGTCCGTTTTCCATAATCCCCAGTTCCTCCATGCGTTTTTCAAATTCTCTCATGGGATGTTTTCCGCTTGTCTCCCGAAAGGCTGCCGCGTCATGATAACTGGATGACTGATACATCAGCATTATATCATCCCCTGCCGGTATTCCCATTACATAATTGACACCAGCACTGGCAAGTAGTACGCCTAAGTTTTCCAGGTCATTCTGACTGGCTTTCATATGATTGGTATAACAGACATCGCAGCCCATGGGGATACCGGTGAGTTTTCCCATAAAATGATCTTCCAGTCCGGCCCGGATTACCTGAGCTCCGTCATATAAATATTCTGGTCCGATAAAACCGACTACGGTATTGACGCAGTAAGGGTGGTAGCGCTTGGCAAATCCGTAGCACCGCGCTTCCATTACCAGCTGATCCGCATCGTGATGACCTTCTGAAGAAAGTTCAGACCCCTGACCTGTTTCAAAATACATGAAGTTGGGACCTTTGGAGCTTTTCTTTTCCTTCATCAGCTCATAAGCTTCATCCATTAAGGCAGTGCTGATTCCAAATGCCGTATTTGAGATCTGTGATCCGGCAATGGATTGAAACATTAAATCCATAGGACTACCTTTTTTCAAAGCCTCCATCTGGGTGGTAACGTGGGAGAGGACGCAGTTCTGAGTGGGAATCTTCCATTTATCCATAAAATCACGAAAAGCCCGCAAAATTTTATCCGTTTGCTCCACAGTATCTATGGCGGGATTTAAACCGATTAGTGCATCGCCGTTTGCATAGGAAATTCCTTCAAACACAGATGCCATAACCCCTTCAAAGCTGTCTGTGGGATGATTGGGCTGCAGCCTGGAGGCCAGGGTTCCCGGAAGACCGATTGTTGTATTGCAGGTAGCCGGAACAATCAGCTTTTTAGAAGCCACAATGATGTCAAGATTGCTCATTAGCTTTGTCACACCGGCTATCACCTCGGCAGTAAGACCATCACGAAACTCTTCAATGGCAGAAGCAGGAGAGGCAAGAATAAATTCCCGCAGTTCTCCAAGAGTTATGGATTTGATTTTTTTATAGGCTTCCTCATCCACTCCATCCTGAATCACTCTTGTGACTTCATCTGTTTCATAATCAACAACTGGATGGTTACGTAAATCAGAAACGGATAAATCGGCAAGTACAACTTTGGCAGCAATGCGTTCTGCTGCATCTGCCGCGGCAATTCCAGCCAGTGTATCACCGGATTTTTCTTCATTCGCTTTTGCCAGGACTTCCCTGACGGATCGAAATTCGTAGGTTTTACCGAATAATCTTGTCTTTAATTTCACCGTTCCGGCCTCCTATGCTTCCATTTCATTTTCTGTGGATACAAATCCATTTGCAAAAACCTTGTCTTTTATAAGGTAATAAAGAATAGCGGCTGCATAAACAATGGCAGCCAGGAACAAAAGAGATGCCTGGGAAACCACGAGGGCAACTACGACTACTGCACAGGTAATTGCTGCAATCATTGGAATCAGTGCGGATTTTAACCGGTATGGACGTGCCAGTGCTGGCTGTTTTTTCCTTAGAACAAACCAGGAGGCAATGGATAAAACTGCCATTACTGACGAGCCGATACAGGAAAAGACAACCAGGCTGCCTACATTTCCGGTGATTACAAAGAAGAGACCAATCAGGCTGGTGCTCACAAGAGCAAAGACCGGAGTACCATTTTTATCAAGATTTGAAAGTGCTTTTGGAAGATAACCGCTTCTGGACATGGCGTATGCCTGTCTGGAATATCCGATCATAATTCCATGAAGACTGGCTGCCAGACCAAATAATCCAAAAAATCCCACTAATTTTACAAGGAATGAATTTTCACCATAGACTTTGGATAGAATCGCCGGAAGTGGATTATCGGTGGAGGCAACAGCAGATAAATCCGTGGCAGAGTTACCGGCAGTAACAATAAGGACTGCAACTGCCATAACAACCAGTGCGCCGATTCCCGATATAAATGCTTTTGGTATGTCTTTTTGCGGATTTTTACATTCTTCCGCCCCCATTGCTCCTGACTCCACAGCCAGATAAAACCAGACTACAAATGGAATGGCAGCGAATATGCCATGCATGCCGTTCATAGACGCTCCGGAAGAGAACAGACCGTGTACATCTACAGTTGGAATTCCAAGGATAAAATAAACAGCCACTCCAAGAATCGCCACTGCCGTAACAATTACACTGACGATGGCAGCAGATTCAATACCCTTGATATTAATAAAAACAAAGATACAAAAGGCAGTAATAGAAGCGATATTTGCCGGGATAACAGGAAGCAGTCCATGAACATATGCACCAATGGAAAGTGCAATTCCTGGTGTTGCAAAGATATACTCAAGGAGTATGGAGAAACCGGCTATAAAACCAGCGAACTTACCGAATGATTTTTCTGCATATGCAGTTGGACCAGCTGCAGACGGGATGGCTGTTGCCAGCTCTGAGTAACAAAAGACAAAAGAAACATAGAAAAGTGTGACAATAAATGTTGCGATTAAAGCTCCTGTAAAATTAGTCTTCTCAAACAGATAATTCCAGCCAAAATACATACCGGATACAACTGCACCTACAATAATCGCCCATAGCTTAACCGGTGTAAGAGCTTTGTTCAAATTTTTTTCTTCCATAATGGAATCCTCCTGATTTTTCTTGTTTTTATTGATACACTAATGTTTTAATCACAACGGGTACCGCGCTTCCAACAGGTGATCCGATATCTATGTAATCGCCGTCCTCAACCTGGATCTGATCCAGGCAGATAACCGGTTTGCTGCATGGCGCATGAATCCGGATCATCTGACTCAGTGCTTTTGCAAAGTCTTCTTTTAAAAGCACAATTACAGGACTTTTTAATCCCTCATAAAGTCTGGCAATCTGATCTGCAAGAAGTTTAAGTTCTCCGTATCCGGGACTTTTTTCCCCTTTTATACTCACTGCAAGAACCTCATCCTCGTAAAGTTCCATAAGAGGTCTGGTACTTCTAAACACATCTTCCCACTGGCTGGCAGCTGCCGGGCATTTTACTATGGGAATATTTCGCATAGGTAAAATAGAGGGTTCCACACCTACCGTACTTCCGCTGACGGACAGAGAGTGGCTTCCTGCTCCGATTACGGTTGCTCTTAATTTTTCCTCTGGAATGATAAGTCTGCTCTTATATGGTGCAAGAGCCTGAGTAATTTTGATTCCAAGTAAAGGACCGATGTCTCCATACTGAAACCATTCTGCCTGGTCTTTACTTTCGTTTAATAATCCCACGTATTCGCCCACTCCGCCGGATATGGATATAAAATCAAGATTCTTTGGAATGGTGAAATCTGTGATGTATAACGGGAGAGTATCTTCATTCATTTCACGTAATCCAAGTGCCTGAAGGCAGCTGTCTGCCAGATAATCACAGAAACGTTCCAGCACTTTGATATCAGCAGTTTCTCCCTGTCTGATTGCCAGTTTATGAGTGGTAATTATATGGAGAATCCGGTCTGAAATATAGGTTACGCTGCCAGTGTCATCCAGTTTAATCAGCCTTCCGCCAATATCCATTGCAAAGGAATCCGTACAGATACCGCAGTCGAACAGCGCTGCATTTAAGGTTCCCCCGCCGATATCCAGATTAATGATTTTTCTGCTCCTTCTTTTTGATTCTTCGCTGATTCCGGCTCCTCTCCCGGCTAAAACCGCTTCCAGCCTGGGTCCTGCGGTAGCAACAACAAAATCACCCAGATACTCTGATAACCAGATGTTCACCTGCCGGGCATTATCCTTTCTGGCTGTTTCCCCTGTAATGATAACGGCTCCGGTTTCTATGTTCTCCTTTTCAATACCACTTTCTTTTATAGCCGCCTTTACCCGTTCCCGGATCTGTTCAAAATCTATGGCATCTCTTGAAATCAGTGGTGTGAAGATAACCGGACTTTGATAGATAACCTCAGTTTCATCAATTTTAGTGGTGGGAAGAAGGGAAGGCCCCATTCTGGTTGAGATCTTAATATTGCTGATAATAATTTCCGTTGTACTGGTTCCTATATCCACGCCAATACTGTACAACCATATACCTCCTTCCGGCAGCTTCACAAACGAAAGAACAAATAAAAAAGACGAAGGGAGTTTCCTGGCAGGAAACGTCTTCGTCTTTCATATTTCGTATGAAGTTTTTATATTAACAATTAATATAAGGACTTTGTATTCATTTGTCAACAGTTAAATGAAAAAGTTTTTATATCGTTAGAATCTTAAGTGGGGAAGATAAACCAATTGTGCAATATGCACATGACAAATGTCATGCAGGCAAGCTATATAGTGATATATGCATAAATATTATTGACTTTCCTCCTGTGGTTGTTATGATGAAGACAGGAAAGGGGGTATTTATATGTCAGATGAGACGGGTAATAAAAAAATAATTGTTGCCGGACACATTTCCCTGGATATTACACCGGTCTTTCAAAGCAGTGACGGAAGGAAAATTTTAAAGTCCTTCCAACCCGGTAAACTTTTAGAAGTGGGAAAAGCCAATATATCTGGAGGCGGAGCGGTTTTTAACACAGGCCTTGGGTTGCATGCGCTGGGAGCAGATGTCCTTTTGATGGCAAACACAGGGGATGATGACTTTGGACAGATCCTAAAAGGAAAGATACAGGAAAGAGGGTGTGAAAGCTGTATTACGGTTATTCCTGGAGAGGATACAGCCTACACGATTGTTCTGGCGCCAAAGGGGGTTGACCGGTTATTTCTTCATAATCCCGGTTGTAATGAAGCCTTTGGCTTTGAACATGTGGATTTAAGTAAAGCGGCAAAAGCAGCTCATTTTCATTTCGGTTATCCTACGCTGATGAAGCGGTTCTACCAGAATGACGGACTGGAATTAAAAGAGCTTTTTTGCCGCATCAAAGAACTTGGACTAACCACTTCGCTGGATTTAGCGGCGGTGGATCCAGAATCGAAAGCTGCCACCTGCCGCTGGGACCGGATTTTTGCTTCCGTGCTTCCATATGTGGATTTTTTTGTACCAAGTATCGAAGAGCTGGGGTTTTTGTTAAACCGCCCCCTCTATGAGAAATGGCAGGAAATTGCTGACGGCGATGATATTACCTCCATTCTCTCTTTAAAGAAAGACGTAAAAACCATTGCAGACCAGGTCCTGCAGCTGGGCGCAAAGGCAGTTCTTTTAAAATGCGGTGCAGCCGGAATGTACTTAAAAACAGCCTCAAAACAGGCGTTTGCTGATGGACCGGATCTCTTAAAAGGCTGGGCAGATATTTCTTATTTCCAAAACAGCTTTCTGCCAGACCGTATTCTTTCTGCCACCGGAGCGGGAGATACCAGTATTGCTGCATTTATTAAAGCCATGCTGGAGAAACGTTCACCAGTAGAATGCGTGAAACTAGCAGCGGCAACAGGTGCTTCCTGCGTGACTGCTTATGATACAGTAAGCGGGCTGCTGCCTTTCGAAACATTAGAGGAAAAAATTAAAAACGGGTGGGAAGAACAGAACCGAATCCTGCCATAAATGAAAAGGAGGAATTACATATGCTAGTTACCATGAAATCAATTCTTAACCTGGCTGAAGCCAGAAACATTGCTGTAGGTGCCTTTAATATTACTTCTTTGGAAGGAATCCAGGCAGTATTAGGGGCAGCGGAAGAAACCGGACAGCCGGTCATTTTACAGTTTGCACCTGTCCATGAAACAATTATCCCCCTTACCGTAATGGGACCCATCATGGTTATGATGGCAGAACATGCTGCCGTTCCCGTAGCAGTACACTTAGATCACGGAGACGATTTTAACAAGTTAAAACAGGCTCTGGACATGGGATTCACCTCCATTATGTACGATGGTTCCGCCCTGTCTTTTGAGGAAAATACTGCAGGTACTCAGATTGCAGTGGAACTTGCGGACCCATATGGAGCTTCTGTTGAAGGAGAAATCGGTGCAATGGGCAGAGAAGAATACAAAAGCGTGGGAGAGGATGATGGAAATGAAGCTGCCGAAAGCTGCTACACAGATCCGGAACAAGCGGAAGCATTTACTTCTCTTACCGGAATTGATGCATTGGCATGCTCCTTTGGCACGGTACACGGACTCTATTTAAAAAAGCCCAATCTGGACCTGGACAGAATCAGCCGGATTCGGGACAAAATAGCTCTCCCCATTGTCATGCACGGAGGATCAGGAATCAGCGATGAGGATTTTTATCAGTGCATCAAACGGGGGGTTCGTAAGATTAATTATTATACCTACCTGGCAAAGGCCGGCGGCATGTATGTGAAGGAAAAGGCCGCTAATGCAGAAGATGTGGTGTTTTACCATGATGTAACCCTTTGGGGAGTGGAGGCAATGAAAAAAGACGTGCTTCATACCATAAAAGTATTTTCTGGCCTGGAACAGAAAGAGAGCGAAAGGCTATGAAACGTTCTGAAGTTAACAAAGCCTTAAAGGATATGGAAGAGATGATTCAGATATGTGGATTTTCCCTTCCTCCTTTTAGCAGCTTTACTCCAGAGCAATGGAGGGAAAAAGGACATGAATACGATGAGATTCGTGACAATATGCTTGGCTGGGATATTACGGATTTCGGACTTGGGGATTTTGACCGGATCGGTTTTTCACTGATTACACTTCGAAATGGGAATGTAAAGCAAAAGAAATATACAAAAACCTATGCAGAAAAACTGCTCTTCTTAAAAGAAGGACAGTCAGCTGCCATGCATTTCCACTGGACAAAAATGGAGGATATTATAAACAGAGGGGGAGGCAATGTGCAGATCCGTGTTTACGAATCCGACCCAGACGGAGGTTTTTCTGATTCTGACGTAACAGTTAACAGGGATGGAAGAAGTTATATGGTTCCTGCCGGAACCGTGGTAACACTGCACCCTGGGGAGAGCATTACCATTTATCCTTATCTTTACCATGACTTTCATGTAGAACCCCATTCCGGTCCGGTTCTGCTCGGTGAAGTATCCATGTGTAACAATGATCAGGAAGACAACCGATTTTACCAGCCAGTCGGCCGCTTCCCCAAAATAGAAGAAGACGAGCCCCCTTACCGCCTCCTTTGTAATGAATACCCGGAGGCGGAGTAATTGTGCAATGTGATGAAATTTCAGGCATGGACAATCCGGATTCACTTAATACAGCATATTAAATATGACAAATGTAATGAAAAACTAATTACATTGTGCACATGTTTTAAAAACAGCAAAATGATATGATGTTTATGCAGCATATAACACAATTGTATAATGTATAAGGAGGATTTACCATGAAAAAAAGCACAAAAAAGCTTGCCGCAATTCTGATGTGCGCAGCCCTTGCCGGAATGTCTGTGGCAGGCTGCAGCAATGGGGAACCAGAAACAAAGGCGCCTGAAACAACAAAAGCAGCGGAGACCACAAAAGCGGAAACAAAAGCAGAGACAAAAACAGAAACCAAAGCTGCGGTAAAATCAGAATCTGCCGTAAACATGGCAGACGCAAATGTAAAAAAGAAAGATCCAAGTAAGCATTATAAATTCGGATATACCTGTATGGACGGAACAAACCCATTCTTTGTAACAATTGAAAAGACCATGCGGGAAATGATTGAAGCTCAGGGAGATGAACTGGTTTCAGTCGATCCGGCCAATGATGTAACTCTTCAGATTACCCAGGTTGAGGATTTGGTCTCACAAAAGATTGATGCCATGTTTATGAATCCGGCAGAAGCAGAAGGAATCCTTCCTGCGCTGGATCAGTTAAAAGAAGCAAAGATTCCAACGGTAGGCTTTGATACAGAAGTAGCTGATATGTCCTATCTGATTTCTTACACCGGATCTGATAACTATAATGCAGGTTTCGTATGCGGAGAAGATTTAGTAAAGAAATGTCCTAATGGCGGAGATATCATTGTTCTTGATTCTCCAACCATGAATTCAGTAACAGACAGAACAAACGGATTTTTGGATGCCATTAAAAACCACAACTTCAACATTGTTGCCCAGCAGGATGCAAAGGGGAATTTAGAGGTTTCCATGGGAATTGCAGAAGATTTACTTCAGGCTCATGGGAATGTGGTTGCCATCTTCGGCGGAAATGATCCCACTGCACTGGGCGCACTGGCAGCAGCTAATGCAGCAGGCATTAAGGACTGCAAAATCTATGGTGTAGACGGTTCTCCTGATATTAAGGCAGAAATAGCCACCGGTACTTCCCTCATTGAAGGAAGCGGCGCTCAGTCACCAGTTAAAATCGCTCAGTCAGCAGTTAACATTATGTACTCTTACTTAAACGGAGAAGAAGTCGCTGACCGGTATCCCGTGGAAACATTCCTCATTACATCTGAGAATGTAAAGGATTATGGCACAGACGGCTGGCAGTAAATAAAGATAAAAGGAACCATGCCTCCTGAAGCAAGCGTGTAACATGCACCGGGAGGCGGTGCCTTTTTTCCAGACTGACGTCATAAATGGATAACGAACAGGCAGGTGAATATATGAGTGAAAAAATTCTGCTTCAAATGAAAAATATACACAAATCCTTCCCGGGAGTCAATGCATTGCAGGGAGTGGATTTTGAACTGTTCCCTGGGGAAGTTCATGCCCTTCTTGGTGAAAACGGAGCAGGAAAATCCACGTTAATCAAGGTGTTAGGCGGAATTTATATTGCAGAAGAGGGAGAAATTTTCATTGAAGGACAGAACGTGGTCATTGACGGAGTAAATGCTTCTCATGCCAACGGAATTTCCATCATCCATCAGGAACTGGTACTGGTCCCTCATATGACCGTTGCAGAAAATATCTTTCTTGGACGGGAACCTGGGAAAGGCGGTTTTATCGACCATGAGACAATGGAGCGGGAAGCAGGAGCGCTTTTAGATGATTATCATATGAGCATCTCTCCAGGAGCCTTTGTCAAAGATTTAACCATTGCCCAGCAGCAGATGGTGGAAATCGTAAAAGCTATTTCCTACCGTTCAAAAATACTGGTCATGGATGAACCAACCTCCTCCATATCGGATAAAGAGGTGGAATTCCTGTTTCAGACCATGCGTATGCTGACCAAAAAAGGTGTGGGAATTATATATATTTCCCATAAAATGGATGAGTTAGAGCAAATCTGTGATAGAGTGACGGTTTTAAGGGATGGCACCTATGTGGGAACAAAAGTTGTGAAGGACACTTCAAGAGATCAGTTAATCTCCATGATGGTGGGGCGGGAGCTGACAAAATATTATACCCGGGATTATAAAGAACCGGGTGATGTTGTATTAAAATGTGAAAACATAACAGACGGCAAGATGGTAAAAGGAGCAAGCTTTGAACTGCGTCAGGGAGAGATCATCGGCTTTGCCGGATTAGTGGGAGCAGGCAGAAGTGAAACCATGAAATGTATTTTTGGTCTGAGTCCATGTGTGTCCGGGGAAATCTATGTAAATGGAAAACCGGCAAAGATCAGATCACCGTTAGATGCCATGAACTATAAAATAGCACTGGTGCCGGAGGACCGGAAGCAGGAAGGCCTCTATCCGGTGCAAAGCGTGCGCTTTAACTCCACAATCGAAGTGCTTAAATCTTTTATCAAAGGCATACTGGTCAATCAGAAAAAAGAAGAAGAAATAACCGGAAAATATATTGAAATGATGGATACAAAGACTCCATCCCAGGAACAGCTGATTGGAAACTTATCCGGTGGAAACCAACAGAAGGTCATGATTGGAAGATGGCTGGCCACTTCTCCTGACATCCTGATTCTTGATGAGCCAACCAGAGGCGTGGATGTAGGGGCGAAATCTGAAATATATGCAACCATGAATGAACTGGTCAAAGAGGGAATGTCAATTATCATGATTTCTTCCGAACTGCCTGAAATTCTTAACATGAGCGACCGGGTATATGTCATGTGTGACGGAAGAACCACCGGCTGTTTCCACCATAGCGAAAACATAACCCAGGAACAGATTATGAAGCTGGCAGCCAAGTAGGAAAGAGGGAGAAATCAGATGACAACAAGAATTCAAAAAAATGTAAAACAGTATTTAAAAGATAACATCGGAATTATCGGTGCACTGCTGATTCTGTGTATTTTCCTGTCCATATTTCCAAAGACCAGCGGTGTATTTCTGACACATAAAAATATATTTAATGTACTGAGGCAGATATCATCCAACTTATTCCTTGCATGCGGAATGACCATGGTAATTATTTTAGGAGGAATCGACCTTTCCGTAGGTTCCATTATAGCTCTGTCCGGCTGTGTGGCAGCAGGCTGTGTGGCACGTTACAATCTTCCCATATTTGCGGCTATAATAATCGGCGTTCTCATTGGTACGGCAGTTGGTATGGCAAACGGCGTGGTTATCTCCAAAACAACCATCCCGCCGTTTATTGTTACACTTGCCACTATGAATGTGGCGAAAGGTCTGGCCTACGTTTATACCGGCGGTTCTCCCGTAAGAGTCGTTACGAAGAAATGGCAGTTTCTTGGTGCCGGCTACATCGGAGGAGTTCCCACCCCTGTTATTATCCTGGTATTTGTATTAATCATTACTGCAGTTATTATGAATAAGACAAAGCTGGGACGCCACATCTATGCAGTGGGAGGCAATTCCCAGGCCGCCAGGTTCTCCGGAATCAGTACGGCAAGAGTAAAATTACTGGTACATACCTATTCCGGTCTTATGGCAGGTCTAGCAGGTGTTGTTCTCGCTTCCCGTATGTATTCCGGCCAGCCCACGGCAGGAGACGGAGCAGAGATGGACGCCATTGCGGCAGTTGTGGTTGGAGGGACTTCCATGGCAGGCGGTTCCGGTAAAATCGGAGGCACCATTATCGGAGGACTGATCATTGGTGTATTAAACAACGGACTGAATCTTTTGAATGTCAACTCATTCTGGCAGTATGTGGTAAAGGGTATTGTCATTCTTCTGGCGGTATTTGTAGACTACTTGCGAAACAAGAAAAAGGGCTAGAATTCTTAAGAGAGCAGGGAGCGTTTCCTTAACAGTGAAACGCTTTTTGTGGTATAATAAATAAAAAAACACGGGGGTGTTTATACATGAAGAGAAAGGCTGGGGTATTTCTCTTAATTGCACTGACAGTAGCCTTGTTTACCGGTTGCAGCAGGAGGAAGGACGAAGCACCTCCTCACGAAGCTCTCATATTTGGTGCCACCTATATGACCCGGAATAATCCCTACTTTAATGTCTTGGGACAGGGAATTGAAGAAGTGGTGGAAGCCAATGGAGATATTCTTTTAACCAGAGATCCCTTGCAGGATCAGAAGAAGCAGAATGAACAGATTGAAGAACTCATCGACGAAGGAATCAGCATGCTTTTTTTAAATCCGGTGGACTGGGAGGAGGTCCGTCCGGCATTACTGGCCTGTAAAAAAGCAGGCGTGGCAGTGATTAATGTAGATACTGTGGTGAAGGACCGGGATCTGGTTATATCTGTGATTGAAACGGACAACTATCAGGCAGGTCAGCTTTGCGCCCTGGATATGATGAAGCGCAGGAAATCTGCGGATATTGTAATACTGGATAATCCCATTCAGATGTCTATTACATACCGGGCACAGGGGTTTACCGATGCCATTGCAGGTAATCCGGGTTACCGGGTGGTATACCGGCATGCGGCAGCAGGTGAAATCGAGGTTTCGTCTAAAGTGATGGAGGAGTTTTTAAACCAGAATATAGGGTTTGATGTGGTTCTTGGGGGCAACGACCCTACGGCTCTTGGCGCGCTGGCAGCACTTCAGCAGGCCAGAAAGGAAGATGGAGTTCTGATCTACGGCATAGATGGTTCTCCTGATTTTAAGGCGATTCTGGACATGGGATATGTGACCGGGACCAGCGCCCAAAGTCCCAAAGCCATTGGAAGGGTTGCTGCCGAAACTGCTTACCGGTATTTAAACGGAGAACCGGTGGAACCATACATCAGTCTGTCCAGTACCTTCATTACAAAGGACAATCTGGCTGAATACGAAATTGACGGCTGGCAGTAGGTGAGAGATGGAAGACAATAAATATAACGGCAGGATCAGGATTTTGCAGACCGCAATCCTGGTTATTAATATTATATCCGTAATGGGGATCAGTATTTTTATTTACGCTACCATTGAAAAAATCCGAAGAGCCTACGATGCCAGAGAATTTTTAAATGAAATTCAGGCCATCGTCTGGTATCCCTATGCAAAAATCTGGCTCTGTGCCCTGCTGTTAGGTTTTCTCACTTTAAGCATGGTGATCAGAGACCGGTTGTTTCCCAATAACAGCAAGGTTATTTTAACCAGTCTGGTTGCAGATTTTATTGCCTGCTTTGCAATCATCATTGAACTAAATTTCAACTATAACGGAATCCTGCTGCTGGTCTTTTCCAATGTTATTCTCTATGTTAAAAATGGAAAATCCAGATACATACTGGCAGCCGTTGCCATCGGAAGTTTTATTCTTGCCGATTATGAGCTGCTGTCAATCTCTTACCGACTGTATTCCATACAGGATTATATTGCTTTTTACAGCGCCTCGAAGCAGCAGTATTTTCTGAGTATTTATAACATTTTTATATCCTTGAATGTAATCCTGTTTGTTGCTTACTGTGTCAATATTATCAATGAGCAGCAGGGAAATATCGATGAAATACACGGATTAAACGAAAAACTCCACGATGTGAACGAACAGCTGCAAAAGTATTCTCTTATGGCGGAAAAAATGGCGGAGACCAGAGAACGCAACCGGCTGGCAAGGGAAATTCATGATACGCTGGGACATACACTCACAGGGATTTCTGCCGGAATCGATGCCTGTATTGCGATTATCAGCATCTCACCGGAACAGACAAAAAAGCAGCTGGAGCTGATATCGAACGTTACCAGAGACGGGATTAAGGACATCCGCCGTTCTGTCAACGAGCTAAGACCCGATGCTCTGGACCGCTTCAGCCTGGAATTTGCCATTAATAAGATGGTAACAGACATCAATGGAGTGTCCGAAACAAGAGTCTATTTTGACTGCAGGGTAAGTAATTTAAAATTCGGTGAGGACGAAGAGAATGCCATTTACCGTGTGGTTCAGGAAGGGATTACCAATGCTATACGACACGGGCAGGCAAAGGAGATCTGGGTAACCATGAAAATGGAAAACGAAGATATTCTGATACAGATTAAAGATAATGGAATTGGATGTAAAGAAATGAAAAGTGGTTTTGGCACCAAGCATATGAAAGAGCGGATTCGTATGCTGAACGGAGCTGTTACATTTGATGGAAGTGATGGTTTTATCGTGAATGCAAGAATACCGATCCGGAGGGGAGAGACCTATGATTAAAGTATTGATTGCCGATGATCAGGAACTGATACGCCAGAGTCTGCAGATTGTCTTAAACAGCAGGAAAGATATGACCGTTACCGATGTGGCGGCAGACGGCCAGGAAGTGATGCGGTGCATCCGGAAAAATAAGCCGGATGTGATCTTAATGGATGTGCGTATGCCTAAAATGGATGGGGTACAATGCACGAAACTCATTAAGGAAAGCTGCCCTCAGATTAAAATCATCATACTGACTACCTTTGACGATGATGAATATGTATACAATGCCCTGAAATACGGTGCCAGCGGGTATTTACTAAAAGGAGTTTCCATGGAAGAACTGGCCAATGCGATTACGACTGTTTACAATGGCTGGGCAATGATTAATCCAGATATAACAGCAAAGGTTTTAAGGCTGTTCTCCCAGATGGCAAAAGCTGATTACTCCATTACAGTCAAAGAGAAAAATTTGGATGAGCTGACACGAGCAGAATGGAAGATCATTGCCCAGGTTGAAAAAGGAGCAAGCAATCGGGAAATCGCCCGGACTTTAAACTTATCAGAGGGAACCGTACGAAATTATTTAAGCACCATTTTAAATAAACTGAATCTAAGAGACCGGACCCAGCTTGCAATCTGGGCAGTTCAGACCAACGTGAGAAATAAGGTGGAAGGGCGTCCCTTGGAAACTGAGGGAGCCTTATGAAAAAAAGGCGCATTATTTTAAGCGGGCTGATCGGTTTGCTTCTGGTTTTGGCCTGCTTTTTTCTCTACAATAAAAACAGCCGTCCCGTTATCCTGGAATTTGGTATGTTTACCGGCAGCAACTGGGATGTTGCAAGTGCCAACAGTTTTAAACTATTCGACCGGGCCATCGCAGATTTCGAAAAAAATCATCCCAATGTGAAGATTCACTATTACAGCGGAATTGCAAAAGAGGATTACTCCGAGTGGTGCGCAAGAAAGCTACTAGAAGGAAAAACCCCAGATGTATTCATGGTATTAGATTCTGATTTTGATAAGTTTACTTCTCTTGGAGTTATGAAGAATCTGGAGGATTTAATGTCCTCTGATAACAGTTTTCACAAAGAGGACTTTTTCGCAACTGCTTTGGATACCGGAAGGAACGGGGGGCATCAGTATGCCCTTCCCTATGAAGTGGTGCCCACCCTGATGTTTGTGAATAAGTCTCTTCTTGCAAAAGAAGGAATCAATATGCCAAAGGAAGACTGGACCTGGGAAGATATGGCTGAGATCTGTCAGAGAGTTACAAAAGATACGGATCAGGATGGGCTTTTAGATCAGTTCGGCACTTATAATTACAGCTGGCGGGATGCCTTATATACATGCGGGGGCAAGCCAAACGAAAACAATCAGTCTCAGATATCCTTTACTGACAGCCGGGTTTTAAATGCAGTCAAATACATCAAACGCCTGAATGATATTAATCAGGGTCAGAGCATAACACAGGAAGATTTCAATGCCGGAAGAGTGGCTTTTATGCCTCTCACTTTTGCCGAATACCGAACCTACAAAACCTATCCGTACCGGATTAAGAAATATACCAAATTTCAGTGGGACTGTATCACGTTTCCGGCAGATAAAGAAGGCGGGAATATATCCAAGGTAGATGCCCTGCTAATCGGAATCGGTAGCAAAACCAGACATGAAGCCCTTGCCTGGGAATTTTTAAAACAACTGACCTATACCAATGAGATGCAGATGGATGTTTACCGCTATTCCCAGGGAGTGCCTGCACTGAGGGCAGTGGCCTCTTCCCAGGAAGGGGTGGATTGCCTTCAGGAGGACATGGATGAAGGGGAACAGGTGATAAGCAGCACCCTCTTGTGCCATGTCATTGAAAACGGAATCATCGAACCCAAGCTTCTCCAATATCAGCAGGTTATGACTCTGGCGGATGGAGAGGTCTCCAAAATACTGCAGGAAAATAAAAATGTGGACAGCAGTATGAAGATTTTTCAGCGGACTGTGAGTAAATATCTGCAGCAGCAGAAATAATCAGCTGTGATTAACAGATTATATATGAATAGAGTTGTTGTAAGGGTAAATAATTAATTTACTGGTACAGCAGCTCTTTTTTTATTAAAAAAATAGTTGACAAATAAATGATGCAGCTGTATTATTGTATTAAGTCATTAGTACAGTAATACAATTTGACGTGGAGGAGGAATAAAGAATGTCATGGGAACTTAAGAATGACCGCCCTATCTATATTCAATTAATTGAGCAGATTCATTTTCGGATCATATCCGGAGAATACAAATCCGGTTCCAAGCTTCCTAGTGTCAGGGATTTAGCTGCTGAAGCTTCTGTTAATCCCAATACGATGCAAAAAGCACTTTCGGAACTGGAACACAGCGGATTGCTTGTCACCAATCGGACCAGTGGGCGTTTTATTACGGAGGATCAGTCAATGATACAAAAAATGAAGCTGGATCTGGCAAAAGAACAGCTGAAAAACTTTATGGAACAATTAAAAAAACTGGGGTTCAGCGATGAAGAGGTTAAAACATTTATCCTGGAATCGGTACAGTAAATCAAATTCATATATGGGAGGTAATCAGTATGAATCCATTACTTGAATGCAATGCGTTAAGCAAACGCTATGGCAATGTAACTGCTTTATCAGATATCAATCTGACATTAGAACGAGGAAAAATAGTAGGTCTTTTGGGACCCAATGGAAGTGGAAAAACCACATTAATCAAGCTTATTAACGGATTACTGGTTCCGTCAAAGGGCCAGCTTTTAATCAATGGTACAGCACCTGGAACAGAGACGAAAAAAGTAGTGTCCTATCTGCCGGATAAGACTTACTTAAACAATTGGATGAAAGTGAAAGATCTGCTGAATTTCTTTGAAGATTTTTATTATAATTTTGATAAAAAGCGTGCCTATGACATGTTGGAAAAACTTCATATTAATCCCAATGATTCTTTAAAGACAATGTCCAAAGGCACAAAAGAGAAAGTACAGCTAATTCTTGTTATGAGCCGCAATGCTGACTTATATGTTCTGGATGAGCCGATCGGCGGTGTAGACCCTGCCTCCAGAGATTATATTCTGGATACCATTATCAGCAATTATAATGAAAATTCAACCGTCCTCATTTCTACTCATCTGATTGCAGATGTTGAAAATGTATTGGATGAAGTGATTTTCATTCAAAATGGACGCATCAACCTTCAGTCGTCTGTGGATGATATCCGTATGAAAGAAGGCAAATCTGTTGATGCATATTTCAGGGAGGTATATAAATGTTAGGAAAATTAATTAAACACGAACTAAAGGCAACTGCGCGCTATTTTTTACCCTTGTTTTTAATTGCAATTGTGCTGACGCCAATTACCAGATTTACACTCTGGATCGGAAATTACCCTAAGATTTTACAATTTATCCCTACTGTTATTGTTTTTGTATATGTAGCTTCCCTGATTATGGTTGCCAGTGCAAGTATACTGCTGATTATTTATCGTTTTTATAAAAGCATGGTAACTGACGAAGGGTATTTAATGCATACTCTCCCGGTTTCTTCGGAAAGCCACATATTGTCAAAGCTGACTGTGGCAAGTATATGGACCGTCAGTAGTTGGCTTGTTATATTTATCTCAATATTCGGTATGTTTTTCACACCAGATCGTTTATCCCTGTTAATCGATAAACTTTCATATGCCTGGTTGTATTTTAATGCCTCAGTAAATAGTTCACTGATTGCCCTGCTTATCATAGAAATGATTTTTATAGTAATACTGGGGATATTTACAGCACCTCTGATTTACTATGCTTCCATCGCAATCGGTCAGGTAATCAACAAGAATAAAATATTAGGTTCCATAATCGGATTTTTTATTATCCAGGTTGTTTCACAGATTATAAGTGTTATCTTAATGGTACCGGTTGGTTTTTATGGTGACAGGGTCAGTGATTCCGCAAACTCCATGCTATCCTTTTTTGTAAATTTCTTTTTCCCAGTAACCATCCTTCTCGCTGTATTTACACAGATAATTCTTTTTGGAATTACCGATTATATTTTCAAGAAAAAACTTAATCTGGAATAGTAATGGGCGTTGATTCTTATTGGGAATCAACGCCTTCTTTCTGGCAGATATGGCGCAGAATGTCAGATTTTGTTCCAAATTCTGCAGTTTTAGTAAATAGTGTTGCTTAATCCTATAAAGTATTTTATAATTAAGCTTTGTGGTGATTGCTGATATTTTTCCGTTTTTACACTTACGATCCAATCACACAGAATTAATAATAATGTGCATCTGGCACAATTCAAAAAAGGAATAAATATGAGAAAATTAGCTTTATCTGATGAAATACTATTAAGTATTGAAAAGCCTGCCCGATATATTGGGAATGAAGTCAATATGGTAAGAAAGGACACTGATTCTGTAGACATCCGTTTTGGTATGTGTTTCCCGGATGTTTATGAAATTGGAATGTCTCATCTTGGAATGCAGATTTTATATGATATGTTTAACAGAAGAGAGGATATCTACTGTGAACGTATTTTTTCTCCATGGACCGATTTAGATAAGGTCATGAGAGAAAAAAAGATTCCTCTTTTTGCATTGGAATCACAGGATCCTATTAAGGAATTTGACTTTATTGGAATCACACTTCAATATGAAATGTGTTATACAAATATTCTGCAGATCCTTGATCTTGGTCAGATTCCCCTTCATGCCAGCGAAAGACAGGAGAGCGATCCCATTATTATCGGTGGGGGTCCCTGTGCCTATAATCCTGAGCCTCTTGCAGAGTTCTTCGATATGTTCTATATTGGAGAGGGAGAAACCGTTTATTTTGAACTGATGGACCGCTACAAAGAGAACAAGAAAAAGGGAGGAAGCCGGAGAGAATTTCTTGAGATGGCTGCTGAGATCGAAGGAATCTATGTTCCTTCTTTTTATGATGTATTCTACCATGAGGATGGTACAATCAAAAGCATGACTCCCAACAATCCCCATGCAAAGCCAACCGTAACGAAACAGCTGGTTGTTCATATGGATGATGCTACCTATATTGAAAAACCGGTTGTTCCATTTATAAAAGCAACTCAGGACCGCGTTGTTCTGGAGATTCAGAGAGGCTGCATCCGTGGCTGCCGCTTCTGTCAGGCAGGCAACGTTTACCGGCCTATGCGGGAACACAGCCTTGAGTATTTAAAAGATTATGCATATAAGCTGCTAAAGAATACTGGTCACGAAGAAATTTCCTTAAGTTCCTTAAGCTCCAGCGATTACAGTGAACTGGAAGGAATCGTTACGTTCCTCATTGATGAATTCAAGGGGAAAGGCGTGAATGTTTCCCTTCCGTCTCTTCGAATTGATGCTTTTTCACTGGATGTTATGAGTAAAGTCCAGGATATCCGTAAGAGCAGTCTGACCTTTGCACCGGAAGCAGGCTCTCAGAGACTTCGTGATGTAATCAACAAGGGACTGACTGAAGAAATCATTTTAAAGGGCGCAAGCGAAGCATTCCAGGGCGGCTGGAACCGGGTTAAGCTTTATTTCATGCTTGGGCTTCCTACAGAAACCGTAGAGGATATGGAAGGAATCGCAGAACTTTCGGAAAAAGTAGCGGAAGTTTATTATGAGATCCCCAAGGATCAGCGAAACGGAAAAGTACAGGTCATTGCCAGTTCTTCTTTCTTTGTACCAAAGCCCTTCACTCCTTTTCAGTGGGCAAGAATGAGCACCAAAGATGAGTTTTTACAGAAAGCTTATCTTGTGAAAGATAAATTCCGCACCATGCTGAATCAGAAGAGCTTGAAGTACAATTATCACGAGGCTGATTTAACTGTTCTGGAAGGTGTTCTTGCAAGAGGTGACAGAAAGATATCAGCTCTCATTGAAGAGGTTTATAAAAATGGTGCTCTCTATGATTCATGGTCTGAGCACTTTAAAAATGATGTATGGATGAAAGCCTTTGAAACCTGCGGGCTGGACTCTGATTTCTATACCATAAGAGAAAGAAGCTTAGATGAAACATTCCCCTGGGACTTTATCAATGCCGGAGTCTCCAAGGAATTTTTAAAGAGAGAATGGCAAAATGCCATTGGAGAGAAAGTCACCCCCAACTGCCGCATGCAGTGTATTGGCTGTGGTGCCAAGAGTTTTAAAGGAGGTGTCTGCTATGAAAATCAGAATTAAGTTCACCAAACAGGGTCCAGTTAAATTTATTGGTCATCTTGACGTAATGCGTTATTTCCAGAAGGCAATGCGAAGAGCGGACGTGAATATAAAATACAGCGAAGGTTTCAGTCCTCATCAGGTCATGTCATTTGCAGCACCTCTTGGAGTCGGTCTTACCAGCAATGGGGAATACATGGATATAGAGGTTCATTCCATGACAGACTGTGACACCCTCATGAAGCAGTTAAATGATGTGATGGCAGAAGGAATTTGCGTTACCGAATGCCACCGGTTAAATGACAATGCCAAAAATGCCATGTCTCTGGTTGCTGCCGCTGACTACACAGTCACATTCCGGGAAGGAAAAGAGCCAGAAGATATAAATGGATTTTTTGAGGGTCTTCTTAAGTTTAAAGAGCAGGATCACATTCTGATTGTGAAAAAATCAAAAAAGGGAGAGAGAGAAGTAGATTTAAAAAATTACATCTACCAGCTTTCTGTCTCCGACAATAAAATTTTTATGAAAATATCAGCAGGAAGTGCAGATAACTTAAAACCCGAACTGGTAATGGAAGCTTATGACCAGTGGAGAGGGGAAGCCAGTCCTGAATTTGCATTTTGTATCCAGAGAGAAGAAGTTTACGGGAATACAGGTGATGAAGCAAATCCGGTTCTTGTCCCTCTGGGTCTTATAGGAGAATCCGTTGAATAAATTAATCATTACCAGATGGAATGGGTGTATTATCACTCTTTTACAGTCAGGGAAGGAAACCCTGCAAATTGATATTGAGCCGGAAGAAAGCCATTCTTTCTTAGGAAACATCTATATTGGCAAAGTAAATAATATTGTGAAAAATATCAATGCTGCTTTTGTGGACATTGGGAACGGGCAGATGGGTTATTTAAGTCTTGGTGACTCATCTGTTCATTTTGCCGATGGCCGTATGTTTGACGGGAAACTCCGTCAGGGAGATGAAATTGTTGTTCAGGTGGAACGGGATGCGGTAAAGACGAAAGCTCCGGTTCTTACAGGGAATTTAAATATTACCGGCAGATACTTTGTTCTCACTTCAGGAAAGAAGCAGATCGGTTTTTCAGCAAAAATCCAGGATTTGGGTTGGAAGCAGCAAATGAAGGACTATCTGGAGAGTGAAAAAGAGGATTGGGGTATCATTGTCAGAACCAACGCTTACAGCGCTCCCATGGATTCCCTAAAAGAGGAACTCCAACTGTTAAAAGGCCGTTTATCTGATATCCTTACTCATGCCGGACACAGAACCTGCTATAGCCTGCTCTACGGTTCCACGCCCTCGTATTTAAGTGGTCTGCGTGACAGCTTTCAGTCTTCTCTGGAGTCGGTGGTGACCGATGAAACGGATCTATATGACGCAATAAAAGAGTATTTAAGTGAACATCAGCAGGAAGATCTTCATTTGCTGACTTATTATGAAGATTCACTGCTTCCTCTTAAAAAGCTGTACCGGATTGAAAAAACCATGAGTGAAGCCCTTGGCAAAAAAGTCTGGATGAAGTCCGGCGGTTATTTAGTCATTGAACCTACAGAAGCTTTGGTGGTGATTGATGTAAATACTGGTAAATATTCAGGTAAAAAGGCACTTCGTGAAACCATCATGAAAATCAATCTGGAAGCTGCCGAGGAAATCGGACACCAGATCAGACTTCGAAATTTATCAGGTATTATTGTGATCGATTTTATTGATATGGAACGGGAAGAAGATAAAAAGTTCCTTTTAAAACGACTTGAGGAAATCGTCTCAAGAGATCCCGTTAAAACCACAGTTGTTGAAATAACCAAATTAAATCTGGTTGAAATTACAAGAAAAAAAATAAGAAAGCCCCTTTGCGAGCAGGCGTTACAGATGAAGGAGAAGATTTCATTATGAAAATCATAATAGTGGGTTGTGGAAAAGTTGGGACAACCCTGGCAGAGCAGTTAAACAAAGAACACCATGATATCGTCATTATTGATAAAAATGCCGGTGTGGTAAATTCCATTTCGGAGAGAATCGATGTTATGGGTGTTGTTGGAAACGGTGCAGTAAATAAGGTACAGATGGATGCAGGAATCGAAGACACAGATCTTCTAATAGCAACAACTAATTCAGACGAACTGAATATGCTGTGTTGCCTGATAGCAAAAAAAGCAGGTAACTGCCATACAATTGCCAGAATCCGAAACCCTGAATATGATTCCCAAATCAGCTACATTCGTGAAGAATTAGGCCTTTCCCTGGCGATTAATCCGGAAATGGCGGCTGCTCTGGAAATTGCAAGACTGCTGCGTTTTCCTTCTGCAATTAAGATTGATACGTTTGCAAAAGGGAAAAAAGAAATCTTAAAATTCATAGTTCCGGATCATTCTGTTCTTAATAATATGAAAGTCAGGGATGTTCTGGTAAGACTTAAGTGTAATGTCCTGATCTGTGCTATTGAGCACAATTCAGAGGTCATTATACCAGGAGGAGACTCCATAATTAGTGCAGGAGATAAGATATCATTCATTGCATCTCCTGTTGAATCCAATGAATTCTTTAAACAGGTTGGAATTGACAACAATGTTATTAAAACAGCCATGCTGGTAGGCGGAGGCAAAATTACTTATTACGTAGCAAAAATGCTGGAAAACACAAAGATTAAAGTGAAAATTCTGGAACAGAATGCAGAACGGTGTAATGAACTCAGCGAATTACTTCCAAGAGCCATGGTAATTAATGGCGATGCCTCTGACCAGGAATTACTTTTACAGGAGGGGATTGGACAGACGGATGCATTTGCATCCCTCACCGGCTTTGATGAAGAAAATATTATGCTGTCCCTTTATGCAGCCAGCCAGTCCAAAGCCAAGCTGATCACTAAAATAAACAGGATTGCATTCGAGAATGTCATAGATTCCATGAATCTGGGAAGTATTATTTATCCGAAGCTGATTACTGCAGAAACCATTTTACAGTATGTCCGCGCCATGCAGAATTCCATGGGAAGCAATGTGGAAACACTTTATAAAATTGTGGCGGACCGGGCGGAAGCGTTGGAATTTAAAGTGGTAAATGAGCCATGTATTGTAGGAATTCCACTGGAGAAGCTGGAACTAAAAGATAATCTTCTGGTAGCTTATATCATGCGCAAAGGACGTTTTATCAGCCCACGCGGAAAGGATACCTTAGAAGAGGGGGACAGGGTCATCGTTGTTACAACGGTAACCGGACTGAATGATTTGAAAGATATACTAAGGTAGGAAAAGGCGATAGAGCAATGAATAAAAAAATTATCATTTATGTTTTGGGTTGGATCTTAAACATCGAAGCTGTATTTATGCTTCCCCCTTGTGTGGTTGCATTGATTTACAAAGAGACAAGCGGCATCTGGTTCCTGGCAGTAGCTGCGGTATGTGGTGGAATTGGATTCTTATGTACCCGCAGGAAACCGGCTAATATGGTGTTTTTTGCAAAAGAAGGTTTTGTCTCAGTAGCGTTAAGCTGGATCGTTCTCAGCTTTATCGGGGCGCTTCCATTTTATTTCAGTAAAGAAATTCCAGTATTTGAAGATGCCATGTTTGAGGTCATATCCGGTTTTACGACTACTGGTGCAAGCATTCTTCCTGATGTGGAATCACTTTCCAAATGTATGATCTTCTGGCGCAGTTTCACCCACTGGATCGGAGGAATGGGAGTTCTCGTATTTATTTTATCCATTCTGCCCCTGGCTGGTGGGTACAATATGTATATTATGAAAGCAGAAAGCCCGGGACCCTCTGTGGGTAAACTGGTTCCAAGAGTCAGGACTACTGCCAAGATTCTATATGGTATTTATCTGTTTATGACGGCGCTGGAAGTAGTACTGCTTATGATTGGCGGGATGTCATTGTTTGACTCCCTGACGATCAGTTTTGGAACAGCCGGTACTGGTGGTTTTGGTATTAAAAATAATAGTATGGCATTCTATGACAGCTACTATTTACAGGGCATTGTCACTGTATTTATGATTCTTTTCGGTGTGAATTTTAATGTATATTATCTTTTTTTAACTCGTCATCCCAAAGATGCCTTATTCAGTGAAGAAGCGAGAGCTTATTTAGGAATTATCGGCGTCTCCATATTGTTAATTACAATCAACATTTATCGGGGATTTGGAAGTGTCTTTGCCGCATTCCATCACGCTGCATTCCAGGTAGCTTCCATCATTACAACCACCGGTTACTCTACGGTTGATTTTGATTTATGGCCTGAATTTTCCAAGGGAATTCTGGTAGTACTTATGTTTATCGGAGCTTGTGCCGGCAGTACGGGCGGAGGTATTAAAGTATCAAGAGTTGTCGTATTATTAAAAGCTGTTAAAAAAGAGCTGGATTCTCTCCTTCACCCAAGAAGCGTAAAAGTTTTAAAGCTGGAGGGCAAACCTGTAGAGCATCAGGTAATGAGATCAATTAATACGTTTTTAGGTGCTTATATCGTTATCTTTATTTTTTCCGTGTTAATTGTCAGTCTGGATAATTTTGACTTTACCACAAATTTTACAGCGATTGCTGCAACTTTTAATAATATTGGACCTGGATTGGCAGGTGCCGGTCCCGCTAAAAACTTTTCTCTGTTTTCGCCGTTATCCAAGTATGTCATGATGTTTGATATGCTGGCAGGACGACTGGAGATATTCCCTATGCTTCTTTTATTTGCACCATCTACATGGAAGAAGAGCTAAGTAGAAAAAAAGCCCCCGGAGTTTTTCTCCGGGGGCTTAGCAATTTTTTAACAGAAATCAGGCTTTCTTTTTCTGATGCCAGATCTTAAAATTAACTGCCGAAAGAACTATTACAAATATCACGTTAAAAACCAGGATGCTGATTGCAGCAACGATTCCCACACGATCAGCCACACCGCCTACAATCTGAGGCGTTATGATTCCTCCCATCGCAGATATTGCTGTGAGAAGAGACATTCCCAGGGTAGAACCCTGAATCAGAGGTCCGGCATTGGCGATACAGGTAGGATAAATACCGGAAAGAAAGAAACCAAGTCCAAGGAGAGAAGCAGTAACCAGAGGTAAGCTGTTAACTTTGATTAATATAAAAAAGCAGACAGCACTGCCAATGGAGTTAATCAGTAAAATAGTGCTTCTATGTACTTTCTTAGACATGGCGGCACACAGTAATCGTCCACCCATAATAACCAGCCAGGTTAGTGAAACGAGAGTTGTAGCAAATTCCGCGCTCATAACACCTGTATTCTGAAGATAAGTGACAAACCACCCATTAATGCAATTTTCCACTCCAAGATAGAAGAACAAGATAAAGGCAATGCAGTAAAATGCAGAGGAACGAAGAAATCCTTTGTTTCCACCCGCTGTACTTTTCGTTCTGCTTTTTCTTTCTTCGATTTCTTTCTGAGCCTGGTTTATTAAATTATAATTCATGGTTCCATATGAAATTGCGGATATAATAGTAAGAACTACAATCATATAGAGTGTCACTCGCCATCCAAATCCCAGTTTCATCATCATTGCTGTAAGTAAAGGAGCAAGAAATGCACCGATTGCAAACGTACAATGTAGAATATTAAGCTTTCCTGTGGCAGAATCTCCATAAATATCATTGACGGCCGCATTGTTTAAAATTGTAATGCATCCTCTGGTAAAGCCGTAGAGCAGCATAACTGCGTACATGACAGGAAGAGGAGGTAAAAGACTTAAAACCATCAGAGACGACGGCACAAAAAGTGTAACCAGAGTGATCGCCCTCTTTTTTCCCATAATAGGAACCATAACAGGAAAAATAAAGCTGGAGGACAGGTTGCCGATTGCCATGACTGATAATAGTCCTCCAGCTGCAAGAAAGCTGATTCCAGCTTCTTTAATAATGGATGGAAGTATGGCTCCTATTACTAAAACAGCCATACCGCTGACAGCATATCCGTAGCAGCAACGGATAAATATTGAATTTCTTGGATCTGATTTCATTGGTATTCCCCCCTTTTATGATCAAACATTGACCATTATACTAAGAGAAATGGAAAAATACAAGGAGAAGTCATAAAACCCCCGTTTTTTCTAATAAATTTCCAGAAAAAATTATTGACATAACCGTTAAGGAATGCTATATTTATACAGTATGCCGCACAATGAGGTTGAAAAGTTTCTGATTATTCAGAGCACCATAGTTGGCGAGTAATGATAATAGGAGGTGCCATATGTACGCGATTATTGCAACAGGTGGTAAGCAGTACAAAGTAGCGGAAGGCGATATCATTAAAGTTGAAAAGCTTGGTGTTGACGCTGGTGAAGCTGTCACATTTGACCAGGTTCTTGTTGTAAACAATGGTGAATTAGCAGTAGGCTGCCCGACAGTAGCAGGTGCTACCGTAACAGGTACAGTTGTTAAAGAAGGCAAAGCTAAAAAAGTTATTGTTTACAAGTATAAGAGAAAATCTGGATACCATAAGAAGAATGGTCACAGACAGTCTTATACTCAGGTTAAGATCGAAAAGATCAACGCTTAATCATGATAAGAGTAACCGTATTTGTTGATTCAGAACAACGTTATACAGGAATTGATATGTTAGGACATGCAGGTTTGGCTGATGATCATCAGGATGGACAAGAGCTTGTCTGTTCCGCTGTTTCAGCTTTGACTTTTAATATGTCCAACAGTGTGGAGCAATTCACAGAGGATTCTTTCGAAGTAAACCAGGAAGAAAAGACAGGATCTTTTCAGTTTCGGTTTACCTCTGACATAGGTTTTGGGTCGCAGCTCCTTATGAATTCTCTGATATTCGGATTACAGAATATTGAGGAAGAATATGGAGAACCATATATTAAAATTAGATTTAAGGAGGTGTAAGTGATGTTAAAGATGAACCTTCAATTTTTCGCTCATAAAAAGGGTGTTGGTTCTACAAAGAACGGTAGAGATTCCGAGTCTAAGAGATTAGGTGCTAAAAGAGCTGATGGTCAGTTCGTATTAGCTGGCAACATTCTTTACAGACAGCGCGGAACTCACATTCATCCAGGCATCAACGTAGGCCGCGGCGGTGATGATACATTATTCGCTTTAGTGGATGGCGTTGTAAAATTCGAGAGAAAAGGCAGAGACAAAAAGCAGGTTTCTGTTTATCCAAAAGCAATTAACGAATAATTGGACCGGCTTCATACCTTGACGTATGGAGCCGTTTTTTAACGATACGCCCATTAATCTGAACATAGAATAATGGGATTTAAGTTTTTTTATCAGAAGAAAGGAAACAGGTGAATGAATGTTTGCCGATAGAGCAAAAATATATATAAGATCCGGAAAAGGCGGCGATGGCCATGTCAGCTTCCGGAGAGAACTTTATGTTCCCTGTGGCGGTCCTGACGGCGGTGATGGCGGCCGGGGCGGTAATATTATTTTTGAAGTGGATGAAGGACTTAATACGTTAAGTGACTTCAGACATATTCACAAGTATACTGCACAGGACGGAGAACCAGGCGGAAAGCGCCGGTGTCACGGAAAAGATGGCAGCGACTTAATTATAAAAGTACCGGAAGGAACTGTTTTAAAGGATTTTGAATCCGGAAAAGTGATCGCTGATATGTCAGGAGATAATCGCCGTGAAGTTATTTTAAAAGGCGGCAGAGGCGGGCAGGGCAATATGAACTTTGCAACCCCTACCATGCAGGCACCGAAATATGCACAGCCTGGACAGCATTCTCAGGAACTCTGGGTGCAGATGGAATTAAAAGTAATCGCCGATGTAGGGCTGGTAGGATTTCCCAATGTAGGAAAATCTACGCTTTTATCACGTGTCAGCAATGCAAGACCTAAAATTGCCAACTATCATTTTACTACTTTAAATCCCCATCTTGGAGTGGTTGATATCGATGGAGGAAAAGGCTTTGTCATGGCAGATATTCCCGGTCTGATTGAGGGTGCTTCTGAAGGAGTAGGACTTGGACATGATTTCCTTCGCCATATTGAGCGGACAAGAGTACTGGTTCACGTTGTAGATGCTGCTTCCACAGAAGGACGTGATCCTGTTACCGATATCAAAGCCATTAATAAAGAACTGGAGGCCTATAATCCTGAACTAATCAAGCGGCCTCAAATTATAGCTGCCAATAAGATTGATGCCATTTATGAAGATGGTGAGAGTCCAATCGATAAACTGAAAGCTGAATTTGAACCTCAGGGTATTAAAGTTTACCCCATCTCTGCAGTTAGCGGCCAGGGCGTTAAGGAGCTGCTTTATGCAGTATATGAACTGCTTAAAACCGTTAACTTAAGTCCATTGATCTTTGAAAAAGAATTTGACTTAAAGAGTCTGTCAGGGATATTGCTGCCTTATTCAGTCGAAGTAACGGAAGACGGAGTTTATGTGGTAGAAGGTCCCCGTATTGAAAAGATGCTTGGTTATACAAATCTGGAATCAGAAAAAGGCTTTACTTTCTTCCAGAAGTTCCTAAAAGACAACGGTATATTGGAAGAACTGGAAAATGCAGGCATTCAGGAAGGCGATACGGTCCGCATGTATGGTCTTGAATTCGACTATTACAAGTAACAAGGAGAATAATATGACAAGTAAGCAGAGATCCTATTTAAAAGGATTAGCGATGAATATAGATCCAATCTTTCAGATTGGCAAATCCAGCCTGACTCCTGAGATCACAAACGCGATCGCAGAGGCTTTAGAAGCAAGAGAATTAATTAAAATAACCATTTTAAAAAATTGTGCCGATGATGGTAACAGTATTGCTTCTATTTTGTCTGAACGGACACGTTCCGAAGTAGTTCAGGTCATTGGAAGAAAGATTGTCCTATATAAACAGGCAAAAGACGAAACAAAGAGAAAAATTGCTCTTCCTAAATAACAGGTCTTATCATTAGGCCAGGGAGTCGATAATTATGGGTAATATAGGGATTATGGGCGGAACATTCGATCCGATCCACAATGGTCATCTGATGCTTGGAGAACAGGCTTATAAAGAATACCAGCTGGATGAGGTATGGTTTATGCCATCCGGGCATCCACCTCACAAAAAAAATCAGAAAATAACCGATCCAGACATCCGCCTTACGATGACACAACTTGCCATTGAGGATAAAACTGGTCTGGTCTGTTCTGATTTCGAGGTCAGAAGAAACGGAAGTACCTATACCGCTCAGACCTTAAGATTGCTGCGGGAAGCTTATCCACAGCATCAATACTTTTTTATCATTGGAGCTGATTCGCTTTATGAAATTGAACACTGGTATGAACCGGATCAGGTTCTGTCTCAAGCCGTGATATTAGCCGCGCGGCGGGAATATGAAGATGCGCACCTTTCCATGGAACAGCAGATTGCCTACCTGGCCACCAGGTATAAGGCAGATATCCGCATTCTTCATTGTAAAGAGATGGATATTTCCTCCGCCATGCTGCGGGAGCGAATTGCAGGCGGTCTTTCTGTTTCAGAATATGTACCCCCTAAGGTACTGACATATATTAAAGATCAAGGCTTGTATCAGGAGAAGGATAAAGCATGATAGATGTTATAATGGAATTGAGAAATGATTTAAAGGAAAAATTGAACCCTTTAAGATTTGAACACACATTAAGTGTATCTTTTATCTGTACCGCATTGGCCATGCGATACGGTTGTAATTTAGATCAGGCAGAGCTTGCAGGTCTGCTTCACGATTGTGCAAAGCATTACGGAAACGAAGAAATCATTAAAAAATGCCGAAAACAGGATATTCAACTAACTGATGATGAACTTAAGGCCCCAGTCGTGCTTCATGCCAAATACGGGGCATGGCTGGCGGAGAATAAATATAATGTAACTGACCAGGAGGTTTTAAGTGCCATTCGGTGGCATACAACAGGAAGACCCCAAATGTCCCTGCTTGAAAAAATCGTTTTTACGGCAGATTATATTGAACCCAGGCGGGAACGTGCGCCTGATCTGCTTCATATTCGTTCTCTTGCATTTACAGATTTGGATGAATGTGTTTATCAGATTCTTAAGAATACTCTTGAATATCTGGAAAGCAAAGGAAGTTTTGTGGATTCTGTTTCTAACCAGGCATATGCTTATTATAAACAGGTTCACAATGAAAAGAAGGGAGAAACAAGATGAATCAATCCATGGATATGGTAAAAACAGCTTATGCAGCTTTATCAGATAAAAAAGGTGAGGATGTCAGCGTCATTGACATTCGTAACGTATCAGTTCTTGCTGATTACTTTATTATTGCCAGCGGTACTAACTCAAACCAGGTACAGGCAATGGTAGACAACGTGGAAGGGGAACTGGGTAAAAAGGGATATGTATGCAAGCAGGTAGAAGGCTATCAGACTGCCAATTGGATTCTTATGGACTATGGCGATATCATCGTGCATGTCTTTGATAAAGAGAACCGTCTTTTCTATGATCTGGAACGAATCTGGAGAGATGGAAAGACAATCTCTGTGGAAGATTTAGACGTAAAATAGATTTGAATATAATTAAATTAAAAATCAACGGCTTAACAAATAGTGTGAGCCGTTTTTTTTAGGCCTAAAGTTAACATAAAATAATTATGTTAACTTTAGGCCTAATTCCTTCTTAGTGAATCCCTAAACGAAACAAACCAATTACTTTTCCTAGAATCTCCACATGATCGACTATAATAGGATCCATAGTATCATTCTCAGGCTGAAGACGATAGTGTCCGTTCTCTTTAAAAAAGCGCTTTACCGTAGCGGAATCATCTACCAGTGCTACAACGATCTCCCCGTTCTGGGCAGTGGAACAGTGCTCTACAATAATCTGATCCCCTTCTAATATACCTGAATTGATCATGGAATTACCCCTTACCTTTAACATGAAAGTCTCTGCGTTGGGCAAGAGATCGGAGGGAATGGGATAATAATTTTCAATATTTTCTTCTGCATATAAAGGCTGACCGGCAGCAACCGTTCCAAGTATGGGAACGTTCACGACTTCCCGGCGTGTAAGGTTAAAGCAGTCATCAATAATCTCAATGGTACGGGGTTTGGTTGGATCCCTTCTTATATATCCTTTTTCCTCAAGTGTTTCCAGATGAGAGTGTACAGAAGATGTGGATTTAAGATGGACCGCTTCACAGATCTCCCTGACTGCAGGCGGATATCCCTTCTTCAAAATAGTCTCTTTTATATATTCTAAAATTTCCTGCTGTTTGGGTGTAATTTTATCTTGCGCCATAACACAGCCTCCTCATTCCTATTCATTAAGACTATAGTAACATATGTTCGATAAAAATGCAAACCTTTGTTCGAAAAAATGCAAAACAGATTGACAAACATATGTTCTAAGTGATATGATAAATGCAGAAAAAGGAACGTATGTTCTTGTGTTTGAGGAGGTATGCATAATATGAAACAGTTAATCATGTTAACCCTGGCAGTTATGCTTGGAGCTCATTTTTGCGGACATTCCCTTATGAATTCATTGGCCCAAGAGGTGGGAACACCGCTGATAGAGAAGTATTATACCAGTATAGAGATTAAGAGCGGAGACAGTCTCTGGAGTATTGCGGATCAGTATGTGGAGAACAGCGGAATGTCCACTGCTCAATATGTGCAGGAATTAAGAAGTATGAACAGATTAAGGGAAGATACCATTCATTCCGGACAATATCTGACGGTAGCATATTTTGTACAGAGCCAGGATCAGTAACCTGGCTCTGTACCGATCCGGCATTTCCGCTTAAAGGAGGACTTGAATATATACCTCACAGCTGATATTATTAGCTTAAGAAGCAATCATTGCTGAATCAGGGGTAACTTAATTATGAAGTCCCATCCTTTCTAAGCAAACTGCCATTTTATCACAGGGGAGAGATTGATTATGAATGTCTTAATTCTTTACTTTAGTGGAACCGGGAATACAAAAGCAGTCGCAGAGGAGTTTTATCATACTTTAATTTTAAGGGATTATTCAGTCGAAATTCATTCAATGGAAGAGAAGTTTAATCCCGCATCATATCCATATGACTTTTTAATTGTAGGCTTTCCTAAATATTATGAATACCCTGTTCTTTATGCTTTAGATTATTTAGATCACAGACTGAAGAAGAGAGAAAAGGTTATTCCAACTCTGGCGTATTGCACGCAGGCAGGACATTCCTTAACCGACTTTTCAGGTTTGGAACGATTATTAAGGAAAAAGAATCACTGCCTGATTATATCTAAGAGTTTTCCTTATGCCAACAATCTTATGATTTTTACTATGTTTAGATCAACCACGCCGGAGGTTTTAAAGGAGAATAAAAGAATTATAAAGTCACAGATTGATCCGCTGTTAGATGTTTTTTTTCTTGGAAAAGAGAGCAAAGAGAAAGTGACAACGTCCATAAGCATCCTATATCATTTCACTGCAGTTGTATTCACAAAATTTATGCCTATAGCAGGCATGAAATATACACCTTCAGAAGAATGTATCGGTTGCAAAATATGTGCCAGCAATTGCCCAAGAATGAATATAAGGATGGTTCAGAACAAACCTGTATTTGGTGGAAAATGTATTTTTTGTATGAGATGCATTAATGCATGTCCGGTAAATGCAATTTTGTATAAAGGGAAAAAGTGTGCTCAGTATCTGGAAAAAGGGGAATGAAATGTGATACCTTTCATGGTGCGAAGAGTGCATCATCTGTTAAAAACAGCACACTCCCCATCTCTGCCATTCTAGAAGGGGGCGGTGGTGGGGAGTGTGATTTTAGTTTCTATTTGCTTTTATTTATTCTTCCCGCAATTTCACTTTATTTCTGGCACTGCGGCGACGTTCGTCTTCTAATGCAGCATAATGTTTCTTAGTAGTATTTACATCTGAATGCCCCAGAACATCCGCCACCAGATAGATATCACCAGTTTCTTTGTAAAGTGCGGTACCATAGGTACTGCGAAGCTTATGAGGAGTAATCTTTTTTAAAGGAGTAACCAGCCTGGAATATTTCTTTACAAGATTCTCAACGCTGCGTACGGCAATTCTCTTTTTCTGCATGGAGAGGAAAAGGGCATTTTCACTACCACCTTCAGGGATCATCTGATTACGTTCTTCCAGGTAATCCAGGAGAGCATCCTCTACTTCAGATCCGAAGTAAACTGTAACTTCTTTTCCACCTTTTCTATGTATCCGTATTCCTCCATTTTTAAAATCAATATCATTAAGATCCAGGCCTACGCATTCTGATACCCGAATTCCAGTACCAAGTAAAAGTGTTAACAGTGCCAAATCCCGAACCTTGGTTTTTTCGTGATAGGCCTTTTGTTTCTCTGTTAAAGACTCACCTTTTTCTACTTCATCAAGCAATAGAGCTACCTCATCAACATCCAAACGTATAATTTCTTTCTCATGCAGCTTGGGTAGCTGAATTAAGGCTGCTGGATTGTTATGAAGTCGTTCATTGCGGTAATAATAATTATAGAAGCTTTTCAAAGAGGAGATTTTTCGCATAATTCCCCGTTCTTTATTGGTTACTTCCTGATTTCTATCATTAAACCGGTATTTTAAATACTCCATATATTCCTCTATATCAACAACCCTGAGAGTATTTAAAAAATCTAATGGAATTTCTTTCATATCAATCTTACCAATAACCGGGTTTTCCTTTTGCAGGAAATCAAAAAACACCCTTAAATCGTAAGCATATGCGATCCTGGTGCGTGAAGATGTACGTGGCTCAATACCACGAAAAAAATCACCGCAGAAGCGAGGAAGCTCTTTGATCAGTTCACGCAGATGCTTTACATTTTCAATATCTTTTTGCTGATGGTAGGAGAGTGTAGCTTTCATGAAATCACCTCTTGTTATATTTATAAACCCTTAAATGAGATCTTAATTTGTTTGCATAGTGTCTATGTAGAAGTAAGGAAAAACTATAGATGTAAATATGGTTGCTATCATATAAAGATCGTATTTAAAGGTTGATCCCGTATAGCAGCAGTAATGCAAATGCAATGACGGAGTGATGTAGTGATTATGGTAATGTAGGAGTTGAAGGTTTACCTTGGCATGTATTAAATTATATATATGTATTATATTGATTTCCATATAACTATGCGTTAAACTAGACTTTCGCGAATAGTTTGATCAGCCATGAATTAGCTTCATAACCCAAAAAAATTTACTACTATTTACTGCTATAACTGTGTCTTATAACCGAAAAAAGTACTACTGCTATTTAATCGTATTTCCATTCGATACTATTCATAATAGTATATCATAATACTATGGATCTAGTCTAATGATATTATAAAAAATTATGCATTTTTCTGCTCATCCCATTACAATACGAACAAGGCTCCGTTTTCCTCTTTTGATAATATAACTTCTTTCTGAGACTCATTGAACTTGTTAAGTTCTAGTATTCTATCACCAACATCTTCAGGGCAATGAGCATCCGATGCTGTAATGATCTTTACATTATTATTTATCATTATTTTTAGCATCTCTTCATCCATACCTAGTGTGGCTGTATTAGGACAACGTCGAAATACTCCACTGTTTTGTTCTGCGTACATATCATTTTTATAAAGCTCCTTTGCTAAGCTATTGTAGTATTCTGTTAGAGAATATGATGGTTTATGCCCAAAAAGTTTAATCGCATCGGGATGAGCGATACCGTCATAAATGCCACTTTGAGCAAGTGAAACAGATGTTTCAAAATATCTATGATATATTTCATCCACATTAATTCCATTCCAATGCTCCACCATATGGTCAAAAGCAAAATTATCAACAAAATGTACGCTACCTAGCAAAAAATCTAAATCTTTATCTTTAGTTAATTCTACGACTAAATCTTCAAACTCTTTAAAATAGCATATCTCAAGACCAAACTTAATCTTAACAGGAAATTGATTGTTTCTAATTTGTTTGATAAGTGACAAATATTTTTCTAGTTTCAGAACTCCTGCTTTTCTGTGAAACCAAGTATCTATATAGTTGCTATAAGCACAAACAGAATCGTACATAGGAACAAATTCTTCAAACCGATAACAATGCTCAAGTAGCCAGATCTCATCTAATTGCTTTTCAACTGCTTTGTTAACAAATTGATTTACCCATTCATAAGTATATTCTCCTCGTTCAATATGAATATGACCATCTACCATACTGCCCCCTCCTTATCTAATTTTTTGTTAGAGAATAAATTCTGTCGCATTACTAATCTCCTGCTTTTTGGTTATACCTTTTACTATTTACATAAACTACTGTTTTGTCTTTTTTTCATACATACCATCAGTATATCATACTGGAATTATCATAGTCCAATGACATGTTGAAAACTTGCTACTGAACCTCAACTATTTGATTCAATCTGATTATCTTCCAAAGTTTATTTTCGACGTCATAATAAAGCTCCATAATGCCACAAAAATCAAATTTGAATTGATTTCTTTTATATACAGGTATCCCAAGTATATGACAAGCTAATAACCTGATATAGCCCTCATGGCTGAACAGCAATACATCCTGTCCATATTTAAGTATATCATCAAATAATTCTTTTTGCCTTGCCTTGACCTCTTCACCGGTTTCTCCATCTGGAAATCTAACATCTTTAGTATAACTGAAAAAGTCTTCCCAAAACTCAGGATATCGCTTTTTGATTTCATCATCACTCATAGATTCAATTATACCATTGTCTATTTCATTCAGCCGTCTATCCTCTATGAGAGTTATATGCTTTAATTCGGCCACATATTTTGCAGTCTGCTTTGTACGCAGATATTCACTGGTATAAATTTGGGAGATATTTATGTCTTTAAAATAAGTACATAACATTTTTGCTTTTACTTCACCTGATTCGCTTAACGGCTCATCCTGATGCTTAAGATATTCGTTAAAATAATCACCTTCTGCTTTATCCCCATGTCTGACTACGTAAACCTTCATTCTTCAACTCTCCTTTTGCAAATAGTCCGTTGAAATTCCACCGTTAAAAGTCACACATCAGCTCCCATTTAACTCCAAAGCGATCCTTTACAGTACCAATTATTAACATGTACGGTGGCCTTTCAAGTGGCCTTATTACCTCTCCCCCATCACTAAGTACTGAAAAGGCCTTTTCAACTTCTTCCACTGTATCAAACCCGATAATATGAATCACTTTCCTGGTAAGTTCCACTTCCGCTTCATCGGAAAGATCATTCATCCTTACCTCCTGTTCGCCAAACATAATCTCGGAATGATACACCAATGATTCCTTTGCTTCATCTGGCCGTTCCCAGCCATTTTTTACGGCATCGGAATAATGTAATAGATTCCTTATCGTACAGCCAAAAGCTTTCTTGTATTCCTCCAAGGCTTCCTCTGTTTCTCCTCAAAAGCATAATTTCTGTATAAATTTCATATAGATACTCCTTATATTTAAAATGGTCTCTCCTTCTCTCCGTTCAAAGTTATCCGGTATACATATGTCTTAAGAGGCGGATTGGGCTCATTTAGGTCATATTGATATTCGTCCGTAGTCAGCACATAGAAATCACCTGTTTTACTTATCCAGGTTTGGCAGATCACTCCTTTAAACCGGTGTCTGGAAGCTATTTTCAAATCCTCGCCAATGAATAAAAGAGTCGCTGAACTCTCCCTGAGCACGATATGCCCCCACGGACTCTTGTCACAGAAATATCCCCCGCCTCCCAGGTAATTACTCTCAAACAGGTCCTTTTCTATATTGTATCTGCTGATAGTTTTATTTCCATAATCCTGCATATATATCACCCGTCCAGTTTTGTCTGCAAGGAACGCTTGGTTTCTTGACCTGGTACGAACTAAGGATTGGCGGAGCAACTCTAAGTCGTTATTAAGAACAAATATAATCATGTGATGCTCTTCATTTCCACTCATCTCACCAAAACAAACAACATAGCTTCCGGTATCAACTACTCCATTGATATAAAGAGAAAAGTCATTGATATACTCGGAGAATATAAAGCTGGCACAGATTTTACCATTCTTATCCTTTTTTACAACTGCCGCTCCTCCTTGTAAGTGTTCTTTATAATACCCTTCTTTGGAAGGAGTCAATTTAGTTGTCAAAAGCGAAATATGTTCCCGATATAGTGATTTTTCAAATTCATCACCATTGACTTGGTAATCGTCGATTACGAACATTTCTGCCTCATTAAGCATAACCTCAATATGTTTATCATCCTTCCACATCATATGTATGCGCCTACAATCAGGATTATAGTATTCTTTCGGATACCGATAATTGTAAAACTCTTCCGCTCCTCCTGTTTCCAACAGGCGATAGCAGTGGATTTGATAGATATCATAGAGCCCTCGTGCATCTGCTGTTATCAGACGCCAAACCATTTGTTTTTCCTTAATACCTGCCTTATCCAAAAAACCTGACTGTACATTTATCAGTGTCGCCTTAGTCTGGTTATGGACCTTTTTAAGCATCTGCTGTGCCATATTGAACTCTTGCAGTGCTACTTCATTTTCTCTTTCGAGTTCATTAAATTGCACAATATCAGAAATCTCCAACAGCCATAACTGAGTCTTTAATACTGCCTGGATAATGATTAAATCTTCCATTACTATCTGACCCGTCTTTGGAAGGCAGCGCAAGGCATAAACAGCAGATGTGTCCAGGTTAAAGAGCTGCTTCCACTGGGCCGGCTTAATTACGAATTTCCCCTGCTCGTTGCTTCGGTAGGCGCATTTTATCGAACCGGAAAGAAAGACAGATAACTCAAAGATATCATCATCAAAATATGCAGTATAGACGACTAGTTCTGGTAGCAGTTTGGATAGTTTTTTCGCCCGCTTAGGTGTTACTGTATAATTCGGGTTTTCTGGTAATATCGCCAGCCAGTCCTCTGCTACGTGACATATTGTATCACCTGGCGCCAAATAAGGATATATTTCTTGCTTATCCTTAGATTTGATTTGAATATGTTCAAATTTAGTACCCATATTTCCCCCATTAATAAACTTTGTCTTATCAAGAACTCCATCAATACGAAACTTAATATCAACTGATATGTCCCGCTACTTTAGAATATTAAAATGGGGACTATTCGTTACCATAGATTTCTCTACTTTACCAATAGTCCCGCACCAAAATAACTATATTTATAAAAATTTATTTCTTATCTTCAAACACTACCCAAAGTGGGCAATCATAAATTTTATTCCAACTACTATCCCTAAATGAGAATCCGAAATAAATTGGCTCTTTGGATAAGTTTTCAAAATCATCATCTAAAAAAGGAACGTAGCTGACGCGGCCATTCTCAAGATCAGCCATTAAATCGCCAGCATATTCCTGATTTACCTTAAAAACAGTTGAAGTTATGGATACTGCATTTGTATCAGTTGTCACAGCATCGAAAAAACGATACTTATTCTCAGCATTTTTTTCTGGTTTCTGAACAACGACTACTGTTGTAGTCTCTCCGTTTATTGTCATGTCTCTTGTTTCAATAAAGCCTGGAACCATAATCTGATATCTTTCATCTCCCCAGTTAACAGCCTTGTCTTCTGCAGCACTTGCAGGTATAATCATCAAACCAGCAAGTATAATTGTTGCAAATATAACTCTAAAAAACCCCTTCATACATAAAACCTCCTTTTTTTTTCATAATATCATAATAAAACCTTCAATACAATTATTTTCTAATAAATATGAATAGATATACCCACTATTAGGCGCTTTTCTACTATCCGCTGCTACTTTGTAGCCATTAATAGGCAACACGCTGCTCATTGTACCCACAATTCATATAATGTTCGTAATATTTCTTTAAATCATCTCCATATAAAGCTGCCAAATCCGAATTATTATCTTTATAAACCTTTACATCAAAGGTACTGCAGCCACTCCTTCCCTCTGCCATACCATTGTTTACAAAGTGCTCTAATAACTTTTGTCCGTTGCTTCCAATTGTGGTCTGAAGGTCAGGATTATTATTATAATAATACGTGGATTCAAATATCAATTTATAATCTTCCGCTTTTAATACAGCTTCAGGCTTAGTCTCAGGTGCAGAAGAATTCTGCTTTGTCGAAGAAGCATTACTGTTGCTATTATTATCATAGGGACATACTCCGCCTGGATGGAGATGAGCAGAATATCCATGATGGTAATGGTAACTGCCCAAACCGCTTTTGTTTTTGTTGTCACGGTGTCCTCCCTGGGAATCTGTCCTGCCGGAATGTGCCTGGGCGGTTATTACGTTATTTCCGTATTTCGTTTGCGTACAACCAAGAATTAGGAATGCAGCCAGAAACAATGCGATTTTCTTCCCTTTTTTTAACTTTAATCCGGAGTTTCTTTTGGTGATTTTTTTCTCTGTACTCATATAATACTTCCCCCTTACCTATTTTCTTTAAATATATCATATGGCAAAATAAATTACAAATATTTGGTAATATTATTTATATAAATAAAAAATGACAAAACGTTGCCCTTTTATTTTAGCATTTTAACGTTTTGTCATTTTTAATTATATAATCTATAAAATTAATTTTATTTATGCCCCCGGTCCTGCATTTGTCTCTGGTTCCGTGGGTACTTCTTCCTCTGTAGCTTTTTCTGAGCTGACTGGCTTTTTTGTTTCTTTTGTTGTTTCTTCTTTCTTTGTTTCTTCTTTTGTATCAGGAACTTTTGCTCCAGGTCCGATCAGACTTCCGTCTTCATTGGTTGGTGCTTTCCCACTCTCCTGCTCTTTTGTTTCTGCTACCGTTGTTTCCTTTACTGTCTCTTTGTTTTCCTCTGTCGTTTCAACGACAGCCTCTGTCTGTGCCGGAACTGTCTCTACAGCAGCCTCCGTTTGTTTCTTACTCTTTTTACCGCTGGAGCTGCCTCCTGTAGGGGTATTTTTACCGGGTTCTGTGAGTCCGGTTTCTTTTGAAATCGATGCACTGATTTTCTTTACTGTTGCTGACGGAGCATAGTTTTCCTGACCATAGAGGAACTGATGCAGCTGCACTACGTTGCTCTCCAGGGTGGTTGCTATTACACAGTCCATTTTTCCAATTTTCATGGTTGTACGCGAGAATGGGAAGCCGGCAGTTTCGCCAATGTGATATTTGCTGATGCCCTTTGCAATCGCCAGAATATCATTCATGCCCACACTGGTGGAGATCTGCGGGAAAACTGTTGCTACCAGTGTTTTTCTGGTGGCAAAGTCTGCATTTTTTGCTTTTTCCATAGCCAGATTTACGACTTTTCTTTGACGCTCGGTTCGGTTAAAATCAGTATCCATCAGACGCAGTCTTGCATAAGCAACTGCCTGTACACCATCTAAATGATTCATTCCGGCATGTTTTAACTGGTGGGAACCAACTCCCGTGGAATTAACTGTTTCTGTGATGAAACCGTTTATGTAAGCAAATTCTGAGTCTGTGATTTCCAGATCAATTCCTCCAAGAATATTAATGGCATCTGCTACAGACTTCCAGTTAAAGGTTGCATAATCGTCAATATTTAAATCCAGATTCTCGTTGAGGGCTTCCATGGCTTGCTTGTGCCCGCCCTTAAAATATGCTTCATTGATTTTATGATAAGTGCCTTTGCTGTTAATCTTTAAATAGGTATCGCGGTAAACAGACAACAGCTTAATTTCACCAGTTTCCTTATTAATATTGCAAAGCATCTCCACATCCGACAAGGCGCCTTTGTCTAAGTTTCCATCTCTGGAGTCCACACCGAAAACGGCAATTGTCCAATAACCCTTCTGATGGGTATTCTGTTTAAAAAGAAATATTCCTGCAATCAGCAATGCTGCAATGATAACTAATTTAACTATAATTTTGTGCTTCTTATGATGCCTTTTTTTCTTTTTGTGGTTTGCACTGGTCTGCTGACCACTGTATCTGGCCCGTGGATTCCTGCCATCACCAGTACTGTAATAAGTTCTGTCACCCTGGGAGGCCTGCATTGGCTCCTGTGCCTGACTTTTTCTTTCCGGTGTATGTTGTGTAGGCTTCTCACGCATTCTGCCGTTATCGCTTCTTTTCTTCCGGGCCCTCATACGATCTAATTCATCCTCATGATCCATGACTCTGTCCTCAATCCTTTCCCATGTTGTCTTAGACAACCCCACATATTCTAACAGAAATTCAACTCTTATTTCTTGCTTTTCTCTTAATTTTATCGGTCAATCCATAATCTATCAAAAGAACCGGATAAAACCGGAGTGAAGTAGAAATTGAATGTTCAGAAATGAGTTTGAACGGTAGAATAAAAGGGAAAAGATGAGGGTTCAGATATGATATCAGATGATTATTTGAATGATATGGTTTATTAACCGGTTGCTAAAGCTGCATCCGATAAAACCAGCGCTTCAACTGCTGCCGCTACTCCATCCTCTTCATTGGATCTGGTAACCAGCCGTGCACTTTTCCTGATTTTTTCAGATCCATTTTCCATGGCAACGGTGTAACCCAGCGGGAGAATGAGCATGGATAAATCATTTTCACTATCCCCCATGGCAAGGATCTCCCTGGGATGAATTTTATTATTAATAGCGTATTCAAGCAGTGCATTTCCTTTTTGAGCATAGAAATGTGTTATTTCAAGATTGGTAGCGGCTGAGGAGGCAATGGATATTCCTTCTTCCTTCTCCAGACAGGAACGGATATAAGAAAGAACTTTAGGATCCTCATGTACAATCGACATTTTATAAATATCAGTATCAGATTGAAGCAAAGCCTCTTCCGAAACAAACTGAAAACGCCTCACAATGGTTTCGAAGGTATGTTCATCGGAAACCATGGAAAGAAAAATTTTGTTCTCGAAGCTTTCCTTAAATTCCCTAAAACTTGAGGTTGTGTAACTGCCCTCATCCGTCATAAAATCGTAAAGCACGGAAAATGGCCGGCATATGGTGAGAATACGGCTAACCTGATTTTTAAATAACGTCTGCTTGCGGATTTGTTCCCCCATACTGTTGTAAACAGCAGCGCCATTCATGCAAATGATATCACAGGATATTCCCGCTTCCTCTAAAGGCGCATAAGCATCTGCATAATTACGTCCTGTGCATACAATGAAACCAATATTTCTTCTGTTCAATGCATGAACAGCAGCCTGGTTTTTTAAAGAAATTTTACCATAACGGTTTAACAAGGTTCCATCCATATCGGAGGCTACTAATCGTATCATATCATTTTTATCCTTTCTTATCCACTATTCTTCTTGCAATGTCAGGATAATTGGTTATCATTGCTCCAATCCCCTGCTCCGCTAAATATTCCATTAACGCTTCCTCGTTTACAGTCCATACATGAAGAGGAATCTTCTTCTTTTTTGATTCTTTGATTATTTTATCTGACCGCAGGTTATTAACAGACGGGTGAAGAGCATCTGCTCCGATCAGTTTTGCATAAGCGACCACATGAATCCAGCCATCCGAGTATAAAACACCGGTTTTTGCTTCCGGATCCAGCCTTTTTATTTTTATAATGCTGGGATGATGGAAGGAAGAATAGATTACCCTCTCTTCCATATCCATCTTTTTAACCAGCTTTAATACTTTTTCTTCAATTCCCTTGTAACGGTATATACCGGTTTTCAGTTCGATATTAACAGTTAAATCAGTTGGCTTTAACAGCTTAAGAACTTCCTTTAACTCTGGTATGACTGCAGCGGTGTATTCCGGGTGTGTTTTATTACAGGAAAATTGTTTTAGTTCAGCCATGGTGTAATCTTTTACATTGCCGGTACCATTGCAGGTCCGGTCAATTGTTTCATCATGGATTACGGCTAGTTTCCCATCTTTGGTAAGCTGTACGTCCAGCTCCACTCCGTCTGCCTGCTGCCTGACTGCCAGTTCAAATGCTTCCAGTGTGTTTTCCGGCGCATAAGCGGAAGCTCCCCTGTGAGCCCAAACCTTTGTTTTCATCTGCTAATATCCTTTCTCATACTATTTATTTAATAAATTATAATCTGCAATGGATTTATTAATGCTATCTGCCATTTTCTTAACGGCATCCTCTGGGGTACTATTGTTGTTAATCATGTTTTCAATTTCTGTTTCCACCGTCTGTCTTGCTTCTGGAAATACACTTAATAAAGCGCCCGCTGACTGTGGTGTGGAATCGTGAAGCTGATCAATGGCGGTTTGAAATTGGGGAAATTTTGCTATGTTATCTTTAAAAACTGGTTCATTATGAGCTGCAGTGGTGATTGGGAAATAACCTGTCTGGGAATTCCAGAATGCCTGGCTTTCCGGTGAAACAAGAAACTTAACAAATTCCCATACCGCTTTCTGTTTGTTTGCATCATTATTATTTAATGCCCACAAAGAACCGCCACCAATGGATACGCCACCCTTATCATTATCGCTGACTTTGGGGAAATAAGCGGTTCCTACTTCAAATTTTCCATTTACATCATTTAAGATTTGTTTTAAGGATGCAGTTGAACCCAGTGTCATGGCAGATTTTCCAGAACTGAAGTCTGCAAGCCCTGCATCTCCTCCTCTGCCTACGTTTGGTGCATATCCTTTGGTTGATAATTCTTTCCATGCTGTCAGTGTTTTTACACCTGCTCCATTTTTATCGAAATCAACGGCAGATGCTGCTGCTTCTCTTCCATTGCCACTGTCTGCATAGTTGGCCTGCTGCTTGCAGGTAAACTGCTCAAAAAACCAGCCATAAATCCCAAGAGAAATAACTTCTCCGGCTCCGCCTTTCTTAAGCAGGTCATCTCCCACCCGTCCAATTCCCGGAAGGCTGTCCGGAACCTCTGTAATTCCGGCTTTCTTAAAAATATCTTTGTTATAGTATAGAATGGGAGTAGAGGAATTAAAGGGCATGGAATATAAAGTACCATTTACTGTATAATATGCCGCAATATTAGGTTCAACCTGAGAGAGATCCCATTTATCCTCATCAATCAGCTGCTGCATTGGCACAACCCAGCCTGAATCAATCATGAATCTGGTTCCAATGTCGTAAATCTGTACAAGATCTGCACCCATGTTACCGATCTGTGCGCTTTTTAACTTGTTAATGGCATCGTCATAGCTGCCCTGATACTGAGCCTCAACTGTGATCCCTGAAGTATTTTCCTTATTAAATTTTTCTACAAGTGCATCAATTGCTTTTCCATTGACGCCGCCCATGGAGTGCCAGAATGTAATGGAAGTTTTTTGTGCATTTCCTGAAGTTTCTGCGGCAACAGTTGGTGCACTGGTCGTAACTTCTTCCTTCGTTTCAGATGCAGCGGTATTTCCGGATCCGGTCTGGCTGGAACAGCCGGATAACAGTCCTGCAGCCATGATAGCCGCCATACAAAAGGAAACTGCTCTCTTTTTCATGATTGTCCTCCAAATTTTATGTAAAATTTATTCTGAATCAGGTCAGCCTTTTACGGCTCCTGAAAACATTCCTCTGATCAGCTGCTTTTGTCCTAAGATAAATACGGAAATCGATGGTATGATAATCATTACGACTCCTGCTATCATCATGGAAATTGATTGGGAATCCACGCTGTCTAACATCCCGATTCCAATCTGAACCGTTCTCATTTTATCTGAACCTGTAACAAGAAGGGGCCACAAATACATATTCCAGGCATTGATGAAGGTATAGACTGCCATGGCACCAATGGCTGATTTCGTAAGAGGTATGAGGATGCTGTAAATGAATCTTAAGTCAGTGCAACCGTCAATACGGGCTGATTCGTATAATGATATGGGAAACGATTTATAGAACTGCCGGAACAAAAAGATCCCCATAGCAGATGTCAGATAAGGAATAATTAAAACCTTATAGCTGTCAAGCCACCGAAACCCGCTAACCGTTAAGTAATTGGATATAATCGTGGCTTCTCCAGGTATCATCATGGTTGCCATCACAAGCATAAAAAGCAGATTTTTGCCCTTAAATTCCAGAAAGGAAAAGGAGAATGCCGCCAGTGAACAGGATATGATCTGTCCTGCAGTGATACAGCCTGCTACTAAAAATGAATTAATAATAAAGCGGGTTAAAGGTATTTTAACCATTGCCTGACGAAAATTATCAAGTGTTGGTGTTGCAGGTATTAAGTTCATACTGGTTGTAAACAGCTCACCTGAAGGCATCAGCGCAATGCTGACGGCATATAAAAGCGGTAGCAGAAGAAACAGTGCCATAAGCAAATTAACCCCAGTCAAAGCCAGCCTGGCAGCCCTGCGGCGAAGGACCGCTTTCTTTAATGCCTCTCTCTTCAGATTCTCAAGTTCTTCTCTGCTGATATCTTTTACAGCCCTGGAAATAACAGTTTCCATCAATAGTGTACTCCTTTCTTTTCCAATCGAAACATACATAAAGTCAGAACCATAATAATGACAAACAAAATCACTGACTGGGCTGCTGCGCTGCCAAAACGGTAATTAAAAAATGCATCCCTGTAAATGGAGTAAACTATCAAATTGGTGGATTCCCCCGGTCCTCCCATGGTTAATACCTTAACCTGACCAAAAGACTGGAACGCCTGAATAATATTGACAACCAGCGTATAAAACAGAATTGGGCTTAACCCAGGAAGTGTCAGGCGGAAAAATTTCTGGAATGAATTGGCTCCGTCTATTGATGCCCTCTCATAGATAATTTCATCAATATTACTTAAACCAGCGCTAAAGTAAAGAAAGTTAATGCCGCTGTTAAGCCACGCTGTTAAAAGTGCCACGCAAATCAGTGCATACCTGGGGTCGCTGATCCAGTTAATATGTAATCCCAGGATCTTATTAACGATTCCAATAGCCGGATGAAGCATGATTTTAAATATCATAGCAGCTGAGCTGGAAGCAATTGCCATTGGAAGCGCATAAGCAGTGCTGAATATGCGGATCCCTGGAAATGATTGATTACATAATACGGCCGTGATAAGACCGAGAAGCATACTGACACTTACTACGATCAGTACAAATACAACCGTTACAAAAAGGCTGTTGAAAAAAGACGCTGAGTTTAAAAGTCCGGAATAATTTCCTGCTCCCACAAACAACTTTGCCTGACCCATTTTATTTGTTTTAAAAAGGCTTAAATAAATAGTTTTGAAAAATGGGAAAAACAGAAAAAGTACAAAAATTGCCATGGCAGGAGCGATATATCCATACGGACTTAATTTTCTCGTAACTATTTTATAATTCATTCAATTGCTCCTTAACGGTATAATATATTTTCTTCCGTCTCCATATCAAACAGTAAAATCCGGCTCATGTCTGCAAAGATGGAGACTTCCTTCCCCCCTCCAGACGGAAAATCCGGCTTTAGTCTGGCACATACCGGGCTTCTCCCTATTTTTCCATGAAGAAGGATTTCTGATCCCAGAACTTCCTTTATCTCTACATTCAACTTTAATTCCTCATCTTTGGAGCCCGTTTCGTGTAAATCCTCAGGCCGGATACCCAGATATACTCTCCTTCCCAGGTAATCACCCTCCATGAGCCTTCTTGCGCACTCCTCACTTACAAACAATCTGTTTTTTGAAAACTCCACACAAATCCGTTCTTCTCTTCTCTCCACCCAGACTGGAATGAAATTCATGGAAGGAGATCCGATGAAGCCAGCTACAAATTTATTAATTGGATTTGCATATAGAACGTTTGGTTCGGCAGCCTGTAATATAATCCCGGAATTCATAACCACGATTCTCGTTCCCAAAGTCATCGCTTCTACCTGATCATGCGTTACATATATAATGGTTGCCCCAAGCTCCTTGTGTATCTTAGATAATTCAACCCTCATCTGTGTTCTCAGCTTTGCATCCAGATTGGACAGAGGCTCATCCATCAGGAAAGCTTTTGGTTTACGGACAATCGCACTCCCAATTGCCACTCTCTGCTTTTGGCCGCCGGATAAAGCGTGGGGTTTCCGGTCCAATAAGTGGCTGATACATAAAACATCTGCTGCTTTTTTCACTCGCTGATCAACTTCCGTTTTTGCAACATTTCGTACTCGCAAACTAAATGCCATGTTCTCATAAACCGTCATGTGGGGATAAAGAGCATAAGACTGAAAAACCATGGATAGATCTCTTTTTTGTGGAACAGTCAGATTCATTAATTCTCCGTCTACCCACAGCTCTCCGGAGGATATCTCTTCAAGTCCGGCTATCATCCGCAGTGTAGTAGATTTTCCACAGCCGGAAGGTCCTACCAGAATCAGAAACTCCTGATCTCTAATATCCAGATTGAAATTTTTGACCGCAACCTGACCATTTTTAAATGTTTTGCATACATTCACCAAAGATAGACTTGCCATATGATGCTGCTTCCTTTCTTATGTCCTGACTTCATTTTAGAGAACCCATGTAAAATGAAAAAGAATCTTTTAGTAAAATGAATGTAAATCATGCTATTGACGCACAAAGAAAGAAAAGTTATAATAAACTAAATTTATGAAGGAGGCATAAATACAAATAGCAAAGCTAAGCGCCATGCACCTGAGGATACGATCGTGAACGTTTTCATAAGAAAACGGTATCCAGGGTTAACGAGGTGAAGGGTGATCGAATATTCGGCGGATGCCCTTCCATGCCAGCCGGGCGTGTATCCATTGTGAAATATGCAGGTAACTGCAAAACAACCACTCTGGAACCGGTATATGCAAGAGAAAACCTGATGAACAAATTGCTGTCCGTTTTTACAAACGATGGAAGACAGCTTGTTTTTGTGTGCGTAATTGAAAAATTCAGATCATTAAATTAATAGAACATTGAAAAAGGAGATTATATTATGTGTGGAATTATAGGATATACAGGACCTTTGGATTCAAAGAAAATATTGCTGGAAGGACTCTCCCAGCTGGAATACCGTGGATATGACAGTGCAGGAATTGCTCTTTGTATGGAAAATTCCAGGATTCAGCTGGTACGTCATACCGGGAAAGTTTCTAATCTGAAAAAGGGCTGTGAGGATATAAGCCAGGTATCTCACTGTGGACTGGGACACACCAGATGGGCAACCCACGGTGGTGTCACTACGGAAAACACTCATCCTCACAGAGCAGGACGGGTCATACTGGTTCACAATGGCATTATTGAAAACTATCATCAGCTCACCACTGACTTTCATCTGGAAGGAAAGCTTCTCTCTGAAACAGACAGCGAAGTGGCAGCCTGGGTTCTTGAAAGCCTTTACGACGGAAATCCTGCCGAAGCAATAGCAAAGCTGGTTACCCATTTAAAAGGGTCTTACAGCTTCTGTATGATGTTTGATGATCATCCGGGGGAAATCTATGCAATCCGTAACGTAAGTCCTCTTGTGGCTGCATATACCCACTCAGGATCCTTTGTGGCATCGGATCTGACCGCGCTGATTCCTTATACGAGACAATATTTTGTAGTACCCGAAGACCACATTTTAAGGCTCACCTCCTACAAAGTCCATCTATATGACCTGGACTTAAAGGAGCAGGAGCCGGAAATACTGGAAGTAAACTGGAATATGGATGCTGCCATGAAAAACGGTTTTCCTCATTTCATGCTGAAAGAAATACACGAACAGCCAGATGCGTTAAAAAATACCATACTCCCCCGTCTTGCAAAGGGATTGCCTGATTTTACCGATGATCAGATACCTGACTATATATTTAAAGATTGTAACCAGGTTCAGATTGTGGCCTGCGGGACTGCCATGCATGCCGGTATGGCTGCAAGAGCCTTAATGGAACCTCTTCTCCGAATTCCGGTTACAGTATCCATCGCATCGGAATTCCGGTATGAAGACCCACTGGTTGATGACAAAACCCTGGTTATTATTATCTCCCAGTCCGGCGAGACCATCGATACCCTGGCGGCGCTTCGTCTGGCTAAAAGCTATGGTTCCAGAACCCTTTCAGTCGTTAATGTAAAAGGCTCTACCATTGCAAGAGAAAGCGATTATGTACTCTATACCCACGCAGGCCCTGAAATTGCAGTAGCCAGTACAAAAGCTTATTCCGTCCAGCTGGCTGCCCTCTATATGGTTTGCTGCCGTATGGCCCTTGTAAGGGAAAAATACAGCGTGGCAGAAGCAGAGGATTTCATGAAAAAGCTCCTTGACTCCATTCCTGCCATGGAAGCCATGATAGAAAAAAAAGACATGGTGAAAGCCCTGGTCACCCATTTAATCAATAAACCGGATGCCTTTTTCATTGGGCGGGGTCTCGATTACGCATTCTCTCTTGAGGGCGCATTAAAATTAAAGGAAATTTCTTATATTCATGCGGAGGCCTACGCTGCCGGCGAATTAAAACATGGAACCATCGCTCTCATCACACAGGAGGTGCCGGTTATTGCCATTGCCACACAGGAAAATGTCTTTTTAAAGACCATATCCAATATCAGGGAAGTAAAAGCAAGAGGGGCCTTTGTAATTCTGCTTACAAAAGAAAGTTTGAATGTAGATCCCGGCATCGCAGATATTCAGATTAATATTCCGGATATCGGGGACCGTTTCACGGTATTTCCAATTGCAGTGATTTTACAGCTCATAGCTTATTATGCATCTGTGGGTAAAAATTTAGATGTGGATCAGCCAAGAAATCTGGCCAAATCCGTGACTGTAGAATAGAATTATAAGATAAAAATACCAAAGGCTGGAATATCCATCACATATGGAGATTCCAGCCTTTTCTCCTATTTTTCTTGTAAGAGATCATATAGAAATGATTCTCCATTTTGTGGTTTCATTGTATTAAAGTAATCACAGACAGATGCGCCTGCATCGGAAAGACTTTTTCTTCTTCCCATATTTTTGCCAGTCACGCCCTTTTTGTATACCAGAAGAGGGACACATTCTCTCGTATGTCTGCTGTGACCAATTAAAGGATCATTTCCATGATCAGCCATTACAACTAGAATGTCATCCGATGTCAGTTCAGAAATCAATTCTCCGATTCCCCTGTCAGCAGTCTCCAATATCTCCTTATAGTTTTTTGTTGACTGAGAGTGACCTGCCAGATCTGTTTCCTGCACATTGGTACAGATAAATCCCTCAGACATGGCTTTTGTTTCACGGATTGTCAGCTCCATAACCTCTTTTGTTGGTACACAGGAAATGCTTAGCCCCTTGTCGTTTGCAACAATGTCCGCCACTTTCCCGATTAATGTACAGGAATATCCCTGGTTTGTCAGAATTGTAGGAGCCTGTACGTTCTGGTCTACTCCATAACCTAAGTGTCTGCACTGATATCCACGTTCATAGGATTTTGATCTTACGGAGGAAATGCCAATAAAGCGATTCTGCTTTACTTCTTCTGCCTGAAACAGATCCTCCATTGTATTCCCCTTTCCACCAAACACAATGACTCGGCCAACCAAGGCAATTTCTCTCACCTTTCGGGCAATTTCGTACTCTTTCTCGAATGAGATGAAGTCCAGTGGAGCCGTTACATTATAGCACATGCCAGGATCTGCTTCCAGATTATCAGCTACTGTTACATATTGATCCACCAGAAGATATCGTAGCCCCTGATTTTCCTTAATCTGAACGTCATGCCCACTTGCCTCAAGATGGGATTTTATTTCATCTACCTTCTCCTGAAACGGATAAATCTTGGGCTCTTTCGGAAGTGTCCCCATAATTTCCTGATGTCCCATAAATGTATCCGCCCCAAAATGCATCAGCTGGCAGCTGCCGTAATTCGCCTCCGGAGAAAATCTCATCCGTGCACTTTCTATCCCATACGCATTCATCAGGCCCAGCTTTTCAAGCGTCGGAAGTTTTAAATCCGGGTAATCCTTCAAAATACTTTTTAAAGTATTGGCTCTTTCATCTCCCGGCCTGACTCTGGCAGCATCTTTCATTGCTCCGATGCCAAATCCATCTAAAACGATAACTACAAACCTTTTTTTCATTTTTTCATCCCCATGCTGTTATAGATCCCGGCAATATACGGTTTTTTCTCTTTTAATCCTTTCACCAGTACAACATCAGACCTGGTTACAAATATCTGAAAACGAAAAGCCATTACAACAGTATCCCCTACTGCACACTCTTTTTCCAATCCAATGTAGTAATCAATATTTTCATCAGACGGAGGGATTACGCCTATTTTTTCCGATTTTTCAAGAGATTTGCCAACCAATGCATTCAGCAAATGGGAACGCCTGTAATAACCGCCTCCATAACAATAAGCCTGACCCATAAAATTATGGGAAACTTCACTTACGTATGTTACACATGGTATCTCTGGCATCATCTTTACTGCATGCATTGGCGTTGTACCAGAAAGCCCATGACCTGGTTCTCCACAGTTTCCGCCCTGCTCCTTTATTTTTTCCAAAGCATGGATACAGGTTCCCGATGGAGTATCAATGACAATGGGGTTTATTCCGTTTCTGTCAAGGATTTGTACCGCTTGTTTTACTGTTCTCATATTCTCAGTGGCTCTTAGATCACCGGCAGTTTCATCATATAAAAAACAGGGGAAAGAAGTTACACCTGCAACAGTGACACAGGGATACAAACGTTTTATCCGTGTAATAAGGGCTTCTAACGCATTCAGATGAAATCCTGCTGTCTGCCCAGAATACATCATGTCTGAATCATTGTAAACACGTAAGATCACATCCTGAATCACTCCCAGTTTCTCGGCTGCCTCATGTATCCGGCTGATTTTCTCCTCCGAATAAACCGTAATCATCTTTGGGCGGTAGCCCACAAATTCCTCAATCTGGGAGTTGGGGATTTGCACCAGATGACCAATATTGGCTATGGGAATCCGATGATTCATCAGGATTCTGGCCTCCTTATAATCAACTGCCACCGCTCCTTCAAAGCCAAGTTCCATCAGTTTTCCTGCAAGGTATGGATTCCTTCCCACCTGCTTTAGCATAAAAAACAGTCGGATTCCCATTTTTTTTGCTTCCTTAAGCATCAGAGCAGCATTCTCCAGAAATGTATCCACGTCTATTACATAGGAATCCGGTTGGATTTGTCCACTTTGATGCATTTGAAAGGAAACCTCTGCTAAATCCCTGTTTCGCTTTACTGTCTGCTCTAAAAACATCTATATCACTCTTTCCGCTGCTTCTTTTAATATACGTAAAATGGTATCAGCTCCTGAACGCATGGGATTGATACGAATCATGCGCTTCTTAAGTGCCGGATCTGTACTCTGAAACGTCCCGGATATCTTGTAAAACATGGGTACGATCTCATATTTCGATTCTGCCCCTACCGGATTAGGTGCTGCTCCTAATTTTTCTGCTTCTTTTAAAACTTTCTCAGCAATCTCTTCTTTAAACTCCACCAGAAGAACCTTTGACTGTGCATTTGCAAGAAACGCCTGCTTTACGCAAGGTATCTCACCTGAATTCAGCCGTGTTACACATTCTTCATTTACCTCTGCCTGTATGGCAAGAGCCACCGGCGCATATGCAAAACCACGGAGTACTTCAAGTGCCTCATGTCCCTGCACCTGCATACCACCGGAATAATTCTCTCTCACCAGCTTTTCAATATAGACAGCCTTTCCTGCGATTACGCCGACCCCCTCCGGTCCCAGAAGTTTAAAGGCTGAAAAACAGGAAAGATCAGCGCCGCACTGAATTCCAATCCGGCTGACCTTCATAACTGCATAATTGTCATCAGTGAGAACCGGAAGACTGCCGCTTTCTTTTATTGTTTTCACCACCTGTGCCATATCGTAGGCATCCTCCGGTTTCTGCCTTGTATACTGTATCAGTGCGCCTTTTAACCCCGGGTTCTCCTTTATAACCTGCTTTATCTCACTTAAGTCATTATAATCTGCCTCAACCGCCGAAATGTTCATCATTTCCATGGAAACAGCTGTAGTATTGTAAACTGGCGCTTTGTGAACCAGTATTTTTTCACCTGGTTTTAACATGCTGTGTAGTCCCAGGCGAATGGCTCCAGTTCCTGCCCCTCTCACCAGAATACAGGCTTCTGCATCAAAAACATCTGCAATTACCTGTTCTGCTTTCTGAGTTATGACAGGTTTATTAATTCCGGGTGTAACTCCCAAATCTCCCTGTGTTAATATTTCATGACCTTCAAATCTTTTCGTGATACAGTCTATGATTTTAAATTGCAGTCTGGCTGCTTCCTGAACGGACAAGCTGTTAAGCGGACTGGTATTCATGTTAAGCCTCCTGTTTTAATATCCTGTTTGGATTATCAATCATCAACTGCTCAATCTGCGCCTCAGACAATCCGTATTCCAGAAGCATGGGAAGAAATGTTTCAAACAAATAAGCATAGCCTGGTCCTCCCCACTTCTTTAAATGTGACTTTCTGGTAATATCCATGGATAGCACCACCTGATCCAGATAACCTTCTTTGGCAATTCGTTTTAACATCTGGGCCCGGAATGTATCTGGACAGTAATTATTTTTTCCTACCGTATCAAATCCAATATTTACGCCTTCTTTCAATACCGAAATAATGGTATCCGGATTTTGTGACAGATCCAGATGCCCGATAATAATATTTTCCGGCTTTACTCCTTCGGCTTTTAAGTATTCTGCCTGCTCCAGAGCCATGGTTCCAAGGGTTGTATGGGTGGTTACAACTGTACCGGTTTGTACGGCTGCAAGAGCCATAGAATCAAAAACCTTCCGTTCCATTTCAGTAAAAGTATCCTTACTGGTGCCGAATTCCCCGATTACGCTTGCCTTAATTCCTGTATTTACAATCCCTTCTGAGATTTCTTTTACCGCAAGCTCCGCCAGTTCCCTGACAGACATGTTATAAACAAATTCCGGAAGAAAGGGCTCCTTATAAAACCCGGTCGCTGAAAGAATCTGTATTCCGGTGTTCTCTTGCATCAGCCGGCAGTAATTGGAATTTCGTCCCATACCGATATTGGTCACATCGAGGATTCTTCTTACCCCAAGCTCATACAGCCGGCACAGCTCTTTTTGTGACTCCTCAAAGCAGTCCAGCCGGCAGTCCTCATCATTCTTGATTCCGGATAAATCTATGGTGATGTGTTCATGCATCAGTGTATATCCTTTTTTCATAAGTTCCTCCTTTCTTTACTGGTGAAAATACATATCAAAATTCATAAAATACCGTTGAACTAATGGGGAAGGCTGATTTTGGTATGCCCTTGCCAGCTGAAACATGTAAGCGATATCCTCCGGCCGGCTTTCGCAGATAAGAACTGTGCAGCGGCCAAGGCCTTTTGCAGGAACGGTCAGTGCTGATTTTCCGCTCATATTAACAACCCGCATCAGCCCTTTGCCAGACCTGCTCTGATGTTTCGCCGTTTCTTCATCAAAATGTCCATATATGCTGTCACCAGGAGCATTCACATCTACCGGACCTTCCGTGGATATAACAACGGTCCGGGACTTCACCTCACTTTTTAAATATTCAATCAATGGTTCCCGGCTTCCATAAATGTCTGGCAGGTTATGAATTTTTTCCGTCTCAATTATTGTGTAAGCATCTTCCTGTGGCTGAAGCTTGGTTATGTCGTATCCAAGCAAAGGGGTTAACAGCTTCTCCATGGTATGAAGATCTCTGGTAATGGCGCCTATGGCAGGCTGAAATCCGATTCCATCTGTTGAAATCCTATGATAACGGATCATTTTTTCCTGCTCGATCATAGGAGATATAAAACCGTAAAGATTGAGAGCAGCGGCTGGGGCAAGCACACTGCCCCCGCCATCCGTTCCAATACCTGCATCATTGATTCCATAAAATACATTTAAGGCCGTACCGCTGCTGGAGCCTGTCATCCAGTTCCCGGTAATGGGATTAATCAGCTTTAAGTCAATTGCTCTTCCTCCTAAAGCCATCTGATCCGTTGTATGAATCAGGAATCCGCTTTCTTCCAGCCGTTCTTTTAGTTCTGCCGGTATGGCGTCTGTATTTTTAATTCCCGTATACCAGACCTCACCCTGGTTCTCCAAAAAAGAAGCCGCTCTGTCAATAATACCTGGTTTTACAGTAATAACGGTATGATAGGGATCTTTCAGAGCAAGAAATGTCTTCTTTGCATAATGTACAATCTTTTCCATAAAATGCCCTTATTTCGCAACAGGAACTGCGATAAGTCCGATCAGTAAAAGCAGATTCATCAGTATACCAAATACGATACATGCCACCGGACCAACAGCAAGATCTACGATTGGTTTTTTCGCTTTCTTATTTAACAGAAATGCTCCTATTACAAACAGCGCTCCAATTCCTGTGTAGCCGGAGGCAGCCACAGACATTTTTTCAGCAGCCACGATTCCTCCTGCCAGCAAGGAAACTTCAAGCACCTTATTCATGGAAGTTCTCACGTATTCACCCATGTCTTTCACACCCGGGAAACGATCCATGCCCTTTGCAAATATATTAATGAGATAAATTTCAGCGACCATAACTGCAAAACCAAGAATAAAGGCAACAATGGGATTGCCATGAAAAAATAATCCAATCACAAAAACAAATGTGCATCCTGCCACGCCATACACTCCAGTAACAATGGCAGTGGTAAATACAAGTGGAATAAAACCGATTGCTCTAGCCAGAGCAGTCAGACCGGCGTTGCTGTACTCTTGTTTTGCTAACAGTGCCAAGGAAGCCGGATCACCTGCTACGATGGAAAGACTGGTTCCTGCCGCAAGAAGACCGCCCATAATAGCAAGAAGCAGCCATTTCTTACGAATCCGAAGAATATTGCCTTCAAAGCCCTGGGTAAGTACCTCGTTGGTATTTTCATTTCCTTTGCGCTGTGCAGCAAAAACAATCATTAGTATCATTCCTGCTAACATTGCCATGCCCTCTGCATTTAAAGTAACCTTACCAGCTCCAAGTGTAAAAACTCCGAATTTTTTAATCAGATAATAAACCAGAATCGTTACCCCTCCAGCTGTCATACCTTTCTTAAAGCCATGCTGATAAGCAATCCCAATTGCAGGGAATATGGCAAATGCCACTGTTATGTAGCCAGATACACTTCCTAAATCACTTGTGAAATTGTAAGGAAGATAACCAAACAGTTTTACTATAAATTCCAGTCCTGCCAGTATGGCAACGCCATAAACCGCTCCGATTGCTGCCGAAAGAATCATGCCCTTTCTGCTGTTATTACAGAAGGAACCGATCATATCTGTGGTCAGCAGCAAACAATGGATGAGAATAATACTTGCTGCTATGGAAGTAGGAATACCAAATCCAATTACAAGGCCGAAGCTGATGGCAAAACTCATGGCCGCTAATTCTTTCCGGCTGATTTCTCCATTAAAATACTGGCCTGCAATTGGTCTAAAACCATCATTAAATACTGCAATTCCCTGATTAGAAAGTACAGATGCCAATGCCCCGATTAATGTGATCACAATATACTTCATATCATTATACCCCCTCTTTTTCGCAGATTGCCTTTAGCAGAACCGGAAGAACCTCATCTTTATGCTGGGCTGTAAAACCAAACGCTTTTTTCCCTTTTTCTACCTCTTCCCGGATAAATGCCTCGCTTTTAATCTGTCCCGGCATGGAAATAGTAGAACAGGATTTAGCGCCTAAGAGCGCCAGCGCCATTGCAAGGGCTCCGCCCCCTCCTGTATTACAAGCCCCCACATAATAATCATATTTCCCTTCCTTGATTCCCATGGCACCATCAAGATCACCTTTAATTTCGATCTCAGCTTTTCCATTCATCAGCTGATCCACAATTTTGGCGATTTCTTCCTTGTCAATCTGGCCCCCAACCACAATTTTCATTTTGCTACCTCCTTTTTTCTCCTTTATATAAATGCGATTTCGCATTCACACCTTATTATGTAAGCAGATTACAAAGATGAACAGCTAAAAAATCCTTCTCTGATTGTGGAAACTGAATTTCCGTTTCCTGCAATAGTTCATCTCTAAGTTCCTGCGCCTGTTGGAAAACGGGCTCAGCCATTACACTTTTTAAAACCTGACTGTCCAACGGAATCTCATCCTCACCACTTATAATTCTCTGTACTGCCATAGCAAGATGGGTAATAAACATCACCGCTTTCGTTTCTTCCACCCCCGGTAATTCAGCCAGGATACGCACCACGGCTATTTTTGTGAAATTAGCTGCCTCCTTACAAATTACATGATTCTCTTCCAGAATGTTCAGACGTTCCATTAAAAGTTCATTTAGATTCATGATTTCCCCCAAGTCTAATGTACATTATTTTGTATATTGATAGATGAAAAACCCAATTAAAAAAAGGGTTCTCTTTTCTTTTCTCTAACATCACGTATAATAGCGGTAACCTGTGCTGCATGAATATATTTTAGTAACATTGCTTTTAAGTACTCCTCTTCTTTTCCAATCACAAGAACCGCCGTGGAAAACAGATTATTGTAATCAGAGTCGGCAAGAAATGCCACTTTAACGGAGTCGTGCTTATTTTCCAGAATGTCATCATAATTCCACACACCCGCATCTATGATTCCCTCTTTTAATGCAGTTAAAGTCTGCTGCGTTCTGATGGGAACCAGCGTCACATTCCTGCCATGAATAATATTTCTTGTAATGCAGCTTTGATCCAGGGAATTGCTGTCATAAGCCACTCTCATTCCATCCTGTATCCTGTCATATCCGGAATCAGCCAAAAGCAGTACATGTCTGGAAAGAAAACTTCCAGGTCCAAAATTTATTGCTATTTCAATCTGTTTTCCATCTTTTATGGATTGTTCTGCAGCAAACTGGGAACATAGTGCAAAATGATACGTTCCTGATTCCACCAATTCTATACGTCCCACCGCTCCTCTTGCATAAGCCATGTTAAAGTTTAAAGAAGAAAATTGTTCATACATGGCAGTAGCCAACCCTTCATACGTTACGGAATAAGGCAGAGGCATGATACCCATTACCCCTCTGGGCATACAATTCTCCTGCAGTTTCTTATGATCCAGTGATGTAATATAAGTTCCCTGATGGCCATGATTCTCTAAAATAACCGCATTGCTATCCTTTAAAAAGGCAAACGCATTCTGTATCGTTCCACGGGAAACTCCGAATTTTTCCTGATACTCTGATATGGGAAGAAGTCTGTCTCCCACATTTCTGGACATTAAATCAAGAGCCAGCAGGCTTTTTGTTACTCCGGTTTTCTGATATAAACTCCCATACCCCAGGTTCTTTTCTTTCATCCAATCACGCTCTCATCAATTTACATTATTTTGTATATTGAAACATTATCACATCCATGTGAAAATGTCAACGGACATTTCCTCTTTTCGAAGAAATGTCCGCTCTCAAAATCTATTTACTGCTGTTGTTTTTCCCCTTACCTTTTACTTCAATATACTTCAGTATCATATCTACTGCGCCATCCACTCCAATGGGGCTGCGGTTAATACATAAATCGTAGCTTCTTACATCTCCCCACTTTTTATTGGAATAGTAGTTATAATAACTGGAACGCTTTTTGTCTGTCTTAACCATAACTTCTTTTGCCTTTGCATCATCAACCTGGTACAGTTCTTTTAAGGACTGTATCTTATCTTTGTCATCTGCAGTAATAAATACAGAAACAAGATTTGGATCATCTGCCAATGCATAGTCTGCACATCTTCCTACAATGACACAGGATTCTTCCTCAGCCAGTTTCTTAATTGTATCAAACTGCGCCAGAAAAATCTTATGATTAATGGGCATATCCATATAACCGGAACTTGTTAATCCAACGTTGTATGTATCCATAACCAGAGAATATAAAAAGCTATTAGTGGGCTTTTCATCATGGCTTTGAAATAATTCCTCACATAATCCACTATTCTTGGCAGCAAGTGCCAGTAACTCCTTATCATAGCATTTAATACCAAGGGCTGCCGCCACTTTCTCACCAATAACCTTACCAGAACTTCCGCACTGCCTTCCAATCGCAATCACTAAGTTTTCACTCATATCGATCACTCCTTTCAGTTATCTTATACTACTATTATACAACTAAATTTCTGAAAAATCCATATTTTATCTATATTTAACAGTTATTATCAAAAAAATAAAGTTCCGGATATTTGGGACACAAATATCCGGAACTTTATATTCGTAGAGAATCACCAGAATGTTAACTGCCGTTTCTTTTATTCGCAAAGCATTTTCTTATCATATCAAAGGGTATCATGGTAAATGATAATGCAATTACAACAAGCCAGCCCTTACTGCCAAACGGTACACAGCTAAACATATTTCCAACCCATCTGAATAGCTTTACCGGAACGATAGCAGCATTTACAATAAATGCCTGGACAATGATAATGGCAAAGAACACTTTTAAGAACCCTGGATTTAAATTTAAGCCTTTAAAAATATTAAATCCGTCATTCCTGACATTAAACCCATTAAACAAGGCACTTATTATAAACAGCACAAAATAGGCTGTTAAATGCTGTTCCTGATTTTCAAATAAATTTTTAAAGACAGGAAGTTTCAGGAATGCAAAGCTTAATACAATCAGCCATAGACCCATAATGACTATCTGAGTCAGCATACTCCTGCTTACAATATTTTCATCTCTGCGGCGAGGCTTCTCATTCATATATTTTTCCAATGCAGGCTCATTGCCGAGCATGACAGCCCCCAGACCATCCATTACAAGATTTACAAACAGCAAATGTGTTACTTTTAACGGTTCTTCTATACCGAAAAATGGAGCAATCGCACTTACGCCAACAGCCGCTACGTTTATCACGAGCTGAAACTTACAGAATTTTAATATATTATGATAAATTGTTCTGCCATACCATATAGCGTCTTTAATAGATTTGAAATTATCATCTAAAATTACAATCTTACCTGCTTCCTTGGCCGCTTCCGTTCCGCTGCCCATAGCAAACCCTACATCAGCTCTCTTAAGTGCCGGTGAATCGTTTACACCATCTCCTGTCATACCAACTACCAAATTCATCTCCTGGCATATTCTGACCATTCTTGATTTATCTGTTGGCAAGGCTCGTGCAATGACTCTGATATCTTTTATAATTTCCTTGACTTCTTCATCTGTCATCTCATTCAATTCCGCAGATGTCAATGCTTTATCATTCATATCCGTCATTAAACCGGCATCTTCGGCAATTGCAACCGCAGTCTCAAGTCTGTCGCCTGTTATCATAACAACCTGAATCCCTGCATTCTTAACCTCATTGATTGCCTCCTTTGCTTCCGGTCTGACATCATCACGAATAGCTACGAGGCCAATCAATACAACATCCTCATGGATCTCATCTACGACCAGATCCTGGTTTGAATATCCAAAAGCCAAAACCCTCATTGCTTTTGCCGCTAATTCATTAATCTTCATATTCACATTATCAAAATCCAAATCCACTTCATTTCCATGGATATCCAGTGACTTTTTAGCAACAGCCAGAAACTTCTCAGGTGCACCTTTATAAAATGTTTTACCTAAACTGCTTATATGCGCCTGACTGAATTTATTTGCAGAATTAAACCCCTGGGAACTATCTACCACGCAGTCTTCATCCTCAGACAAAATCCGATAGGTATTTTCTCCGATAAACTTGATCAGCGCCCGTTCTGTTGCATTACCGCCAATAATCTTGTGATCTGCATCAAACATTGACTGTGCATTCTTACCGACTGCCAGATCAACAAATCCCTTTAGTCTGCTGTGCTTACTTAACTGGGATATTTCAATGGAAGCTCCATCCGCTGTAATGAATTCGACAACCTCCAGCATTCCCTTCGTAATGGTTCCTGTTTTATCACTGAACAGGATGTTTAAAGAACCTGCGGTCTCAATCCCCTCAGCTTTTCTGACCAAAACGTTATGCTCCAGCATTTTGCTTGTATTCTGCATCAGCACAAGGGAGATCATAAGCGGAAGCCCCTCCGGGACTGCACAGACAATAATGACTACTGCCAGAGATGCCGCTCCTACCATATCCTTGATAATTTCAGTAATACCAATAGAAGCATATGCCGCAAAGCCACCGGCCGAAATAATAAAATAAGAAAAATATAATACAGCAATCACAATGGCACCAATGTAACCAAATGTAGAAATCTGTCCTGCTAATTTGGAAAGTTTGACCTTCAAAGGTGAATCCGGCTCATCACTTTGCATCTCTTCCGCCATCTTTCCCATCATGGTTTTCAGCCCGACTTTTCTTACATCTAGTATCCCTTCGCCATCAAAGACAACCGATCCTCTGAATAATGAATGTTCATCAACGAACGTATCTCCTGTGATCTCATCTTCTAATAGGAATGTTTCATCTGCGGCCGATTTCTTACATTCTTCTGTTTCCCCATTAAGGGAAGAGTTGTCCACCGTTAAATTCCCATATACCAATACACCGTCAGCAGGAATTTTATCACCGGATTGTAATAACACTTTATCTCCCGCTACGATATCATCGACTTCAATCACAGTAACAACACCATTTCTGTGAACTTTAGAATAGTCTTTTCGGGTGCTGTCTTTTAATTCTCTGTATTTTGTATCGCTGGCAACTCCGGTCTTTGCCGACACAAATGCGACGATCAATACTGCGACAATCGTTCCAGCAGGTTCATAGATCTCAGCATATCCAAAGAAAAACATAAGAATCATTAATCCTGCGATTGCCAATAAAATTTTAATCATTGGATCTTTGAATGTTTCCTTAAACTCCTCCCAAAATGTTGTGGGCTCAGAATCCGGTATGACATTGGCACCATACTTTTCACGCGAAGCCTCTACTTCTTCGTCCGAAAGTCCTATAAATCTCATAAATAATCTCCTTTTGCAGTCGTCAAAAAATATGAGGAAGAAATGTCCCAGTTTCGAACTGCTCCTTCCTCATATTTATTTAGTTAAGCATATCTGTTTGCCAGTTCACCAAGTCCCGCGTCGTCTGTTCCCTGCCCTATGGCATTGAATTTCCACTCTCCATTGTGTCTGTAAATCTCTCCAAATATAAGAGCTGTTGCTCCGGAATAATCTTCGGTAAGATTATATTGATACATCTCAGTATTTTTATTGGCATCTACCAGACGGCAAAATGCATTCTTTATCATACCAAAATGCTGTTTTCTCTGCATAGCCTGATAAATGTTGACAACGATCACGATCTTATCGTATTGTGCAGGTATTTTAGCCAAATCCACAATCACCTGCTCATCGTCTCCATCACCAGCTCCGGTCAGGTTATCACCCATATGCTGTACCGTACCGGAGGGATGTCTTAAATTACCAAAGTAAACGATATCTACTTTATTCATCAGTTTCCCATTCTGTAATAGTAAAACGGATGCATCGCAATCGATTGGCTGCGACTTCGGTGCAAAAAATCCACCTTTTGGCTGTGCAACCTCATCCCAACCTAATCCAATAAGTACTTTTGAAAGTCCCACATTATCTTTTGATAAACTGACTTTCTGCCCTTTTTGTAAACTAATCGACATCTTTAGTCCTCCTGGTCACTCTAATTTTATTCCACATCAACTCCGTAATTTGCACATAATGCAGCCAGCCCTCCCTGGTATCCGCTGCCAATTGCATTAAATTTCCATTCGTCATTGCTCTTATACAATTCGCCAAATACAGCTGCTGTCTCGATTGAAAAATCTTCACCTAAATCATATCTTAATAATTCTTCGCCGTTTACTTCATTATAAATTCTAATAAAAGCATGATTAACCTGCCCGAAATTCTGTCTCCTCTGCTCTGATTCATAGATCGTTACAGTGAATGCAATTTTAGAAATATTTTCAGGTACTAACGAAAGATTGATCCTGATCTGCTCATCATCACCGTCGCCTGCGCCTGTCAGATTATCTCCTAAATGTTCCGCACAGCCGGAAGGATGCTTAAGGTTTCCAAAGAAGACAAAGTCTTCAGTCCTCAATACCTTTCCTGTTTCTGCAAGTAAAAATGCGGCAGTGTCCAAATCAAAATCGCCGCCTGTATCAAACTGATTCACATCCCAGCCAAGTCCTACTACTACTTTTGTCAGCCCGGGATTTCCCTTAGTGATACTGACTTTCTGGCCTTTTTGCAAGCTTATCGGCATATCTTTGTCCTCCTGATTATGCTACTTCAATTCCATAATGGCTGCATAATGCGGCTAATCCACCCTGGAATCCGCTTCCTATGGCATTAAATTTCCATTCACCGTTGTTTCTGTAGAGTTCACCGACAACGACTGCCGTTTCGATGGAGAAGTCTTCTCCTAAATCATAACGGATCAATTCCGTATTGGAAGACTCATCTACAATCCGAATAAATGAATTTGATACCTGTCCAAAATTCTGTCTTCTGGTTTCTGCATCATAAATGGTAACAGTAAAAGCTATTTTGGTGACATTGGCAGGGATTTTAGAAAGATTTATCTGAATCTGCTCATCATCTCCGTCACCCTCGCCGGTCAGGTTGTCCCCCATATGTTTAACAGCGCTGCTGGAATGTTCAAGATTACCGTAAAAAATAAATTCTTTTTCCGTAGAGCACTTTCCGCTTTCATCTAACATAAATGCGGCTGCATCTAAATCAAACGCCGCTCCGGAATCAAATGCGTTCACGTCCCAGCCCAGACCAATCATGATATTGTTAAGTCCCGGATTTCCTTTTGTTAAATCAACCTTCTGTCCTTTTGATAAATTAATCGGCATAATAAATTACCTCCTGTAATTTGATATTATCTTATAGCCTGGTTCGGCATATGATACATTTTATTAAACTCTGCTTTGATATTTTCCAGTCTGGACTGATCCTCGATTCTCTGCCTTTTGGCTTTCTCCTGGATCTGCTTGGTTTCATCTATTCCATTTACAATCGTTCTCCACGTAGTTTCCAGTGTTTCGATCTTAATGGAGCTGCCTGATGCCAGTCTGGCAGTCATCTTAGACTGTTCTGCCGTATTGCGTGCATTCTTGATCAGCATCTCATTTGTCTTTTCATCAAGCGCAGACATTGCTTCTGCCTGTATTCTCTGTCTTTTCAGCATAATAGCCTGCGCCAGTGCCTGTTTAAATACAGGTAATGTTATAATAAATGCAGAATTAATCTTACGAACCAGATTCATATTACTGAATTCCATTGTTTTAATCATTGGAATTGACTGCATTGCAACATTTTCGGCGGTTCTTAAATCCTGCGTCCTCTGCTCAAGCATCATCAATGCCTGCTGCAGGCTCTGAATTTCGAACTGAATGGAATTGTCCCCGGAAGCCTCCATATCGGCCTGCCGCTGTGCTATATATGTCTCCAATTCCCTGCACCCCTGCTCACCAGCCAGAATGTACTTGACTAATTCATGATAGTAATTAACATTCGACTGAAACATATCATCCAGTTTTCTGTTTGACTGTTTGATTTCTGACTCATACTGTTTTAACTGGATATAGATCTTATCTACTTCTTCACCCATTGTATGGTATTTTTCCAATATCTTATCTAACTGTTTCCTCAGATTCCCAAACAGTTTTCCAAAGAGCCCAGTGTTTTCCTTTATTTCTTCAATATCAAACTTTGACATGATTTTGGCTAACGTGACCAGCATCTCACTGGAGCCATCCAGCTGTGACATATTCATGCTGTTTAAAACCACGTCAGAACATTTTGATATTTCCTCGGCCGCACCGGAACCAAAGGAAACGATCGTCTCAAGATTATTTACCTCGATCTGACTTACCAATGCATCAACTTCCGGCGAGTTTGTTAACTTCGTATCCATCTGTTGTCTGTCAGCGGCAATATTGTATGGTATTACCTCCAATTCATTCTGTACCGGTGCCTGTGTTCCGGCAACCGGCTGCTGTGTTTGCGGTTTGCTAAAATCTAAACCCATTTCAGTTCCTCCTCATAAATATTCTCTGATGCCATGGCTGGCGGCTGTTAGCTGAAATTGTATTAAAATCAGGTGGAACCAAATCATACATATATTCACCAAGCTGATGCTCTACCATAACCTTTTCAGTAAAATGGTTCTCTACGGTCTGATAACCGGTAGGAACAAAGCAGACAATATCAAATCCCACCAAACTCAGAAAAGCCATCATAATACTGTCTTCTAAAGATATGATCGTTTCCTTCGTATTGATATATATTAATTTAGGATTTTTCTTGGTAAAATCAAATTTTTGAATCAATCTTACAATTTCCCGATTCAAATTAAGTGCCACTGAGATAATTGTATACTCGGTGCCATTTTCAAATGTTCCTCTTATGATTTTTTGATCCAGCAGCAGCTGCAGCTTATCTAATAAATAATTCTGAATTTCTTCTTTTAAAACTACATATGGGTACACTTTATTGGACTTTATCTTATTTCTTTGAATCTTTCCATTTTTAAAGAATTCTGTTGCATACGATTTAACCGGATTAAAATCCGTCGAATTTATGAATGGTGCACCTTTGATCAGGTAGGTATCGTCAGTTATTAATTCTTTTATATCTGACCAGTATTTCGTAATCAGACTATCTTTGACTCCTGATACTTTTGCAAAAATAACCGGCATATTCACCACGTCATCCACAACGCTGAAATTCGGCCTGTATTTCAGCTCTTGATCCCATAAAATCCCTATTTCCTCATACATGGTTTTCAGAATAATTGCAGCCGCCCTGCTGCATTGATGATCCCTGTACATTCCTGAATCCTGGTACAGGAGAGTATCTAATTCGCGCTCGGCATGATAAGCAGCAGTACCCATGTGTATCTCTGTATTTTCACATGGAAACCGATTCACTTCCATGGAATCGTTATAGTTGATTTCATGGATAAACTTATCTTCCAGACAGCATTTTTTATTCAAATCAGGATTTAGGATCAAAACATCTATGGGTAACTTTGATAAGAATTTTAAAAACATTGATTCGTTCTCATCCCTGCATCCGCCTAAGTAAATAAAAGAAGCAATCTCCGGGGCTTTCCAATTTGAAAACAACTGAGACTGGTACCGGTTTAACCAGCATAATATATATATCGCCTTATTTGTAAGTTTATTTAAGTTAATCTTTGCCTTTTTATGTTCCTCAATTAAGATATCAAGAAATGCTTTTTTAATAATTCCCTGTAATTCATTGTTTGCTGTATACCGGATATTACCGGACAGCTCAGAGGCCATCTGCTCAAAATCAGAATAATTACTTCGTCTTATCTGTTCAATCTCATCCATCGTCGGTTTGACGAGCTCATGATTAATAATAACAATCTTTCTTTTCGTATTCTGAAACTGCAGGTAAAACTGATGAAGATCACTTAAGTATGTAAGCTTATCTTCTACCCCATTAATTCTGAGAAAACAATTATAAAATAACTTCGGATCATTTCCCCGCAACAAAACTCCTTTTAAAATATCCTTGTATCCAGCCCCTTCTATCCAGGCATTTGTACAATTAATCATCTGCGGAAGCGCCCCATATATTCTCTGCATTTTCATCTGATTTTCAAGTTCACTTCTGATCCATTTGATTGAAAACGTCTCCGGAAATGGACACAGACCTGTCATGGGATACGCGTTAGACAGCTTTGATTCTTTATCGAAAGCCAGATAACCGTTATCCCCATGGTACTGCAATAAAACAACATCACAACCGGCATTTGATAAGATTGTTATGAGTTTCAATTCATAATTACTGATATCTCCCTCATACAATATCTTTGGTACAAGGTCCTGTCCAAGCTGGCTGACGATTCTTTCAAATTTATAATATAACCAGCACATAAATTTAACATATGCATTTTTAAGCATATTATCTGTCTTTCCGTCTCTGCGCATGATATCTAATGTATCATAAATCGCAGCAGAAACAGAATTTCGCTGATAGCTATTCATTCTGGGAAGCCATTTTACTAAGCTGCTGGTTAAAAAACCCATACTCAGCTGAAAATCAGTTCCCATGATCTCGTAATAATAGGATAAGTTCTTTTCATCCGGGTTTGGAATTTTCCCTTCTATCACGACACCAGTAAGCCTTGCAGATTCGTAATATTTCTGAATAAAGGACTTAATCTCTTCACTGTACCCGTTAAACCGGTAAAAAAACACATATTTCCCGCTTCTATGATTTAAATCAAGAAAATATTCATTTAAATTTCGAAGAATTTTATGTTCAAACATTGTCTGCATTCACCTTCAATATTGAATCATCTTATTTTTATTCATGACATAGCCAAGACCTGCTCCAACCATTCCGCCCAGAATATGGGTCAGATTAGAAACATGATCCTTAACAAAGATACCATCATAAACCTGACCGCCAATATATATGATGGCAACCAGTATAAAAGTCAACGGAACAGAACCCTCTTTTATACTGGTAAGCGAGGATAACAGGATCAATGCAAATACAACGCCGCTGGCACCAAGCAACTGCACACCAGGGAAGAATATAAAATTAACAATTCCCGTTACCAGTGCCGTGGATAAAATCACAAAAACCATATTAAATGAGCCATATTTTTCCTCAAGCAATGGACCGACCACTAATATAAGGGTAATATTTCCTATAAAGTGCTCCCAGCCTGCATGGCCTAATATGTGTCCAAACAATCGAATGTATGTAAATGGGCTCAACAGGGAAGAACGGTAAACACTGAAAAACAGCTTATTCGTTAATCCTCCTGAAGCAAAATTTAGAATCAATGTAAAGAAACACAGGATGGAAAATCCAAGAATTGCAGGAGAATTAAAAGAAATCCTAACTTTACTCGTTTTCATAAGCTCCCCCTTTGCAGATAATTATGCCTATTATAACACAAAAGTATCATTTTCTCAACTATTCCAACTGATAAATGCAATTTATATAAGATTTTATCAATTTCTTAAATATTTCTGAATATTTTCAAATAAAACCCCGAACAAAATTATATATATTTTGGTAATCAACCGCTAAATTAATGTTCTGTCCGCTGTCAATTCCAGCTGTGCTGATTCCAATTACCTCTCCGTACAGATTCAATAAAGCACCGCCGGAACTGCCATGAGAAATCGGGGCCGTGAACTGAATCATTTCCACATCATCTATTTTTCTGAATCCTGATATAATGCCATTGGATACCGAATTAAACATACCAAGCGGACTGCCGATCGCGACCACCTTTTGTCCTCTTACAAGTCCTTTTGTATCCCCATAGATAGGAATTGGTTTCAATTTTTTATTAATAATTCTTATTAAAGCCAGATCTAAAAACGAGTTATACTTTATTATCTCATCCGTTACATATAGTTCTTCATCATCTTCAATTCTTACAGAATAGAAACTCCCTCCACTGGCAACATGATTATTTGTCAGTATATATCCATCTGCACTGATAATGATTCCGGAACCTGTTGCAATAATAGTTCCTTTTCTGTCATGCACTGATATCATAACAACCGAAGAAGCGAGCATTGCCAATTCTTCAAAGTCCTTTTCCTGTTCAACTCTGTCTCGGTCAATTCTTTTTCTAAACTCCTTCTTCATGGTTGGGTCTGAATGATCTGTATCGGTGCTCTGCACCGGTGCCATAGATGTCCCGGCATTTTTCGGACCTTTAAGATATTTGGTCCTATCATATATTGGCAGCTCAATACCGGAGCATGTGCCTAACTGTAATTTATAGGATAAACCCAGCAGGGTCCTGTCAAGATCCATCTCGCCTTCCGGCATTAAAATCATAACATCGATTCCGAGAAGCGTCAGGAGATACAAGAATAAATACTCCTGTTTTTTAATCATCCCACTAACTATATATTTATAAGACTCTCTTTCATTCCAGTCTGCTACGAATGAATGTGCAGCGGTATTAAGCCAATATATAATTTTAATCAGAAAGTTTCTTTGAATGGATTCATTTACATTCCGTGTGCATTCTTTGAATTTTTTAATTACCTCCTCTAAAGCCGGAATTATATTTTTTTCAAACTCCTTATTGGCAGTAATACCTTTCAATGATATAAAATCACTTCCGTTTTTCTTCCATTTATCATAAACTTCACTATAATATAAGATTTCATCAGGATTGTTTAATCCCGGCAGACCAATCGCTCTGATATATTTAGCCTGACCACAGTTTTCCCGATCAGCAAGCAGTTTATCAATAGTTTCTAGCTCTTCCAGATAACAGTTATTATGACCAATGCATCTCACAAAATAAACATCTTTACACGTTCGATTGACCCCGCCCTTGATACTTGCAAAAGTCATTAAAGATGTTATTTTTAATACATTATATCGGACCTCCATATATTTCATTCTCCTGAAATAAATTTTTAATTTCAATTATTTTATCATACAAATATAAAAATAACTATCATTTATAATATAATAATGATATAATTTTCATATTATATGAGGAGCAGGTTAACAATTATGGATGCATTATTATTACGCTATAGTGTTGGGCCTCTTTTATACTGCCCGGCTGCGAATACTACTATAGCAAACTCAATTATTAAAGAAAAATTAGGAAAGAATTTTTCTTTAGCCTTATGCTTGGAAGATACCATTGATGACAATCATGTTGAAGAAGCAGAAAACATATTAATCAACACTCTTGATACTTTAATGAACACTCTTAATAAGCGTGAATTTTATATTCCAAAGATTTTCATCAGGGTAAGAAATCCTGAACAGATAACCCGTTTATTCAAACGTTTTGAATTGTCTAAATTATTAGTGAAAGGATTCATTATTCCGAAAATTGCGTTAGATAATGCAGATGACTACATCAACCAAATGAAAGAAATCAATTCTCTGTCTGAACATACGGTTTATATGATGCCAATATTTGAAAATCCTTCAATGATACATCTGCAGCACAGATATGAGATACTTTACGGCTTAAAAGAAAAACTGGACAAGGTTTCTGATCTTATACTCAACATAAGAGTCGGCGGAAACGATTTATGTCATGCATTTGGTTTTAGACGTCAAAGCAACGAAACCATCTATGACATCAGGCCTGTTGCCAATATCTTATCCGATATCTTTACGGTATTTGGTATGGATTACATCGTTTCAGGACCTGTCTGGGAATATTACAACGGCTTACATTGGGAAAAAGGTCTTGAGAACGAATTGCGTAAAGACCGGCTGAATGGATTTGTAGGAAAAACAGTGATTCATCCAAAGCAGATTCCTTTGGTGAATAAAACTTATATGGTTTCAAAATCAGACTATGAAGATGCTTTATCAATTCTTGATTGGAATCCGGGAAACAATCTCCTTGTATCCGGGAATACTTCCATGGACCGAATGAATGAATATAATACTCATTACAATTGGGCAAAGAAAATCCTTGCTTTATCACAAGTTTACGGAATCATTTAAAATCACAAACCCCGGTGTCTGTATTAGTAGCAGGCACCGGGGTTTTTTACTTTATTCCTCTTTGAAACCGCATACAGGCGTAATAATCTGCGGTATTTCAATATATGATACAATACACTCTTGTTTGTTCAATGACCAACCGATATTTTTACCCAGTGTTTTATTGAGCGCAATATTCGGAATATTGATTTTCGCTCCCAGGCAGCTCATCTGTATACCACCCGACATACGTGTATTGATCTCCAACAAATACGGAGTTTCCCCCAGCAGCTTAAACTGTATATTACAGGGGAATTCCAAATGGATAATCTCTATTATCTTTTTGCACATATGGATTATACAGGGATCAAAGGCTATTCTCTCAGCCCTGGAATTGCCTTTATATCTCGGCACAGCAATCAGCCCACTTTCTGTATTCAGGCAGTCTACACTTATTTCTTCTCCGGATAAATACGGCATGATCATCAATTCTTTAAAACTCTCCCTTTCACTTAAAATTGACTTTAAATGACTGATGGATATTTTAGAACTGGGATATCCAAACAAGGAACCATATTCGTCTATATCCGTTTTAATAATACGAAAGCTCATGCCTCCTTCATCATTTACAAATTTTACACATAATTTATCGTATTTAGTCCTTAATTTATCGTATGCCTTACCAAAATCTTCAAACGTAGTAACTACTTCAAAATCCGGGACTTTTATATCAATTTCCGTTTGAAATAATTCATATGCTTTAGCTTTATTATTTAATATACTTATTTTTTCATAGCTGTCAGCCATTACCCTTACGCCAATTTCCTGAAATCTGGAGATATTTTTGCTGATATCTACCATTTCATTCCTTGGTATGAATACGTCAATATCATGTTTTATGCAAAAATTAATGCAGAATTCAATATAATCCTCTCTCTCCAGGTCCGGTTCTTCGTACCATTCATCACATACCTGACTAATAACAGAATCTATTCTTTTGTTGGTACCAATCACGATGATCTCTTCATCTTTATCCTTTTTCATCATCTCGATAATATTATAAGATGTACTGAACCAATGGTTAAACCAGACTCTTACCATTCTTTTCTCCTATGCATCTGCCAAATTTTTAATAATTCCACATACTTTATAATTTCCTAAAGAATAATATTCAACTGTGACATCCTTTTCTTCCGCCAGTTTCATGATGTGTTTAAGAGAAATATCATCCTTACAGTTTTTATCAATCAGTACTTTCCATGGTACCCTTCTTAACAATACTCTGGTTGTTTCTCCGATACCTGGTTTAATCAGATTTATGTTATTTATATGGAACGAGTCTGCGATCTCCTTAACTTTTTCAATTCCGCTGTACTTAAGTATTACATTTGTTTCATTATGTACTTTACGGAAATTTGATTCGATTTCTTCAATAAATTCATTTGACAGATCTTCATTTCGCAGATTTTCATAAAAAACCGCACCGTGAAAATCGTCTTTCCCAATGATATCATCTCTCAGAAAGGTTCTGCTGATCAATCCGGATACGGTACTGTTTAAACAAGAACTTGGAATCAGTATATCTGCATTCGTTCCAAATAATTCTGTAATATTGGCCGGATCAGCTACAACGGCTAATTCATCTGATAGACCTTCATATTTTTCCACTTCTTTTTTTAATTCGTTTCGTATAGCACCCTTTCCGACCCAGCCATCTACAAACAGAACATCTCCGGCATGGTGTCTGCTTAAAATGTACTTCATTGCATTATCATCTATCCCTTTTCCCCTTATAATGGAAATAGAGTAATGCATGACATCCGTATGATACTTCCAACGAATATATCTCTTTAACAATATACCAATGGGGATGCCTGCTCTGGCGAGGGATACTAATACCACATTCTTTCCCTTCTTATTTATAATCTTATCCGCCAGTTTTCCGATTGCATCTGCTGTTAAATCTGCATAATTTTTTAGTGCATTCCTGTATGTTTCCATATATTTTTCAGACGGAACATATTCAATCGGAAGCATTTCGCAATAATGCTTTCCTGCCTGTATCAGCCGTTCCCGTTCCTCGGTAGGCTGAGGTTTTACCAGCCCGGTTATATCTTTAAGCAGAATGATTACGTCATCCTTTGAATAAGAACTTCTCATTTCTGGCACCACCTTATAAAATTAATGTTTGAGTTGCCGCTCATCTGCAAAGCATTTATAATACTATATACACCACTCTTATCTTTACAATCAGAATCCGTTATGATTAACACCAGATCATACCGGTCCAGATCATACACAAAGGTGATCCTGTCTTTATCATAGACACTTGCTAACTCATATCTTATATGTAAAGGATAAATTTCTTCATTGCTAACAACGATGGGGCTCCTGGTAGTGGCATGAAACCGTACATTCTTACCTGACTCTTCTACTCGTCCCGCAACGTACAGTGCTGGAAACATAAACTCCTCTGTTCCCAACACTAAAATTTTATTAAACCCTGTAAAATCAATATCATTATGGATCTGTAACCATAGACTTTCACAGGCTTTTAAATAATCTTTTCCTGAAACTGCTCTCCTGGCATTAAGATATTCTCCATATACGAATTGATTGTATGAATATCCGCATGTATTACTGTCCATAACAAGATAATTGCCGTCACCTTTTACTGCTTCCGCTTCTGCTTCATACCTGTCATGACATGTTTTTATCAGGGAAAGTGTCTGTATCCCATATTTTTCATATTGCTCCCTTGCCTCTGCATTCATGCCATTTAAAAGGGAGGCAACTGAAAATTTTATCTGATTGGGAAACTCAGCATCGATCAATCTAATAATATTCATAATGGTATTGCCGGTTGTCACTTCATCCTCAATAAAGACGATACGGTCAATTTGATCAATGACCATATCGATATCATCCTTAACAAGCTTTTGCTCCGTAGCATGACTGTGGGCTTCTGAAAAAAACAGATACTCAACATGATCTATGATCTCCCGGGTGGTCTGCATATAAAATCCGCCTGCCTGGACAGCTACTGCTGCTCCTATAGCAGTAGCTGTTTCTGCAAAACCTATGATTAATAATGTTTCATCTGTATAACTGGTTTTAACCAGTCTGCCAAGTTGTTGAAACATATCCAGCGCTTTCGACGGTAATACTGGTACATGTTTCCCCTGCAATTGATTTACAACTAAATATTTTCTCTTATTATTATTTTCACGTTTTGCTATTCTGACTAAATCATTCTCTGTGTACATAGTAACCTCTTATACTTCTATATAGTATTGTTCTATCATATCACTTCTGATTCAATGTTTAAATTATAAAAATGGTGAACACTTATCATTGCGTTCACCATTTCCCGCTGTTAAAACCCGAGTTTAAATATTCAACCTGATAACATTGACTCAAAAGGAAGAATACCCTTTTTATTCTTTAATCCCCATATGTTCCTTTTGATTTTACCAGCTTTGGCCGATACCCCTGAGAAGTAAGCGCAGCCATAATAGCATTCTTATGATCTGTACCAAAAGCTTCCAGTGTAATTCTTAATTCTACTGCTGTATTCCGGTTAATACTGATAAACTGGTTATGTTCCAGACGTATGACATTCCCCTGCTCTTTTGCAAGAAGCGCAGATACTTTAGCCAGCTCTCCTGGTTTATCCGGAAGCAGAATGGAAACAGTAAAGATCCGGTCTCTCTGAATCAGTCCCAGCTGTACGATAGAGGCCATTGTAATGACATCCATATTTCCGCCACTTAAGATGGAGACAATCTTTTTATTATCCACATCAATATGTTTTAAAGCGGCAACCGTAAGTAGTCCGGAGTTTTCAACCACCATCTTATGATTTTCCATCATATCTAAAAATGCCACGATCAGTTCTGAATCTTCAATTGTTATAATACTGTCCACATTTTCCTGGATGTAGGGGAAAAGTTTGTCACCAGGACATTTAACTGCTGTACCGTCAGCGATTGTATTGACAGTTGGAAGTGATACTACTTTCCCCTGGCGAATTGATTCCTGCATGCAGTTTGCACCTGCAGGCTCCACACCAATTACCTTAATCTTGGGATTTAACATCTTTGCCAATACGGAAACGCCTGTGCAAAGACCGCCGCCTCCAATTGGAACCAGAATATAATCAACAGTGGGAAGTTCTTTGATGATTTCCATTGCTATGGTACCCTGTCCGGTTGCAACATCTAAATCATTAAACGGATGTACAAAGGTAAGTCCTCTTTCTTCGGCCAGCTTATAAGCATAATTACAGGCTTCATCAAAGACATCTCCTTCCAGAATTACTTCAGCTCCATACCCTTTCGTACGGTTAACCTTCATCAGAGGAGTTGTTGTAGGCATGACAATGGTAGCGGGAATTCCGGCAAGTTTTGCAGCATAGGCAACACCCTGTGCATGATTGCCGGCAGAGGCAGTAATCAAACCTTTGGATTTTTCTTCCTCTGTCAGAGTGCTGATTTTATAATAAGCACCTCTTACTTTATAGGCCCCTGTATATTGCATGTTTTCCGGCTTAAAATACACTTTATTACCAGTCTGAGCTGAAAAATATTCACTGTATATAAGCTTTGTTTCCAGGGTAACCTTGCCAACGACTTCTGATGCTTCCTCAAACTTTTCCAATGTCAACATAATTTACGCCTCTTCTTTCTCTTCTACGTGAAACAATGCATTTACAAATTCTTCCGCATTGAATTTCTGCAAGTCATCAATCTTCTCCCCGACACCAATATATTTTACCGGAATTCCCAGCTCAGACTGAATTGCTACCGCAATTCCTCCTTTTGCCGTACCATCCAGCTTAGTAAGAATAATTCCGGTAATATCAGCCACTTCCATGAACTGTTTCGCCTGCACAAGAGCATTCTGACCGGTAGTTCCATCTAAGACCACAAGAGTTTCCCGATATGCTTCTGGATATTCTTTGTCAATAATCCGGTTGATTTTTTTCAGTTCTTCCATCAGGTTCTTTTTATTGTGGAGACGTCCTGCCGTATCACAGATTAATATATCCGCCTGTCTGGATTTTGCTGCAGCAACTGCATCGTATACAACAGCCGCAGGGTCAGAGCCTTCCTGCTGGGCAATAATATCCACGTTTGCCCTTCTCGCCCATTCTGTCAGCTGTTCAATGGCTGCTGCGCGGAATGTATCGGCAGCTGCAACGATTACTTTTTTTCCATCGTCTTTCATCTGTCCTGCCAGCTTACCCACAGAAGTGGTTTTTCCCACTCCGTTCACTCCGATTATTAATAAAACAGAGCGGCGTTTCTCAAATTCATATGCATTTTCTCCCAAATCCATCTGTTCCATGATACTGTCCATAAGAAGCTGCTTACATTCTGACGGATCCTTGATGTTATTTTCTTTTACTTTTTTTCTCAAGTCTTCTACAATTGATGTAGTCGTCTGAATACCCAGATCACCCATAATCAGAATTTCTTCTATTTCTTCATAAAACTCATCATCAATGGCCGAAAAACCGTTGAAAATGGAATCCACACCTGCGATAATATTATCTCTTGTCTTTTGCAGTCCAGCTACCAGTTTTCCAAAGAATCCCATTTTTTCTCCCATAGTCGGCCTCCTTAACTTTCTAAATCATCTTCAATCAGATTAACAGATACAAGCGTCGAAACGCCTTTTTCCTGCATGGTGATACCATACAGACGGTCTGCAGATACCATGGTACCGCGCCTGTGTGTAATAACAATAAACTGTGTAAATTTTGTTAACTTATGCAAATATTTTGCAAAACGATCCACATTGGAGTCATCCAGTGCGGCCTCAATCTCATCAAGAAGGCAAAAGGGAGATGGCTTCAAGTTCTGAATTGCAAAAAGGAGTGCTATGGCAGTCAGTGCTTTTTCTCCACCGGAGAGCTGCATCATATTCTGAAGCTTTTTGCCAGGCGGCTGGGAAACTATCTGTATTCCTGCCTCCAGAATATCCTCATCCTCCACAAGTTCAAGCGCACCACGTCCGCCACCGAACAGTTCCTTGAAAACCTTATCAAACTCCACTCTGATTTCCCGGAATTTTTCTTCAAACTGTTTTCTCATTCCAGCATCCAGTTCATCGATAATTTTCAATAAGGTTCCCTCAGCAGTAATCAGATCATCATGCTGAGTCTTCATAAATTCATACCGCTCTGAAACTTCTTTGTAATCTTCGATTGCATTGACATTGACATTGCCAAGCTTGCGTATCTCCTCTTTTAAGGAACCGATCATCTTCTTAATATCCGGCAGAGATGTCCATTCTTCATTTCTTAAAGCTTCCGCTTTTGAAAATGTCAGTTCGTATTCATTCCACATATAGTTTACATGGTTATCCATACGTTCTTCCATTTTCTCTTTCTGGCTCTGAAGGCGGAATAGTTCTTTATCCAGCAGACTGATACGCTGGGTGAATTCTTCTCGTTTTTGGAACAGTTCTTTCTGCTCTTTAGATTTCATCTCTTTTTTAGCCAGTTTCTCATTAATTGCCGCATCCAGTGTTTCTCTGGCTGAACTAATCTCTGCAATTCTGGCTATGATTGATTCAATTTCTTTTTGTTTTTCTTCAATAATCAGTCCAGAACCGCTGGATCCCTGAGACAGCTTTAACAGTTCCTCCTCCAGTCTGCGTGTTTCTTCTTTTACACGTCGGATATTTTCCAGCTCAAAATCATCCTTTTGCTTCAGACTGGAAGCTGCCAGCTGGGCTTCTGACAGTTCTTTGGAGAATTTCTCCCTGTCAGCTTTCGCTTTTTCAAGATCAGCATTCAGACCCTCCAACTCACCGTCTATATCCTGGCTTCGTACTGCCAGCTTTTCCACTGCAAGGATTAAATCCTGCCTGTTCTCGCCAATCTCTTTTTTCTGTACTTCAAGCTGTGTATTTTCCAGTTCCAAATCGCCGTAGGATTCAACAATCTCTGCTTTTTTATCTTCAATCCTGCGTAGATTTATTTTAACCGTATTCTGTCTTAAATAAAGCTTCTGCTTCTCACTTCGGATGGTTTCAAGCTCTTCTCTGCATTCACTTAAAAGTCCTTCGTTCATGACCAGCTCTGTCTCAATCTGCCCGGTTTCTTTCAACGCCTTTTCACAGGCTGCTTCCAGTTCCTCCATTTCGCGCTTTCGGCCCAGTAAATTGCTGGTGTTTTTGAAAGCACCACCAGTCATGGACCCGCCAGCGCTTAACAATTCTCCTTCCAGAGTAACAATTCTTAAAGAATACTGGAATTTCTTGGCAAGAGCGATTGCATGGTCAATGGTGTCTACAACAACCACTCTGCCAAGGAGATAGTTTAAGAGTCCTTCGTACTGATGATCCGCTTCAACAAGAGAATTTGCAAGCCCTAAAACTCCTGGTTCACTAAGAGCTTTCTCCTGATTAAATCCGTTTTTATTCCCTATATTGGTAAGAGGGAGAAATGTGGCTCTCCCGTATTTGTTTTTCTTTAAATACTCAATCAGCTGCTTTGCTGTCTGGTCTGAGTCGGTAACAACGTTTTGGATGCTTCCCCCCAGTGCTGTTTCAATGGCAACTTCATACTTTTTAGAAACAGTAATTAAATCAGCCACAACACCATGAATTCCATGCACCCGGTCCTTTACTTCCATGACCCGGCGTATGCTGCCTCCATATCCTTCATACCGTTCGGCAAGATTTCGAAGAGATTCCAGCTTGGTAGAGTTGGTGTGGTACTCCTGCTGTCTGTCGTTTAAATTCTTCCCAAGACGCTTAACTTCATGCTCCAGTTCTCCGGCTCTGCTTTCGCTTTGTTCCTGGAGTTCATTGTACTTAAGAATACCAGCATCAATTTCATCCGCTTCTTTTTGAAGAACCAGCAGCTGTTGATCCTGTTCTGATTCATCACTTTTATATTTGAGAAGCTTTTGGAGCACTTCAGATCTTCGTACATTTACCTGCTCAAGCATGGTCTCATAACGCTGCTGCTTGGCATTTAAGGTGGCTTTTTCATTGAGGAGCTCAATAATGCTCCCTTTACCAGATTCAATCTTTTGTTCCAGAAGATGTATTTTTTCGTCTTCTGTTACAAGTACCGTTTCTCCCTGCTTTAACTGCTCCATTGCAGTCTTTACCGATTGTGCAATGACAGAGCGTTCCTCTTCATAGGAGGACGCCTGGGATTTTTTCATATCTATCTCGGAGTGAATAGATCTCACCCTGTCTGCAATGTGCTCCGCATTCATCTGTTCTGTATTGATCTGCTCTTTTAAAACATTGATGCGTCCCTGCAAATTTCCTGTCTCTATATCAGAGTTGTTTTTTTCATTGCGGCTGACTAAAATAGATTCATCCAACTGGGATAAATATGTATCAAGGGTCTCATATTGCTCTCTGATGCCCTCTGATGCGTTTTTTGCTTCTTCCAGATCACGGCTGACGATTACTTCTTTCGCATCCACGTCCTTCATCTGAAAGCGCAGTCCTTCTGTTTCCATCAGGAACTGATTTACATCATACTTTTTCAGTTCTTCCTTTAATCTTAAATATTCTTTTGCTGCCTCAGACTGTTTTGCCAAAGGACCAACCTGCTTTTCCAGTTCCGAAAGAATATCACTGACACGAACCAGATTCTGTTTTTCGTCCTCCAGTTTTTTCTGGGCAATGGCTTTACGGCGTTTAAATTTAACAATTCCTGCAGCTTCATCAAAAAGTTCTCTGCGTTCTTCCGGTTTTCCGCTAAGAATTTTATCAATCTGGCCCTGTCCGATGATGGAATAACCTTCCTTACCGATTCCGGTATCATAAAAAAGCTCATTAATATCCTTTAACCGGCAGGCACTTCCATTGATCATATATTCGCTTTCGCCAGACCGGTAGACTCTTCTTGATACTGTCACCTGATCATAGTCAATAGATAAGTGGTGATCCGAATTGTCAAGCGTTATGGCTACATAGGCAAATCCCTGGGGCTTTCTCATTTCCGTTCCCGAAAAAATAACATCTTGCATACTGGAACTTCTTAACTGCTTTACTTTTTGTTCACCCAGTACCCAGCGTACCGCATCAGCAACATTGCTCTTACCGCTTCCGTTGGGGCCTACAATGCCTGTAATTCCATTGTGGAACTCGAATACTATTTTGTTGGCAAAAGATTTAAACCCCTGAATCTCTATACTTTTTAAATACATACTCCACGCTGACAGCCATCACCAGCTGCCCTTTCTTTTCCTTATTATTGTCCACGCCCTTTGGACATAAAGGGATACCCGAAGGGTGTTTGCTTATTATTGTCCACGCCCTTTGGACATAAAGGGATACCCGAAGGGTGTTGCTTATTATTGTCCACGCAGTTTCAATATTCCGTGATAAGCTGCCACCTGCTCCGCAGCCTTCTTTGTTCTTCCAGTACCCTGTCCGATAATTGTATCCCCGATCTTTACCTGGGTCTCAAATATCTTATTATGATCCGGGCCTTCCTCTTTTAAGAGCTCATACGTTAACGCCTCTTCCGTCTGGCTTTGTACAATCTCCTGCAAGATAGTCTTGCTATCAAAAAAGAGCTGCTTATGTTCCAGATCATTCATGATGAAACGAAGGATAAACTCTTTTGCATTAGCAAAACCACCATCCAGATAAATGGCTCCTATCAGTGCTTCCATTGCATCCGAAACAATTGAAGCTCTCCCTCTTCCCCCTGTTGCTTCCTCTCCCCTGCCTAAAAGGAGATATTCCCCAAGCTTTATCACTTCTGCACAATAAGCAAGGGTGGGTTCACAAACAATACTGGCACGAATTTTTGTTAAATCTCCCTCTGGCTTTTGTGGATATTTATGATACAGACAATCACTGGATACCACTTCTAGTACCGAATCACCTAAGAATTCAAGTCTCTCATTGCATTCTGTTTTATCCAGTCGGTGTTCATTGGCATAGGAGCTGTGGGTCATGGCCTGTGTCATAAGATGCTTGTCCGAAAAACGATAGCCAATCCGTTCTTCCAGTTCTTTCATACTTCTGCTCATCTCATTCCTCTTTCCTTATTATTGTCCATGTACTTTGGACATAGAGGGGTACCCGCAGGGTGTTCCTTATTATTGTCCATGTACTTTGGACATAGAGGGGTACCCGATTACCCCCTATTATGAAAGAAGGTGCTGCGGTCAGACCAAACGATCCTAGCAGCACCCACATCTATTAATTTAATGCATTCTTGACCTGTTCTACTGCGTCGCTGACACTTACGATGTTCTCTGCCACTTCAGTTGGAATCTCAATATCAAATTCCTCTTCAATGCCCATAACGATCTGGAACACATCAAGGGAGTCAGCACCCAGGTCATCCACGAATGTGGAGTTCATAGAAACTTCCTCCGGCTCAATATTTAATACCTCTGCAATAATTTTCTGTAATTTTTCAAATTCCATTTGTTTTCCTTCCTCTCTCCTATTCTTGATTTTCTTCTTTCATTTTAAGACTTTCTCTTATCTTATCATTAATTCCCTGTTCTTTGAAGGTTACGCATTGAAGTATGGAGTTTTTTATTTCTGCTGCTTTAGAGTTACCATGAGTCTTTACCACCAGACCATTCAGCCCCAGCAGCGGAGCGCCGCCATACCTGGATGAATCAAATGATTTTAAAGTCTCTTTTAAAGCAGGTTTTACAAGCAGAGCACCGATTTTGCTCCTGAAACTACCCATCATACCACTCTTTACCTTGTTAATCAAGGTCGCGCCCACTCCCTCATACAACTTCAGGATTACATTGCCCACAAATGCCTCACATACTATGACATCTGCACCGCCATGCGGAATCTCTCTGGCCTCAATGCTTCCGGTAAAATGAATATCCTTACAATCCTTTAACAGTGGAAATGTCTCTTTCACTAGCGCATTTCCCTTTTCTTCCTCTGCGCCGATGTTAACAATGGCAACCGTTGGATTCTTAATGCCTACAACATGCTCCATATATAAGGAGCCCATTTGGGCAAACTGTACCAGATGAGAGGGTCTGGCATCCACATTAGCGCCGCAGTCTATCAGCAGGGAAACGCCTTTTTCTGTTGGAATAAGGGGTGCAAGCGGTGGTCTTTCTACACCCTTGATCCGTCCGACTATCACCTGTCCGCCAACCAGTATGGCGCCTGAGCTACCGGCCGATACAAATGCATCCGCCTCTTTTTGTTTTACCAGATTCATTCCCACAACGATGGAAGAATCTTTCTTCTTACGTATGGCGTTAACCGGAGGTTCTTCCGTCTCGATTACCTCTGTCGCATTCACAATCTGTATCTGATCCTTATTAAATGTGTATTTTGCAAGTTCATCAGATATCATCTGTTCCTGCCCTACTAAGAGAACCCGGATCTCTTTATTCGCGTTTACCGCCTCTACGGCACCTGCTACCGTCTGTACTGGTGCATAGTCACCGCCCATGGCATCCACAGCTACTTTTATCATCATGATTCCCCTTTCAAGTGTTTCCTAAGATAATCTATTACATAATATACTAAATATTATACTATAAATCAATAATAAATTAAGAAATTTAAAAGCAGAAAAAACAGCCTTAGCTAACCAGCTTTTTTTCAACCTTTTTTATAACGTAAACATAAGATATTCCAGTAAACAATGCAGCGCTCAGCCATGCTGCAGGGTCACAGGCACAGGCAAGCGGAAAGCTCACAAACCTTATTGCAAGTGTAGCCGTAACCAATCTGGCCGCCAGTTCCACTACACCGCCCAGCATGGGGAGTAATCCATATCCGCATCCCTGCATGGTATTTCGGAAAATAAAAATAGTTCCCAGAGGAATGTAAAAAGAAGCACAAAGATAACTGTAGGTTTTTGCCCATGGAAGAATCTCCGCCAGATCTACATTACCGGAGAAGAACAGCCTTAGGGCAAAAGGAAGACCCATAATAACAATAACGGAGCATACAACGGCATAGATTACTTCTGTTGTAAGTGCAAGGCGGACCCCCCGTTTGATTCTTCCAATATCACCCTTCCCATAGTTTTGTCCCGAATAAGTAGCCATGGTTTGTCCCATTGCCACCATCCCCTGAATTACCATACTTTGAAATTTATTGGCTGCTGTATTTGATGCAACTGCTACGGAGCCGAATAAATTGACTGCAGACTGCATAATCATCGTTCCCGAAGCGGTGATTCCAAACTGAAGAGCCATGGGAATCCCCACAGACAACTGAATCTTCGTATCATAACCATGCAGTTTCCAGTGATGCCTTTCCGGTGTGAGAACAGGTACTTTTTTTGTAATATAAATAATACATAAAATAGCGGATACTCCCTGAGATACATTGGTCGCCCATGCAGCACCTGCAACTCCCATCTTAAAATTAATAACAAAAACCAAATCCAACACGATATTTAAGCAGGCGGATAGCACCAAAAATATAAGGGGTATCCGGCTGTTACCCACAGAACGAAGAAAGGAAGAGAACAGGTTATAAAATACATTTGTAAAGATCCCTATGCAAATAATAGAGATATAAGTATACGCATCTTCCATTATATTCTGGGGTGTATTCATGATTTTCAAAAGTGTCCTCATGAATATCAGACTGATGAATGTCATAAATACAATAACAAACAATGACAGTAAAATTCCATTTGCCACCGATCGCTTCGTCCCGTTTTCATCCCTCGCCCCAAACCGCTGACTGGTCAGTACTGTAAATCCCGTACTCATTCCCTGTGAAAAACCAATTACCAGGAACATAATGGTACCTGTTGATCCCACTGCCGCCAATGCATCCGCTCCGACGAAACGACCTACAATAATTGTATCCACCATATTATAAAACTGCTGAAAAATATTTCCGATTAATAGCGGAAGTGTAAATTTTAGTATGATGGGAAGAGGATTTCCTCTCGTCATGTCGGTCTCCATAAGCCTTCACCCTTTGCTGTTTTAATATTCTGCCATACTTTACCATGCGGCACAGACGTATTTTACCATGTTCTCAACCACTTGTCACGATTCTTTTCAAACAGTTGCAAAAAAATCTGCTGCCAGAAACCGTTTCATCAGGGAATCTGGCAGCAGACTGTATCTGTAAAATTTATTCTTTTGTGACCAATCCGTTTACATTTTCAGAAGTAACCAGCTCATTATCCAGAATCACATATTTCTCTACATTCTTTCCCTCCAGATAGTCATAAGCGGTTTTTAATATTGCTTTTCCAAGGAAAAATGGCGGTTCAGCAATGGTTGCCTCAACTTTACCTGCCTTAATTGCCTCAATGGTGTCATCAATGGCATCACAGCCAATCATAGTGATTTCATCTAAACGTCCGGCTGCTTCAATTGCTTCTAATGCCCCAAGAAGCATTTCATCATTAGCAGCATACAATCCGTCAATGCGATCATTTGCCTGTAAAATATTCTCCATTACACTCATTCCCTTTGCACGGTCAAAATCAGCAACCTGGCATGCCACAATTTTCATATCTGGATTCTGGCTTATGATTTCATTAAAACCTTTGGAACGGTTCTGAGCCACATTGGTACCCATGATTCCCTGGAGTTCTACAATATTTCCCTTTCCGCCAAGCGTATCCGCCAGATACTGTCCTGCCAGCTTTCCTGATTTAATGGCATCATATCCAATATGAGATACCACTTCTCCTCCACTGGCTTCCCTGTCCATGGTGAGAACCGGAATTCCAGCTTTATTGCAGTCCTCAATGGATGAGACTATGGCATCGGAGTCACAGGTGTCAATAATAATGCAATCAGGTTTCTTTGTAATTAAGTTCTCCACATCCTTCATCTGGACAGCCGGATCATCCTGGGCATCTGTAATATATAATTCCACGCCCAGCTCATCAGCGGCTTTTTGTACTCCATCCTTTACATCTACAAAAAATGGATTGGTCTGTGTGTTCATTGCAAGGCCGATTACATATTTTTTCCTGGCTCCTGCATCTGTTTTTGCTGTAGTCTCTTCCGACTTTGTTACAGCAGTTTCTGTCTGGGTTGTCTCCTTTACAGTCTCCGTAGCTGTTTTTGTACTGCAACCAGCCATCGAATATACAACTAATCCTGCCATCATTGTAGCTGCAATTCTCTTTTTCATCATAATTCTGCCCTTCCCTTCTCCAATACATTAAAATAGTTTCTATTTATTCCGCTTTTGCGGATAAATCCTTGACTTTTTTATCCACCAATACTGCAATCAGTACCACAGATCCTTTTACAATGCTGGTTGCGTGGGGATTGACGTTCATCAGAGTAAGGATGTTATCAATGATTCCCATAATCATGGCACCCACCACGGTAGGAAGTACAAATCCGGTTCCTCCGCTTAAGCTGGTTCCTCCAAGTATAACTGCAGCGATTGCATCCATTTCAATTCCCTGTCCGCTGGTGGATTGTGCCGATCCAAGCCTGGCAGTCAGTACAACAGCGGCGATTCCGCTTAATAATCCATTCATGATATAAGCGGTCCACTCTGTTCTTTTCACTGAAATTCCCGATAGGCGGGCGGCTTCCCGGTTTCCTCCAACAGCATAGATGCTCCTTCCAAAGGGAGTTTGTGTCAATATGTAATGTGCTGCCAGAAAAAGAAGTATGAGAATGATCACAGGTACCGGCACACCTATGACAGAACCCTTTCCAATAAATTTATAGACCTCAGACTTTACCGGAATAGGCGAACCTTTCGTATAAATCAAAACACAGCCCCGCAGCAAAGTCATGGTACCCAGTGTTGCAATAAATGGCGGAATTCCACAGTGAGAGATGAAAAATCCGTTGGCAGTTCCACAGACCGTGCCAATGGCTAATGCTGTCGCTACAGCCAGGAATGTGTTTCCGGTAGAAGCCAGTACCCCGGAAGCAACCACTCCGGAAAGTCCAAGTATGGAACCAACGGATAAGTCAATTCCTCCGGTCAGAATTACGAAAGTCATTCCGCATCCAATAATGCCGGCCACAGTTACCTGTTTAAACACATTAAAAAGATTGGATATATTTAAAAAGCTCTTTGACAAAAATGCGGCAGACAGGCATATGATCAGCAGTATTAAAACCGAACGGTAAATATTGATCTGATTGATCAATTGTTTCTTAGCTTTTTCATTCATTTTCTCTCACCCCTCCAGATGCATGTGCTAAAATTATTTCCTGGTTCATGTCTTTGCCTGAAATTTCCAATACCATACGTCCTTCCCGCATTACAATCACACGGTCACTGACTCCGATCAGTTCGGGTAAATCGGTGGAGATCATAAGAATACTTTTTCCCTTTTGCGTCAGCTGGTTGATAATTGCATATATTTCCGCCTTCGCCCCCACATCCACGCCTCTTGTGGGCTCGTTTAGTATGAGAATATCGGAATCTGCCTCCAGCACCTTTGCAAAAACAATTTTCTGCTGATTGCCTCCACTGAGTTTTCCAGCCAGCTGGGAAGCTGAGCTAATCCGGATATTCAGTGACTGAACCTGTTGGTTAACCCGTTCTGTTTCCAATCTGGTATTTAGATGAATTCCTTTTGTAAGCTTCTTTAAGGAAGACATGGAAATATTCTCCCGGATGCTTCTTATTAATACCAGCCCCTCCTGTTTCCTGTCATCGGATACAAAACCGATACCGGCTTTCAACGATTTTACAGGTGCAGAGCAGTCTTTTTTCACCCCATGTACAAAGACTTCTCCCCGCTCCATTGGTATGGCACCGTATAATAGCTTTGATAATTCAATGGTTCCTGAGCCCAGAAGTCCGGTTATGCCAAGTATTTCTCCTTTATGGAGCTTCAGACTCATATCATGTACATTCCGGCTGTTTATCTCTTTGGCTTCAAGCACCACTTCCTGAGCCTTGTAAGCACGGACGGGATACAGATTAGAAACGTTTCTGCCTACCATCATGGATACCACATCATCATAATCTGTCTCATTAATTTGTCTGGAAGCCACATATCTGCCATCCCGGAATACGGTCAGCCGGTCTGATATCTTAAAAATCTCATCCATACGGTGAGAAATATAGATAATGGCAATTCCTTTCTTTTTAAGTTCTTCAATAATCCCAAACAGTATTTTTATTTCTTCCTCGGCAAGCGCAGCAGTCGGCTCATCCATAATAATAATTCTGGCACCTATGGTAAGGCATTTGGCAATTTCTGTCATCTGCGCTTCGGCAACGGAAAGATTCTTCACTTTGGTTTTTGAACTGAATTTCAAACCTAGATGGTTTAGATTATCCTGTGCTTCCTCAAACAGCCTATCCCAATCCACTTTCTTAAAACTGTTTACAGGAAGCCTTCCAAGATACATATTTTCAGCCACCGTTAATTCCGGAACCATATTAAATTCCTGATAGATCATGGCAATCCCTGATTTTTCCGCTTCCCTGGCAGAATGAAATACCACCTTTTCTCCATCTAAGTACATGGCTCCGGATGTATAGGGCTGAGCTCCCGCGATAATTTTCATCAGAGTCGATTTTCCTGCTCCGTTTTCTCCGCACAGAGCATGAACCTCGCCTTCATAAAGCTCCAGATGAACTCCGTCAAGAGCTTTTACACCAGGAAACGTCTTAACGATTGATTCCAGTTTTAATACTAACCTTCCTCCCATTTAAATTCCCCTTCCCCTCGACGGGTCTTAATATGCACAGCCTGAGATCAGTATTACATTGGTATAACCTGTAAACTCACCTGTGAGAATAATTGCTTTTGCTCCTTCTGTCATTTTCTTTAATTCTGTATGGGGGACATACTCCACAGGTATTCCTGCCGGTAAAAGAGCCAGTGCTTCTTTATGTAATTCCCCGCTTACTACAAGAGCTTCCTGGGCAAAAACCGCCTTCTCCGTAACCATATATTTTTCAATTTCTTCCAGAACCTCTAAATAGCCCGGATTTCCCTGTTTCCAGCCTAAATCCACCCGTTCCACTCCCTTTGGCACAGGAAGCCCGGCATCTGCTATTACAAGCATATCCGTATGTCTGATCTCTGCCATAATTCTTGATAACTGCGGATGTAAAATTCCAGTCTTTAACATGACTGCTCCTCCATTTCATGGGATTTGATAAATGCATCGATTTCTGACCGGTCAGGCATGGCAGGAGTGGTTCCAATTCTCTGTACAGAAATCGCTGCCAGTGCATTGGCAAATTTTGCTGCTTCCCATATATCTTTTCCTTCTGCCAAAGCTGCTGCAAGACCCCCGTTAAATGCGTCCCCTGCTCCGGTGGTATCGACTGCCTCTACCTGATAAGCAGGTAATAATCCCCGTCTTTTTCCGGTTGCAATATATACCCCTTTGCTTCCCAGTGTAATGAGTACATTTTTTACTCCCTTATTCAGAAAATAATCCGCTGCTTTTCCGGCACTCTCTTCTTCTGTTACTGATATGCCAGATAATATTGAAGCTTCTACTTCATTGGGAGTTATCAAATCCACACGACTTAAAATACTATCACTGACAGGCTGTACCGGGGCTGTGTTTAAAATGATTTTAACGCCCTTGTCATATGCCATTTCTACCGCCTTCCTGACGGAAGTAACATTGGTTTCCAGCTGAATCAGTAGATAATCTGACTGCTCCAGAAGATCGGAAACAGACTCCACTTCCTCATCGGAAATCGTATCACATGCGCCCAGGATCACTGCAATTTCATTCTGACTGGTATTTTCATCTACCATGATTAATGCGGTGCCTGTCTCTGCCTGATCACTGCAAAATACCCGTTTTGTATCCATCCCCAGTCTGGTCATGGTTTCAATGGCAAGATCGGCAAATGCATCCTTACCAACCTTCGTCACCATGGTTACGTCTGCTCCTGCCTTGTGAGCGGCAACCGCCTGGTTAAATCCCTTTCCCCCTGGTCCCATTTTAAAAAGGCTTCCTTTTACTGTCTCCCCCGGAACTGGCAGATGGGGGCATCTTCCCATTAAATCCACGACAAAACTTCCAAATACCGTTATCTTTTTTCCCATAAGCATCTCCTTTTTTTATAGAAGGGCAATTCCATTTCCGGCACCAATCCGGTCTGCTCCTGCTAAAATCATTGCCTCAGCCTCCTTTGGTGTACGGATCCCGCCGCTGGCTTTCACTTTCAATCGTTCTCCCACAGTTTTTTTCATAAGGGCAACATCTTCTGCGACTGCTCCTCCGGTACTAAATCCCGTGGATGTTTTTACATATTGGGCCCCCGCCTCCATGGAAAGTTCGCAGACCTTTACAATCTCCTCCTTTGTCAAAAGGCAGGTTTCCAGAATTACTTTCACTAATTTCCCCTGGCATGCATCAACTACTGCTCCGATATCTTCTCTCACCAGATCATAATTTTTATCTTTTAATGCTCCGATATGAATAACCATATCCACTTCATCTGCTCCTGCTTTTACTGCCTCTGATGCTTCAAAAGCCTTGGCAGATGTGAGCATGGCTCCTAATGGGAAACCAACTACACAACACACGGACACGCTGCTATCCTTTAATTCCTGGGCTGCCAGAGGTACGTAACAGGAATTAACACAGACAGACGCAAATCCATATTCCTTTGCCTCCTGACAATATCTCCTGATAATTTCTGACCCGGCATCTGCCTTCAGCATTGTATGGTCAATCATGTTTGCTATACTCATATCCATCCTCCATTGTGATTTTCAATATGTAACCGGTTACATATTGGGGTAAAAATAAACTGCCCTACTGCAGCTTATTTATCTTTTCTGAACCGCGAAGCACCATCTGATATGGAACGAAAATCTTACGGCCAGAGCTTTGACTTTCCTTACGGGTCAGTTTGTCGATCAGCATTTCCATTGCCTGATATCCCTGCTTTCTTGCATCCCTGTCAATGGTTGAAAGGCTGTAATCAATGATTTTAAGAGACTCAATCTGATCAAAGCCCACTATAGAAATATCCCTGCCAATTTTCAGCATATGCTCTGTTAAATATTTGAGTACACCCAGGCTGGTCTGGTTGTTGGAAGCAAATATAGCAGTTGGCGGATCAGGAAGTTCCAGTAGTTCCTTGGTCCGTTCATAAGCCTTCATGATCTTAAAATCGCCTGATACCATATAATCTTCTCTTAGCCCGATTCCGTAATCCCTAAGAGCTGACTTGTAGCCCTTCAGACGGTCTTTTCCAGGCATAGATGTGTTGGGTCCTGTAATCACCGCAATCTTCTGATGACCATTCTGAATTAATGCCTCAACGGCCTTGTAGGCGGCATCATGGTTTTCTACAAACACACCATCCAGGCTGGAATTTCTGATATTACGGTCAACTAATACAACGGGAATCCCTTTGTTTTCAAATTGGATCAGCTTATCCCTGGTCACCTCATCAAGCTCTGAAATAGGAGTGATTAAAAGCCCTGACAGCCGCTGGCTTTCTGCCATCATAAGGCATTGATGTTCTCTCTCCAGAAGTTCACCAGTATCAAACAAAACGATATGATACTGATTATTGGCAGCTCTTTCGCCTATTCCGCTTATGATGCCCGAAAAAAACTCATTGGCAATATCCGGTACAATTACTCCAATACTGGAAGAATCACGTATACTGAGACTTCTGGCTATGGCATTGGGTACGTAATCAGCCTCTTCTATTACCTCTAATACTTTGCGCTTTGTTTCCTCTTTCACATATCCGGATTCATTAATGACTCTGGAAACAGTTGCGGAAGAAACGCCGGCTTTTCTTGCTATATCCCGTATGTTCATTTCAAGCTCTCCTTGTGTAACCGGTTACATGTATGATATTAACATAAAAGTAATATAAAGTAAAGGATTTCTATAAATTTTAAACAATAAAACTAAAACACAAATACGGACTATCAGCTTTTTTTGATAGTCCGTATTTGACCGTGGAATCTAGATCTCTGCCGTCAACTTCACTGGCTTACATCCCATAAGCTGTATGCTTGTTTCATCTGGTTGGCTAAAGCCTGCATATAATTCGACGTGGTTTCCGTCTTTCACATACTCCCCATTTTCATTTACAACCATAAAAGCCCGCTGATCCAACTTTATTTTTACACTCTTTTTCTCCCCACAATTCAGTGCCACCCTTTTAAATCCGCAAAGTCTGGGATGCAGGGGTGCAAATTCTGAATCCATAACTTTTACATAAACCTGAATAACCTCTTCAACCGCTCTGTCTCCCATATTCTCAACGACAGCCTCAATCTCCATTTCTTCCATGCTTAAATAAGCCTCAGTTACTTTGGCCCGACCATAAGTCAATCCATACCCAAAAGGATACTGTGGCTTACTTTCCAAATAACGGTAGGTTCTGTTCTTCATGGAATAATCCGTAAATTCTGGCAGATCGGATTCCGGATCATAGAACGTTACACATAATTTACCCGATGGTGAGTATAGACCGAATAAAAGCTCTGCAAATGCTTTTCCTCCTCTTGCACCCGGATACCATGCCTGTATAATAGCGTCATAATTCTCTTTGGCAATGCTTAAATCAATATCACTGCCTGCCATCATACACAGTACAACCGGAGTACCGGTATGAGACAATGCCTCCATTAATTTTCTCTGAGACTCAGGAAGCAGCAATGACTCCTTATCTCCAGAAGCATACTGATTGCCCTGATCGCCCTCTTCTCCTTCCAGGAGTTCATTAAGTCCCAGACAGAGAACAACCACATCGCTATGTTCAGCCACAATCACAGCCTCTGAGATACGGTCATGATCAAATGCCAGTGCTTCCGTCTTAGGATTGCTGATATTGCAGCCATCTGAATAGAGAACCCTGATTTCATCTTTCGCAAACGCTTTTATCCCTTCCAGAATTGTAATGTATTCTGAGGAAGTTCCATGATAATTACCAATAAGAGAAGCCCTGCTGTTTGCATTGGGCCCAATTACCCCGATTGTTTTTACCGCTTCCTTATCCAGAGGCAGAATCCCGTTATTCTTTAACAGAACCATACTCTCCCTGGCAGCCCGTTCTGAAAGCTCAAGATGCTTTTTACACTCCACTTTCTCATAAGAAATGGAATCAAATTCATTGTCATCAAACAATCCAAGCAAGTATCTGGTTGTAAACAGACGTGTACAGGATTCTGTAATTGTCTCCTCACTTACCAGCCCGTGTTCGTAGGCATTTAATATATGAAGATAAGTATTACCACAGTTTAAATCACAGCCTGCATTGATTGCCATGGCTGCAGATGTTTTTGCATCAGGACTGATTAAATGGCGTTCATGAAAATCACGGATTGCCCAGCAGTCAGAAACGTAATGTCCCTCAAATCCCCATTCCCCTCTTAAAATATCCTGCATCAGGGTTTTGCTGGCACAACAGGGTTCTCCATTGGTCCGGTTATAAGCTCCCATAACTGCTTCCGATTTTCCTTCTTTTACTGCAGCTTCAAATGCAGGCAGATAGGTCTCTCTTAAATCCTTCCGTGAAACTTCTGCATTAAATTCATGACGCAGAGCTTCCGGTCCTGAATGAACAGCAAAATGTTTCACACAGGCAGCTGCTTTCATGGTCTCTTTCTCACCCTGAAGTCCTTTTATATAGGAAACACCCAGTCTGCTGCTTAAATAAGGGTCTTCCCCGTAGGTTTCCTGTCCTCTGCCCCATCTGGGATCCCGGAATATGTTCACGTTTGGGGACCAGAATGTCAGTCCTTTATAGATATCCCTGTCATCCTGTTTTGTAAATGCATTGTACTTGGCTCTTCCTTCTTCTGCTATGACCTCTGCAATTTCATGCACCAGTTCTTCATCAAAAGCAGCAGCCAAACCAATGGCCTGAGGAAAACTGGTTGCTGTGCCGGCTCTTGCTACACCATGAAGCGCTTCGTTCCACCAGTTATAAGCTGGTATATTAAGTCTGCGTATAGGCGGTGCATCATATCGCAACTGGCTTGCCTTCTCTTCTAATGTCATGTTTGCTACTAACTGTTCCGCTCTTTCTCGCGCTTCTTTCCGATTCAATTGTCTTTCCTCCTGAAAAATGATGTCTTATCCCTTTACTGCGCCTGTGGTAAGTCCGTCTACAATCTGGTTGCTGAAAATGCTGTAAACGATAATTGTGGGCGCTATTGCTATGATGATTGCTGCAAACATCTGTACATAGTTTGTAGCATAGGGACCTACGAAATAAGTCAGAGTAACGGGAAGTGTTTTTTTAGCTACGTCAGATATAAATACCATCGCCAGCAGCAGCTCATTCCAGTTGCCGACAAATGTCATAATACCTGCCACGAACATCCCCACTCTGGAGAGAGGTAATGCGATTCTGATAAAACAGCCATAGATGGAACAGCCGTCAATACACGCTGCTTCAAATATCTCACCCGGCATACTTTTAAAGAATCCTGTCATTAAAAATATAGTCATTGGAAGTGAAAACGTAATATATGGAATAATCAGTCCAATGAGCTGATTGGTCAGATGCCAGTTGGAAAAGCGGACGAAAAGCGGGATCAGAACACAATGTACCGGTATCATCATTCCAATCAGAAAATACTGCATCATATACTTAAGAAAGCCCAGTCTCATTTTGGCGATGGCAAATGCCGCCATAGCTCCGATCAGTAAGCTGATAATCAATGCGGAAGTACACACAATTACAGAGTTTAAAGTCGCCACTCCTAACTGTCCGTTGACCCATGCAAATATGTAGTTGCCCAGCTGCAGAACACTGGGAGGTGAAAATGGTGAACTCAGTACTTCCCTGTTGGATTTTAAAGAAACGCTCAGCATCCAGACCATCGGAAGTAAATAAACAAGAGCAAGGGCAATCAGGAATGCATATAAAAGCACACCGGCCACAGTGATCTTTTTCTTTTTTTTCTGTTTATCTTCTATTTTCATTATTTTCCTCCCTCTAAGACTCGTACGTTTCAACTTTTATGCATTTACTGATGAGGAATGTGGTAAAAAGGCATAAAATGAGCAGAATCATGGAAATCGCACTGGCATAACCGTATTTATAATATTTGAATCCCTGTGTATATAAATGGGTTGCCAGCACATCCGTACGATGGTTAGGTCCTCCCTGAGTCATGTTATATATCAGGTCAAAAAATTTAAGAGAACCAATGCAGTTCAAAGAAAGAGTTGTAATCAGCATAGGCTTAATTAGCGGTAAGGTTATAAAACGGAATGACTGTCCTCTGGAAGCCCCGTCTATGTAGGAAGCTTCATAGATATCTCTGGATATTCCACTGATCTGAGCCATATAAAGCATCATATTCTGTCCCACGTACTGCCACAAAGCAACACAACCAATCACCCACATGGGAAGAGGGATGAATCCTTTGGTGTCAAAAAGCCAGTTGGGCCCGTGGATGCCAAATGTGCTTAAAAGATTATTAATACCTATTTTAGGATTAAAAAGAAACGCCCATAAAAGACCAAGCGCAGCTGATGAAAGTACACAGGGAAGGTAGTAAATATTTTTAAACAAGTTCCTGCCTGCCTTAATATTAGTTAGTAGAACCGCCAGGAATAAACCGACGATCTGCTGGGTCACACCAGAGAAAAGCATAAAAAATATGGAGTTTTTCAAAGCGATTTTCATGGTCTCATCACTGGTGAATAAATCGATATAATTTTTCAATCCGACAAAATCCGGTTTCGTCAGTCCCGTATAATTACACAGGGAATAGTAGATAACCTGAATAATCGGAACAAATAAAATCAGAGTAAATAAAAGGAATGCCGGCGCAATAAAAATAAAAGCCGCTTTTCTATCCTCCAATAGCCTGTTCATATGGCTGCCTCTCTTTCTATAATGAGGGTATGCAAAGGCGTTTATGCTTCGCATACCCTCATCATTCTGTCAATTATTTTTTCCAGACGTTTTTATTATAGAAATCCTGTACTTTCTGAAGTGCCTGCTGTGGTTCTGCATTACCAAGGAATACATCTACCATGGCTGCATCAAAGGTATCTCCTGCTTCTACGCTTGCCAGTGATTCATTATAAAATCCTAATGTACCGGTTACGTTCTTTAAGATATCGTTGATATAAGCAAACTGCTTTGGAGCTTTGTCATAGTCAATTGCCACTTTGGTAACCGGAATCTTACCAGCTACTTCAGCCGTATATTTCTGAGCAGTGTCATCGGTGAACATCTTCATAAGTGCAAGGGCTGCTTCTTTATGCTTTGTGGTTGAACTCATAACAAGATTATCTGTTTTTACGATCATACGATTTGGATCTGAACCACCCTCAATAGCCGGGAACTGGAATACGCCGCATTTGTCTTCGAATTCCGGATTGTTTCCGTTGATCTGAGCAATTGCCCATGATCCCTGTACCAGCATGGCTGCGTCTCCATTGTAGAAGTTTGCAGTTGCCTGATCATTGGAATCTCCAGCTGCAGTGTCCTGGAAATACTGAGAAAGTTCTTTTAATTTCGTTGCTGCATCAACAAATGTTTTACTGGTCCATTCAATCTTACCTGAATTTACATCAACCAGATTTTCCGGTCCGCCTTCACGGTCACAGAGATAACCGGCTATCATGGAAAGGCACCATGCAGTACCTGCAGAACAGGAAATTGGTGTATAACCAGCTTCTTTAATTTTTTTACATGCTACAAGCAGTTCGTCATAGGTTTTCGGCACCTCAACCCCTGCCTTTTTAAAGATGTCGGTATTATAGAATACGCATGCAGATGCAAAGTTAGTAGGAACTGCCATTATCTTACCGTCATATGTAATACGCTCAAAGATACCATCTGTAAAATTACCATACCACTGTGATTCCTGGTTTTTAAGAATATCTGTTAAGTCTGCTGCCGCACCAGATTCTACATACTGAGTTAAATTAGGTCCGGGATTGCAGATAAACACATCCGGTGTATTGCCTGACGCAACCAGTGCATTTAACTTAGCTGTGTATTCATCCAGATTTGTTGTTACGACGTTGCAGTAATATTTCCCTTTATACTGTTCATTAAACCGGTCTATAACCTGCTTATACCCCTTACTGATTAAATCTTCCGTAGCATTTAAATCATCCCAGAACATCCATGTAATCTGCTCTTCTTTTCCTGTTGCAGTAACAGAGCCAGAAGTAGTCTCTGTGGTGGCGCCTGATGATTTGGCACCTCCGCCAGTATCTGTAGATACTGAACATCCAGAAAGTGACCCCAATACAAGTGCAGCTGCCAAAAAACCCGATACAAATCTCTTTACCATACCTTTCCTCCTTAACAATCTTCACATTATTTGAAGCAATTATGATATGTATTAACTCTATCAGAAATTTGTCCGTTTTTCTTTATAATTATTGCCTGTCTATTATCAAATGTTGCTATTTTAAAATTTCATTCATACTTTGCTTTTAAACGTAATATACATAATACACTTTTTAAACCCGTTTTTTTTGTATTATTTAACTACCAAAATTTAAAATATACCTATTTTACTATTTTATATTGATATTTATTGAAGTATATTTTATAATTTTTACAAACAACAAAAGCAATTATTCATTATCATTAATATTATGGGGAGGTTTTACTTTGATTGAAAATCTGAAAGGAACTCATGAGACTGTAAATTATAAAGAATATACCAATATCCGCTTATATGACAACACCCAGGCAGAAGACTATCCTTCCCACTGGCATACACCACTTGAAATCATTATGCCTCTTACCGGCAAATACACCATCGTTTTAAGTACCCACGCCATTGAATTAAAACCAGGTGATATTATTTTGATCTGTCCGGGAGTCATTCACGCTTTAAAAGCGCCGAAATCAGGACGACGGATTATATTTCAGGCCGAACTTCCCATGTTTCATGAAATCAAAGAGCTGGAATCCATACTTACGCTTTTAAATCCTACGTTCCTTGTTACTCCAGAACTTTATCCCTCTATACACGACAAACTCCATCAGTACATGCTGGAAATTCTAGAAGAATACAGGAAAGACATGCCTCTCACAGAAACAAAGATTTACTCAAGGCTTCTGGAGATGTTTGCTCTGATTGGGCGAAACCACACCCAGCAGGTCAGTTCTCTGGATATAGGCAACATTCAACAAAAAAAATATGCAGAGAAATTTATTTACATCTGCAATTATATCAGCAGCCATTGTACAGAGGAATTAACCTTAGAGGAGGTTGCATCTCTCCTTGGCTTCAGCAAATATCATTTTTCCAGGCTGTTTAAACAATTTGCGAATATTTCATTTTATAAATATGTCAATAAAAAGCGGATAGCTGTTGCCGAAACGCTGCTGATTAACCCTCAGCTTTCTGTCACTGAAGTAGCACTGCGCTCCGGCTTTTCCAGCCCCTCCGCCTTTATACGAATGTTTAAAATCATTAAATCCTGTACACCTACAGAATTTCGCCAGATGTATATCCAGGATTAATCAAAAAAACGGACATGAAGCGGTCCAAAGACTGCGAAACGGTCAGAAGCCTCATGTACGGAAGATGCATATACCCCTACGGTACAGCCGGTGAATCCACCGGCTTTTTGTGAGCAGAGATCCCCTATTTGGAATGGCTGACCTGCGATCTGATTATCAATCTCAACAGACAGAGTCTGGTCATGCCCCAACAGCTTAATTTCATGAATCTTGCCGGTGACTTCTGTCCTGCTTTTCTCCTCCCAGTCTTCCCCTTTTCGAATGATGGTTACTGCTTCCAGCATTCCTTCTCTTTCACAAATGACAACTTTTACATAATGGGATTCATTGTAAAAATAAACAAGCCCCGCTTCCTCCGCCCCTTCAGGATTGGACTCTATCGTTACCCCGATATGGAATGTTCTGGATAAAAGCCGGATTCCTACATAGGCAGGAACGGACAGATCTTCTATGGTTTCAGGAAGGTAAGGAAGTTGCAAGCTACCAGCACCAGTAATTTTTATAGGAAGCCGGGCTGGATGATCTCTTAAACCAATGAAACGGATGTCAAGCGGATCTGTCCACGCAATATCAGGGTCGGGCGGTAAAACCTCCAGCTCTTTATCCGAAATGGATAACTCCAGGCACTCAGGTACTTTTCCCAAACCAGGACACACCACCGGCCAGCCATCTTCCCATACTACATCTGCGAGAAATGTCTCTCTGCCTAATTCTGCGCAGCCATTTAAAGGTCTTGTACCAAGCATCACCATAAACCATTTTTTATCCGGAGTCTCAATCAGATCTCCATGCCCGATGCACTGCACCGGATAATTATGTCCCAGGTGACGGTGGGTTAAAATCGGATTATTAGGGCATGCCTCATAAGGGCCATAAAGACTTTGGCTTCGGGCAACTGTTACACTGTGATTAAACTCCGTCCCTCCCTCTGCAAGAAGGAGATAATACAAGCCGCCGATTCGGTACAGATGAGGTCCTTCTGCCCATATCGTACGTTTCATGCTACCATCAAACAATACAACTGGTTGTTTCACCAGCTTTTTCTCCTTTAAGTCAAGCTCCTGCAGCCATATCTCACAATCACCGTAATAAGCCGGCTGTTCCTTTGTACGCTGTCCGATGTAATAGCAGGTATCTTCTTCGAAATACAGACTGGGGTCAATTCCCGGCGCATTCTTAAGAAAAACCGGGTCTGACCATGGACCTTTGGGATCTGCGGCAGTAACATAGAAATTTCCGCCTGCGGATACATTGGTGGCAATTACATAAAATAATCCCTTGTGGTATCTGATTGTGGGCGCATAAATGCCTTGGGAAACTCTGGCTCCGGAAAGCCGAAGCTGCTCTTTCCGTTCCAGAACGTGTCCAATTAAAATCCAGTTCTTTAAATCACGGCTTTTGAATACAGGGATACCAGGTGCATATGCAAAGGTAGAATGAATCATATAGTAATCATCAGAAACCCTGCATATGGATGGATCAGGATAAAAGCCTTTTTGTATTGGATTGACTGTTTTTACCATGGCAGCCTCCTAAATAACCACAGCAGTAAATGGTTTTAAAGGAAGATCTGCCTCGTTAAACAGATTAACTTCACAGTATCCTTCTTTTGCAAACCTGATTTCAACCGGCTCGTCTGTCAGCGTTTCAAAACTCAGCAACAAATCCTGGTCCAGTTTAAATTCCTTTACTTCAATTAAAATACCGTCCTGTTCTACACGCAGGCTATTAATAATGTTCCCGTTTACGTACAGTTTTGATCCAGTATGGGAAAAATGCAGACGGATCTGGTTTCCTTCCCGCTCTCCCCCTGTAAATTCCGGGGATTCACATAAGATGTCTTCCCCGTAGATTAACCCTCTTGCAAGAAGTGCCAGACGTTCCCCTACTTCCTTCTTTCTTTTGGGATGGATATCCTCATACATTCCCAGATCCATAATAGAGATCATACCTGTACCTGGTACGTCTTTTAATACCCGTTCCTGGCTCTCCCTTACCACCGGATAATCCTCTCCTCCGATGCCAAGCCATTTACCAAACGGTGCCAGCTGAACATAGAGAAACGGCAGTTCATCCTGCCACAAGTCTCTCCAGCAGCGGATTAGGGAAGCAAAGGTTTTATCATATATCTCCCCATGCCCTGCATCTGATTCCCCCTGATACCATAAAACTCCCTTCACAGAAAAAGGTGCAAGAGCTCTAAGCATCATTTCATACAATCCGGTAGGACGGTAGTGATGATAAGGCCCCAATGGGAGAACCGGTGCATCTGCAGTTTCAGCCATCCACCGATCCTGATCCTGCTGGTTCATGCCATACATCATTGCTCTCCAGGCAATCTGATGAAGGTAGGAATCCTCATACTCCCATGCCTCAAGGCTGAGCCGTCTCATTTCTTCCTCATCAACAGCACCCACAGCCGCCTCGTATTCTTTTTTAAATACAGACAGAGGTGCCTCATTTAAATACGATGATTCCATCCATGCACAGGCTGGAGTTCCGCCCCAGTTACAACCAATAATCCCGACTGGAACACCAATTACCGGCTGAATGGATCTGGCAAAGGAATAGCCTGGAGCAGAAAAGCTCTCCCACTGATATTCCTGTTCTTTAAACCAGCTTCCGCATTCAGGAAGATCTCTGTTTTGACCGGGATAAGCAATCCTTTTGCAGTTAAACATGCGGATCATATCGTTTCGCTCCCACTGCTTTATCTCATTCCAATGGGCATCGTATCTCAGGTAATATTCCATGTTTGACTGACCGGCTGCTATGTAAATATCACCAATACAAATGTCATCCAAAACGACAGCCGGTTCCTTCCGTTCGTCAGCAAAAATCTCTAATTTTTGCCCATATGCCGCTTCCTTTGCAGGAAATTCGCAATAAAACTTCCCTTCTTTTATATCAGTGAAAATACTGTCCCCGCAGAAGGTGATTCTCAGCTTGTCCGTTTCCTCAGCTTCTCCCCATATTTTAATCGTCTTATTCCGTTGAAAGATCATTCCATTCTGAAAGATTTCCGGTAATTTTATCTGTGCCATATCGTACCCCCATAAGCTAGTCATTTTTCTTTCAGTATAGCATAGATCTCATTGATAAAAAACAAAATACTTGCGTCCTTATTATCAATATTAGCTGTATAGCTACCTTTTTTATACAACAAGAAAAGACAAGGACCTGAATAATCAGATTCCCTGCCTTTTTATGTTTTGAGCTATTTCCATACTGAAATTATTCAGCAACAGAAATGATTTCTTTCTTGTTATAAGAACCGCAAGCTTTGCATACTCTGTGTGGCATCATAAGCTCACCGCACTTGCTGCATTTCACTAAGTTCGGAGCGCTCATCTTCCAGTTTGCTCTACGTTTGTCTCTTCTAGCTTTAGAAGATTTATTCTTTGGACAGATAGACATGGTTACACCTCCTTAAACTGTTTAAAAATATCCTGGATGACTGCCATTCTCGGGTCAAGCGACCTAACATCGCAGTCACAAGTCTCATGATTGAGATTTGTTCCACATCTATTACAAATTCCCTTACAGTCTTCACTGCAGAGAACCTTCATAGGCAGATTCAGTATGAGTTCATCACAAACCAACTGGTCTACATCCAGACAATAACCAATTACATATGGCTGTTCTTCGAGATCCTCTTCACTCTCATCTCTGGTTTCACTTAAATCAACCATTCGAATGACATCAAAACTCAGCTCATTAGGGACAGGCTCCAGACAACGATCACAGGGAATCAGTAAAGTGAGTTCCACTTTTCCTTCCAGCTCCAGTTTCTTTCCACCCAGATTCATGATCCGCAGCACTACCGGTTTGGCATCTGCTACTTCATAATCTCCGTAGGGCCCATGATAAGTCTTCATCTCTATATCCAGTGTATAGGTTTTCTCTTTCCCTTCCAGGGTAAACAACTCGGTTAAATTAATAAGCATATTATAGTCTCCTAATACGCACCTATGTAATTATACATAGGGGCGCACTATTTGTCAATAAAATATTTCCATATTTCACATTATAAAAACTATAATGTGCTAATATTTTAGGAATTATACCAAAGCTTTTGTTTCTCTTGCAATTGCAAGCTCTTCATTGGTAGGAATTACACATACTTTTACCTTGGAATCAGGTGTGGAAATTATCATGCGCTCGCCTCTGTGGCTGTTCGCTTCTGCATCGATTTCTACGCCAAGATAGGATAAATAAGAACAGATTCCTGCACGGATTGGCTTGTCATTCTCACCTACACCTGCTGTAAATACGATGGCATCTACTCCGTTCATAGCTGCAGTATAAGCACCGATGTACTTTGCAACACGATAGATATATGCATTAATTGCTGTATCAGCCAGGTGATTTCCTTCAGCCTGTGCTTTCTGAACATCACGGAAATCGCTGGAGATTCCGCCGGACATACCAAGAATACCGGATTTTTTATTTAAGATATCCAGTACTTCGTTGACTGTCTTTCCTTCTTTGTTGCAGATAAACTGAATCACAGCCGGATCAATGTCACCACTTCTGGTTCCCATAATAAGACCCTCAAGAGGTGTAAGACCCATACTTGTATCCACGCACTTGCCTCCGATGGAAGCAGAGATGCTTGCGCCGTTTCCTAAATGGCAGACAATTACCTTGCCATTGTTGGAATCAAGCTCGCAAAAGCCCAGTGCTTCTTTGGAAACGAAGCTGTGGCTTGTTCCATGGAAGCCGTAACGGCGAATGCTGTATTTTTCATAATATTCCGTAGGAATTGCATAAAGAGATGCCTTCTCTGGCATACCCATACCAAATGCAGTATCAAAAACAGCTACGTTTGGTGTTCCTGGCATAGCTGCTTCACATGCCTCAATACCCATTAAGTTTGCAGGGTTATGCAGAGGTCCTAAATCGAAACAGTCACGGATCACTTTTTTAACATCTTCATTTACAACGATGGAATCACTGTAAATAGTACCGGCATGGAGAACACGGTGTCCTACTGCAGAAATTTCACTGGTATCTTTGATTACTCCATGATCAGGATTAACCAGGGCATCCATAACCAGCTTGATTGCTACAGTATGATTAGGCATCTCTTCTTCTAATTCGAATTTGCCTATTCCTTCTGCTTTGTGAGTCAGTTTGGATCCGTTAATACCAATTCTTTCGCATAAACCTATTGCTAAAACTCCCTCATTTTCCATATCGATGAGCTGATACTTTAAGGAAGAGCTTCCGCAGTTGATAACTAAAATTTTCATAAAACTAAATTCTCCTTCAATTATTTTACAATTTCGCCGTACTGTTCTCTGCCGCAGCCTGCTGCGTTAGATTCATCCGTATCAATGTGCATAGCCAGAGCATAGGACTCGCTTACACGTACAACTACATCTCCGAAAACAAGACTTCTGCCATTTGTATCAATTTTCACAGAAACGATCTCGCCGTTTTCAACTCCCAGTTTTTGTGCATCTGCAGGCGTTGCATGAATATGACGCTTTGCTGCAATTACACCCTCTGTGATATCAATCTCACCTGCCGGTCCGACAATCTTGCATGGTCCGCTGCCTGCGATATCTCCGGATTCTCTTACTGGTGCGGCGATTCCTGCAGAACGGGCATCTGTCAGAGAAAGTTCCACCTGAGTAGATTTTCTGACTGGTCCCAAAATGGAAACTCCTTTGAACTCACCTTTTGATCCCACAACAGTAACTCTCTCCTCGCAAGCAAACTGACCTGGCTGGGATAATTCTTTCTTCTTGGTTAATTCATATCCCTGTCCAAATAAAATCTCAAGATGTTCCTGAGATAAATGTACATGACGAGCTGATGTTTCAACGATAAAATTCATACTTATCTATTCTCCTGTTCTAATTGATCAATGCTTCTTCTTGATTCTCACTCTATTCTATGAGCATTCCTGAAAATTTTCAAGTGTTGTGACAAAATAATTTGCATTTTTTGCGAAACAATAGCATAATATAGGTTGAAATAAAGAAAAAGGACGTTTTTTATGATAAAAGAGAAAAAATTGCATGCTGTAGGTATTATCGCTGAATACAATCCCTTTCACAATGGCCACGCCTATCATATCAGAAAAGCGAGAGAACTGTCAAATGCAGAATTTGCCGTGGTAGTCATGAGTGGAGATTTTGTACAGCGGGGAGCTCCTGCTATCTATGATAAGTATACAAGGACGGCCATGGCACTTTCCTGCGGAGCCGATCTGGTACTGGAAATTCCATCTGTTTTTGCTTCCGGAAGCGCAGAAGACTTTGCCTCCTGCTCTGTGGCATTGCTAAATGGACTGGGGGCAGTTGATACTGTGTGTTTTGGCAGCGAAAGTGGGGATATGGAAAAACTTTCCGCTATTGCTACTATTCTCGCCAACGAACCAGCTGTTTATTCAGATGAGTTGCGTAAAGAACTGAAAAAGGGGGCTACTTTCCCAGAAGCAAGAAACACCGCACTTGTCACCAGCAAAGCTGTAGGGAAAGAAGATGCCTCGATTCTGACCTCTCCCAATAACATTTTAGGAATTGAATATTTAAAAGCCATTTACAGACAAGACGCTTCTTTAACGCCTTTGACCATTGCAAGAAACGGTAGCGGTTATCACGATCCTCTGCTTATTCCCGATCGTTTTTGCTCGGCAACCGGACTTAGAAAGGCACTAAGGGAATCAGGAGAATATTACAATGAGGCGGAGAACACAGTCTTCAATTATGTACCAGATCCGGTAAAAATAAAAATACAGGAAAGCAAACCTCTTTACTGCGACGATTTCAGTCTCCTATTAAATTCCGCTCTCCTAAGACTGTCTATGGAAGGAATCCCATTTAATAATTTTTCCGATGTGTCAGAAGAACTGGCTGCAAGAATTATAAAACAGCTTCCTGATTATCATCCATTTGAAGAAAAGATCAATCAGTTAAAAACCAGACAATACACCTATACTCGAGTGAGCCGTGCTTTGCTCCATATTATGCTGGGGACAACCTGCCAGCTGGTCGAGGATGGCAGGCGGGCAGGCTATGCTCCTTACGCCAGAATCCTGGGATTTAAAAAAGAATCCGTATCCCTGATGGGTGAAATAAAAAAGAGAGGGAGCATCCCTCTCATCGCCAAAACTGCGGGTGCAGAAACCAATTTAACGGGAGCAGCCGCCGCTATGCTCCGGCATGACTTCTATTCTTCTCACGTTTATCAGACAGTATTGCAGGCTAAATATAATATAAAAATTAAAAATGAATTTACAAAATCCGTCGTCATATTATGACGGCGGATTGATAAATTCTCTGATCCTGTCTTTATATAGAAGAAATCGTGATTTGGGAACTACAATTCCCTGCTTCCACAGATCAAGAAGCTCATCAAAAGTCACAAACTTTGCATCCACAACTTCCTCTGCCTGTAACTTAAGATCATCTTCGGTGATATTCTGCCTGTTAATATAAGTATCCACAAACCGTTCCCTCTGTCTGATGTTGTGAATCAGCGTTAAATCCTCTTTTTTAGCATGAATACCGGCTTCTTCCCATAGTTCTCTTATAGCCCCTTCCACTGTGGTCTCGCCGGCAAGAACCGAACCGCCGGTACACTCCCACATTAAGCCGTAAGGCTTATCCGGATGCCGTCTGGTCAGTAGAATCAGATTCCTGTGATTTACAGTCCAGATATCAGCGATCAGATGATATTCCCCTTTTCCCAGCGGAACCCCCCGGACATGAGTCCTTCCTGTTGCCGCTCTGTTTTCATCGTAGATATCCCAAAGCTCCATAAGCCGCTCCCCTGTCTGACGTGTCAACAGTTAAAATTAGAAGTTTGCTCCATTCCAGCCCCAGTGTTCTGCTTCTTCGTATTTAATATAGATCTTATCCTGGGCAATTCCAAGTACTTCTTTAAAAATTCTGGAAATCTCAGCAGTTAAGTGATCCAAATCCCGGTCAGAAGCATGCCCGAAAATCTTAACTTCTACAAAAGCAAGCTTCGTATTGTTCTTTCCTTTAAAATAAAGAGAATAGTTATCTTCAAAACCAACCATCAGCCAGCTTTCTGACTTTCCCTGAATCAGACTGATTGCCTGGCCAAGTTTATCCTTTATCAGTTCTTTCTCTTGTTCGGATAGCGCAACATTAACTTTTGAATTAATAAAAGGCATGTATTTTCCTCCTTTCATTATTGATTCTATCATAACATATATGACAGCAAATTTCACTCATAATTTTATATTAGTTTATTCTTTGTAAAACAAATCATAAAGAGTCAGATTTCCATGAAGAAATTCCATAATTTCATCAATTTGGCTTCGGTTATTTTTCTTTTCTTCCTGCTTAACAGCACGGATTAATATGTTCTTTGGTGTATGCTCCATATCAATAAATTCCAGAATCTGTGTTCTGTATCCCTGGTTCTCTAAAATCTCTGCCCTAAGGGCATCTGTATACAGAGCTGCCATTCGTTCTTTTATAAGACCATACTGGAAAACAGGTGCCATCAGACTGTTCTCGATGTGTTTGTTGAGTTCATGCTGACAGCACGGTACGGATAAAATGACAGATGCCCCCCACGAAACCGCTTTTGCCAGAGCAAAATCAGTGGCTGTGTCACAGGCATGAAGCGTAACCACCATATCCACCTGACTGACGCCCTCGTATGATGCAATATCTCCGTGATAAAATCTTAGTTTTTCGTATCCATAGCTCTCACTTAATCGGTTGCAGTTGTCAATTACTGTCTGCTTTAAATCAAGACCGATAATGCGGATGGAGTATCCCTTCTGCACATGAAGATAATAATACATGGCAAATGTTAAATAGGATTTGCCACAGCCGAAATCAATAATTACATTTTCTCTGTCTTTGTGAAGTCTGGGGAGTATATCTTCAATAAATTCAAGGAACCGGTTAATCTGACGGAATTTGTCATATCTTGATTTTATGATGGTTCCATTTTCCGACATAACTCCCAAATCAACTAAAAATGGTATGGGCGTTCCTTCTTTTAATATATATTTTTTTTGTCTGTTGTGATCCGTTACTACAGGAAGGGCTGTTATTTTTTGAGGAATACGTTTCAGCTTAATACCAGGAACCCCTTTTTTGCTGATCAGAACCCTGACCTGACCTTTTGCTGATTCCAGTTCCAGCTGCCGAAACGTTCCGGCCAGTAAATCTGCAGCATAGTCTGCACATTCCTCTTTTGTCAGGTTTTTATGAAATGCCTGGTTTCCAACGAACTCCTCGGCCTGAAACAGTAATAAATCCTTCTGCTTAAGAGGACGGATTTTCACTTTGGACATCCCCTGTTTCTCAACCGGATTGCTGATGATCATACGAATTAGATAATCATCAAGAAATTCCCTGAGTGCTTCCGTCACTTCTCTTCTATCGTTCTGTTCCATGGCTAATTCTTAAAGCTGTGAATAGGCGCAGGAATTCTTCCTCCGCGGCTTACAAACGCTTCACAGGAGTATTGATTGACTGGCATAACAGGAGCGTATCCTAAAAGACCACCGAATTCCACGGTTTCGCCCACAGACTTACCGATTACCGGAATGATACGAACTGCTGTTGTCTTCTGGTTTATCATACCGATTGCGGATTCATCTGCAATGATTCCGGATATGGTGGAGGCAGGAGTATCACCTGGAATGGCAATCATGTCCAGACCAACGGAGCAGACACAGGTCATTGCTTCCAGTTTTTCAAGGTTTAAGGCACCCATGGCGACTGCATCAATCATTCCCTGATCTTCACTGACAGGAATAAATGCACCACTTAAACCGCCTACATAGGATGAAGCCATAACCCCTCCCTTTTTCACCTGGTCATTGAGCAGAGCCAGGGCAGCTGTTGTGCCTGGGGCACCAACCCGTTCCAGACCAATCTCTTCTAAGATTTCAGCTACACTGTCACCGATTGCAGGTGTGGGAGCCAGAGACAGATCTATAATTCCAAATGGAATGTTAAGTCTTTTGGATGCTTCCTGGGCAACCAGCTGTCCTACCCGGGTAATCTTAAATGCAGTTTTCTTAATGGTCTCGCAGAGAACTTCAAAGTCCTTTCCTCTTGCGGTCTCAATCGCCCGTTTTACTACACCGGGTCCGCTGACACCTACGTTAATAATTGCATCTGCTTCTGTAACACCGTGGAATGCACCAGCCATAAATGGATTATCATCCGGTGCGTTGCAGAATACCACCAGTTTTGCACAGCCAAGAGAATCATTATCTTTGGTCTCCTCAGCTGTTTCCAGAACAATTTTGCCCATAAGAGCAACTGCATCCATATTAATTCCTGTCTTAGTAGAACCTACATTTACAGAACTGCAGACACGGTCTGTACAGGCCAGAGCTTTTGGAATAGAGCAGATCAGATTTTTATCAGCTGTTGTCATTCCCTTGCTGACAAGTGCAGAGTATCCGCCAATGAAATTAACACCAACTTCTTTTGCTGCGCGGTCAAGGGTCTGTGCTATGGTAACAAAGTCATCAGGAGATTTGCAGGCAGCAGCTCCTACCATTGCAATCGGGGTTACGGAAATACGTTTATTAACAATGGGAATTGCAAAATCTTTCTCTATCTCTTTTCCTACAGATACCAGATTTTTTGCAACCGTGGTGATCTTGTTGTAAATCTTTTCATTCACCGCTTTTAAATCACTGTCGCAACAGTCAAGGAGACTGATACCCATGGTGATAGTGCGCACATCCAGCAATTCCTGCTCGATCATCTTATTGGTCTCATTTACTTCAAACATATTCAACATATCGATAACCCTTCCTTTTCTTAAGCCTCACTGCGGTAATCAGATCCGATGCATTTTAGTGAAAATTTCTTCTCTCTGGCATTTCACCTTTACACCAATCTCGTCTCCAATTTGTTCCAGTTCGTCCGCAAGCTCTCCAAAAGGCTTCGCTGCTTCATTAATGTCAACAATCATCATCATATTAAAATATCCCTGTACAATGGTCTGGGAAATATCCAATATGTTTACCTGGTTATTTGCCAGATACGTACAAATCTTTGCTATAATCCCTACTGTGTCCTTGCCAACTACTGTAATAATCGTCTTATTCATCATGCATCTCCTCTTTATATAGTGATAATTTCCGACATCTGATCCCGTTTTGCGACGGCTATGGAAAAATCAGATGCCTTAAATGGATTATCTCCCTCTGAGATTTCAAGCTTTACGGTTTCATAAGCAAGCTCTTCGTAATTATTTTCCTTACTTAAATGGCCCAGCAGAATCTTTTTTAAGTTTTCGTGAAGAATGCAGCACAGCAGCCGTCCCGCATTTTCATTGGACAAATGTCCATGATCTCCCAATATCCTTCGTTTTAAATAATAAGGATACGGTCCTGCCTGAAGCATATTCACATCATGGTTGGATTCTAATAAAACAGCATCCAGTCCCTGGAGATGCTCGATAATGTACTGGTTGTAATGCCCCATATCCGTTGCTACCGCAACAGATTTATGTTCATGCTGTATCCGGTATGCTACCGGATTTGCCGCATCATGGTCTATGGAAAACGGTTTGACCTCTAAATCTCCAACGAAAAAATCCACATCCGGGCGAATGGCACAAAACAATTCCTGGGGATATTCTCCCAGATACTTCTGCTTGGAAATCTCCTCCAGAGTCTCTCTTGTTCCATAGATGGGAACTCCATACTTTCTCGCCAGCACTCCAAGCCCTTTGGTATGGTCCGAGTGTTCATGTGTGATTACAATCCCTGTGAGCTCGCTGCCCTTTAATCCAATTTCATTTAAGCCCTGTTCAATTCTTTTATTACTTATTCCGGCATCTACCAGAACATGAGTCGTATCAGAACCTACATAAATGCAGTTTCCGCTGCTCCCGCTAGCAATGCTTACCAGTCTCATCGTTTTCTATCCCCTGCTTTTTAATATTTCCGCCAATTGATCCTCTAAATCCTTAACAGAACCATTGTTTTCAATTACCCGGTCGCAGCGCCTTGCATATTCCTGCTCCGACGCCTGGCTTCTGATCATTTTTTCCGAACGTTCTTTTGAGTAGCCCCTGTTTTTTAAAAGCCGTCTCATTCTGACTTCTTCCGATGCATGTACATACCACATCTCATCATAGATATCTTCCGCTTCTTCACCCATAATTGCAAATTCTACCACAATAAGCCCGGCTTGGGAAGCGGAAATTTTTTGTCTGATTCTTTTCCACACCAGGGGGTGAATCATTGAATTAATCTGTTCTCTGGCAGATTCATTTTCAAAAATCACTTTTCCCAGTGCAGTACGGTTAATGGTTCCGTCTGAATTAAGAATGGCCTCACCAAAAATTTCTTTTATCCGCAGATATCCCTCTTCTCCCGGTTCCATCAGTTCATGGGCAACTTTGTCCGCTTCCATCACTTCTGCGTTGTATTTTGTTCTTAATAGGGTGAGAACCAGACTTTTACCAGCCCCCACTCCGCCAGTAAGCCCAATTACTTTCATTCGTTTCACCGTCCTATTATTTGGCATCGAACCAGGATTCCCCAACATTGGCATCAACCTCCAGTGGCACAGCAAGACTGGCAGCACTCTTCATCTCTTCCACCAGCAGTTTTTTCACCTGATTAAGCTCTTCCAACCGGGTCTCAATTAAAAGTTCGTCATGAACCTGAAGAACTATTTTTGACTGCAGACCCTGTTTTTTAAGGGCACGGTCAACCCGAATCATGGCAATTTTCATAATATCTGCTGCTGTACCCTGAATCGGAGAATTCATCGCTACACGTTCACCAAAGGAACGCTGCATAAAATTAGATGATTTCAGTTCAGGGACTGGACGGCGCCTTCCAAACAAACTGACTGCATACCCGGTTTCTTTTGCATCTGCCACCAGTTTGTCCAGGAACAGCTTTACTCCTGGATAGGTTTCAAAATATTTCTCGATATATTCGGTGGCTTCTTTTCTGGTAATACTTAAGCCTTCACTTAAACCAAATGAACTGATTCCATATACAATCCCGAAATTGACCGCCTTGGCATTGCGTCGCTGCAGGGACGTCACTTCCGTCAAAGGTACATGAAAAACCTCTGAAGCAGTGATTGCATGGATATCCTCGGCCTGCTGATAGGCACCGATCAGCCTTTCATCTCCCGACATGTGAGCCAGAACCCTCAGTTCAATCTGGGAGTAATCGGCGTCTACAAACACACAGCCTTCCTGTGGAACAAAGACTTTCCGAATCTCTCTTCCCAGTTCCATACGAATGGGGATATTCTGTAAATTAGGCTCTGTACTGCTGATTCTGCCGGTAGCAGTAATTGTCTGATTAAAGGTCCCGTGGATCCGTTCATCGGAACCAATATAGGCGGCCAGTCCATCGGCATAGGTGGAATTTAATTTTGTCAGCTGTCTGTAATCCAGAATCTGTTCTATGACCGGATAATCAGCAGCCAGCTTTTCAAGCACATCAGCGGCCGTGGAATAACCGGTTTTTGTTTTTTTTCCACCTGGCAGTTTCATCTTTTCAAACAGGATTTCACCCAGCTGTTTGGGCGAATTAATATTAAAGGTTTCACCTGTCTGTTCATATATGTTCTGTTCTGTTTCCTTAATCCGGATCTTTAATCTGTCCCCGTATTCCTTCAGCCTGTCCCTCTCCACACGGATTCCTGTTTCTTCCATAGTAAATAAACTGTATACCAGGGGCATTTCAATCTCATAAAACAGCTGATCCATCTCAGCTGTTTTGAGCTCTTCTTTTAAAATGCTTCCGCACAGAAAAGAAACATAAGCCATGGAACACATACAGGTTACTGCCTGGGTTTGATTTTCAGAAAGTGCCTGGATTATCGTACGTTTCCCCAACAATTCTGTTTTGGAAGGAAGGGATAACTGGAGATAATCCTGTGCCAGATCATTGTATTCATAGGAACTTTTTAACGGATCAATTAAATAAGCCGCCAGGGAAGCATCAAACACTGCTTTTTCATCAGACACGTCCAAAAACGGAAGCTGGCTTTTCAGATCAAGAACCGTAACATTTGCTCCGTGGCTTATGACTTCTTCTGCCTTTTCTTTCAGGTATTCTGACGTCAAATTCCCCTGGGCAACCAAACACCAGCACTCCTCTTTTGAAAGACATAAAGCGAGGGCTGTAATCTTTTTATCTGTTCCTGCCACCTGCAGGCCAAGGCTCGTACCTGCAGCAAATCTTGAAAAAATTGCCTCTGCATCAGCAAGCTCTGTAATTGCTTTTCCCATCCAGCCATCAGAAGAAATCTCTTCCACTTCTTCTGGGAAACTTGCAGGCTCAAAATCCATATCCATGATTTCTGCGATTTGTGATTCTGCAATGGATTTCACCTCATCCAGATGAACATCGTAGTCTGTTTTCAGGCAAAGGATTTGCGCTTCTTTGTTGATCTGCTGTTCATACTGCGTTAATGCTTCCCGGATCTGGCCAGACTCAAGTTCCTCTTTCTGACTATAGATTGCCTGCAGGGAACCATACTGTGAAACAAGACGACATGCGGTTTTACGGCCAATGCCTGCACCGCGTTCCAATGAAAACACTTCTTTTAACTGTTCCGGTTCAAGACCAAACTCTTTCTTTACTTTCTCCGCAGTCCAGTTTATTAACTCTGCCCCTTCTTCTCCCACGCCAGGAATCCAGACAGTGATATGCTCACTTACCGCCATTAAAAAATTCTCATCTGCAGTTAGTACGGAAACTTCTTTTTCATCCGACTCACAGTTTTTTGCCAGAGAACAAATAAGATCCAGAGAACGGGCCCCCTCTTTTTCAAAAACAGGAATTTTTAAAGAAGACAGTGTTTCCTTTAATTTTGTTTCATTCTCCATCAGATCCCGGGCGGCTATTCCATTCTCATTCATACTGCCAAATACAGCTGCAATATAATCCGTCTGTTTTTCTTCTATAATACGAACCACCACATTGCGTATTCCTTTTACACAATTGGCTGGAACTGCATAATAAACCTCTTTCAGCATGCTGGTTCCGTCAATCAGTACTGTTTTTTTTCTGTTCATCTGTTCTCCTATCCAAGCAAGCCCAACTGCAGCCAGATTCTGCACTGAAGAAGGACTGTAATGACAAGTGCCATGGCGCATACGGTGGATACCGCATATCTTGCTATTTTTATCAGCTGAATGAACTGAAGTCGTTGTCTGGACTGTTCCAGAGCCGCATCCAGTGCTCCCTTGATATTATAATTCCCTGTTTCAGAATCCAACTGCATGATTCCAGCTTCTATGGTAAAATATATCTCCAGTTCTTCCATACAATCTGAGCAGGTCTGTGTATGTTCCAAAAATTCTTTTAGTTCCTCATCTGTCAGTTCATCGTTTATATATGGAATGACCAGACGCTCTGCTTCCTTACATGTCATCGTCCAGACACCTCCTTAATCATAGCTTTTTACTATCATACAATATATTTTACCGATTTTCAATTTAAATACTGCTTGAGCAAGTTCAAAAAGATGATTTCTATGGTGTCCATCACTGCACACGATCAAAAAAAACAAATCCAGGTTAACAAACATATACTATAACTGACTTAACTTTCGATAGGAGATCTGTGTGACTTATGTTTAAAGACAAGACTCTGCTCATAACTGGAGGGACCGGTTCCTTTGGAAATGCCATGCTTAATCGGCTCCTCGATACAGATATAGGAGAAATCAGAATATTCTCACGAGATGAAAAAAAGCAGGATGATATGAGGAAAAAATATAATAATAAAAAAATTAAATTTTTAATAGGTGATGTAAGGGATATTACCAGCGTAAAAAACTGCGTGCGGGGTGTGGACTATATTTTCCATGCAGCCGCCTTAAAACAGGTCCCAAGTTGTGAATTCTTTCCGTTAGAAACGGTCAAGACCAATGTTTTAGGCACAGAAAATGTTCTGAGTGCCGCCGTGGAAGCAGGCGTTAAAAAAGTAGTCTGCTTATCAACCGACAAAGCCGTTTACCCTATAAATGCAATGGGCATGTCCAAGGCCCTGATGGAAAAAACCTTTATCTCCAAAGCCAGAACAGCAGAAAATATAGTGATCTGCGGTACCAGGTACGGTAATGTCATGGCATCCCGGGGTTCCGTGATACCTCTGTTTATTGAACAGATAAAAAACGGACAGCCGCTCACTGTAACGGATCCGGATATGACAAGGTTTCTGATGAACCTGGACGATGCCATTGAACTGGTGCTTTTCGCATTTGAAAACGCAAAATCTGGGGACCGGATGGTCAAAAAATCCCCGGCAGCAACCGTTGGTGATCTGGCTCAGGCCCTCAAAATCCTGTTCCATGCGGATAATGAAATACAGAACATTGGCATAAGAATGGGGGAAAAGATGCATGAAACGCTGCTTACCTGTGAGGAAATGGCATCAGCAATGGATATGGGAGATTATTTTTGTATCCCTGCAGATGAAAGCGATTTAAACTATGCAAAATATTTTAGCGACGGTAACCGGGATATAGGGACCATACAGGAGTACAATTCAAATAATACCCACCGGCTGTCCCCGGAAGAACTGATAGAAACGTTGTCAGGCTGCAGCTATGTGGCAAATGAATTAAAGGAGTGGAACCATCTATGAAAATACTGATTACAGGTTCAAGCGGATTTATCGGAAAGAATCTGTGTGCCCAACTGGAAGCCAGGGGAGACTGCCAGCTCTTTAAATACGACATACAGACCAGCCCGGAGCTTTTAGACCGGTATGCAGCAGACTGTGATTTCGTTTTTCACCTGGCCGGCGTTAACAGACCGGACCATCCTTCAGAGTTTGAGGAAAACTCTAAGTTTACCAGTACACTGTTAAAAGCTTTGAAAAACAGCAGTAAAAATACTCCTGTGCTCATGTCATCATCTACACAGGCGCAGCTTGATAATCCTTATGGCCTAAGCAAACGGAAAGCAGAGGATCTGGTAAAGGCATATGCGCATGAAACAGGGGCCGATATTTATATCTTCCGCCTGCCCGGGGTTTTTGGCAAATGGTGCGCACCCAACTATAACAGTGTAGTGGCAACCTTCTGCCACAACATCGCCCGTGGTTTACCCGTACGCATTGATGATCCCGATACAGAAATTTCACTGGTCTATATCGATGATGTGCTCCAAGGGTTCACAGCAGCATTACAGGGCGATGTCATAAAACAGAACGGGTTTTGTCAGGTGGAACCAGTTCATCGCACAACGGTCAGGGAACTGGAACAAACCCTCAGGGGATTTCAGGATGGCAGGCAGAACCTTGAGTTGGCGGATATGGCCGAACCACTGACCCGGAAACTGTACAGCACCTATTTAAGCTATCTGCCGGTTGACAAATTCAGCTATGCGCTTAAGGAACACCGGGATCAGCGGGGCGCTTTTGCTGAATGCCTTAAATCAACAGCAGGAGGGCAAATATCCGTAAATATTACAAAACCCGGCATGACAAAGGGCGGTCACTGGCACCATACCAAGACTGAGAAATTCATTGCCGTAAACGGTACCGGCATCCTGCGCTTTCAGAAACTGGGCGGCGGGGATATCCTTAAGTATCCCATATCATCAGAAAAACTGGAGGTAGTAGACATTCCGCCTGGCTATATCCATGATGTAACCAATACAGGCAGCTGTGACCTGGTATTGCTGATCTGGGCCAGCCAGCTTTATGACCCTGAGCAGCCAGACACATATCCTGGTGTAATAGATAATAATTCATTCAAAAAGGAGTAAGCGATGAAGAAACTGAAACTGATGACCATACTGGGAACCAGACCGGAAATTATCAGACTGTCCTCCTGCATCAAAGCTTTTGACCGGTATTTTGACCATATTCTGGTTCATACAGGTCAGAATTGGGCGAAATCCTTAAATGACGTATTTTTTGATGATCTTGAGATCCGTCCGCCGGATTACAGTCTTTCATGCCCAGGTGAAACACTTGGGGATACTATCGGCAATATTATCGCAGAAACCTACCGGATTTTACAAAAGGAGAAGCCTGATGCCCTGCTTGTGCTGGGAGATACCAATTCAGCACTGTCGGTCATTTCCGCGAAGCGCCTCAAGATTCCTATCTTTCACATGGAAGCGGGCAACCGGTGCTTTGACTTAAATGTACCGGAGGAAATAAACCGTAAGATCGTGGATCACGTATCCGATATAAACCTGGCATATACAGAACATGCCAGGCGGTACCTTCTGTCAGAAGGTATTACAAAAGAGCATATTTTTGTCACCGGTTCTCCCATGACTGAAGTGCTTGAAAGCAACCGGCAAAAAATCAATGAAAGCAGTATACTGAGCAGACTTAGACTGGAACAGGAACGATATTTAGTCGTATCCGCTCACCGGGAAGAAAACGTTGATGTGGAAGGCACATTTATTTCACTTATGCAGGCCGTCAATGCCGCCGCAAAGACTTACGGGATGCCTGTGATCTTTTCTGTCCATCCAAGAAGCCAGAAACGAATTGACAATTATGGATTTGCCTTCGATCCGCTTGTACAATGCATGGAGCCCTTCGGGTTTCTCGACTATTGCCGGCTGCAAAAAAGCTCTTTTTGTGTATTGTCCGACAGCGGAACCCTTTGCGAGGAAAGCGCGATTCTCGGTTTTCCTGCAGTACTTCTCCGTACTTCCACGGAAAGACCCGAAGCCCTTGACAAAGGTTCTGTCATCATCGGAGGAACAACTGAAAAAGACATTTTGCAGGCACTTGAGTTGTCCGTATCCATGAGGACAAATCAGGAACCCATTGCTCCGGTCCCTGATTATACAGATACCAACGTTTCCTGCAAAGTAGTTAAAATTATTGAAAGTTACACCAAAATAATCAATCAAAATGTATGGAAAAAAAATATGTGAGGTGGATGAAATGAGTCTTGTGCACACTCTGCTGTTCATGTTAAGGCAGGAACAGGATATGAAATTAGCCATCAGCTGTTTAAGATCTTTGGAAAACAGTACCTATAAAACAATTGTCGTCTATAACCAGGGGAACTTGAGTAATGATAATCTGGAAAGTTTTATAAAATCTTTTAATCTTGATTGTCACATTATTGGGGACGGTACGAATGTAGGCACCACAGTTGGCCGGCAAAAATGCTTTGAATACATTTGGAAGAACATACCGGATACACTGTATATCAGCGAACTGCATTTAGACATGATCTTCTCTCAAAACTGGGAGGACCCACTGGTCACCTATCTTGAGAATAATGAAGAGCCTCTGGTCAGCTGCGGTATTGTGGATAAAAAAGGGGCAATGCCCTTTTTAAATAAAAATGCTGCTCTTCCGGAGCAGTTATCACAATACGATGAATTTCTTATAGGACTTCGGACAGACAGCGTGGTTCAGGGATTTACGAATCCCTGTATTCACATTTCTGAAATACTCAAGAAGACAGGCGGCTATAATGCGGATTTTCTAAAGGGACGCCAATGCTTTGAAGATGACAGCATGCTTCTTGGTTATTACTACTATTATGGAACCAAACGAGGCTGGTATCCAAAAGTCAATTACAATTCTGTGGTATATCACGAAATTGCCGGGCAGAGGATGACAGCAGGTGGTAAATCAGCAGACAATTTTGACGGTCTGGTAAAGCAATACGGCACCATGGGGCTCAAAGCTTTAAGCGAATTGCACGGCAGTCCCTGGCACAAACATTATTTTTTAACCCGTTATCAGGAAGGAGTGAAGAAATAAATGAAAGTACTCATTCTTGGAAACAGACTATTTTCAGATGATATGGCGTGGGGATTTAAGCAGGCAGGCTGCGAGGCCTCCGTCCTCACGGCTAACACTGTGAATCAGATGGAGCAGATTTTAGCAAATTGTAACGCTGACCTCCTTATCACTTTGGGGGCACCTCTGGAACTCAAGCATGATGTCATGTCATTTCTAGGAAATAACCGTCCTAAGTCTCTGAAGCATATCCACTGGGACACCGATGGCATATCCAGTACCTATTTCCTTTCAAAAACAGGAGACGGTATTGAAATGGATATCATCTATGCATCGAAACCTGATCTGGTGCTTACCATGTGTCCGGAAATGCACCAGTTTATTATTAAAAAGGGGTTCCCCTGTGAGATGATGTATTACGCCTATTGTCCGGTCGTTCATCATCCAATGGAAGGCCTTGATACAAAAGAAGATTTTATTAATTTGATTGGCAATTCTTACTTTATGATATACCCGTTCCATCCGGAACACTACCGCTATAAATCACTGCAGATACTCTTAAAACCGCTTCTGGAAAACGGATACCAGATACAGCTTTACGGAGACCCTGGCTATTTGCCCCTTATCAAACAAATATTAGCCATGGATACGCCTCAGATACATTATCATGGGGGTATGGCTTATGACCGCACTTGCGCAGCATATAACAGCAGTTTTATCAATCTTGTAACACAAAATCACCAGCAGACGATCACCAAGCGTACCTTTGAGATACTGGGTTCCGGCGGTTTTGTTCTGTCATCCGACAATGCTGAGATCAGAAAGCTGTTTACTCCGGGACGTGATCTTGTTGTGTCCTCTTCACCCGAACAGACCCTGGAACTGGTGGAATACTATAAGAATCATAAAGATGAATGGAGGAACATACGAAAAAATGCGGCGCTGAGCGTACAGAACCATACCTACAAACAGCGGGCCGAGTATATTATTGAACTGTATAAAAAATGTTTATAACCTCTCTTCTCCCTGCCTGATACTTTCATACTCAATTACTCCAATACCACAGACAGGGAGAATACTTTTACAGTCTACTGGTTCCTATACTGCTGCATTCCCGTTGCTGGGAATATATTTTGCTGATTTTCAATTTAAATACTTGCCAAATGGAAAATCCTGTGATAGAATAATGAACGTTGTAAGTGCAAGCCGGCATGTCGGAATGGCAGACGAGGCGGACTCAAAATCCGTTGATGGCAACATCGTGTGGGTTCAAGTCCCACTGCCGGCACTACACCCTTGGCAGGGAAGCAAGACTTCGCAAAGCGGATTTATTCTGCTTTGGGGAGTCTTTTCTCTATGTCCGCGTATTTTTCCTACAATTCCCTTAATTTTGCATAATGTTCTAGGAAAACCCATTGATATTATGATATACTAACTTCAGAAAAAATAAATCAGATCCGAGGTGATTTTACGAAACATCATATTATTTTCATGGCTGCACTTCTATCCTCTCTGTCTTTTACTGGCTGCGGTCACCGAAATTATGTAGAACCAGATTTGTCAGACATTCAGACAACGGTAAGCAAAGAACTAACGGAAACCTCCCCAACGTCTGCGATAGAAGTTCAGAATGAATACGAAAGCGCCGGCAGTTTAAGCACAGATCCAAAATCAGGAATAAACACTTCTATCTACGTTTATAAGAATGACAAGGTAATGATTGAATATCCGGTTCTTAAACAATCAGCAGATGACACTAAATTAGAAGCCGTCAATAATCTGCTAAAAGACAATGCACTGGAAATTATCAGTGCTTATTCCATTGATCCTGCAAAGGACACTCTTACTGTCAGTGCAGACATCATTTCAGCTGACAGGAACAGAATCAGCGTTGCCTATACAGGTATGCTTTCTGCTGACGGGGCTGCACACCCCACCAATGTTTATTACACAAGCGTCGTTGACTTAAAAACTGGAAAGAATATCAGGTTGACGGATTATGTCGATCCAAAACACCTGGCTCAATATGTGCTCTCTGATCAGTGTAAGTTTTACAACACATCTCCTGAGCTTAAGGAAGCTTTGATGAGCGCAAGGACCGATATGGATGAACAGACATATACCGACATTTTTAAAAATGCAGATTTTTCATCAGAACAGCTGGAAAAAGGGGGTTCAGAATTTCCGGAATCCTTTAGCTATGAGGATCAGGGAGTCATTATCGTCTCCATACCAGTCGCTCATGCTTTGGGGGATTTTGCACTAATTGAATATACTCCTGAGACAAAATAACAAAAAGAGTTGCCATTTATCCCTTTCTCTGATAAAATAGGACGGAAAAATAAAAAGAAACGGGGTATTCTCATGAGTAACAACGCAAAACTGACAACCCGAGACTATCTGCTCAGCATTCAGCACCTTTTCGCCATGTTCGGCGCAACCGTGCTGGTACCCTTACTGACAGGTCTCAATCCATCGCTGGCATTATTCTCTGCAGGCGTTGGCACCTTAATATTCCACTGCTGTACTAAATTTAAGGTTCCTGTGTTTCTCGGTTCATCCTTTGCTTTTCTGGCCGCGGTTACTGCAATTATCCGACCGGAAGGAACCGTGATCCCTGAGAACGTACCTTTAGTACAGGGTGGAATTATTTTTGCCGGTCTGGTGTATTTAATCTTTGCATACATTGCATTCATCATCGGCGCTGAGAAAATCAAAAAGATTTTCCCTCCCGTAGTGACCGGTCCTGTAATTGTAGTCATCGGAATTAACCTGGCCGGCACGGCACTCAGTGATGCAACCGGTAATTTAAGTCTGGCTGACGGTGTAACACCTGCTATCGCGCTGAATCTGGGAATAGCGATATTCACATTATTCGTTGTTATTCTCTGTTCCATTTTTGCCCATGGATTTTTCAAACTGGTACCGATCCTGATCGGAATCGCAGCTGGTTATATCCTTTGCATCGTGTTAGGGGCATTTGGAATCTTCCACATGGATTACTCAGCCATTTCAGCTGCATCATGGATTAATATCCCGTTTGTAACAAAGGACCTTAATGGCGTAACCTTTATGTCTGTTCCAAAGTTCAGCTTAGGTGCTATTCTTTCCATCGCACCCATTGCCTGCGTTACTTTCATGGAGCACATTGGTGACATCACCACAAACGGAACCGTTGTAGGCAAAGATTTTCTTAAGGATCCGGGACTTCACCGCACTTTAATGGGTGATGGAATTGCCACTCTGCTTGCAGGATTGCTGGGCGGACCTGCCAACACTACTTATTCTGAGAATACTGGTGTTCTGGCAACGACTAAAAACTATAACCCCAAGCTTCTTCGTGTGACAGCTGTTTTTGCAATCATTCTGGGTCTTTTTGGAAAAGTCGGTGCAATTCTTCAGACTATTCCGGGTCCTGTAAAAGGTGGTGTTGAGATCATGCTGTTTGGTATGATTGCCGCTGTAGGTATACGCTCTCTGGCAGAGTCTAACCTGGATTTCACACACAGCAGAAACTTAACTATCGTTGGACTGATCCTGGTATTCGGACTTGGACTTGCCCAGCTTGGAGGGCTTAACGTAAATGTCGGTTCTGTAACATTAAACATTTCAGGTCTTTTCATCGCAGTTATCATAGGTGTCTTTATGAACCTGATACTGCCTGAAACCCCTGATACAGCAAGAGATTAAGAAAGGATTAAAACTATTATGGATTTATTAATGGACAATGTAACTGTTTTTACCCACCCGCTGATTCAGCACAAAATTTCAATCTTACGAGACAAGAGAACGGGAACCAATGAATTCCGTGCGCTTATAGAAGAAATCGCCATGCTGATGGGATTTGAAGCATTAAGGGATCTTCCCTTACAGGATGTGGAGGTTGAAACCCCAATTGAGACCTGTATGACTCCCATGATTGCCGGTAAAAAAATGGCAATTGTTCCGATCCTCAGAGCAGGTCTTGGTATGGTTAACGGAATTCTGGCTCTTGTACCGTCTGCCAAGGTAGGACATATCGGTTTATATCGGGATGAAAAAACTCATGAGCCCCATGAATATTACTGCAAACTTCCAAGCCCGATTGAGCAGAGAACCATTGTTGTTACCGACCCTATGCTTGCTACCGGCGGTTCTGCAACTGCAGCCGTTGATTTTATTAAGCAGTACGGCGGAAAGCACATTAAGTTCATGGCCATCATTGCTGCTCCAGAAGGTTTAAAACGGCTTCACGAGGCCCATCCGGATATTCAGATCTATGTAGGACATTTAGATCGTCAGTTAAATGAAAATGCATATATCTGCCCAGGTCTTGGTGACGCTGGAGATCGTATATTCGGTACAAAATAGTAACCACGAAAAAAACCTGTATTTTATGCCTGAAACAAGGCATGAAAATACAGGTTTTTTTATGTAATGCAGGATCAACCGATCCCTTTGTATACAATACTTAATATGAATACAAGTAGTGCAAGGGAGACATAAATGTATTTTGCAGTAAAAACAAAATAATTGCCCAGTGGTTTATCTCGTCCTTTATTTAACTCATCCATGATCTTCTCATCTTTGAGTACCCAGTAGATTATCACGGCACATAGCACTGCACCAAATGGAACCACATAGATTGTAATATAATCCATCCAAGCGCCCATATATGGCTCATATTCAATGAAAAGGCCTATAATAAAAACAACTGCACCCACAAATACAACTGCTGCTTTTCTGGGGAAATGCAGATGTGTCTGAAGCGCTTCTGAGCAGACTTCAAACATATTAACCAGAGAGGTCACTCCCGCAAATAATACGGAAAGGAAAAACAATGATGCAATAACTCTACCCGCTGGAATCTGTTCAAACACCTTAGGTAAGGTTATGAACATCAGAGGAGGTCCGCTGGCCGGATCCATCTGAAATGCAAATACAGCTGGAATAATAGCAAAACCGGCTAAAAGAGCAGCAACGGTATCCAGCAAAGCAGTGGTAACTGCCGCTTTTGGTATATCCTCTTTCTTATCCAGATAGCTTCCGTAAATAACCATTCCTGATCCTGTAATGGATAGGGAAAAGAAAGCCTGTCCCATAGCCATAACCCACGTTTCCGGTTTTAGCAAAAACTCCCACCTTGGTACCAGTAGATATTTATATCCTTCAAAAGCCCCGGGAAGGAAAAACACCCGGATCGCAATCAGTAAAAACAGAATAAAAAAAGCAGGCATCATGATTGCATTTACTTTTTCAATGCCTTTTAATACACCGCCTGCCAATATAGCTACCGTCATTATAACGACTAGCAGATGCCAAGGAACGCTGCCAAAATGACCAGTTGCCTGGGAAAAATATTCTGAAGCTTCCCCTTTCATCATAACACCGGATAATGATCCCCATAAATACCTTAACACCCAGCCCACGATTATGGCATAACCAATGGCGATACCAAAGGAACCAATTAATGGGATGGCGCCCAGAAAAGAACCGCCTTTTTTCCCTCTCGTCTTAAGAGCGTAATCATAGGAACCAATGGGGCCTGTGCCGGTGAGCCTGCCAAAAGCAAACTCTCCGGACAAGCCAACCAGTCCAAATAAAAATATAAAACCAAAATACACCAGTAAAAAAGCAGCTCCTCCATATTGTCCCAGCCGATAGGGAAACATCCAGATGTTTCCCATACCAACTGCGGAACCAACAGAAGCCAAAATGAACCCAATTCTTGAACCGAATTTTCCATTTCCTGCCTGGGCATGTTTACTTTCGCTCATGTTTTATTTATTCCTCAGTAATTTTCTTTTCTACGATTTCTCCCTGCTTTTTGTAGATGGAATTACCCTCTACACAGCCTCTGACGCAGGAAAGCGGATAGATATCTGCTTTTGGTCCGATCACGGTACCAGGATTTAAAATAGCACCGCAGCCGATCTCTGCGTAATCTCCAAGGATGGCACCAAATTTCTTAAGTCCTGTTTCAATATCTCCATCTTCTGCATGTATGGTAACAAGAGATTTATCTGTTTTTACATTGGAAGCGATGGAGGATGCACCCATATGGGACTTATAACCTAAAATGGAATCTCCAACATAGTTGAAGTGAGGAACCTGTACGCCATCAAAAAGAATAGAATTCTTAACTTCTGAGGAGTTTCCAACTACTGCGCCTTCGCCAATAATTGCGTTGCCTCTGATAAATGCGCAATGACGGATCTGTGCATTCTTGCAGATAATTACATGCTCGCCCATACAAGCTGTTGGCGGAAGATTTACAGACTTATGAATCCATACTGCTTTTCCTACATGAACATATTCGTCTTTTGGAAGACGCTCTCCAAGAGAAACGATAAACTCGCTGATCTTAGGAAGAATTTCCCACGGATAGGTGGTCTGTTCAAACAATAATTTGGCCACTGTATGATTGGTATCAAATAAGTCCTGGTTTGTCATATCTTCTTTTTTCATGTTAATAATCTCCTATTTTTGTTTTTTATAATTAGCTGCCGCAACATCAAATACATTACGTAAATCATAATGATTATTCAGCTTCAGTACCCAAGCGGTACGTCCGGCAACAAAATTCTCCAGTTTCTGCATATATTCTTCTGAGGTTATGCTTCCCTCTGAGACATAAGTTAATCCCTTTTCCCAGCTGGCTGTCAGTTCCGGATTAAGCAGCTGTTTTATGGAGGCATTCACTACATCATAGATCATCTCTCCTAACAGCGTAGGCACAATCACCTGGGTCTTCGTATTTAAAGAGAGATATTCTATATTAAAAAGCTTTTTTAATATCTCAGCTCTTGTGGCACTGGTTCCAATACCACTACCCTTAATCTGGGCACGAAGTTCTTCATCTTCAATTAACTGACCTGCATTCTCCATAGCAAGAATCATGGATCCTGATGTATAGCGCTTTGGCGGAGAAGTCTCCCCTTCTTTGATAATCAGCTTTTTAACAGGCAGCTGCATTCCCTTTTTCAATGAACCGAGCATGGCAATAAAAGCTGGGTTGTCCATTTGCTTCTGTGACGTTTCAGAATTATTCTCATCCTGATTTTCACTGTCAGGGAGAGGTTCTTCCGTCTTTTCCTCTGCTTTTTTCTTGCTGCCAGAAACATCTGCCACTTTTAAGTACCCCTCTTCCAGCATTACCCGGAAGTTGGAATAAAAGTGCTCTTTTTCTGCAACCAGCTCAAGCGCATACTTTTGATAAATGGCCGGCGGATAGAAAATACTTAAAAACCTTCTTGCAACCACTTCATAAACCTTTGCCGCAAGGGGCGTTAAGCCTCTTAAGGAAGAAAGGCCCTGACCAGTGGGTACAATGGCATAATGGTCCGTAATCTGCTTATCATTGACATATCTTGTTTTGTCAATTGATTTGTAGGATCCTCTGTTTAATACTTCCTCTGCCGCGTCCTTTAAAGGCTCAAAACCTTTCAGACCACTGATGTTCTTATAGATTTCCTTTGCTACTGCGGTGGAAAGAACTCTGGCATCAGTTCTGGGGTAAGTGACCATCTTCTTCTCATAAAGCTCCTGAACTACCTTTAGAGTCTCATCAGGACTGATCTTAAACATCTTAGAACAGTCATTTTGAAGTTCAGCCAGATTATAAAGCAGCGGCGGATTCTTAGTTTCCTTCTTTTTCTCAATTGAAGCAACAACTGCCTCCATGGGATCTGATGCAGAAAGTATCCCTATCAGCTCCTCGGCATGCTTTCTTTCTTTAAATCCATTCTCTTTATAGAGGTATGGTGATTGATAAAACTTAGATCCCGGAGCACTTTTCCATTCACCGTCAAAATCAAGATCTTCTCTGGTAAACGTCCCGATAACGCGGTAAAACGGCGTCTTTACAAAGTCCCTGACCTCCCGTTCTCTCCGCACCACCATTCCCATTACACAGGTCATGACCCGGCCAACGGAAATAACAGTATTCTTCCCGCTCTTTAAATAATTTGAAATATTCTGTCCATATCTTAGTGTAAGCAAACGGGAAAAATTAATTCCCATGAGATAATCTTCTTTTGCACGCAGATATGCGGAAGCCGAAAGATTATCATATTCCGCCTCGTCTTTTGCTTCCCGTATGCCTCTTAAAATTTCCTCTTCTGTTTGGGAATCAATCCAGACTCTCTTCTGCTTTTTATCATTCACCCCCGCCATCTGGGCAACCAGCCTGTATATGTACTCTCCTTCTCTTCCGGAGTCAGTACAAACATAGATTGTATCCACGTCAGGGCGGTTTAGCAGACTGCTCACAACTTCAAACTGTCTGGCTGCACTTGGAATTACTTCATATTTAAATTCTTTTGGAAGAAACGGCAGGGTGGCTAAGCTCCATCGCTTATATCTGGGATCATAGCTTTCCGGATAGCTCATCGTAACCAGATGTCCCACGCACCAGGTAATAATCACCTGATCTGCTTCTATGTATCCGTTGCTGCGTTTTGCGTTGATTTTAAGCGCATTTGCAAACTCCTGAGCCACACTTGGTTTTTCTGCAATGTATAACGATTTAGACATATAACTCCCTACTGCTTTGTGATAGTAACCGTTCTATTATACCATTAAACTTCATGAATAGCAAATATTTCTGACAACTCTCACCAAAAGGCACATCAAATTTTATTATAACATTGATAATTTTTAATATCAATGGTACAATAATTAACAATTTACTTAAAATTTCATTACATGAATGCAAAGGAGTGTTTTTCTTATGTCTGTACAAAAAGTAAAAGAATACTTCAACGAATCTGGCCGGGACTGCCAGGTTATGGAGTTTCCTATTTCCAGTGCAACCGTAGAATTAGCAGCAAAAGCCCTTAATGTGATTCCGGCAAGGATTGCAAAAACCATGTCTTTTCATGGTTGTGAAGGAAACAGCTGTATCCTGGTGGTTACGGCCGGAGATATGAAAATCGACAATGCAAAGTTCAAAAAAACATTCGGGATCAAATCAAAAATGCTGTCCGCTGACGAAGTATCAGCTTTGACTGGTCATGAAATCGGAGGCGTATGTCCCTTTGCCAATCCTGACTGTGCAACCACATACTTAGATGTGTCTCTTCAAAGATTCTCTTCTGTTTTCCCGGCAGCCGGCAGCTCTAATTCGGCAATCGAACTGACCAACGAAGAATTGTTTTCATTTGCTAAGGCGAAAGAATGGGTTGATGTGTGTAAAGGTTTTGAAGTTTTCAATTAATATAAGAAAATAAAACCGGGGGGGGACTTTATGACAGCAAAAAACAAAATAACCTTACAGATTGCATTAATTTATATTTTTGTATTACTGATGGGGTTTTTATTGAGGAATTACGAAACAAATAAACATTATCAATGGATCATAATCTTTGTCGGTATTTTTGAGATTGCAATGATTTGCTACATAACAGGAAAAGTGGATGGAGAGCCGCTTGGCAGTATTGGGTTGCGAAGCGTTTCTATTATGGATATTGTACATGGTGTAGTGCTGGGCGTTATTCTCTACCTTCTTTATTCCGTTCCGGTCGAGTTATTTACAAATGTGTCCGTAACTGCTGATCGCCCTCTTCCATTTAGTGAAATGCCTTATTTATACACCCTTCTCCTCATTTCATTTATTAATAAAATTACAGATGAATTCATATTAAGAGGATACATTTTCACAAAATTGAATCAGCTTCTTTCATCTAAATGGTCTGTTATTCTTATCAGCTTCTTACTTATTTATGTTATTAATCTGTCTAAGACTTTAAGGTTTAATGGAGTAAATATGTATGGAGCATTTATTACAACAGTTCTTTATTGCTATTACTTATACTCTTTTTCAAGAAAAAGTATTATTCCATTAATTATTTCTGATGGTCTGCTAATCATGCTGAGAGCAGGATACGGATATATCATATGGGATGCGATCTACAGTTTCTTCTAAAACATAACTCCCGCTGGATTTAAGCAGCGGGAGTTTGTTTTTTGAATTCCGACAAGATAACCGACAGAAACAATAAAGCACAACCTGTCAGTAATTTTAAAGTTACCGGTTCTCCCAGTAAAAAAACCGAAAACAGCAGACCAAATACTGATTCAAAAGACAGAATAATGGAAGAAGTGTTGGGGCTTAAATGCTTCTGACCCATATTCTGAAGCAGAAAACAGATCATTGTGCTGAAAATGCCAAGATAAAGAAGGCTGACCGCCATAGAGTGATCAATTACAGACAGATCCAGTCCTCCCTCTAAAAGCGGAGCAACCACCCAGCTTAACCCGGCCGCAACTGCCATCTGTGTCACCGTTAATATAATCGGATCATGGTTTTCTGTATACCGGTCAACAAATACAATATGAAAAGCAAAAAATATACCACAAATAAGAGTCATAAAATCACCAATATTCACTCTTAAGTCACCCTCCAGGGAAATAAACCCCAGACCTATGACTGCGATAACTGCCGCTCCCACATTGTTCTTTGAAGGTTTTTTTCTATTAAAAAACCAGTGCAGAAAAGGAACAAGAATGACGTATAATGTAGTAATAAAAGCGTTTTTACTGGCAGTAGTATACTTTAGTCCATAGGTTTGAAAGAAATAACTGATAAACAGAAAAAATCCCAAAACCAGACCGCAGATAATGTCTGTCTTTCCCACCCTCTTCAAACGCTTCCAAAATACCACTGTAAGTGCTGCAAAAGCAATGGTAAACCGGAGTGCCAGCAGATAGGTTGGTGAAATGACATACACCGAATTTTTCATTACCACAAAAGCACTTCCCCAAATTACCGTGGTGATAATCAGTCCCATAACTGACAGTGCTTTTATCCCTTTTTCATTCCCTTTATTCATAAGTATGCGATTATGTCCTTTCACAAGCGTACAGGGGCGCAATAATCTGCGTCCCTGAATTTATATCATTGTTTTTCTATATTGTTGAAAACTTATATATTGTTGTTGTCTGATATTCCTGTCCCGCTTTTAGAATCGGAGAAGGGAATTCAGGAGTATTCACCGCATTGGGATAGTACTGGGTTTCAAAACAATAGCAGCAGCGTTTGCTGTAAACGGCTCCACTCTTACCAGGCATCTGATCATTTAAAAAGTTTGCAGTATAAAACTGCATTCCTGGAAGATCGGTATACACTTCCATTCTGATTCCTGTCTTATCAGACTCTGAAGCTGCGCATAGAGCCAGTTCTTTTGACGGATGATTTAAGACCCAGTTATGATCATAGCCGTTTCCAAAAATAAGTGCTTCATAATCTTCATTGATATCCTGCCCGATTGTTTTCATAACTGTAAAGTCCATTGGGGTTCCCTTTACTGGTGTAAATTCGCCTGTAGGAATTGATATTTCATCAGCCCTACTATATGTATCGGCATCAATCCATACTTTCTGTTCTAATGCGCTTCCGCTGTCATGACCATCCAGATTGAAATAGCTGTGGTTCGTAAAATTTGCCACCGTATCCTCATCACAGATCATATGATAATCGATCTTTAAGCCGTCGTCTGGTGTGAGGGTATATGTAATGGTAATATTGGCATTGCCGGGATATCCCTGGTCTCCATCTGGTGAAAACAGGGAGAAACTCACACTGGTTCCCATATCATTTTCTTCTGCCTCACTGTCCCAAAGGCGTGAATGATAAAGATCCGGACCGCTGTGTAAGTTATTGGTGCTGTTATTAGCTGCAAGTTTATATTCTTTCCCATTAATCATAAACTTGGCTCCGGCAATACGGTTGGCATTTCTTCCAATGGGAGCACCAAAGTGAGGCGGGTTGAGCAGATAATCCGATACACTATCATACCCTAATACCACATCCGTTTCCTTTCCGTTCCGATCAGGCACATTCATGGTTACCCAAACTGCACCCAGATTTGTAAATGAAGCAGATACTTTGTTTTCATTTACCAGTGTATATAAATACACCTCTCTGCCATCCGGCATGTTTCCCCAAAGTTCTTTTTTGTATGCCATCTTACTTCCTCCATATACCTATTTTATAAAGGCTCTCTCCTGAACAGAGAGAGCCTCATAATCCAGTTAATTTCTGGCTTTTATATACCCTTTCGCAGTCAAAAGCTCTGCGCAGAGTACTGCGCCACCGGCTGCCCCGCGAACTGTATTGTGGGACAGACCAATAAATTTATAATCATACACTGAATCTGTTCTTAAACGACCTACAGAAACTCCCATTCCACCTTCAAAATCCACATCAAGCGCAACCTGAGGACGGTTATCTTCTTCTAAGTACTGGATAAACTGCTTTGGTGCACTTGGAAGATCCAGTTCCTGGGGAAGCCCCTTAAAGTTCACCAGACGGTCTATTAATTCTTCTTTCGCCGGCTGCTTGCGGAATTTTACGAAAACTGCTGCAGTATGACCATTGAGAACGGGAACACGAATGCACTGGCAGGTGATTACCGGCTCCTGTGCTTTTACAATCTCTCCATCTTCAATGGTTCCCCATAAACGAAGGGGCTCCTGCTCGCTTTTCTCTTCCTCACCACCGATATAAGGAATAATGTTTCCTTCCATCTCCGGCCAGTCCTTAAAGGTCTTTCCTGCGCCTGAAATCGCCTGGTAGGTTGTAGCTACCACTTCGTATGGTTCAAACTCTTTCCATGCAGTGAGAACCGGTGCATAGCTTTGGATGGAGCAGTTTGGTTTTACAGCAATAAATCCATGCTCTGTACCAAGGCGCTTTCTCTGATCTTTTATTATTTCAAAATGCTCTGGATTGATCTCCGGAATTACCATTGGTACATCCAGTGTCCATCGATGGGCGCTGTTGTTGGAAACAACCGGTGTCTCAGTTTTTGCATATGCTTCCTCTATGGCTTTAATCTCATCTTTCGTCATATCCACTGCGCTGAATACAAAATCCACGCCTGCTGCAACTGCCTCAACTTCATTTACATTCATGACCGTTAAGTGTTTTACTGCTTCTGGCATGGGAGTTGTCATCTTCCAACGGTCTCCAACTGCCTCTTCGTATGATTTTCCTGCTGAACGGGGACTGGCTGCCACAGTCACCACCTCATACCATGGGTGGTTCTCAAGCAGAGATATAAATCTCTGACCAACCATACCGGTAGCTCCCAATATACCAACTCGCAACTTCTTTTCCATCGCACTCTCCTCATTTCTTTTCATTTTGTAATACTATAATACGCTAAATTCTTAACTATCCTATAACAAAGTGAAAAAAAAATCAATATTTATTCGTCAGAAAAATACATTTGTGCGTGTCATGAAGACATTTCTTTAAAATGTGTGTTACAGTAAAGCATTAAAGGCGAACCTTACTGCCTTTTCCATCTCTTTTGCCTATCTTTAAACGGTTTAAATGCACTTCTTTTTCTTTGTATTGTATCACCGGTTCATCTCCAAGGAGATGGACCGCTTCCAGACTCTCACCGGGCGACAGCTTTATTCCTCTTACCCCTCTGGCATTCTTTTTCATCTCAGGAATCTCATTGGTGGCAAATCGCAGAAATACCCCGGAAGAAGTCTGAAGGACTACATCTGTCTGTCCCCCATATGGCAGTGCACAAATTATCATATCGTCATCCATCAGTCTGGTTGCAGCCACAGTACGGTTATTGGTTTCAAATTCTTCACCTGGAACCATCTTAATCAAAGCCTGTCTGGTTGCAAACAAAAACATATTTCCTTTTAATCCGCCTGCATGGGATAAATAAATGATCTCTTCCTTCGTGCCGTCATATTTACTTAAATTATCTACGGGAGTACCCTTATCACGAAGCTTTCCACCTGGGATATCCAATACTTTTATTTGATGCAAATTTCCAGTATTAGTAAAAATACAGATTTTATCCGTATTCAGACAGTTTACCACAAAAGGATTCTCGGTTTCAATGGTTTCTTTATTTCTGTCATAAGTATTTTTATCCAGTATCTTACAATAACCAAACCGGTCCATTACAAAGGTAACTTCTGAAACAGTTACGGCTGCTTCATCGTATACGGCTTCTTTTCCGTCTTCGATCAGAGTCTTTCTCGGAGTCCCGTATTCTGCCTTAATATAATCCAGATCCTTTTTAATGACCTCATCCATATTTTTTCTGCTGGAAAGTATTTTCTCATACTCTTTAATCTTTGCCAGTGTTTCTTTGAATTCTTTTTCCAACTGAAGAATCTCCAGTCCAATCAGCTTATATAACCGCATCTCCAGAATCGCACTTGCCTGTTTTTCAGTAAAGCACAGTTTTTTTGCATCTTCTTCAAAGCCCCTGACCCGGAAAGATATATTTGAAATATCACCTGTCATCAGACAGTTTTTTGCATCCTTTAGATTCTTCGATCCTCTTAAAACTGCTATAATTAGATCAATAATATCGCAGGCTTTTATCAGACCTTCTTTTATTTCTTTCTTTTCCAATTCTTTATCCAGAAGAACCTGATATTTTCTGGTTGCATTTTTGTACTGGAAGTCCAGATAATTTCTTAAAATACCTTTTAAATTCAGGATTTCCGGGCGTCCATCCGCTATCGCAAGCATATTGACGCCATAGGTATCTTCCAATTTTGTCTTTTTATATAGAATGTTTCTAATTTTCTCTACATCCGCATCTTTACGAAGTTCTAAGACGATACGGATTCCTTCTTTGTTGGACTGATTGGAAATATCTATTACATCTGTAAGCTTTTTATTTTCTACCAGATCAGCAATATCTATAAGGAATTTATTGATTCCGGCTCCAACCATGGTATATGGAATCTCGGTAATAATCAGCTTGTCTTTATCGGCTTTTCGCTTACCAAGCTCTACTTCAATTTTTCCCCGAAGCTTTATTTTCCCCATTCCGGTTTCATAGATGGAGGGAAGATCGCTTTTATTGGCAATAATTCCGCCAGTCGGGAAATCAGGTCCCGGCAGGTATTCCATCAGTTCCCTTACAGAAATATCCGGATTATCTATATAGGCCTGAACCGCGTCCACCACTTCCACTAAATTATGGGGGGGAATGCTGGTACTCATGCCGACTGCAATTCCTTCCGCTCCATTAATCAGCAGATTGGGAACTCGAACCGGAAGAACCTCCGGTTCTTTTTCCGTCTCATCGTAATTTGGAATAAATTCTACGGTTTTATCCAGGTCTTTTAAATAAACCTCTTCCGCAAACTTTTCCAGTCTTGCTTCGGTATATCGCATGGCCGCTGCTCCGTCACCTTCAATGGAACCGAAGTTACCGTGCCCGTTTACCAGCGGAACTCCTTTTTTAAATACCTGGGACATTACAACCAGGGTATCGTAGATAGAACTGTCACCATGGGGATGATATTTACCCATGGTATCGCCTACGATTCGTGCTGATTTTCTGTGTGGTTTATCATGATTTAAATGCAGTTCGCTCATATCGTAAAGTACGCGGCGCTGCACCGGCTTTAAACCGTCTCTCGCATCCGGGATCGCTCGTGCTGTAATGACACTCATGGAGTAGTTCATGTAGCTTTTCTGCATTTCCTCGGAATACTCTGTCTTAATAATTTTTTCTGCCATATTCCTTCTCCTTACGCATCGATCTCCGCTTCATCCGCATGCTCATAAATAAACTGTCGTCTTGGAAGTACATCGCTTCCCATAAGCATTTCCGTTATTTCTGAGGCCATCCGTGCATCTTCAATTTCAACCTGCTTTAATACACGCCGTTCCGGATCCAGAGTTGTTTCCCAAAGCTGTTCTGCATCCATCTCTCCAAGACCTTTATAACGCTGAAGGGTAAATTCGCCGGTATGTGTTTTTCTGTAACGTTCCAGCTCTTTTTCATCGTAGAGATACTGTTCCTCTCCCCGCTTTGGAATCACTTTAAACAGTGGCGGCATAGCGATATAAACATGACCATCGTAAATTAATTCGGGCATAAACCGGTATAAAAATGTTAACAGCAGCGTATCAATATGACTGCCATCCACATCAGCATCAGTCATAAGAATAATTTTATCATAACGAAGCTTTGTAATATCAAAGTCATTGCCATAACCCTCTGAAAAGCCACACCCAAAGGTATTAATCATTGTTTTAATTTCAGCATTGGCCAATACCTTGTCGATGGAAGCCTTTTCTACATTTAATATCTTACCGCGAATGGGCAGTATGGCCTGGTACTGTCGGTTTCTGGCCGTCTTAGCAGAGCCGCCGGCCGAATCTCCCTCGACAATAAATATTTCACATCTGGTAGCATCCCTGCTTTCACAGTTCGCCAGCTTTCCGTTGCTGTCAAAAGAAAATCTTGACCTGCTGAGCATATTGGTTTTTGCCTTTTCTTCTGCTTTGCGGATTTTTGCTGACTTTTCCGCACAGCTGATAACGGCTTTAAGCACTTCTAAGTTCCGGTCAAAATATCTCTGCAGCTCATCACCTGCAACAGTAAAAACTGCCTTTGTGGCGTCTGCGCTGGCAAGCTTTGTTTTCGTCTGTCCCTCAAAGATCGGATCCGGGTGTTTGACTGCAATCACAGCAGTCAGACCGTTTCTCGTGTCAGCTCCTGTGAAATTCGTATCCTTTTCTTTTAATATACCGAGTTCTCTGGCATAACTGTTAATCAACTGGGTGAAGCGGGTTTTAAAACCAGCTAAATGGGTGCCGCCCTCCTGGGTGAATATGTTGTTACAGAAACCAAGTATATTTTCTTCAAAGGTATCCACAAACTGAATGGCTGCTTCTACTTCAACCTTATCAACGGTCCCCTTAAAATAAACCGGCTCATGAACAGCTTCTTTTCCAGCGTTTAATTCTTTTACGTAAGCAACGATTCCTTCCGGCTCATAAAATTCCACCTTTTCCTGTTCTCCTGCTCTCTTATTAGTATAAGAGATATGAAGATTAGGATTTAAGTATGCCGTTTCGTGAAGACGGCTTTTCAGCCATTCCGCTTTGAACCGTATCTTTTCAAATATAGTCTCATCAGGAAGGAAATTGATTTCCGTTCCTGTCTCTCTGGTTTTTCCCAACGTGGGAAGCAGGCCATCCATCAGCTCCACCGTTGGTATGCCCCGCTCGTATTTGTCATAATGAATCAGACCATCTTTATATACTTTGACACTCATGTAATCAGACAGGGCATTTACCACAGAAGAACCTACACCATGAAGTCCTCCGCTGGTTTTGTATGCATCGTTGTCAAACTTACCGCCTGCATGAAGGGTAGATAAAACCACTCGTTCCGCAGAAACACCTTTTTTGTGCATCTCAACCGGAATACCACGGCCAGAGTCTTTGACTGTACAGGACCCATCGGCCTCCAGTGTCACCCAGATCTGATTACAGAAACCTGCCAGGTGCTCGTCCACTGCGTTATCAACAATTTCATAAATCAGATGATTCAGTCCCTTTGTCCCAACACTTCCTATATACATTCCCGGACGTTTCCGTACCGCCTCAAGGCCTTCCAGCACGGTAATACTGTCCGCGTTATACTGCGTTTTCGCCATGTTACTCCTCCACATCTTGTATTATCAAATCCCATTATACAATGGTTTTTCCATTTTTGGCAAGTTTATGGGGCATTTTTTACCAATTTTCAGAAAAACCTATTGTAATAATAAAGTCTATTGTGGTATAATACAGAATGTGTCAAACAATAGCATGCAGATATAGTTCATTGGTAGAACATCAGCTTCCCAAGCTGAGGAGGCGGGTCCGATTCCCGTTATCTGCTTAAACCTTTGATTTACAAGAAAAAAGTGGACTTCCGGAATATTCTGGATTGTCCTCTTTTTTTGGTTTGACACCACTTTGACACCACTTCATATTTTTTATAGTATATTTTCTATCTTTTTCATCTCTCTGCTTTTATATCTGGGAGTACGTGTGAGTATAAATCTGCCGTCATTGCCAGACTGCTATCCCCTAATATAACCTGCATGACCTTTAATGGGATTCCTTGCTCTAATCCCCTTGTTGCAAACGTGTGGCGTAAGGTGTGGGGTGTTATCGGATCAAATTCTATCCCTATTTCCCTTATAGCATTGGCTATCTTCTTCATATCAACCCGGATTCCAGTATCCCAAAAGGCTCCACCGTCTTCATAAGTCAAGAGTATGCTTGCGTTTGATGCAATCTTTCTTCAAGGAAACAACATTATTGTAAAAAATGTGCTAACTGTGGCCTTTTCTTTGTACCAGAAAAGCGTTCTAACGAGATATACTGCAGTAATGTATATGAAAATGGATGAACTTATAAGCAAATAGGGTATGAAAATAAAATTAATAAGGATGACTTTAAATTCGCTTATAGAAAAGCATACAAAACTCAGCGTGCTCGCATAAAATATAATTCTCATGTAAAAAATTATGAGGAAATTCATTTCAAGCCATGGGAATAAGCCGCTAAGCACGCGCTATCTAAGAGCCAGGATTATAATAACCACTAGTCAAGTATGATATTTAAAATCTGTTGTAGTTAATCACCATGGCGGTTTTTATTTACTCCATAATATAACAGCCTTGCAACTCTAAATAATCTCCCTTTTCGACTGTAACATATTCTCTACTGTCAATAATCCCATTTGACTTAATTGACTCCATTTTATGAGTGCTATCTTTCATTATGGCATAATAGGAGACATCTGAACCATCTATTTTCCACAACTGATACTCTCCGGGATCTAAATTAACTCCTATTTTAAACATTCCTTCTTTTGTAGTGTCGAGCTCAGTTACTTCCGTTATAGGAACGGCGTAGCAACCTATAAAATTAAAATACTGTCCATTACTTACTGTTACAATGGTGTTTGTCTTTAGAACTCCGTTTGCTGATATTGATGTAATTGCTCCACTACTGTCACTCGATATCTGGAAATAATTAACGTCTGAAGTATTTGCAAATAACACATATTCTCCTGCCGGCATATCTTGACCAATCTTGTATGTTGCAGCTTCATAAACATCTTTATAATTAGCATTGTTTTGTTCTGCACTTTCCATAGATTCCAACGTGCTATTACTCGAATAAGCACTTCCCAACACGTTTTGATATTTACCAATTGCCTCACTAGCTCGATTTATAGCGGTAACATAATTTAAATATGATACATATATACTCGATATCCATATTACTGATAGTAATAGCGTAAGTGTTACACGAAAGTTTAAGGTTGATTTCTTCTTGTACCACATTAAAAAAAGCCCAACTGGTGCACAACAGAAAAACATGGTTAAGATCATGAACCACCATCGTTCATAAAATTTTAAATCATCTACACGCTTTTCATTGAAATTAATACCGTCATTATTTTCCTGTATTAATTCGATAGTACGTAATATCTTTTCATTTACTTTTCGATTAAATTCAAACCTATTCATTTTATTACTATTATGCACAAAATCAAGATAACCAGATTCGGATGCGGAGGCAAGCATATAATCTATTCTTTTCAGATCGTTATAATCTATTTTTTTCTTATTTCCGAAAAACGATATAATATTGCTTTCTTGTTTTCCTACATACAATTCTTGCGATGTCCCTTTTATACTCATTTTCCCACCTCGTTCTACAAACCAATATGAATATATTCTACAATAAAAATATATAAAAGAAAATACCGTTCTTCTGTTTAAAGGGGTTATTTTATGGAAAGGATAAGTGCTGTTAATTGTCATAGACAGGAAGGTATATTGATTTTCGAATAGATGGCTCTGCTCCAGTACTTTCTTTCCGTTTAAATTTCTCATGATACGCTATCATCGATCATGTAAAATACCTTCTTCCACCAAATTCTGATCATTATATTTTGACACCACTTTGACACCACTTTCCATAAATAAGGGTAATAACGTTTGTTTTTTCCAGTAAATAGAACGAGATAAACTATCATAAAACCACTTTCATATAACATCAGCTTCCCAAGCTGAGGAGGCGGGTCCGATTCCCGTTATCTGCTTAAACCTTTGATTTACAAGAAAAAAGTGGACTTCCGGAATATTCTGGATTGTCCTCTTTTTTTGGTTTGACACCACTTTGACACCACTTCATATTTTTTATAGTATATTTTCTATCTTTTTCATCTCTCTGCTTTTATATCTGGAAGTACATGTGAGGGACTAATTCATTGTTACTCTAAAATAGGGTAGCGTCATTACTTTTATTCCCTCGCATCTGCAAGTTCCGTGGCAAATCTCACTCTCCAATCCAGTTCTTGAGGCCATTTGGTTTTGGCTTGTAGCAATATGGTTAATCCTGCAAATCTTCGTTGACTCTTTCGGACAATTATGATATACTTAACGAGTAGTTTAATAAAGTCTTGATTTCGCATGTATCCGTAAGTCATTATTCTATTAATGATTTACGTATATATGCGATTTTTAGTTTTGCAAATATAATTTTAAAATCAAGGAGGTATCTTTTATGAAAGGTACAGTAAAATGGTTCAATGCACAAAAGGGATTTGGTTTTATCAGCGATGAGCAGGGCAACGAAGTTTTCGTTCATTTCTCAGGTCTTGCTATGGACGGTTATAAGTCTTTAGACGATGGTCAGTCTGTAACATTTGACATGACAGAGGGTAAACGTGGACCACAGGCTGTTAATGTTAAACCTGCATAAACACCTATTAAAAAGACTGCTTCTAAGTGGTCTTTTTTTAATTCCTCCACAATCCTTCTGCATTACCTATAAGTTTATCAATCAAGAGTTTAATTCCTGAACAGTTTTTTTAATCCTGCCAAGCCCTTTCTTCCTCCTCATGGATATTCTCATGATCTATTCCATATTCATAAGTCAAACTAAAGTAAAAAGCATGTTTTATAGTACGTTAAAGACTCTCTTTTCTTCGTGAGTAAACTCCTCAAAATTTAAATTTCAGTTTCGTTGGGTAATTTACTGCATAAAAAACCACTAACTTAGTTACCGATAGTTAGTAGTCTTTAAAATTAAAAATTGGTATATGTCAGTTTTGTATTTTGTTTATTTTCTACACAAGCAATGTAGTACGACTCCATCTTCTGTCTTATGTATTTTTCCGCGTTCGCAAAGCACCACAGAGAATCCAGCATTTTCACTGTAATTTAAAAGCTCTTGGAGTAAAAATGCTTCCCAATAAATTTCAGTATTGGCATATGGATAAAACTTTCTGCCGCTTAGATATTGCTTATGGTGTAACATTAAATAATCATAATCATGACCGGAAAAACTTAGTAAGCCATCTTTTTTAAGAACGCGCTTACACTCATTTAGGAAGTTACTCTTATACGTATCCCCATACAATAAGCCAAATGTTTGCGCCCATATAATGATTACTTCAAATGAAGCATCATCAAATGGTAATGTATACCCATCATATACCAAGAAATCAATATCATAACAGTTTTTTAAGGATAATTTTGTAACTTGTTTTATAACTTCTTCTGAAATGTCAATGCCTATAATTGAAAATCCCAAATCGGAAAGCGCAAATGCCTCTCTCCCCATTCCACATCCAATATCAAGGATTTTTGCTTCTCCCGGGAAAAAGCCAGCGACTGCTCGTTCCCATTTTTTAAGTTCTCCTTTGTTCCAATAGACCATTTCATCTACATTTTCCTTATCTTCATACCACTTGTGCACGATATCACTCATGACATATTCACCTCACTTATTACCAATAATTTTCTCACTTTATTTTATATTACTGGAAAAGCTACTAACTATCAATATTAAGTTTCCAATGTACAGTAATTCGTTAAATTCTAACTTATAAGAAACGGGATACCATTCGAGGCCTCCCCTGCCAGAACGTTTCGAGGATTTACAAGGATTTTGTGTGTAGTTTTGTGTGCAGCCCCTTTCGTAGATTCCTTATCTTCTATGTATGTAACCAGGCATAATATCTTATAAATAAAGGTGATTTATGATAAATAGTTATCTAGATTTTCCCAGTAAATAGAACGAGATATACTATCATAAAACTGCTATCATAAAACCTCAGCTTCACAAGCTGAGGAGGCGGGGCCGATTCCCGTTATCTGCTTAAACCTTTGATTTACAAGGAAAAAGAGGACTCCCGGAATGTTCTGGATTATCCTCTTTTTTGTTTCTATCACCCGTTTCTGGAATTTTAGAAAATGCTACTTACAATTTACGTTGAAGGTACGTAATTTCCCTTAGATTAATACCCCAATTCCTCATCTACAAAGATAATTTCACACTTCATACTTAATGGTACACGTTCAATTACCGATATAATTCGGCAAATCCGGTTAGGGCTGTCACAATCATAACACTTATCTCCCTTAACCGCACATGGCGTTTTTGCTCCCAAGCGTTTCGCATTCAAGGGGGCAGCTATATTTTTACACCGGGAATAAGCTTCGCCAATATTTGCTGTAATTTTATTTCTGCCTATAATGATATAACAGGATTGTGGTCCAAAAGCAGTCATTGCAACACGATTTCCTGTTGCGTCGATATTTACTATCTCTCCAGTCTCCGTTATTGCGTTTGCACTGGATATATAAATGTCTGCGCAATTTGCAAGTCTTCGCACTGCCATGCCTGGAACCTTATTGTGCCATACAACAGCATTTTTCTGTTGCAGAGCCTCAAACAATCCCATTTCCTTCAAAGTTTCACTTCCCCCAAATCCGATGGTTTGATTTTGTAAAAGATCGGTAAGGTAACAACAGGCATCTTCCTTTGCAGAAAAAACCTGTGTTGTAAATCCATGCCGCTCAAAGTTCTTTCTTATCTGCGAATAATCCATAAACTCATCTCCATATTAGATTCCATTTCATCTCTATTGGTCTATAAAAGCAGAATACCATCAAACCTGCAAACTATCAACATTAACTTTCAATGTACTCTAATAAGCGAATCCTTCTTCTGCAGGAAATTTCTGTTCCCTTAACCATTTTCTTAGTAGATCAGTATCAATATCACCAAGGTCAATTCCACCTGCTTTTATACCTAGCGCTGCAGCCGTACCTGCTGCCTGCCCGGTAGCAAAACAGGCACTCATAATACGTATGGAGGACATCATGATACGATCCGCACTGATAATTCGTCCTGCAACAGCTAAATTCTTTAGCCCTTGGGGAATTAAGCAACGGTATGGAATCCCATAGCATTCGCCATTCTTATACTTGGAAATCTGATAAAATTTCTCATTCTTTCCGCTTTTTTCAGGCAGCGCCGCATGAATATCAATTGGGTAGGAATAGTAGGCAATTGCATCCGGATAATCGGCCCTGTTTAAATAATCCTCTTGTGTCAACGTATAGCCACCCTTTATTCTTCTGGATTCCCGTATCCCAAGGCAGGGTCCACTGGAAGCCAGCACACATTTCTCCATCCCCGGGACGTATTCCCGTAAAAACGTTATGAGCTCTGGTAAGTTTCTTCTGGCTTCCATTTCAGCCTGGCTTTTGTTCCATGGGTCTAAAGGCTTTAAATCATATACATGACCGAAGTTTAATCCGGCTATCCCATCTTCCTGTAAAGCCATCCCCCCTACCTTGGTCTCGTTTAATGGAAAACGCCCGTCTTTTTTTGCTTTTTCCGATGCAACCGAAAGATTTCCGTTTTCCCCTTCTCTATCCACGTAGTCCATAAACCGATTCACATCGATGTTTGCAACACGGAAACAAAGTGTCCCTGACTGTACCCTGCCGTCCTCATCTCCATATTCCCACATTGCTCCTGCCATCGCGGCTAAATCCCCATCTCCGGTACAGTCGATAAAGTAGTCGGACTTAAACCATTTAAATCCCCCTTTGTTGCAGACTCTGACAGCTTCGATTTTTCCATCTTTATATCTGGCTTCTGTGACTGTTGTGTGAAACAGCACATCACAGCCGCTGTCCATTACCAGATCATCCATGACACGTTTTAAATGCTCCGGATCAATGGAATACCAGTCGATTCCTTCTATGCGGTCTGGCTTCCGGTCATAAAAGGGACTTCTATATCCGTCTTTTTTTAGCGCCTCTAAAATTTCCCGCCCAATCCCTCCAATTAAATCCTGTTCCCCATTTGTAAAAGGACCAAATGCAGGTACACCAGCTATGGTTGCCATACCTCCGAAATAAGCTTCCTGCTCAATTAACAATGTATTACAGCCATTTCTGGAGGCTGCTACAGCCGCTGCCACGCCTGATGGACCTCCTCCTGCCACGATTACATCATATTGCTCTTTCATGCTGCAAAACTCCTTTTCCTCTTCCTGTTAATTGGTCTGCCAGATTCGCCCCCATACGGATATGTCCGTTATCAGAAGGGTGAAGCAGATCCGTGCTCAAATACGTGAAATCCTTTAATATCTCTTCCCCTTTCACCAGATGAAATCTGTGATCTCCCACTTTTAATGCCGCCTGTCTTACTATTTCCTTAAAGCTACGGTAGTGCCGATAATAAGCAGAGTCCTGGTCCAGTGCGATAAGGCCTTTGTTTGGAAACATATCAATCACAAAAATATCTCTGGCCCGGCTTTTCTTTAATGTCTCCAGAAGATATTCCACGCGCTTAAAGGTTTCTTCCTCGTCAAAAAACAGTACCATATTCACACCAATTTCCAGAGAAAGAACATCCACAGAAAGTTCTGCCAGATAATCAGCCACTTCCCTTTCGCAAAGACAGGAGCCAGAAAGTCCTTTGTTCATCACATCCCAGCCTGCTGTCACCGCCGCCTGGTTTATGTAACTGTTGGAATACAGGTTTGTCACACTTCCGCATGTAATGGATGATCCGTAAGCTGCCCATAAAACAGCTGGTTTTTCTTCCTTACCTGGCGGCCTTAGGGTGCTCTCATAAGTATCAATATAATGAAAATAGATGGCTCCATTCATTCCAAACTGAATCCGCCAGATCCATGGGGCAAATTGTTTTCCTGTGAGCATATTTTTATTTACAATCTCATAAACAGGAGGATCTTCTACATGCAGTACGGTGCATACTCCTGCCTTTAGTACTTCTTTTTTATGGAGAAAGTCCCCTTTATAAATGAGCACATCAATATCCTGCTCCACCGCCGTCAGCGCCACATCAAAGTATCTGGACTCTGTTACAAACCGGAGTTCACAACCATGGACCCTGTCAGCCCGGAATCTTGCGTTCCTGTTTTCCGCCACTCCCAGGTTTCGGCTTAAATCACGGGGAAAGCGGCAAAGTTTCTTTCCTCCCATTCCTTCCACGTCTTCTAAATGATCCACATTGTGGAACTCGATGCCATAGTCAATCATACTCTTAACTTCCTTTCTCTTCCGTCTGCCTCCTTTACATAAATCATCATAATTCCGTCTGATGCTTCAAATGATACCGCGTCCACTTTACAGGCTCCATCGCTAGTGGTAATTACATGAGCAAACATTGCCTCTCCTCCAAAAGAACGCTCAATTCTGTAGTTAATATCCGATACCGAAGGATTATCCGGACCTTTTGCGCTAAATACAGTCTGACCAAATCCATAGCCAAATACATGAGTTGTTACTTCCCCATCCTGATAAGCAGTTACGATAGAACCGTCTGCTATGGTTTCTTTTACGGAATGAAGATGCTTAAATGGCTTCTTAATAGAAAAACCCTCTGCTGGCCGGCCATTAAACGTTAACAGGTTCTCTCCTGAAACATGCATAACCCAGTCAATTGATAAGTCAGGATCTGCTCCTGATACCAGAAAAACTTCTGCAAAATAATCATCTGTCCAGGCAATTTTTCTTGTCATTTTAACAGATCTGTAATGTTCTTCCTTCCACTGTACAATAGTAAAGCTGTCGGGCATGGTATAAGGAGCACTCCAGTCTGCTTCTGCCTCTGCATAAATAACCCCATCCAATTCCTCATACCGCTTTAAGACTGCGTTTACCGGCGCCTGATTTTCTTCCCCAATCATTACGGTGTTGTGAGACCCAGTATTTTTATAATAATCGTAATGCATTAATGCACCATATCCGGTGGTACCAAGGTCGGGAGAAATTCGCTTTCCATAAGCCAGATAGCTGATGTCCAGCCGGTCGTAATGGTCGTGCTCTCCGCCATAGCTATCATGCTTAAACAACAGATACCGCCCATTGGAACCTCTTAAAATGGTGTTTCCACTGAGCCCTTCCTCTACATGATAATTTTTAAACGAATAACTGCATGAGGGCAGCTCATCCACACCATAGATAAAAGCTTCCATGTTATCCCGTTTCTCATTTGTATATAATTGGTTTAAAATATATAAAAGTTTCTCCCCTCCCATCTCACGATAAGCAAACTCGTAGAGATAGAGACTGGAAGATGTATGTCCGTAGTTTGTATCATTTAACATTGGAATCCGAAATCCCGGCTCTAAATAATCCACTAATAACTCCATCATGGCCTTATAATTGGGATGACTGATATGGCTGTGAGGAGTATGCAGAGCAAACTTTTCATATGCAAAAAAACTGGTTAACGCGTAAAAATGGTAACCAAAGGCCCCTTCAAACCACATATGATTGGAAAGCATTCCATGCTCCAGCTGATAAAGAAGGCCATACGGTTCATAAACTGCAAATTTAATATAGGAATCCATATGAAAAATCAGCCCGATAATGGCTATGGCAGAATTAATAATTACCTCATGGTTATGTAACTGATTATGGCGATGTTCCATGAGAAATTCAGCACCTGGAAGCAGCATGCCATCCCGGATAAAAGTCTGCTCTGCCTTCGTCATTACATCGGATAAAAGATCATAGGTCATAGCAAAGCTTCTGAGAAAATTGGCCTCATCAAGAGTCTGGGCGCCTGATTTTCCAGGACCATTGTAAGGGATGTCTCCATGCACCTCGTAATCTTTGTAATATTTAGAATACTCTGTCATGATAGAGATTGCCTTTTTTGCATAAGTTTCCTCTTTGGTAACCAGGTATAAGAGTCCCATTTTAAATGCAGCAGTATAATTTCTGGAGTTTATGATTCCCCACCAGGTGCTGTCATAAGGCTCCCCAGTAAATACCTGACCACAGGCCGGGCATTTATGGTAATGTTCATTCATTCTGTTAAATTCCAGCAAAACCGAGCATTTGGGACAGTAATAATAGAGGAACCAGTTTGCTATTCCAGTTTTGGGAACAAGAACCGGCTCTGCCATTACCTCACTTATTTCCTTTTTTAACTGACTGATTGCTTCAGGCCAAAGCTCCCTTTTTTTTTGAAGTTGCGTAATCTGCGCTTTTGTAAACTGTATCATGGTATCCCTCCCTTAATATAACCGCTCTTCTTCTACTGCCTTTTTAAATTCGGTTGGCGTACAACCGTAAAATTTCTTAAAACTGCTTGCAAAATACCTTTGATTCTCATATCCGCACTCTTCTGACACTTCCTGTATTTTTAAACTGGTCTTCTGAAGTAGCATTCCGGCATGCTCCATCCGTTTCCGTATCAGATATTCCCCAACCCCTTCACCTGTATGCTGTTTGAAGATCTGGCGGACATAGCTGGAACTAAAATGTACCTTGTCAGCAACCCACTCTAAATCCACCTTGCTGTTTTTAATATTGTTTTCCAGTAACAGCTTCATCTGTTTTACCACTGCACTGGCCTTTGTTTTCTCTGAATAATCGGAGATCACCAGACAGCAGGTTTCTATATAGCTTTCCAGCATTTCCTTCATGTCCATAAGGCTGCCATAATGAATCCGGTCCTGCATCGAGGCTGCAGGCTCCAGAATCTCACGGTCAAAACCGTCATGTTCCATATCAGTTTGAATGGCGTAAATCAGTTCCTTTACCGACACACTGATGTAGTCATTTTTCTTATTAGACAGAGATGCATAGCTTTTAATTAGGCCTTTCAGTTGTAGCAGCGCTTCGTCTTTTTGCCCCAGCCGTACGGAAAGGCGTATCTGATTTTTCCAGTCTCTGATTGACGAGTTGCTGCCCTCCTCCTGTTTTTCATGCACTTCCCCATAAAATAATATAGGGTGTTCTGTATTAATCATTCCCCGCCAGACCGACATCGCTTCCTGATAAGAAGCACACAGCCCCTCCCTGCTCTTGTAAGGAGAGCCTATGGCAGAAGTAAGCTGGATCTGATAATACTTTCTCAGACTGGACTGTATCTTTTCCATGCCTGCTTTTATCTTGCTGGTGAAAACATTTTCCCCGTCTCCTGTCCCGCACCAGATTACAACCAGATGTGCTCCATCAAAACTAACCGCATAAAGACGGATATCCGGTGTAAAATAACCTTCCCGAATCAGCAGCAGAAACTCTTCTACACTTTCCTGACTTTTAAAATCCCAGGTTCCGCCTGCAAGGCGGAGTATGCCTGCCAGATAATAGTCTCCTGATAAGTTCATACCAAGCTGCTCATAGTCCGTTTCTCTGCTTTCACGCCCTTCCAGAAGATCCTTACATACCTTTTCCCTGTAAAGACCTTCTCTGATAATCGCCTGTTCCCGAAGCAGACTCATATTTTGCTGTAGTGTTTTCTGACTGTCTAACTCGTTTATCATCTTCTCTAAAACTTCCTCCAGCTCCTGGGGCAGAAACGGTTTTAACAGATAATCCTTTACACCAAGAGAAATAGCCTGTCTGGCATAATCAAATTCATCGTATCCGCTGATTACAACATATTTGCTTATAAGACTGGCTTTCTGCATCTCTTTAATTAATTCCAATCCATTCATGAAAGGCATGGATATATCCGTGATTAAAATGTCCGGTTTTAAAAGAAGAGCTGATTTTAAAGCTTCTTTTCCATCTCCCGCAACTGCAACCACTTCCACAGCTAACGAGGAGCTTCGAATGTTTTTTACAAGTAAATCCCTTACATAATCCTCATCATCTACAATCATGACCCGATACATGAATCCATCTCCCCATCTGTGACTGGAAGTGTAAGCATTGCTTTGGTCCACTGACCTTCTACACTCTCAAATTGTAGTCCGTAATTCTCTCCGTAAAATAAACGGAGCCTTTCATTTACATTATAGATTCCATAACCTTCCAAACGGTCTGTTACTCCTTTTTTTAATGTTTCATTCAAAATCTTTAACTTTTCTTCTGGAATTCCTGCTCCATTATCCCATACAATCAGTTTTAATAGTTTCTGTTCTCCTTCGACCCATGGTTCTTCATAAATCCGTATCAGTCCTTCCCCCTTCTTCTCTTTGATTCCATGATAAATCGAATTCTCTGCCAGCGGCTGTAAAATCAGTTTGATTACCCTTATGTCCAGCCACTGCTCCCCTACTTCAATCTGGTAATTCAACTTTGAATGATAGCGGATTCTTTGAATATCAAGATAACTGGTAACATGTTCAATTTCTTCTCTTAAGGTAATAATTTCCGCTCCTTTACTCAGTGAAATCCGGAAGAATTTCCCTAGAGAATTAGATAGAATACTGATTTCCTCTGCACCCTGATCAGCAGCTTGCCACGTGATGGCATTTAGCGTGTTATAGAGGAAATGGGGATTAATCTGAGCCTGCAATGCCTTTAGTTCCGCCTTTCTCTTCTGCTTTTGTACTTCGGCTGCATGATCCCGCTCCCACCTTAATTCTTCGATTGTTTCCTCCTGCTTCCTAACCAGGTTTTGGATTTCTCCGATCATATAGTTAAAACTCTTTGCCAGACTCCCCACTTCATCTTTATACGGATAAAAAAAGCGGGTATTAAAATCTCCTTTTTCAACCAGACTCATGCGCTTTTCCAGTCTTCTCAAAGAGTTGGTCAGCTGATAGGATAACAACAGGATGGCTGCCACACCAACCAAAAAGATCACTCCCAAAGTTTCTAAAATTACATCTCTTAAACTCTGTAAGCTGCCCAGCAGTGTTTCTCTTGATTTCAGTCCAAAGATCTGCCAGCCATTTTCGGAAAGTTGATTGCAGGTCACTAAATACGTATTGCCTTCATACTCGTAATCACTGGTGAGGACTGCTCCTTTTTCTCCCTCTTTCGGGATCAGTTTCATCAGTTTTGCAGAATCAATGCCTTCTGAGCCGATAATTGTATTACCATCCTGATCCAGAATAATGATCTTATCAAAAAACTCATATTTTCCTGCCAATATATGTTCCAGTTCCTTTTTCTTTAACTGAAGGATTAAATATAAGCTGCCCTTATACCCCTCCACACTAAACCTTCTCACACAGGGAATGATCTGATCCGTATCCTGAAAAATCTGATCCGTTTGTGATGGGAACCACTGGATGGCTTTCCCCGGTCCTCCTATATAGGAACTATAATACTCCGACTCTTTAAATTGAAACTGCCAGTTTCTCATCCGGACAAAATTGTCGAATTCCCGCTTGTCTGTATAAATATAGGATGAATGCAGCAGATTTTCCCCTGTCTCCAAATCCTTTAAAAATGAAGATACGGTTCCCATGGTTTTTATCAAATTCAAATCATTGGGATTGTTTAAATAATCAGAAAAGCTGACTACAAAGGTATAATTGGTCAGCATACCCTGAGCTCTCTGCCTGATCACTCCAAGCCGCATATCAAGGGTATCCACAATCTGTGTCAGTACACTTTCCGCACTGACCCTGAAATTCTCCTCGATATCATGAGACGTATAACGATAATATGAAAAACCGCTGATTGCCGTTGTTAAAAAGAACATAATGCCAAATATCAGGATAATCTTGCTCCGAAACCGCAGGTTATTATAAATTTTTTTCATCATTATTTTCCTTTTTATATCGCCTTTCCTTGTATGTACATCCAATTCTATTCTATCATACCATCCGAAAGGCCGAATAGCCAGAACACAGACTGTTCCGGCTACAAAATGGAAAGGCTAACCTTTTACCGCACCGGCCGTCAGCCCTGCAATAAACTGTTTATTAGAAAACATGTATACAATGAGGATCGGAATAATTGCTATGGAAGCACCTGCAAGCATTATGTGCCACTCTGCTGCTGAATTAACGGAATACTTCAGCTGAACCACTGCAACGGTTAAAGTCTGAAGCTTTGGTATGGAAATTGTCATAATTAAACTGGTAATATAATCATTCCAAGCGTTCCGGAAGGAGAATAACGCCACAACTGCAAGAATTGGCTTGCTCAGCGGAAGAATAATGCGGGAATACACTCCGTAAATGCTGCATCCGTCAATAATCGCAGCTTCATCTAATTCCTTTGGGATACCTTTGGTAAATCCCATAACCAGAAATACATTGGTGGCCTGCCCTCCGGTCAGGGCAATCACCAGCGCAAATATGGTTTTGTTTATTTTCAGCGCACGGAGCAGTTCGTAAATGGGATAGAGAGTAACGGAGCCCAGTGACACAAACATCATAGACATATAAAGTGCAAGCAGAATCTTTTTTCCTGCAAAATCTTTTCTTGCCATAACAAATCCGGCAAGTGAAGTGGTAGTCACTGCGAGAATCGTCACCGATATGCTGACCACAACGCTGTTTAACGTATACTTAGTAAAATTAGCCTGTATAAACGCTTTATAATAATTTTCAAAATGCCAGACACTGGGGAAGAAGCCACCTCCCTGAGTCAGTTCGGCATTGGTCTTAAACGATCCAAGAACAGTATAAATCACCGGATACAGGGTAAAAACAATCATAATCCCCAAAAAGACCCATTTCGAAATCAACGCAGCCCGGGCTTTGTCAGACAGATGTACTTTTTTCATTTTCTTATTCTGTGCATATGCTTCTGTCATAATCTGCCTCCTTAATAAATATCATCCAGTTTCTTAGAAACTTTTAAATAAATCACCGTAACCACACCTGCAATAGCAGCAGAAACTACGCTGACTGCCGCGCCGTATCCATACTGTGGGATCGTTGCTTCCGCAGCTGAAATTGGAAAGAAATACCGGTATCCGTAAAGAGACATGACCATGGTCGCATTATTGGGACCACCCTCCGTAAGTACCATAACATTGGTTATATCATTGAAGGCAGATGTAATTGCAAGCATCATAATGATCTTTAGAATTGGCCCCAGCATTGGAACAATGATATACCAGATCGTCTGAAGTTTGCCCGCTCCATCAATTCGGGCGCTTTCTATGGCATCCTCCGATACCTGCTGGATTCCTGCTATAAAATAAACCATATAGTTTCCGACTCCGCCCCAAACGGCAGTGAGAATGAGTGTCTTCATGGCGTGATCTTTGCCAAGCCAGTTAATAGGACGGCTGATGATTCCCGATTCCAAAAGATATTTATTAACTTCACCATTGTAAGCATTAAACAATAAGTAAAATACAAGACCCATGACAGCAGAGCTCATGATTGTGGGCAGAAACATAATGCTCTGGGTAACTCCATTTCCGCGTTTCTGCTGATTTAAAAGAAATGCAAGGAAAAAGGCCAGAGGGATAATAATTAGAACTTTTCCAAATCCGTAAGTAAACGTATGAAGCACACTTTCCCAGTACACTTTATCCCGAAATACTCTTGCTAAATTAGCAATACCTACAAATATCGGCTTCCCGGTTCCATAGCCGCCATATTGATAGAATACATACTTTAACGTCCATACAACCGGATACAGAGAACAGGCTGTAAAAAGAATCAGATTTGGCAGCAAAAAAGAATATGTCTGCAGGTTGTGTTTTAAAGTCTTCTTTATTCTGAGATTCCTGCTTATCGTTTCTTTCATCTGTGTACTCCTTTCTTAACGAAAGAGGGGCTGCCTCTTTTATTGAAGTGGCCCCTCTTTTCCATTACTTACTTATTTACTGCAATTTTGGGTTCTGCGGATCGTAACCAGGAATCTTTATTTCATAGCCTGTGTTATTTTTAATCGCATCCTGATAGGCCTTGTTATAACGATCAGTTAAATCCTTTAATGCAGCATCTGGATCTGCATCTCCATAGTAAATGGATTCACAGGTCTTATACATATCCTCACCTTCCACGACCATACCGGAAGCAAATGCTGAGTGAGGTGGCTTAGGAAGAAGTGCATCTATATCGGATATCAGCAGCCATTTTTTATTCTGGAAGTCAGCACTTGGTTTTGCTTTTGCAATAACACTTGGCAGAATGCTCACACCGTAACCGCCTTCATAGTAGCCAACCAGATAATCTTCATTGGTGAAAATATCTTTGTATACTTTAAATGCCTTCTCTAAATTAGGGCTTTTAGCATTAATAACATATCCGCCGGTTCCGGAGAAATACTGTTTTCCATTGGTTTTGCCTCCAACGGTTGGGATGGGAACACAATCCCATTTATCAGAATCCATTGGGAACTGATTCTGGTATACTCCTGGCTCTGCATGGCTGTAAGACATGTACATACCGATTTTTCCTGCTGCAAACTGCGTTCTTAACGGGTCAATATCAAGGGATTCGCAGCCTGGGAATGCACTATCCTCAGAAAGCAGTTCTTTCCATAATTTGAGAGATTCTGCCCATGGTGTAAAATCATATTCTCCCTTTACAAAGTCATATCCATTTACAAGTCCTGTTTCACGTTGAAGTCCGACCATTAAGGACCGCTGTAAGCCAGAGCTTGCACTCTTCATATTTTCAGCAAATCCATAAATTCCCTCACCAGACAACTTGGAAGTAATGAGTTTGGAATCTGCTACCATTTCCTCTAACGTTTTTGGAGGCTCTGCAATCCCTGCACGTGCAAATATTTCTTTATTATAGAAGAGGCGGCAGGTCGTTCCAGTGGTGGGAATAAAGTAAAGCTTTTCATCCAGTTCGTTATAACCAGGAAAGATAACGTCCTTGAAATACGTCTTCATATCTTCATCCATAAAGTCATAGAGATTTGCCCACTGACCTTCATTCACGTATTTATCAAACATCTGATCCTGCTGAACCATAATATCAGGCAGCTCACCGCTTTGTACTGCCATATCAATGGCCTGAACATAGTTGTCCGTATAGAGCTGGTAATTTACCTGAATATTATCTGTATTGGTTTTGTTATACTGATCAACCTTTTCCTGTACATAGGATGCGTCATGGCGATCCTTGGACCAGATGTTAATCACGGTTTTCTCCCCGCTTGCCGCCTTTGTGCCAGATGATGCCGCTGTTGTTTCGGCTGCTGCTGTGGTCTGGGCATTTGTTGTTTCAGTCGTTGCTGTTTTGCCTGAACAACCTGCCAGCGTACCCGCTGTCATGAGTGCCGCAAGTGTAACCGCTCCAATTCTTCTTAACCTCATAAGATGTTTCCTCCCATTTCTTGTTTATGGGTTCATTATACGGGATAAATGAATGACCGTAAATGCAATATCCGTCTATCCCATGTTCAAAATCCGATGTTGCAGTTCATAGTCTGTACACATTCTTGTAATACAAAAATCCCAGTAAATACAAGTTTTCTTGTAAATACCAGGATTATAAAAAATTTCTATTTCATCTGACCTGAAACCCAGACTCATGCTTTACAGGTATTAAATCCGCCTCGCACTGATGAATTTCTATAAAACGTTCCCCGTTCAATATCTCAAATAAATGATCAATTTTCTCCCGTTCCCCTTGTACTTCCATCTCTACACGACCGTCATCAAGATTTCTCACCCAGCCCGTCAGTTTTAACTGAATGGCAAATTGCATGGTTCGAAAACGGAAGCCCACACCCTGGACTCTTCCATCGACATAGATGTGTTCTCTAATTATTTCTCTGTGCATATATTCACCGCCTTATTTTCATCTGTTGGAGACAGCGATTTTGTTTCACCAAGAAGCCTTTCAAAATCTTCTAACGGCATCGGTCTGGCAAATACGTATCCCTGTATAATATCACATCCAGCTGATTTTAAAAAGTCAACTGTTTCCGTAAACTCCACACCTTCTGCAATGGTCTTAATATGAAGTTCCTTTGCCATATTAATTATGTTGGAAATGACGATGCGCTCTCTCCGGATATCATTACTTTTTCTAAAAAACATAATATCCAGCTTAACAATATCAATGGAAAGATTCTTCAAGAGATTTAAAGACGAATAACCCGCTCCAAAATCGTCAAGGGAACAGATAAATCCTTTTTCATGGAGTTTTGCCACCAGACCGTTAAATACGGTATCATCTGAGAGCATAACTGTCTCAGTAAATTCCAGTTCCAGTAAACCGTCGGGAATCTCATATTTTTCCTTGATACTGCCATAGTAATCTACAAAATCATCCCTCAGTATGCCCATCTTTGAAACATTTACAGCAAGGTTTATAGGCGGATTTCCAGACTGTAAATATTCATGAAGCCAGTGACAAGAAAGTTCAAACATATAGCGATCCAACAGGATAATCTTTCCTTCCCGTTCCATAATAGAAATAAACTGCCCAGGCAGTATAGTTCCTCTACGAGGATTTTCCCATCGAACCAGAACTTCTCCTCCCGCAATGCGATTATGATTCTGAATGGAGATCTTAGGCTGAACAAAAATCCGAAACTCCTGTCTTTCTATAGCTCCTTCCATCTCAGATTCCAGTTCAGATTCATCTACAACCTTGTCCCGTATCTCCTTATTATAAAAACCAAACTGATCTCCTGGTATGCTTTTTATGTATTTTTGCGCAATGTTTGCACGATTCACAATATTATCGATAGAAACATTCCGATCTTCCTCTTCCAGGCAATATACTCCCATACATAGTTCGGTTGCAATTCGTTTATTATTTGATAACTCCTGCTGGCGGAAAGCCTGAACCAGTTTCTGAAACCAGTTCTTCAGTTCTGCCCGGGATTCATATTGACAAAGTCCTGCAAAATTATCCGCTGACACTCTGCAAAACAGAAAATTCTGTTTCGAACATTTTTGCAGTAAATTAGCAATGGTGATAAGAATCCGGTCTCCTTCCTCATAACCAAGTATATCATTAATAAACTTAAATTTTTTAATGTCACAGTACCATACCGCATAGCTTTTCATGTCCGCATTTTTAAGAATACGTTCCGCTTCTTCTTTAAATGCATAAAAATTATGGCAGCGGGTAAGTGAATCTGTATAGGCAATGTTCACCAGAGTTTTTTGGTTTGCTGTAATTGTTCTGTACTGTCTGAAATAAAATAAAAAAAACAATCCGGAGGATAATAATATCAAAATCCCGATACCAACAGCCGTTTCCTTATATCTGATTTCCAGATCGGATCTGGGAAAGGTATTTAGAAGATACCAGTCATTGATTTCAAGCGGTATCAATACAGCATGTTCCTGCCCTCTGACTCCAATTTTTAATTCAGAAGAAGTTTGCTGACCACTGGAAATCATATTGTAAATTTTATGTCTTATATCACTCCGGGCAAGTTCATCATTTCTATCACCTGATGCCGCGATTAAATTTCCCCGGTTGTCAAAAACTGCGCATATTCCTAAACTTGCATAAATCTGCGTATTCAGCAACTCATTCAGTACATGGCGTACATTTCCTGCGTAAAGGTAACCCAGGGGCTGGTTTTCATTGCCCCTTATTAAAACGTTTAAATAATAATCTTCTCTGTCTAATCTTGTCCAGTCAAGCTGCTTGGAATATTCCACCCTCATACCTTCCATGGAAAGTTTCATACGGCCGACTATATCCGGCAGCTGTCTGGCATGATCAGAATCCATGCCTCCAAAACCTGCTGCTATGGTTTTAAGCAGGTACATATCTCCTTCTATCCGGCCTTTGACTGTTAACTGGTTTTGCTTTGATACGCTATTATAATAATCATTATTTTCTTTATCATTCTGCTGCACCATATAAAGAAGAAAGCTGATGCAGCAAATAATCAGAAACAGCCATAGGAGTACAGGAATTGCCATATCAAATTTTCTGATTCTGATATTTTCCCTCATATGCATAACAGTCCTACTCCTTGTAACGTAAGCTTACATTTTGTTCTTTTATGTTAATTATAGCTTTTTATGGAACGTTTGGCAACGATTACATAATCTAAGATTTTTTTCATAAAGGGGTTGATTTTTCACCTTGTTTTTGTTATACTGTCAAAGGTTCGGTACTGTGCCGAATAGCCGGATTGCTTCCGTAGCGCAGTTGGTAGCGCAACGCATTCGTAATGCGTGGGTCGGGGGTTCGAGTCCCCCCGAAAGCTGTTGAAAAACCTCGTGTTTACGGGGTTTTTCTTGTTTTTAGAAGCAAATTTAAGATCTCTGAAATCTGGTTTTATCCAAATGACTAACATTTGACTAACGTTTTATAAATAATGTATCGCTCTTTTTTGCAAGCTGGTTTTGTATATAAAGTTATATGAACTTTAGTTTAAATTAAAATTGGAGGCTTACTAATGGATAATTATATAAAAATAGATTTAAGAAAAGTAATTGATAGTTATAATAAATTTGTTTACTAAACAAAGCTTGGACTTCGTGCAGATAAAAGACGCTCAGACTTTGACGAAAATGACAACCTAGTAAATCATATGTGGTTGCAAAATGACATTTCTACTGAAAATGCTCAAGTAAATATTTGGAACAAGTTATTAAAGAACGATATATTATTTATAGAAGGTACTCTTAAAGAATACCAAAGCACGATACAAAAAAATATCAATTGATAATCCACTGATATTGCAGATAATGAGAAATGATATTATGGATTTTGATCATTTTAATAAGTATCAAATTCCACTTTATCCGAGAAAAAACACTAATTGATATTTGCTTTTTTTTTGTTTTTGCCTAACCACCACTGCAACACCAGCCTTATTCATTTTAAGTGTCACTGGCTTGGTGAATGTAATAAAAAGAGACGGGGTTGGCTGCCTCTTTAATCTATTGCTATACCTAAATCTACCTTAATCGGATCTAAAACATCTTCCACATACTGCCAAATACTACTTAATTCGTTATTATAATTTTCTACTAAATAGTATAAAATTAATATTGCTGGTTGATTAAAAAGAATTTCGTCTTGCTTTTTTTATTTGTTTCAAAATATATGGTTTATTCAAAGTATATTAGATAATACCTTCGGCGCCTATGCCATGTTTAGTAATTAAAGGCTCAATATCATTATAAATTGTACGATTTAGCTTATCATTATCATAAGCAAAATTATATTTAGCGGTAAGGATTCCTGAATCGGTATATATATTTTATTTGTGGTTATACGTTGGCCATCATGATACCCATACACAGAAATCTCAAAACCATAGAGCTGTTTAAAGGTATGATATAAGATTCACTAATACCGCTTAAATATCGCTTAAATATCGCATGTTGTTCCATACTATCCCAGTCTTCAGACAGGAAAGTGAATCGAGACATAAGGTACTGCAGACTCTGCGCTGCCGGGTGTTCAGTATCTGCCCTGATTAATTTTTGCTTATTAACATGGAAGTCAAGTATCATCTATTCCCTCCTGCGTTACTGTCCGTCTGCCGTTTTGACGATCTCCTGTTTCTGTTCTTCAGTGATCCATTTTTTAATAACTGCGTTTGCCAGCATAGCAATTGTCAGCTTTCCTTTCCCACCATTATATGATCTCATTAATGTATCAAACATGCTTACACCTCAAAATTTGATAAAACCAGCGCGTCCACGGTTGCTATTAAGGATTCATTATCCTTTTTATTTCTGCATTCTCTGCTTCTAGGGCTGCAACTCTTTCGTTCAGATCTGGTGATTTAAATACCGCGATCATTACAGCTGCTGTAGTCTCTGTTACTCCGTCAGCCTCCATGCCTGTTTTATAACCAGCATTTCTTGACATAAATTTTCCATAAACAAGATCAGCTCGCGACCAATCTATATTACCTGAACGAGGAATCTGCTTAATGGTACTGTTAGCTTTCGGAATGGTTTCTATTTCCTCAAATCTTATCTCCCATCTGGAATTTGATAGTTCCTCCTGTTTTGCTAAGTTCTACTCCTGCATGTACCAGGTCAAATTCCTGATCTCCAAATTTAATTTTTTCAATATTACTCATAAATACTCCTTTCTGTCCTATTTTGAGCATAAAAATAAGAGCCTTTTGGCTCCTTGTTAATTTAGTTGTAGAAAAAAGAGAGGCATATCGCCTCTCTTAATATGTACTACTTATAATTGTTTTCTTACTCTTACATAAATCTGACTGATTGTTTTTCAACTTTGACGGATGATTTTAATTGATACGGTATATTTTTTCTTCCGTTCAGCACTTTTTAAAATGGCGTTAATTAGAAGCTTTTGTTAATCGAATAATTTTACTATAATACATCATCCAATTTTTATTTTCATATTGTTTTCCATATCCATAAGCCAACCTATAATCTCCTTCTTTTAATAATTTTGTCGGTATATTATGGTAATCCCAATCACTAGATTTATCATTTTTATATTCGAACATGATTTTATTATCTGATATTCGAACCATTCTAAAATATCCACCATTAGTCCACTTACCGCTTCTTTTAACAATTGAAAATCTGTAATAGTTATAATTATAATCTATTGGTATGTTAACTATTGCGTTTGGATCCCCCCAGCCACCAGATCTCCATTCTGTATTAGTTAAACAATTTTCATCATATAAATAATTAATATTATATGCTGCTGCAATACGTGTACTATCTTCGTTACTTGTTGCTTTTACATTAGTATCATTGATTGCATATGTATTACACGGTACATACATAATACTTAAAACCAAACTTAAAAATAATATTTTTTTTAACATTTTACTTATAGATTTTTCTTTACTCATATTAATATAGCCCTCCTATAAATTTTATCTTTTTTAAAGTTACTTATAATAAATAAAACTTACTTTATCAATGGAATCATCCCCCAAGAATCAATTTTAAGAGTATATGTTTATTATATATCTTTACTTAATAAGATTAAATACTAAGTCATAGCATATTTCGACAATATAATATAATATAATATAATATGAAAATACTTTTAAACTATAGAATGTGACTAATACATTACCATCTTCTTCTATATTTGGATTTTTGGTTAATTGTCAAAATGTGCACGATCTAAGACATACCTCTGCAGCTATCCTGATTACAAATAATCTTGATCCGCAATCCGTGGCGGGTGTTCTTGGTCATAAAGATCCTACGACTCCCCTTAATATTTATTCTTATTTCTTCCGTAGCAAGAGTACTGAGGCTTCCAATATTATGCAGACACCCCTACTTGATTCTGTCCGGAAAATCGAATAATTTTTGACTAACGTTTGACTAACAAAGTTGCAAAATGACACTTTTGATTAGCAAAAAAAACCTCCCGTATTTAATGTTATATCCAATAAGCAAAACATAATAGTATAGCTTGCTGGTGACATTCAATCCGGGAGGTTTTTTTCTAACACCTTAATCTTACTTATTCAGCAATAAGTTCTTTCTTTTCAACGATTGCTGTAGCCGCTGAGCACGCCGGGCAATCACAATAGATGGCTCCTTCTGACTTGATTTTTTTTGCATGACCTGCAATATTCTTTGCGGTATCCTCTCCAAAAATCTGGATTCCATGATCAGATTCTGCAAAACCAATTAAAGCATCAATCGGTATAATATCCGCCTCCAGTTCTTTTATGTATCTTTTTGTTTCAGCCGCTTCTTCTTCCGTCCCAATTGCATCCAGCCATGTCTGCGCGGCAGCTTTTGCTTCCTTGCTGCAGGATGGTGCATTGATTAATTCATGTGATTTTTCAATTACATAATTTAATACTTCTTTGTTCATTACGATATTCCTCCTTCTTTATTTGGAAATTAGTTACATTTTATCACAAAAGTAATAGTTTTACAATTTTGGATATATAAATTTCTATCCCCCAACTTTTTATGACTGCATGCTCTGTCACTTGCATTTCACCTTACTTGTTTTTTCTTCTCACGATAGTTATTCCACATACAAGAGTAAACAGACCCAGACTCAATAGTATCCCACTTCCAAGACCTGCGTCGCCTGTCCCAGGTAGTTTGCTTAGCCAGTCCCAGACCCCTGCCCCTCTATGACTGATAATTCCAAGAACATTTAAGTTTGATTGATATTTAGCTGTAATTATGCCTTTTCTGTTTCTACGCTCCGGACTGTTAAACATTGTAAGTTCTCCTGTAATAGTTCCGTCGTCCGTTATACAAATAGTCAGGAAGGAATCAATCTTTCTATACCCTGCCGGAGCTTTTACTTCATGAATCGTGTATTGGCCAGAACGGATCGGCTGGAATGAGATGATTCCATTTTTATCCGTTATTCCTTTAAATACCTGCTTTCCAGCTTCATCTCTGATCTCCAGCTCAGCTCCGGCTAATTTTCCCATTGTTTCTGCATCTGCCTTTTGGATTATCACTTCCGGAGAACGGTAATTAACAACTGATACGATACTGTTTTCTGCTACTTCACCATTTTTAATGGTGAAGTAGTAAGTATGATCCGTTGCAAGGTAGCCAGGAGCCGACTTTGTCTCCTTGTAAGTATAGGTTCCATTCTCTGGCATATCTAATTTTGCATATCCATCCTCACCAGTATACACAGTCAGATATAAGCTTCCGTTAGGGCGGTAAATTGAAAATTCCACTCCTTTAATACCCTGTCCTGTTGCCGCATCAGTTTTTAAGAGATACATTTTATCCGACCCTGGACTCTGCTGGCTGGGATCGGTCATAGTAACCTCCAATAGTTGGGGACCTTTGGGTGCAGTAAATGCTATATCAGAGGATAGAAGGTATCCAGCTGGAGCATTTACCTCATGAAGATAATAAGTTCTTTCTGCTACTAATTCACCTATGATATCTATGGGGGCATCTGTTGATACAAAGTCTGAAACAGCTACATTTTTTTGCTGATCTAATATCTGTAAAGTGGCTCCTTTTAAAATCCGACCAGATGAATCTACTTTTCTGATGCAGACTCTAGTTGTATCATTACTCATTACTACCTGGTCAATGCTACCAGTCTTGCTGACTGTAAAGGTAATATCTTCTGCATAGGCATACCCGTCTACTGGCTTTTCTTCAATAAAGTGGTAAGTTTCTCCAGCTATTAGTTTTCCGATTATTTCATGAGGCTGCTCCCCAGACATCCACTGTTCTATCTGATTTCCTTTATTATCTATTACACTCAGACGATTTCCAGGAAGTTCTTCGCTGCCCGTAATTGCCTTTTTAGACAGAATTACATGGGTCGGATCATCAATCATAACGACAGTATTCCTTTGCCCATTTAAACTCATTGTAAATGCCACATCTTTTGCATAAGCATAGCCGTTTGTTGGTCTCAATTCATGAAGCCAGTAGTTTTTCCCTGCAATCAGCTGTCCTTTTATCACTTCGAATTGGCTTCCTGTTGTGAAGATTAAATCCGCACCGGCTGTTATACCATTTTCATCACGGGCAGCTTTTGCAGCTGTTTTGTCCTCATTTAAGATCTGAAGCGTACTTCCGGATAGAGAACCTGCTGCTTCAGAAGGAGTATTCTCCGTCAGAGATTTGGCCAGTTTTTGAATTTCAACTTCCGTTTTCTGATCCTTCATAGTGATGGTTATGGTTTTTGCTTCTTCTGGCACAGTAAATGTCACACTCTCACTGTAAGCATATCCGGCAGGAGGCTCCTCCTCAGAAAGTTCATAAGTTCTGCCGGCAATTAAAAGCCCTGTGAAAATAACTGGTTCTCCTGTTGGTGTAAATTCTTTGATCAATATGCCAGTATCCTTTTCCCTGATAGCGAACCGCCCGCCGCTTAAAAGTGCTCCTGATTCTGCATCCGTTTTTAAAATATTCACTTCTGTCTTCTGGTCCTCCATGATTATGGTCTCAGAAATTCCACTGTCTTCTGCAGTAAATCTAATATCTTTTTCGTAAGCGTATCCATCTGGAGAACTGACCTCATGAACGATATATTCTTTCCCAGGTATTACAAGTTTTGCTGGGATCTGAACCCTCTCTTCTTTATTAGTAAAATCATAAATCATCTCATTTGTCTCTGCATCAATCAGCTGATAGCTACCTCCGGTAAGTTCCTTACCAGTATCCCTGTCAATCTTGGAAAAATACAGCTGCACCATCCGGTCTTCCATATCAACGTTATCAACCATTCCTAAAGCATTTACTTCAAAACGGTACGCACCGCTTATGAGAATGTTCCCATCGCTGTAAGAGGTTGTTTCCATAAGTTTATAGCCTCCTCCTGCTGTCAGGATTTCCCGGATCGATTCGTCATTTCGATTGCTTTCAAACACTTCACTTTGGAAGTTTTTCTGGATTGCTCCGGTCACGATCTTCTCTCCCGGTTCATATCCATCTGCTCCCACTTTGGTGATTTCATATCTGGTTCCATAGGGCAGACCGGAAAAGGTAATAAATCCATCTCCGGTAAGAGTTATATCACCCTCCCCCTTGATTCTTCCTGTTTTGGATCCGGCGAATGCCTGGTAGCCAATTAATGCCGTTCCTGACTGATCTGTAAATTTTACATGATAGGTAAAAGCATCTGTCTGGCTCTCTCCTGTTCCAGTCAGTTTATTAATGACACTGATGGAGCCATCCAGGACAATCGGGTTCCAGAGGTTTGTGGTTTTTGTAACCGCTCCGACTGTCGTAATAAAGTTTGCTTTGGCTTCCGTTCCATTTTCTCCGCTAACTACAGTTACCACATCTACGGTTCCGCTTTCATGGGCAGCTATATCGGTTAGATTCCATGTGACGTTTCCGTTTAATTCAACGCCATAGGAGGTAGATCGTAAATAATTAAGTCCCTCTTGGAGAATTACTTTTACTTTTATATCTGCCCGATAACTGTATGGATTAGTATAGGTAATTGTGTATTTCATAACGCTTCCTGTCTTTATTGCACTATGACCAGCCCCAACACGGCTTGTCACCTTGGCAATCGGACTCTCTTTCATGACCGGATTGGTTATTGTATAATCGTGGGTATCATTACTGACGATCCAGTCTGCCAGTACGTTTCCAGCAGAGTCGGTCAGTTCCTGCCTAGTCTCTAAATAAGTTCTGGAAGCCAGTGAGTAGGTTCCCTGTTCATCAAGATAGATCCGTCTGGTTTCTTTTCCGGATTTTTCTGTCTGGCCATCTGAATACCTGGTATGCTCGGTAATCTCATATAAATGTCCGTCCGTGATCCCGTCATTTGCTGTCAAGGTAAGGCTGCTTCCTGTTCCCATGAAGGCTGGTAACTCTGTCCCGGTGTCTAAATCCTTTAAGATGAGGTAGGTTTTTACCGGAACTCTTCCGGTTATGGTTAGGGCTTCTATGGTACCGTTCTCACTTGCCAGTTTTAAAACACTGAAATTATTAGATACATTTAAGATTCCTGTTCCTGAATGATTTACGGTAAAGATAACCGGTGCTGAAAGTACGTATCCAGCTGGAGCTTTTAACTCCTCCATGATATAAACCTGTCTTGCTGATAGCTTCTTTGTCAGGGTGAAGCCGTTGGATCCGGAAACGGCTGTTGCTATGGCTTCTCCGTCCTTTTCATATTCGCCATTCACCGCTATAGCCTTGCAAACGGTAATCACCGCTCCTTCCACTGCCATGCCGGTATCAAAGTTTGTTTTCTTAAAAAGAATCTTTGTAGGGTCATTATAAGTCTCATAATGATAGATCACTTCATTTATGTTCTCCGTCCCATCAAATTGGAATTTCTTTATTTTCTCGGTGATCTGATATAAATCGGGCGGAGAGATTTCTTTTACCGTATAGTTGTAAGCTTTAATGGTTCCATCCGTCTGGACCTTTCCTACTGGAAGCCCGGATAATTCTGCCATGCCATTTGAGCCAGTAGTCATGTACCAGGTTTTCCCAGTCTCTTTGTTGGTCACCTCAAACCTTGTATGTTCCAATCCTTCCTCAGTATCGGAGGCTTTCTTTTTTATCTCCAATTTCCCAACGGCAGGGGTATTGACCACTTTATAAAATGATATCTTTTCAGCCCCAACCGTAATCTTTACCGGATCTGCTTTCTGCATATAGGCTGGTGCTTTTGTTTCCACGATATAGTAGATTCCGTAAGCGGTTTTATCGATCCGATGCGGTTTTAAATCGCCTATAGAAAGCCCTTCCGGAATATTTCCGTTAAACTTATCATCTTCCGTATAAGTTCCGTCCGATCCGGATATCCAGGTCTCAACCAGGTGTATTTCATCTTCTAAAAGATTCCCCTCTGCATCCGAACAATATAAGGCAAGCTCCGCGCCGGTGACTGCATATTCTGCTACTCCATCTGTCACTACCTTTAATACATTGATGTACTTTTCCTCATTTTTAAGGCTGAATCTCTGCACATCTCCGGTTTCTGTCAGGACGATTGCCTTCGGATCAGCTGCTTCGAACCCATTAGGCACTGTTTCTTCCACCAGTACGTAGGCTCCAATCTTCATCCCGTCCTTTTCTGCATTCAGAGGCAGATAATCCAGACGGTGCAGCCCCTCTAAAGTATCATAGGTTTTTATTCCGTTGTTTTCTTTAAAGTTAAACTGGTATTCAAAGTTAAGTGGCAGTTTTCCATCGGAGTCAAGGGAACCGTTTGTCACGTTTCGGTAAATGGTGATCCGGATCGCAGCTCCGGTATCGGTGATCCAGGTCTGTGTGATGCTCTCTCCCTTTTCGGTTGGTATGTTCTCTGTCCGTTGTGCGCTGCGCTCTCCCTCTTTGGTGTACCATGTAAGATAGGTGAGATCTTCTCCTTTGTCCCGGTAAGCGGCTTCATACTCGGTAAGAAAGCTTGACTTGTTATTGGTAATTCCAAAGAAACCTTTCATGCGATCCGCAAGTTTATTACTCTTTTCTGTCAGCTCCGTGTATTCCGTCAAATCGTTTGTGGTCCACTGGTCTACTTTCTTTGAATCATCGTACTGGGGCTTTCCTCCTTCCGTTAAAATATTTCCGTCTTGGTCTGTCTTTGCTTCGTATAAAGCCAGTCCAGCTGCATGATCATTTGAAAGAAGTGTTTTTACTCCCTTGCTGTCTAAGTAGTACTTATAAACCTCCAGTTTCGTATGGTCATTGGTAACGTTGATGGTCTGAACGTCACCGGCTGCTTTTACCGTAATCTCCATGGAAGTTCTTACATACCCGCTTGCTGCTTCAAATTCTTCTAAGATATAATCTCCTGCCGGGATTCCCTCAAAGTATTTGGCTTTTCCATCGGTGATCCAGTCTGCTACAATCCGGACCGGTGTATTATCTGTAGTATTTTCTACGGTCCACTCAGCCGGTTTATTTTCTGCTTTGACCAGGTAATAACCTTTGGGATAGGTGCTGCTGTCCGTGGTGTAAACTCTCTTAGCGTTGTAAAGTGCCAGGTGCGCACCGGTAATCTGTTTATAGCTGTAAGCGCCTTTGGGTTCCGTCACAACAAGACCGTCCTGGTAATCACTAATTACCGGTATCAGGTATTGGCTGGCTGCATCCGTCTTTGTTATTTCTACCTTAATCTTTTGATCTTCCATGCCGGTTGTTTGTACTTCTTTTGTTTCTTTTACGGTAATTCCCTGTGGAAATCCTTTCTTATAACCGGAAGGGGCTTTTATCTCTTCCACAATGTAGGTCCCTGGGATCACACGTTTTAACATATCCGCCTGTCCCACCGTCATATCCGCTTGGAAAGGATCGTTTGGAAATTTTTCTCCGGTAATCCAGGTGTTTTCCATTACCCAGGCTTCGCCTTGACGATGGTAAAGCCCCGGATCGTCTGTGGTGTTTTCTTCACAACCTATAGCATCTCTTCCGGAGTGATTATTAATCCGGTAAGCCGCCCGGTTATAAGCTTCCAGTAAATCATTGTATTTATAGCGCACATAATCCCCATCAATGTCGTAAATGGGATCTCCCTTTTTATAGGTTTCCTCTGACTTTTGGTAATACTCCGGCAGTACATGACCATTTAAAACCGGATTCATGCTCTTTTGAAAGGTTTTTTCATGGTACGTCCCGGTTGTGTACTCCTGATCGGTATCTGCATTCACAGCAGCAATCCGGAAGGTTTTAATCTTTTCCCGGGCTATGATGGCCCCGGTCTTATTCTTTGAAATTTTTACCGGCCAGACCAGAAGCTTGTTTCCCTCTTTGGCGTAAGCCATTCCTGTGGTCGGGTTGACATATGCATCCCGGTTTCCTTCCGGATCCAGGTGATAAAGCGTTGTTTCAGAAGGTAGTGCAAGGAGCTTGTCTGCCTTTGTATAGCGGATCTTGGTTAAATCTCCTCCTTCAAGCTCAAAGACTGGTCTTCCTGCCTTTAACACAAAGATGGATTCCCTATTTTTCACAGATACCTTATTGCTTTTTCTGTCATAACCGTAAACTGCTCCATCTGCTCCGGCCTCGGTAACCGTTAGATCTGCCAGGGAATAAAAGAGAATGTCGGTATCCTCCCGGTCAATAGTCTGATACGTCCAGGTACCTTCCCCGGTTGCTCCCAAAAGGCTTCCTTCCTGATCCTGTTTGTTTATAAATTCTACAGTACTTCCAGCGTATCCTTTTTTAACTTTTATGGACTGAACGTTATTATTCCGGTCTCTCACCACTTCCACGCCGTTATATCCGTAATCTCCGCTGTCTCCGTTTTCTTTGACCTCAATGGCATCGTAGAGTGCCATTTTTGCCCCGGCTACGTAACGGTTCTTATCATCTGCAGTATCCAGTGGTCTGGATACCAGACCATATCCGGCAAATACTCCATTTAAGTAAACTGGCTCGATATTCTCGCCCGCTTTTTTTCTGGCCTGAAGAGATTCTAGGGTTCCTTTAAACCAGCCATATCCTAAGTAGGTTCCGTTTTTATAGCCAAACTCCAAATTTTCAGCCCCGAACCTCTGCTTTAATTCCAGTTCCGTTCCTTCCACTCTGGTTTCGGTATGATAAGTAACAGTGGAAGCAGTATCCTTAATCTTGGACACTTCTAAGCGAATCGGGGTATTTCCCACATAGATCCTTGCGGTATCCTCATCTAAGACTTTATTTTCATAAATGGCTACAGCCACTCGTTCATCCCGCTTTCCGTCCAGGTAATAGGTGGTCTGATCGGAATAGATCTCAATGGCTACCGGCTTTGTTCTTACATAGCCTGCAGGAGGTTTGATTTCGCATAAGACATAGGTACCGGCACCTAAAGGCTGTGGGGTAACAAGATATCCTGTATTCTGATCCTGATAGGATGTGGAAGCCAGATTTCCTTCCTGTGCCTGTAACCCATCTCTGGTTGTTGTAAAGGCTTCAAACTGACCGGTTCTTCTTCCTTCTTTATCAGAAAGAAATACCTGCTCTCCTTCCTCACAGATCGGGGTGCCGGCTGGAACCAATCCGCTGTAGATCTCACCTGATTGAACGATCTCGGCAGCTCCCATTGCTTCTAAAAATTCCTTAGAGCCTTCGATGCAGGTATCTGTTTCATAGAACTTTACCTTTCCGTCTGTGTTTGCCCCGTCCTCCCTGGACGCTGCATACAATGCAAACATTGCATCATCGTGAAGGATGTTTTCCCCCGTTTCTGAATCTAATTTTTCAATTCTCAGCCTGGCTTTATAAAACCTATTGTTAAACTTCGTATAACCAAACCCTTTATACGAACTCTCCCCATTTGGAGAAAGGGAACTGTCTGCCACCTCTGTAACTGCATTGTCAGAGGCCACTACCGTCCACGGTACAAGCATAGGAGCATAGTTTCCATCATAGGCAACCTGCGCGCCTTGCATTGTCGTTATATTATCTTTGTACTGGATTCCAGCACCATTATTTTCTGTACTGGTTCTCCCAGGGAATGAGACATCATTTGCGATACCTTTGTTTTCTGCAACGGAGCTGAACCGATAATATTTTGATACTGTATCTCTACCACTTAAGCCCTCTGACAAATAATAGGAAACATTACCACTTATCCTGTTATCCTGCTCATTGTAGTAGTTTTTATAGGGCTTAAATTCGTTCTGATTCATGGCAAAATAATCACCTGATCCAGTTCCAGATATGGCATTTCTGATGTTGTCAATGTCCATGCCATACTTATAAACTTCAAAGTCGCCATCCGCATTTCTGCCCTTGATTATGTTTACACGTTCCTCATTGAAGCGGATCTTGTACTTACTCTCCATCTCAGGCTGCGTTGTGCCGGCAGAATAATTGTAATAATTATTAGTTACTTCCGGAGTAGCCTGAGATCCACCATAATCCGCATATACAGAAGGGAGCGAGACTTCTCTTGGCTTGTCAATCTGGTAATGCTTGTTCTTTAAATCCCCCAGGTTACTGAATTTTGGTTGCTGTTCTGCCACCACATAGGTTCCGTATGGCAGATATTTTGATGTGGCAAAATAATAACCATCGTTGTTTCCAGCTGTATCACCATATAATGTATCTGCAGAAAGTGTCGTTAGATCCTTATCTGCCCCACCCTCCTGTGCACTATCCCATTCAATGGAATAAATCCGGTCAAGGTCATAGGAAAAGAATGGTTTTAAATAGTTTTCTGCCTTTTTTATCGCTTCTGAAAGGGCTTTGTCATAAACTTCATCAGAATAAGTATACCTTCCTGTTGCGCTTTCCGTTTCCTCAGACTGATTCTTTTTCACCAGCTTTGCAACTTCGTCATCCAGATACCAGGTAATCGCAAACTGGCGGACATTGTCAGAGCGTAGGGCATTATCTGCAGCTATCTCTGAGGTACTGATATCATTCTTAATCTCTACATTGTTATGGCCAGCTGGATATTGATTTTCTGCCCCTCCTGTTCCAAACAGGAACTTCTTTATTAGAGCAAAAGGCTTAAAGGATGTGCTGCTGTTTTCTGTATGATCCCATTTATCCGTATTGGCCACATTTATGGCATCAAAAAACTTTTCGTAATTGTAAACAGAGACATTTCTTGCTTCGCTACCGTTATCCGTCTTTACAGATATGGTTTCTAGTACGGAAGTATAACCGTTATTCTGGCTTTCATTTATGAAACCATCTGAATAGCTGTATAAGGAATCATTGCTTACAACTGCATCTTGTGAATCCTTATATAAAGGAGAGGTAAGGTGCTGGACTTTCGTATAAACTTTATTTACCAGGGCTGGAAATCTCTCATTTTGGTCGGTCACATTTATTTCATTTCCAAATCGGTCCTGCCATATGACACTACCATCATTATCCCGGTACAATCGTTCCATGTTTGATTTTAAGTACACCTTATACCGGAAGTTGTCCATCTTCCTGGCCACCGTATTCCTTCCAAAACGTCCGCCAAATGTTCTTGTGAACCAGTCATCATGGGCTGCACCATAGGAGTTGGTATTTTCATATGATGTTTCATCAATAGTCTTCGTGACTTTAATTTGCTGCCCAATAATACGCTCCTGAATTGGAGTCGGTGTCTCTCTTGTGTTTCCATCCTCATTCAAGTCATGATACCCGTTGCTAATCAATCGCTGATTCTTTATAAAAGTTTTGTTGTTATCATAATCTGCGGAAGTGAATGCCCCAGCTCCGGCACCTGAAACACGAATGACATATTCTGCATTGGATATGCTGGATCCAGCTACGTACCCCCATACATTATTGGGGCCGATCCTGTTTATATCTTCATTGGTTACTTCACGTTTCCCATTATTAAGCGCTATGGTAAAGTTTCCGGATTTAACACCGTTAAGGTCCATATCGTTGGAGCCAACATGAATGGTATACTGCTTTGCAACCTGATCATAGTAGTAATAAGTGCTGCCAGTCTGGTCAGTCACTTCTTCCATGGAGCTGACCTTGGGGATCTTTGAGGAACTTACATTTTCCTCATTTACAGTAATTTCCTTGTAATTCGGCACCCAGACTTTTCTGGTTACTGGAGCGTGGCCAACATATGTATCGCCATTTAAGTACCAGTAATCGTAAAGGGTTTCACCTGCAGCATAATGAAGGTATCTCTCACTATCCGTTGGATAAATAGTTTTGTCTGTTGGTATCCCATCATCACCAACTTCAAAATCCGGCGTTACATTGATTATGTATTTGCCTGTATCCTCCACTTTTGCAGCATTTAACTCATCTCCTGTGTACTTTCTTATGACATATCTTCCATAGGTTGTACTCAGTTTTGTTAAGTAAGCGGCTACCACATCACCACTGGAATTTGTCTGATACAGTAAGGTTCTGCCCGGAGTCATGCCGGCAACAATTGTTACAATTGCTTTTCCGCCACTGTATTCAATTTTTTGAAGACCACCATAAGTAAATACCTTTTCGTTGATGTAATAATTTAAAATGGCTTCAATGACGGATTTGTTGGTTGTTACATTATCAATTTCAAGAACGATTTCTGGTTTTCCGTAGACGGTTTTTCCATTCACCGTCCGCTTTTGATCATAGACAGGAGTATTTATCGTAGAATAATCACTATCTTTCGGAGTTTCCATCTGCAGTGAATCACGCATCATCTGCTCCAGCTCGGCTTTCACATACTTTACGTTGCTTTCTGAATTGGTAAATGCACTGGCAAACCTTGCCGGATCACTGACAACCGCAGTACCTTCTGTCGGAAGTTTATCTGCCTCAATTCCAGCTGCTTCGTATGGAACTTTTACAGTCGCAGATACTCCTGGTTTTTCAATCATATATCCGTTGATATCACGCTTATAAACAGATTGAGATTCTGCCGTCTGATAATAAGGCGCTTCCTTTGCATCAACCCACTTACCTCCATCCACCTGCTGGATTACCACCGGCTTTAACGTAACATTATTTATGTAAATATCTGCACCCTCCGGGATTCCATCAAGCACTACATTATAACCATTGGTAGCATCCTTTGATTTTGTTTCAAGAAGAAGTAAGTTTTCTTTATTTCCATATGTAGCATTTCCCTCTGGAAAGGTAACTGCATTATAAAGCTGCTTCGTGATCCAGGCGGATCCCACTGGTGCCGTTATGGAATCAGGGGTCTCACCATAGGTCTCACGGGTACCTGGCACAGCATTTGTAACCTCCATATCTTTTCCAGTGATAGAAAGTTCGTATCCTTCAGATCTGGTAAGTTCTTTAATATAATAGTTTCCAAGAATTAAAGGTCTTCCAATCCAGCTGTCTCCATTCATGGACTTATTATCTTTATAGATCCGCCCCCTCTCTTCTTGTGGCTGCGCCTTTTCATATCCATCTTTCACATACAGGTTTTCCGGATAGTTCTTTCCGGTGAATTCAATTTTTCCGGTCTTATAATTGTAAAAGCTGTGAGGTTTTTCTGTTATTGTTAAGAAGGAACCCTCTCCATTTTTATCTGTGGTTGCCACGGCAACAAGATCATTTGCATCAAATACCACTCCAATACCAGAGGAGATATTTCCATTCTCATCTCTTTGGGTGTCTGGACCGTAAATATCATCGGCTGCAAACAAACCGTATACAGCGCCTTCTAATGTAGCATCCCCCTGGGTATCTCCAAAAGAATCATAATTTTTAGATTCCCCTGCCCTTAGTTCTATGTCTCTCTTATTAAAATGAACCTGTCCAGGTACACGATGATCGTACACTTTAAAGGTATGAGCGGTATAATTATCTGGTCCTTTCTCCACCTCTGGCTGGCTGTCTTCCTCACCTCCTTCAAAATCACCGCTAAGAGCATTTGAACGAAGCGACGTAGTCATTACTGGTTCTTCATCTGTGTCTTCAGCCGCAAATAAACTAATTTTCCTTGTGGCTCTTTTTTCTTCAGATATAGAGGCTTCCGAATCAGTGGCCAGGCTAGATCTCAATGAATAATTAATAAAGTTCTTTTTCGCCTGCGAGGGGGTTGATTCATCATCATCTATGGATTCATCCAGAAATTCATCATCCTCATCCTCTTCAAATTCGTCTTCATCGAATTCGTCTTCAAATAACTCTTCATCCTCTTTTGCAACCAGCTTTACGGTTATTTCCTTCTCTTCTACAAAAACAGTAGGAAGCCCGATAAATTTAAGTAATTTGTTAATAATTTTTTCTCCAAGCGGAAGATCATAGGTTTCTTTCAGGATTAAATCTCCGCTTTGTTCCGGATCTTCAGAACTTTCGGAAGGACTTGCTAAAAGATTATCACTGTCAGAAAGTAACATTTTATTTTCACTGATAAGATCAAAATCCTCTGATTCAAGATCTTCCCTGTTTGTTAAACTCTGTACTGCAAAACCTTGAAAATCTTTGTTATCCGAACTGTCTTTCGTCATGTTGCGCACATATCCGGTAACTCTAATATCCGCATTACTGGAACTTTTCCATTTTGCAGATCTTTCGACCTCAGAAGCAGCTGTTGTGATAATTTCAATCGGCACATCATCTGGATGGCCCGGATCATGAATGATATAACCATCTCTTGGTTTTGTTTCCCGGAAGGTATAATCATATTCAAGATTGATAAACGTTTCATATGCTGCATCTCTGGCTGCTTTACAGCCTGACGCTTCAAATGCCTCATCTTCAGATGGTTCAGCCTCGCTTCCACATTCCCAATGGTGAAAAGTTCCGCCACTGGCTGCAGCACGGGCTTCACAGGCATCTACTCCTGCCTGCCATTCATCCATGAGTCTTTCATACTCTTCTGCAGCTTCGTCCGCTTCATCGCTTCCTTCCCCTTCTTCGCCTTCTCCCTCTTCAGATTCATCTATTTCCGGTTCCGGAGGAATTGGATGGCCATTGCAATAAGCATGACTAAAATCGTAATAGCGGCTATCTTTATGAGAAATACGTCCACTGGCATCTGTAACCAGGTCATCATCAAACACCATCCAGTCCTGCCATGTTGTTGGATCTTCTCTCATGTTATCTTCAATGATTCCACCATCAGTTTCATCATCGCTTAATTGACTATTATCAAATTGCTCCAATACCTGCCATGTTGAACCCTGTAAAGGATTACCCGTTTCATGATCTATTTTTTCCAGTCCAACCTTATAGTTAGATTCAAAGGTTTCATTGTGTTCATAAATTTTTAACGATACCTCACCATCTCCGGTTGTAGGGGCGTTTGTACTGTACTTTGTAGTGATAAAGAATTCACAAGTGATCTGCTTTACATTACCTTTTGCCCTGTATAACTGTTGGGAACCTGGCACACTGCATTGGAAATACTCTAGGCTACCTGCGACCTCCAATACTTTAAAAATAGTAGGATCGTAACTAATCTTCATAACCGCTTCAGTTGGTTTCTGTCCAGCCGGGGCATTAGGGAAGCTCCATGAAAGATTTTGTCCTTCTGTGTTAATGACCATTCCCGAAGTCACTGGTGTGATTTTACAATACCTCTTAAAAGTTTCCCAATCAGAAAGTCCGGTTAATTCATAAAGCTTCTTTGTATCTATCTGACCAGGGCCACTTCTTAAATTATTAATATACATTGCTTTTCCGTCAGTATTGTACCGACTAATTAACTCCAGGATCTCTTTAGGACTTTTACAGCCTTCCGGAACTTTTTCCAAAGACATAAAACCATCGTTGGCCATGTTTTCGATCCAAGCTGATCCACCATTGCTTTTGCCCTTAGACCATGCAGTTTCTCTTGCTATATTTTTATCTATCCCCCCAAACGTAGTAGTAAGTGTCTGGATATCATCATAACTTCCAAATGCAGCAATGTAGGCCCAAAACATTCGCTTCTGCTCAATAGTCCCATTATTATAATTAATATCCATATTAACCTTAGAGTAATCATAATTGCTATGGGCCGAGGCTCCCTGATTCATACATAAAAACCAAGTATTTTTACTATCACCCGGTGCTTTTCCCATTAGGTATGGATGTCCTGCCTGCCCGGAACTAACAAACACAAGTCCAAAGCCCCAAGAATCAAACATTGCGGGTGGTAAATAAGCGAACACAGGAGTCAACAATAATACTGCTGCCAGCAATCCAGCAATTATCTGATTTAGTTTTCTACCTTTCTTCCAGTTTGTAATCATCTATTCTCCTTATTTCTCTATATTTTTAAGCACAAAAAAGCTACCGATTATAATTAACCGATAGCTTTCTTTATGATAAAATATATAATATTTAGTTAAACTTTATAAATGGTGCCCGCTGTCCATAAATGATACCATAGGAAATGTTGGGGAACTTTCCTTCCACACTCTCCGGGACTTGATAACCAATTCCTTCACAGAATTTACCCAATTGTGTTAACTGTGGTTCTCCGACTAAATAATAAGATGGAGTATAAACATCTGCCACTGTGAAGTAATTATCCTTACTGGTAGGTTCATATGCTAACCATACACCGTCTACTAAAAAAATAGGATAAGTGTGATTTATAGTGCCAAGTTCATCTGTAGCTAATCCAATACATGCTGCAAGCAATCTTGCTGCGTTTGTATAACCGTTACAGTTGGCTTTTCCCTCAACCAGACAACTGTAAGAATACTGCGTTCCTTCCTGATCTAAGTAGTCTGCCTTCCTAATTCTCTTTGCAATCTGAACTGCCTTTTCATAATCAGAAGCATTTCTCCAATCAAAGCTGTTTAAGAACTCATTAAGTTCTGTAGTCAGAAGCTCTAATTTTCCCTGTTCTGGACTTAACCCCGTAGTTAAATAATCTGCCAATTTAGCAATAGCTGCCAATTCTATTGCATTACCAATATAAGTAAGAGAAAGTGGATCTTTATTTGCAATTGCAATATTCAGAGCATACTGCCTATGATTATTAGACTCATAAAAAAAGTTATTTGGATCACTCTTCCATGCTGTCTCACCAGTCACTGGACTATTTACAAACCAAGGCTCCATATAACCTTTTAATGGATATTGCGGATCATACATATCCGCAAAGGATGTTATTGCTGTCCCAATCACTAATATAGCTGACATCGCTGCCACTAATAAATTCTTTTTCATACATCGCCCTCCTATCACTTACTATGATGATAACATATATTAATCCACTTATCAAGGCGCTGGGAAATGCCCTAATATAGGCTATCATCTATTGTAGACTATTAAAATCTCACTTTTTTAACTTTCGAATTCTTCTTACTGCACTCACTGGTGCATCTATGTATTCTCCTGTAATTAACAGTATTCCAACAATATCGTTACTTATGCCTATGACAACTCCGTACCTCTCTTTACTTTCTGAAATAACCATAACCGGTATATCTCTGCTTTTTTCTCTCATTGTAAGTTTCATCTTATCTCCCCTTTTTACATTGTATTTATCCAAATATCAGTTTACTGGATCACCTTATTTCTACATCTAAATTCCTGTATTCCTTTATAATTGTTATTAAGCATAATAAGTGGTATGCTATTATAAAATTACCAGAAGGAAGGTATGATGATGAAATATGTAATTATTTTTTTTGTTACTGGTGGAATTGTCTTCTTTAATGGAACATTTGGATGCTCTGTAAAACTTGCAAAGCGATTCAATAAGTTCACATATTACACTTTATTAATAACTGTCTATATTGCCTGTATGCTTTTAGCTAAAAGAAATAACCTACCTGAATTTATGACAGATACTTTTTTTGCGATTGGTACAGGAATAGTAGCTTCAATGATTCGATATAAATCATCTTAGTTGAGTAAATACTAATTTTTATAATATGATTATATAATATACGTACGTTTATATCATATATATGTACATTTATAATTATGTGATATAATCAGATCCGAGGTGATTATATGTCTGCGTCTGAAAGTCATATTAAAGCTACAATTAAATATGCCAAGGAAAAGTTGAAGCGTGTTCCTCTTGATCTCAAAAAAGCAGAGTATGAAAAATACAAAACTTTTTCTGAATCAAGAGGCATGAGTATGAGAGGCTTTATCATTGCTGCAATGGAAAAAAAATGCAAAGGGATTCTGAATAAGAATCTCTTTTTTCTTTTCATTCATTACATATTTTTTCTATCGGTTCATATTCGGTTATCAACGTGCTGTGAAATTGGCCAGACGGGTGGTTACTGCATTGCAGTAACCACTTTACCTTCCTTAATCCATTGGCCTTTTTCATTTATTTCATATTGCCCATCAATGACCAGTCCAGTCATTAACTTTCCTTTTGTTCCATCAGAAACCGTATTAAAGTAATACCAGATACCATCTATATTCTGCCAGCCAGTAAGCATCTGTCCCTGGGTTCCATCGGTAGCCGTTTTTAGGTAAAAGATATTCCCATCTGCATCTGTTTGCCAGCCCGTTACCAGGAATCCATTTTTATCAAACCGAAACCAGGATGCCTTTTCCTGATTTCCCGTAGCAAATGGATTACTAATGTATGCCCATTCATCGGTATACGTTCGGTCGGAAGCAAAGATCCATTTCCCATTTCCAGTCTGAGTCCATGTGCCGGTGATTGCACCAGAGGGTTCTGCCGCTCCTTTGATATTTCCTGCAGCCGTTACTCCTACGGATCGGCTTCCTCCGCCGCCACTGCCTCCGCCTCCGGAGCTACCACCAGAAGTGGTATTATCAATGACTTTTAAGTTTAATCTTACCTGGATTGGATCAGAAAGCTTTCCATTACTGCTTTCTGCATATACAATAGCATCTGTGCGTCCAGAGTACTGTGATTTTCCCAATATCTCGTTGATCCAGCCAGCAATTATTTCCTGTTTTTCATTAATTACTACGGCTCTGACATTTCCTTCTGAATCTACAGAAAGGATTCCTGAATCAGAAGACCTCCACTGGATCTTTTTCCCCCTATTTTCTGGATAAACAGAAGCGGAAAATTTCTTTGCTTCCATACCGCTCCAGGTATAAGTAGGATTATTTCTTCTTCCTGTTTTGGTCAGTACCAGATCAAATGTCTCACTGTTTCGGTCTGCTTCCAGGCATTCTGCCTGGAATGTAAGTTTCACCAGACAGGTGGCTGCTTTCTTTCCGTCTCTTGTGGTGGCCGTAATCTCCACATTCTTTTCTCCCTGGTGTGGAGCTTTGTAAAGTACCTCATTGATCCAGGCAGCACCATCAACTGGCATTACATTTCCCTGCTCATCAACAGATAACGCAGCCGGATCAGAGGAAGTCCAGATTACAGTCCGGTCATAGGGTTTATGTTCTATTGACTCATCAAGATCTGGGAGAACCGCTGCAGACAGTTTCTTTGCAATGAATCCTTTCTTATCTGCAATCTGTGAATAGATATCTCCCACCATCTGATAGCCAAGATCATAAGATAGTTCTGTTTGATCCAGGATAATTCCTTCCGGGACTACTCTTGTCTGGTCATCCGTTACAAAGTTGATAGTTACCAGGCAGACAGCGGAAGCTTTATTCCCCAACTTGTCTTTTCCATCAACGGTAATAACTACATCCCGGCTTCCGCTTCCTGATACTTTGGCATATAGATCATTGCTTTTGATTCCATTATCAGTAGCTATGATGTTACGTATCCAAGCGGCATCCTTAAAAGCGCTAACCAATGCTTCCCGGTATGCCTCATTATCCTGCGACACTTGCACGACTGCCGGATCGGAACTGGTCCATACCACTTCATCCTTAGAAAAAAAGTCTGGGGTGAACGTTGCCGTTAAGGACTGAGGAGCTATTACTGTAATTATTTCCTGTGAATTGATTCGATCCCCAGTCAGAGTCCTTTTGACCGTATAGGTAAGTGCCTGTTTATCAAGCGCTGCTCCCTCCGTGGCAACTAAGGTATTGTCAATGATCTGAAATGTGACATTGATCCGGCTGTTGGCGGTACAAGGCTTTCCTTCAAAGGAAGTGGAGGGTCTGGTCTGTGCCGTTAAAACTGCAACGCCTCCGTTTTGATGCCCTGCGCCGTAAATGGTATTAGGAATCTTATATTGGTAATTCTCATCTGCCTGTTTCTTTTCTGCATCCGCTATAATGGTTTGAAAGAAGGAGGAGGAAAGATTGACTGCCAAGCTTGCTGACTGGGACGTGTATCCGTCAGTCTCTTCGTCACTATTCTTTGCCAGAGTGATGAGCTGAGGATCATCAATGCTCCACTTCACCCGGCTGTCTGCTACGTCATTGTTGGCATCAATCACAGCCTTGATATTTACCGGCTGCACCTCAGTTCCTTTTTCTAACACACCGTTGATATATCGGGCGATCAATTTTCCTTCCTTGTTCTTAATCTCTGTCGTTATTGCCGGATTCTTCCGGTTTCCAGTCCTGGTCTGAATGACGGCAAAGGTATAGCTTTCCGGATCTACCTTTACGGATACTGCCACTTTCTTATAAAGGGCGGAAAGGGTGATGTTATCTTCTGGCATAGTAAAGGTATAGGCATGGCTGCTATCAGAATAGGTACTATTCTTTTTAATTCCCTTGCTATTAACATAGAAAGGAGCGCCTTCGATCTGAAACTTTTTCGTATCCGTATTGTTTGGTGCTGTTGTAACGGTGACTGCGGTACCAGCTGCAATGGCTCCCCGATTTTCTTTATTCATGGGCTTGGAATACTGGGAACTCCCCCGTACTTCCATAATGGCAATATCATAATAGTTCTGGCCGTTTGCTATGGTATCAATCTGATTGACATATAACAGATACCCTCTTACGGGCCTGCCCAAAGAATCCGGAGCAAAGTGATCCAGGATATAATCTCCAGACTCCTCATCAAGAACGGTCAGGATACCTTTTTCCAGTTCTTCATAAAAGTACTGATCTGATATGGTCTTTTGTACTCCGCCCTGAACCAGAGTATAGTATATATCTCCGGTGTGCCAGTAACCGATATGAGCAGCGTAGGTATAATCATTGTCATCAATGATCTCCGAACCGCAGACGTTGGCGCTTATCTTACTTTCCGTATCAGCAAACAGATACGCCACATCCTCTATGTAGTTGAAATTAGTTGCAGCTCCCTGTCTGGTTCCGATAAAGGTTCCTTCTCTTGCCATGGAACCAAGCTGAGAGTTTCCAATGGTTCCCGCAAAACGGGCTACCTTTAATTTCCCGGCTGCATACTTACCTGTAATTCCTCCTATGGCATCAGAGTGATAACCTCCAATGGTTCCGCTTACATAGGTGTTAAATACATTAGAGGCATTCTGATACCCTACAATTCCACCAATGTATCCGGTTCCCTGAATTCTTGCGGTGGTTCCTGTTCCGGTGGATACCTCACAGTCAACGATAGAGGAATTGGAGGCAACTCCAGCGATTCCACCGGCATAAATGATTTCACTTCCTCCTTTTGCATCAATCATGACTTTTTCGCAGGTGGCATTTTCAATGACAGTACCACTGATCTCACCTGCAATCCCTCCGGAAATGCCGGTGGAGCTGATGTCAGCATTTTTTACGGTTACATTTCGGATTTCACTGTTTTCCGCATACCCTGCCACCACACCAGTCCGGTCATTTCCTTTTATGGAGCTGCTGTCCGGAATTATGGTCAGGTCATGGATGTTTGCATTGGATACCGATCCAAAGAGTCCTACGTTGTTATAACCGGCAAAGGAAGCCAGTTTTAAGTTCTTAATAGTCTTTCCGTTTCCATCAAAGGAACTATTAAATGTGTGGGAAACTTCCCCAGCCTTTTCCGAAGAGTCCTGATAAAAGCCGATAGGAATCCAGTCCACTCCCTGAAGATCAATATTCGCACCCAGGGCAAAGTAACATCCGGAATAATCTCCGGCATATTTGGCTCCCTCCGCATCCGGCACCATCATACCCATGGCCGTAAGCTCGGATAGTCCCATAAGCTGCTCCCGGTTTTTAATCAGGTATGGCTTTTCTTCCGTTCCCTCTCCCTGGCTTCCACTAAGGAATTCAAAACTGGTCTTTCCAGACCAGAAATCCCAGATATCTCCCAAAGAACTGGAAGAAGGAACAGAAGAAAGTAGGGAAGCTGCTAAGGCTTTTTTCACATCCGTAAAAGTAGGTTCTACTACTTCAGATGGTGTAGCAATATTAACCAGTTCCGTTGCCGGAACTTTAATCGGATCTGGGTCTGCAGGTGGAATCTCTTCGGGTTCTACTTCTGGCAGATCTTCTTCTACATCCTCTTCATTAACGGGTTCTTCTACCTCTGATTCTATGTCACTGGTCGCCTCAGAAGGCGTGTCCACTTTTGAACCAGAAACTTCTGTCCCTGATTCCGCATATACTGCCCAAGGCGGTACTGCGGTAATTGTCAGGGTGGCACACATGATGTATGCCAGCCCTCTCACAAATTTTTTTCGCATTGTTCCTCCTATTTAATTTTCCAAACTCCATTTTCATCTACCAGATATCCATCTGGAGTGATCTCTTTTTTATACATTGATCCATAAGGCTTACCTGGTTTTATCGGATCATACTTCCATCCCTCTGGGTTACTTCCATAATAAGTCTGTGACTCATTTTGTTTTGTAAAGTAATACCATTTATTCTCAATGTATTGCCATCCGGTAAGCATCTTTGTCGTACTGGGATCAAAGAAATATCTTTTATCGTCCATCGGTTCGTAATTCCAGCCACTCAGTGCAGCACCAAATCTGTCACCAGGCTCTTTGTTAAGCTTATACCAGGTTCTTTCTCCCTCCAGATACCAGTCATAATTAAGATTTCCGGATTCATCGACGTGGTACCAATCTTTCCCATCACCAACCCACTCATTTTTAGCTGCAGTTCCATCCGGTTTTGTATAGGTGACTTCAAGGGGATTGTTTGGGTTGACATTGAATGTTCCTCCGTTATCAGGTACTACTGGTTTTACAGTACTGTCAATAACCGGTATTACTGGAGCATTTACAATTTCCTCTTCCTCCCGGTTCTCTGACAAAGGCTTTATCAGATCTGGGTTTGCCGGTTCTTGATTTGTAGGTATCGGATTTGTAAGTTCCGGATCAATATTCCCACTACTAATCTTTTTATCATCAGAAGTGCCGATTTTACCATCTGGACCACTCGACCAGTGTTCTGTACCATTTGTCCAACTTCCATCTGGACCCGGCTTGGTGTAAGTTCCATCTCCATTGTCGATATAGTAACCGTCTCCTCCGGGCACTACATGAATCTGACGATCATCAGCTCCCGGCTTTCCACCTGGTCCATACACCCTTGTTTCCGTTCCATTTGTCCAGCTTCCATCTGATCCGGGTTTGGTATAACTTCCATTTCCATTTTCAATATAGTAGCCATTTCCTCCGGGCATAAAGTAGATCGGACGATCACTGGCTCCTGGTTTTCCATTTGATCCATACCACCAGAGTTCGATTCCGCATGTCCAGCTTCCTCCAGATCCCGGCTTTAAGTAAGAACCATTACCCAAGTCTATGTAATAACCATTTCCTCCGGGCATGAGGTAGATCGGGCGATCACCGGCTCCCGGCTTTCCATTTGTTCCGTACCACCAAAGTTCATCGTCCGCTGTATTCCATTTACCATCTGATCCGGATTTTCTATATGTACCATTCCCATTATCAATTAGACCCGTAAACCAGTGACCATAATAGGTCTGATCTCCCAGTGCAGCCAGCGTGGTGTCTTTGATTAGGCTTCCTCCCGAGCTTTCCGTATACCAACCCAGGAAGACATATCCTGTCGCATTTAGTAATGGCAGCTCTCCTATAGGAAGCGCATACGTTACAGTCTTATCTTGTGGATCACTCATGGAGTCCAAATTGCTCTTAAAGTGAATGGTAAACTTGTTTGGTATCCATTTGGCTTTATACTCCTTATCACCAAACTCCACCAAACTTCCGGCTTTTACCTCTTCTCCATTGTCCCTAAACCAACCCGCAAAGGTATATCCCGGTTTGTCTGGACTTGGAAGCGTTCCGATCTGCATTCCATAAGTTCCATCAATGATATTCACCACTGGATTACCGTCAGAATCGTTATAAACAAAGCGAATCTGATAGGTCTTTCCTTTCCAGACTGCATGATAGGTCTTTGCTTCAGCATCAGAATCAGGATTAAATATAGTCTGAAAATCTACTTTCTTATTTTCCTCATCGTACCAGCCCATAAATGTATATCCTTTTTCTTCTGGTACCGGAAGATTTCCAAATTCCTGGTCATATCTAAGCCCAACATTAAACTCCTGTACCGATTCTCCTTCTGGCTGTTCTGCCTTTGAAATAAAGCGGATCTGGTATGTCTCTGGCTGCCATTTGCCGTAATAAACCACATCCTTTGGCTCTACCATGAAGTCATTTGCAACTTCCGTTCCCGTTCCATTCTTTCCCGTCCACCATCCGGTGAATTTCCAACCGTAAATTTCTGGCATAGGAAGGATTCCAAGTCTGGTATCAAAGGTGTGTTCTTCTATTGTTGCTTCCCCGTCCCACCTTACGTGATACGGATTAAAAGTAACCTTATATGTATTTGGCGACCAGTAAGCAAACAATGTAACATTGGCTGCTGGCATCTGGTTTCCGCTGTAGGAATAACTGCTTCCTCCTGATGCGCTATTATACCAGCCATCAAAACTATATCCTGGCCGGCTTACTAAATCTTTTCCGTCCTTAAGTACCTGATCAAAGGATTGGTTAAAGGTAAGAATCTGCTCTTTCCTGACATTTCCCGCCAGAGTCCCTCCATTGCCATCCATTGTTAACAAATATCCGTTAATGGTATACTGGGCAGTTATTGTACTGTGATCTTGAATGTTTGAGTAAGATTTATCCCATCCAATAAACGTATAGCCCTGCCGTTCCGGTACTTTAGGCGGTGTTGCATCAGCTCCGATAGCAACCTCCTGATTCTTTAAAGTCATTCCGTCCCAATCTTTAAAGATAACTTCGCTGTAGCTTCTTTCCCAGTGAGCATATGCAGTTACTTCTGTATCGGGCATAAGATTTCCACTTTCTGGATATTTGTTTCCCCCAGAAGGCTCTGTGTACCAACCATCAAACGTATAATATCTCCGGCTTGCATGATCTTTTCCATCTGCAAGTATCTGATCAAATAATTCTCCAACTGTAACCTCCATTTCTACGGTTGAACATTCCGATAATGTTCCTCCATTTCCATCTAAGGTTAATCGTGGGGAAATAATTTCATACTGAGCGGTTAATACAATATTATTTTGGATATTGGTATACGGCTTATCCCAACCAATAAAACGGTATCCTGCTCGTTCCGGTGCTTCCGGTGGAACAGCCGAATCCCCAGTAGCGGCAGTTTGGACCTCACCTATAATATTGCCGTAATAATCTTTAAACGTAACACTATTTTTACTTGGAATCCATTCAGCAAAAGCATAGGTGATACCTTTTTTGTTTTTAAAGGTATAGCTATCGGTAATTCGTTCTCCATCTTCTGTAACATAACCTCCCAAATCCGCATTAAACTTTGTTGAATGCCATTTATTATTTTTATCTGGAAGTCTTGAAAAATCATAGGTTACACCTGGCTTCCTTACAGTTACTGCTACGCTCCATATTGCCTTTTCCCAATTTTCATTTTTGAATTCATCTACATGTAATACATTATTAGGATCCATAAAATCATAATCTCTCATGAGAACCAGCGATTCATACCCATTTGGAATCCATACCGCAGTTAGTTCATTCCTATTTTTAAGATATTTCTTTTTTATTTTTGTTCCAGGCAATATTAAGGAAGCAAATCCACCGGTTTGGATGTGGCTATCATAGTCGTAATTTTGAGGATTCATTCTTACATCAAGCTTATAGTGTCCACAGTTGTAGCACATCAAATCTGACCATCCCAAAAATGTATGTCCGCTTAAAGTGGTAGTTCTAAATTCATAGTAATCTTCATCTCCCAAGCTTGATATATTATCTACATAACTAGCAGACATATCGTAATAACTATTGGGATAAGTCTCTTTATCTGCATAATAATATTTTATTTGATTAGGTCCTACGGATTGGACCGATAAATTAGTTCTAAGAACATCTATAACAATATTCCCTTCTTCATCCGCATAATACCAGTTTGGTTTTCTCTCATTATTTGACTCATTTAGTATCATTCCATAAAAATGATAACCCAGGTCATCTTCTGCACCAGTCAGTTTCCAGATCTCGTAGGAAGAAGCATCCCAGTTTTTAAATCCGGTTAAGTTTTTTTTGACATATTCTTCAATACTAAAGCTGTCAAAAAATAGTCTCCAGGACAAATTTATCCAAGCTTCTTTTTCCGGAGCAACACTTTTAAATATGTATGGAGCTAAAAAGTAATATTCCTCATCCAGATTGACGGAGGACATATCCTTAACGCTTCCCGCCTGATCCGCTTCATACCAAAGAGGAAATTCCGCCTCACCTTCCACATATCCATAGTCGCGGTACTGCATGAAACCATTGCGGTCCTCAAATTTCCAAAAACGTTTCCCGGCTTTTATTACCTGGGAATAATATTCTGGGATTTCCTCTGGCTCAACTTTGATAAACTTTCCAACGGCCTCCGAAGGGGTTGCCTTATCACCTGTATTTTCCGCCTCCGAGGGCGTTGCCTTATTTTTTGGGCTTTCTGCCTCTGAAGGGGTAGCCATCTCATTCACAATTTCCTCTGCTTCAGATGGTGATGCAAGTGATATTAATGCTTTTTCCATTCTTGAATTAGATATTACAGTAAGCGCAAAAGATGGTGGTGCATATCCAACCGTGGTTACTACAATGATGGCAGCAAGGAGGTGACAAATAAATCTTTTTACATTTCCTTTCATATTCCTTTCTCCCTTAATTTCCTATCTTTGTATTTTTTAATCCATTGGAATTGTTCCTCATCCTCCTGATCTTTGTTACTGGAGCTCGCAACTACCAGAAAAGATACTGAGATGAAAATAAAAACCACAATGGATGCACAGATAAAACCAAACAATACAAAAGGCAGTATGTTCATACCTCCCTCCTATTCCTGGGGAATCGTCATGACCGGTCTGATCCCCATACTTGTTCCCGATGTATTCACCGGCTGTATATTCCCATCTGTCAGGCTAACGGCGTAAATGCCTTCTCCGTACCAAAAATCTTCCAGACCGCCATTTTGAGGAGTCCGCAGATAATAGCCTTTTGAGTAAGATGATATCTGGGAATCCGGATTATTTGTTTCACTACCATTAAATTTCCATAGATAATCCCGATACTTTAACGCCTCTTCCACTGACAGAATAAAGACTTTATCCTCCATAGTCTGATATAAACGGTCATATCCCATCAAGCTGCTCTCTTTTAGCTGCTCATATGTTCCTCTCCCGGTTGAGCCTATGTATGATTGGGTAATTCCGATATAAGCATTATGCAAAAACAGGGTATCAGAAGCATTGTTCTGCAGCCACTCCCGCACCTTAGAATATTTATAGTTATTGTTGTCTCCAAAACTAAGCTTTTTTGATGTCCCCATAATGTCGGAGCGGATCACGCTGTCACATAAAAACAAAGCTGCTTTCTGGCTATTGTTTAAGGCATCCTCATAGTCCTCATCAATGCAACGGAATGAGTAGGTCTTGTTTCCAATGGTACGGTACTGGACAGCCCCTACACTGTAATGGCTGGCTTCCGGTGTTTCCGCTACCGGCTGATAACAAACGTCACAGATTCCATCATGATTCGTATCTATATGTCCCATAGCAGGTAATATTACTGTATCCTCCTTTCTGCACTTTAAGCATTGTACAGTTTCATAACCATTATCCATACAGGACGGTTCCACCTGGTCTATCACTTTATAGCTGTGATTACAAGTATTCTCTTCATATGTTTTTTCAAACCCAACCCGTAAAATGGTATATGTCTCATCAGCAATTATTAATTTCTCCAGGGAAAGTTCTGAAACGTTTTTCACAGTTGGAAACTTCTGACTGATGATAGCAGCATTTGGGATATATCCCTTTGCTATTACATAAACCTCTATCCGATCTCTCCCATCTGCCATGGATACCAGGTTAAGAAGTCTCTCATTTGCTTCCGCTTGGCTTTGACTGATAAGTTGTCTAGCCGATGGTCTTTCTCCTGTAATGCATTGATCTGCTTCACTGGAAACAGCCAGCCAGTAATTTAATCTTTCTTTCGTCTCTCCATCTGAATCTGGTATTTTCGGTAAACGATCGCCTTTCCGGTATTCGATATAATATTTCTGGGTACCATTTCCATTCACAACAACACTCCATGGACTTGGAACCAGGGAATGATAGTAATATTGATCACTTCCCATAATTGTTTCCGGAAAATCAATAAACAGTTCCGTACCTTCCTCCGTCTTACCCTTTTGCCCTTTAAAAATCTCTCTGGCTGGCTTCCCCTCTTCAATAAACTTTAAATCCCAGTCAATTTTTCTGGCTTCAGATGGGGAAGCTGTGGTATCTTTCTCGTAATAAATATTTAAAGTAATCTGATCACTGGTTAACACAAGGGTTTCTTTCTGACCTTTACACATCGTATATCCTTCAATGTCCGGCTGGATCAGTTCTATTGTTTCTCCCTCTTCTCCGACTCCAGTTATAACCTGAAGAATTGTTTTATCAGCAACATCCATATGCCTTATGGCATATTTGTATTGTTTAACCGATACCTCCGGGGCTACCTTCCCTCCACTTTCATCCGAATTAGTTGGCTTTACAGGATCCGGCTTACTATCAGGCTTTTCACCTTTATTTTCATTCCTGGAATTGTTTGAGCTGCTGTGACTTTCGCCTCCTCTGCCAGATCCTCCCCCACCGAAACCTCTAGAAATAGTTCTGCCTGTTGATGATGTTTTTTCTACAACCGTCTGTATCCCTTTCCCCGGAATTTCAACAACACCTCCTTTAGTCACCCATGCACCGGATTCATTGACGATGTATCCGTCAGGAGTCATACCATTCTCATACATAGAACCCTGCGGCCATTTTCCCTCATTCATAGGAGAAAGGAAATAGCACTTTCCATCAATCCACTGCCATCCAGTCAGCATCTTCCCTTTTGTTCCATCAGAAATCGGACTGAAAAAATACCATTTATCGGAAATATGTTTCCAACCTGTGGCAATATAGCCGTCTTTACCAAAGTAATACCAATTATCAGCTATCAGCTGCCAGCCATTCTTTCCAATTGTCATGCTTTCGTTATAAATACCATTATTATTATCTTGTATACATTCTCCATAGCTTAAAATTGGAATATATAAAAATGTTAGAAGCAGACTTAATAAAGCCAGCGATTTTCTCTTTTTCATTCATACCACCAATCTTCTATTATTTAATATTATTTAGTTATTATATCTAAGTCATATCTGCCAGTATTATTTAACAGACCACCTAATCTCCTCCTTTCATACAAATAAATTAAAATTTCTCCTTTCTATTCTTTATTTAAGCAGAACTAAGTTCTGTTCATACCGTATCAGGATTAAATGGGATTACAAAAAAAGATGTGATTTGTGTTTAATTTGTTAATCAAAAAATAGATATATATGTAACTGGAATTTAATAAAGAAATTGAGATACAAGAAATAAAACATGAGACTTATAAAAAGAGTAAAAATAAATAGATTAAATAAATAAAAATGTTAAATTCATAGAACGTTTAAGTAAATAAAATATTTAGGGAATTAAGTTTTAACAATCTAAATAAATACTAGAAATACAGAATGTTAGAAAAGGTTATTTCATCGAATTATATTATACCATAGATTTTATATAATACCAATATATTTTTTTTAAGATATCTCCACTTTATCAAATTTAATCATCTTATAGAACTATTTCTTCCATCACCACCATATAATATTACAAAAAGCTATTAAGGATTACTTATGAACGTAAGCATTGGAATGAAAGCTCCAGACTTTTCTGCAATGACAACATTGGGACCCATAAAATTATCTGACTACAAAGGCCACTGGGTAATACTTTTCTCCCATCCAGGCGATTTTACTCCGGTCTGCACTACCGAATTTGTAGCTTTTGCTCAGGCCAATGATCAATTTGAAGCCTTAAATGCCAAATTGATCGGTTTAAGCATAGACAGCAATCCGTCCCATCTTGCCTGGGTAAACCAGATCTATCTGTTGACAGGCATTCAGATTCCATTTCCTATTATTGCAGATCGTATGGCGGAAGTTGCGGGTATGTATGGCATGATAGCACCCGATGCCTCCAAACAGGAAACTGTCCGCAATGTTTTTTTCATTGATCCTGATCAGATTATCCGGGCAATACTTGTTTATCCACTTACAAATGGAAGAAATATTTGTGAGATCATACGGCTCTTAACTGCACTTGAGACAACAGACCGCTGTAATGTTGTAACTCCGGCAAACTGGGAGCCAGGCAGTCCTGCTATGGTACCTCCACCCCGTACTTATGACCAGATGATAGAGCGGATTAATAATCCACAGGGTCAAAACTTAAATTGCATGGACTGGTTCTGGTGTTATAAAGATAAACCCTGCTGATCCCGCTTTAATACAAAAAACCTTCAGGATTAATCCTGAAGGTTTTTTTATGACCTATCCGAGAATCGAACTCGGGTTTCCGCCGTGAGAGGGCGGCGTCTTGACCGCTTGACCAATAGGCCAGTACGAATATGATTCATACAAAATCGAGGCGACAAGATTCGAACTTGCGACCTCTGCGTCCCGAACGCAGCGCTCTACCAAACTGAGCCACGCCTCGATTACGTTACGTAGTATAATATAAATATGAGACAATGTCAACCATATTTTCAAAATTTTTTTATTTTTTTAAAATACTGGAAAAATAACATCAGATTTCAGTTACTCTTTTAATCTTCCGCTGTAGAACAAAGAATGCTATTCCGCAGCGGAAGCTGTATTATGCCAGATCAAACAGAGACAGCTGATTGGATTCGGGAAGATCCCCCAGAAGTCCCAGATCCCCCATAAGATCACAAACAGTCTTACTGACCTTTGTCCGGTTTCTAAAATCCTCTCTGGATAAGAATTTTCCATCCTTACTGGCATCTACAACCGCATCTGCTGCTTTCTCTCCCAGTCCATCAATACTGCTTAAAGACGGCATTAATTTTCCATCAATGATCTGAAAATGTCTGGCCTTTGCCTGGTAAATATTAATAGGAGTAAAATCATAACCCCTGGCGTACATTTCCTGGACAATTCGCATATCACGAAGAGTGTCCTGTTCCTTTTTGGAAAGAGTATCGATCCGTTTCCTATAATCAGCCAGATAATGCTCCAGCTTTTCTCTTCCCTGGCACATCAGTTCATAGCTGAAACCATTGGCGCGGATACTGAAAAACGATGCGTAATAAGCCAGTGGATAAAACACTTTACAGTACGCAATTCTCCACGCCATCATAACATAAGCGGCCGCATGGGCTTTTGGAAACATGTATTTAATCTTTTTACAGGACCAGATATACCAGTCCGGAACCCCATGGGATGTCATCTCCTCTTCCCATTCGGGTTTCAACCCTTTTCCTTTACGTACACTCTCCATGATAGAAAAAGATAAGCCTTCTTCCATACCCATGGAAATTAAATATATCATAATATCATCTCTGGTACATATGGCTGTCTGAATGGTAGCCTTTCCTTCCTGAATAAGGGCCTGGGCATTACCAAGCCACACATCCGTACCATGAGCAAGCCCTGCAATGCGGACAAGATCAGAGAAATATTTGGGCTGGGTGTCTATTAACATCTGCATGGCAAAATCAGTACCAAACTCCGGTACTCCCAGCGCTCCCAGCTTGCAGCCCCCAATATCTTCCGGCATAATTCCAAGGGCTGATGTGTCCTGGAAAAGTGACATGACTTCTCTGCTGTCCAGAGGAATGTCCTTTACTGGATCAAAGCCGATCAGATCCTGAAGCATACGGATCATGGTCGGATCGTCGTGTCCCAGAATATCAAGCTTTAAAAGGTTATGATCGATGGAGTGATAGTCGAAATGGGTGGTTACCGTCATTGTAGTCATATCATTAGCCGGCCTTTGTACCGGTGTAAAGGAGTAAATCTCCTCTCCATGGGGAAGAACGATAATTCCCCCCGGATGCTGGCCAGTGGTTCGTCTCACACCTACGCAGCCCTGAACAATCCGGTTAATTTCACAGTTCCGTTTTCTTACTCCATGTTCTTCGTAATAATTTTTCACATAACCGAATGCAGTCTTATCTGCAAGAGTACCGATCGTTCCTGCACGGAATGTCTGCCCTTTTCCAAAAATAACTTCTGTATAATCATGGGCCTTACTCTGATATTCTCCGGAGAAATTCAGATCGATATCAGGCTCCTTGTCTCCCTTAAATCCGAGGAATGTTTCAAATGGAATATCAAAACCATCTTTTGATAATGGGTGCCCGCAAACCGGACATATCTTATCTGGCATATCGCAGCCAGCCATTCCTGTAAATACCTTAACTTCTTCTGAATCAAAATCATAGTAGTGACAGTTCTCACAGTAATAATGAGGACTGAGAGAATTTACTTCTGTAATTCCCGACATATAGGCAACGAAAGAAGATCCAACCGATCCTCTGGATCCCACCAGATAACCATCTTCGTTGGATTTCCACACCAGTTTCTGTGCAATGATATACATAACCGCAAAACCATTGGATATAATGGAATTCAATTCTCTCTCCAAACGTTCAGTAACTATCACAGGGAGATCCTGTCCATAGATGGCATGAGCTCTGTCATAACAGATTTTTCTTAAATCTTCATCTGAATTTTCAATGACAGGTGCACATTTATCCGGCCGTACAGGTGAGATCGACTCACACATGTCCGCTATTTTTCTGGTATTCTTTATTACTACTTCTTCCGCCTTATTAGGGCCTAAATATTCAAACTCCTGAAGCATCTCCTCCGTAGTCCTAAGATATAAGGGAGCCTGGTCATCGGAGTCTTTAAACCCTTGTCCAGCCATAATGATTCTCCGGTAAACCTCATCCTCCGGATCAAGGAAATGAACGTCGCAGGTAGCGCAGACTGGCTTTCCAAACTGTTCCCCAAGGGTCACAATCCGCTTATTAATATCAATTAAATCCTGCTGAGTCTTTACCGTACTCTTTTCATCTCTTAGCATGAATGCATTGTTACCAAGGGGCTGTATTTCCAGATAATCATAATAGTTCACAAGTTTGGCTATTTCCGCGTCTGGAACGCCTCGCAAAAGAGCCTGATATAACTCTCCCGCCTCACAGGCAGAACCAATAATTAATCCCTCTCTGTACTCATTTAAAACGCTTTTGGGAATTCTTGGTCTTCTGGCATAAAAATCGATATGAGAGCGGGAAATTAGGCGGTATAAATTAACCCTGCCCACATCATTGGCTGCAAGAATGATCACATGATAGGTTGGAAGCTTTTTAATCATATCCGCTGACATGGCACTGAGTTTGTTTAACTCATCTAGCGATTCCACCCCCCGCTCTCTAAGCATTTTTACAAATGCTGCAAATATTTCTGCCGTACATCCTGCATCGTCAACCGCTCTGTGATGGTTCGCCAGGGAAATATTTAAGGCTTTGGCCACAGTGTCCAGTTTATACCTGTTTAAACTGGGAAGAAGGAGCCTGGAAAGAGCCACGGTATCAATTACCGTAGGGTTAAACTCCAGCTGAAGCTGCTGAGCATTATAAGAGATAAAGCTTACGTCAAACGAAGCATTGTGGGCGACTAAAACAGAATCTTTGCAAAACTCCAGAAACTGAGGGAGAATCACATCAATCTTTGGATGAGGAAGCACCATACTGTCATTGATTCCCGTCAATTGTTCGATCTCAAAAGGAATTGGTACATCCGGATTTACAAAAGCGCTGAATTTATCTTTAATTTTTCCATCAATTACCTTCACTGCACCAATTTCAATAATCCGGTTTCTGGATGAACTAAAACCTGTTGTCTCAATATCAAAGACCACGTAGGAATCTGAAAAGGTCTGATTACTGGAATTTTCAACCAGCTGCTTTAAATCATCAACCAGATATCCTTCCACTCCATAAATCACTTTAAATGTATCACCTTTATCAAGCGCATGGTTTGCATCCGGAAAGGACTGTACACAACCATGATCCGTAATAGCAAGTGCTGGCATCCCCCATTTTTTAGCACGTTTTACAAGATCTTTTACTTCAGAGACGCCATCCATGTCACTCATCTTTGTATGGCAGTGAAGCTCCACCCGTTTCTCCAAACTGTTGTCCGATCTTTTCCCAGTGAAATCTTCTGATTTTTTAATTCCCACAACAGATCCGAGAGTCAGCTCCCCGTCAAACTTATCAATGGTTGTAACTCCTTTTATTTTGATGAAGGTACCTTTTACCACTGCGTTTTTCAGATCATCCAGCTGTTCTTCCCTGGCAAACATCTTTACTGTAATCGTGTCCGTAAAATCTGTTACATCAAAAATAATAATCGTCTTACCGCTTCTTAATTCCCTGCTGTCCGTCATAATAATCTTACCGCGAACCACGACTTCTCCGATTTCTCCGTCAATCTTTTCAATTTCCATGGTTTCTTCTTCAAAATCTCTGCCATACAAAACATCCGGATTATCAGAGCGACGGCCATAAAAGGAATTCTTCCGGTAATCTTTCCACTCCTTCTTTCCAGAGTCGGACTCTGCTGCTTTACCGGATTCTTTTTTATCTCCTTCTTTTTTACCACCCATGCGGAGTGCGGCTGCAGGAGGCTGGGCTTCCTGTGTGAAGGGCACTTCATCAGAATAAGTGGCTGCCAATGCGTCCAGTGAGCCATCTGCCATGGAAGGTCCGCCATATTCGTCTGTCTGGCTTTTTTGCCCGGCAAAAGATGTTCTGCTAACGATTTCCTCTACTTCCCTCTGCATCTGAAGCTCTTTTTGCTTCGCCAGGACATTCTCCTTAGGCTCAATAAATTCATACTGAACTTCAACAGGCAGGCCGCATCTTTCGTGAAAAATCTTTTCCAACACCCGCTTTAACTCGCCGGCTTTTTCATGGGTTACAATGGTATCCTCCACTGTCATCTTCAAAAGATCCGGTTCCGGGAACTGGCACTGTGCCTTCCGGAACATATTATACTCAATGATGCTGTAATTTTTAAGCTCCGCCAGAAGACTTTCCCGATAGATTTTTAACAGCTTCTGCGGCGTATACTGTCCTGATAGGCGGAACCGCTCAATGATTTTAATTGTGATCTGCTTAGAAGGAAACAACTGTTCCTTGATCCCTTTTTCCAGGCTGTATATATTTTGCTTGTGTATCAGTCTTGGACTGATTAAATAAACACGAATAGAGCTTCTATCCCTGTTTGATGTGACCTTTTCCACATCTACCAGATTTAAAAGCTCTTTTAATTCGTCCGTAATATGTAAGTTTGGAAAAACTTCCAAAAATTTCTTTGCCATTCTATCACCTATTGCATTTTCATAAGTTCTTCCTGAAGGGCGCTAAGAAGTTCTTCTTCCGGAACCTTTCTGATTACTTCTCCTTTTTTAATAAGAAGTCCCTCTCCGATTCCACCGGCAATTCCAATGTCTGCTTCTCTTGCTTCACCTGGTCCGTTTACCACACAGCCCATTACTGCCACCTTAATATCCAAATGGTCGTAAGCAGAAACCATATCTTCTACCTGATTGGCAAGGGAGATTAAATCAATTCTGGTTCTGCCGCAGGTGGGACAGGATATAACCTCCACCCCTCCCCTTTTTAGACCCAGAGATCTTAAAATGGTTTTAGCTGCCTTTACTTCCTCAAGCGGATCGCCGGTAAGAGACACACGGATGGTATCACCAATTCCCTTATGAAGAATAATGCCCAGCCCAACGGAAGATTTAATGGTTCCAGATATCAGGGTTCCAGCCTCCGTAATACCCACATGAAGGGGATAATCCGTTCGCTCTGCTATCAGTTCATGAGCCTTGACACACATCAGTACATCAGATGATTTGATGCTGATTACCAGATTCCCATAATCCATCTCCTCGATCATACGTACCTTATTTAATGCACTTTCCACAATTCCCTCTGCAGTAACCCCTCCATATTTTTCAATGAGATTTTTTTCAAGGGAACCGCTGTTAACTCCCACACGAATGGGAATCTGATATTCCTTTGCCTTATCCACAACAGTTCTTACACGATCCAGAGAGCCAATATTGCCCGGATTAATCCGGATCTTATCAGCTCCTGACTCTATAGAAGCCACAGCCAGCCGATAATCAAAATGAATATCGGCTACCAGAGGAATACTGATCTGCTTCTTAATCTCCTTAATCGCTGCTGCCGCTTCCATATCAGGAACAGCAACTCTGATAATATCGCATCCGGCCGCGGTCAGCGCATTTATCTGATTGACTGTTGATGCAACATCCTGAGTTTTCGTATTGCACATGGATTGGATCAGAACCGGATTGCCTCCACCGATGACCTTGTTTCCGATCTGAATTGTTTTCGTATGATCCCTGTTCATAAGCTCCTCCATTTATACTTTATCAGGTGAATCTGCTGATATCATTAAATACTACAAAAATCATCAGCGCCATCAAAGCTGCCATACTGATCATGTTTACCAGACCCTCTTTTTCCGGGTCCATTCGTTTTCCACGTATTGCTTCTATAATTAAAAACAGCAATCTCCCACCATCAAGAGCTGGTATGGGGAGCAGATTCATCACACCTAAGTTGGCACTTAAAAGAATACACATACTGATGACATTCATAAGCGCTGCAACTACACTGACAGTAAGGCCCGCTTTTACAGAATCATCGATCATAACAACGATTCCTACCGGACCGCTCAAATCATTGACACTGGCTTTTCCGGTAAATAGCATACCAAGGCTCTTTACAGTCAGTTTTACATCGTATTCCATCTCCATATATCCATGCTTAACCAGATCGCCGGCATTTGCTGCCTTTTTGTTTTCAGGCGCAATTAAGATACCGATCAGATATTTTTTACTCTCCTCTGAATATTGGGGAGTAACGGATACAGTCTGGATTTCCTGACTTCCTGTCTGAGGATCTGTTCTAGAAAATTCCACCTGATTCATCTTATCATCCGGTTTCATCAGCTTATAAAGAATATACTCCTGATACATGGAAACTTTCTCTCCGTTGATTTTTAACAATTTGTCTCCGGAGCGCATTCCTGCTTCATAAGCAGGCGAACCTTCTGTTACTTCTTTTATATAAGTAATGTCATATCCACTCATACCTACCAAAACCAAAGAAAGTAAAAAGGCAAGAATAAAATTAAAGATGGGCCCTGCGGCAATAACTGACATTCTTGCAGGAATGGATCTATTCTGAAAAGCCCGCTCATCAGGATTTTCTTCATCCTCTCCCAGCATCATACAGGATCCGCCTAGCGGAAGCAATTTAATGGAATATGTGGTTTCTCCCTTCTTGAAATGCAAAAGGCGGGGTCCCATTCCTATGGAAAATTCCACTACTGCGATTTTGTTCATTTTTGCAAATAAAAAATGACCTAATTCATGAATTAAAACAATTAAACCGAATACCAGAATTGCTACGATAACACTGGACAATTTACCACCTGCTTTCTATATATTCATAAGCTGCAGCCTCTGCTTCAAGAATCTCTTCCACAGTAGGATTCTCTTTTACAGTATGCCCGTTCATCGCTCCCTCTATCATATCTGTGATAGTAAGATATGTAATTTCTCTGTTCAAAAATTTGGCAACTGCCTTTTCGTTGGCAGCATTAAAAACAGTCGGGAGCGTTCCGCCGGCACATCCGGCCTCATAAGCCAGTTTCAACCCCGGAAAATTAACAAGATCCGGTTTTTCAAAATTAATTTGACCAATGGACCAGAAATCAAGACGATCTCCTTTTAAATATCTCCGCTCCGGATAATAAAGTGCGTATTGAATAGGAAGCTTCATGTCCGGAGTTCCCAGTTGAGCCATAACTGCTCCGTCTTCAAACTCTACCATAGAATGAATGATGCTCTTAGGCTGAATTACTACCTGCACCTGATCCATCTGAACACCAAACAACCATTTGGCTTCCATGACTTCAAGCCCTTTATTCACCATGGTTGAAGAATCTATGGTAATCTTTCGGCCCATCGCCCAGTTCGGATGGTTAAGTGCATCCTCCACTTTCACATTCTTTAAATCTTCTCTTGTTTTACCACGGAAAGGACCGCCGGAAGCCGTCAGAAGTATCTTATGGACAGATCCCTTATTTTCTCCATTGAGACACTGAAATATTGCACTGTGTTCACTGTCAACCGGAAGAATCCTGACACCCATTTTCTTTGCGAGAGGCATAATGATGTGACCGGCAGTTACCAGAGTCTCCTTATTGGCAAGAGCGATATCTTTCCCTGCTTCCATGGCCGCAATGGTGGGCCGGATTCCTATCATTCCAACTACTGCAGTGACAACAATCTCTGAAGTTTCTTCCACAGCAGCCTCGATTAACCCCTCCATACCGGAAACAACGCGAACCGGAAGATCTCTTACTGATTCTTTCAGTTCCTTCGCTTTTCGTTCTTCGAAGACACAGGCTATTTTGGGGCGGAATTTTCTGATTTGTTCCTCCAACAGGCGGATATTGCTTCCTGCAGCCAAAGCAGTCACTTCAATATCGCCTTGGTTTTCCACCACCTCCAAAGTCTGCGTCCCAATGGATCCTGTTGACCCAAGGATTGCTATTTTCTTCATCTTATGCTGTATACTCCTTTTCTTTTCCTAAATTCCGATTTTAGGTAATACTTTGTCAGGCTCTTATCGTATAAATGTAACCACAAAATAAATAACAGGGGCTGTAAAAAGCATACTGTCAAAACGATCCAGTATTCCACCGTGCCCTGGTATGAGTTTTCCATAATCCTTAACCTGATGATCCCGCTTTATGGCAGATGCAGCAAGATCACCAACTGGTGATATAATCGCGGCAAATGCACATGCAAGAGTACAGGTAATCTGCGGATATTCAAGTACAGTCATTGACTCACCAAAAACTGTCGCATATAAAAATCCCAGAAGTGAGGCTCCTAAAATTCCGCCGATGGCTCCCTCTATGGATTTATGAGGGCTGAGCACAGGTGCAAGCTTATGTTTTCCAATGAGATTTCCAACGCAATATGCGCAGGTATCACACCCCCATGAGCTTAAGAACACCAGCCATACCAGATACTTTCCGTCATTCATTGTACGAACCTGGTATAAATAGGATAACATAACCGCTACATAAAAAAATCCAAAAAACGCTCCAGTCACTTCTTCTGTTTTATATTTGGGAAAAGCAAAAACATAAAAGCATAAAAGAAGCATCATGAAAACGATAGACATATACAATGCATACTGCTGCATCTGAAACCATAACAGCCCGTAATAAACAACTACAATTAAATATCCCATATATCCCATGGGATGATCATGGATCTTAAGCACACGATACAGCTCATACAAGCCGATCATGGATATGAAAATCGTTGTCGCAAACAGCAGGAGCCCACCACTTCCTACTGTTATCAGTGCGATCAAAACAAGAACAATTCCGCTTATCAGCCTGGTTGTAAACATCCTGCTTCCTCCCTCGTGATCACTTCACTCCTCCAAATCTCCGTTCTCTGCTATTATACGCTGTAATGGCTTTTTTCATTTCTTCCATATTAAAATCAGGCCAATAGCAATCAGATACATATATCTCCGTATATGCAAGCTGCCATAATAGATAGTTAGACAGCCTTAACTCTCCGCTGGTACGAATCAAAAGATCCGGATCAGGGATTCCCTTTGTGTCAAGATAGCCGGTAAATATATCTTCTGTTAACGATTCCGGTGAAATCTTTCCCTCTCTGGTATCTTCCATAATCTTTCGAGCAGCCCGGACAATTTCATCCCTTCCGCCGTAGTTGACCGCGATCACAAAAGTCAGTCCTGTATTATTCTTCGTTTCTTCTACCAGACGACCAATTCCCTCTACAATATCAGAGTCAAAACGCTCTCTGTCTCCAATCATCTTAACCCGAACATTATTCGCTTTCGAAACTTTTAAAAGTCTTACCATATAATAACGAAACAGCTGCATCAAAGCTCCCACTTCCTCCGTGGAACGCTTCCAGTTTTCTGTCGAAAAACCATATACCGTTAAATACTTAATTCCAAGTCTTGCTGCATCTTCAACGGTTTTCTCCACAGTGACACAGCCTTCCTTATGACCCATGCTTCTGGGAAGTCCCCGTTTTTTTGCCCATCTGCCATTTCCGTCAAGTATAATGGCAACGTGCTCCGGAATCACCATATTATTCAATTCTTTATCCATAAAGTATCACTCCTTTTAAAACACAAAACAGGACAGGCATAATGCCTGCCCCCCTGTTTATTTTATACAGTAAGAAGATCCTTTGACTTCTCATCAGTTGCCTTTTCAATCTGCGCAACCATCTTATCTGTTAATTTCTGAATCTTGTCTTCTGCATCAGCAAGTTCATCCTCAGAGATCTCTTCTGCTTTTAACTGCTTTTTAAAAGAGTCATTGGCATCACGGCGAATGTTACGAATTGCAATCTTCGCAGCTTCTCCCTTTTTCTTTACATCTTTTACAAGATCTTTTCTGCGTTCTTCTGTCAGTTCAGGAAATACCAGACGAATTACATTACCGTCGTTCGTTGGATTGATTCCCAGCTCAGAAGTCAGAATTGCTTTTTCAATGGCTTTTAACAAAGCCTTCTCCCATGGCTGAATCACGATCATACGTGCTTCCGGAATTGTAACGTTGCCCACCTGCTGAATTGGTGTTGGAGTACCATAATAATCCACTCTGATTTTATCCAGTACATGGGGATTGGCACGTCCTGCGCGAATGGTCATAAAATCATTCTCCAGCGCTTTTAATGTCTTATTCATTTTATCTTCATATACCTGTAAACTCTCCTGCATATCGTCCTCCTGTTTTATGCGGTCACTATCGTGCCGTTTATTTTTCCCTGCATCGCATTGGCAATGCTATCTTTTTCATTCAAACTGAATACTGCAAGGGGCATCTTATTCTCCAAACACATAATGGAAGCGGTCAGATCAATTACCCCAAGCTGCTTTTCTATCAATTCATCAATGGAAATTTCATCGTATTTTACTGCATTGGGATTCACCTTGGGATCGCTGTCGTAAACTCCGTCAATGGACTTTGCAAGCAAAATACAATCAGCCTCCATCTCAATGGCACGGAGTACAATTCCCGTATCAGTTGAAAAATATGGGTGGCCTATTCCACCGGCAAAAAACACCACTTTGCCCTCTTTAAAATACTGATTCGCAAGGTCTTTAGAAAACAGTTCTGTCATGGAACCACATTCAAAGGGGGTAAGAATTTGGGTGTCCATTCCTGCGTTCCTGAAAATTTCCGAAACATAAATGCAGTTCATAATGGTGGCAAGCATACCAATCTGATCCGCCTTTGTGCGGTCAATTGCATTACTGGTTCTGCCTCTCCAGAAATTCCCTCCGCCTATGACAATTCCCAACTGAACGCCAGCATCAACGGATATCTTAACCTGCCGTGCAACCTCTTTAACAGTGGCCTCCTCATATCCTGTCTTACTGGAACCGGCAAGAGCTTCACCGCTGAGTTTTAATAATACACGTCTTGGATTCATAGCTTAAACTCTCCTGTACTTTTGTATTGTCTTAAAAGATTATAGCATACTTTTAGATGGTTGGAAAGAGGAAGTTTCCCAGCTGATGGAATGTAAGTCATGGCAGATCTTCTCACCCGGTCAAAAAAACACCCAGGAATATCCTGGGTGTCTGTTTCATAAGAGATAAATCTTATTCCATGGTTGCATACTGGAAGAACCAGTAGCTATATGGAGAGTACCATGTGCCTTTCAGCTTTGGATTCTGTAAATAGAATTCATTCTTATAGGTAATTGGTACAATCGGAGAATCTTCAAGAAGCAGAGTCTCTGCCTCATGCAGTTTTTTATAATGCTCTTTTACGTCAGCAGTGGTGTTAGCCTCGTTAAGCAGCTTATCAAATTCAGGGCTATTGTACTTAGCATCATTATTACCACTGGTAGAAAGGTTTACGTTCAGCAGGTTGGAAGGATCATCAAAGTCAAATCCCCAGCCGCCACGTGATACCTGATAATCGCCTGCACGACGGGTAGGAGTAAAGGTTGCCCACTCAACAATTTTGATATCCATATTGATGTTAAGAGTTTCTTTCCAGCAGCTCTGTAAATATTCTGCAACTGGCTTATTGAATCCAGCATCATTGGTCATATACTCAAATGTTGGGAATCCCTGTCCATCAGGATATCCAGCTTTCGCAAGAAGTTCTTTTGCCTTTGCAACATCTGCAGCATGATCATCAATATTAAAGAAAGTTTTTCCTTCTTTTGCAGTTACATCATTAAAGAAAGTACCGCCCTCTGCATCAGATACGCCATCTGGTACAAAGTTTGTTGCTGGTGCGCTGGTACCCTGCATAACAGTTTCTGCTACGTATTTACGGTCAATTGCAAGGCTTAAAGCTTTGCGGACATCTGCGTTATTAAATGGTTCTTTCTGAGTCTGGAAATTCAGGTAGCTAACGCTCATGCTAGGATCAATGTGGAATGCATCTGTTCCCTTTAATGCAGGAATCTCTTCTGTAGGAACATTCTTGATCATCTGTAACTCACCTGCCTGATATGCACTGTAAGCAGCATTGGAATCTTCCATAAGAACAAATTTTAATGTGTTTAAAGTTACCTTATCAGCATTCCAGTAGTTTTCATTTTTTGCAAAAGTAATGTGAGAACCTGGAACCCACTCAACCATCTTTAAAGGACCGTTGGAAACATAAGACTCAGGCTTTAAGCTCCACTGATCACCAGCTGCTTCTACAGCTGCTTTCTGTACAGGAACCATGGAAGCATGAGTTGCAAGTTTGATAAAGTAAACGCAGGGAGAAGATAACTCTACTACGAAAGTTTTGTCATCAGGAGCGGAAACACCCAGAGCATCCAGATTTCCAGCTGCTGCTTCTTCATATCCTTTTACCTGTCCTAACATATCAGCGCCATATGGAGCTGCAACGTTGGGATCTGCAAGTCTCTTCCATGCATAAACAAAGTCATTTGCAGTTAACGGTGAACCATCACTCCACTTTAAGCCATCACGAAGCTTGAACGTATAAGTAAGGCCATCTGTGGATATATTATATTCTTCTGCCTGTCCTGGAACAATTTTGTTCTCCTTATCTACGATCAATAAGGTTTCGAAGGCATGCATAATCATATTTGCGCCATCAACTGAGGAATTTAAAGCCGGATCAATTGTCTCCGGATTCGGTCCAAGTTGAACTGCAAGGTCAAGCCCCGCGGAATTTCCATTTGCAGCAGCTGTGGTTTCTCCAGCCGCAGCAGCTGTAGTTGTGTCTGCACTTGCTTTTGTCTCTGCCGGCTTATTGCCGCCACAAGCAGTAAGCATCATGCCAGAGGCTGCAAGAACAGCCAGCATAAGTGACATCTTTTTCATAATGATTCCTCCTATAAAATTATTTTAATTAACGCAGTAGCACTTTATTCAGCTACTGCGCCAATTCATTTTCTTAGCATAACATAAATGCGTTAAAAGTTCAATCTGATTTTAATTAACTTTATCCAAATGATGGCAAGCGGCATAATGTCCGGTTGAAACTTCTTTCCATTCTGGTTCCTGCGCTGCACAAAGTTCGTCGGCATAAGGACATCTGGTGCGGAAGCGACAGCCTGATGGAGGATTTACAGGACTAGGAACATCTCCCTCAAGAACAATTCTCTTGGATTTACGGCTGATCTGCGGATCCGCAATTGGAATCGCAGAGATCAGACTCTTGGTATATGGATGAACACTATGGAATGTCAGTTCATAGCTGTCAGCAAGCTCTACCATCTTACCTAAATACATAACACCGATCCTGTTGGAAATGTGTTTTACAATAGAAAGATCATGAGCAATAAACAGATAAGTAAGACCCATCTCTTCCTGCAGCTTTTCAAACATATTAACAACCTGTGCCTGAATGGAAACATCCAAAGCAGATACCGGCTCGTCACATACAATAAACTGAGGATTTACTGCAAGAGCTCTGGCTATACCCACACGCTGACGCTGTCCACCGGAAAATTCATGAGGATAGCGGTTCGCATGCTCTGAGTTAAGTCCTACCGTTGATAAAACAGAGATAATCTGATCCTGACGGTCTTTTTTGTTGGCAGCCAGATGATGAATATCAATTGCCTCACCAATAATATCTCCAACCGTCATACGGGGATCAAGGCTTGCATATGGATCCTGAAAAACAATCTGCATCTTCTGACGATAAGGGAGCATATTTACCTTAGTAATGTCCTTTCCGTCAAAAAAGATCTTTCCAGAAGTGGGCTCATACAGTCTGAGCAGAGTACGGCCAGTAGTCGTCTTTCCACAACCGGATTCTCCAACCAGTCCAAGGGTTTCACCTCTTTTGATTCCAAAGGAAACGTTATCGACTGCTTTTACAACTTTCTTTTCGAATAATTTACCACCGGCAACAGGGAAATACTGCTGTAAATTCTGTACCTCTACAAGATATTTGTTATCCATCATGCATCTCCCTTCTGACTCTGCTGTTTCTCAAACTCTTCTTTCTGAAGCAGCCAGCAGGCGCTGTAATGTATATCGGTTATATCCGTATATTCTGGCATTTCACGCAGACAAATCTTCATGCAGGCCCTGCATCTTGGTGCAAACGGACATCCTGCAGGCGGATTCAGCATATCCACAGGGCTTCCTTCAATCGGAATCAGCTTATTATGCTCTTTCTCCGTAAGCTTTGGAATACTGCGGATAAGACCCTTGGTGTATTCATGGCTTGGGTTATAGAATATATCATCTGTATTACCATACTCTACCACTTTACCAGCATACATAACAGCAATGCGGTCACACATATTGGCAACAACACCCAGGTCATGGGTAATCATAATAATTGCCATACCAAGTTTTTCTTTTAATTCCATCATCAGTTCCAGAATCTGTGCCTGAATTGTAACATCTAAAGCAGTAGTTGGTTCATCCGCTATCAGAAGTTTTGGCTCACAAGCCAGCGCAATGGCGATCATAACACGCTGACGCATACCGCCGGACAACTCATGAGGATACTGGTTTAAACGTTTCTCGGGCTCATTGATGCCTACCAGGGTAAGAAGTTCTCTTGCCCGCTCGGTTGCCTGCTGTTTGTTTTTATTTGTATGGAGCATAACCACTTCTGTGATCTGGTTTCCAATGGTATAAACCGGATTTAAGCTGGTCATTGGGTCCTGAAAAATAATTGAAATTTCATTTCCCCTTATCTTTCTCATTTCCTTTTCCGTCATCTTCTCAATCTGATGTCCGTTAAACTGAAGGGAACCGCCAATCAGACGTCCCGGATACGCCGTAAGACCCATAAGACTGTAAGCAGTTACAGACTTACCGGAACCAGACTCTCCTACAATTCCCAAAACCTCACCTTCACGAAGATGAAGTGATACATCATTAAGCGCCTTGACTTCTCCAGCCGGAGTAAAGAAAGAAAGACGTTCATTCTCAATATTAACTAAATATTCACTCATGGAATCTCTCCTCCTTTAATCTTTCAGCTTCGGATCAAATGCATCCCGAAGACCATCACCCAACAGATTGAAACTTAAAATAATAACTGAAATCATCAGTGCCGGTGCAAATAAACGGTGAGGATAGCTTTGCAGACCATTTAATGCAGCACTAGCAAGGCTTCCCAGTGAAGGCATGGGTGCAGCAACACCTAATCCAAGGAAGCTCAAAAAGCTCTCGGTAAAGATAGAAGAAGGAATCTGAAGTGTTGTTGTTACGATTAATGTACCAATACAGTTGGTAAGCAGATGTTTTTTAATAATATGTCCGCTGGAAGCTCCCAAAGCTCTTGCAGCAGTTACATATTCCTGCTCTTTTAAAATCAATATCTGGCTTCGCACAATACGGGCCATACCAACCCAGTAAAGCAGCGCGAATACAACGAAAATACTGATTAAGTTAACACCAATAAGCTGAATCCATTGGAATCCAGGCCTTTGAGCCAGTGCTTTTAGAGGTTGATCAAATGCTACAGATAAAAGTACAATGATCAGAATATCCGGAACCGTATAAATCATATCCACAATTCTCATCATTATCATATCTACCCAGCCTCCGAAGAAACCTGCAATCGATCCATAAAGAGAACCAATGAGCAAAATAATAGCAGAAGCTACCAGACCAACCGTCAGAGAAACACGGCTTCCCATCATAACACGGATTGCGTAATCACGGCCAAGGTTATCGGTTCCCAGAACGTGGGGAAATATACTCTCCCCTGAGTCCATAGCAGTGATTTCTTTCTGGGAATACTGCATGGGAGACAGATTTTCACTACCTCTGATCTGCTGCTCATAGCTATATGGGTAAAGCTGAGGTACAATAAATGATAAAATAAATACTAGCAAGATTACAACAAGGCTGATCATTGAGATCTTATTCTTTTTTAGACGTCTGATTCCATCTTTCCAGAATCCAACGCTTTTACGCATGACTGTCAGGCTTTCTCTTTCTGCATCACTAGCCGGGAGAAAGTCTTCCACATTAAGCTGCACTGATAATTTATTCTTTGGCATCTTCTTTCTCCTTCCTTTACTTCAGATTAATTCGCGGATCAATAAATTTATAAGCAACATCCACCAGTACATTCATGATAACCATTAAAGTCGCAAGGAAAATCGTTGTCCCCATGATAAGAGGGTAATCACGTCCTGTAATGGAACCAATAAATTCAGATCCAAGCCCCGGAATTGTAAATATCTTTTCAACAATGAAGCTTCCTGTTACAGTGTAAGCCAGCAGCGGTCCTAAATATGTAACCACTGGAAGAATGGCATTACGAAGTGCATGTTTGAAAATACTTACCAACTGGGAAAGACCTTTTGCACGGGCTGTTCTCATATAATCCTGTCCCATAACATCCAGCATGGATGAACGCATTAATCTTGAAATATAGGATGATGGATAAAGAGCCAGTGCCATAACCGGCATGATATAATTCTTCCAGGATCCTAGTCCATACGTCGGCAATAGTCCCAGCTTCAGACTGAGAATATACATAAGTATGGTACAGACCACAAAGCTTGGAACAGCAATTCCGCAGGTACTGAAAACAATAATAATATTATCGACCAGAGTACCTCTCTTAAATGCTGCAATACTTCCAAGGGGAACACCAATCATAACTGCAGCTAAAATTGCCATTCCGCCAATTCTGGCTGAAACCGGGAATTTAGTACCAATAATCATATTAACGGTACGGCCACGCTGTTTCACACTTAAACCTAAATTTCCATGCAGAATATCCTTCATATATGTTGTATACTGTTCACTTAATGGCTTATCCAGTCCATATTTTTCATTTAATGCCGCCTGGGCTTGTGGGCTGATTGCCTTTTCTGCCATAAATGGTCCACCTGGAACCATGTTCATGACAAAGAATGTTACGGAAGCAACAGCAAATATTGTAATAATTGCCATAGCAATACGTTTTATAATATATTTCGCCATTCTCATCAACTCCTTTTGTGTTGATGTCCGCCCGACTGGAAACATATGTCAATCGGAAACGGACACTGTTTGAATAGAAAAATCCCATGGATACCCATGGGATTCCCCCCAGAATCCTGTTACAAGATTACTGCATCTGTTTTGCAACTTCTTCTGCAAAGTTCTCTTCCTTTTTCTCAAGGCCTTCGCCTGTCTCGAAACGAACAAACTTTCTAACTTCAACTTTTCCGCCGACTTCTTTAGAAACCTGCTCTAAATACTTTCCAACAGTTAAGTCACCGTCTTTTACATAAGCCTGGTCAACCAGACAGAACTCTTTTAATTCCTTATTCAAACGGCCAACAATCATCTTATCAAGAATTGAATCAGGCTTGTCAGGATTTTCGTTCTTAGCCTGAACCTTTAAAATCTCAGTCTCGTGATCGATAAATTCCTGGGAGATTTCATCTCTCTTAACATACTTTGGATTTAAAGCAGCAATCTGCATTGCTATGTTCTTTAATGCTTCCTTAACGGCATCGTTCACTACTTCTGCACCAGCTTCAATTAAAACACCGATTCTGCCGCCGCCATGAATATAATCAACAACTACACCATCTGTTGTGATTTTTTCAAATCTTCTGATATTCATATTCTCGCCAATAACAGAAATCTGAGCAGATAATGCCTGTGCCACTGTTAAAGAGCTGTCACTGTTCCAGGACTCAGCCATGAATGCATCCATATCTTTTGCATCAGAAGCAAGAACCTGAGCTACTACATCAGCAACATATCCCTGGAACTGAGCATTCTTAGCAACAAAGTCTGTTTCACTGTTTACTTCAACGATTGCTCCGGATTTTCCATCTTCACTTACTACAGTTGTAACAACACCCTCTGCAGCAATTCTTCCTGCCTTTTTAGATGCAGCTGCAAGTCCTTTTTCTCTTAAGAACTCAACTGCCTTGTCCATATCACCATCAGTCTCTGCAAGTGCTTTCTTGCAGTCCATCATTCCTGCACCGGTTAACTCTCTTAATTCTTTTACCATTCCAGCTGTAACTGCTGCCATTCGTTTTCCCTCCATCATCGATTAAACGTAATTGATATTGTAAAAAGGTCTGTTCATAAAAATATGCTTCGACCCGCCATACAGCAGACCGAAGCATACATCCGTCTGAATCTTAAGCTTCTACAGTCTCTTCTAACTCCTGAGCTGCTTCTGCTTCCTCAGCTACTGCCTCGCCCTGGTTTGCTTCGATTACTGCGTCTGCCATCTTGGATACAATTAACTTGACAGCTCTAATCGCATCATCATTACCTGGGATTACGAAATCAAGTTCTTCAGGATCACAGTTTGTATCAGCAATGCCGATTAACGGAATGCCCAGTGTGTGAGCTTCCTGAATGCAGATTCTTTCCTTCTTAGGATCTACAACAAAAATTGCATCCGGAACTTTCTTCATATCTTTAATTCCGCCTAAGTTCTTCTCTAATTTCTCCCATTCTTTCTTAAGAGCAATTACTTCTTTCTTAGGAAGTACTTCGAATGTACCATCCTGGGACATAGTCTCGATCTGTTTTAATCTTGCAATTCTGGACTGAATTGTCTTGAAGTTTGTCAGCATACCGCCAAGCCATCTCTCGTTTACGAAATACATTCCGCAACGCTCTGCTTCAGACTTAATTGCATCCTGAGCCTGTTTTTTTGTTCCAACAAAAAGAATCTTTCCGCCTTCAGCTGCAATATCAGATACTGCCTTGTAAGCTTCATCTACTTTAACAACTGATTTCTGTAAGTCGATGATGTAGATACCGTTTCTCTCTGTGTAAATATAAGGAGCCATCTTAGGGTTCCATCTTCTGGTCTGATGACCGAAGTGCACGCCAGCTTCTAAAAGCTGCTTCATTGAAATAACGCTCATGTTATTACCTCCATTGGTTTTACTTCCGTCCGTTTCTCTTGCTTCCGGGGAGACCATTGTATGGCACCTTCCTCTGGAATCCGCAGACGTGTTTTTTGTAAGCCTTGCTAGTATAGCACAATATTTTTAGTGATGCAAGTAATTTTTTATATTTTATGTCCAAATCAGAAGATTTCTGTCTTGTATCCGCAAAAAAAGGTAATCGAGAATGATTACCTTTTTTAATCGTTTCTATGCACTATAAATCCTTTAATTCACGACGCTCTGCAATAATTTTTGAATTGCCTGCCTTTATGGATTTCAGCTCATCAAATACCACATCATTCAGAACCTTTATATAGGTTCCTTTCATACCGGAGGATCTTGATTCGATAACGCCGGCACTTTCAAACTTACGCAGTGCATTGACAATTACTGAGCGGGTAATTCCAACACGGTCTGCAATTTTACTTGCAACAAGAATGCCTTCATTGCCATCCAGCTCTTCGAAGATATGTGTGATTGCTTCCAATTCTGAGAATGATAAGGTGCTGATCGCTGATTTTACGATCTGAACCTTTCTTGTTTCTTCTGCATTCTCTTCATTTACTGACCGCATCATCTCAAGTCCCACAACGGTGGTTCCATACTCACTTAAAATAATATCGTCAATGTCATATTGTGAATCCGATTTGTAAATAAACAGAGTTCCAAGTCTCTCCCCTGCTATATCAATCGGTGTAATAATGGCCTGATATTTTCTGATGTTATCACCGGTAAAACCAAGCGTTTCCAAGTTTACATTTTCTTTTGTGGAAAGAATACTGAGCAGTCGTTCATTCAGCATAGTATCAACATAACCACCTACCTGATCTGCAATCAGTTCCTGAATCTCATCAATGTCTGGCGTAAGACCCACGCCAAGCACCTTGCCCTTCTTGCTTATAACAAGAATATTGGAATTCAGGATCTCGGTAAGCACTTCACAGATATCGTTAAATACGACCTTATGCGAATTATTGTTATGCAATAATTTGTTAATTTTTCTAGTTTTGTCCAACAACTGTACGCTCATTGCCGAAAACCTCCTTTATAATTGATGTTAAATTTCGAAAAACGCTTTTAATAATTAAATATTATCACTATTATTTTCAAATAACAATAGTTTTTTGAAGATTTTCGATTTTCTTAATTATTATTCTTTTTTCCTACTTATCTGCACTGTATCCACACTGCTCATTTGAGCACAGCAGCTTGTTACCCTTTTCAACCATATATGAACCGCATTTTGGACATTTCTGGGTGGAAGGCTTTTGCCAGGACATAAAATCACATTCAGGATTTGCCTCACATCCATAATAAATTCTGCCCTTTTTTGTCTTTTTAATTACTACATCCTTACCGCACTTTGGACAGGGAACTCCTGTTTTTTCCAGATAAGGTTTCGTATTCTTACATTCCGGGAAACCGGGGCATGCAAGGAATTTACCGTGAGGTCCGTATTTAATAACCATATTGCGGCCACACAGTTCACAAATCTCTTCTGTTACTTCATCTGCTATGGTAACAGATTCCAGTTCTACCAGTGCCTTATCAACCGCTTCCTTTAAGTCAGGATAGAAGTTTTTCACAACTGTTTTCCACTGTACCGTTCCATCTCCAACTTTATCAAGAAGATACTCCAGATTAGCAGTAAATGTGATGTCTACAATGCTGGGGAAGCTTTGTTTCATTATACTGTTGACTACTTCTCCCAGTTCTGTCACGTAAAGGTTTTTATTTTCTTTAGCCACATACCGTCTGGCTATAATTGTTGTAATCGTGGGAGCATAAGTACTTGGACGACCAATTCCCTGTTCTTCCATTGCTTTTACCAGAGATGCCTCCGTAAAATGAGCCGGGGGCTGGGTAAAATGCTGACTGTTTTCCAGCTTCTCCAACTTAAGTATACTGCCTTTTTCCAGATTACCAAGAAGAATATTATTTTCTTCCTTCTCTTCTTCCTGTACATAGACTGACATAAAGCCGTCAAACTGAAGTTTTGAAGCAGAAAGGGTGAAGAAATAATTTCCCGCTTTCACCTTCACTGAAGTTGTTTCATACACAGCCGGCTGCATTCTGCTGGCTGCAAATCTTTTCCAGATGAGCTGATAAAGACGGAATAAATCTCTCTGAAGTGATTCTTTTACAATTACTGGTGTCAGTGCAATATCCGTAGGACGGATCGCCTCGTGTGCATCCTGTATCTTAACATTACTCTTTTTGTTCTGCTCTCCATTTGCCAGATAACGGCTGCCATACTGCTTTTCAATGAACTCTCTTGCAGCAACATCAGCCTCTTCTGCGATTCTGGTAGAATCAGTTCGCAAATAGGTGATCAGACCCACTGTTCCGTGGCCTGCGACCTCCACTCCTTCATATAACTGCTGAGCTAATCGCATGGTTTTCTGAGTTGAGAAATTAAGAACCTTGGATGCTTCCTGCTGAAGTGTACTGGTAGTAAATGGAATGGGGGCTTTTTTAACCCGTTCCCCATTCTTAACTTCTTCAACCTGGTACTCTTTCTTCTTGAGACCTTTTAGTATTTCATCTAACTCTTCCTTAGTATGAATGGCTATTCTGCCATTCTTGTCTCCGTGGAATTTGGCTATTAAAGACTTCTTGCTTCCTTCCTGTTTTAAGACTGCATCCAGATTCCAGTACTCTTCCGGAATAAAAGCATTGATGTCCTCTTCCCGGTCACAGATCAGGCGCAGTGCAACCGATTGTACACGACCGGCGCTTAAACCCCTTTTGACCTTCGACCATAAAAGTGGACTGATCATATATCCAACCATTCGGTCAAGAACTCTTCTTGCCTGCTGAGCATCCACAAGATCCATATCAATATCTCTTGGGGTTTTTAATGAAGTTTTTACTGCATTCTTGGTAATCTCATTGAAGCTGATGCGGTATACCTGTTTTTCTTTCAGTTCATCTAATTTTAATGCTTTCATCAGATGCCAGGAAATCGCTTCTCCTTCACGGTCAGGGTCAGTTGCCAGATAAATCTTATCTGCTTTCTTCACTTCTTTTCTCAGTTTTGCAAGAATATCCCCTTTTCCCCTGATCGTTATATATTTCGGATCAAAATCATGTTCCACATCGATTCCCATCTGACTCTTAGGAAGATCCCTTACATGTCCATTGGAAGCATCTACTTCATAGTTTGCTCCAAGGAACTTTTTTATAGTTTTTACTTTTGCGGGTGACTCCACAATTACTAAACAGTTCGCCATACCAAACTCCTCGCCTATTGTTTCTTACCATAATATTGATGGGATGTCTGTATAATGCTGCCCTTTAATTCCAGTTCCAGGAGGACACTCATGCACTCGCTGACAGACAATCCACTGCAGCTCACAATCTCTTCCAGATTCTTCGGTTGCAAATCTAGGCAACTATACACCATTTTTTCTTTTTTGGCAAGCCCGTTCTTATTTTTTTCATGAACTCTTAATATTTTACCGTTCTGTAATTTAAAATATTCCAACACTGTCTCCGGAGAGAGCAAAACCCCTGCGCCTTCAGAAATAAGTCGGTTACAACCTGCACTTAAGGGATCAGTTACTCTTCCTGGAAGGGCAAAAATCTCTTTCCCCTGCTCCAGTCCCAGATTCGCCGTAATCAGCGAACCGCTCTTTTCTCTTGCCTCAATTACAAGAATTGCATCAGAAAGTCCGCTTATAATCCGGTTTCTCATAGGGAAGTTCTGAGGCTTCGGAGCTTCATCGGGCATAAATTCCGTTATGATACCTCCGCGTTTTTTCATCTGGCTGAATAAACCATAATTTTCTTTGGGATAACAAACATTGATTCCGCACCCCAGTACTCCATACGTTTCCTGACCTGCCTCCAGCGCTCCTTCATGTCCCGCTCCATCTATGCCATATGCCAGACCGCTGATAATTGATATACCTGCAGCAGATAACTCTCTTGCCAGACTCTGAGCCATCTGACGCCCGTAATTGGTGCAGTTTCTGGCTCCTATTATGGCAGCTGCAGGTTTCTCCTCATCAGGAAGCTGTCCATTTACAAAAAGACCCATAGGGTATCCATAAATAGACAGAAGCCGTCTGGGATAATCAGGATCAAAATGAGCAATAAAACGAATCCCCTTTTTTTCTATTTGCTCCAGCTGCCTGCGAACAGAATCCAGGCAAGACTTTCGTTCTTCAAAAAACAAAATTTCACTTTCTTTTAAAAGCCTGCAGCTTTCTAGTCCTTTTCTTTCTATATTATATAGCTTCTTATAACTTCCCATGTAGTCATACAGTTTTTTTATTTTCACAGCTCCAAGAAATGGAATGTGGGAAAGCCAGTATAAGTATTCCCGTTCTTCCAGATTATCCATAGATACCTCCCCAAAACTTTCCTTCCCGGCTTCTCAGACCGGCAGCTTCTGCCAGATGACTTTTTGAAATATTTTCAGAACCTTCCAGATCCGCAATGGTTCTTGCTATTTTAAGAATCTTTTCGTACCCTCTTGCACTGAGTCCCATGGAATCGAAGATTTGTTTTAAATATGTTTCTTCTGTCTGATGAAGACCGCAATATTTTTCCAGATCCGGTTTCTTCATAAAACTGTTAAAAAGTATATTCGTCCCCCTGAAGCGTTCCATCTGCATTACCCTTGCCCGTTCAATACGATTCCTGATGGAGGCAGACGATTCTCCTTTCTTCCCCTGCCTCAGTTCCTTATAACTTACCGGACTGGATTCTGCACAGATATCTATTCTGTCCAGGATTGGTTTCGAAATTCTTCCTAAATATTTATTAACCTGGCTTTCCGAGCACCTGCACTTTGTCCTGTCTGGATAAAAACCACAAGGGCACGGATTCATGGCGGCTGCCAATAGAAACTTAGCTGGAAACAGATACGCTCCATGACTTCTTGATATGGTAATTTCGCCCTCTTCCAGAGGCTGCCTTAAAATTTCAATAGTGGATTTTTGAAATTCCGACAATTCATCCAGAAATAAAACCCCTCCAGAGGCGAGTGTAATCTCTCCCGGTCTTGGGATTCGCCCTCCTCCCGCAAATGCCTGAGGGCTTATGGTATGATGAGGACTTCGAAATGGCCGGGAATTCATAATTGGAGTTTCTCCGGAAAGCAAACCGCAGACGCTGTATATTTTTGAAATTTCCATGATTTCCCCAAAAGAAAGTGACGGCATAATCGTAGGAATTCTTTTGACAAACATGGTTTTCCCTGTACCTGCGGGACCAATATACATGATATTATGCATACCAGCTACAGCAACTTCTGTAGCCCGTCTTAAAAACGGCTGTCCACCTACGTCTGAAAAATCTACATCATAGATATCTTTCGTTTTTAATTCTACCGGATCATCTGGAAGCTGAGGGAGTTTCTTCCCCCCATTTAAATGATCCGTCAGATCTTTTAATGTATGTAACCCTATAACCTGTATTCCCTTTGTGAAAACACCCTCTCTTCTGTTCTCTCTTGGCAGGTAACAGATTTTCTTTCCTTCCCTTTTTGCCGCAATAATAATGGAAAGAGCTCCAGGAACGGGATTTACCGTACCATTAAGCCCCAGTTCTCCTGAAAAAACACAGTCGGACAAGCCAGCAGACTGGATCATACCAGAAGCAGATAAAATGGCAATTGCAATAGGAAGATCAAAAGCAGTCCCCTCTTTCCTGATATCTGCAGGGGATAAATTAATCGTTATTTTTTTTGCAGGAATTCGAAAACCAGAGTTTTTAATGGCAGTTCTGACACGGTCCTGAGCTTCTTTCACCTGCGAAGAAAGATATCCAACCATGGAAAAACCCGGCAGCCCGTCACTCACATCTGCTTCCACAAGTATGGGGACGCCCTCTACACCGATAATGCCGATACTATGAACTTTACTATACAATTGAATGCTCCTTTCAACATATAAAGGAAATAAAAATGGAAATTTATGCAGAAATGCACTTGGAATATCCGGAATCGGATTAGATTTATGATAACTTAAAAAGCAGAAAAAAACAACTGTTTTCTCGCTTTTTCTGCTTTTTTAATTAAAAATTAGAATCACTGTCAAATGTTGTCAGACGTCCCTTAATCCCTGAGAGAATTCTGGCATATACGGTCTGTAACGGAGCGGCATATGATTCAGCTGACATATGGGATTGGTACGTTCCTTGATAGAAATACTCTTTCTGAAACGTTTAAAAAGGTCTTCATATTCATCTTCTACCGATGTTTTTACAATCTTATCTTCCCAATCAGATGGTAAAAAATCAGTCAGATACCAATGGCGGTATGCCGGGTGAAGAACTGCCTTTTTTCTATTAACATCATATAGCACCCAGTTCTCACCAGACAAACGATCTGCAAAATGGGGAGCAAGAAGAACAATTACATCATTCTTAGGGCCAATTCTACCTACCAGTAAATCCCCCTCCATCTCTGAAAAGCGAACAAATCCAGTCAAAAGGTGAGTCTCATTATCCACAAAACGGCACATCTGAAATATGTCATAAACAGCCTGGTTCTGAAGCATACTGACAACGCCAGCTCCCACACGAAAGCCATAGATCAGAAATCGATAAATCTTATCTGCCCGCTCCATATCATTGCTCAGAGCCGCTTTATAGACAACTTCATAAGCTTCTTCAGATATCTTATTCCGGACTGCCGTAATCACTTTATCCGCTTTTTGAGAATCAACGGGTACTTCTTCATACTGGGAGAACAACTCCATGGTTGCACCGTCATCTTTCAGCCGGAGTTTCACATTGTCATGCCCCTTCCTGCTGGCCCACGCAGTATAAACACCGCTTAAAATCCCTTCTATACTGCTGTCACAAAGATATATCGTCTTCATACCACAATACCTCCGGAATTCACCTGTGCCGACAGACTGGTATCGTCAAACAGAGACAGCTGCCGATACGTATTGGTAGAGCTGATATCCCAGACACTTCTTCTTTCTTCTCCCACCAGGTGTCTGGATATATAATCCTCTTCAATCTTTACCGGGTACATCATCCTCCCAGAGCAGGTAATAAAATAGTGTGCTCGCTTCAGTACAACACCCATCCTCTTTAGTGCCTCAAAATCTAAAATCCCACTTCGTCTGGCCGCAATAATCCGCTTCACAGACTTCACTCCCATACCTGGAACCCTTAAAAGGGTAAAATAATCAGCCCGGTTCACCTCCACCGGAAACTGTTCCAGATGCCGCAGTGCCCAATCGCACTTTGGATCCAGAAGAACATTAAAATTAGGGCGGTCTTCTGATAGCAGTTCTTCGGCCTGAAATCCGTAAAACCGCATCAGCCAGTCTGCCTGATAAAGTCTGTGTTCTCTTAAAAGCGGCGGACCTCCCGGAAGTGCAGGCAGGCTGCTGTCCTGATTAACTGGAACAAATGCAGAATAAAATACCCTCTTTAAGTCATAGTTTTTGTACAATGCCTCTGCCACCATCATCATCTGGTAGTCATTCTCCGGTGTGGCACCCACAATCATCTGGGTACTTTGACCTGCCGGAACGAAGGCAGGAGCCTTTTTATATTCCATTAACTCAAAGCGGTTGGTTACAATCCCGTTCTGAATCTGCTTCATGGGTTTTAATATCTTGTCACGATTCTTACCTGGAGCCAGTTTTTTTAGCCCTTCTGCAGTGGGAAGCTCTAAATTAATGCTCATACGATCTGCAAGAAATCCTGTTTTTTCAATTAACAGGGGATCTGCACCGGGAATGGCTTTTACATGAATATATCCATGAAAGTGATACTCCTCCCTCAGCTTTTTTAACGTCTGATAGATAAGATCCATGGTATAATCTGCACTGGTCAGTACACCAGAGCTTAAAAATAATCCCTCAATATAATTGCGTCGATAAAACTGTATGGTAAGCTGGCAAACCTCTTCCGGAGTAAACGCAGTGCGTACCACGTCATTGGAAGATCTGTTGATGCAGTATTTGCAATCGTAAATACACTGATTCGTAAATAAAATCTTAAGCAAAGAGATACATCTGCCATCTGCTGAAAAGCTATGGCAGATACCTGCTTTACTGGCATTGCCGATGGTACCCGCCTTCCCCTTGCGGTCTACTCCGCTGGAAGTACAAGCCACATCATACTTGGCTGCATCCGACAATATCTCTAATTTTTCCTGAACACTTAATGATTCCTGTATTAGCATCTCTTCACCTCGAACATTTGTTCTTACTATGAATATTATCATATATTTTATATTATTTCAAGTACTTCCCGAATATATGTTCTCTTTTTCTGGTGATTTCTATTCTTTATTTCATGCAGAAAGCAGGCAACAGAAAAAGACGGCGAAATTCCCCGTCTCCATCTGCTGATTAAGTGGTGTTATTTAAACTTATTTTTCAAATCCACCCGGATTATTCTTCTGCCAGTTCCAGGAATCACGGCACATCTCTATAATTCCCCGTTCTGCTTTCCAGTCAAGTTCCTTCTCTGCTTTGGAAGGGTCAGCATAGCATGTGGGAATATCTCCCGCCCTGCGATCCATAATCGTATACGGAATCTTTAAATCATTTGCTTTTTCAAATGCGCCGATCACGTCAAGAACGCTGTATCCGATTCCTGTTCCTAAATTATATATCTGTACGCCGCCTGACTGTTTTGACATGGCTTTTAATGCCTTCACATGGCCTAATGCCAGGTCAACAACATGAATGTAGTCACGGACACAGGTTCCATCCGGAGTATCGTAATCCTTTCCAAACACTCCAAGACGTTCCAGCTTCCCTACCGCTACCTGAGTAATATAAGGAAGTAGATTGTTAGGAATACCTTTTGGATCTTCTCCGATCCGGCCGGATTCATGAGCGCCGATGGGGTTAAAGTAACGTAATAACATAACATTCCACTCTGGATCTGCAGTATTTAAATCCGTCAGGATCTGTTCTAACATTCCCTTGGTTCTTCCATAAGGATTGGTGATTTCTCCCTTGGGACATTCTTCTGTAATGGGCACGAATTCAGGATCTCCATAAACTGTAGCAGAAGAACTAAACACAATATTCTTCACTCCGTGCTTTCTCATAACATCACAGAGCACCAACGTTCCGGTAATGTTATTGTGATAATATTCAAGAGGCTTATAAACTGATTCGCCAACCGCCTTAAGCCCTGCAAAATGAATGACGCCATCAATCGTTTCTTTATTAAAAATCTGTTCCAGCGCTTCCTGGTCCAATAAATCCGCCTCATAAAAATTCAGTTTTTTTCCTGTTATTTCCATAACACGATTCATGGACTCCCTGCTGGAATTGCACAGATTGTCAACTACCACTACCTCTAAGCCGGCATTCAGCAGTTCTACGCAGGTATGACTTCCTATGTATCCAGCACCACCGGTCACTAATATCGCCATGTTAACTTCCTCCTTTTAAATGTCCTGAACCTATTATAAGCAGGAAATCAAAAAATAACAATGTAGAATTTCTTAAAAACCTATGATTTTTATCTGATTTCTTCTATTTAAATATAGAAGTAAAAAATCCGAAAATGTTTTTAAAAATATTTCCTATGCGGTGAAGCACATTACCATCGGGATGAAAATCTTCATCTACTTTACTATCCTTGTCTTCTTCATCCTGTTTAATTTCCCCTGTTCTCAGTATGATCTGAATGCTCTTTGGTGATGGATTCTTTACCGAGGTCATGGAAACCGGTTTTGCTTCTAAATCAATATTTAACAGGGTTGTATCCTCAGTGGTATATTCATCCCACTTATCATCAATCATATTTTTAATTGTATCCTTTGCATTTCTTAAGACTTCAGTCTGATCAAGCCCGTTTCCTGCAATATCCAGGGTATCCGCCAGCCCGTTTAACGTCTTTTGTGTACTGCCGTTTAGTGAGTTTCCCACTGTCTTTAACTGACTCTCCAGAGAGCGGAAGAATACATTCATGGAATCAATACTTCTTGATGCACTGTCTGTCATTTTCCCCATATCCGTCAGCGTATTAAGCATCTCATCATGATGACGGTTTAAAATCCCATTGAGCTCCTCTGCATTTCCAATCAGATCATCTGCAGTATCACAAAGTTTCCCAACGGCATCCGTGGTTTTTATCACTCCGTTCGTTGCCCCGTTAATATGGTTTCCTTCCGCATAAAGGTCACCAAGAAGTGCTTTTGTCAATCCAAGAAACTTTGACATATCATCAGACAGTCCTGCCCCGCTTCCTGCCAGCTGGGGCAAAAGCTGTGCCAGTGGCGCTGCGGCCTGCATGGCAGCCTTTGTTGCAGCATTTGTTGCAGAGCTGGGGGAAGCAATATTTTCGGCTCCCAGTGTAGAGGATAAATAATTGGTTAATGCATTGATTTCTGTAACAGAATAGCCTTTCTCATTAAACAGGTAAGAAGAAATCTCGTCACTGTCTGCCAGATCTTCTGCCTTGATATCCTCAAGTAAGTCTTCCAGATCCTCATCTCCAAGTGCCTGTGCCGAAGCGCTTAGTGATCCGCTTAAAGACACCATCTGGGGAAGTATCTTTGCCAGCTGTTCCAGTTCCTTAGCAAGTGTCTGCTGTTGGTTTGTCAGTGTGTTTAAATGGTCCTGTGTTTTATCAAGCTGCTTTAAAACCATCTGGGTTTTCATTCCTGTTTCCGGAGAATTAACCAGTTTCTGCAATTCCTTCAGTTCATCTCTTAAATCTCTTACTCCTTCCTGAAGATCGTTTAAATCCGGAGTAAGATCACTAAGGATCTCAGTCAGGTGATTCGTCTGGCCTCTTAAATCATTTAACGCTGTCTTGGCATTCTCCGTGTGATTGTAAAACGGCCGCAGTGTCTGAGACAGTCCATCCAGTGCAGTAAGGGCGTCATCGGCGTTTTGATAAACCGTTCCTTTGGAGTCCGCGACAATCTGTCTGGTTTTATCAAGCCCTCTGATTCCATCTGATGTGTTGTCAATACTGTTCTTCATCTGATCCATGGTATTTAGCACCACATTAAGGCTGTCACTGATTGCATCAGCGGAATCTTCCATGGTTTCCTTTGCTTCCCGCAAATCTTTCACTTTGTCAAGCTGACTCACCGTCAGCGGAACCATAGCAAAAACAACGCCGGAAAATTTAAAATCATCAGTTCCGATGCGGATGGAATAATGTCCGTCTTCTCCTGGAAGCGCAAAGAAAACAACCGTGCTTAAATTGCCAACCGTTTGTACCTGGGCGCCTTCTGCTTCCAGACTTAAGTTTTGATCCATATCTACCACAGCACTGCCCATCAATGTCATATTATTTTTGTAAAAATCGGAAAGTCCTTCATTGGGCTTAAGATCCACATTTACTTCTACCAGACCTTTTTCACCCGCCAATTCCTCCGCTTTTTTCTCAACTCCGTTAAGCCTGTAACTGACTGTAATATCCCAGGGCAGTTCTTTTTTTTCTGTCTTTGTCTGCCCCTCAAAATAAAACCTCTTTTCTCCTGCTTCCGGAGTAAACGTTACCGACCCGTCTTCTCCGATTACCGGCTGAGAATGATCAGTCAGATTAATTACTTTCTCATAATTTCCATAATCCACCAGTGACTCATTTCCATCTGTTTTATAAATCTTTACAATACTGCTTTCTTTTATTTCACCATAGGGATCCATTGTTACATAAAGAGTTTCATCGTATGGAGGCTGAACCTGCGATGCCAGCGGCATCAGTACAGACTGCATAGAAAAAACAGCAGCCAGCCCTATGGATAATATTTTTTTATGCTTATTCATTTACATCCCCTCCTTTTAACGTTCCTCTCACTTTTGTATATTTTAAGCGGCGCCTTTCTTTTCGTTTTATGGAGCGTTCCTGCTGTTTTTGTATCTGTTTATCAAACAAACTAAGAAGGGCCGGTAACAAGGATAATACTAATATCATACTAAGTAAAGCTCCCCTGCCCACAAGCCTTCCCACCTGGGAAATCGCCTGAATGGAGGAAGTGAAAAACAGAAGATATCCCACCACTGTCAGAATGCCTCCTGATGTGATAATGGATAAGGTGCTCTTAGAAATAGCCGCCATTGCTGAATCTGTATTATTCATGGTTTTTCTGAACCCAAGATAATTGTTGGTCATCAATATGGAATAGTCAATGGTGGCCCCCAGCTGAAGGCAGCTGACGATAATATAGCCGATATAAACCAAACTATCTCCCATAACGTAAGGTAACGTCATATTTAAGTAGATTGCCACCTCAATGGGGATAATTACAAGAATCGGCACCAGAATCGCCTGAAAGGTCACTAATACCACAAGCGCCACCCCTGCAAGTGAAAGGAGAGATACCTTATTATAATCATCTGTGAGGATATCACGGATATCTATGGTTGTGGGTGTCATACCAATCACATAAGCATCATCAGGATAAAATTCGCGTATTACATTCTCAAGCTTCTGGCTGCAGTCAAAGGCATACTGGCTTTCCTGAACCGTATTCATGGATATTAAAAATCTGGCATACCGGCTGCTTCTTAACTGCTTGCTCACCTTATCCGGAAGAAAACTCTCCGGAATTCCTCTGGGTATTGTACCTGACATGGAAATGGCGTAATTAACAAAATCCAGATCCTCCAGCGCATCGGTCAGTTGTCTTTCCGTTACAACCGAACCATTTGGCACAATCCCGATTACCATATTGGATTTTCCAAACTCCTCATTGATTTTTCTCGTATCCTCATAGACTCTTGTTCCCGGTCCTGCGCCGATGGCATCATCGCCATAGTAAAAGGCATTCATGTTTTGGCCAAAGTAACAGGGAACAGCCAGGATCATTGCGATAACAAACACAGGTTTTCTTAACCTGTTCATCAGCTTTGCAAACCGGTCAAAGGGTGGTACAAAGGGTTTATGAGCCGTTTTTTCTATCATATTATCGAAATGCAGGATCAGGGTCGGCATCAGGAAAAGTACAGTTGCAAGGCTACAGAGAATTCCCTTTGTCAAAACAAATCCCACATCCCTGCCGATGGTAAAACGCATAAATGCGATAACTATAAATCCAACAATTGTAGTTGCTCCACTGGCCAGAATAGAACTGCAGGATTCCTTCACCGCCATTTCCATGGCTTTATGTATTTCTACTCCCGTTTTTTTAATGGCAGTAAACGTATGTAAGAGAAAGATTGAATAGTCCATAGAAACCGCCAGCTGCAAAATAGCCGCTGTTGAAAATGTAAAAAATGAAATCGTACCAAACATCAGATTCGATCCCATATTCAGTATAATTGCAATTATCATAATTAAAATAAATAAAAACGGTTCCATCCAGGACGTGGTCGTAAGCGCCAGGATCAGCCAGATAATAACCAGTGCCATACCAATGGCTATGGTTATCTCATGTGTAATCGATTCCTCCCTCTCTTTACTTGATATTGCACTTCCGGCAAAAGACCCCCGATCCTTTCCGACGATACGGTATATTTCCTTTATAGCGGAACGGGTAAGGGGATTGTCATCTCCTTTTTTAAAAATCACATCCATCAATGCATTTCCATCACGGTAATAGTTGTTCATAGAGAACGAATCAAGTGAAGCCATATCCGACAGCCCCTCATTTGCAAAGGAAGCGCCCATGTATACATCTGTTGTAAGATCAGGTCCTATTACTACATCCACGCCCTCCAGATCTGAGATTTTACTCCTGATCCGTTTCGCTTCCTGAAGGCTTACGTTCTTTACCATAATCCGGGCCATGCCAGGATATCCGAACTCATCCTCCATCACATCCAGGGCCTGTTTCGTCTGGGCAAACTGCGGCAGATACTTACTTAAATCATAGTTGACTTTCACAAAAGGAAAGCACACTGCGCAGATTATGGTCCCTACCAAAAAAACACTCTCGATCAATTTTCCTTTAAATACAACAAAATGAACAAATTTGTCAAAAAAACTTCTATTCTTTTCCATATCCCCCTCCATTTATAATCGCTAATCTACTAATGGATACTTTATTGACTTTTGAACACGTGTATATTATAATACTAGTGTACATAACATTCAATAATCAATCTATTTTGATACATCTATTAATAATCACTGAATATTTTCCAGCATAATACTCAACACCATTTAGAAAATCGTCAATTAAAATCAGAAGGCGCGTTAAAGCGCGAGGGGAGGAATTGTATGGACATGCAAAAGCAGGATCGACGCATACGAAAAACTCAAAGATTATTGAAAGAAAGTCTACTTGAACTTATGGAAAAAAAGGATTTTAAAAATATATCCGTAAAGGATATTACCGAGCTGGCAGATTTAAACCGCGGAACCTTTTATCTCCACTACGCAGATACTTACAGTCTTCTGCAGGAAATGGAAACGGAAGTATTAAGAGACTTTCAAAATATGGTGAACGGCTATCGGGACGCTTTTAAAAAGGCTTCTCTCATGCCAGTAACAATTCCCATCATTCAATATATTGAAGAAAACAAAAAGATATGTAAAATCCTTTTTGAGAACAGTTCATCCAATGATTTTGTTAATCGCTTCCATACTCTTATCTTAAAAAACGGAACTGCCATCATCAAAGAGCAATACCCCAATGCAAAGGATGTAACCTTAAACTATTTTTTGGAATTCATAACCTACGGACTTACCGGAGTTTTTAAACAGTGGCTCAATACCGATATGCAGCAGCCGAAAGAAGAAGTTGCAGAATTCGTGGATAAGGTTATAATGGGAACTGCAAAAAATCTTTTAACCGCATAATTGTGTGATAAATATAAGACAATCCTTATGTTTCAATAAGTACTGACCGATATATGGTTAGTTAGATTTTGTAACTGCATCTAATCTTCTGCATTAAATATTACATAAGGACGATCATTATGCCTACAAAGAAAACGAAAGAAAAAGTACCTGAAACAAAACTAAAAAAAACAAAAGCTGCAAGAGTAAAGAAAGAAAAGCCTGCAAAAACTGGTAAAAAATCTTTATTGCCGAAAAACAAACGAGTCGTTATCCTGTTGGTAGCAGCCCTGTTCATTGTTATTATCGGCGCCGCGCAAGCCATAATTTTATTATCCATGAAAAATAAGAATACGATAAAAGATAAGGTAGCCAAAGCACCGGATTATTATTTTTCAAAAGATGAGGACATCTCCTCTTTCACTACAATTGTAGGGGAACGTACCTACGAAGAACCAGCACCTGTTCCCGAAACTTCAGAGGAGACCAAAAAATCGGGGGCCGAAAAGAAGGAGTCCGACGATGCCGCAAAGTCTGGTACAGAGGCAGAAGGCAAGGCAGCTTCCGAAGGCGAAACGGCCGATGAAGCAAAGGACACCTACAAATATGTACATTTGGAGAATGCCTCAGCAGATTTAAAAACCTATAAGGATTACCTGGAAACCCAGAAAAGTTTTATCGATGTGACCAAGGAAAACGCAACGGCAGAAAGCACGGAAGGTGAAACAAAAGGCGAGAATGCGGAATGTTATCAGCTGGCTGGTCCTTCTTCCGACTTAAAGACCTACCTCTCCATCACGCTGGAAACTGCAGGCGACAGTGTGACTGTGACAGCAGGCAAAGGCAGCGAATCCTGGAACGATTTTTTCAAAAACCAGTGGAATGAGCAGAAAAAAGTAATATCTGATATTCAAAAGCAGCCCAAGTCAGAAACTTCCATTGAAGTGGCAGAGAACACAGTTCGTTCTCAGGGACAGGAAAAATTAAAGCTTACAGAAAGTGCAGATTCCTATCAGTTTATAGCTTCTCCGGGAATAACTAAAATCGAAGGAAAGAACTACTACACTGTACGGACTTATAAACGGCTTCCGGACAGTACGCTAGCCTATGTTGCCACCTATTTATGTGATTGCAATGACAACAGCGTAGGCTTTCAATATGACGAGGTAACCGGACAGACCACCCCACTTGGGTGATAAAAAAGGACCATTGCTCCATATGTGTAAATCACATATGGAGCAATGGTCCTTTTTCATAGCATTATGATTTGATTATATTCTGGTACCAGTAAAAGCTGTCCTTTGGTATTCTTCTCTGGGTTTCATAGTCTACATAAACAATTCCAAACCGGTCGTCATAACCCTTTTCCCATTCAAAATTGTCCAGAAAACTCCACAAAAAGTACCCTTCCACCTTCGCCCCGTCTGATACTGCGCGCTTCAGTTCAGACAGGTGGCGCGCCAGGTAATCAATTCTGCCTGGATCGTGAACACCGCCATCTAAGGATATTACATCCAGGGCTGACATACCATTCTCTGTTATGAACAAAGGCAGTTGGTAAGTATCGTAAAAGTTCTTTACTGCCCAGTACATGGCTTTTGGAGTGATGGGCCAGCCCATTCCGGTCTTCCCATGCCCGGCAGGAAGTTTACCAAGAATTAACTCACCATCGTCGGATAAACAAACCGAAGTTCCCTGATAGAGATTCATCCCACAAAAATCAAGAGGCTGGCTAATCAAAAGCCGGTCCCCTTCGGACAATTCTGGTAAGTCTTCCCCAAATAATTGAGTACACTGCCGGTGAAATCTTCCTTTTATAAACAGTTCATTCCAGAATGCGGAAGAATGAATCCAGTCTTCCTCTCCCATGGAGCCCTGCAGCTCCTTTGCTTTTGCAGCCAGCAAATCAGTTTCTTCCACAGGCCAGTAGGCATTGCCGCAGGTAGGTGCATATCCTACCCGGCAATCCGGTATCAGCTCCCGTAATTTCTGCACAGATTTCCCATGTGCCAAAGCAATATTCCGGCACATGGCAAGGATTCTGCGGGCCGGATATTTGATTCCAGGAGCATGGGTGCATCTATCATATCCAAGCCAGGTAAATATCTGCGGCTCGTTAAACGTAAAGTAATGCTTTACCCGGTTTCCAAATGCTTTTGCTACAACTGCAGTATATTGGGCAAACCAATCAGGGCTGCTGGGATTTAACCATCCGCCCTGCATCTCCAGTTCATTGGGATAATCCCAATGAAATAAAGTCACATATGGAGTAATATCATGCTTTAACAGTTCATCAATCAGATCTGAATAGAATTTAAGCCCCTTTTCATTGACACTTCCAATACCATCAGGCATAATTCTTGGCCAGGAAACGGAAAAGCGGTAAGCCCCTACGCCAAGTTCTGCAAGCAGGGCTACATCCTCTTTCATCCGGTGGTAATGATCACATGCCACGTTTCCTGTATGTCCTTCAAAAATTCTGCCTTTCTCTTTTACAAAGACATCCCATACAGACAGCCCTTTTCCATCCTCAAAAGCTGCCCCCTCAATCTGATAGGATGAAGTCGCGGTTCCCCATATAAAGTCTTTTTTCCAGTCCATTGTATCTATCCTTTCACACTTCCTGCTGTTACACCGCCAATAATAAATTTTGACAGGCACAGATAGATGATTGCAACCGGAACAATGGCAATAGTAATCAGCATATAAACCTGCCCCATGTCAAATTTTAAGAAATCGGCACTTCGCAGCTGTGCAATCAGGATTGGAAGTGTTTTTTTCGTATTGGATTTAAGTACAAGAGAAGGAACAAAATAATTATTCCAGGAAGCCACGAATGCAAAGATTCCCTGTACTGCCAAAGCAGGCTTTACAATGGGAATTACAATATAATTAAAGGTGAAAAATTCATTGGATCCGTCGATTCTGGCTGATTCCACGATTTCTAAGGGTAAATTACTCTGGAAATAAGAAACCATAAAATAAAATACCACTGGTGCAGCCATAGATGGAAGAATCAGAGGAACAAAACTGTCCATAAGCCCCATTTTACCAATCAGGCTTAAAAATCCAAGGGTGGTTACCTGGGTCGGAATCATCATAATCAGGATGATAAAAAGATAAACAGCATTTCTGAATTTAAAATCATAGGCGTGAATTGCATATGCAGTCAGTGCTGATACGTATACCGAAAGAGCTGCAGAAGCACTGGCAATAAATAAACTGTTTACGATTCCGCTTACTACTGGCAGATTCTTGTTGTGCAGTACGTTATATAAGTTAGGACCAAATGATTTTCCCGGTAAAAATGAGAATCCCTTAGCTATTTCCGGATGGGATCTGGTCGCATTGATGATCAGGCAATAAAAGAAAAAAAGGCACAGAAACGATAAAAGTGTCAATACGATATAGGCAGCTGCCTTTTTTAAATTCTTTACTTTTCCCATTATTTTGATCCTCCTTTCTCTTTACCGGCACCGGTAAGTATGAAAAACACTACGAGACTGAGTGCTGCTGTTATAATGAAGAGTATTACAGATAAAGCCCCTGCCATACCGTAGTTTTTGCTGTATAAATGATTGTTTAAAAACATAATTAACGTCATGCTGGTCCGGTCAGGTGTACCTTTACCATTGGTAAGTACCTGGGGTACATCAAACATCTGCAGTCCGCCGATGAGAGAAGTAATCAGCACGTAAATAAATATGGGTTTAATCGTAGGCATGGTAATCTTGGTAAATATCTGAAGAGATTTCGCCCCATCAATGGCTGCAGCTTCAAACAAAGCAGAATCTACTCCTAAAATAGCCGCCATCAAAAGGATGGTCGTATTTCCAAACCACATCATAAAATTCATAAAACCGACTAGTCCCCTGGTTCCCCATACTGTGGTGAGATAACGGATCGGACTGTCGATCAGCCCCATTTTTATCATAAGATTATTCATTGGACCGTCATCTGAAAATAGGGCAAAAAACAGCATGGCAAAAGACGCTGCCATAATTACATTAGGAAGGTAAATAATTGTCTTGAAAAAAGTACTTCCTCTTAGCTTCATTCTGAAATCAGCAAACCAAACCGCCAGAATCAGGGAAAAGAAAATCTGAGGAATAAAACCGATAATCCAGAGAATCACCGTATTGCCCATGTATTTAAGGAGATCACTCTGGAAAATAGAGATATAATTTTCAAATCCCACAAAATTAGGTCCGATCTGGGTTAACCCTGAACGGTAATTTTCAAACATGCTGTTATAAAACGTAGTTACCAGGGGGATAAAGGAAAATACTAAATATGTAACAAAGAAAGGTATTAAAAAAATATATCCCCATTTTGAATAGCTGACTTTCTTTCTGGCTTTTGCCTTTTTTTCTCTTACCATGATGGAGCCTCCTGTTTTCATACAGGGCGGGAAAATCCCGCCCTGTATTTTGCTGCTACTTTACTTCTAATTCGGGATACTTCTCTTGTGCTGATGTGTAGAAATTCTTAAGTGCTGTATCTTTGTCAACAGTACCGTTAAAATAATCATGCATCGCATTCTGGAAGCTTTCATTCAGACCCTGATCATAAGGAGAAATCTTGCTCATATCGATCTTCTCTGCAGCGTCGCAGTACATCTGAAGTGGATTCTGTCCGCCAAGGAAAGCTGACTTGTAATCGCCCTTTGCAAGAGCTTCCATAACTGTCTTGTTATTAACAAAGTCATTCTTCTCTTCTACAATTTTCTTCATGGTTGCATCATCACAGCAGATTGTCTTCATGATATCTGCTACGATATCAGCGTTATCCGTACCATTTGCTGCACACAGCCAGGTTCCGCCCCAGTTATAGGATTCTGGTCCAATGGTTGCAGCCCAGTCACCGTAATTACCATTACCTACTTCCTGCTTTCCGCCGTCTGCTTCTGCTTTTGCAAGAGAGTTTTTAGCAAGAACGAAGTCTACGCCCCATGCAGGCATGAAATAACCAAATACTTTTCCATCAGGACCCTGTCCGGAAGCCCATTCAGCAGCCCAGAGTGTGGTTTTCTGATTGTAACCGCCGTCTGTATACTTCTTTGTCTGATCAACCCATTTTTCAAGGCTTGGATCAATTGCTATCTTCTTTCCATTTACCCATGGAGCAGCTACATTGTTAGAGAAAGTACGGTAAGAATCATCAAAGCCGGAAAGCATAAAATATCCTTTGTCTTTCATCTTGGCAGCTGTTTTGTCAAAAGAGTCCCAGTCATTAATTGCTTTTTGTACTTCTGCAGGATCATCGGTTCCAAGTACTGCCTTGGCAATGGAGCGGCGATAAATATAAAGTCCTGGGCAGCCCTGCCATGAAATACCTTTTTGTGCTCCCTTGGTATCCTTAGCGATTACTTTGGTATAGTCATACTGCTTTGACATATCCTGTTCCGTAACACCAACATCCTTTAAATCCATAGTGTAATCGGAATTTACATACTTGAGAATGTAATCTGCTTCAACCAGGAACATATCCACTTTATCATCAGGCTTTGCGTCATTCTGATTTAACAGTGCTTCATCAAGAGCATTCTGATAGGCGTTGTTCTCACTGGGAGTTGTCACAAAATTAACCTTATAACCTGCCGGAAGCTTGGAAGCATAATAATCTTCATATCTGGCTTTAAATTCATCGTTCCAGACATAAATATTAATCACTTTTCCTCCTTCACCACCAGCCTCTTTCTGCGTCTCCGTCTTTGCCTCAGTTTCCTTGGCAGTCGTCGTGTCTGCAGCTGTGCTTCCGCTTTCGCTCGGTGCGCTCTTTGAGGAGCAACCGGCAACCAGTGAAGCTGCCATCACCGCGCATAATAATCCGCTTACAACTTTCTTCTTCATATTTCCCTCTCCTTTTCTGATATTACTATCATGAAATATTAGCATTACCAACCGATTCCCCTGTAATCAGTTCGCCTTCCACAATAATCTGTTCCGTGAAAGTCGTCTTAGGTTTATCGATCGTGCTTATCAGTTTTTTAGCGGCCTGCATACCAATTGCTGATGTATCCTGGCGAATGGTAGTAAGCCTAGGGTTTAATATCTGTGATAATCTGCTGCCGTCATATCCGGCTATTGAGATATCATCTGGAACCCTTAAATCTCTCCTCCGGATTTCATTGAGTCCGCCGATCAATGCGGTATCATCCGGATATAGAATACAGGTTGGTGGATCTTTTCTGTCTAACAACTCACTGGTACATGCCATAGCCTGGCTGACATCCAGATAATCCGCTTCCAGTACATAATCATCTGGTACTGATAGTTCCCGGCTTTCAAGAAATCGATAGAAGCTGGTGAGTCTGGCTTTTGTAACGGTAGTGCTCGCCTGTCCGTGTATGTAAGCAATCTTTCTATGTCCTTTTTCATAAACATATTCCATCAGGCTCTCAATGCCCTTTACGTTATCGGACAATACAGAAGAACAGTTTTCATTGATGTGGTCGATTGTTACAACAGGAATGTCCCCGTTTAACAGTTCAACCACTTCAGGGTTGTCAAATTTAACACAGGCAATCACCACTCCGTCTACATTTCTGTATTTGCAGTGTTCATAATAGGAAACTTTCTTTTTTCCTATCTGCCCATTAATAAACGTGATATCATAACCCTGCTTTTCCGCCTCTACCTTAAACCCTTCAAGAACCGCGGCAAAATATTCATGGGTCAGACCGCTGTTAGCCTCATCAACGAACAGAACCCCTATGTTATAGCTTCTGTTTGTCTTTAAGGACCTTGCTGCAGCATTGGGAAAATACCCCAGCTTTTCCGCTGCCTGCTTAACTCTTATTTTAGTACTCTCCCCGATGTCACTCTGATCATTAAGCGCCTTGCTCACTGTGGCAACGGAAACCCCGCAGTGCTGTGCCAGTTCTTTCATAGAAATCATATGTCTCATCCTTTTAACTTAATCGTTTTCGTATTTTCACTATACCCCTTTCTTTCTCAAAAATCAATATGTTTTTTCTTTTTTGTCTAGTTTAAATAGTTTTTATTCATTGTTTTTGTGCATATTTACATTATACAAAAGACTAATATCTTTTTTCTTCTATAATTTCAAAGATTCCTCTTGTTTTTTTTCTCAACCCGCGCTATTATGACCGTATAACTCCCTATTAGCTTTCTTAATCGTTTTCGAAAAATGTCGTTTTTAGGGATTTGGGTCATCCAACAGGAAGGAGTTATTCAACTATGAAATATGGATATTTTAATGACCAGGACAAAGAATATGTAATTACTGCCCCAGATACTCCTCTGCCGTGGATCAACTATCTGGGAAGCGAGAATTTCTTTTCGCTGGTTTCCAATACCGGAGGGGGATACAGCTTCTATAAAGATGCCAAGATGCTCCGGCTCACAAGGTACCGTTACAATAATGTTCCTCTGGACAGCAACGGACACTACTACTACATTAATGAAAACGGCACTATTTGGAATCCGGGCTGGCAGCCTTCAAAGACTCCCTTGGATTTTTATGAATGCCGTCATGGACTTGGAGTGACCCGTTTCACTGGAAAGAAGAATGGTTTAAAAGCCAATGTGACATCCTTTGTACCACTGGGAGACTCCTGCGAGATTAACCAGGTAACATTAAAAAATGAAAGCACCACATCCAAAGATTTTACCCTGTATTCTTATGTGGAATTCTGTCTGTGGAATGCCATGGATGATATGACTAATTTTCAGCGGAATTTCAGTACCGGTGAAGTTGAGGTGGAAGGTTCTGTTATTTACCATAAAACAGAATACAGAGAAAGACGAAATCATTATGCCTATTATTCCGTCAATTCACAGATCCAGGGATTTGATACTGACCGGAATACCTTTGTAGGCGTATATGGCTCCAACCAGAGCCCTGCTATGGTGGAAAAAAACACTTCCGGTAATTCCATGGCAAGCGGCTGGTCTCCCATCGGTTCTCACCGGATTACACTCCATTTAGAGCCCGGAGAGGAAAAAACCTTTGTTTTTGTTCTTGGTTATGCCGAGAATGAACCAGATTTAAAATGGAGTGCACCAGATGTTATTAACAAAGCACCATCTGATGCTGTTCTGAAAAAATACCGCACTGCTGCTGATATTGAGGCTGCACTGGAAAAGCTGAAACTGTATTGGACAGATCTTTTATCTACCTACAGCGTATCGCTGAAAGAGGAAAAAACAGCCCGCATGGTTAACATCTGGAACCAGTATCAATGTATGGTTACCTTTAACATGTCCCGTTCTGCCTCCTATTACGAGTCCGGAACAGGAAGAGGTATGGGATTTCGGGATTCCTGCCAGGATTTGCTTGGTTTCGTACACATGATACCGGAACGGGCCAGAGAGCGGATCATCGATATTGCCTCTACCCAGTTTGAAGACGGAAGTGCTTACCACCAGTATCAGCCTCTTACCAAAAGAGGAAACATGGATATTGGAAGCGGTTTTAATGACGATCCTCTCTGGCTTATTGCAGGTGTCAGCGCATACATACGGGAAACCGGCGACTGGGATATTCTAAAAGAAAATGTTCCTTTCGATAATGATGCTGACAGAAGCCAGACTTTAATGGAGCATTTAAGACGTTCCTTTGGATTTACAAAATCCCATTTAGGACCTCATGGACTTCCGCTGATCGGCCGTGCCGACTGGAATGACTGTCTGAATTTAAACTGCTTCTCAACAGAGCCTGGGGAATCATTTCAGACCACCGGGCCATCCGAAGGACCGGTTGCGGAATCTCTGATGATTGCAGGAATGTATGTAAAGTATGGAAAAGAATATGCAGAAATCTGCCGTCTGACGGGATTGGAAGAAGAAGCCATTGAGGCAGAGACTTCTGTAAAAGCGGTTTATGACGCAGTCCTTAAATCCGGTTGGGATGGAGAATGGTTTCTGCGCGCCTATGATGCTGCTGGCAATAAAGTTGGCTCAAAAGAGTGCAGAGAGGGACAGATTTTTATTGAACCTCAGGGATTCTGCGTAATGGGCGGCATCGGAATTGAAGAAGGACTGGCAGAGAAAGCTCTTGACAGTGTACAGGAAAGACTTGATACCACCTATGGAATCGTTCTTCATCAGCCGGCCTATCAGACTTACCATAAGGAGCTGGGTGAAATTTCTTCCTATCCGCCAGGTTACAAAGAAAATGCCGGCATATTCTGCCACAATAACCCATGGATTTCTATTGCAGAAACCATGATTGGCAGAGGAAACCGTGCATTTGAAATATACCGGAAAACAGCTCCTGCCTATACTGAGGAAATCAGTGAGATCCATAAAACAGAGCCTTACTGCTATTCTCAGATGATCGCCGGTAAGGATGCTGCTAATTTCGGTGAAGCAAAGAACAGCTGGCTGACTGGTACAGCTGCCTGGACCTTTGTCTGTATCTCCCAGCACATTCTGGGAATACGTCCGGGCTTCCATGGGCTGATTGTTAACCCTTGTCTTCCGGATTCAATCGGAGAATTTTCTGCGATCCGTAAATTCAGGGGTGCTGCCTATCACATTCATGTAGTAAGAAAAGGGGAAACTGGCAATAAGATTTCTTCCTTCCTGGTAGATGGTTCTGCCATTGAGGGGAATGAGATTCCATTCCAGGCTGGGAAAACAGAATATCGTGTAGATCTTACACTGGAATAAGCAAGAGGGAGAAAGCCGAAATTATGGCTTTCTCCCTTCTCTTACTTTCCTCTATTCTTTATCATACGCTTCCAGTGCAACGGGCAGCGCCTGTATTACTACATTGCCGGCTGCAGGCAGTCCCACCAGAATGCTGCTGATTATTTCCTCTCTTGTGGCTCCATGGGCTTTTGCCATCTGAACGTGGAAAGGTAAACCGCTCTCCAGCCGCATCACAGCCATAACGGCTATATATGCAAGTTCCTCTGTCTTTTTATCAAGGCTGCTCACTGAATCCAGCTTGTGGATCATCTCCATCCATGGGGTCTGAACCTCCGGTACCTCCTGTGCAAATACTGAAAATGCATTGCTTACCTTCATACTTTTAATCCTCTCTTTCTGTGTAACTCTGTTTATTCTTTAGAAAACTGATCTTTCCAGGCGGGCAGCTTCTTCATACTGCTCACTGCAATTTTTTTTGCTGCTGACTCATCAAAACCCTGTGTCTCCATAATAAACTTTGTCATACCGGCTTTCGCCTCTTCGAAAGAACGCATGGTTCCGTCGGGTCTTGCACAATAAACACAGTATTCTTTCTGCTCGTCGCCCTGTGGAAAATCCGATTTCTTTTCCATAGGCATACCGCAGGCGATGCATACCTTCATATTGCTCTCCTTTTCTACTTCGTAATCAGACTTATAAATGTGTGTTTCAATTCTCCTGCATAGCGGGTTAAAACCGGTTCGTCCGGGGAAAAGAAATCCTTATTCCATAAATAATAATGGATCATGCCTAGCCAGGTATTAAAAAGCATATGGACAGGAACCTCTTTTACAATTCCATTCTTTATCTCCCTTGATAACAGGAGATTGAAATGATGAGCAATTGTGGACTGATTATCCGCATACATATACTGTACCTCTTCTGGCAAAAGGCTTCTCTCCGTAATCAGGCGCAGATAAAACTCCTCATGATCAATGAGAACCTTTAAATGTGCATCCAGAAAATCGCTGACACTGGCACTTGATTCTCCCATATCGTGAAATTCAGCAGCAAGGCTGATCTGAAACTCACCAATGATGCATTCCAGCAAATCATTCAGAGACTGGAAATGGGCAAAAACAGTTCCATGTGAGACTCCGGCCTCTTTGGCAATTCTCGCTGTCGAAGCGGAGAAACCTTCCGTTGCATAGGTCCGGTAAGCCGTATCAATAATTTTCTGCCTGGTACTTTCTTTTTGTATCTGTCTTTTTGATTTCATATTAATGACCACCAACTCATTGAGTATATACTCAATATAATCTTTTTTTTATCTCTTGTCAACATTTTTATTGTAAAAATAATTATATGATCCAAACGGAACCGGCTAACGCTTCTCGCCGGTTATACGTAACCCCATAAAATCCTTTCTCACTACACCACCTTTAAGCCTGCTGCTGTTAAGAAGTTTCTCCATCTCTACCTGAGTATAAGAGGCATACAGGGAGGACTCATCGAATATCTCTGCTGTCACTTCACTCTGGATTCCCTCATTGGTTTCAATTATTCTTGCTGCTGTCATAACCTGCCCCTTTCTTCCCGATCGCATCTATGGATTCTTCGGCCCAGCTTAGCTCAGCCTTATAATGCATCAGATGGTGATTAAATATAATATCAGCATAAATCTTCATTTCTTCCGGTATTACCTTTTCCATTTCTGTTCTGTGATCTTCAATTCCCTTCATTACTTGTTTCAACTTACTGATATGAAGATTCAGACTCTGTAAAAAGTCAGAAGCAGTCAGATATTCAGAAAAATAGAAAGCAGCGTCAGCCTCAAAAACCGGACGGTAACTCATGTCCAGAGTCTGCTTTAGCAACTCCTTAAATTTTTCTGCCCCACTCTCTCCCACAAAGTAAACAGTTTTTTCAGGTCTGGCACTTTGCTTATCTCTTAGGGCTGTTAAGATACCAGAAGCTTCCATCTTCTCAAGATGGTAGTACACATTCGGTAATTTGATCCTGGTAAAATCCTCAAGCTGCTCTTCCATAATTTTTTTAATCTGGTAGCCGTGCTGCGGTCCAAAGCGCAGTAATATTCCAAGTATATACAGTGGTATCATAAGAATTCGCTCCTTTTTTTAGTCAGTACTGACTATTTATAATTTTCATTATACTCAGTACTGACTAATTGTCAATGGAGGTTTTATTGTTTTTCCTATATTCCGCCATTTGTTAGGTATTTGGTTACTCCATTGGCATAAAATGGTTATATACTGGATATAGAAAGGCAGGCTTGTCATGAACAAAATACTGGATAATGATTATTATGACTTTATCATCAGCAACTCCCTGGTCCCTTCTAATGACTTTTCAGAAAATGTCACAAAGTTAAACAGTGATTATTCTCTGCTTCATCTGGCAAAAAAAAACAGGTCGGCCTGCGATTTAGGCTTACATCCATACGAGAATTTTCCTTCCATTTTTACACTGACTTCCACCATATCCACGGATCCTCCCGACAGTGCCGCCCTTGCTGACCAGCTTCTTTCCAATTATATGGGGCTTGGAATTGTAATTGGAATCATAGATACAGGCATTGATTATTCCCACCCTGCTTTTCAAAATCACGATGGTACAACGCGAATACTTTCAATCTGGGACCAGACTGACCAGACAGGCAAGCCTCCGTCAGGTTTTGGGTTTGGATCTGAATATACAAAAAATCATATTAATACTGCTTTAAAATCTCCTCTTCCATTAAATATTGTTCCTGAAGTGGATACAGTCGGACACGGTACTGCCATTTCCAGCATCATATCAGGAAGCCATAATGAGGAAAATTCTTTCATTGGAATTGTTCCCCAGAGTAAGCTGGCTGTTGTAAAATTAAAAGAAGCAAAAGATAATTTAAAGCAGATTTATTTTATTCCGGAAAACTCCCTGTGTTATCAGGAATCTGATATTATGCTTGGTATCCGATATCTTCTGGGTGTGGCGGAACAGTTAAACCGTCCTCTGATCCTTTGTATCTGCATGGGCAGCAGCCAGGGGGGACATGATGGGCGTGGACCCCTTGGTTCTTATTTAGACCAGCTGACCAGACAGCCACGTATTGGTACTGTCATTGCGGCAGGCAACGAAGCAGCCCTTAAGCGGCATTATTATTGTTATTCTCATATACCACCCTTTTACAGCAGCTTTGATCTAAAAGTAGGAATAGAGGACCGAATGTTCTCCATGGAAATCTGGCCATTTCCAGCGGGAAGGATCACCCTTGAACTTTACTCTCCGGATTGTGAAATAGTAAGCAGTCACTATACTTCCATTAATACCTGTCAGACCTTTAGTCTGTTGCAGGGACAGAGTTCTGTCTTAATCAATAATATTATTCTGGAAGGGTCTACTGGAGATCAGATGATTCTGGTACGTTTCAATAATCCATTACCCGGTATCTGGCACTGCAGGGTTAAGAGCGAAGGAAATGAGCCCTTTTCCTTCCACTGCTGGCTCCCTTCGGGAAATCTTATTACTGCTGATACCTTCTTTTATCAATCAGATCCAAATACAACCATTACCTCCCCAGGTGATGCACGTGTACCCCTGACAGTTACGGCTTATAATCAACTTGATAACTGTTTTCTGGAGGAATCCGGCAGAGGATTCTCCCGGTTTGGAGAGATTGTTCCAGATGTTTCTGCTCCTGGTTCTAAAATCCCCTGCGCTTTGCCGGAAAACCGGTACGGTACGCTTACTGGCACCGGCGCTGCTGCCGCTCATGCCGCCGGTGCTGCTGCAATGATAATGGAATGGGGATTTGTCAGAGGCAACCATACTCCAATCACCGGGGTGAAAGCAAACCGTATGATAATACGCTGTGCAAAACGAGATAACGCTTACTTCTATCCAAATAACATATGGGGATATGGAAGAATAGACATGCATCATTTTTTTGAGCAGATCTCTACTTTTACCTGATAGAAAAAAGACCTGTGAATCCGGATTCTTCCTCATTCACAGGTCTTTATCTGACTAAATTATTTATAAATTAAATTATGAAAATGCAATATTAATATCAAATGGAATATTATCTGCCAGCAGCTGAATACAAAGAATCTGATTGGAATTCATCTTCACAGAAACCTGATCACCATAAAGCAGCGTAGGAGTTGAGATATCTACTGTAATACCAATGTTGGAAAAAAATGTAGCAGCATTGGCTGTAAGCATATTGGCCAGTTCTGAAATTGCACTCTGCGCCATCTCATTAAACTCATCCACTGGCATACCCATCATCATCGTAGATGCAACTTTTTTTGCGCTTTCCAGATCCAGATAATAGACAACATTTCCTTTTATCTCCCCAACAATACCAACTGTCATAATGACTCCTGTATAAGTCAGATTGCAATCTTTCAGGCTTAAATTGGTTTTTTCAACTTTTTCAAATCCCAGCTGTGGCATAACAGATAGAAATGCTTCAATAAAAGGATTTATGTATTTTACATCCACTGATCATCACCCCTTTGAAAACCTATATTTAACAAAATCTCTCCAAAATCGGAATCTGCCAGTATGTTTGTTGTTGTATATCCAGGAGCAGTAATATGGATACTTTCACCATGCATGATTGTCGGTGGTGCCACCCGGAGGCCATAGGCCTTATTCATTCTGTTTATGATAGAGCAGGCGTTTCCGGATACAATGTTGGTAAACTCTCCAAGTACTGCAAGCACTTCATCAATGCCCGTAGCCTCTCTTTTCATTATGGAAGCAGTCAGTCTATAAGCTGTTTCCATCTTTACATCAATCAGCATTCTTCCGGAAAATTTACCGATGATACCTATGATTACTGCCAGACCTTCTGACTGGAACTCCTGGCTGCAGACATGTTCATCCTTATACTGGATCAACGACTTTGTAAGTTTGTTTGTCCCGTCAAGAAGTGCTTCTTTAAAAATCTTAATATACTCACTTGATAAAAAGCGAAACAGCTCTTCTGATGACATAACACGGTTTACCGCAGTCATCAGCTCCTCTTCATCAATTGGTTTCTGTACGTAAGCTGAAACCTTGTTTTCTTTTGCTTCTTTCACAATTTCATCATCCATCATGGAACTGATAACAATAACTTTAATGTTTCTGTCAATTTCATGAATTGCACGAGTGCACTCCAATCCATCGGTTCCAGGCAGTGTCATGTCCATCGTCACAAGCTGAGGCTTTGTTTCCTGTATCACCTGTTTTACTTCTTCCAGTGTCCCTGCTTCTCCAACTACTTCAAGACCGTTTCTAACAAGAATTCCTTTGATAAACGCGATAGAGAAGGGAGAATCATCAACTATAACAACTTTTGTACCCGCCATAGAATAAAGCCTCCTGTAATTAATAATGATTATTACCTTTTGTATTATACAACAATATCATATAATGGCGTATTTTGTCAAAAGGTTTACTTGTTCGATTACAAAGGTTCGTTTATTAAGTCATATTTTTTCCAAATATCACCAAAAACGGTATCACTCATATTTTACAGCTCATATAATAATAGAAACAATTATATCGGTGAATGATGCTATGTTTGAAAATGACAAGACCGAATTCGATTCTGAAATGACCAATATGCCGGAATTTCCTTCGGATTTCGGACCAAATCCATTTATTATTGACATGCAAAAAGCAGCCAGACAAAATGACAATTTTCGCACTACATTGTGGACCGGAGACCATCTTCAGGTCACACTGATGAACATACCAGTGAAAGGGGTTGTGGGTCTTGAAGTCCATTCGGATCTTGACCAGTTTTTGAGAGTGGAGGAAGGCCTGGGCCTGGTTCAGCTTGGAACTTCAAAGCTTTCCATGGATTCCCAATATCTGGTATTTGACAATTACAGCATATTTGTTCCTGCAGGCATCTGGCATAATATTGTTAATATTGGAAACCAGCCCCTTAGAATGACTTCTGTTTATGCTCCTCCTCACTACGAATGGGGCACCGTACATCCAACCAAGGCCGACAGCATTCAAAACGATGAAAGCTGATCCGGTTCTTATCAGACATAAAATTGCAGCCTGCCCGTTTGAACCGGGCAGGCTGCAGTATTTGTGAGTTAATGTGTGACATTAATGGTAACAGCTTTTGGTCTTGTCATAGCTTCTATGGAATATCTTACCCCCTGAGTTCCCATACCGGAAGCCTTTACTCCCAGGAACGGAAAATGATCTGGTCCCCGTTCTGTCTTGTTATTAATCTGAACCGTTCCCACTTCTAATTTCTCAGCTATGAGAAAGGCCTTATTGATGTCTTTTGTGAATACAGAAGATTGTAAACCATACTCGGAACGGTTGGCGATTTCCACTGCTTCCTCCATATTCTTTACCCGGATAATTGGCAGAATCGGCGAAAATGGTTCTTTCCACGCGATCTCCATATCCACTGTCACCTTATCTAATAAGGTAGGATAAACCAGGTTCCCCTCTCGTTTATTACCCACAATCAGTTCAGCCCCTTTGTCAATGGCATCCTGAGTTAAGAATACCGCAAAATCCGCAGCCTTCTGATCAATTAAGGGGGTAACAACCGCAGATTTTCTGGGATCTCCTACGGATAACTTTTCAATTCTCGATTTCAACATGGTGACTAACTGGTCTGCTACTTTATCCGTGGTAATAATTCGTTTCACCGCTGTACAGCGCTGTCCTGAATAGGAAAATGCGCCTTCCACAATATTATCTGCCGCATACTCCAAATCTGCATCTTCCAGTACAAGAGCCGCATCCTTACCACCAAGTTCCAGAAGCAGGGGCGTCATACAGGAAATCTGGGATATATGCCTGCCCACCTCCGTGCTGCCTGTAAAATTAATAAAATCAATTCCCTGGTGGGTTACAATGTAATCGCCGATCTCACTTCCTTTACCGGTTACTGTCTGTATCACCCCTGCCGGAAGTCCTGCATCCTGCAATGCCTTTACAAGGTGAAGTGCACTGATGGCGCCCTGCGTTGCCGGTTTTAATATGACTGCGTTCCCACCCATTAATGCCGGTGCTATCTTGGAAGCCGATAAGTTAATTGGATAGTTAAAGGGGGATATTGCTAATACGGTTCCAAGAGGAATTCTCTTTATATAGGACATCTTATTGCGTGAGCCCCCTGGAAAATTCTCACCGCTCACTGCGATCCCTTCCAGACTTTTCCCTGCATCTGCAGTAAAACGTAAAAAGTCCACAGTTCGTTTGACTTCTGATACGGAAGATTTCTTATCTTTTGCGATTTCCATCATGAGGATATCGGATATTTCTTCTGTCCGTTCTTCCAGGAGCGCTGCTGCCTTATAAAGGATTGCGGCTTTTTCGTATATGGGTACAGTAGCCCACTGTGATTGACCGGCTTTGGAATACCGGACAATTTCATCTACTTCTTCCTTACTGATCGCCTGTATCTTACCCACGAAAGAACCATCCGCAGGTGATGTTATGGTAATGACATCCTCTGATGCAGATTCTGTCCACTGCCCATTAATTAAATTGTTATATATAAGATTCTCATTGCATAATCCAGCCATATGATTCTCTCCTCTCATTTCTTTATAATGACCATCTGTCTATAATATACCTAAAATATAAAATCAAATACCAATGATTTTATATGCTAACAGTATACAGAACATTCGTTCCTAATGCAATAAATTTTTTATAAATTATATGCTAACAGCAATATATATGATACAATTAATATTTAAACGCCGCCGGATACTTTATATCAGGCGCACAATATTTATACATACGGGGTGATATGAGATGAAACGCAGTGTGATATTTTTGTTATTTGCAATTACTATTTCCATAATGTTATCCAGTTGTGGAACGTCACTGAGCGAAGAGGAACTTCAAAAGCGCAGGGAGGATTATTTAGTTTTAATTGATTCTCACCATGCAGTAGGTTATGATAACTACTTTAAGTTACTGAAAGAGAAAAATTCTATGGAGGAGAATTTGAGAATTTTATGGAAATACTATCTGTCAGACCATGATTTTCCTGACAGAGATACACGAAAGAATGTGGAACTTCTAATTAAGCTGGCAAACTTTGACTTTATTGCAGAAGGGCTGCGGTCCAAAGCTGCGCCTGACAATCCATATTATAACGATTGGCCGCGTGATAGCGAGTATAACACGAAATCAGAAACAGTGTGGTTTAAAGATGATGAAGTGCTTTGGCTTATGCTGCTCTTGCCGGACTCTGATATTCCAGAGGAGCATTCAGGGCTCAAGGAGGTTTTAGCCGAATGTGGGAAAAATATTTTAGGAGGGGATCTGGACGAGCCTGCGACAACGATGGGCATCTGGTTTTACTATGAAAAAACAAGCCCTGGTTTATTAGAGAAAATAGATCCTAAATTTCTGCAATATTTTTCAAATGAGATTAAAACCGTCTATAAAAACGCAGACGAAGACATTCAAAATCGATTTATAAATGCCATCGACCCTGAAAATTTCAGGTATATATATGACACAAAAAGTCCGGTCAATGTTTATTCATTGGACGAAGCAGAACAGCTGATGAAGGAATTTCCACCTGCAGGCTCATGGGATGGTGGCTACATTCGTATCGTGGATGATCCTACCCACCGGGAATGGATTGATGGGTATGGGATAAGTGACTATAACATTAATACATCTGTATATGGTGCTTATATATACGCAAGAGAATCTGACGATTTAGTTCCTGTAATTAATCCGGTAAATGCGCGTTTTGCAGTTTACGAAGAATACACGGATGGGAAGTATTATGCCACATACACTGGTGACATAAATTTTGCTGTATATCTTTTAAGCTTAAAAATACGCATAGTGGATTTATTAACCGGAGAGGAAATATTCAGCGAGTTAACACTCAGTAATCCTCCGCCTAATGAAATTTCATGGACTAATTCTTATGGGGGCAGCGACTTTAGAATTGTTGACGGCAAATACTTTTACAATGATTTTAACTGGGGCAGGTACGCCGCTGTGATGGAGAAGTACTGTGATAAACCGGTTTCTTCAAGCCAGCCGGAACGGTAATTACATAATTGTTATGTACGACAATCAGGGAAAGAAGTTCTCCAAAGAGAACTCCTTTCCCTGATTCATTTCACTACTACTCCCACCCCATCGGGTATGACTGTTATGTCAGCATCTGACCCTTTTATTTCGAAAGCTTTCTTAAGTGCTTCCTCAAATGTGTATGCATGCTGCATATGCATTTTTTTAATCATTTCCGGATCACATAGATCGGAAACCAGAATGACTGTATGCTTTTTAAGTATCCGTGCAAGTATCTGGAACTCCCATTGATCCGGTATTGTTTCTGTTCTTCCGGTCTTCATCACACGGTTAAGAACTTCTTGCGGACTCTTAGCATTTGCCATATTTTCATAGAAGGATTTTCCTCCATGCCCGTCGTTACAGGCAGAAACCATAATAATAACCCCGCCCTCTTTGCACACAGCTTCTGCTGCCGTCATTCCTTTCACAGACTGATATACATTCTGGTCAAGAGGATATCCTCCATTGGAGGTTATGGCGATATCTGCTTTTACAGCCTTGACGGAAGCCAGATCCATAACAAATTTGCAGCCCTCTGCATGTGCCAGCTCGCTGTCTCCTGCGAAGGCATTAATAATATTTTTTTCACTGTCAATGACAACATTCAGTATAAAAGCAAGCTTAGCCTGTCTGGCTGCATAAAGCATATCGTTATGAATGGGATTGTTATGAATGACTCCAGTCCTGGCGTACTCGCTCGCTATAAATTCGGAGCAATGGTTTGCCATTACGGTTTTGGCCGATGCCACGCCTGGAAGTACACTCTTTCTTCCTCCAGAAAATCCTGCAAAAAAATGAGGCTCTATAAATCCTTCAGATATCAATAACTCTGTTTCCATTGCCAGCTTATTAAGCCAGAGTTCTCCGCCGGAAGGTAGCGTTCCTACTCTCACTACGCTGTTTTCATCTTCTGATAAATGATTGATGATCACTTCATTGTCTGCTATTTCCTGCCCAAACTTGTGAATCAGTTCTTCCGTTGTATCGGGTCTGTGAAAGCCGGTAGCTATTAATATTTTAATGTCAATATCAGGATTAACCGCCCTGATCCGTTTAAGAAGGATTGGCATTGTCACTTTGCTTGGGACCGGCCTGGTATGATCACTTGTTATAATCACCATGTTTTTCTTTCCACAAACCAGCTCTTCTAAGGATGGACTTCCGATCGGGTGATCCAAAGCCCTGTTTACAATCTCCTCCTGACTTCCACTGGCGTGATACGTATGGGCTTTTGATTCTAATATTCCAACCAGATTATGATCTGGAATTTCAACCTCTAAGAGTCTATTTGAATATGGTATTTTTATTTTAGCCATAAGATTTCCTCACGATCTGTTATAGGGTTGATTTACTGAAAAATCTTCCCAGGGTTTAAAATATTTCTGGAATCAAAGGCCAGTTTTATATTTTTCATCAGTTCTACATATTCCGGACTGTATTGTTCCAGCATATATGCTTTCTTGGCAAAACCAATTCCATGTTCTCCGGATACCAGACCGCTTAGCTCCCTTGATTTGCTATACATGGCTTCAAATACCTCTGAAAGTTTCTTCTTCCAGGCTTCCTCTGAAAGATCATCCTTTAATACATATACATGAAGATTCCCATCTCCTGCATGACCAAAGCTTCTGATTCTCACCTGAAATCTGTCTTGAAGTTCGTGGGTATATTTAATAAATTCAGCAACTTTATTTCTTGGAACTACTACGTCACATTCATCCATATCTGTGGTTGATGCTTTCACAGCTTCAAGAAATGCTCCTCTGGCAGACCAGACAGAGTCCTTTCTCTCATCTGTATCAACAATAAATACATCGCAGGCACCTTCCTTCAGGCAGATATCCGCAACTTTTTCATATGCCCCTTCGATTTCCTCCCTGGTATTTCCGTCAAATGTCAGTAGGAGATATGCATCGGAAGAATTGTCAGGAAATTTCTTTCCTAAGTATTCCTCGGCTGACAAAATTACTTCTCTCTGCATAAATTCTATGGCAGTGGGAGCAGCTTTCGATTTCACGATTTCCGGAACCGTACTGATTGCCATATCCAGGCTGGGAAATGGAATTAACAGGGAAATTGCCTTTTTAGGCAGGGGGAGCAGTTTTAAAATAGCCTTTGTTACAATTCCAAGGGTTCCTTCTGACCCGCATATTAAGTCTTTTATACTATAGCCAGAGGAGTTTTTTACCACCTTACCACCGATTTCAAGGATTTCCCCGTTTGGAAGAACAACCTCCAGCCCTCTCACGTAATCTCTGGTAACTCCATACTTAACCGCTCTCATGCCTCCTGCGTTGGTATTGATGTTACCGGCAATCGTCGCGGATTTTTCACCTGGATCTGGGGGATAGAATAAATCATGTTCTTCAACAAATTCACTGATCTCCATTAATAAGACTCCCGGTTCCAGAGTCAGTGTGAGATTTTCTTCATCTATTTCCAGTATCCGGTTCATCTTAGACATATTGATCATAATTCCACCGTAAACCGGAACGGATGCTCCCACTAAACCAGTACCTGATCCTCTGGCTACAACAGGAATTCTGTGGGCATAGGCATATTTCATGATCTTTGATACTTCTTCTGTTGTAAGAACATCCACAAGTACATCTGGTCTCCGGCTTATTCCGCCCATTTCATCATGACTGAAGTCATCATTAATTTCATCATCGGTAAATACTCTGTCCCTGCCTAGCAGAGTCACCAGATATTCCACGTCTCCGGTATCAATTTTTTTATAATCCATCACATTTATTCCCTTCTTGAATCGTAATTTTTCTATCAATAAATCGACCCGCATTCTATGTATAAATTGTTAACTACGCTCCTGTACACTTTAATTCTTTCACAAGCTGGGGCACAATTTCATAAATATCTCCTACGATTCCATAATGTGCTGTATGAAAGATCGAGGCATTCTCATCTTTATTGATAGCAAAAATACGATCTGAGTGATTCATTCCTGCCACAAACTGAACGGCACCGGATATTCCCAGAGCAATGATCAGCTTTGGCTTTACCGTTCTCCCAGAAAGGCCAATCTGCTTCTTTGCCGGAATCAGCCCTGCCTCCACAAGAGGCCTCGTTCCAGCAATCTGAGCATGGAGCAGATCTGCCAGATCCTGCACCATGGCCATGTCTTTTTCAGATTTTATGGCTCTGCCTACTGCTACGATCACCTCTGCATCAGATATGTTTTCCTCTACTTTTTTCTTTGTAACCTTTAGAACCTCTATCTGGGATTTTAATTTTTCCGGTTCCAGTTCACATACCGTTATTGTTCCTTTAGGATCTCTCCGTCTTTCCGGTGCATTCATAATCTTATATCTTACCGTTGCCATCTGGGGTCTAGTGTTGGGACATATAATCTGAGCCATAATATTGCCGCCAAAGGCCGGTCTGATCTGAACAAGATCTGTGTTTTCCTTCATTTCAAGTATGGTGCAGTCAGCAGTTAATCCAGTTCTGAACCTGGTAGCTACTCTGGGAGCAAGTGATCTTCCTGTGGTCGTGGCACCCACCAGTATGGAAGATGGTTTAACATTATTTATAAAGTCTTCCATGGCTGCTGTGTAAGTTTCAATTCTGAAATCCTTTAATTCTTTGTTATCGTATACAAAGACTTCATCCACACCGTAATGCAGCAGCTCTTCTGCTTTCTTTTTTATATTGTGACCGATAAAAACGCAATACACTGGGAAATCAACAACGTAGGCAAGCTCTCTGGCTTTTCCGATTAGCTCCATTGTCACCGGATGAATGGTTCCTTCTACATGATCAACATAGACGGCTATTCCTCTCCACAAGCTCTTATCAACCTTTTTTGTCTCAGTTTCAATAAATTCCATTACCCCTGCCGGACCCTTTTTCACACATATCTTACACATCTTACAGCCTGCATTCACCTGTACTTTTCCGTCCGTGTATTCAATTGCTCCAAAAGGACAGACGTTTAATAATTCTTCAATATTTGATTGATTCACATTCTCCTGGTTACATATTAACTTGCCCATAAAATCCCCACCCTTCTTTATATGAATTTTAACTCTTTCAGTTTAGATGCCATTTGTAAGCTGAGTTTATGGCCAGTTCCAGTCCATATCTCTCTGTCATTGTTGACAGATGGGGGGAATATCCTCTCTACCTGTGTGGGGGAACCATTTAACCCATATTTCATCTCATCTTTATCTTCAAAATCATTGATGGTCAGGATTTTGATTTCCTTGTCTTTTGCCTCTAACTTTTTCTTGTAAGATGGCAGTCTTGGCTGAAAAATATCTTTTTCCACAGTGATTAAACATGGAAACTGGATTTCGGCGACTTCAATGGTATCGGGCATATCCATTTCTACTATGATTGATTTTTCTTTCATTTCTACAATCTTTAAAACATTGGTAATATGCGGGATTCCAAGATATTCTCCCATCTCTGGCCCTACCTGAGCGGTATCCCCATCTGTTGTCTGCTTTCCGCATAAAATAAGGTCAAAATCACCCATTTTTCTCACGCCCTGGGAAATGGTGTATGAAGTAGCAAGTACATCTGCTCCTGCAAACTTTCTGTCCGTTATTAATGCTCCGTCGTCCGCTCCCATCATATAAGCTTCTTTAATTACCTCTTTCGCCTGAGGCGGTCCCATGCTGATCACCTTTACCAATCCGCCCTGCTGCTCCTTCATTTTCAGTGCGGTTTCCAAAGCATACAAGTCATAAGGGTTCATTTTTGAATCTACACCATCTCTTTTTAAAACACCAGTTACCGGATCCACTTCAACTTTTGATGTATCCGGAACTTGCTTGATACAGACTAAAATATCCATTCGTATCCCTCTCTTTCTATGTATTAAATATAGTGTGGCAAATCATACAAACGTAATAGAATTTGTATTGCTTTATTGGTATTATGGTCTGACCACTTAAAGTAATCATATCACTATTAGTAAAAAACATCTATACATTTTAAAAAATAATAGTAAAAATAGCAAAAAAACAATGAGCCGGAACAACTTATATCATTTAAATGATAAAAAGCTGTTCCGGCTCATTGCATCGCTATATGATAATGCTGCTACCTTGAAATAGCCACCAGGTCATTTAGTATATCGCCATCCTGAAAATCAGTTAGTATTGCAGCTCTGTTAAGACATCTGATTCCGTCTTCTTTCCTTCCCAGTTTTGAGAGTGCAATCCCCTTGCCTTTTAAAGCTTGCGGATCATTTTTCTCAAGCTTCAATACTTTTTCATTATCCTCAAGACAACGTTCATAATTTCCGCACATATATTCACAAAAACCTTTTGCTTTTAAAGATTCCTTGTTTTCAGGCATTAATTCACTCACCCGTTCAAATGCAAAGGCTGCTTCCTGATACTGCTCTTCTTTTAAGAGCTGAAGCCCTTTTGCATAAAGAATCTCTCCATCCTGGTCAGCCAAATATTTATTCTTCATATCCTTAAGCTCAAGATTATATGCACAATACTGATTCTCAGAATAAATACTGCCATTCATAGTGAGTCTTGTATTGGGGCATCCGCCCAGACATTTTTTCCCATAGATGCAGATATTACAATCTCCATCCAGCTGACATTTATTCATATTTCTGCACCAGCTGAATTTCTCATCACTTTCCCATATAGAACGAAGCGTTTCGTTGCGTAAATTTCCCTCAACATATTGTTTATCACGAATGGAAGTACAGCCCAGTATATCTCCATTGTGAAGGATTCCGAAACTTCTGGTCCCTGCATTGCAGCCATCCCAAAGTGACACAACTGGCGTATTATAAGAAATTCTTTTTACTTCCATTTCCTTTTTTGTATAATAGCCAATACAATCTGCAGGATAAATCCTGATTCTGCCCTCTTTTGCCGTATCATAGCAAAAATCAATTAAATCATTTACCTGTTCCGGGTCGAGGACCCATTCCGGTCTCTTTTTAAAATTTCCCATAGGCAAGCCAATCTGTACCTGCCAGGAATCCACTCCCATTGAAATAAGATTTTCTTTTAGCTCATTCAATGACTCAATGTTTTTCTTGGAAACCGTCGTAATGGCACCTGTCCGGATTCCCTCCTGCTTCATTAGCTGAAACGCTTTCCTGGCCTGCGCAAAAGCACCCTTTTTACGGATGTTGTCATGAATTTCTTCCGTCCCATCTACACTGACAGCAATCGTACTAATATTGCTATTTTTTAATTTACGAACCATTTCTTCTTCCAGGAACCAGCCGTTGGTTATTAAATTTACAGAAACACCCTTATCAGCCAGACGTTTTACCAGAAGGTTAACATCTTTTCTCGTTAATGGCTCCCCCCCAGAAAGCGTAATCCATTTAAGTCCCATATCCGCAATCTGATCGCAGACATTCAATGCTTCTTCTGTATTCAATTCATCCGGCAATGCTTCCGCACACGATGAACCGCAATGTTTACACCTCATATTACAACCCATGGTTATTTCCCATACGCAGGTCAAAGCCTGATATTTCATAATCTGCCCCCTTCTAATTTGCATTGCATTCCGGAAAACCATAATCAGTACATGGATCCTGTGCTGCGCAGGGGTAGCCATACTTTAGATTTGCATCCTGTACTCCGCAGGGGTAGCCATATTTTAAATTTGCATCCTGTACTCCGCAGGGGTAGCCATATTTTAGATTTGCGTCCTGTACTCCGCAGGGGTAGCCATATTTTAGATTCGCATCCTGTACTCCGCAGGGGTAGCCATATTTTAAATTTGCATCCTGCGCTCCACAGGGAGATCCGTACTTCACCAGCGGATCCTGCACTCCGCAGGGAGATCCGTACTTCACCAGCGGATCCTGCACTCCGCAGGGAGATCCATACTTCACCAGCGGATCCTGCACTCCGCAGGGAGATCCATACTTCACCAGCGGATCCTGCGCTCCACAGGCAAAACCATATTTCACAAGAGGTCCGCGCCCATAATACATCCCATACATCAAAGCGGCATTTTGCATCCCGCAGGGATAGCCATACTTCACATTTGCATCCTGCATTCCACAAGGATAACCATATTTCAGATTCATAGTTTGTCCTGCGCTAACACATGAATTGTTTGGTACCATTCCATAAAGCAGCGCGGTTGAATCAATATAATAATTTTGCTGATTACCATTATACTGCGCGGTATTTTCATGATAAGCAACGAACTTTCTATCTCTTGATTCTGTTCCTTCATAATTATTGATGCTTACATTTATAGATACGTTCTCACTAATCTGGGTAAAATCACTGTAATTCACAAGAATAAACGGTATAACAATGTCGACAGTAGACTCTGTTTTTTCCAATGTAACACCAAAATTAAATATCTGGTTCACCGGTCCTATACGCTGGGATAAGGCAACTATATCAGTTCCTGTCAATACAATACCTTCCGGCAGATGTGCCAACGCCCAGCCGTAGTTAGTTGATCCAAGCATTGATTTTAGTGAGATAGAAAAATTTCTGCCACAATACGCAATTACTTTTTCATTTTCCATATTACTTAACTCCTTTCATGGTAAATAACATTTTAAAATCTAGTATATTCACTTTTCTGTAAAGTATTACCAATCTTGTTAATTAGGTTGCTCTGGTCATTAAATTTTGTATGAGAATATATGCTTGTAACAGTATCTTTAAAATAAAAAGCACAGGTGATAATATTATTATATATTACCCTCACCTGCGCTTTAAATTATTTGTATCTTTTCCTTATTATCTTCACAATTCAAACAACCTCTAACAATACGTCGATAACCCCGCCACACACCATGCCTTCCTCTTCTGCATCCACTCCGGTCATATCCACATGACTCAGCGAAACATCTTCCTCTTCACTATGCAGCATATGGATCGCTTTCTGTATAACCTCCGACTCCATACAACCACCGCCTATAGTTCCAATACACCTTCCTTCCGGCGTCACCAGCATCTTTGTGCCGACCTCCCGGGGAGCAGAACCCTTTCTTGCCACAATGGTGACCAGAACGTTTCGGCCTGTTTTTTCTTCCGGCTTCAAAATGGCATGCAATATATCTTTGGAATATCCGCTGGAACGCATCTTCTTGTTCTTCACTTCAATGATTTCTGCCATAATAGCAACTCCGATTTCAACCGGAGTTTCCGCATTGATACTCAGGCCTATGGGACTGTATAACTGATCAAGAACTGTCTTATCGCAGCCGTTTAACAATGCGGTCTCTTTTACCTTTGCCACCCGTGCCCGGCTTCCAATCATTCCAATATAGGCATGCTTCTTCCTGGCGATCAGTTCCAGACACGTCTGATCATAGCGGTGTCCTCTTGTTACAATAACAAAATACGTATTACTGCTGCCCTCCACCTGGCTCAGACCCTGCTCAAATGGTTCACAAATAACCGTTGTGGCTCCTGCCCGCCTTGCATTGTCTGCAAATTGGGGACGGTCTTCAAGCACGGTGACTTCACATCCCATCATGAGACCAATCTGTATCACCGGAATTGAAACATGACCTGCACCGCATATCACCAGATGAATCTCCTGACCCAGCCAGTCACAGTAAATACGCCTGCCATCTAGAGTAATCATACCTTTTTTGCATTGGTCTTTATCACTCGCCACATTCCATACCGTTTCAGCGTGTTTGGAAAAATAACCGGACTCTTTTGTCTCATAGATAAGCATCCCATCAGAAAACAATGCCTTCTGTCCCAATGCTTCTCCATCGATCACTGTCGCAACCATATTTTTTCTGTTGGGATCGCAGTCTGCAATGGCTTTGTATAGTTCCAACATATTTTTTCTCCTTATCATCAGATCATTTTAATATACTTGTTGGTGTAATCAAGATGCTGACGCATCGCTTTACGTGCTGCAACAGAGCTGTGCATCTCAATGGCCAGATAGATTTCCTTGTGTTGTAACAGTAGTGTTTTTTTCTTTTCCTGGTCTGCTATGATTAATTTCCTGGTATCTTTAATAAAATCATCTACCAGATGTGAAACGGTTCTTAAAATGTTAAAAATCAACACATTTCCTGAGTACTCTGCAATCTTATAATGCAGCTCTTTATCAATCATTGCATTCATCGTTTCATCTGTACAGTTTTCAAATCGTTCCATGATCTCTTTTAATTCGTCTAATTGTTCATCCGTTATTCTCTTTGCAGCCAGGCCGGAAGCCTCCACTTCCATAATCTTTCTTAATTCCAGTATGTCTTCCGGATTAGTTCCTTCCAGCGTATACATAATAGATAAGGGTTCAAACAAATTATCCTGAAAGCTTGATTTAATAAAATTTCCTTCTCCCTGCCTGCACTCGATTAATCCAATGACTTCCAACGCCCGAAGAGCCTCCCGGATTGACGCTCTGCTCACCTGTAATTCTTCAACTAAATCTCTCTCAGAAGGAAGCTTGTCTCCTTTTTTCAAAACTCCGTTGTCAATCATTTCCCTGATCTGATCCATTACCTGTTCATAAACCTTCGTGTTTTTAATTGGGCTGAACATCTTATCCTCCTGCTTCTGAAATGCTTAGTAATATTATACAATTAAAACCATATTAATTCAACACCATAGGCAGGCCAAACATGTATGGAGGAGAAACATCCGAAGTAACTCAATCTGTTATTATTTTCTTGCTGCTATTGTGAAAATAGGGGTAGGATTATAGAATTGGTTTATTTCACAGTAAATCCTGTCACCCACCTGCTCATCCAGCCTGATCTCCTTAAATCCTGCAGATTTCAGAAGCTGAACATCCCATGCAGGTCTTGGATTTGAGATGGGTCGCAATTCCGTTTTTAAATGTTCATATGCACTCCACTGTTCCTGTGTAATCTTTGAATGTGCATGATTTTCCGGAAGTTTTTGCTGTTCATTCTCTCTGCTGTAATCACCGTCAAAATTAATGAGGACACCATCCTCCTTCAAAAGATTATGCCATTTCTCATAAGCTTTTTTAAGATCCGGCAATGTCCATGCCACATTGCGGGTGACAATCGCATCGAAGCTATTATCTGGAAAATCCGGCATCTCTGCATCCATTACATAAAATTCAACAGGTATACCCAAAATGGACGATGATTTTCTTGCTTCCAGGATCATTTTCTCAGTGAGATCAATCCCCGTCAGATCGTGGCCTTCCGCCCCAAGTAAAAAACAGAAAAAACCTGTTCCCGTACCAATATCCAGTATTTTAAGACCTTTTTTAGCAGGAAGATAGGTTTGAAGCTCCTTCAGCCATCGCCCGCGCATATCAGAATTAAGCTCCTGTATTTTCAATTCATTAAATATCTCTGCGCGTGAGGACCAGTAGTCCGTTACCTCTTCTTTAATTTTCTTGTTTAAGTTTTTGTCATTTACTTCACTCATAAGTAACAGCTCCTCCAATGCCTGCTAATGATTGACCGTTGTATTTTCATCAACCCAGTAGAAATCTGCAGGGGTAGAATTAATTCCGTCAACATGTTTTTTCATAACAAAGTTCATGATGGGATAACAAAAATAAATTGCTGCCCCGTCATTTAAAAGAACCTGCTCTGCCTGTTTGATCAAACCTTTTCTCTGTTTCGGATCTGCGCTTACCTGCACCTGATCCATAAGAGAATTAAACTCCTCGCTGTTATATCCTGTTGCATTATAGGTACCGCCCGCTTTAAAATAGGTATTGATCTGATTCTCTGGGTCTCCGCAGTTCATGATGTTAATGCTCATACAAAGCAAATCATAATCACCCGTCTTTTGCATATCCATAACGGTCTGGGTATCGTGGACTTCCGGGGTGACTTTGATTCCCACCTTGGCCATTGCTGCCTGAGCTGCCTCCACAACGATCTGCTGTTCCGGGCGTCCGGTATAATAGACGAAACGAAGACTTAATGGCTCTCCAGCAGGAGTTTCACGGAAACCATCTCCGTCAGTATCGGTATAGCCTGCTTCATCCAACAGTTTTTTTGCATTCTCAGGATTGTATGCGTTGGGATCCGTCAGCGTATCATATCCATAATCGGATGCGGATGTTATGAGTGTTTTTCCTGGAACATACTGATTTTTCAGTAAAATTTTGCAGTAAGAATCTTTATCCTGCATTTGAAGAACTGCTTCACGAAGTACTTTATCACCCAACGGTCCGTTCTGATTCATAAAACCGATGGTAGTACGCCCACTGGGGTTTGTTTTAATTTTATAATCACTGTTTTTTTCAAATGTACCAATATCATTCATGCTGACATTATAGACCGCATCGAAGTCACCTGACTGAAGTCCCATACTGATTGTGGACTGGTCCTCAGAATAAACAAATTCAATCCGATCCGTCTTTACTTCACCATTCCAGTAATTCTCGTTTTTAACTACCACACATTTTTTTGTGGCAGTATCAAACGATTCACATACATACGGACCAGTTCCGATTGGACCGTTATCCCCGATTTTGCTGTTATCAACCGATGTGTCTATGATACAGAATAATGGATCAGCCAGCTTATTCGGCAAAATGGGTTCCGGATTTTGGGTGGTAATCACCAGTTTCTGGCCGTCAGCTTCTATGGAAACAGGGGTGAAATACTCCACACCTCTTTCTCCGTTCTCAAAAACATTTTCCAGAGATTTTTTAACGGCGTCTGCGTCCAGCTTATTTCCGTTGGAAAATGTCACCTTGTCTTTTATGGTAAAAGTCCAAACCGTACTATCCTCATTGGTGGAATAATCATCTTCAGTAAGCCAGCCGGTTATGGAATAATCATCATTCATTTTTGTTAAAGTCTGGGATATACCATAACGTACCGGATACCAGCCATTATAAGCCTTAATCGGGTCCAATGTACCCGCTGACTGACCGCTTCCGATCACCAGTGTCTTTTTACCTTCATCTGCGCCAGTTGATATCTTCCCAGTGCCGGCTACTGCCCCGCATCCAGACAACAAGCTGCCGCATATGGCTGCCGACACAAGAACTGCAATTATTTTCTTAACTCCTGCTTTCTTCATTTATCCTCCCGGTATTTAAAATGATTAAATTGATGGCATGCTACCAGATGATTGGGTTCTATCTCCAATAATCCTGGTTTTTCTGCCCTGCATACATTCATACAATGAACACAGCGATTTTGGAAAGGACAGCCCTCTGGTACATTCAATGGACTTGGTATTTCACTTTCCATGCTGATTATTTCCTTAGAAAAATCCATGTGAAGATCAAAAATAGAATCCAGTAACGCCTGTGTATATGGGTGTCCGGCTTTAGTGCTGACTTCTTTTCCGCTTAAAATCTCAACAACAATGCCCAGATACATAACTGCTATCTGATGTGCAAATTGCTGCACCAATGCCAGATCATGGCTGATAAAGCCTATGGATATCTGTTTCCTCTTTTGCAGATCCAAAAGCAGTTCCACAATCGTCTGCTGCACAGAAACATCAAGTGCCGATGTTATTTCATCACAAATAATCACCTCCGGCTCCAGTGCCAATGCTCTGGCAATACCGATACGCTGCCGCTGGCCACCGCTCATGTCATGGGGATAACGCTCTGCAAAGCTGCCCGGAAGTTCTACCATTTCAAGAAGTTCTCTGGCTTTTGAATCCATTTCATTTTTTTTAATCAGATTAAAATTAATAAGCGGTTCACAAATTATTTCTTTCACTTTCATCCGTGGGTGAAATGCTTCCCCAGGATCCTGAAAAATCATCTGAATGTTTCTGCGGCTTAGACGCAGTTCTTCGCCTTTTCTCTCTATGATATTTTTCCCATGAAACAATATTTCCCCGGAAGTGGGTTTTTCCAGCCCCACTGCCATTCGCATAAAAGTACTTTTTCCGCAACCACTCTCTCCAACGATACCAAGCGTCCGGTTCTTGTAGAAATTAAGGCTGACATCATCACAGGCAGTCAGAAATCTATTCCTGGATATCTGATATGATTTTGTAAGATGCCTGGCTTCAATAATCAGATCATCCCGCTCAAACATAATTATAGCCTCCCAGTGACGGCACTGCAGATAAGAGTTTCTTTGTATATTCAGCCTGGGAATGATGCAATATGTGATCTCTGTCACCGCTGTCTGCTATTTTCCCGTCTTTCATCACCACAATATGATCCGACATATATGCGGCTAGAGCCAGGTTATGGGTTATCATAATAATACTGGTGCCGTACTCCTCTCTCAGTTTCATCATCTGGCGGATCATCTGCGCCTGCATTGTGATATCCAGTGCGCTTGTAGGCTCATCGGCAAGCAGCAGCTTCGGCTTAAAAACCATGGCAAACGCGATTCCAACACGCTGTTTCATACCACCTGAAAGTTGGAACGGATAAGATTTCATGATGTGCTCCCCATCAGGCAGACACGCGTGTTCCAGCATCTGTACACCTTTTTCCCATGCTTCTTTTCTGCTATAATCCCCATGGGCGCGGATATATTCAACAAACTGGGAACCAATTGTACGGATTGGATTTAACATGGCTCCTGAATCCTGGAAAATCATGGAAATTTCTGTGCCATAAATCTTTATCCAGTCATTTGCAGTATAGGATAAAAGAGATTCTCCCTCAAAGAAGATATCTCCCTGTGCTACCCTTCCCTGTCCCGGCAGATTCCCCATAACTGCACGGATAACAGAAGTTTTCCCGCTTCCGCTTTCTCCCACCAGACAACAGATTTCTCCCTGTTTTACAGCCAGGGAGAAATTTTCTACTGCTGGTTTGCCAATTTTATTATAATTAACTGAAATATTCTGTATTTCCAGCATGATTTCCTCCTGCTGCCGGTCTTTCATCAATCACTTAACGGATCAAGGATATCTCTCAGACTATCCCCCAGCAAATTAAAAACAGCAACAACAATAAATACAGCCAAACCTGGAAAAAACATCATCCAGGGGGCAGTCTGTAAATAAGCGCGTCCCTCACTCAGCATCATCCCCCATTCGGGAATCGGGGGCTGTGCTCCAAATCCAAGAAAGGAAAGTGCAGCTATTTCAAGCATCATCGTGCCAATATCGGTAGCTGCCGTAACGATCAAAACAGGCATAGTCATTTTACATATATAGTTTTTAAGGATATAACCAGTCTTCGATCCAGTCAGTACAGCTGCCGACATATAATCCTTATGCTTAATTCTAAGTACAAGGCTCCGGGCGAGACGCGCATACTTTGTCCAGCTGACAGCTACAATAGCAATGATGGCATTCAAAAGACTGGGGCCGAGAATTCCGGCAATTGCGATTGCCAGTACAAGTCCGGGAAATGAAATCATCATATCAGAAATTCTCATAATAACAGAATCGGTGATTCCGCCGAAATAGCCTGCAAATATGCCAAGTGCCGACCCAGCAAACATTGTAATCACCACTAAGAGCAGTGCCGAAGTCAGAGACGTTCGTGTCCCATATATAACTCGGGAAAACAGGTCTCGACCCAGTTTATCTGTTCCAAACCAGTGGTTTGCATCCGGCGGTTGTTCTGCGTTTGCTATCACCGCTTCATACGGGTTATGGGTAGCTATAAAAGGAGCAAAAACGGCTGCCCCAATAACAATAAGAGCTAAGATACAAAAGACCGTAAACTGTTTATGATTTTTGCAAAATACAAGTATCTTCTGCATGTCTCTCACCTCACTTTCGTCCTGGGGTCCAGCTTCTCATAGGTAATATCAACAATCAGATTGATCACCATATAGATCAGGGCGACCCATAGAACATATCCCTGAATCAGCGGATAATCTCTGGCAGCTACCGCCGATACAGCCAGATTGCCTAATCCCGGGTAAGAAAAGATGACTTCCACAACCGCGGTTCCACCAAGAAGCGATCCAAAGGACAGCCCCAGCAATGTGACTAGCGGAAGTAGTACATTAGGAAGGACATGCCCAAAGAGAACCGTACTCTCCTTTAACCCTCTGGTCCGTGCACCTACAACATAATCCTGATGTAATTCTTCCAATACAGCAGCACGTATCTGCCTGGTATATTTTGCTGTCATGGTAAAAGCAAGTGTGACAGCCGGCAGAATCATTTTCTTAAACCCGGTGTCAGAGGATATGACAGGAAGCAGCTTAAGCTTCAGTGCTACAATGTAAATCAGCATCACGCCAAGCCAGAAGCTTGGCAATGAAACTCCCACAAATGAGAAGGCTCGTATGATATAGTCAGCCGCCTTATTGTGTTTTATCGCTGAAAGAACACCAAATGGTACGGCTATTACAAGCATAAGAATCATTGAAAACAGTGTAAGTTTTAATGTAGGCCACAGTCTTTGCAGCAGTACAGACACAACCGGTTTATTCAGTGAATAGGAAGTACCCAGATCTCCGTGCAGACAACGGAATAACCAGTTGAAATACTGTACCGGAAAAGGGTTGTTTAAACCCATTTTCTCCCGCATAGCCTCCATTACTTCTTCACTGGGAACATTTCCGTTTGCGGCATACATTGCTTTTACAGGATCACCGGGCGCAAGATAAGTAAGACCGAATGTCAAGAACCCAATCCCAAACAATAAGATGATAATCTGCAAGATACGACTGGCTATTGTTTTCTTTGTCACCTTTATACAATCCCTTCATCAACATTTTGTGGCACAAATCTCGAATAAGGGAGACTCACCGTAGAGATCCTTTTCCCATTCTTCATACACGTTTTCCCCTATATTATCCTGTATCTGTACACTCATGCCAATATTCTCAAGTGTCTGTTTATCCCATACAGGACGCAGTGTACTTGTCAGCGGAGAGGCAGCAAAGAATTCCATATTTTCAATTGCCACTACCTCTTTTTGTCCATATTTATGTAAATAACGTTCTTCTCTTTCTCTGACACGCTTAAGTTTTTCTTCATCAAAGAAATGAAGATGCCAGTTGGCGTCATAAATTAAGAGCCTTCCGTTCCTCTTTAAGATCCGCTTCCACTCATTGTAGACTTGTTTGGGATACTCCAATGTCCAAGTCACATTTCTTGTAACAATCACATCAAATTCTTCATCCTCAAACTCCAGCTGATTGAGATCCATTTTCTTAAAATCTGCTGCCACTCCCAGTTTTTTTGCATTATCTTTGGCGCATGCAATCATTCCGTCCGAATAGTCAATCCCCGTCACCTGTTGTCCTTCCTCTGAAAGAATACACGCAAAAAAGCCGGGGCCTGTGCCGGCATCCAATATTTTTAATCCTTTTCTTCCATTCAGATGTTTTCCAATCTGTCTTTTCCATGCATCTTTTCGAAAGGATGCCAGTTCTGAAACTATGTAGCGGTTATAGTCCTCCCCATCTCCCCACGGTTTCTGTCGTTCATCTCTGTTCATTGATTCTGCCCCCAGTTCTGTCTGTATAATGTAAAACCACACAAATGTACCATTTTCACATAGTTGCAATTATACTTTAATGCTGATTTACCCACAAGCCAGGGGAGGGGATATTTATTCCACTAATTTCTTGTCAGTCGCCTCCGAACGATGCAAACTGTGCGGGTGCTATTTAGTGTTGACCGATAAGCGTAAGCAGGATTTCTACTACCGGCCTGATAAAGGCGATCGCACCTGCAAACAGATTGGAGCAAAGCTGTTTTATGACCAGGGCATGCAGGGAAACGATTTATTTGCTGGCTTTTCTGACCGACTACAACAAGGTGTACTCTCGCCGTTACCGTGCAAACGGTAAATCGCTGGAAGAGTTTAGCGGTAAGGACATGTCCTCGGAGGAATTTTCCAAGTGGGCAAAAAAGGCACGTCAAGCTCGCGGAGATTACCTTGATGGAGTAATTACGTGCGAAGAAATGCTGGAGATAATCAAGGTGGATTAATCAAGGATCTTGCGCTTTGCGACTTCCTTGAGACAAAGGTGCCTATGTGTCAAGCCGATTAGACACCACTGGGCTATACACCCATCTTACAGTAGAACTTCACCCTCTCTCATAGCAAAGTCGGCATACCCGATTGCTCATCGGATATGCCGACTTTGTAGATATAAGCTCATGTAATCTCTTAACTGTTAGCATTCTTTTAAAATCAGTTTCTTCCATTAAAGCATAAATACAATTTCCATAATCCATTATTCTCCTTTAATTATTCAACTCGTACAATTTTTCCATCGATTATGTTGATACGATGGTCTTTGATTATTAGCTTGAAAGCATTATCCATCGCCATAGAAATATTTTGTGTCATACGGTTGTAATTGTATGCTCTGGCGGTTTCAGCGCAGAGGGTTTCTTTTGTTGCTCCGATACATTTATCAAGAACCGCCATCATTACTTCTGCCAATTCTTCCTCGGAAACATAATCAATTTTTCTTGTATTGTTTTGGCGAGGTATGATTTTACCATAGCCAACCGGGAACAAAAAATCACCTTTACGAATAATTTGTTTTCCAATCTTGGACAATCCGTAATCGACTTCACGCTTTACCTTTACTGTGGCTTTTTCATTGCCAAGCAGGGGGGCAAGCTCCTTGCAAAGTAAGTCATAGTGAATGGGTGAACGCTGCTTTACAACCTCTAAAATGCAATCCTCCATGGAAAGATAACCACTGTAATTGCGAGAAAGGTCAGAGAAAGAAACTTCGTTTTCCTCATCAAAACCATAGGGATTGAGTTGATCCTCCAACGAAACAGTTTTCTTTTCTATGGACACAAAATCATCCGCTTTGGGTTCGTCTCTTTCTGCTATTTCTTCATAAGGGACAGCATAGTTTTTTAATGCATTCTCTACGGCTTCAATCAGTTTTTCTCCCTCGGTAACGGGGTCTTTAATCCAGTCCGTTGACCAAATGCGGTAAATTTTCCAGCCCATTTGTTCTAACACATCTTGACGCAGACGATCACGTTCTCTTGCCGTTCTTGCAGAGTGATATGCTGCACCATCACACTCAATTCCTAAGACATATTGTCCGCTTAGTGTTGGGTGCTTTACCGCCATATCAATGCGATAGCCAGAGCAGCCCACCTGAGTTCCCAGCTTGTAACCTTTTCTATCGAGGAAATTATAAACTGCTTTTTCAAACGGTGAATCATGCTCTGCAATATCGCTCTCTGTGAGTTCACGAGAAAGTGATGCTACACCGTTTAATGCAAAGTCAATATAGGTTCGCAACAGCTTTGGACCATCTGAGGTAATTTTTTCGATATTGATATCGGTAGGAAGGATAGAGCCCACCAGTTTAACATTATATTTTGCACGAGTAATGGCAACGTTCAAGCGGCGTTCGCCACCACTTTTGCTCAGAGGTCCAAAGTTCATTCTAAATACACCATTCACATCTTTTGCGTAACCGATACTAAATACAATGGTATCACGCTCATCGCCCTGTACATTTTCAAGGTTTTTTACAAAGAACGGTTCCTCTTTATCCTCGTTGAAAAACGATTCAAACATCTGATTCTCCATACGCATTTTGCGTATAACAGTATCAATGGCTTGTTGCTGTACTTCTCCAAAGGCAATTACACCAATGGAGCGGTTGGGGTGCTTTTTGAAATGCGCAAAGACAATTTCAGCTACTCGCTTTGCTTCTATAACATTCCCCTTTTTACCACCACGGTCATAAAAGCCTTCTCGCACATATTCATATTCCACACCGTTATCCTCTACTTTGTCCACATTGGACGGAAAAGTAATCAAGTTGTTTTTGTAAATCTTCGCGTTGGAGAAAGCTATTAGATGTTCGTGTCTGCTGCGATAATGCCACAGTAAGGTTCTTTCAGGAAGCAGATTTGCCTCATCTAAGATTGATTCATAAGCAGTACCATCATCTTCCTCCTCCTCATCATTATCGTAATCCACATCGGATAGGGAGGCTCCAAAAAAGTTGGTGGGGGGCAGTTGCTTACTATCCCCGGCAATAATTACTTGTTTTCCTCTGGCGATAGCTCCGATGGCGTTTTCAGTGCATACCTGTGATGCTTCGTCGAAGATAACTGTGTCAAATTTATAGGTTTCTGCCTCTAAAAACAGGCTTACAGATAGAGGGGACATCATCAGACAAGGTTTTAGGGTCGGTAGTAGATTTGGGATTTGCTGAAATAGCTTTCTAATAGGCATTATCTTTCTGCGTTTAGACAGTTCTCTTTTCAGAATGCTAATCTCATCCACACCACTGGTAAAATGATCAAAGGATGGCAAAGCGTTGATAAGCTTTCCTTTGATTCGTGCCTTGGCAATTTCAAATTGTATTTTATCAAGAGATGCAAATTCTTGAATCGTATTCTCTTGATTAATTCTTCTAAAGTTCAAAATAGCAGGATAATTTGGTAGGACAGCATCTAACCACAATCGGAAAAATCTCTTTTGGAATATGGGCAGAATGTAACTGGGTGCTATTTTTTGTGTTTCAATTTTTTCAACGTATTCGGACAGACCTTCTTCACGACAATTCTTTCTTGCGTTTCTAAAATCAATCCACTCTTCCAACAAGAACAATCCATTATTGCATTGACAGATTCGTTTTATCAACTCTGGAAATGCAGTCATTTTCAATCTATTAGCATTATCGAACATTTTTGAATACCACACAAATTCAATGTCAATGTCTTGTTTCATTTGAATAAGCTGCTCTTTATAAGAACTGCACAAAGCGACAATTTCTTTCTCCCCACAGACCTTTTCCACAAAAGCTGTTCCCAAATTGTTTTTCTCAACGATTGCTCGGAAGGAAACGCTCCAATTCAAGCATTTGCGTATATTCTCCCACGAAGTATCAAGCCCATTATAAAAAAATGAATAGTGAGGGATAAGATTAGATTCCATATTAATGAATTTTACAGCAATAACATACAGCTTCTCCAAGGAGGCAACAGTATCTGTGATTGTCTTATATAGCAAAATATGTTGCTCAATCTTTTGAAAATCTGTATTTTCGCCATTGAAGTCCTCGCAGAACACCTCTCTAAAGCAACTTGCACTTTTTTGTAGCCATTCCCTTTCTTCGGCGATTTTTTTCAAGGTATTTATTGTAGATAAAATGATTTCGTCATTGATTTTGGCGGACATATTCTTATAGAGAGACTGCAATTGCTTTTTATCCGCTTTATAGCTACTCTTAAAATATTTGAAGAATGAGTTGTATTCTGTTCTGTATCTACCAAGGATTCCGATATAATCAACATTGAAAATTTCTTTTTCAAACGCTTGTAACAGCTTTATTTTCTCGCTGTTTATAATTGCAACTCTGTCCTGAACTTCTGTTGTTTCGTCTATGAGTTTGTCATAGCTTTCAGCCCTATCAATCGCATACAAAACCTTAATATTTTGTATTAAATTAGTCAGTTTTTCTTTTTCCTCTGCAATTTTTTGATATGTTTGCAAGCTATTTATGTCAGAAAGAAAATTGTCTTTATCTAAATTTTGTAAAAGTGCATATTGTGTTTTTAGCTCGGTTTGCGTTTTTATGAAATCACTTTTCAGAGCTTCGCACTCACTTACCTCATCAAACAAGGGGGCGATTTCTCCCCCTAAAATCCACTGTGCAGGAACAATCGGAGAGTCCTTCGCTACATTTAGAACCTCTACCACATCTTCAATTGCGGTATATGCAATCGGCAAGTTCAAGGATAATTCTTGATAAATACTTTGTATTTCAATTTGATAATTCTTGAGCTTATTAGAAAGTGTAGGAAGAGTTGCACCAATATCGTGGCGAAGTTCATTGCTTACGCTCTGCACATTTGTTCCGTGCCAAGGGTTTGCTGTATAATCCTCTGACATTCTGCTGATGCTGTTTATAAATTCATTTAAAACATAGATATAACGGCTATATTGATTCCAGTCTGCCTTATCAATATTTTCAATAGGAAATATAACATCTGCATACTCATTAAGATTGGCAAGTACACCATTTACTTCATAAATAGATTTTCCCAACGGTTTGACCTTTTCGAATAGCTGTGTTGCATATTGATTTAACTTTTCTCGATCTCGCTCCAATGTATCCAGCTTTAGGTAGGCATCATCGCTAAGCTGTGCTTTGTTTTTCGCTAAATTTAATACTGTTTCAAGATGCTCTAATACAGCTTTTTTGTTGGCTTTATAACTATGTAATACAAGGCAAAAATCATTTAGCCCTGCTGCAGTTAATCGCCTATAAACTACATCTAACGCAGCCATTTTTTCTGAAACGAACAATACTTTTTTGCCATCAGCTAAGCATTCTGAAATAATATTGGTGATAGTTTGGCTTTTCCCTGTTCCGGGAGGCCCCTGTAAAACAAAACTAAGTCCCTTTTTTGCACACAAAATAGCATCTTGCTGACTGGAATCGGCATCAACAACTTGAAATATATCAATTGGCTTTGTTTTTGCATCAAAGTCATAATTATTAATTTCTTCAGGAATAGGATTAGAAGCAGTCGCATCGCCACTAATGGTTCTCACAATAGAATTGCGGATGATGCTATCTCTATGCTTAGCTAAATCGTTATACATATTAATTTTTAAAAAGGACAACAAGCTAAGACCGGTTTCCTCCACTACCTTCCAACGGTTATGAGAGACCAATGTGTTAATACTTGAAAAGTACTCCCACAAATCGCCTTCCTCATCAAATTCCGGCAGCAAAATTCCAAAGTCATTATCAAGTTTGTACTGCAATGTGGGATTAATAAGTATCTCATCCTCGTGCAAAGAAAGAACATACGGAGAAGAAATAGATTCAACCGTTAGTGTGACAGGGACTAAAATCAAAGGGGAACGAAAAAACTGTTCACTATCTTTTGATTCATTCCATTCCAAAAAACCAAAAGAAAGGTATAAAGCATTGATTCCTTGCTCCTCCGTTGCAGTCTTTGCCTTGTCTCTCAGACTACGCAATGTCTTTTGCATATCCTTAATAGATTGATTTGTCTCAATGCTACCAGGCAAGGTAATGTCTTCTTCACCTTCAATATCATCATAAAAAGGAAATTCAAGAGGCAGTTCATTTTTGACAAAGCTGTTCCAAAGTTCATAAATCTCGGGAGCAATAATACGCAGAGTGGAGCGTTTGGTCTCTCGATAGTTGAGCAATTTATTACGCTTACCAAGATCAAGCAATTTGTTTTGCCACATTTCAATCTTATTTTCAATATTAACCGACATACCCAATCCTCCGAAAATGATGTTTTTTGATTTCTTCATAAAATAGCAGTGACAAAACTTTGTCGCTACGTCTGCTCACCGTTTTCTAAATCGTACTACTCAATGTCTTCCATAATATCCGATATATTGCAGTAAGGCCGTACAAATTTTAAGCAAAACATCGGTAGTGACATTTTGGTTCTTCCCGAGTTTTGCCATACAAACAGTACTTATTTTAGATGACTCAAGCAAATCTTTTTTCATCATTTCTCGCTCTATAAGCAACTTCCAAAGTTTTTTGTAGGTTATTCTCATCGTATTACGGTTTTATTCGGCATATTACTACCATAATTTACATTATATCACCAGCTTTATATATTCACAATTAAAAGTTGATAATTAAAAGTTTATGGAATAAAATAACAGCTATCTAAATGAAATAGATAGCTGTTTTCTCCATATTTGGTTTACCTTGACCCTCGGTTCACAAGTTGTCTTTATGAATACTCGTATCTTCCACTCAGGGCTTTCTCAAAATCAACTTATTTGTGTTCCTTCCACATACATTCCATGATATTCATCTGTGTAAACACTGCTTTAAAGGATGAGTTTTCCGGGCTGCATGCATAGACCCCAAAAGATATCTCTCCTGCACCTTCCCACATATGGCAGATTCGCATCTGCTTAAAGTTGACCCCATCCAGACTGCATTCGATGCAATAATCAGACTCCCGCCGGCTTAACCGATACCACATTTGTTTTATGGAAGCATCAATATCTGTAGTTGCCCAATCTGAATAACCACGGTTTGTGACAACACTTCCCAGACGCTGATATTCTTCATTCTCATATTCAACAGATGCCTTCAGCCAGTTTGCACTATCCAGATACATGACTACGCCACACTGATCAAAACGGTGGCCGCTTGCAAACTCTGTTTTTACAACAAAGGAAAAATACGTTTCTTTTGTCTTCAGCTGAAGAACCGGAGCATTGTCATTCTGAAATCCATAATACGTGCGCTGCCATAAATCAGTTCCAGGCTCCGTAATCATCTCAATTCTGTCATCTGAACTCTCACAGGTTTTCAGTTCTCTGATCCAGTAAAGATTACCATCCGTAAATTTCCCCTTAATTTTTGCTTTTTCCTCCATAGAAGATTCCCCCTTACTTATAAAACATTGAAGATAACCGTTTTTTCTTTCATGGATATCTTTCCTACCTGATATCCATATTCAGCCAGTTCTTTCTTATATGTCAAAAAAGAGTGGTCTAAAGGTATTCCTGCAATCTCGCCGATCTCATCAAACGTCAGTTTGAAGGATGGACTGCCATTTTTCTGGACATATTCCCATAAAGCATTGTATTTACTCATTTTGTATCACCTCTTTTGGCTGGATTTTTTCTTTACTGATTCAGATACTTTTCACGGTAATTCACTTTCTTGAATTCAAACAGATCCATAAGATTATCTACTCCAAACTGTTCTTTGGTTTGATCCTGCTTACCATATAAAATTGCCACTCGGTTGGGCTTCCCAGACATTGCTGGATCCGCATCTTCCCCACTTGCAATTAAATGCCATTGACCGTCTGCATACTGATAAACAAACTTTGTATAAAGCAGTGACTGGCTCGTACCATAAATATCTGCAATGGTAAATGTATAAACTGCATTAAAATTCAGAGTATTGACATCAATTCTGGCACCATCTACTTCATACAATTGAAAATTATCCGTTAGCAAGAAATACTCAAAGATTGCCTGTCTGTTATTTGATATGTCTGCCGCAATCTGAGGACTTAGTTCACAGAGCGCATCCAAGTCAATTCGCTGCTGAATATCCATATATTCCGCTGCTAAAATCATTGCCAGCTTCTGAGTCTCGTCAATATCAAATCTCTCCAGTTTTTTAAACTCATTTTCATACCTCTGGTTCGAATTTGTAACAGATACGGTAGTACTTGTCTGTAATGCCTGCGTAATGGTCTGATGCCCGAAGGCTGTTGAAAGAATAATTAGTAAAGCAACTAGTATCATTTTTCCCTTTCTCATACTTTTCCCCCTGATTTTAAATAACTTTGTACTAAAAAGCAGATTATATACAGAATTGTCACTGCCTTCTATTTTATTATATCGGTAAATAACGAAATAAAATAACCTGCCTGCGCTTACCATCTTTAACTTAGCGTTTTCAGAAAAATATGATTCAAATCATCCCACTCATGTTTTCTATCATCCGTAATGCTTTCCACATAAACTTTTTGATTTTCTAATTCATTGATAATAAAATCCTGAATCACTGAAATTTGTGCACCCTTTTCTTTTTCATCACTCTTTTTTTTGATTTCCAGCAACTCATTAATCCCATTACGAAGTTCTGCCGGAATATCCATTTTCATAAGATCATCAAACAATACCGGAGGCGGACACTGAAATTCCTGTATATATTTTCCTGCAAACAAAGGTCTTAATGCATAGAAATACTTTTTATACTTTACAGACTCTTCCTGCAGATACTTAATATATGTACTTTTTGCAGTACCATAATAATGGTATGCCGCTGCTTTTATTGAAAAGCAGCGGCTTGCTTCATCATATATCTGTTTCCATAATTCAGTTGTCTTATATACAATCGGGGAATTACTCCATTCAAATAAAGTTGCATTTCCCCGGTAAAATTGTTTTAATACTTTTTTTAAATCCCAGCCATTGATATCCAGCACTTCATCAAGCTGCCAATCTATCACATCCTTTGATTCATTTAATTTAAGATAATCTTCCTTACTCCTGATATAAATAAATCGGACATCATAATCGCTATCCGGGGATGCAAATCCCCATGCCCGGCTTCCTGACTCCACTGCATGCAATATAGTTACCGTTTCTTTCTTTTCAATTTCCAGCAACTTTTGTTGAATTTCTTTTCTGATATCACACATCAATAATCACCCTCTATCACTTTTTTGTTGATATATTCAACGAACGCCTCTACTTTATCCATATCCGAATTATCTGGTAAAACGCTCACCTTTATTGCTTTCTCAAGCCTGTCTTCATAATCTGCAAGTATATCATAGAATTCACTGCCAAATGTTTTATCATCCTTTTGAAAACTACCGTTCCTTATCTTTTTAAGCAGATCCAGATCATTTTTCCGGCTGGTATTAATCTCACCCTTTTCCAATATATCAATTGCCATCATAAACAGCCTGATTAAGTGCATGGCGTGCTTGTTCAGATGATTGTCATCCTTTTTTCTGTTCCGTTTTCCTATCTTATCGTAATCTTTAACAACATTATGCATAACGGACCACATGTTTTCATAATCACGCAGCGGCAGGTGCTTATACGAGGCATCTACAAATATCTCTGTATCAAATTCGCGGTTTACAGCTGTATCAATATAAAGATGAATGCTTCCCTGATCAAAGCTGTCATAACGCCGCTGAAAATCCTCCAGTGCATTTTTGACCGAATTTAAGATATGTACCTCTTTTTCTGTTTGAGGCATAGAATCCCTGGCTATTGCATTTTGAAGACGTCTCAGCTGTGCACCTGCATATCCTCCAAAAGATTTTGCCGCTCTTTTGGAGAGAAAAAGTCCCTTATTATCAAGTAATTCCTGACCCATTTTTGTTTTAATCAAATACTGGTCTTCATCCAGTCCAAGAATCTCACAGGTGTTTGGATTACACTCAAGCAGCAATCTTACTATCTTATTAAATGAATAAATGACTGTATCTGTCTTTGTATCCTCATACTGTTCGAATTCTGTTAAGCCAATCAGATCAGATGGCAAATTGAGGGTAATACCACGGAAATCAATATCACTGTTCTCATTGTTTGTTCCATATGCGTAACTTCCGCCCAGACCGAGAAGGATAATATTATTTCCCAATCTTTCGTGCTTTCTAAGGAAATCATAGTCAGCTGAATGAATTATTTTTTTGAAGTCTTTCATATTCTGTTATCTGCCCCCTACCTGTTTTTTATTTATACACCGGTGCCCATTAACTCCTTAAGCTGTCCCAGCAATGCACCGCTGCCTGCTACATTGATATTACCTACTTGCATGCAGATACGTTCCAGACACTCTAACTCCTTTAGTTTATAGAGAGTTTTGTTCTCATCCATTAACTTTGCCGTATTGAGCAGTGACCGGGTGGAAGCCACCTCCTCCCGCCTGGTGATAACATTGGCCTGTGCTTTCCGCTCGGCAATCAGTACCGTATTCATAATATCCCGGATCTCTCCTGGCAATATGATATCTTTGATACCGGCAGTCAAATATTCCACGCAGTAATCCTCCTGAACCTCTTTTAGCCGTGCAAATATGAAATTTGATATCTCTTCTTTCTGTTCCAAAATTTCATCCAGACCATAGGAACCAATATATTCTCTTACCACCAGCTGCGCGCAGGCATACAGCTGAGTTTCCAGATTCTTTATGGTCTCAAGCATTCTTTGTGCCTGAGTAACCCGGTATGTACAAAGCAGATTAACTCTGATACCGATTCGGTCGGCTGTCAGGATCTCCTGACCGTTTATCTCTAATGTTCTGGTTTTCAAATCAATTACCTGACATAATACATCCTTGGCATACGTCCAGTAATAATAAGTACCTGCCGCTAATTCTTCCACAATCTGATTGTCAAAAAATAAAATACCGGTTTCACCTGCTTTAATCTCCACCTTCTTATAATATTTTAGAGGAATATGAGCCAGACAGGATTTTGTGACTTCTAATTTCATTTTCGTCTCTCTCATATCTAAAAGCTCATACTCATATTGTTTCCAATTATTCCAATACAGATATACAGGCTCAGTCAGCACCTTCTGTACCACACCATTGTATCGCAAAATACCGATGTGTCCCTCCGGAATCTTAATATGTAAAATTCTATCAGCAAATGACTGATCCCTTAACAATACCTCTATGGGCAATATTTCAAAATCAACCATATCTTCCATCTTTTCAATTATAACCTGATAGCCAAACGTTCTAGAATAGCAATGCTTACCGTAGTATAAGGTTTTGATAAAAATACCGTTTTTCATTAAATAACCACATTCATTCTGATTGATTATATATTTCATAGTTTGTCACCTCTTATTTATATTATTTTCTTTGTTTGGGAATGTAAGTCTGATATCTGCCTCAGAGAAGCTGCGGACTGACCGGCCTAAGTCTGGTTTCCGATCCGGTTTCCTGCTGCCCGGAAAGCCTTCTTTGACTCTCCATCCCGCAGGAAATGGGACCGGAAACTGTACGAAAGGAAACGACCAGTACAAAGCTGCCGCTCTGCTGCCATAGCTGCCATTTACCAGCACCGGAAATCCCAAAAGAACTGAGAATGCCGGTATTCTGGCACTGAATGCAAACTGACTGGCAGATACCATATTTACATTTCATTAAGTTGGACACTTGGTAGGTGTCTGTATGATCTCTCTGCCATTGAGAATCGGTTTCATAACCGGCAGGATTCGAACCTGCAAATAATCATTTGGGCGAATGTGGTTTTCACCACCTCGCATTTATATAATTTCTGCGGCATACCAAACTGTATCACAGCCGGCACCATCCAGCATTTAACGCTGGTATATAGCAGATAATTATCCTTTTACTACTGCAATGGTCTTTAGTTTCGATACAATCTCAACCAGATCATTCTGATTATCCATTACAGTCTCAATATCTTTGTAAGCAAAGCGGCTTTCTTCTGCCACATCTGCCTTTTTTGTTTTACCAAGAACGATACCCTGTTCTTTCAGATCATTTAATACGGCTTCACAGCTAAATGCTTCCATTGCACCCTTACGGGAATAAGCACGTCCGGCACCATGAGAAGAAGTGCAAAAGCTTTCTTCATTGCCCCTGCCTTTTACTACATAGCTATAAGATCCCATTGCACCGGGAATCACTGCCAGCTCACCGCTTCGTGCTCTGGTGGCGCCTTTTCTGTGTACCCAGACATTTTTACCATAATGATTCTCCAAAGACGCATAGTTATGGTGACAGTTAATTTCCTCGCCGAATACAACCTTCTGATCTGAATATTTCAGAATTTTCTCTGTCACAATATCTTTTACACGCTGCATCATCCTGGCCCGATTTTCAAAGGCATAATCCATAGCCAGATTCATCCATGCAATGTATTCCTGCCCTTCTTCTAAATCAACCGGAAGAAATGCCAGACGGTACTCATCAGGGACCTGTGAATACCACATCTCATTTAGAGCCCTTGCTTTCTTATGATAAGCATCACAGATCCGTTTGCCAAAGTGTCGGCTGCCGGAATGAAGCATAATTCCCAAATAACCATCCTGATCTTCCTGAAGCTCTATAAAATGATTCCCGCCGCCCAGAGTTCCCACCTGATAATAAGCAGATTCAATTAAGGGAAACAATTCCTGATTACTCTTATATTTTTCGGCCTGTTCAAGTGCCTGATCCAATACATGGGAAGTCTGTTTTTCCATATATGAATTAAAACCAACAGGAATATCCCGCATTATATCTGCAATTATGGTCTGCACAAGTGTGCCATTGGCAGTTACCACTTCTTTTAGCGCTGCAACTTCAATATTAGTGGAGATAAAATTCATTCCACAGCCAATGTCCACTCCAACGGCATTGGGTATAATAACACCTTTGGTGGCAATCACTCCGCCAATGGGCATTCCCTTTCCGGTATGTGTATCTGGCATCAGGCAAACCCACTTATGTATAAATGGCAGATCAGCCAGGTGATACGCCTGCTCCAAACAGCTTTTTTCAATCTGATCTATATTCTTCAGCCATACCTTGATTGGCTTTCTTGTTTTTTCATTATAAATAACAAACATATTGATTCCTCCGTTTCCATTTCTTACCATGGCTATATCATAGCACCGTAAATACTTTTAATCATTTAAAAAAAGTTGCGAACTTAACTATTATCCATATATAATAGATTAATAAACACAATTTCTTCATACAGGAGCTAAAATACATGGCAGAATTCAATGAATTGATCAAACATTTTAATAAAGTACGCACTTATGTACGAGATTTTTATGTCTATGGGTTTAAATCCCGTATGGATTATCCGGAATCTGGCAGACGCACTTATGATAATGAACGGAGGCGGATCGAAAGCTGGTTTGCTGATTACATTCAGTATGATTATGACTCCAGCCATAAGAAATCAATTGCCATTACCATGGACAGTAACCGAATTGACAGTAACCCGTTATTTCATGTATGGAAAAGCAAAAGCTTTACAAATAATGATATCATGCTGCACTTTTTTCTTCTGGATCTGATGCAGGATGGAAAATCACGGAGCGTGGAAACAATAAATGATGAATTGCAGGAACGCTACCTGACTCTGTTTGAGGTGCAGACTGTTCGTAAGAAGCTGATTGAATATGAGCAGAACGGACTGTTCTCAGTAAAAAAAGAAGGTCGTCAGCACCTGTATACGGCTTGCACGGATTTGCTGACCAGCCATCCGGATTTATATCATGGTCTAAAAGAAGCGGCCTCCTATTATCAGACTGCTGCTCCCTTTGGGTTTATTGGAAGCACCATACTGGATTCACTGCGATGCCGAAACGACCACTTCCGGTTTCGACATGACTATCTGGCACACACACTGGAGGATGAGATTTTGCTTCCGCTTCTTACGGCCATTAGGACGAAACAGCGAGTACGAATGCAGATCAGATCTATTCGAAGCGGTAACACCAATGAATTTGAGTGTGTGCCCTTAAAAATAAGGATCAGTACCCAGACCGGCCGTCGCTACGTATGTGTACGAAGACTGACAAATGGTCGTCTGGCTTCGTATCGGCTGGACAGCATACAACATGTATCCCTTCTTAAATCGGACATAAATTACGACCGGTATCTGGCCGGTTATGAAAATAACAGCGATTATATCTGGGGCGTTTCCTTTGGCTGCCGCAGGGAACCGGAACAGGTATGCTTGCAGCTCAGTATAGAAGAAAAGACGGAAAGCTATCTGATTAACAGGATCAGCCGGGAAGGCCGGCAAGGCCAGCTGAAGCGGATACAGACAAATATTTTCGAATATACCATCGAATGTTGGGACAGCGCCGAAATACTTCCCTGGATCAGAACCTTCACAGGACGAATACTTGATTTTACCTGCTCAAATAAACAGGTGGAACAACGTTTCTGGAGCGATATGAAGAAAATGCAACAGATGTATGTCTGAGAAAATATTGATACAATACCTTCAGGAGGACAGTAACATGGAACTCTTTTCAGAAATATATAATTGTTATTATCAGGTTGTCGCACGAATACTGGAGGAAGCGGCCCATAAACCTGTCAGCGAGAATGAGATGACGGAAATTGCCCAAGAATATGGGTATGACGAAAGTTCATTGTCAATCATCCCCCATCTGCTAAGTGGAGACTGGGCTTTATTTTCACCTGATGACAGCGGTAAAAATTTCACTTCACGTCTGCGCAATCCCGTTCGTTTTCCGCTAACTTCTCTTCAAAAATCCTGGCTGAAAGTTTTGCTTAAAGACGAACGGATCAGTCTGTTTTTTACTGACGAACAGCTGGAACTGCTTCAGCAGGAATTATCAGATACCTCACCGCTTTATGATCCATCAGCCTTTCACTATTTTGACCAATTTCAGGATCACGATGTGATCAATGCCTCTTTCCGGCATCATTTCCAACTGATTTTAAAGGCGGTGGAACAACAGCAGACGCTTAAAATCTCCTATTATTCTGTTAAACAGCGTCTGATTGAATTTACTTATCTTCCCTGCTGGATTGAATATTCCGCCAAAGATGGCAAGTTTCGGCTTTACGCCCTTTATAGACGAAGAAATGGCTGGCGCATGGATGTGTTACATATTGGACGAATTGTTAAAATAGAAGAAACAGGATATTACATCAAGGAACCAGTCCAAATAGACAGACTTGCAGATGATACACTCTGTCAGGAACCGCTGGTTATGGAAATTTCAGATGAGCGCAATGCATTGGAAAGAACCATGCTTCATTTTTCCAGTTATCAGAAAAAAGTCGAACGGATGGAAGAAACGGGAAAATACCGCTGTTCTATTTACTATGACAAAACCAGGGAAACCGAACTGTTAATTCAAGTGTTGGCATTCGGTCCGGTAGTAAGAGTGGTTGGACCCGCTCCATTCTTAAAACAGGTTATGGAGCGGGTTAACCGGCAGCAGTTACCGGTGAGGAAATGATCAATCTTAAAAGGATTAATTAACCCCACTCCATACCAATGTACCCTTTTCTTTCAGACCATCAAATTCTTCATCCGTAAAATCATTAAGCTTGTACAGATTTCTAACCGACAGATAATAAATCTCTATCATCTGCGGTTTGTAATCTGTGCTTTCGTAACTGTCACCATATATATCTGAGCCGGTGCTGCTGCCGCTTTCACTATAAGATGCAAGGTCGTAGTCAAAGAACAGGCTGGTCCACAGTGTTTTCGCATAGCAGTAATAAACAACCCCGTAATGAATATTTTCAATCTTTTATCGAACAATAATAGTAATAAAAGGAGGCGTTACAATGGCCGTAGCTCATAGAAGTGCAATTAGTGTAGGAATGCTTTATATCCCCGTTGGATTATATAAAACCACAAAAGATATTTCTGTTAGTTTTAATCAGCTTTGTAAAGATACTCATGAGCGGGTAAAATACAAAAAGATCTGCCCCTCTTGTAACAAAGAGGTGGAACCTGAAGGTATCATTAAAGGATACGAGTATGAAAAAGGTAAGTATGTTACATTTACGGAGGATGAACTGGAGAAAATCAAGACCAAGAAAGATAAAACAATCCACATTGAGCATTTTGCAAAATTAACAGACGTGGATCAAATTTATTATGAGAAGAATTATTATGTTGTTCCTGAGCCGGGAGCTGAAAAAGCCTGTGAATTACTCCGCCAGGCAATGCTTTCACAAAAGAAAGTCGGTATTGCAAAAACAGTAATCGGATCCACTGAGAATTTAATGGTTTTGTATCCGACGAAAGATGGAATTATTGCAAAAACACTTTTCTATCAGGCAGAAATTCAGGCTGTGCCGGTTGCAACAGCCAGGGCAGAGGTTAATAAGGCAGAGATAGATATGGCGAAAACTTTAATTGATTCCATGACTTCAACATTCGATCCTGGTCTTTATCATGACGAATACCAGGAAAGACTTCGCCAGGCGATCGAGACAAAAATAGCAGGCAAAGAGATTGTAAACGCAGATACGGAAAGTCAGAATAATGTCATTGACCTGATGGAAGCCATGAAGAGAACAGTTGAAATGGCAAAAGGTACAAAAGGATTAGCCTGATGGATCTATTTGACAGTAAGAATGTAAGTCCCATGCTGATATCTGAGATGAAAGCCCCATTTGACTCACCAGATCATATCTATGAGATAAAATGGGACGGTATCCGATGCATATCATTTTTAAGCGATAAAACTGATATGCGAAATAAAAGAAATAAATTAATGATACCTCTCTTTCCGGAATTGGAAGACTTATATAAACAGGTAAAAGTAAAGTGCATCCTGGACCATGAATTGCTGGTCCTTAGAAACGGTATACCCGATTTTTATGAAGTCCAGAAAAGAGCTTTAATGAGTAATCAGTTTAAGATCAAATTAGCTGCCAGTAAATATCCCGCCAGCATTATCGCCTACGATATCTTATATTACAAAGATAGAGATATCACCATGCTCCCACTTATGGAACGCAAGAAGTATTTAGATGATGTGATTATAGAGAATAATCTCATCTCTGTTTCCCGATACGTCGAGAATAATGGAATTATGCTATTTAACCTTGTAAAAGAAAAAGGGTTAGAAGGTATTGTTGCAAAAAGAAAAGACAGCCTGTACTGGCCGGGGAATCGATCGAAAGATTGGATTAAGTGTAAAATAATGGCTTCTGATGATTGCGTTATCTGCGGTTATATTCCAAAGGAAAATAACATGACCAGCCTTATACTGGGGCAATACGACAATAATTTACTCGTTTACAAGGGACATGTTACTCTGGGAGTAAGCCTCAGGATATTAAATGAACACAGGTACCAGATTATTGACTATTCTCCTTTTGGATACGTGCCTAAAGGCAATGAAGATGCTGTCTGGCTGGCGCCAGAACTGGTATGTATTGTTGAGTCTATGCCAACCGAAAAAGACAGCTTCCGTCAGCCAGTATTTAAAGGGATCAGAGACGATAAATTGGCTATCGAATGCAGGATATAAGTGGCCACCCAGGCTTCTTATATCCTGCTTACATATAAATTTACTATGTGTATTGTTCCCAATCACCCATCTTACCTAATTTCTCTCCGATGGAAAAATAATTATAAGGTGCATAGATTGCAGGTTTCAATTCGGTTAAATCGATTTTTTTCAGATCCATGGATTCATATTTTTTATCAATTTGAATATTTTTTATTTCAGCCAGAAATAGATGGGCACCATCAAGCTCAATTATTTTGGAAACTTCACATTCATATGCCCAGTGACATTCCTCTACCATAGGAACTTCCAGGCATTTCCCCCATTCATAGCTGTAAGACATTTTATTTTTCACCGCACCCTCACCTTGCGTATTACCAAAGTAATCTGCAAGCCAGAGATTATCCTCAGTAATCATATTAGCGGAGAATTTTTTATCTCGAAGTATGTTTGACTTTGTAAGCTTACTTCCGCCTATGGTCATCATTAAATGTGGTGTTTTATCAAATGAAAATCCTATCCATGTAATAATACAAAAATTTGGTGTGCCATTTTCGTTTTTTGTTCCAATAATATACATTGGCTGTGGACTAAACACACAATCCGGACTAATATTAATCTTCTCCATATATTTAGATACCCCCTTCTAAACACTACCCCCTAAAGCTCCATATCCTTTAACAGACCCTAAAATTAGTAATGGTATCAAGAAACACCTCCACTGTTATACCCAGCTTAGCTTAAACGTTAAATGGCTTGACATGTTATCCCCAAAGAGCATTCGCATCGGTGGAGCTTCGGTTCAGACGGGAAAAATCTGTCTTAACAAAGGATATGGTTGAAAGAAGCAGGAACACCAAACCAATGACCAGAATAACTCCAAACGTCATAATCGGAGTAATTGCAAACCCATTTATTTCAACCACCAATCCTTCTTTAATCAGTTCAGAAACAGGAAGATTCCCTTTCTCCAAAACGATCATTCTAAAAAATGCTGTGGCATAAGTCATTGGATTAAGGTAAGCTACAAACTTTAAAGAGCCTGGCAGCATGGACAATGGAACATAGGCACCGGACAGAAACGTGAGGGGCATCGTTACTGCTGTTTTTACGATCTGGAATGTCTGACCGTTACGTACCTTCGTGGCTAAAAATAACCCAACACCAGAGAATACGATGCCGATAAAAATCATGGATACGAGCACCAGCAGAGGGGTTTTCCAGCTGGTAAACTTTATACCGATAAATAAACCAATTACCAGGATCAGGATACCCTGTAAGGTGGCTACCGTTGCTGCAGACAGTAATTGTCCCATTGCAACATAAACTCTCTTTGCCGGGGAGACCAAAACTTCTTTCATAAAACCACTGACCATATCATCAACCGTTGAAGACGCAAGGTTTAGCGCACTTTCAAATACAGTCGTGATAATAACACCGGAAAGCATGTAAGCGATAGGGTTTTCAATGAAATCATTTTTAAATATTGCACCAAACACATATACAAAGAAAAAAGGAAATATAAGTGAAAATATTAACCCGGTTTTATTTCGTACAAATGCTTTTAGTCCTCTTTTCCATAAGGCGAATACTGTATTCATATTATCCCTCCTCCCGGATCTTTTTTCCTGTTATCTCTAAAAACACATCATTAAAGGTTCCTTTTTTAATTTCAATATTGGTAATGTGCTCCTTATGAACGCTTAACACCTCCAGCAGGCGATCCAGATACTCTGCTTCCACCTTATAATAACCATCTTTCTTTGAATAGTTTAATTGATGCTCCGTCAGCAGGCGTTCAAACCCTTCTTCATCATTTGTATTGATATAAGCTTTATCCTTCGTATACATTTTCTTCAATGCGTATGGGGTATCATGTGCTACAATCACCCCGCCATCCATTATCGCTATCTTGTTGCAGATCTCGGCTTCTTCCATATAGTGGGTGGTTAGAAAGATTGTAATGTTCCTTTCTTTTTGAAGCTTCATAATATATTCCCATATATGTGCCCTGGTCTGGGGATCCAGCCCTGTTGTTGGCTCATCAAGGAATAAAACCTTTGGATAATGCACCAGGCCTCTGGCAATCTCAACACGCCGTTTCATTCCTCCTGATAAAGCGGATACCATTTTCTTTCTTTCATTTGTTAAATCCACCAGATTGAGAACAAACTTAATTCGTTCTTCTACTTCCTTGTTTGGAATGTCATAAAATACACAGTGCATTTTTAAATTCTCTTCAATGGTCATTTTCGCATCAAGAGTGGAATCCTGAAATACAACTCCAATGGAAGACCGTACCTCGCTTTTTTGCCTGCTCACATCTTTTCCATCGATCAATAACGTACCGGAAGTTTTTTCGAAAATGGTACATAGCGTATTAATCGTTGTGCTTTTTCCAGCACCGTTTGGTCCAAGAAATGCAAATACACTGCCTTCTTCCACATCAAAAGATATATCGTTTACTGCGACAAAGTCACCATATTTTTTTGTGAAGTTTTTAACCTGAATGATTGGATTCATAGTTTTATCTCCTTATTGCTGATTGTATTAAAGAATATTTGATATAACTTATTATGATGAAGCAAACACAGCGTTATCATCAACGAAAAGCCCTTATTTTATACGGTGCTCCAGTGTCACTTAAAAAATTTAAGCTGCAATTACTATAAAAAGCAGCAAGAATACTGCTATATTATCATAATAAAATATCATTTACAACAGAGAAAGTGTACCATGCAATTCCCCTGGTATCATGTTTGACTCACCATACAAGATGATTTTATAAAATACGGTACCTATACAAAAGAAAGCGGATTTTTAATGATGGAAGAACTCCTAAGTCAGCCCACTCTCCCCGATGCCGTTATCGAGAATAATCTCAATATAAAACAAATGCATCTTGAATGGGCTTTTAAAAGCTTTCTCAAAATGCATCTGTTTTCATACTTCCATTATGTTCATTATAATTCCATGACTTTAAATAATTCTTGAATGACTGTGAATATAAAACTCCTCCTGACATGGTTGGAATTTCTTTTCCATTTTTTCAAAATTCGTATCAAACTGCTCCGCCGCTATTTCATCTACATCATAGACTTCGCTTTCTACATAGCGCCACTTTCTCTTGTCCAGGCACCCATCCGTTAACTCCTTTACCATCATGGCTGCCGGATAAATACCTTCTCTGACAGAAACATCAAATTTTTTACAACTTTTAAATCCACGGGAAACGTAGTTATCCGGATTTCCAAAAATCACGATCACATCGTAGGACATTTCTCTTGCCTTTGCAAATGAGTATTCGAGCAGGACTTTTCCATATCCCTTTCTTTGGAACTCAGGATGAATACTTAAGGGGCCAAAGGTCAGTATCTGCTTTTCACGGTTTTCCTCATCTATCAGCTTTGCCTTGGTATACATGATATTTCCGATAATGCAATTGTCTTTTTCAAGGACAAAATCCAGTTCGGGTATGAAATCTGGATGATTTCTCATGACATGTACCATATAATGTTCACTGCAGCCCGGAACATTTAAATTCCAAAAGGCCTTTCTGGTTAAATCCTCCACATTCCAATAATCCTTTGCCTGTTCATTTCTAATGGTATAGTTCTCTATGTTGTTCATTTATCCTCCTCCAAAAACTATTTTTTAATCTTCAATCCTTATTCGATACCAGTTTTCTTTCATTTTTACATCGGATCTTTGATTATAATCATACTCCAGCAATAAATTCGTTTCAATCTGCTCATCCTCTGAATAAACGATAAATTCAGATGCCCCGAAACGGATTGCATATTGAAGAAATGCCACATCCTCATGTCCTTTTTTGCCCCCCACAGAATAGACAATACCTTCCATATTATCTCCTCTGTGGATTTTATCAACGACTTTTTGATACCTGCTAATCTGTAAATTTGTTTTATAACTTGTCAGCAGAGGTGATATGTATGGTTCTACCAGCCAGCTGCCGGCTACGAGCACGAATGATAAGATAACAGATCCCAGACCGTTTATTAAATATGATTTTTGTTTCCGATTCATAATCACCTGCACGATAATTATTATAATTAGAACGGGAACAATTATAATAGATGTAAGCAGGGTCAAAGTAGTCAGGATGACAGCAAGCGTACTGACTGCTGCTAAAATAAGTGATATGCAATGTACGGTTGCAAAGCATATCAAAAAGATTCCCGGTATAGAATATACTTTCTCATTTTTTATCGGCTTGGTAAGAAAATCACTATATTGATCCATTAAATATGTTCCTTATCTTAATTTATAAGTTATTCTTCTTTAGTTAATAGCAGACAAGAAAGCGCCTTGAGAGACTACACCCACAATGTTTCCCGTAAATGCCAGAATGTTTCATTTTCCAGCCCTTCATATCTTTACTATGATAGCTGTTTTTATATATAAAGTAAATAGATTTCTAATTTAAACATTGTTCTTAATAAAGCTGGAAAGAAAAAGTCTATCTACCGGGCTTTTTCTACCTGGATTACGGCAGCCAGGAGCTGGAACAGGGCTTAAAAAATTTTATTGCTGAGGGAATGGCACCGATTGTAATATAAGCTTTAAGGGTATGGAGATTTCAGCAAATATATCATCAGCTAATAAGATAAAAGAATTAATTGTTAATGAACGCGGTACAGATAATACCATTGATTATCTTGAAAAGATTCATCAAAATTGGAATTATGGATCAAATAGAAAGCAATGAGAGCACCAATTAAACCCTGTACCTTTTGGCAATAACAGGAATCAAAATATTATCAGCAAAAACAGGAACTGCGTACGGAATAAAAGCACCACGGCTTTTCGAAGTCGAAAACCTAATTACGGAACAATGAACGGATTCAGGAAAAAGGGTAATAGCAGAAAGACCTCCTAACGTAAAATAATAGCTACGTCAGGAGGTCCTGTTTTGTTGTGTGATGATGCCAACTGTTTCTTTAATTAGATGAAATTTCCGACAATCTCAGGGGAGACCTATGGTAAAACATTACCGGCCGCACAATAGATTTCATACCATTCCTCACGGGTCAGATAAATATCCGCTGCCTTCATACAATCTTTTAGCCTGTCAGCATTCATCGTTCCTGTCACAGGCTGCATATGTGCTGGATGCCGAAGTATCCATGCTAATGCAATTGTGGTATTTGACACTTCATAATTTGCTGCTATTTTATCAATTGCCGCATTTAGTTTTGTGAATTTATCATTATTTAGAAAAACTCCTTCAAAAAATCCATATTGAAATGGAGACCATGGCTGTACCGTAATATCATGTAAGCGGCAAAAATCAAGTACACTTCCATCACGGCTAATAGCGGTGTCATCAGTCATGTTGACATGGAGTCCTGCGGATATCATAGTGGCATTGGTGATACTAAGCTGTAGTTGGTTTGCTATAATCGGTTGGTTTAAAAACTTTTCCAGCAGCTGTATCTGCATAGGATTCTGATTTGATACGCCGAAATTACGTACTTTTCCACTGCTGTAAAGCTTATCAAATGCCTCAGCAACCTCCTCTGGCTCTACCAAAGCATCTGGGCGATGCAAAAGAAGTACATCTAAATAATCGGTTCTCAACCGTTTCAGACTGCATTCTACCGCCTCTAAGATATGTTCCTTTGAAAAATCAAACATCCCTTTTCGTATGCCACATTTGGATTGCAGGATTATCTTTTCTCTGACAGTACTGTTCATGTGTATGGCCTCTGCAAATAATTCTTCACATGTTCCGCCGCCATAAATATCTGCGTGATCGAAGAAATTCACTCCGCCCTCCAGAGCAGTCTGAACAAGACACTCTGCATCGGTTGTACTCAGTTCATTAATACGCATACAGCCAACTGCAATAGTTGGCACCTTTAAATCAGATTTACCCAATTTCATATATCTCATGTTAGTTTACCTCCTCATTCAATTATGTCAAAAACCACTAGTTTCCTAATGAATCCTCCTGTCGGATATAATTTATTATAAACCTTTAAGTTAACGTTAAGTCAATATATTTCTTAATCCGCTATCCTTATGGTTTATAGTAAACTGGCAAATTCTATTTATCTTTATCCTCATATTTATTATCACGATTCCAATAAAATAATAGTTACGAAAAGCTCCGATTAAACACATAATGATTGTTACTCCCAACAAAATTAAGCCTTCTATTGAAGAGAATAACTACCTTGCATTATTTTTTCCACTTGAATCCCTTTTCAAGAATCACAATTTCTTTCCATGATTTGTAATCCGGAATATCCATATATAAATTTGTATTCACTTTCTTAACCGGAACCATCATTGAGGCAATATGTTTGCTTAAAAATTCTAGATGTACCGCCATACAACAAAGCATGTCATGCTTTATTGAAAATAAAAGAATACCTACAACCATATTTCCAAACAATGCACATATGGCTGTTCCCCTATATTCAATCACTAAAGGCTAAACAAGAATTTGATATTTAACCATATAGGTAGTCATTCTCTAAAAATGCAACGATTTCATCCCATTTTTTCTATCAATTGTTCTAGCATGATGTCCCCCACAGCTTCCGACTTATCTTTCAGTTACAAAAGCTAAGTATTTATTTCATAATGTCAATATCAATATTGAATTTACTATTTCTTAATTATCAGTACCAAAAGAAGTACAAAATGATTTTATGCACTGCTGATACTCCGACTTCTTAAATACAAATGGACCTATGTCATCAAACCATTTTTGATTTTTACCAATATATTGGGGAAATATATCCTCTCCAGGCTCAAATTCTGTACAATCTATGCCAAACCTGTTCCAATGCACAAATTCTCCCTTATCTGTTACCTCCACAATTACAACTCTACAGCTAAAATCAAAATCATCAGGACATAATAACACAGGTAGTACTCTTGTATCATAACATAATTGAGTTTGCTCCCAGACATATTCCTTTTCTCTAATGCTTGGAGCATAACTGCCATCATAATAGTCCAACCATGCCGGAATCAGCCCAAGATACTCTTTACTAATCCGTTCAGCCAGATATTCATCCAATCTTTTTTCGTTAACATATATTGTTAAATGTTCTATATTACCCATATGAGGTGATAAACCTTTTCTAACACAAATTCTATCCACAGTATTATCCTTTCATAGCCACTCCGTATCTATGTAATCTATATTTTCTTTTTCTGGTTCTAATAAAATAAAGAAGAATTCTGTTTTCAAAAACTAAGGAATTTACCAGAAGTATATTGATATAAACGAGATAACAACAGCAATCTTCTTAGCATTTCTTCCTCTAAATCTTTATCAGAGTCCCATATATCCTTTCCCTCTAATTTCATTTCACTCAAAAATATAGGACTTTACCATTAATATAATGCATATTTTCCTTCTTTTATAGAACAATAATAAAAAATGAGGCATTACTATGGCAGTAACTCATAAAATTGCTCTATGGACTAAAGAGATGTCCCAAACCGCTTACCGGCTTATTAATATATTTGTTCATATAAGAAATCCAGGCAGCCTTTAAATAGGTTGTTTGTTTATATTTAAAAAATAAATTATGTCAGGAGATTATTATGGGAATTATTGGTTGGATTATCATTGGTGCTATTGCTGGTTGGCTCGCGAGCATGGTTACTGGGAACGATAAAAAGATGGGTGCTTTCGCAAATATTGTAGTGGGCATTATAGGTGGCCTTATCGGAGGATTCATTATGAGTTTACTAGGCGGGACGGGCATTTCCGGCTTTAATCTTTGGAGTCTTTTGGTTGCCTTTATAGGCTCATTAATTGTTTTGTGGATATTTAATAAAATCAACAAATAAAATAAAGAGTGGAGGCGTAATTTATGAATGACTCAATCAAAAGTAAAACGGATAAAGTTGTAGGTACTATCAAAGAAAATATTGGAAAAGCCATGGATTCTGAGCAGATGGAATTGAGTGGTAAATTGCAAAATCTTGCCGGAGAAGCCAGAGGGAAAGTTGAAGAGACTATGGTAAAATCCGTACAAATCAGTGAGGATATCAAAGAATCAATTGCTAATAAGGCAAATGATTTAATTGATTCAGTGAGGAGTAAAAATAAATAAGTACTTGTTGATCAACACTCTATGGAACAAGAAACTATTTCAATTGAAAATCTCCCTGGTTATTTAATTATGCAACTGGAAAAATAACTGTTATTGAAAAACTAATTCTAATAATTAGTGGTTGTATCACTTAACATTGGGACGCCCGTGACCTAAAGGAGCTCTTGTATGGGCTCCTTTTATATTCATCACGTAGCATTCATATATTTGAAAAGGCGACTTCAATTTAAAAACCTCCAGAAATTTGGTTGTCAAATGGTTGTCATCGCCCGCAGTTTGCAGTATATCAAATCTCGAAAACCCTTATTTTATGTGTGATAGCAAGCATACAGTTTCAGCATGCCTATAGACAGATATTTTATACTACATGGCAGAAGTATATTCTTTAACAATAAAACAGGTAAAATAATTACCCCTACTAGAATATAGCTTCAGCATTCTGTTTAGAGATAATCATTTCTATGATCTTTATATTTTCTGGGTGTGGTCTGTCCATTTCTGATAATATTGTCACTACAGTATTTCTGTCTGGAATCACTCCTACTATCTGTCCTCCAAAGCCAGATGCCAGATAATATTTCACATCATTAAAAGTACCAACCCACCAACCATATCCGTAAGGTAAGAATTCTGGAAAACCACCATTTGAATATTCTCTAATCGAGTCTGCATAATAATCCTGTTCAAAAATTATAAACTCATCAATTTTGCCGCATTGTAAGTATAGTTCACCAAACCTGTCCAATGTTTTTATTGGTAACTGCATATCCTCTATTCTATTTCTATTCCAATTCCACTTATCATTGCCTAACTTGCATATCAAATTCTCTTGCATTATCTCAACTATACTCTTTTCGTAAATTCGTTCTAACAAATATACAATTATCTGAGGGTCTGGCTTATAAGCAAATTCTACTCCTGGATCAGCAGAAAATTGAAGTTTGAAAACTTCAGCCATATCGGAAGGTATTCTTTCATTTGGACCTGGCCAACAAAGTCCTGTTGTTTTAGATAAAACATGTCCAACTGTAAGGTGTCTCCATCTTGAATCACTCAATTCTGCTCCTAACCAATAATCTGTTACTTTATCATCCGTAGAAGTGATTTTCCCCTGTTTAATTGCAATCCCAACCAGTGCAGACAAAAAAGCTTTGAAAATGCAGCCAACCGAAAAGAGTTCTTCTTCACTGTAATTCCCTATATACTCATATTTCAACTTATTATTTTCAAGAATATGCATTGCCTTTATATGTTTATAATTAAAAACTATATTTATCACCTATCCCTCCGCATTTTGCTAAAATGTTCACTTTCTTTACCCCACCACGGTAACCGGAAACATATTTCACTTCAACCAACCGTAAAAGCACACCTACATTTCTCTCCCAAATCCCCAAAACCCTTTGATTTACTGGGAATTTTTCTCCAGCAACACCACCGTCTCAACGTTCCTGTTGACGGAAGTTTGATACTCATGGCAAAACTACAATGCTATTTTTACTAGATGAGGTAAGGATTTACCCCACCTAGTTACCAGACTGTGGAATTTCGAGTTCAAAAATTTAAGGTCAATTTCAAAACGGGAAGCTCGGAATGCAATTGACCCTGTTTTTAATGTTTTTAATGTCCTCAATTGTAAAATGACTTTCCCTTTTGAACGGGAAAGATAGGTACAAATATTT
>CAURBV010000004.1:0-395080 GCA_963523055.1 uncultured Paenibacillaceae bacterium | reverse complement strand
TCCGGTGTGCTGATTCATCCCGGTCAGCTGATTAAATACCGTACTTTTCCCCACATTGGGGTTTCCGGCCAGCGCTATTACCAGATCATCTGGCTCCTTTTTTTTAATTTCCAGTCCACAGTCTACCGATTTGATTCCCATGGATTCTCTGCTTAGTCCCATATGTCTTCCTCCGCAGTGACGCAGGCAGCCGCAATCCCCTCTCCATAACTGGGTTCAAAGGACTCCTGGTCATGATTCTGTATCAAAACCCTGACGGAATCTTCATTTCGCAGGGCTATTACAGCGCCTCTTATTAAAAATGCGGTCGGATCCCCAAGAGGACTTTTACCCACACACTCCACTACGGTGCCCTCAATCAGTCCCATATCCTGTAATCTGCGTCTCATATCATCACAAACGGTCAGTCTGGAAATTGTTCCTTTCTGACCTCTTTTTAAGTCATTTAAGCAAAAGCGTCCCGACATCTCTTTAACCTCCGAAAAAGTTTCCATATCCTAACATATGCATTAAATAAAAAACAGGTTCCTGTCTCACTCAGCCCCCTGCCGCCTGGTGATTCATAGAATCTGCCGGCTATGAATAGATATAACTAACAGCCGTATACAAGGAGGAACTGACTATGCCTCAGAACGATAATTTTTATACATTAAAGGGGTACTCTCTTTTGGAGCATACAAAAATCACATCCTCAATGGAAGATTACCTGGAGATGATATACCGGTTATCTCAGGAGGACCAGCCGGTTCGCATTAAGGAACTGGCAGAGTGTCTTCATGTCAAGCCCTCCTCTGCTTCTAAAATGACTGGGAATTTAAGGAAACAGGGGCTGGTTGGCTTTGAAAAATACGGGACCGTATCTCTGACCAGTGACGGAAAGGAGTTAGGGGAATACCTCCTGTTCAGACACCAGATTCTTACCCGTTTTTTTTGTTATGTCAATCAGAAAACCGATGATCTGGAGCAGGTGGAAAAAGTTGAGCATTTTATCGATCCAGAAACAGTGTATAATATTCAAAAATGGTTGGATAAATTTGCATAGATATGCTTGTGTGATTTGATAATTCGTCGTATACTATAGCATAACACGAACATTTCTAAGGAGGAGAAACACATGGATAAGATTAAGATGACAACCCCCATAGTCGAAATGGATGGCGACGAGATGACCCGTATTCTCTGGCAGATGATTAAGGACAACCTTCTGCTGCCCTATATTGACTTAAAGACAGAATATTATGACCTTGGACTGGAATATCGGGATCAGACAGATGATAAAGTGACCACTGACTCTGCTCTGGCCACAAAGAAATATAAAGTAGCTGTTAAATGCGCCACAATTACGCCAAATGCTGCCCGTGTAAAAGAATACAACTTAAAAGAGATGTGGAAAAGCCCCAACGGCACCATCCGTGCAATTCTCGACGGAACCGTATTCCGGTCACCTATTGTTGTGAAAGGAATCGAACCATGTGTTGTAAACTGGAAAAAGCCCATTACCATTGCCAGACATGCTTACGGTGATGTTTACAAAGGATCTGAGATGAAGATCCCGGGTGCCGGCAAGGTTGAACTTGTTTATACTGCCGCTGACGGAACAGAGGTGCGGGAACTGGTTCATAACTTTGAGAGTGCCGGGATCGTTCAGGGTATGCATAATATTAACAATTCCATTGAAAGCTTTGCAAGAAGCTGCTTTAATTATGCACTGGATACGAAGCAGGATTTATGGTTTGCAACCAAAGATACCATCTCCAAAAAGTATGACCACACCTTTAAGGACATTTTCCAGGATATCTTTGATGCTGAGTATGAGAATCTGTTTAAGGAAGCAGGTATTGAATATTTCTATACCTTAATCGATGATGCGGTAGCAAGAGTGATGAAATCAGAAGGCGGTTATATCTGGGCCTGCAAGAATTACGACGGAGACGTTATGAGTGACATGGTCTCCTCTGCATTTGGATCTCTTGCCATGATGACGTCAGTTCTGGTTTCTCCTGATGGTGACTTTGAGTATGAAGCGGCTCACGGAACTGTACAGAGACATTATTATCAGCACTTAAAAGGTGGGGAAACTTCTACCAACTCCGTTGCTACGATTTTCGCCTGGACAGGAGCTTTAAGAAAGCGGGGAGAACTTGATGGCAATCAGGAACTGGCTGCATTTGCGGATAAGTTAGAGCAGGCAACTATCGATACCATCGAGGCTGGAGAGATGACAAAGGACCTTGCACTTATCACAACTATTGAAAACCCAACTGTTTTAAACAGTGAGAATTTTATAAAAGCAATTGCAACACGACTTTAATCATTAGATCGATAATATAGGGCCACAAATTTAAATGTAAGGCAGGTTCTTAAGAACCTGCCTTTTTGCTTTTAAGTTAAAAAGGTAAGATGCAACATCAAACAGTCACTTGTTTATTAGAAGAAATAGAGGTGATTACATTCCTGATAAGCCAGTAACGAAAACAGGTTCTTATGAAGATGGAAGTATCCTTACCTTCTTCGAATAACGCAGATTGAAATTTGTAATGCAGATTATTTATATAATCTACAAAGATTTGAAAATATCTATTGACTCTTGGGTCACCCAAAGGAGTATTCTATTTACTGACGGCAGGGGTGCACACCTGTAAAGTCTGTTAGGAGATGATAATATGTTCAAAATTGGTGAGTTTTCAAAGCTTTGCGGCTTATCGGTTGACACTCTTTACCATTATGAAAAACTTAAAATTCTTGTACCAATAACAGTTGATGAACTCACTGGTTATCGTTATTATGATGCTTCGCAGATGATGACTGTGAATAAAATATTAGCATTAAAGGACGCTGGATTTGCATTGGAAGAAGTTAAGAATATTATGAATGATAATGTTTCTGTTCCGATGCTAATTGAAATGCTCGAGAGTAAAGCAGTTTTTCTTGAGACCACTTTGTCCAATGAATACAACAGACTTGAGCGTCTCCATACCAACATATTTTTAATAAAGAATGGAGGCATTTCACAGATGAATGAAATAAGTATAAAAAAGGTTGAACCAATTCATGTTGCATCAATACGTAAGGTTTTTGACAAAAATGATTTCAATGAAAATTTAAAGAAAATGTGGCCAAGTGTAAATGAGTACATTGATAAAAAGGGGGTAAAACGAACAATTCCATGCCTTATGCTTTACCATTCAGGCCGGTGGGATTTACGGCAATTGAACGTCATGTATGATGAGCAAAATCTTGATGTTGAGGTAGCTGAACCAATTACAAAATCCTTTGAGGGCAATGAAGAAGTACACGTTTATGAACTTCCGAGAGTTGAAAAAATGGCGTGTATTGTTCACAACGGTCCCTTTTCAACTATTGGTAAAACAATGGATACCCTCTTTGAATGGCTAAAGTGCAATAACTATCTTGCTGATGGCGCGGTCAGAGAAATCTACCATAAAGGTGAATGGGCTACAGATAATCCAGATGAGTATATAACTGAACTCCAGATACCTATAAAGTAACGAACAGTATAAGCATAATTTATCTATTTATTTTTATACAGAACGAATCATATCGACATTTTTTTCAAAATCTCTGTTCAACCCATTATCAAAATGATATAATGAAAGTTATCATATGAAGCACTGGTAATGGAAGGACCTATAAACATGAATCTACGACATCTAACAATCTTTAAAACAGTATGTGAGGAAGGAAGTATTACAGGAGCGGCGAAGGCGTTGTCCATGACTCAGCCGGCTATCTCTCATGCCATCAATGAACTGGAAGAATCCGTTGGCTCCCCCCTGTTTGACCGTGTATCCCGAAGAGTAGTGATTAATGAAAATGGCAAGTTTTATTTATCCAAAGTGATTCCTCTTCTGGAGTTATACCAGGATCTGGAGAACTATTCTGGTTCCCTGCATTTACAGGCACCTTTGCGGGTGGGCTCCTGTGTGACTCTGGCCAGTTACTTACTTCCAAACGCTGTTTCCCGTTTCGCTCTGACAAATCCCGACATACAGCTGAAGGTTACCGTGGATAATTCCGTGGAAATCATCAGCAAACTGTTAAAGAATGAGCTGGATCTGGCTTTGGTGGAAGGTGTCGTATCGGACGAGCAGCTGGAGAAAATTCCATTCTCCTCCTATCCTATGGCCGTAATCTGTGCTCCAAACCATCCCTTTGCAAACCGGGCTGCACAGCCTGTTTCCCTGGACAGGCTGATTGAAGAACCTCTTTTATTACGAGAGACCGGCTGCACCATCAGAGATACCTTTGACTGCGCACTGGAACTGAATAACTTATCTGCAGAACCGTTGTGGACCAGTACCAATTCAGACGTAATTTTACAGGCAGTAAGAGAAAATATCGGGATTGGTGTTGTACCAAGAATTTTTGCCGATGAATCAATTAAAAAGGGTGAAGTTTTTGAGATCGAGGTAAAAGATATGGAGATCAGCTGTATGAACCATGTTGTGTTCCATAAAGACAAATTTCAGACAGAATCCTTTCAGGCTTTTATTAATCTGGTCTTATTCGACTAACATAGAAACCAAAAAGCGCCGCACATCATCTCCCATCAAAGGCAGATTTGTGCGGCGCTTACTATTTATGCTTTTTCAGACAGAATGTGGTCAATACTTACAATCTTAACACAGAGTGCAAATAATTCCATGGCCTGCTTTAGATCCGGCAAAGTCGGATAAGACGGTGCAATACGAATGTTGTTATCATGAGGATCCTTTCCATATGGATAGGTGGCTCCTGCACCAGTCATGACCAGACCTGCTTTTTTGCATTTTGCAACAATGGTTTTGGCGCAGCCATCTAATGAATCAAAGGAAATAAAATATCCGCCTTTTGGACAGGTCCATTCACCAACTAAAAGACCGCCCAACTCCTTTTCCAGAGTTTCAATCACAGCTTCAAATTTAGGTCTCATGATATCTGCATGCTTTCTCATATGCTCTACCATTCCATGAATGTCCCCAAAGAAACGTACATGACGAAGCTGGTTCACTTTATCATGACCAATGGTCTGGATCTTTAACTGCTTCATGATATCCGTTAAGTTATTCTCGCTTGCTGCAATCGCTGCGATACCGGATCCAGGAAAGCTTACCTTTGATGTAGAAGCAAATTTATAAACCATATCCGGATTACCAGCCCGCTTGCATTCTGCCAGAATCTCAATTAAATGATCCTGTTCGTTGTCATATAAATGATGAATGGTATAAGCGTTATCCCAGTAAATACGGAAGTCGCTTGCTGCCGGTTTTAAACGGGCAAAACGGCGTACGGTTTCATCGGAGTAAGAAATCCCCTGAGGATTGGAGTACTTGGGCACACACCAGATACCCTTGATGGAATCGTCTGCAGCCACCAGCTGCTCTACCAGATCCATATCCGGGCCGGTTGGAGTCATAGGTACGTTTACCATCTCAATTCCAAAGTATTCCGTTATGGAGAAATGTCTGTCATATCCAGGTACAGGACAAAGGAATTTCACTTTATCCAGTTTACACCAGGGAGTGCCACCCATAACACCGTGGGTCATGGAACGGGAAACGGTATCATACATTACATTTAAGCTGGAATTGCCATAGATAATAATGTGATCCGGTGCTACCTCCATCATATCGGCAAGAAGTTCCTTTGCCTCCTTGATTCCATCAAGCACACCATAATTGCGGCAGTCTGTACCGTCATCACAGGTTAAATCATCGCTGCTGCTTAACACATCCATCATTCCCATGGAGATATCCAGCTGCTCGGCACTAGGCTTTCCTCTGGACATATCAAGCTTTAAATCTCTGCCCTGAAACTCCTTATACTGTGCAGAAAGTTCCTTTCTAAGCTCCTGTAACTCTTCCTTTGTCATCTCAACATACGGCTTCATAGATTTCTTCCTCCTCATAAAGATTCCTCTAACCTAACAGTTCCTTCAGAATTCGATTGACCGCTCCTGGATCAGCCTTTCCTTTCATGGAACGCATGGTCTGACCAACCAGAAAGCCCATGGCTTTCTCTTTTCCGTTCCGGTAATCCAGGGCAGACTGGGGATTTGCAGCGAGAATCGCCTCAATGGCAGACTTAAGGGCACCTTCATCGTTTACAACTTTTAGTCCCTTTTCCTCTACATACCGCTCCGGATCGATATCATTTAAGAAAACCTGCTCAAACACTTCCTTGGCAACCGTGCGGTTAATGGTTCCATTATCCACTAAAACAATCAGTTTTGCAAGATTTTCCGCAGAAAATGTCATATTTTCCATTTCCATCTCATGCTCTTTTAACAGTCTCATGCCCTCTACCATCAGCCAGTTTGCGGCTTCTTTGGGCTTCTGGCAGATGGCTGTAACCTGTTCAAATATATCAGCCATATGCTTGGATCCGGTAATAATATCCGCATCGTATTCAGAAAGACTATATTCCTCCTGATATCTTGCCATCTTTTCGGTCCGCAGTTCCGGCTGCTTCTCTTTAATGCTCTGAATCCACTCATCGCTTATGGAAATGGGCGGCAGATCAGGATCCGGGAAATAACGGTAATCTTTTGCATCCTCTTTGGAACGCATGGCATGAGAAGACTCCTTGTTGTCATCCCAGCGCCTGGTTTCCTGAACCACTGCTTTCCCGTCCTCTATCAGCTCGATCTGACGCTTTCTCTCCCCTTCAATGGCACGGGCAATGGCTTTAAAGGAGTTTAAGTTCTTCATCTCTGTTCTGGTTCCAAACTGGGAAGCGCCCGCTTCTCTTACCGATAAGTTTACATCAGCTCTCATGGAACCTTCCTGCAGTTTGCAGTCAGACGCGCCTAAGTACTGAATGATTAAACGCAGCTTCTCTAAGTAAGCGATTACTTCATCTGCACTTCTCATATCCGGCTCAGAAACAATCTCAATTAATGGAACTCCGCTTCGGTTAAAATCAACTAAGGAACAGTCTTCCCATTCATCGTGAATCAGTTTTCCTGCATCCTCTTCCATATGGATCTCATGAATCCCTATCTTTTTCTTTCCTGCAGCTGTATCAATCTCCACATATCCGTCGTGGCAGATAGGAAGATAAAGCTGGGAGATCTGATAGTTCTGGGGATTGTCAGGATAGAAATAATTTTTTCGGTCGAATTTACAATTCTGGTTGATCTGGCAGTTAGCTGCAAGGCCTACTGCAAGGGCGTATTCCACTACCTGTTTGTTAAGAACAGGAAGAGATCCGGGCATTCCGGTGCAGACCGGGCAGGTATGGGTGTTGGGCGCTCCGCCGAATTCTGTGGAACAGGAGCAGAAGATTTTTGTTTTTGTAGCAAGCTCAACATGAACTTCCAGGCCAATCACTATTTCGTACTGTTTGCTCATTTACTTCTCCTCCTTTTCTTTCATTGCCTTTGCCGCCAGAGAAGGCATCTCGTAGGTTCTGCTTTGCTCCACTGCAAAACCGGCCCTTAAAATATTTTTTTCCTGGAAACAGTCTGCAATCAGCTGTACGCCGATGGGAAGTCCCTTCTCATCTATTCCGAACGGAACGGAAAGACCGGGAAGTCCGGCTAAGTTTACAGAGATCGTATAGATATCTCCCAGGTACATCTTTAACGGATCGCTTAAGCTTTCGCCCAGTCTTGGGGCTGTGGTCGGTGCCGCAGGTCCTAAAATCACATCATATCTGGAAAATGCCTCATCAAAGGCTTTCTTAATCAGCGCTTTTGTCTTTAATGCCTTTAAATAATATGCGTCATAATAACCGGAACTGAGTACGAAAGAACCTAACATGATCCGACGTTTTACTTCCGGTCCAAAGCCTTCAGAACGGCTCTTTTTATACATGCCGTGAAGTCCTGTATATTCCTTCGCCCGGTATCCGTATTTTACACCGTCAAAACGGGACAGATTGGAGCTGGCTTCTGCAGAAGCTATGACATAATATGCCGGAATGGCGTACTCCACCATGCCAAGATCAAAGGTTTCCACAACAGCACCCTTTTCTTCCAGTACCTTAGCCGCCTTTAAAACGGCCTCTTTTACTTCCGGCTCCAGTCCTTCTCCCATATAATCAGCAGGTATTCCTACCTTTAAGCCTTTTACCTCACCGGTTAAATACTTGGTAAACTCATAATCCTCACGCTGCACGGAAGTGCTGTCCATACCATCATGGGAAGCCAGTACCTCAAGAATGGCTGCACAGTCAGTCACATCCTTTGCTACCGGTCCGATCTGGTCTAAGGAGGAACCGTAAGCGATGAGGCCATAGCGGGAAATCGTTCCGTAAGTTGGCTTTAAACCTGTAACTCCGCAAAAGGAAGCCGGCTGTCTGATGGAGCCGCCCGTATCAGAGCCCAGAGCAAAAAAGCATTCTGCTGCTGCTACTGCCGCACAGGAACCACCTGAAGAACCGCCGGGAACATGCTCCGGATTCCAGGGGTTTCTGGTAACGCCAAATGCAGAAGTTTCCGTTGTACTTCCCATCGCAAACTCATCCATGTTGGTTTTTCCGATGATCACAGCTCCTGCCTGTTTTAAATTCTCCACCGCCCTGGCATTGTAGGCAGGGACAAAATCGGCTAATATCTTAGAACTGCAGGTAGTTTTCAGTCCTTCCATGCAGATGTTATCCTTAACCGCTGCCGGAACACCGGCAAGAGGGCCAGTCAGTTCTCCTGATTCAATGCGCTTTTGGATCTCCTCTGCCTGCTTTAAGGCACCTTCCTCATCAATGGTTACGTAGCTGTTAAGCTCCGGTTCCATGGCCTTAATCTGACCTAAAACGGCTTTTACAGCCTCAGGGGAGGTAACCTCTCCCTCTTTTATTTTTTTCCCCAGCTGTACCGCTGTGAGGGACAATATTTCGCTTGCTTTCATTTTAATTCCCCCTATTCCACTGTCTTCGGCACTTTGAACGCTCCATCTTTGCTTTCCGGTGCATTCTTTAGAATCTGGTCTCTGTCGTCTCCGTTAATCACCACATCTTCCCGAAATACATTGTAAATCGGAAATACATGGGACATGGGTTCCACCCCATCAGTATCAAGTTCATTTAATTTATCAATATAATCAAGCATACGGCCCATATCCTTTTTTGCCGCTTCCTTTTCTGCATCATCAAGCTCCAGCTTGGCGAGAATGCCTACATACTCAATTGTTTCATCATCAATCATGTGCGCCATTTCTTTTTGTCTCCTTTTCGCCTAATTACGGTTCCAGCCTGGTAACATCTCTTGGGAACAGTGTGGTCTCTCTGACATTTGACTCGTCAAGCAGACGCATGGTCAGACGTTCCAGACCAATTCCCAGTCCGCCGTGAGGAGGCATTCCATACTTAAATATCATTAAATAGGAAGAGATGTCCTCCGGATTCATTCCTCTGGCCTCCATCTTTCTAATGATGGTATCATAATCATGGATTCTTTGTCCTCCAGTTGTGATTTCAAGACCCTTAAATAGTAAGTCAAAGCTTAAGGTGAATTTAGAATCTGCCGGATCATCCATGGCATAGAACGGACGCTTTTTGGAAGGATAATGTGTGACAAATACGAAATCACTGCCATACTCTTCTTTAAAGTAACGGCCGATTAAAACTTCCTCCTCCGGTTCTAAATCATAGGGGTTTCTGATCTTTCTGTTATATTTTTCAGATACCAGCTCTTTGGCTTTATCAAAACGGACCTGGGGAATGTTGGTTACATCAGGAAGATCAATCTTTAACATAGCAAGTTCCTGTGCATATTCCTCACAAAGCAGCTCGAAGACATACTGTAACATGGCTGTTTCCATTTCCATGATCTCCTCAAAGCTATCGATGTATCCCATTTCAAAATCCATGCTGGTATATTCATTTAAATGTCTGGTTGTATTGTGTTTCTCTGCGCGGAAAACGGGTGCTACTTCAAATACCCGGTCATATACGCCAACCATAGTCTGTTTGTAGAACTGCGGGCTCTGACCCAGTTCTGCTTTTTTATTAAAATAATCCAGTTTAAATACGTTTGATCCGCCTTCTGCGCCCCGGGCTACAATCTTTGGTGTACGGATTTCGGTAAATTTCTGAGAATGAAGAAAATCCCGGAAGCCTCTTACAATCCCTTCCTGAATACGGAATTTTGCACGCTCCATCGGGTTACGCAAGGTAATGGGACGAAGACCCAGCTTTGTTTCCAAAGAGGTTTTTAACTTCCATTTGCTGATAGCGATAGGAAGCACTTCTGCCGGCTGTGACAAAACGGTTATTTCCTGAAGTCTGATTTCAAATCCATGAGGTGCCCGCTCCTCGCCGCTTACCACACCGGTAACACGAATTGCAGACTCTTCTTTTAACTGATTTAAATCAAAGGCTGTTTTTCCGTCTTCAAACACGCACTGTACCAGACCTTCGGCTTTTCTCAAAATAATAAAAGCCACATCACCCATGTCACGAATAGTATGGACACTTCCTTCCATCCGGACTGTCTTTCCTGCATAATCACCAGATATAATTTCCTGGATTCCCACTGTTTCTTTCTGTTTTACACCACTGATAAATTCCATGATTGATTTCTCCTTACCTGAATGTAATTGCTTTGATTCCGGAGAAATATTTTATGACAATAAAATATCCCGTCCCGGAATACAGTTACATATTCCGGGACGGGATTACTATGGCAATAGACTCCCGCGGTACCACCCGCATTGAGATTAAGATATCTCCACTCAAACATTTAACGCATGTATACGGACAAACCTACTCATGTCACCGGTACAAATCAGTACCAGCCGCTTCGATTTATCGGCTCCGGAGTGTTCCCATAGCCAAGTCTCTCGTGAAAGCGCTCTCAGTCGGTGACGCAATCTTCCTGTCCGGATCCATAGGCCAGAGTCTCCTTCTCTGCCTTTTTAGTATTTATTTCATTCTGTAGCTTCATCATGCCCTGTTTTCAAATTTTTTAAACAGTTCAACACTTCACTACAATGAATTTCACTTATAATATCACAATCTTTTTCCCGATGCAATGTTTTTTTATAATTTATTTCCGGCCATGGCTGTGATGTTTTTTCTCTTTAACCTGAAAAATGTCAAAACCGCTCCCATCATACAGATGGCAGAAGCAGTAATATAAACCATATTCATTCCATATAAAAAGGCATCACTTCTACCTGGGATATAGTCCGTAATCCGGTATCCCAGCCTGCTGCTCATCATACCATACAAAAGTGTGGTAGCAAGAGCGATTCCGCATACCATACCCATATTTCTCACAAGAGCATTGATGCTTCCTGCCACTCCAAGCTTATCACGGGATACGGTGGACATGATAAGGGAATTATTGGGAGACTGAAACAGTCCCATTCCAACAGACATAATTCCAATCATGCTGACCATGGTAATTACGGCTGAATTCTCATTTAAAAAGGACATGGAAAACAACCCGATGCTGGTGAAAACAAGTCCGATAAAGGTAAGTATTTCAGAGCCTATTTTGTCGGAAAGATGACCGCTTACAGGTGCTGCAACCATTAAAATCAGCGGATAAGCCATCATGATAAGACCTGCCTTCTGAGGTGAAAACTCCATAACGTCCTGTAAATAAAAAGGAAGTATGATATTGTTGCAGAACATGGCAACAAAACTGATGAATCCACAGAAAATGCTTAAGGAAAACAGACCGTTTTTAAAGATATCCAGCTGGATCATTGGATCTTTCCTTTTTTTCTCAACAACCAGAAATACTGCAAAACAGACTGCTGCAAGGAAGAATCCTGTTAAAATCAGGGGATGTCCGAAACCAAGATTCAGTCCCTCACTCAGTGCACCAAATAAAGAAACAATTGTCACGATAAACAAAAGAGCACCATATAAATCCATTTTGCCATTGGCCTTTGTCTTTGTTTTTGGAAGCAGACAGAAGGCTCCTACTACTGCAAGGATACCAATTGGAACATTAATGGTAAAGATATATTCCCAGCTTAATACTCCTACAATCATTCCACCCAGTCCCGGTCCTACCAGAGACCCCAGTGCAACTGCCGTCCCAAGGAGTCCCAGTGCCTTTCCCCTTTCCTGAACAGGAAAGACTTCCGTAACGATTCCCTGGTTATTTGCCATAGTTCCCGCCGCACCGATTGCCTGAATGGCTCTGGCCATGATTAAAAACCAGTAGGAATGGGACAAGCCGCACAGGAGTGAGCCAATGGTAAAAACAATAACCCCAAGGGTAAACATGGTTGTCTTGCCAAACATATCTCCCAGTTTTCCAAAAATAAGAACAGTACCCGATATTACGATCAGATAGCTTGTGGCAACGAACTGGATACTGGCTGTGGTAACGCCCAGAGAATCTGCCATACGGGGCAGTGCCACATTAACGATACTGCTGTCTAACGTTGACATGAAAGTCGATAATACAACAATAATTAGTACCGACCATTTATTACGTTTCCTTACTTCTTCCATTTTAATTCCTTTCTTATGTGTTCAATTCAAGCGCATTATTTAGAATTTTAACCAGGGAAGACAACGTGATTTCCTTTTCCTGTGCAGTCAAATTACCGGTAATTAATTCTATTAATTTCCCTATCTCCTCTCTGATCTGGGGAAGAATGAGCCTTGCTTTATCAGTCAGATATAATTTATATGCCCTGCTGTCCAGTTGATCTTCTATTTTCACTACATAGCCCACCTCTGTCAGCCTGCTGATGGTTCTGGCAGACATTGCTTTATCATGTCCAATCAGTTCACTGATCCGGCTCTGACATAATCCTTCATTTTGCTCCATTATAAATAAATAGTGAAACGATCCGCTGCTTAAATCATATTGTTTTAGTACTTTGTCTAAATAACTCTGTGTATTTCTATATATTTTACTGTTTAGCATCATTAAATTCATAGGTTCATTCCCCATTTTATTACCACCTTTTTTATTCAGTTTCTTACTGTATCAGGATTTAGTTGATTAGTCAACTATTATTCAAAAAAAAAGACTGGTATCCCTGATACGAGTCTTTTTTCCGGATTCTTTCTATGTATGACAAGACTTATATTAAATCTGGTTTATTAATCCTCTTCGCTCTACTTCTTCTTTGAATAACTGATATTTTGCTTCATTTAATTTTAAAAATGAGCGATAAAATACTCCATATGCCAGAAACGCAAGAATCTTATTATTACGGTTTCTGTCCGTCATTTTATAAAAATAAATCAGCTTCTTATCTTTAATTTTTCCTTTTGCTATTTTCTTTTTAATATTGTTCTGTTCCACTTTAGCCATGAAATTCATATAAAGCCCGTTGATAAAAAACAATACTCCAAGAAAAACAATAAAAATTATAACAGCTATTAAATCATCCATACCTTTTTCCTCCCTGGTTTCAAAATCAGAAAGAATATACCATAAATTTCCACCTTTGTAAAGAGATGATCTGTTTTAATCTTGACATAAGTTTCCCCATACGATAGAATTAGCAAAGGATGAGGGAGTAGTCAGCATCTTCCCGGGTCAGGTAAGATGCCTGCAAAGTCAACATACTGACAGTTTTTTCTGTCTGGCTTTGCTAATTTGTTTTTAATACAAAAAGACGAGACTTATCTGTGTGTTCATTTCTGTACACACAGATAAGTCTTTTTATTATATTCTCCCTCTGACACATATAATTAGATACCATATACAGGGGGAAAATCACATGTCATTATTAGAGTTATTTATTATTGCTTTGGGTCTGTCCATGGATGCTTTTGCCGTTTCAATCTGCAAAGGTCTTTGCATGCCTCAGATGAACTGGAAAAATGCGGTTATTGCCGGTTTATATTTTGGGGGCTTTCAGGCAGGAATGCCGGTTATCGGTTATCTGCTTGGCTCCCAGTTTAAGGAAGCCATTACCTCCTATGACCACTGGATTGCCTTCATCCTTCTGGGAATTATAGGCATCAATATGATCAAAGAATCCTTTAGCAAAGAAGAGGTGGAATGTGCAGACTGCTCGCTGGATCCTAAAAATATGTTAATGCTTGCCATTGCCACCAGTATAGACGCATTGGCCGTGGGTGTGACCTTTGCCTTTTTAAAAGTTCAGATCATTCCTGCTGTTTCATTTATCGGAGCAACCACCTTTACCCTCTCTATTGCTGGAATAATAGCAGGGAATGTTTTCGGTTCACGTTTTAAGTCAAAAGCAGAATTTTTTGGGGGAATCATTCTCATAGTCATGGGTGTTAAAATTCTGCTCCAGCATCTCTTTGAACTGTAAACAGGAACAGATTTTATATCATGATCTGGCTGCCGCCAGGCACTTTCACAATTGTTTTATCTACGCTGATCCAGACTTCCATTGCCGATGGATTATATACAAAATCTGCATCAATGGTATATTTCAGTGCCGCTGCCGCATTCATATAATCCACAATCTGAATATTTGTTGCATACCAGGTATCCTCCTGCCTTCCGGTCATACGGCAGAATTCTTCTATAAGCTCCCAGTTGTCATCTCTGGGGAATTCATAGCTGTGTCCCCAGACATACATCAGATAGAGGTATTGGGTTTTATTAAGCTCCATGAACCGTCTTCCATTTTCCAACAGATTATGGTTGTGATGGCAGGTGGCTTTCCATTTCAAAAAATTTTCAGGCATGGAAAAATCATCGGTACTGCCCACCACTCTGCAGTATTCAATACCAAGACTGGGCAGCATGTTTACAATTTCTTCCGTATAGGAACCGTTTGGATATGACATTCCACGGACCGGATAACCGGCTGCCCGTTCTAACCCACGCCTGTCCTCCAATACCTGAAGTGCCGTCAAAGGCAGCGGACATCTTGCTATGGTTGGATGGAGCACGGTATGGCAGGAAATTTCGTGCCCCTTGTATACTTCGTTCCACTCTTTAGGTTTCAGCCTTTCCTCCTGATCTGTAAGTCCTGAGTTGATATGAAATGTACCCTTGATTCCATATTGATTAAACAGCTGGGTCAGCCTTCTGTCTTCCAGTCTCCCATCATCATAGCTCATGGTAAGTGCCTTATGCTTTCCTTCCGGATAGCAGATATAGATATTTTTCATATTTTCCATCATTATAATGCTCCGTCTCCTGCGATCTTATCGTAATTCAGTACCGCACAAAAGAATGCCAGTGCCATTCCCTGTCCCCAGCCCTGAATCCATTTCTTTGATATATTCCGGTAGCCTTCCCGGTCCTTCATCACTGCCGTGCCTCCGGATACATCGGTCACTCTTCCATCTGCTGCCACATGGGAAAGAATTCCTTCTATGGAGCGTTCCACATATTTGATGTGAAGAGGATTCCTCTTCAATGCCATGGCTGCCGCAATTCCCGCAGAGGCAGATACTTCCTCATAGGATTCTTCATCATTTAAAATGGTTCTCCAAAGCCCACTCTCCGTCTGCAGCCCCTTTAACGCAGAAAGCTGTTCATTTATACTTCCAACGATTTCTAAATACTGTGGATACAGATAGCATTGAGGAAGAATCAGTCCCACCTTACTCATGGTGTAGGCTGCCCAGCAGTTTGCTCTTCCCCAGTAAAAGCCAGACATATGATCCTTGGTGATATTGTTGTAACCATGATACCAAAGCCCGGTTTCTTCGTCCTGAAGATACTGAATATGCCAGTAATACTGATTTAAGGCATCCTTTATCATGACCTCATCGCCTGTCATAACACCCACTCTGAGGAGAAAGAAGGCAGCCATAAATAAAGTATCCGCCCAGCATTGTTCCGGAAAATCATTGTCTGCAGATACGGTATGCTGAAGGACGTGATCTCCGAACCGAAGTGCTTCTTCCGTTAAATAACGGGTCTTTAACCGGATTACATCCATATATTTTTCTTCTCCGGTGGCTTCGTAAAGAGTAATAAGACAGTGCCCCATGGCACAGGTATTTACTGTCAGCACCGGAATTCCAAGTTCCATCAGTTCGTCTACCCGCTCCTTTAAAAAGTTCAGATATGCTTCATTCTTTGTTACCTCATAGGCCTCTGCCAGCCCGTAATATGCCACTCCGCAGGGCCAGTCCCAGGACATATCCATCCTCTTGGTCCGTTCCAGAATAAGGTTCATGGCATTTGTAATTTTTGTCTCATCATAGTGTAATTTCCCCATCACTTATACCTCCGTTTTTCCATCTATTATAAATCTTTTTCCTTCATTTGCCAATAATTGCCCAAAGATACCGGCACCCATTTCCGATAAATGAACCAGATCTTCCGTGTAGCATTTCACTGCCGCCTTTTCTCCTGCTTTCCACAGAAACTCCTCACATAAACCATACAAATCCACAAACAAGACCTTTCTTGTTTCTGCAAATTTTTTCATCTCATCCCTGTAAGTCGGAAGAAGACGGGCAATCTCTTCCTTTTCCTCCTTCCTGTCCCGATCAAAGGGGCAGAGACAGACAGGGGAGATAATAACAGGGTAACCGCCTTTTTCAAGTGCCGCTTCCACATAGAGTTCCAGATATTTAAAAAGCTGCGAAAGTGGTACATACCGGTCTTCTTTTGAAACAGCGGCATCATTGTGTCCAAATTGAATAAAGAGATAGTCCCCTGGCTTCATTCGACTTTTTATATCTTCCAGTCTTCCTTCTTCTAAAAATGTTTTTAAAGATCTTCCTGCCATTGCGCAGTTATCCACTACAAGTCTCCTGCTCTCGTATCTTGTTTCCTGGGGAAATGAACCCGCAGTACAGCGCCGGATTTGATAGGAGCTGCCATGATCCAGGCAGGAAAGCAGTTTTTCTCCCATTCCGGTCTGCTTTTTTTCTTCCTCCCAATAGCTTTGTGTAATGGAGTCACCTGCCAGAAAAATAACAGGCTTTCGCTGCATAAAAGGAAGTACACGGCGAAAATCCATATCAGTTCCATAATAAAATTTAGGATAGCATGGCTGGTTATAGCAGTTGTTCTGCCATGCCACTCCACACCGGTACTGAGTGTCGTGCATAAGTGTAAACAGTTTATGTCCGGTTACTTCCGTGTTGGTATAAATCCGTATGGCAGAACTGTCCTTTGTTCTCACAAGAATCTCTTCCCTGAAATCCCCAAAAATGTCCGCCACAAGGCATGGGTTTCCCTTGGTTCCATTGTTTGTTGCCGTTTGTTCCGGACAGAGCATTGTGCCATGAACCCAGTCGTTTATCACACCTGTGGGATGCTGGCTTAAATAATCCGTTCCGTCTGTAATCTGGGTGGATAAATCTCCTGCCCACCGGATGGACATATTGGTTCCAAGGGTTTCATTTTTCATCCATTCACCATGACAATCATAGGTTCCCTCTCCGTTTACCCAGCACTGCAGTCCTCTTACTCCCTCCAGTACATCTCCAATCATACATCTGCCCAGATCTTCTTCGGCATATTTTCCAAAAATGATCTGCCCGTTTTCTCCATCCCGCAGTGCATAACCGTATGGGGCGTTCTCTGCTCCTTCAAATACGGCAAATATTTCAAATCCAGGGCGATCCGGATCAATATCTGCCACATGCATGGCATCTCCATGCCCCAGTTTCGCTTCTCTCCCATCTGGGAGAATGCCTGTCAGACTGTACAAAAGAGTCCCGTCATGATCAATACAGGCAGCTCCGTAGATGATTTCCATACAGCCATCCCCATCTACGTCCGCAACAGAGAGAGAATGATTTCCCTGTCCTGCCAGTTTCCCATAAACGGGATTGGTTCCCCATTTCTCATGTGGATTGTCACAGAATGGATTTTTCATGGGAACAAACCCGCTGTCTGCCACCCATTCTTTAAGAAAGCGGTTCTCAAAGAATGAATAGGCAGCAATTGCCGCCCGGGTATAATATCCACGGCAGGCAATGAAATAAGGTCTTTTTCCATCCAGATAGGCCACTCCTGCCAGAAACCGGTCTACCCGGTTGCATGGTTCGATGCGGGGCATGGCATAATCACCCCAGCGCAGACCGTCATCTACCCGTTCAAATGGAAATACAATGGTATCCAGCTCTTTTCCGTCACCGGCAAACATGGTCAAATATTCCGGTCCGTGAAAAATAAAGCCCTCCCATTCTCTCAATCTGTTTTTAGGACTCCTTGCAGGCGCATACACATCAAGGAAGTAATCGACTGCCTCATTTTGCTGGACTCCATTTAAGGGATAATTCCAGCGGGGCGGTATATGAAAGCATGCCTCTAACGTATCCGGCCATTGTCCTGCCTTTACCTCAGGCTGTTCCTGCCACCCGGCAAATAAACGGCAAAGGTGGGCCTCATAATCCTTAAATCCTGAAACATAGGAATCACTATGGCTGTACCCTCTGTCACAATCCTCCTGTGGCATGGTAATATAGAATTCTTCCACAATCTCTCCACCTGCTCCATATCTGGTCATGCGGGTCCCCGGAGCCGTCTTTACAGCCATTTCCGCCTTTCCGTCTCCATTAAAATCGTAGCAGATAAACTGGGTATAATGGGCACCAGCCCGGATATTGGGTCCCATATCAAGCCGCCACAAAAGGGTTCCGTCTATCTGGTAGCAATCCAGAATACAGTTACCCGTATATCCGGAAATGGATACGTCATGGGAATTAGACGGATCCCATTTGACTATATATTCGTATTCTCCATCTCCGTTAACATCTGCCACAGACATGTCATTGGCAGAATAAGTGAACGTTTCATTTGATGGTGTCACTCCCCCGGCTGGCTTTTTAACCGGAATATCCAGATAATCGTGCTCCCATACCCGTACTGGCTCGCAGGGTTCTGATTCCACCCCATTGATGACCGGCGCCACACAATAAACTGACGATTCCGTTCCCTGGCGATCCAGATAGTTGGTACTGTCTGTCACAATCCCAAGACTGACTCCATCCCGGAAAATTCTAAAATCCACGCCTGTAAGACCTTCTCCTCCGTCTGATACTCCAGTCACCTCATTCAGAAAAAGGCGCCAGCTTAAGAAGATTCCATTTTTTACCCTAACTGCAATCAGACCTCTTGAAAGTTTCTCCAGCTGTTCCTCCTGATGAAAATGAACAGGAGAAACAAAAGACTCTTTTTCCAGCACACATCCATCATCTGATATGTGGCAGATGAGAATATAGTGGGGAATGTAAGTAGCCTTTTTCAAAGTAAACACCTTCTCATCCGTTTCATGAATCTCTTTCATCAGACGATAGGAGGTTTCACTGGTTTCCCGGTCCGACCAGTAGATACAGGTGGTTTTGGTCTTATTGACCGGATCCCAGGCAATGGTAAACTCCTGTGGATTAATAGATAACAGCCTTATCATAACAATTCCTCCCTCTGTCTAGGCTTTCCGAAAGCTTTCTAATGACATTCCAGATATCAGCGTGTCCGCTTCCTCTAAACTTTCCGGCAGCTGATCCCTGATAAATTCCAGAGTACAAATCACATTTAAACACCACTGAGCTGCAAAATTCGTAGAAATCCAGGGAATCTCCTGAAGTTCTTCCTGATTTGCACATTTTTTTAAAACAGTAGTTTGGAAACCGCTGTGATTCTCTTCACAAAGAAGAGCGTGAAGAAGGTGACTCCAGGTAGCTTTTGCAAGCATTTCATCGTTATAATACCAGGCTCCATAAGCTCCCATGGCTGCTGCCATAAACGGAAGGGAAAACTCCCGGTCACCAATAATCCCCCCGGATTCCTCCAGCTGCTTTTCTCTTGGAAGATAATAGAATCTTCCGTACTCCGCCAGCATCTCCTTCCAGATTGGATCAGAAATCAAATCTGCCATCTCCTGCCAGATCTGCGGTGCTCCCATACAGATCTGCAGGTGTGTCCCGCCTGCTGCCCGCTCTCCAATGTATCTTAAATGAACGGTCTTAGGATCAAATTCAAAGTCCGGTCCTGATACCAGTCGGAGTGGAGCCATTTTTATATCCTCAATTCCCGTCCGGATCTTATCCAGGTAACGGTTATCCTCAAACCGCTCCCACTGGGTCATCCAGTTTGCACAAAGAGAAGACCAGTCAGGTCCGCTTCTGGCATGACTTTTATAGACCATTTCAGAGGAATCATAAAAGTCTGCCAGTGGATCTTTTGCCAGGAACGTTTTTTCATTATCCTTTAGTTCCTCAAAGATATCCTCCAGTCGATGATCTCCCGTCATATAGTAATAATACCGGTGATGAGCTGCCATGGCGATCCGTGCTTCCTTGCAGGGACAGCCCCAGTGGCGTACATTATGCCGGGAACCCAGCCCCTTATATTTTCCCATATGATATACATCAACCTCGCAAGCATGTCTGGTCAGCTTCTCCGCCAGGGAAAATGTTTCTGCTCTCCCGGATCTCAGAAAGGAAAGCCAGAGCCAGAGTGTGGGAACCAGTTCTGTATTATCCCAGGCGTAACCACCCATATCATACCTCCACTGATGGCGCTCCTTATCGTAGGTATGCATGAAATCCCCATAATTAAAAAGCCCGTACCAGCCTCTTTGATCCACTTCCTTTTCATAGAAGACCGCGGCCTTCTCCAGCTGGTCTTCCAGCCAGATTTCCATCTCGCTGTCCCATTTTGGCAGGGACCAGTATCCAAACGCACGGTGCTCATAATAAAATTCCGGAGTTCCCACATACTGGGGGGGATGATTCACCTCGTTTGAAAATTCCAGGAGTTCTTCTTCACTGGGAATGACTTCCTCAAAGAACGCTACCGAGTATTCGCTGGTGGACGCAATTCCAAAGGGGTCCGCTCCTTTATAATCATATCCCTCATAATATACCTGGTTATATCCACGACTGGCATAATGTCTGAAATCCATTGTCTCGGCTGCGGGACTGTAAAGCCAGACTGTGGCTTTCGCCTCTTCTCCTGTCAGACTGCGAAACGTATATCCGGAAGGATAAGTCTGCCAGAAATCTCGGATAGCAAATCCCATACTTCCGTTTTCTCCACCCAAAGCAGCAGCCCCTCCCGCTCTTCTTCCATGGAGACAGTCTAAGTAACACACACCTTCCTCTTTCATTTTCTTCTTCAGCCGGAAATGACTGGGACTGTCCTGACAGAAATCATATTCATCCCAAAACGGCATATCTTTCATGACTGTTTCCACAATTTCTCTGTCATTTCCCTGAAGAATCAACTGTTTACCAGCCATCTGACTGGAATATACCGCTTCCGGCACCCTGGGTCTCCAGGTTAAAAGCTCTGCCAGTGCCTCATGAACCGTTCCAAAATCGCCTTCAAATCTTACATGCCGGTTATACATACTTCCGTTTACCGGAATGGTAAATTCTAACCCGATTCCTTTTAAAAAGTCTTTGTTTTCGTCCCCGTCATAAAGAAACGTATGGGTGAAATGAAGACGTTCACTGTCCAAACCAACATGAAGCCGAATAATAAACGGAAGCTTTCTGTCCCCGTCTTTGGAAATGTGGACTCCTGTGTATTTAATGACGGCCTGAAGCGGTCCTTCCTCCTCCAGAGTGACTTCCTCCACATAGCCCTGGTACTGTTTTTGCAGTTGTCCTGTCATTTCATTTTTTGTAAAAGGTTCTTCCAGCAAAAGTACCGGTTTTGCAGACGATACCCGCGTTTGCCCATGGACTTTTAGATCTTCAAATAAAAAAGAACCTTTATAAGAAACAAAAAAAGACAAAGCCTCTGTTTTTATTAACATCCCCTCTGTCTCCTTGCTAATGATCAGGCTACGGGATATCTTCTGTGTATTTCCATCAGCAGTCAGAACCTGGATTTCATCGGTAAGCTGGTCTGCACATGCAGAATGCGCCGTCCACTTGACTGAACCATCAGGCCAGTAAGCCGTAATTCTGGACTGCATGGCGACCTGAGTCCCATCCTGATTTTCCAACACATAGGACTGATTTTTTCCGCATTCTCCCTGATTCCACATGCAGCCCCAGGTGGTATACCCCCGTTTCCGCCTGTCTTTTAAATTATGCAGCTTCATATAATCCTCCGTCTGCGCAAAACTGCGCTTTTTTCATTAAAAGAGGCGGTACGGCTCCTGCAAGGAATCCGCACCGCCCAGGCCAAACCTATTTCCCGGTATCCTGCTGATACAGCTGATTGATTTCTTCGATCAGTCTGTCACCGCCTCTGTCTAACCACTGTTTGGCAGCTGCGTCAAGACCCGCTTCATCTATCTGCCCGCAGACATATTGGGTTCTTGCATCATCAATGATCTGTTCGATATCCGTGCCTACTTCTGCATTGACACCGGAATTGGCAAGATAACCAAGTGCCGGATTAAAGACTGCAACCTTTTTATTTTCTGCATAAGCCTTATCCTGGGCAATGGTTGGCTCTGTCTTTTCCAGAACCGGTTCCGTCGAAGCAAGGTTTGGAATATAGCAGATGGTCTGATTTAATCCGGTATGAGGAGTCTGCTGAACTTCCAGATCATTTCTCATCACTACTTTGCCATCCTTTAAATCATAAGTAACACCTTCAAGACCGTAATCAGCCAGCACAAGCATTTCATTGTCGCACATCTTATCCAGGAAATGCAGGCAGTTTTTCACATCTTCTTCTGTTTTTGCACCTGCTTTGGTGATCAGATAATAACCGTTAAAGCCGCTGGTAGCCAGTGTTTTTCCGTTAATCGGCCCTACCATGGTCATGGTGGCTGTCTTAGACGGATCTGTTACTGATTTTATATCATTTTGAATATAGTAGTTCCAGATTCTTTTTGCACTGTCCATAACATCTACGAATGCGCCGGCTTCTCCCTTTTTAAGAGCATCACCAAATGTACCGGAATCCACAGTTGCCCAGTCTTTCCGGATCAGACCGTCATCATATATTTTCTTGACCCAGGTTAAGGCTTCTTTGTATTCTTTGGTCTGATGAACAGGAATCAGCTTTCCATCCTGCACCACCCACTCATTGCCGGTTCCAAACCAGGACTGCATAATATCAATAGGTCCTACATATTTGGTCATTTCCAGTCCGTATGTATCATCTTTTCCATTGCCATCGGGATCTTCATAGGTGAATTTATAAAGCATGTTATAGACATCTTCCACTGTTTTCGGGGCCTGGGTAACGCCCACTGCTTCTGCCCAGTCGGTTCGGTAGGAAAATCCAAATCTGCCGATTTCTCTTGCGCGGTAAAGTCCGATTACTTTTCCGTCTACTGTCATGGATTTTAATACCTGAGGATCCGCCTTTGATAAATTGGGATAGCTTGCACTGTCCTTAATAAATTCGCTTAAATCCCAGAACGCACCTTTCTTTGCTGCATCAACCACGTTCGCGGATAAATCTCCTTTTCCAGTGATAATCATAGGCATATTGTCTTTATCCATAAGCACCAGACCCAGCTTTTCATTATAGGTGTCGTTTGCCTCCCAACGGAAATCCACATTGGTATTGGTATAATCCTCGAATTTTTTAATCACTTCATCCGAATGATCATTTTTCAGCTCAGTTCCATAAAACTGGGTAACCATCATGGAAATAGATGCTTTTCCCTCTCCCGCTTCCGCCGTTTTTGACTCTTTTGACTCTCCTGCCGTCTGACTGGTTGTTTTGGAACTGCACCCTGCCATGGATAACACCATTGTACCGGCAAGGGTCACTGCCATTGCCTTTTTCCATACCTGTTTCATCATAACACTTCTCCTTTTAAACTTTAATTTATCCTTTTACAGAGCCAACCATAACGCCCTGCGTAAAGTACTTTTGAACAAATGGGTAAATACATAAAATGGGAATGGTGGCAACTACGGTTGTTGCCATCTTCACCGCTTTCTGAGGCGGCATTCCAAAGGCTCCCCAATCGAAGCTGCTTTCATTCGCCACCTTGGAAGTGAGGAATATAATCCGCCTTAACACAATCTGAATGACTTCCTTTGAGCTGTCTGAGATATACATCATTGCGTTGAAATAAGAGTTCCAGTGGGTAACTGCATAAAACAGAGCGACACTGGCAAGTACCGGTTTGGACAACGGAAGAATGATTTTGATAAATATCTGCCCGTCATTGCAGCCATCCATTCTGGCTGCTTCCTCAAGCTCCGATGGTAATCCCTGAAAGTAGTTTTTAATGATAAGCATATTAAAGGGATTGATTGCCCCCGGCAGCCACAGCGCCCAAAAAGAATTTTTCAAGTGGAGTACATTGGCCACCAGCATATAGGAGGGAACCATTCCTCCAGTAAAAAGCATAGTGATGATAACCATGTTGGTAAAGAACGTTCTTCCCTTAAAATAAGGTCTGGATAATGGATACGCAAGGGTAGCCGATAACGTCATATTAATGATTACTCCCACGGTTGTTACAAAAACAGAATTTATAATGCCCTTTACTGCATCGCCGGTTTTAAATATATACTGGTAAGCATTTAAGGAAAGGGTGTGAGGGAATACGAAAAATGCCCGTTCTGTCAGTTCCCGTTCTGTAGCAAACGATCCTGCCACTATGTATACAAAGGGCAGCAGGGTAGCCAGTGCAAATCCCCCTACCAGTATGTAAATAATCACCTGAACCAGCTGGTCTCCCGGTCTTCGTTTTATTTTGATTGTTTTTGTGTTTGCCATCTTATGAACCTCCCCATTAATAGAATCCTGATTCCCCAAACAGCTTTGCAAGCTTATTTGCTCCAAGTACCATAATCATGCAGACAATGGATTTAAACATACCTGCTGCCGTTGCCATGGAATAATTGCCATTTACAACACCCTTTGTGTAGATGTAAGTATCAAATACATCGGATACAGCACGATTCATAGAATTCTGCATCAGGAAAATCTGTTCGTAGCCGGTATTTAAAATAGTTCCTACCTTTAGGATCAGCATAATTACAATGGTGGAGCGAATGGCTGGAAGGGTAATATGCCACATTTTCTGCCAGCGGTTTGCGCCGTCCACTTCAGCCGCTTCATAAAGCTGTACATCAACGCCGGATAAAGCAGCAAGAAATATAATTGTTCCGTATCCTGTTTCCTTCCACATGTTCTGACCAACAATCATGGGAACAAAAAGTTTGGGATTGGACATGATATCCGGGGCATGACTCTTTCCAAATATTCCAATGAGCCAGTGATAAACCAGACCGTCGGTTGTGCTGAACAGCTGGGCAGTTAAAGCTGCCACAATTACCATGGAAATAAAATGGGGAATGTAAACCATTGTCTGAGCCGCTTTTTTAAATGCCATATTCTTGATTTCATTTAATAATAGCGCAAGAAGAATAGGCGCTGGAAAATAAAAAATCAGGCTGGCTATAGAAATAGAAAGCGTATTGGTTAAGATACGAATAAAATCCGGCCCGGTAAAAAATTTTCTGAAGACTGCCAATCCCACAAACGGACTGTGAAAAAATGCCCCCATCATGGTGTCTCCGTTATAAGGGCTGAAATCCTGGAATGCCATAATAAGTCCACCCATTGGCAGATAATGAAAAACCAAGAGATAGATCACTCCCGGAATGATCATTAGATACAGCCACTTATGAGAGCGGTATGCCTGCTTTAGGGATCCACCCCTTTTTTGCGGAACGAAACGTTCTGCTTTCTGACTCATTGTCTCTCCTCCTCAATATTACGGGGATTGTCTTATGAAATTTGCTCCCCTGTTGTGAGGCTATCCTACACCAGGTATCTGCTTTTGTAAATAATCATGATCAAACCTGATTTTTATCACAAAAAAGCCCTGGATCCCCTTATAATATAAGGAGTTTCCAAGGCTTGACCTTTAGAATTATCATTTTGTTTCCAACTGTTTTTTCCTATTCCCGATGCTCTTTACGAAAAGCCAGAGGGGTAATTCCTACCTGGGTTTTAAAAAAACGAATAAAATTCTGTACGTTATTGTAATTTAATCTGGCTGAAATTTCAGCGATGGGATCCTGGGTGGTTAAAAGCATATATTTTGCTATCTTCAGTTTTTCTTCATTAACCATGTCCGTAAATGACATTCCCTTTTCCCTCTTTAACACCCGGCTGATATAATTGGGGTGATAGCTTAAGGCGTCGGCACACTCATTCAGAGTAATATTACCGCTGCTGGTTTTAATCATAGCTGTTACCTGTTTTGCGATATCGCAGGAATTTAATTGCCGGTAATCGTTAAGGGCCGCCATCACTGGATTCAGTATCTCTGTAAATAAATAGGTGAAAAGTTCCTTTTTTCCGTAAATTCTTGATGCCTTGGTTAAGACATCGTACTGCTCGCTGTTAAATATATCAGAAAGGGGTATGGAGACCTTTGCCGGTATATCAAGGATGGCTGTCAGAAGCCGGGTCACATAATAGGTCCGTTCCATGCCGGAAGCCCCTTTGATTTCAAGCCGTTCCAGGATGAGATCAAGCAGACGCCTGGCTTCTTCCTCATTGCAGCTTTCCACAGCATGAATCAACTCATCCTCTACAATTCTGTCATAGACATTTCCAGCCGGATCCATAAGAGAATAATCATCGTAAAGAACCAGAGATGGACCATTTTCATTCCGGTCATGATTTTTGCTGTGAAGTGCCTCCGAGCATTCGTCATACGCTCTTCTGGCATGGGTCAGTTTATGGAAGGTCCGGCTGATTCCAAAGGCTGTGGGATATCCGTATGCCTCCATGATATAGTCCTTCATCTGCTTATAGACCAGAGCAGTCTTATGATCCTCTTCTATATCATCATTTTCTCCAATCATAAATAACAGTGTGTGCTCATAGATTACCGGAGCCACAAAGAATGCTTCCTTCACTTCCAAAGGAAGGCCAAGCAGGATCTTTCTGTTCAGTTCATCCTGTTCCTCCTGGGTCAGATTCTTTTCTCTTTCATCAAACTTACAGGAAACTCCGATCATGCGGTAGGAATGAAACGCCTCCATGTCATATTTCTTCATGGTATCCTGTATGCGGTCCATATTCAGCTCGCCCTTTACAAGGTTTGACACAAACAGCTCCCTGATCTGCACATTCTGATCATCCACAAATCTCTGGAGCTTCAAAAGAGGTTCCGAAAAAACAGAAGCAGCAAATCGTAAAAGAACCAGGATCACTCCAAACGCGGCAATCACTGCCACAGAAGCAAACACAAAAACAATACCGCCCCGTTTCATTTTATCCGTATCCATTCCAGTTATGTAAACAAGACCGTTACTGCCAGAACGGCTGATACGATAACGGTATTTTTTCCCTTTGGGTGATGAAAAAAATCCTCCGTCTGTCTTCTCACTCTTCCCTGATTTCAGATAAGCAGCTGTAAAATCAGGATTGGTTTCCATTAAGACCTTCCCCTGACTTAACACACTCACATCATAACCCATTTTTTGATATGGCTCAGTCAGAGTTCCAAGCTGCTTTAAATTCAGCTGAACCGTGAGCAGGTAGACCAGTCCGGTACTGGCGTACTCTTCCTTTACTATGAGCAGTTCTCCGGATGTATCAATAAATCCGGATTCCTTTGCCCCTTCCTGATAGGGCCCTGATACATCCGTCCGGTTCAGCCAGTAAAGAGATAATGGAACTTCTTTCTGATCCTGTAAAAACTGGTCTGTCTCTCCCCTGTTTTTTAAATCGTTATAGTTATACATTCCAAACTTGCTGAGAACCCATCCTTCTTTTACGTTAATAAAATTATAAAAACCGATGTATTTGGATAAAAAGTAATTGCCCTGAAGCATGTTCTGGGCCTGCCTCACTTCTTTGTACTGGGAATAGGGAACATCTTTTTGATTGACCAGCCATTTGATGGAGGTGCTGCTTGTACTGTCCAGATAATATTCCCTGACTGAAGAAAAAAGGTTCTCATACTCATTCGCCACACTATTGCAGTATGATTCCAGCGCCTGTCTGCTCTTTTCTGTCTCTCCATTTACATAGATGAAGTAAGAAACCAGTCCCATCACAATAAGCGGAACTGTTACAAGCAGAAGAAACTGGGTAAACAGGCGCTTTTCATATTTTCCGTCTTTTATGGCAAACAGTTTTTTGTTCTTTAAATCAGTTAACATAATTCAAATACTTTCAGATTTCTGTAATCAGCAGTCAGCGGAGCCAGCTGACGGAATCCAATTTTTCCGCCTTTTAACGGCTTTCCAAACAATTCCAGCTCATCATTATATTCAAACACAGTCATATCATTAATGGAAAATCGAATATCTCCATGATATTTACGTATGGATATCCGGTAAAAATCCAGTGCATCTGCTGCACCAGGCAAAGGATCCGCCCCCTGTGCCACCAGGTGAAAACCATGGCTTTTTCTTAAATTGCACGTATGAAACGCTCTCTCATCCGGCTCTTTCCTGCGGAAATAAGATACGTGGAATGCATTGATGTCACCGCTGTGATACTGGGGGTACTCTCCCGTTCGTTCTGCCAGGGAGGAATCAAATAAATCTTCCCCGCTGCACCCTTTCGCGGCAAAAAACAAAATGCACAGCCCCTGATCTGTAACCGGCTTAAATTCCCATGTAATTTTAACATTTTCCGGAAATTCTTTGGGACACCACAAAACGTAATTGGCTTTTTGTCCTAATTCCTCATCAAGACTGTTTTTTAAACGCATACTGCCTTCTTCAAAACTTATTGATGCCTTACCTTCTACCACGAAACCTTCGATATCTTCCGGTCTGGTAAGGGGATTGTCGTAAATTAACCTTTCTTCAATCAGTTGAACGTAACCCGTCGTTTCTTTCTTCATGCGATTCCCTCCATAAGCACCTTTCTCACGATACATAACCAGTTTATTATACAACCGCTTTTCATTATTCTCAACTCGTTTTCCACGGCTGTATCTAAAATTTACATACCAAAGATGTGAATCTCTTCTTTCCATATCTGGTCGAATATGGTAAACTGTGATACAGAGTTTTGTACGAAAGGAGAATCGCATGCATGCAGGTTCAGTACACCAAAGATATTAATAACGAGAGCATTCTAAACATTATTCGCCGTTTCTGCAATTACATAGATCCACGGCTTACCGAGCATGGTTCCCATGTGTCTTATATTGTTTTCCAGATGCTTAGAGAAACTGGCCGTTTTACAAAAGAAGAACTGAGAAACATCTGCTTTGTGGCTCAGCTTCATGATGTGGGAGCCTACAAGACAGAAGAGATCTCCCGAATGCTTCAGTTTGAAACAAAAGATGTCTGGGACCATTCTTTTTATGGATATCTTTTTATCCGTTACTTCTCGCCCTTAAAGGATTTCGCTCCCGCAGTACTCCTGCACCATCTCAACTGGGATTTTCTGGAAAAACAAAGCAGCCTGGATTCTTTAATGAAGGATTTGGGACAGCTGATCCATATAGCAGACCGAATCGATGTATTAATGTCTCTGCAGAATTGTTCGTGGACGGAGACACTTTCCCTACTGAAAAAAGACCAGGGAACCGTTTATGCCACCCATATTATAGAACTGGCGGAAAAACTGGATTTTAAAAGTTCCATTGAGGAAGAATGGAAAGCGGACAGTCAGTTTAATCAGTTTCTTACCGGAATCCCACTGTCAGGAGAGGCGATTACGGATTATTTAAAAATGCTGGTTTTTATTATCGATTTCAGAAGCCACTATACCGTCACCCATACCATCACTACCACAAGCATCAGCTACGAACTGGGAAAACTTCTTTCCTATCCGGAAGACCGTTTAAATGTGATTCTCTGCGGCGCTCTGCTTCACGATCTGGGGAAAATAGCAGTCCCGGTAGAGATACTTGAATACCCCGGTAAACTAAGCCGACAGGCAATGAATATTATGCGGACTCATGTTGGTTACACGAAAGAGATCTTTGGTGGAAGCATTGACGAAGCAGTGGAACGGATTGCTCTGCGCCACCATGAAAAATTAAACGGTACCGGCTATCCCGATGGTCTCTTTGCAAAAGATTTATCAAAAGAAGAACGCCTGGTTGCCATTGCAGATATTATCAGTGCACTTACGGGAACAAGAAGTTATAAGGAATCCTATCCATTGGAAAAAATAACAACCATCCTGGAAAGCATGAAAAACGACCAGCTTGTGGATCCGGATATTGTAACCCTCGCAGTTACCAATCTGGATTCCATTCTTGAAACAACAGCGGTCCGCTGCAGACCCATCCTTCGTATCTATGAAAAGCTGAAAAATGAATACCAGTATCTGCTGGGTCTTACCAATGATGATGAAAAACTAAATTTTGCACTCTCTATAAAAAAACAGGAAAAGGCTGAGTTGTGGCCATAAAAAAGGGCTGTATCCGTTTCATATGGATACAGCCCTTTCTCTCTATACTAACACATCGTTATTTAGCAATCACTTTCACAAACTTCTTCTTACCCCGACGCACAACAGCTCCGTCAGCCAGCTGTTCTCTGGTATAGGAAGCTTTTATATCATTCACGGTCTCTCCCTCTACGGTAACTCCGCCCTGTTCTACATTCCTTCTTGCTTCTGAACGGGAGGGTGCCAGTCCGGATTTCTGGAGAATGGTCAATATATCAACACTGCCATCTGTAAAATCAGCTTCATCAAGCTCACATAATGGCATATTTTCTGCATTGCCGCCTGTAAACAGCTCTCTTGCGCTCTTTTTGGCTTTCTCTGCCTCTTCTTCCCCGTGTACCAGCTTGGTCAGTTCATAAGCCAGAATTTCTTTTGCCTCGTTTAACTGGCTGCCTTCCCAGCTATCCATCTCATCGATCTGGCTTAACGGAAGGAAGGTAAGCATACGCAGACATTTCAATACATCCGCATCGGCAATATTTCTCCAGTACTGGAAGAAATCAAATGGAGAGGTCTTTTCCGGATCAAGCCACACGGCACCGGACTGGGTCTTTCCCATCTTTTTTCCTTCTGAGTTTAACAGCAGGGTTATGGTCATTGCATGGGCATCCTTACCAAGCTTTCTGCGGATCAGTTCGGTTCCTCCAAGCATGTTGCTCCACTGATCATCACCACCAAACTGCATGTTGCAGCCATGGCGCTGGAACAGCTCGTAGAAATCGTAGCTCTGCATGATCATATAGTTAAATTCCAGGAAGCTTAATCCTTTTTCCATACGCTGTTTGTAGCATTCTGCACTGAGCATTCGGTTTACCGAGAAATGAGGACCGATTTCCCGCAGGAATTCAACGTAATTTAAATCCAACAGCCAGTCCGCATTGTTTACCATCATTGCTTTTCCTTCAGAAAAGTCAATAAAACGGCTCATCTGCTGTTTAAAGCAGTCACAGTTATGGGCAATGGTTTCCACTGTCATCATCTGACGCATGTCGCTTCTTCCGGAAGGATCGCCAATCATAGCGGTACCTCCGCCGATTAATGCGATTGGCTTATTTCCAGCCTCCTGCAGACGTTTCATTAAACACAGAGCCATAAAGTGTCCCACATGGAGACTGTCTGCGGTTGGGTCAAATCCAATATAAAATACTGCCTTTCCTTCATTGACCATTTTGCTGATCTCTTCTTCGTTGGTCACCTGGGCTAATAGCCCTCTGGCTTTCAGTTCTTCGTAGATTGTCATTCCAATTCTCCTTTACAAAAAAAATAAACCCCGTCCTGTTAAAAGGACGAGGTTAAAATCTCGCGTTACCACCTTTTTTCATAAACAGCTCACGCTGTTTATCTCTTCGAGTACCGGTCCGATACTCTAGCACAATAACGGGTGCAGGAATCCGTCGCCGCCTACTGGGCAATCACGCCTTTGGGAGCGAAGCTCAAAGATGTATTCGCAGTCCGTTTTCCATGCGCCTTTCATCAACCGGCTGCTTTCTGTCTGGTTTTACGTACTGTTACTTGTTCTTATCAATGCTTTTGTTTCTATATCAAGTTAGTTTTTAGTATATGAGGTTTCCTTTTATTTGTCAAGATCCTTTTTATTTAAAGAACTCCCGTAGAAAACGGTAAATTTACGAAATAATATCGTGAATCTGGCTGAGTATCTTTTTTAAGCTGCCTGCTTCAACCTGTCCAGGTGCAGATTCTTTTCCAACTGCGGCAAAGGTCAGTGCAGATCCAAAAAACTCACCGGAAAACCGGCTGATTACACCCTCTTTTGACATAGACATGGTAATGACAGGCCGGTCTGAAATAAAGCGGGACATCTCATAGGTTGCTGTGAGAAGTACCATAACATCTTCCACGTTTTGAGGCATTACTGCAATTTTAGGAATGTCCGCGCCCAGTTCAATCATCAGCTTCACACGGCGAAACAATTCCTCTTTTTCGGGTGTTTTCTGAAAATCATGATTGGAAGCTATGACACACACTCCAAGCCTGTGAGCTTCTTCCACAAGAATCTTTGCAGCTTTTTCATCAAAAAACAATTCCACATCGATAACGTCCACATAACCGGAGCGGATCAGAGCAAGATTTAAATCAATATACTGCTCCACTTTAATTTCCTTTTCTCCCCCTTCTTTCGCAGTCCGAAAGGTTGCAATAAGGGGAATCTCCTTCAGTGCTTTCCGGATACAGCCTGCCGCTTCCACAACTTTACTGATTTCATATGCCTCATCAAACCAGTCAATCCGCCATTCCGCTATATCAGCTCCGCCTGCTTTTAAGGTTTCGGCAAACGTTACCGCATCTTTCAGTTTTATTTCAACAATCGGAACGCATACCTTGGGCATACCTTCGCCAATGACTACATCTCTTACTCTGACCGTCTTCATCCTGTCTTCCTTTCTTTATCTTACAAAGTTCCCCTAAATTATTTTTTCTATTATAACGTTGAACCACAAATAGTTCAAATACATTTTCACGAAAGAGACTTATATGCACTGTGAATCATTCCCTTTAAGTACCCCATCATATACGCCTCTGATACAGGAGAAGGACCCTTCCCTTCCGGCAAAAAGAATGGATGGTCAATATTGATCTGTCCGTCATATCCGCATAAGATCAGTTGTTTTAAAATCTCGTTCATATCCCCATAACCATCTTCCAAAAGAGTCTCTTCAAAATAGGGAATTGTACTGCTTACATTTCGAAAATGTACCACCGATATCTTATCCCTCTGTGTATATCTTCTGATATCTTCGTTCAGATCTCCAAAACCATCATCCTCCAACCAGCAGCCAATGCAGAGTTTCATTCCCAGATAAGGACTGTCGCCAGCCAATTCAAATGCCCGGTCAAAGCATCTGGAATTCCAGATCAGGCTGTGAACTCCTCCCAGACTGCATACAGGAGGATCATTGGGGTGAAGAGCCAGTTTCACATCAGCTTCTTCACAAACAGGAAGTGCCCTGTCCAGAAAATACCGAAAATTGTCCCATATTTCCTGCTCTTTATACTCCCTGTCGTTGGCAATAGGACGCGCCATAATTTCTTCCATATCGCAGATCATGGAATGCTCCCCTCTGGTATACTGTCCAACATCAATTCTGCTGCGATAGATGCCATTGGGCTGCCATGCCAGATAATTAACCTTCACTCCGGCCCGGCCCAGTGCTCTTGTAAAATTATTATATTTATCAATCCAAATATCCCTGTCCTCTTTTCCCAAATGAATCTGGGGGCATTTCTGAAGTGCCGGGCACCCGGCATCTGCAATCTTTAAATCATATTTTTCTGCTCTCTCCAGAAATTTCATGACCGAATCATAATTTGCGTCCTCTGTGAGAAAATTGACCGCCAGATAAGAAATTCCCATACCCCTGACGGACTGCATTTGTTCCTCTGTCATTTTACTGGAGGCATTTGCCTGTACCTTTATCATATTTCCTCCTGTATTCTGCTAAATACTATATAAATATATATTAATTATAACTGCTCCTGAAAAAAAGTAAATCCAGTTTGAAAAAAGCATATAAAGATAGCGCCAAAGTGATTCCAGCGCTATCTTTATTACTATTATGACTGATTGTTTATTTTGCTTTTTCAAGAGCCGCCGCAACCGCTTCTTTGATTCCATTGGAAGAATTGGTCGCTCCTGATACTCCATCTACAGTTGTGCTCTGGGTTCTGATGATGGCAGCTGTCACCGTCTTCTCTGCTGCCTCATAGATCCCAGGAGTCTCATGATGATCGGTCAATTCTACGGAAGTCACACTTCCATCTTTCACGACCACCTCTACTGTAATATCTCCGTTATTGCCTTTTCCGGTTCCTGTATAAGTTCCGTCCTTATAATTTCCCTTAACTTCTGGCTGTGCTGCTTCCTCTTCCCCCGCAGCCTTCATGGTTTTCTCTGTAAACCCACCGTTTTTCATCACGTAGTCATAGGCAGCATTTCCCGCCAGTCTTCCGAAAACCACAATATCAGTCACTGCGTTTCCTCCCAGCCGGTTTGCTCCATGAACGCCTCCAACTACCTCTCCGGCTGCAAATAATCCCGGGATTGCATTGCCGTCCTCTTTTAGAACCTGGGTAGCTGTATCAATCTTTACTCCACCCATGGTATGATGAACCGCTGGAGCGCACAGTCCGGCGTAATAAGGAGGCATGTTTAATGGAACTTCCATGCTTTCTCTTCCAAATTCTGTATCCTTACCACCTGTCTGATACGTTGCATACTGTTCCAGTGTGGCTTTCAGCTGATCCTTATCAACACCGATTGCCTCTGCCAGCTCTTCTGGAGTGTCAGCCTGGGTAATGATGCCCTGACCAATATATTTCTCAATGGCAGATAAACTCTCCCTTACAGACTGGTCAAATACCATGAAGCAGGTTTTTCCTTCCTGATTTAAAATGGCCTCTGAAACCACATCTCTGGTTTCCAGCTCATTGACAAAACGCTTTCCGGACCGGTTGACTAAAATTGCTCCGTTTCCACGAACGCCTTCTGTGTACATGGTGGTTGTATCCGGATTCACGGTAGGGTGGGTCTGGATCTGATCAATATCCACAAGTCCTGCCTTCAGCTCTTCTGCCATGACAATTCCATCACCCGTGGCACCGGAGTGGTTGGTGGTGCAAAAACCGTCTAAATCTTTTCTGTATTTTACCACCAGTTCAGAATTGGCTCCAAAGCCTCCAGATGCTAAAATTACAGCCTTACAGGAAATGGTATAAGGCTCTCCACCCTTTGTTGCCGCCTGCACTCCCACCACGGTGCCCTCTTCGTTCAGTAAAATATGTACTGCTTCCGTCTCTAAAAATACAGGTACATCTAATTCTTTCAGCTTTGCATTAAGAGCATTTACAAGCATGGGACCCACTGCCGATGTATCAGTCGGCCGGTGGATTCTCTTAACACTGGCTCCGCCGAACTGCCCTACTACCGATAAATCTCCGCCTATTTCGTTGACCCACGTAACTGCGTCTGCGGATTGCTCCGCCATTACCTGTACAAGCTTTGGATCATTTAAATTTTTTCCGCCCTTCATGGTGTCTTCCACAAACAGTTCAATGGAATCCTCAATTCCATCAGCCTTCTGGTACGGTGTTTCGGCTGCATTTAAACCACCTGTGGCACGGACGGTATTTCCTCCTGTAATAGGCATTTTCTCTAATACAATCAGATTTGTAGCTCCTTTTTGTGTGGCTTCAACAGCCGCTGTCATACCGGCTCCCCCCGCTCCGATTATAACGATGTCTGCCTGTTTTTCTTCTTCTGATTCACGTTCCAGCGTGCCTTCAGCTGCCGCTTCCTGAACATTCTTTTTCCCGGATTTGTCCAGGCTGTTATAAGCCGGACCAGATAATACAATTACAGCTGCTGCCGCTGCTGCCATCGCAGCAATACCCACAAATATTCCTTTTTTCATATCATTCTCCTCACTTTTCCGCTGTTAATAACAGTTTTTTAAGTTAATTAATTGCATGAAAACTTTGATAATAATTTATCATACATTGTTCACTTTAAAAAGTTTTGGAATGTAAAGAAGACCTTTTGTAAGTAAAAAAAGAGATTCTGCAAAGGCATGAAAGTTTCAAATGAAATAAAATTGTTTAATCAACCTGATGACTGCAATAAGTGCGTACAGCAAGAAAAAGAAATAGAGGTATTTCAATTAATGTTGTTGCCATTATAACATAAGGTGACCATATGCTTATAGATCCAATATACAAATAATTAAAGTCTGTCAACTGATAAAGCAAGCTATTCTGCATACCGATTCCTCCTGATGGCAAAATAAAACCAAGCCAGGCAAATCCAGCTGAATACGTAAATATCGGGATGAGACACATAACAATTGCAATCAAAATAACCGAAGCGGAATCCTTGAATTTTGCTGATAAAAATAATGTAAAGCTAATCATTGCCAGCAGGGAACCAAGTCCTCCTATTGTTAAAAGAGCTTGAAGCTGCCCTAAATTAAGCGCAGGCAGACTAATGACAGAAAATAACATCTGCATAGAGGTTTTCATACATTCTGGTCCAAATGCCAAGTCGGAAATTAATAGATGTAGTAAAATACAAATGAGAAATGTGATTGAAAAAATGGTTAATGCAGCAAATACCTTCACCATTGCCAGTCTGCTGCGTCCATACTTGGTACAACGCAAAATACTGTCTGATCCCGTTTGATATTCATTTGAAAAAGAAGGCGTAACCGCAGCTGTGCATAGAATGACTAACAGTAAAATATAAAGCATGATATAATCAAAGGCATCTCTTGAATACCCCGCATAAAATTGAAAAGGTGTTTTTACCTCAGCATATTTTTTTAAAGCCTGCTTCTGAGCAATTGGATTATCCTTATGCTCCATCTGCATAACATCTTTCAAGTGCTGCTCTACTTGTTCATAATAATTGTTTATCTTATCCGGGTTGATATCCATCAGACTTGCTGCCTGACCCGTTCTAGGATTAGAAAACGCCTCCGGCAGTCTTCCTAAAAGCGATTCGACCGGAAAAACCTTTTCAATATAAATATCTTTTGGAAAATCTCCGCTGTAAAGGCTGTTCTCTCCATATTGTGATACTGTATTCTGATAGATTATTAACGCCTTCTTTAGTTTTTCCAGGGTGACTTCTCCGTTATTGGTGTGGCGCAACGTTTTTTTATAGGAAATTGCAGACAGGCCATTTAATTCGGCTACTTTGTTACCGTTTTGGTCATATTGGTTGATATCTTCAAAAATAACAGGAAGCCAAGCCATTATCACGGACAATAATAGTGCAACAACTAATATAATAATTACACGTCGTGACTTAAGCACGCGTTTGATTTCCGAGCAATAAATACGCATCGATTATATCCCCCTTTCACTGACTTCTTCTTGCGGAAATAACCATAAATATAAATCTTCCAAACGGGGAGGTGCCAATAAGGAGTTACTTGTTTTTCCTTCATCTGATAAATAACGGATTGATACCTGATTGCTGCTTTCACTTCGCTGGTTAATAATGCGCAGCTGCATTTCATACTTGGTGACCTTCTCGGCAGGCACAACACAAGTCCAGACCTTCCCCTGCACCTGCTTTACCAATTCGTCTGTTGTACCCACATTAACAATTTTACCTGCCTTCATAATTGCATTCTTTGTAGAAATATACTCAATATCAGATACGATATGGGTTGAAATTAAAACAATTCTTTCGTGGGAAAATTCGGAAACAAGGTTCCGAAAGCGAACCCGTTCGCCGGGGTCAAGACCTGCTGTTGGTTCGTCCATAATCAAAATTTTAGGATCGTTGAGCATCGCCTGTGCAATTCCCACCCGCTGTTTCATTCCACCGGACAACTTTATTATTTTTTTGTTTTTTACATCCGTAAGGGTCAGTGTGTGCAGCAGATTATCAATTTTTCTTCTTGTTTCCCTTACAGGTACATCCTTTAGGGCAGCCACATACTCCAGATAATTCTTTACTGTAAAATCTTGAAAAAATCCAAAATCCTGAGGTAAGAATCCAAATAAATCTCTATATTCTTCCCCCATTGAATGAATATCCCTGCCATCATAAAGAATTTTCCCGCTGGTTGGATTCAAAATATCTGCAATCATCCGCATTAGCGTAGTCTTCCCTGCTCCATTGGCTCCAAGCAGCCCCCATACTCCTGGCGTAAGACTTAAGCTAACATCATCTACTGCCATTTTATCTTTAAAATGCTTACTCAGATTTGATATCGTCAGTTCCATGTCATTTCTCCTCACTTTTATTTAATAACAATGCAAAACGTCCCTGTTCTGTTTTATTTTACTGAACAAGGACGTTTGATACTTTAAGATGAAGAGGATAATTTCCTAAGATTATCCTAACAACCCATTGATATTTCCCTAAAAATGAGCAGGTAATGATACGGTAAATGTAACCATATTGTTTTCACTATCTGCGGAAATTTTCCCGCCATGTAAACGAACGATTTCATCTGCAATGGATAAACCAAGCCCGGCACCACCAGTATCTGATTTACGGGCATCATCCAAACGGTTAAATTTTTCAAAAATTGCAGATAACTGATCAAGCGGAATTGTACTGCCATGATTAGTAAATGTAATAATGACTTTATCCTGTTGCCGTTCTGCCTTAATAAGAATTTCCGAATCAGGGCAGGAATATGCAGCCGCGTTTTTGAGGATATTATTAAACACACGGGCCAATTTTTCAGAATCACCATAAACAGTCAGCATTTCATCTGCCTGAAGTATGGCAAAATTACCTTTTGCCGATAAGACCGGATAAAATTCGTCAATCAGTTGAACAAGCATATAATATAAATCCACATTTGTTTTCTCCAGCTTGATCTGGTGGGTATTATACCGTGCAATTTCAAAAAATTCGTTAATGAGTTTTTCCAGACGTATGGCTTTTTTCAAGGTAATCCCAACATATTTTGATTTCTGTTCCATCGGCATGTCAGGCGCTTCATCAAGCAGGCTTAAATACCCGATTATTGAGGTAAGTGGTGTACGAATATCATGGGCCAGGTACATAACTAATTCATTCTTTTTGTTTTCCGCCTCTTTTACGGCCTGTTGACTGAGCAGGACTGCCATTTTTATTTGATTCATCTGCTTTTCCACATCTTTCAGCGGTTCGGATAATTCAATGGCGCTGTCATTTAATTGATAGACGGTTTTAGTGGCATTGACAACTTCCTCAAAATATAACCATGGTTTTTTCCAGTAATGACAGAAAAAACAGCAAAAGCCAACTACCAGATACAGAAAATAGAAAATTTCAATTCTAAGTTGAAGCCATAGAAAAAAAGAATTGGTTACTCTGCTGAATCCATAATCTAATAGTACCGTCAAAATATAGCCAGCCAACGTATACAGGATTAAGGTAACGAAAAGCTTGACCCGTAATTTCTTTTCAATATTATTCTTCATTGCTATCCCTCAATTGGAATTTATATTTTATACCCTACTCCCCATATTGTTTTAATGTATTTGGGTTCTTCTGCAGTGTCATCCATCTTCTCCCGCAAATGCCGGATATGAACAGTGATCGTGTTATTGCTTTTGCTGTAATACTCATCATGCCATATCTCATGAAACAGCGTTTCTGCGCTTACTACCGTTCCCTTATTCTGGAGTAAAATACAGAGTATAGAAAATTCCGTTGGTGTAAGTGAAATGGGCTTTTCATTTATGAGGCATTCGTGTGTTTTTGTATTAATTTCCAGATCTGAATAACACAAAATCGGCGTTGTATCCAGTTCCTCCTTCCCGGGATTGTACTTTTTGTAACGACGCAGCTGCGCTTTCACTCTGGCAATTAATTCCAGAGGGCGAAATGGTTTTGTCACATAGTCATCAGCTCCTAATGTTAAGCCCGTTATTTTATCTGTTTCCTCTTCTTTCGCAGTCAGCATAATAACGGGAAAAATATAATGTTCTCGAATTTTCCGGCAAATTTCAAATCCGTTTATATCCGGCATCATTATATCTAAAATAGCAAGGTCAAGCTTTGTACTTTCTATGCAGGCAAGCGCTTCCTTAGGTGAATAATACTTAAATACAGTATAGTTCTCGTTTTGCAGATAGACTTCTATTAAGTCTGCAATTTCCTGTTCATCATCTACTACAAGAATGTTATCATTCATAACTTCCCCCTTTCAGACATATTTAGGTATTTTATTATTGTATCAAAAAATGCTTCTCTATTTGTAAATTCTTGCATGAGGAATTACTAAGATTTTCATAAGATTATGACTTTGAGGTTTCTTACTATTTCTATAATATAAAGGTCACTTATATCAACTATCTTCAGAGGCAGAGGATAACAGACAAAATTCTATTTATATTATACAACGTATTGCCCTGCTTTTTAAGATTTTTTTCTTAGTTTTCGGACAGTCTGCAAGTCATTTCTGGATTTGTTTTAGGAGAAGGAACGTCAAAAAAAAGAACAGAAAAAGGAGTCACAGAAGAAGTATTTTTAACCCCTGTAACCCCCGGCAGCATCATTCTACCATAGAAATAGTTTCATGTAAATTCATGGTTCACCATGAATCATAGGGTAGATGATCTAGCTACCAGTTTTTCATATCTCTCAAGTCGCACAATCGCAAACCATTTATAATTTCTGAACTGAAAAATTCTCGCCTTATTTTGCCACAAACGCAGGGTTGAACCATAGGGACGTAATAGAGGACACACTTTTAGTGAAATCATATTTATACAAAAGAGTTACGGGGTTATGAACGTCTCCATACAGAGTACATACATAACCGCTTATCAACTTCATATTAATCTTTTGATTTCATCCCTATTATCACTTTCAGATTGTTGTTCAACGGATATTCCTGCTCTTTCGGTAATATATTTTCCTGGAACTTTCCTAAATTTATCGATTCAGAAACATTATTAACATAATCTGTGATGTCGTGGATATTAGCAATCCACTTATTAGCATAATTCTCAACCATACTTCCCCTAAGTCCTAATTGTATAGCACGTCTATTTAATGGATTACCATATATATCTCTATCAGGATCCCATTGGCACCTAACTTCTGATACCTTAAGTCTAGATTGCCAATCTTCATAAGAAACTTCTATTCCTTCCTTAAAAGTAGTCAAAACCGCATTTTCGATAATTTTTTCAAATCCTTCTCTTTTTATATCAATGGCTAATATTCGAGCTTGACCATCTTTTTTTGCCCAGCCAGACCTATACATCATCCACAAAAATGATGGTTTAATCCAAGTCATCCTGTCCATCTTAAAGAGCGGTCCAAATGTGCCTAACTTTATAGCTTCATTTGCTATTCTTTCATTATATGCCTGATATACTCTAATTGTTTTTTCATTATACAAGGCTCGTATCTCTTTAGTTTGTAATATGCCATTATAGTCATAATTATTTTTCATAACAACCCTTCTCCAATTTTATAGTGTAAGTATTAAGGAAAATAATATTTGCCTTAATATTTGCCTTAATACTTACCTACATACTTCTTAATTCTTTCGTTCTAATTGTTTTTTAGCATTCTCTACTATAATTTCATTTTCTGAATTTAATAGTCTCTTTAAATATTCTTTTGCTTCTTCATTTCCGATATCACCCAATGCCCATATACATTTTACAGCTAAAGCATAACTATCGTCATATTCCAAATAACTGTACTTTTTATTTACAGTGTTATATAAATAATCTACGCTTTTTGGTGATTTTAACCTTTGCAATAACATCGCAATATTTTCATGTTGCTCATGCCAATCACAGAGAATAAGATTATTTAAAACATCTAAATAATTTTCACTAAACAACTCATACGTAAAAACAAGGTATATTGCTATCTCGACATTAACATCAGAATGTTGTTCGTATGCAAAATTAACCATTTCAAATAATTCATTACCTAAATCTTCGGACTTAACTTTTATTAATTCTAAGAATTGTTCCTTTGATATAGTTCCAAATATTAATTTATCTAAGTCTTGTTCATCTATACCTCTCATTTAATTTCCACCTACTCTCATAAAACTATCAATATTTAAGTTAAAAATCTCTAACCCCTTCCCTTTTCCTAGTCCAATGTTAATTTGGTTACCTTCTGCTTTAAATAAGGTGAAGTCTTCATTCCAACCTTTTACACCACTAACTGAATTCATATTAGGATATACTTTTTTAGTTAGCATTGCATTATTCCTAAGTCCGATGTTTTCTAATTGACTTGTTGTCCCTGGTTTTAATTTAAATTCTACCGTTACTCCCTTATAGTTATCTGAAAATGCTTTCGTAGGAGATATAAAGGTTTCTCCTGTTGAAGGTAACTCACCCGTCATTCTCAAATAATCGTAATCTGCTTGACCCATAGTTCTATAGTAGGTCCCAGGATTACTTACTCCCTCAGCAGCTTTCGTCTGCTGAGCCTGCACCAGCTGCCTAGCCTGACTAAAACCTGCTGTTCCAGTGGAACCAGCTGTTGTTACACCAAATCCAAGACCAGATGCAACTGCGCCAGTAGATGACAAGGCACTGCCAGTCACTCCATATGCGAGCGCCGCTCCTCCAGTTAAACCTATTGTTGCACCAATCGCCGCTCCTTTGAGAGTTGCCTCCACTGAAAACTTACCCTTCATTGCTGATGATACTCCACCTGCAATTGCACCAGCAGCAAGACCAACTAAAGCTGTAACAGCCAAAAGTGGCAATGCAAAATGACCAGTTGGATCTGTATAAATTGCAGGATTATTGTGACAATAGGTATACTTATTTAAACTTAGCGGATCTGGAATTTCCTGTTTATTGGGCATTTTTCTTGTAACAGCTTCAACTCTGTCTTCACTAAGAAAACGGCCCGTTCCCGGGCGATAGCTTCTTGCACGCAAATAATAGGTATTTGTTTCTACGTCTATATACTCACCACAATAACGGAACGGATTTTTATCCTCTTTATCAGGATTTCTCTCCGCACCAAATGCATCATATTCATATGAGGATTTACATACTCCGTTTAGCCCCCATTGCTGGGCTACATCACCATGTTCATTTAATATATAGTAGTATAGCACATGATCTGTTTCACAAGCAATTAAGTTGATTCCCCTTATATAGATTTTAAGCGATTCTTTATCAACCTGTTCCCCTACAATATTACTTCCATCCCAGTAATACTGATTTATTTTACTCTGACTTTTGGTTAATTCTCTTACTGCAACGCTATGACGAAGTTCATCTCCACGGTACTGATATGTAATTTCTTTCTCATCCTGATTAATACGGATTAGCTGGTTGAATCCATTATAATGTCTCCATTCGTAAACCGTGGGAGTTACAATTTTCATGCCTCCTGATAACTTAACGTTTCCTGGATAATCAGGTGTTGGAGATGTTCTCTCCCAAATTCGGAAGGTTTCATTTCCATTATCATCATAGCGGTACTGATATGTTTCTGTTATTTTTCCCTGCTTCTTTATCTCCTTTTCCAATCTGTTATTTAATCCATACTCATAGCTGGTTACACTTACCAGCTCATCCTTTGTTCTTCCTTCCACCATCATTTTTATGCGGTTGGAATAAGCATCATAAGTATAAAGGGTTCGCTTCCATCCAGAATAATCTTCTGCTGTCTGGCGTCCAAGGCTGTCATAGGAATAGAAAATTGTAACTGGTACAGGACCTCCCCTATTTATCTTACTAAGAATATTTCCATTAACATCATAGCTGTATTGCCATGAAGAAATAATGGTTCCCTGCCGCTTATTTTCTATGGATATTACCCGGTTTCCATCATTGTATTGATAAATGGTCTCCATACCGGTCTGAGGATAACGAAGGATTTTTCGGTTGCCCTTTTCATCATATTCATACTCTGACAGTACCTCTCCGGCAGTATTATTTTTCCTTACTTGTCTTAAATGGTATAAGTCATCATAGATATAATAAAGATTTATCTCCGGGTTGGCTTTGCCTATTCGGGATAATTGAAAGGACTGGCGATTTCCATAAATGTCATAGGTATACTTTTTAGTATTTCCCGGATCTTCCTGATAGGAGAGCTGACCTTTATTATCATAATAATACTTTGTTTCGAGCAGTATTCTTTGTTTTCCTTCGATGAATTCCTTGCTGATCTCTCGAATCCGTTTGCCACTCTTACTATAGGCGTACTCTCTCTCACTCATTAACAATCCGTCAGAAGTCCTTTTTTGTATTGTTTCTTTGATGAGGCGGTCTAAGGCATCATTTTGATATATGATTTGGTCTTTATTTCTGTCCGTTTTTTTCAGTAGCCTGCCGACCTTATCGTACTCAAGATATTCCGTACAGCCACGGGCATCTGTCATTGCAGTGACATTTCCAAATCGATCATAAGCGTATTTCACCACCTCTCGCCCTTCAGCGTATGGTGTATCTCCAGTCCTTCTTAGAATGACCTGGTCCAACACATTATATTGGCAAACGGTCTTAATCCAGCTGTCGGAACTTAGGTATTGACAGGTTTCTATTAATCGATTTCTGGCGTCATAAACATATCTGGTCTCTTGCCATCCATGGTCTTGTGCTTTCTTTTCCCCTATTACATTTCCTACTCCATCATAGTAATATTTTTCTATTTGACTGCGATGATCAAATGGTGAAATATTCTGAATCAGACGTCCTGCATGATCATATTGGAACTCGGTCTGCTTTCCGCTTTCATCCCATTGAAATCGTTTGTTTCCTAATGCATCATATTGAGTGCTGGTGACCCTCGCCTGGTCAGATTCCATACGTATGGATTTTACTGCCCGATTGGCATAATCGTACTCCCATCGCTCTTCTTTGTTTCTGGAATTTACTTTTCGTATGTTATTTCCCGCATTGTCATATTCGAAGTCAAACGTTTTCTCTCCAGCTAAGAGTTCTTTCCTGACTTGTCCTTTTTGATCTTTATAACGCTCAGTCACAATATCTGGAGCAGAGGGATCTCCTATTATTTTTTTAATTTCCCTGAAATAATTTGTTCCATCTGCGGGATCGGTAAACACCTCATTGTATTCGTATTTTTCCTCATAACCAACTTGTGGGATCTCACGAGACAATACTCGGCCAAATGAATCGTAAGTATAATACTCTGTCTTTCGCACTTGATTGGCTGCGGTACCAGTTCCATCATACGTGATGACCTGGGTCATTTCTCCCCATGTATTATACCGGTAATCCTGAAGTACCACATCACCAGGGCCGGGTTCATTGGATACTGCAAGGCAGACCTGCTGGATCTGTCCTAATGGTGTATATTGAATTCGTTTCTTCTGATGGTTTGCATCTGTTTTTGTTATGTAGTTTAAACGAACATTGTAATAGGTTTCATTTATAACTTGTTGACCGTCTGAAGGAGGTGATGTTTCGGATACCACTCGCCCCATTTTATCATAGCCAAAGGTCGTGATTTGATTTCTGGCATCTTTTTTAGTAATCATTCGTCCCCAGTTATCGTATTGATACTCTTCTTTTATGAGATCACAGGGCCTGCCATCTGCATCTTTAATGCCATTTTGTTCTTTTGATATGAATTTGTTTGTGTATCGGCTCATCACATGGGAGAGATTGCTGTATTTATATAATATTTCTGTGTATTCATTTGACTGCTCAAGATTACCGCTTCCAGTAAGGTAATATCTTCTTTCATTTGTCACAGAATAGGGATTTTGAGAATCGTTATAATCATATCCTGTCTTTTCTTTCAGGACTCCGTTTTGATAGACACAATGGAATTTTATCACCCGGTTTCCTAATTCCGTATGAAGCTCATTGGTTTCTCTAATCTGGTCATTCTCTTTTTTTCTTTGTGTTTCAACAATAATACTGTAGTCTCCATAGCTGGTATTTATCTCCTGATTGCATGAGGAGTCATTAGAATACTCCTCCAAGAACTGGATGACATTGGCTTTCCGGTCAGTGGAGTACTTCCAAAATGTCTTTTTTTCCAGATATTTTGATTCATTATTTCGATCAAACACCTGATCAACTTCTGACACAATTAATTTATCCCTGTACTCATAAACACTTTTTGATATAAGCAAATTTTGATGACGAACTTCTTTTTTTACTAGCAGTCCGTCTGAATCAAACTGGTGGGTTTCCTGAATGTCCTGATGATGCTTTACATCTGCGTAGTTAATATAATAGCCATTAATGGTGTCATAGGTATGCCCGGAATCCAACTTATAGTCATATTCACTCTGGTTGTATATAGTACCATCAGCAATATCCTTTTTCATCGTCAATCCAAAATGTGTCATCCTTCCACCGTAATCATTTATAATGTAAAATATCTTACCATAGGTAAATTGGGTGGATGCCTGATTGGGATATGTGATACTCTCTAGCAGCAGATATCTACGTGGTCTGATTTCGGTAGTATGTCCTGCTGCCTTTTTGGTGGAATAACGCATAATGCCCTTGTAATCTTCAGGATTATAGTAGTTATACTGAGTTCTGTTCCCTTCTGGATCTGTTACAGATATAAGCTTTAGTGGTTGTGACCGATCAATCTGATAGACGATTTTACACTCTTTTCCCGCTGTACTTTCTGGTAAGTTCCAGACAAGACCATAATCTGTTTTTTCAAGAGTAATGCTGCGTCCCCAGGTGTCTATTATTGTCATGCCACCTTCATTTTGCAGATCGTAGAATATAACATTTCCAAACTTATCTTTTCTGGCTTTAAGTTTAAAACTATATGGTATATATGAACTATCTTTACCTTTTAAATCCATAACGTCTTTAAAATAATCCTTGTTACCATTTTTGTATTCTATTATGATATCGTAATTTTTTGTAATATGAGGAGCATAAGGGTGTTGAATCGTCCCTGCGCTTTCAATAATATTGATGTCCTTTAGGCTATAGTCCAAAAAACCGTCTAAGTGCCGGCTCATTTTTAAACTTCTTCCATCCTCCAGATGCAAGATATAATCATATGCAGACTGCTCGATTATAATTGGCTTCTTATTAAGCCCAGACATATCAATGTAAGAATATTTTAAATAACGCACAGTCTCAATTGAGGGAAGAACAAAGGACCAGCCATATCCTAATCCATACGTACCAGCATAGTAACTATTACTCTTAGATCCTGTTCTTAGCTTATCATTTTTAAAATGAGGATCCATATCCTCTAGATTTGCACAGCCTGAGTCATACCTTCTGGCAATGGAAATGTCAAAGCCATCTTTACCTGGCAAAACAAAATCTGTTACTTCATACTGCACATCACCTGTGCTCAATCTAACATTTAATTGATTTGTTTCGAAGTAGTTAAATGGGGATTCCGGATATTGTTTGATATCTGAAAACGTATCGTCCTCAGTAGACAGCGAGGTTTGCATACGCATTGCACTAAGATTTTTTATTCCATTGTCTTCTTCATTTAATTCATTTTTCACAGTTTTTGTATCTAACAGATCCCATTCATTTTTCTCATTGTGATCTTCTAAAACCTTTTTATCGTCCATTTAATCCTTTCTTAATCTTAATATAGTGATATTACTGCATTTCCATTATCCTTGGCTACTAGTTCTACCAATGCAATGGAACCGCTAACGCATTCATTCTCTCTTAATTGTCTGGTTGACTGAAACCTTATGTTTCCAGGAGTACTGGAATAAATTATTATTTTTTCTTCTGGATAATTACCGGGTTGCGTTATATTATTCAGGCCGTTGGCTGCAAAGTTTGTTAGTCTTAATAAATAGGGATTATATTGTAAGTTCATACGAATTTTTTCCAGACCTGTGACTTCATGGGCTTTCAGCAGTACAACATAGCGATTACCTGATTTAACCGGATATTCCCTCTTACTATTTCGGTAAAATATAGGAATAACGGGCATTGGTTCTGTTATTAAATACTCGGACTCTTCTTCCAGATCTAATGACTTGATTCGATACATTGCACTACTTGACCCAATTGGAATGAAGTCTTTCATTCCCCGATGTTCTTCTATGTATTTTTGTGTATCATATTCTTGAAAAGTAAGATCTTTTGTTTCCCACTCTCTAAAGGTCAGCCATCTGGATTCAATACTCTCCCAGGTAAGACCAGGCAAAGTTATTCTTTCTCCTTCTTTCCAAGAATGTACGGATTCTTCCAAGCTACTCCAGACTCTATCAAGCTCGTCCAATTCTAACCATGTACAACCTTTCTCAATGTCTGGCTGGTCAGTTCCTGGACCCTTATATATTTCAAAATCAATTTCACGATTTTCTATCTGATGCCAGGTAAATGATTGTTTCTCTATCTGTGACCAATTTAATTGTTCATAGTCCAGGCGTTCCCAGTGCTGACCTTTGCCGGTTTTTGTTTCAATTTCATTCCAGTTTAATGCGGCTTGATCGTACTGCCTCCAGGGAGCATCAGTACTGTCAAAATTGTCCCAGTTGTATCCAGACAAGGCCTGTGAAAAGGTTTTGTTAAATATACGCTGTAATAAATAATTCTTGTCATTTTCCACCACTCCCCAAGAAATTTGTGTTTCTTTTCCTTCATGTAGGATTGGAATATGTAAGCATTCAGGTCGGTTCATAAATAATAGATTCCTCCTTTCATTTTCATGATATTATTAGTTTTATTTCATATTTGATTGTAATTAAATTTTTCGTATATTAATTCTCGTCTTCCATTTTAATTATGTTGTTTTATACACCAGTACGTTATTTTATACGTATACTCCTTTTATGAAGGAGTATACGTAGTTCAGTCTGACTTAAGTAAATAGCATTTAAATTTTAAATACATCTATCATTGGCAGGTGGATCTATTATTATTGCTACACCAGATGGATTTCCTCCTTTTGGGTAATATCTAAACATAAGTTCTTCATTTTTCGAATAAGTACCAATACACCAAACGCCATTGTCAGTGGGTATATTTATAAAAGGATTGAACACATCCCCACTGCTCATAGCTTCGCAATTTATAAGTGATCTAGTATTTCCCCCCCAATTGTTTAATATTTACAAAATATCAATAAATATAATTTGAATTTCTACATTTTTTTTTACAAAAAAAACGAAGCAGTCTAAAACCACTTCGCTATTATGTCTTACATATTAAGATCACATCGTTATTCATTTATTTTATCACAATCTCATTCCCATAATTTCTCATTACCAATTTTCGCTTTATTCCGATACATCGTCTCATCTGCATAATAAATTGCTTTATAGATATCATCCCCCTTCTGATGATTGGCAACTCCGTAGGAAAATGAAATTGGCAGTTCAGAAATCGTACCGCAATATTTCTGTGCTGCTTTTAATACACATTTCATCTCTACTTCACAAATACGGCTGCTGATAAGAACAAATTCATCTCCTCCATAACGGTATAATTTCATATGTCTGGACTTGTGAATTAAAACAGCTTCTGTTACACTGCAGATCGCTAAATCTCCTGTGGAATGTCCATACCGGTCATTTAACTGCTTTAAATTATTTATATCTATCATGGCAATGGTGCATGGATGTTTAAAGTTCAGCTTTTCCATTTGTCTTTCATAAGCAACCCGGCTGTATGTACCTGTCATGGAATCGTAAAGTATTTTCTGGGTAGTTAAAAGCAAATAATACAAAACAACGCATACAGATGAAACATTCCATATCATGAATTTCATATGAAAAAATAATTCCATGCAGACAGCTGAACCAATCCCAATAAAAGCAGCTGTTAGAAATGTCGTCTCTGCCCTTCTGTTGGGCTTATTCTGCTGTTTCACCGAAAATACAATCAGTGTCAGCAGATAGAAAAATCCAACCGTTAAAGACGTGGGAAACAGAGGCCCCCTTCTGTACAGATTACTGCTGTTCACAGAGAAAATCCAGCCATTCCATAAACTTAATACGCTTAGCACAGCATTTATCAACTGGGGAAGATAAAGCATTTTCGACATCTTTCCTGACACACCGGTATCATAAATCAACACCATAATCATAGGAGAACACGGACCAATAACAAAATTCAGACAGGTAGTGATGCTTCTTAGCCTCCATGCCATTCCTGCATCACCCAATGCTGCAAAATATTGATCCAGTGATGTGACAGCCATTAAAAGCAGCTGCAGAAAAATTTCCAGCAAAAATAAACGTTTGATTTTCTGGGAGAAAAGTTTGTCCAATAAAACCATTACCCCGAAAAACAGCAGGATTAAAAGCGGTGCGTAATAGGACCTCATTGCCTCATGTAACATAAAAACTTCCTCACAATCTTAAAGTGTGAATCATATTTAAGCAGGACAAACATCAATTTATTATAAAACTATATTATCATTTAACGGGAGATTCCACAATTTCATTTTCTGCCATTTTCTACAAAATCCGACAAAAAGCGTGCTGCAAAAATCGTATTCTTCTGATCTTGCAGCACGCTCGCATTTTTTTATTTGGTTATGTACTTGTTACGTCAGGTTAAATTATGATTTTATCCATTCACCTTTTTCATTAACCCGGTATCCATCGGGTGTAACTGCATTTAAAAGACATTCACCTGACTGGTTTAAATAATACCAGCTGTCATTTGCCATAACCCATCCGGTCGCCATGGAACCGTCGGCATTCATAAAATACCATTTTTCTCCGGTCCATACCCAGTTTGTCTGCATTCCCCCGTCGGTTGCCAGATAGTACCATTTTCCCTCTACCTGCTTCCAGCCTGTAGTCATATACCCAGTCTGTCCAAAGTAATACCAGACACCGTTGACTTTAGCCCATTCCTCTTTTGGATAAGTACCGTCTTTTTTCTTTAAACGCCATCCTTTCTCATCCTGCTTCCAGTCTCCTGTTACCTCTCCTGATCCAGATGGCTTTCTGATACCATAATCTCTGTCCGAATCGGAATCGCGATCGGAACGGGAGGGATTAGGAGCAGGATTTGGCGTCGGTTCTGGCTCTGGCTCTGGTTCCGGCTCATCAATTCCAGGCAGTATAGCACCAGCCTTTGCATTTCGTATCACACTTCCTCTTTTCGGACGAAGGAAATCTCCAAACATGATTCTGCCGTCAACCCGGTAGTAGCTGGCTGCCGGATCCAGAGAGAGGAAATTTTCTCCGCCTATGGTGTTTCCGGTTTCCGTATAAAGATAATTATTGCTGATCTCACTTGCTGCTATTTTATCTGTATAAATCGTTTTTAGCTTTGCACTATATGCCGCGGTCCGGTAGGAAACATTATTTATAAATATTCCATCCGCAGTCAGATTGCCACCCCCATCTTTCTTATAAGGACTTGGGCGTAAAATATAATTAAATCTGAAGTTATCAAAAGAAGTATTGTTTTCAACTCTAAGTTCACCTGGATTAAAGTTATCCGTAATTCCATCCAAATTGTTGTGGTAAGCAATGCTGTTGCGTAAAATGTTAGGTACTTCTCTGCCCTCTCCTCCAAGCTTGAACCCATTGTTTCCGTTGTTATATGCCACACAGTTCTCAATTATGGTTCTGCCGTTTGGTCCGTCTGACACCGTATTGTATAAATCCCAACCGTCATCCGCATTATCATGTGATACGCAGTTTACAAACCGGTTGTTATCACCGGAACCTGATTTTGAAGCGAAACCATCTGCATTAATCATGGATCCATCTTTGTTTTCATATGACTCGCAGTTATCAACCACATTATAAGACGGCCATAAACTTCTGCTGCCTCTTGATTTTGTAATTGTCAGACCTGCATCGCTGGAGGTATTGTGAATCAGGGAATCTTTCATCCAATTGTAGCTGCCGTGAATCATAACACCCCGGCTATCTACTACATCGCGCCCATCCACATCAAGTCCCATAACATTCCAGTAATCTGAATCTAAAACAAATATCTTTGATTTCCCTGTTACAATAACTTTACCCACTGCTTTCAGGGTCTTTCTATTATCCTGATTTCCTGAGGCAGTCAAAGGAATCTGGAATGGCTGATAGACACCCTCATTCATGTAAATAGTTCCACCTGGTACCAGTTTCTTTACTGCAGCTTCAATGGACATTGGATCATTGGCTGTTCCCACCCCACTATCTGATCCTTCCGATGAAACATAAAGATCTTTACCATAATCTTCTCTTTTTACCTGAAATGTCTTTACAATTTCCTTTCCGGTATCTAATCCTTCAGATGGTACAAAGGTCAGTTTAAATTCTCCTCCGGACTCATTTAACACGGCTGGTACTTTAAACTGAGTGCCACCGGTTACTTTAGCTTTTGATACAATTACGCTTCCATCCTGGCTTACTGTCATACTGCCAGACTGATTTGCCAGCGCCTGAACCATATAATCCTGGCTGTTTGAATATTCACCAGAAGCCACATAAAGAGATGCGCCTTCATCTTCTGACGCCACATATGCCGGTGATTGATCCGGTATAATGACATCCGTTAAATCAAGTTTTATGTTTTTAACCGTTATTCTGGCGTTTCTGGAAGCAAAAAATCCAACATACATCAAATCCTCGTCTAAATAGGACACAATATTGGGAGTCACATTTTTATCTTTAAAGGTATATGTACTGATTACTTTCCCATCCTTATCCAGATAAGTAGTGGTAAATCCGGCATCCGTTCGCTCCAGTTTCAGCTTAAGCTCAGTATTATAACTATTGGTTTTTCCTCCTGATTTATCTGCTTTTCCAACAGATTTTGCAAAAGTCTCAGTAGTTTTTACAGACTTTAGGTTACCTGCCGGGCTGTTTACACCATAGCGGGCCGATGCAAGTAAGTTTAAGTCCGCACTAAGAGATTTTCCAGCTGCCCCAACCTGCAGCATTACCATGTTGGAAGCAGCCGGGTACTCTTCGTATCCTTCCTCCTGAGGATCCTTTCTGGGCGGTCCGTTAATATCCCTGACCATAAGCCCCGCGCCTTCCTGCTGATTAGGCTTGGTTCCGTTCTCCGGTCCCATTTGTTCCACTGTAACATCTGCAGTAAGAGCAAAGTTTTTGCTGGTCGGTACTTCGGTATAATAAAATGTAATTCCGTCATGTCCCGCCTGAAGCTTTCCTCCCCTGGATTCAATGACAACATCCTGAGCCGGCTCTCCCTCTATTCCCAGAGGAACATCTTTATTCACAGGCCAGGTATAATTAGTTCCAACCTTATCTGCTAAGACACCAGATTTAAAGTCTTTATCTGTTGACTGCCCAAATGCCGAAGACTTCCAAAGAATTTCAGATCCAGTCAACCTGCCTTCTTGCACAATACCAGATCCATCCCACATAACCTCAGGCCCGCTGTTTGTCCAGTGGAACGGCCCGCTGCCATCTTTTGCTCTCCACCATGCATCTACCGCTTCCACGCGGAATGTGTGTGGTACGGATAAATCCAGATTATTTACGGTGTAAAAAGCATCTTTTGTAGTATAGGTACCATTGACATGATTAAAATAATCCCCCTCCGTCGTATAGACTGGTTTCTCATCCACATAAACCCGGTATGCATGAATTCCCGACTCATCTTCCGGTGCCTTCCATGACAGGAGCACATTCTCTCCTGATACAGTTGCTTTAAGGGCATCCGATTCCCATACTGGAGCTTTGTAATCGTAGTTCTTCATTGTCTTAACCGTTTTTTCCTTATATTCATAAATCTGGCCTGAGTCACTGAATGCCTCAACGGTTATTTCATTACTCCCCTCCATCATTCTTCCGATGGTCATACTTATGTTACTGGCTTTTGGATCGATAAGCTGATACTTATAGATTGTAGCTGCCAGCTCCCCGTCTGCATATGCCCGGTATCCCCTGACTCTTGGATCCTTGCTGGCTGCAAACTTAGCAGTCGCCCAGGTGTAGCCCACTCCGCTAAAAGTAACCTGACTGGATTCCGGTTCTTTTAACTCCGGATCCTCACCCTTTGTGGTCTCCACATCATACGCAAGCTCTGGTGTCCTGTTTCCTGTCTGATCAACACCATAAACCTTAAATAAGTAACAGGTATCCTGTGAAAGTCCCCCGATTTCACAGGATGTCCCGCTTACTGGTTTTGTTTTGTCAATTAACTCATCTCCCAGGTATGTTTCCACGATATACCCGGCAATTTCTCCTTTACCTGCCACCTGATCCCCATCCTTGGCTGCAGGCCATTTTAATGTTACTTTCCGCTCAGATCCACTCTTAGTTGCTTCCGATGCACTGGCAAGCACGGCTGCGTCCTCTGGCCAGACGGGCTTTGACATTGCATCATAGGAATTAACTGACTGTGTAGTTGTACCAATAAAATTCAAATCGCTGCAGGCGCTGATATTTGCCCATGCCTGATAGCTTTCTGCTGCTGCATCATCTGACTCTTTTTCAATATTCTTCCAGTTCATCACCACATTATTAAAGGTAACATTGGAAGCACCTTGTAAGATTTCAGAGTTCTTTGCCAGCTTTGTGTCAATATTAGTAAATGTTATGTCCTGGAAATAAAGATCATGGTGGTTATGTACGGGTTTATGAGGCATTTTGTCATCAACATCTGCCACAATATCAATGGTGTTTTTTGTGATGGTATCCGCTGTGATGCGGAATGCATCAATGTTGTAAAATTCTGCCGGCTTATCTGCCGGTTCCACAGACATTGCCTGATTCGCATCACTATAACTGGTATTAAAAGTAAATACCTTTTGCGCATCACCCACTGCACAGTCCCGAATCAGTACATCATAGATTCCGCCCCCGTTTACAGGTGCACTCTTAAAACGGAACGGCATATCACTGTGATTTAAAACATTGTCCTCCACAAGCATACTGCCAATGCCTGCTCCCGTATGGCTTCCTGCTGCAATTGCACCTCCATGGCATTCCCTCAGAAAATTGTTAAATGTCCAGATTTCGCTTGATGGCTTTTGATCTGTATCCTGCACACCTTTCCCCATTCCGGTTGCAAAATTGATTCCGTCATCTCCGGTATCAAAAAAATTGTTAAAGACCATGGCGTTCTGGGTATTGCCAAGTTCAATTCCATCCGCATTGTTTGCATCGTAAGTAATGTATTTTACGTTTTCAGAAACCACATTTTCACTGTCAAGAACTGCTATTGTATGAAATGCAGGATTTTCTGCTGTGATTCCCTCAATGTAAACGCCATTTACATTTCGAAGCACAATGAGGTTGGGTCTGGTGGCATAAGCTGAGGTATTGCTAAGCCCATTGCTTTTGCCATTGTCAAAGGCACTTTTGGCAAGAATTCCAAGGTTCATGTCATTGTAATTCTTATCTTTTCTTCCCACAAAACCTTTTAAGGCATATTTGGAAAATTCTCCGTTTGTCCAGTCCGGATCTCCGCTCTGCCTTGGCTGAATGGCGGGAAGATATCCGTTTCCGTTCGAAGCAGGAACCGTTCCCGAACCATATTTCCAACCATTTCCATAAACAGTACCCTTTCCCACAATGCGGATATTCTCAAATCCACCTTCCTCATCTGCACTATAGGTGTTGATCAGTGCCCAGGATCTTGTATCTGTGGAATAGGGATAAAGCAGGTAATTCTGATCATAATGATCAACATTTGGTGATCCGAACAACACTGCCCCTTCCGAAAGTTCAAGAGTCATGTTGCTCTTTAAATATAAGGCTCCAGTCATAAAAATCCCCTCTGGAACTACAACCTTTCCCCCTTCCGAGCAGGCATCAATGGCATCCTGGATTGCCTTAGTGTTGGCTACTGTAAACGCATTTTTCTCCTCATCAATGGAGGTAAAACCTTCTTCTGACCGCTTTGCACCATAATCCGTAATGTCAAACAATTCCGGTTTGCTGGTTGTTGAACAGGAAATACTCGCACGGCTGCCAAGCTCCTCTCCTGCCCCATCCACAGCCACTACAGAAAAGTTGTAATCCGTATCCGGTTTCAGACCGTCTGCACGGAAAGAATGAATATCTACGTTTACCATATCGATGTTTTTTTCCTGATAATAATCGTAAAATGCTTTCATGTAAACAGATGCCCAGTCTGCATGACTGGCAAAATTACTTCTTGCATCACCAAGTTTCATATCATTTAAGTATACGTAGTAGTTGGCAACGTCCGCATAATTCTCCGGCTTGTCCCATACCAGAGTAATTGATGTGTCGTCATAAGCCAGTGTGGGGACTCTTAAGTTGGTCACGTCACTGCTCCCCTCTGACGTGCTGTAATGTTTTACCTCTGCTGGTGTCAGGCTGGCATTGGATGGGGAAGCGGTTTCAACAGACATTGATACTTCAGCATTGGAAGGTGTGGCAGTTAACACTTCCAGATCCTTAGTTTCAACAAAATCTGATACCGCCGCTTCTGACGGTGTGGCATAATCTCTTTCCTCCATTTCCGTTAAGAGTTCTGCATGTGCCAGACCTCCGCCCGGCACTCCCCATTGCGGCAGCATGGCAACAGCTAAAAGCACAGCCACACCCCTCCTGCATCGTTTTCGCAAAGCATTCATACGTATTTCCTCCCGTTGTGTAGTGTAAGCGCTTACAGCAGAATTTTACAACTCTCTTTCAAATTAATCAAGCTTACTTATGCACTTTTGGTAAATAATGACAATATCTTTATGTATTAACACCAATTATTTCCAAATAATACTTTTATTATTTGTTATTTTTATACATATTTCCACATGTGTTTTTATTGGTTTTTTTGTTAAACCAAGTCGGTTAAGCACTTACATTTTTCGACATTTTTCATTTGCAGACCATGTTTGCCCTTCCAAGCTAAATAATCTTTAAGGAGAACTATAAGTCCCGTTTAAGATTAAACCTCTATCATAAACCTGACACCATATAAAAGGAGGCAGATTATGATTGAGGAAATTCTGAAATACAATGACATCTTTGTAAACAGCGGTTTCTATAAACGCTTTAATACCAACAAATATCCCCGAAAAAGGCTTGCCATATTAACCTGTATGGATACAAGGCTGGTAGAGCTTCTTCCAGCGGCACTGGGCATTCATAACGGAGACGTGAAATTAATTAAAAACGCCGGCGGAATGATCTTAGATCCTTGTGACAGTACAATCCGGAGCCTGCTGATTGCTATACTGGATTTTGGTGTGGAAGAGATCATGGTAATTGGCCATACAGACTGCGGTGCCGCATCTGTCAGTTCAGAATCCATTATTACCCGTTTAGTGCAGCGGGGTATTACAAGAGAAACAATACAAAGTCAAAGAGAAATGGGGTTTGATTTTGAAAACCTGTTTCAGGGATTTGAGGATACAAAAACTTCTGTCAAGCGCTCTGTTTCTCTGCTAAAAGAGCATCCACTTATGCCTTCCGGTGTTATCATAAAAGGCTTTGTTATGGATATTTCCTGCGGCAGGCTGGATCCTGTCAGCGTCTCATAAAATTAAAATGCGTTCTGGAAAGCTTAAGTAAGTCAGCATTCCAAAACGCATTTCTTAATGAAGCACAATATATAGCGGGGCCGCAATTTGCAGCCCCGCTATTCTTAGGAGATAACTTAATTAAAATGTAATGACGCGAAGCACAATACCGGCAACCAGACATACAAGGCTGACGCCCCAGATCCAAAGGAACGAATTCTTTATATGGTCTTTGATCTCAACACCTGCAAGACCGACACCAAGGAACGTTGCCGGAACTACCGGGCTGATGAAAGTTGCACAGTTACGGCATACTACCATTGCAATTGCCGTATGAGCAGGATCTACGCCAAAGCTGTTTCCTACACTGATCAGAACAGGAAGCAGTCCGTAGAAATAAGAATCCGTACAGAACAGCATAGTCAGCGGTACAGATAAAACGCCGATAATCAGAGGCATAAAACGACCCATAGACTGCGGAATAAATGAAGCAAGAATATTAGCCATATGGTTCATGATTTCACTCTGTTCCAGCACACCTAAAAATACACCGGCTGCAAGAATCGTAGAAGCCATCATAAGAGCAGGGCCGGAATGAGATTTAATAATCTTATTCTGAAGTTTCGCTCCTGGGTAATTCACCAGAAGTGCAATTACACAGCCTACCATGAAAGTTAAGTAAGATGGAACCTTTAAAAATACAAGGCAATAGATGACAAGCAGGGTAAGACCTATGTTAAAGAATAAAAGCTTAGGTCTTGCAAGATTACCCAGTTCACTGGTAGAAGCACTTTCTTCCAGCATATCATAATCTTCCATTTCCAGAGTGCTGTTAATTCCTGCACCACGTTTTTTCTCCACCATTCCCCAGAAGAAAGCGGTAAATAACGCAATTACAATACCAACTGCCTGCATGGGAAGAATTTTCATCCAAAGTACATTGGCTTCAACCCCAAGAACAGAAGCAGCACGCATGGTCGGTCCGCCCCATGGAAGTAAATTCATAACGCCCATAGCTGTTACGCAGATTAAAAGCAGCGTAGTAGGACGCATTTTCAGCTTTTTATAAATCGGAAGCATTGCCGGTATGGTTATCAGGAATGTGGAAGCCCCACCTCCGTCCAGATGACCGATTATGGCAATAATACAGGTCATAAATGCAACTCCAACTACATTGTGCCCCACTTTTTTCATTAACGCATTGATGATGCTGTCAAACATTCCCGCATCCGTCATAATTCCGAAAAACAAAACGGAAAATATGAACAGTGCAGCAGTAGAATGCACATCAGCAACCCCCGCCTTAATGAAATCCCCAACTTCTTTGACTGTAAATGTTCCTGTTAATACCAGTATCAGCGCACTGACACAGGATACTCCGATGAATGCCAGAGCCGGAACAGTAACATTTCTCAACAGTAAAACAATGATCATGATAATGGTTGCAAATCCCAATAATGCAAGCATTGTCTCATTCATGTTTTTCTTCCTCCTCTATAATTTGTTATAGAGAAAGTATAAAAGTCCAACCTTACAGCCTCACATCTTCTCCCTTTCATTTCTTTAAGAGAAAAATTAAAAGTTGTTAAGATTGGACTTTCAATTAAAATATATCCTTTAAATTCATGACTGCTTTTAAAATTGCAGAATCTGAAACCGGCTTATCAATGTATTCATCTATCATTCTGCGTTTCTTTGCTTCCACAAGCTCTTTTGTCACACGGTCGGCCATAACAATGCGAATCACTCCGGGATAGGACCCCTGTAAGGACATACAAAAATCCACCCCGCTTTTTCCTCTCACATACTGCTCCGTTACAACCGCAGCCACTTCCTGTTCTTTTAATATTTTTCTTGCCTCTTCAAAATCCATACAGGAAGTAAGCGGAACATCCAGCCTGCTAAAGCTTTTTTCCAAAAGACGTAATACTTTGGGATTATCATCTACAATCAAAATACGCAGAACCGGTCCTCCATCCACAAGTTTAATCTCCTCTTCCCGTTCCTTCTGCTCATTCACCGGAAGGTACATATGAAAGATGCTTCCTTTTCCCAGAGTGCTTTCAGCAAATACATAGCCTTTATGAGAATGAATAATCTGCTCCACCAGGGAAAGACCAAGACCTGTCCCTTTTCCATTTTTCTTCGTAGTAAAAAACGGATCAAATATTTGTTTCAGCACCTCATCGCTCATTCCTTCCCCATCGTCTTCCACATCAATCCGGATATAATGATCCCACCCCTCCGGCAGTGTGGAAAGCTTGTGCTGGGCTAAGTCCTCCCGATCCACCGTCTGGCATGATACACATATGGTTCCTTCTCTGTGTCCGATGGCATGAATGGCGTTAACACAGATGTTTAATATCACCTGATTCATCTGTGTTTCATTGCCCAGGAAGCATTCTTCCTGCAGGGTAAATGATTCTTTAAGATGTATATTGGGAGGACAGACAGAACTAACCATCTTAATTGCCCGTTTTAACACCTTTTCACCCTGAAGATTTTTAAAAGCTGTCTCCATATTTTTTCTGCTTAATGATGAGATCTGCTGGATTATTTCCTTTGCTTTTGTGGAAGCCTCATAGATTTCCGTGGCATTGTCATGATTCTCTGACTGTTCGGGCAGATCCAGCATCAGAAGCTCTGCATAACCCATGATGGGAGTCAGAAGGTTGTTAAATTCATGGGCAATCCCTCCAGTCATGGTTCCCATAATCTGAAGCCTCTGCTGATGAGCAATGGTTTCCTCACTCTGATGAATCTCTTCCAGTATTTTATTGAGTTCCAAAAGATATGTAATCTGTTCCGTATCCTTTCGTTTTTGAACCCTTAAATCTCCGATATAGATCACCAGACCCAGAACAATTGCCATTGCACAGAAAAATACAAGTCCCAGCTTAAAGAATCCGGCTGCTACAGGAATGTAGATATCATTGTAATCGATGACAGCACTGATGACCAGAAATCCATCTCCGATCTGTACCGGTGAATAGGCGCTGATCTTCTTTACCTCCGGAACACCCGGATCAACCCACCAGTAAGAAAAATATTCCGAAACACCTTCTTCTCCCCGGTTCTGTTTGTCGATCATTTGCTTTAAACTGGTTAAATCTACGCCTGGGAACATCTCTTTTCTCCCGGAGATTACATTAATTCCCCACTGCTGCTCCTGGGGGTGAGCCAGTATAATGCCAGAAGAATCTTTTATGACAACATATCCATTTGTGCCAAGGCGAATTTTAGATACCAGTGATTTATAGTAGTTCCGTTCATTGATTACGATGGAGATAGAACCCACATCAGGAATATCCCTCTTTAACACCAGATACAGGTCTCCATTTTCCAGCTTACACTGAAGAAACTGTTCCGACTGGCTGATTGGTGTGACTGAATATGTTTTCACCACACCATACCCCTTCATGCTTTTTATCATATCCCCACGTTTGTCTTCCACAATCACATCATAGACAAACCGTCTGTGATTGGATACGTAATCCCCAATCATACTCCAGTCCCGGTTTCCGGTCTTTCTAAAGTTCTCTTCCTCTATATCATAAATTGTATTTAAATCAGCCTGATAGCCTTCAATAAAAACCTTTAAGTTCTCCCCCATACTCTGGGTCGTTAAAAGCATCTGCATTTTCTGATTGTTTATAATGGCATCCTTATAATCATTCCAGATACCAAATGTGAGAAAACAGAAAATAATCAGTACGGCCGCCATTGAGCAGCAGATAAATATTCCGGTATACTTCCTCTTTCCTTTTCTATTATTCATGATTCTGCCTTTCGTTTGCCTCTTCCTCATTGACTTGTTCTATTATTAATATTATAATAAATTATAACATATTTCGATAAAATTCTACATGATTTTCATTGGGGGAAACTATGTCTGATAAAGTATTAATTGTAGATGATGATCCGGCAGTTTTAAAACTGCTGGAAAAAGTCATGCACAGCAATGATTTGGAGACTACTGTGGCAGACAGCGGCCTCGCTGCTCTTAACTTCATAAAAAACCATACATATGATATGATTCTTATGGATGTCATGCTGGGAGATATGGAAGGCTTTGAAGTCATTAAAAAACTGCGTGGGCAGGGAATACAGACTCCCGTTATGATTGTCAGCGGACGAAACGAGGACTACGATTCCTTGTATGGACTGTCGTTAGGCGCCGATGATTATATTACAAAGCCATTCCGCCCTCTTGTGCTGGGTGCCAAGGTGAAGGCGCTCATAAGGCGCTACAAAAACCAGGTGCTGGACAGTTCCGATATTCTGGAATGCGGTCCCTTTTCCTACAACACTTCCACCATGCGTTTTTATAACAAAGGGGAAGAGATCGTTCTTTCTTCCAAGGAAAGCAGCCTGATGCTGTTGTTTTTAAAGCATCCAGGACAGGTTTACACAAAAGAGATGATTTATGAGCACGTATGGGGCAACAGTGTGGCAGTTGATGATAATGCTATTATGGTTTATATCAACCGTCTTCGTGGTAAAATCGAAGAGGACCGGCAAAAGCCGGCCCATATTGTAACTGTCAGAGGTCTGGGATACCGGTTTATCCCTTAGGCCTCTGGCCTTTTTTTATTTCTAAATATTTCAGAGTCGTCTCAGGTACCACTTCTTTAATGTGATGAAAGTCGCCCTTCTCATACCAGGCTCTCACCATGGAGGCACTGACAGGAATCCCTTTCAACTGTTTTCTTTCAACTTCAATTACCTCAATCCCATACTGAGGAAGAATCTGTTTCATCTGCTCATTGTACTGTCCTGTTATGGCACAGTTTGGCTCTGTACCAACAAAACGTCTGGTGATCTTAAGTTCCGGAGCAATACGGCGTGCAAATAAAGTCAGATCCAAAAGGCAGTTGGCCTTTTGAGCCTGGGCTTTTTCCTTAATAAAATAAGTGGGAAATGTAGCCGCCGAAATAACAAAATCCGAGGACCGGTGAACAATCACCTTTGATAAATCACTGACGCCTTCCCTTACTAACTGATAACGGTCTTCCGCATGAAAAAAACTCCTGTCATCAGATAAAACAAGTATGTGAAGAAAGTCGCAATTAAGAAGTGCCTGTTCCACCAGATAACGGTGTCCATTGGTAAATGGATTGCAGTTTACCACCATGCAGCCGATTACCGGACCATACTCTAACGCTTCTTTGGGAGACTCCTCTTTTAAGCGATGTATAAACTGATCAAACCCCTCTTTCCTGTTTTCCATAAAAAGAATTTCATTGGTCTTTAATACACCATAGAATCCCAGATTTTCAAACATCTCCTGGTTTTCCGGTTTTGTGTAAAGAAGAATATGGGATCTTTCTTTTTCAAATTCATGCTGAACCAGTGCAGATACAATGGTTGCCGCCAGTCCAAATCCCCTGGCTTCCTGCGCCACCGCAATACATTTCAGCACATTGTCATGAGCAGATCCGGTTGCCGCGATCCTGCAATTCTCATCTAAAAGACAGATGGTATACTCAATCCCCTCATCGTAATCCAATTGATTGAAGGTAAGAAATTCCTTCAACCGTTCCAGTTCTTTCCCCCGGAAAGGTCTCCCTTCCAGTCTCATGAATTCCATAGGTTCCTCCCCACTCTCCAGTTATCTGTGTGAGAAATATGGTGACAGCAAGAAGATCTGCACTTCCTCCTGCACTGATATTCTTCTTCACAAACCACTGATCCATTTCTTTTAATAAAGAAAGACTCTCTTTCCTGTAGGCGCCTCCGTCTTCAATAAACCTGGCAGCAATGTCCTTCACCTGCTTTAGCACCACGGGATTATGCCTGGAAAGAATGTTTGAATCATCCACCTGGCTCATAAGATGGAACAGGGTCTCCAGCTTAATGCTGTTCCATTCCTGTCCTTTATAAAGACCCATAGTCATCACAGGCAGTGAAATATGAAATACAGAGGAATAGCCACTGATGGCCTCCCCCCTGGCACCGGTTATACCGTATTTCTGAAGGTTTTTTTCACCTTTCGAAACAAAGTGATCCATGCTTTGTACTTCTTTCACCAGAACATCTCTGACCATTGCCTGTTCCATCTCGATCAGCTGTTTTAAAGTAACTTTTCCAAAAGTGCGGTGGCAGGCTCCTGCTGCCCCGCATAAAATCCCCAGATGAAAGACCAGCCCCTTATGTGTATTCACTCCTCCAGTCGCCTGATACATGGCCCGTTCTGCCAGAATTCCGATTCTGCGAATGGTTTCAAATAACACAGGAGGCGCTTCCCACAACCTCTCCCCCTCAAGAGCCATTGTGACAAAATAAGGCTTTAAGGCCTTGGCGCTCCGTTCAAAAGAGACCACATTCATATCCGTATGGGCCCCATTGGAATAAGGATCCACTAACCCCGGCTTTGGAAGCGTATAGACCTCCTCCAGCAGCGCACCGTATGCCAGTTTTCCAATCCGATATGCAGCTTCTTCCTCCTTTGAAGGAACGTTCACACAAGACCCGCTTTGCATTGTCTATTCTCCTGAAAATTCAAATTTTTTAATCTTACGGACAACATCCATAACAGTACCATCACGTCCTTCAATGATTCCCACTACTTTATCATTAAACTGCACCCGTTCCGGTTCTCCTACAATGGAAAATGCAATATCCCGCAATTCCTCAATGGTTTTAAACGGAAGATCCACATTCTTCATGGCATCAATTAAATCCTGTCTTCTGGGATTAATTGCAATACCGTAATCCGTTATGACCACGTCAATGGATTCCCCCGGAGTGGTAACGGTTGTCACATCGGTACAGATGGCTGGAATTCTTCCCTGTAAAAGAGGTGCAATTACGATGGTGCATTTTGCACCCGCAGCAGTATCCGGATGCCCTCCCTGGGCGCCGGTGATAATACCGTCAGAACCAACCACAACGTTACAGTTAAAATTCACATCAACTTCCAGTGCAGCCAGAATTACGAAATCCAGCTTATTAACCACCGCTCCTTTATTAAACGGATCGGCATATTCACCGGCACTAATGCGGAAATGTCTGGGATTAATTACAGACTCCACGGCATTTAAGTCAAAATCCTGGGTATCAAGGAGTGCATCTACCTGATTGTTTTCCAAAAGATCGCACATGGGTTTTGTTAAACCTCCCACACCGAACTTCATTCGTATGTTTCTCTCTTTCATAATTTTAGAAAGAGAGATGGTTGAAGCAATGGAAGCCCCTCCCACACCCGTCTGATAAGAAAATCCGTCTTTGAAATATGGTGTATTAACTACAAACTGGGTACAATAATCAGCCATCATCAGCTTTCTCATATCCGTGGTAGGCTTTGCCGCTCCTGTTGCAATTTTATCCGGATTTCCGATCTCATCAACCACAACCACGTAATCTACCTTTGTCATGGAAATATGGGCAGGAAAGTTTGGAAATGGAACCAGGCAGTCGGTAATAGCAACCACTTTATCCGCATAATCCGCATCCACCATGGAGTAAGAAAGCACACCGCAGTCGGACTTTCCGCCGATTCCACGGCAGTTGCCATAATCATCACAGGTAGGAGATCCAATAAATGCAATATCAATTCTCACTTCTCCAGTCTCTATGGCACGGACTCTGCCGCCGTGGGAACGCATAACAGCCAGTCCTTTCAGTTTTCCTTCTGAAATGGCACGACCGATTTTCCCTCTGACACCGGAGGACTGTATGTTTGTAATTGTTCCGTCTTCAATCAATTCCACCAGTTTATCATGAGCTTTTCCCAGAGAACTTGCACAAATGGTAATATTCTTAATTCCCATTTTGTGAATTTCTTCCATTACCATGTTAACGACATAATCTCCATCCCGGAAATGATGGTGAAAGCCCAGTGTCATCCCATCCTGAATCCCGCATTTTACCAGAACTTCATGAATGTTCTCTACCAGCTTACTTCCCTCTGAATTAATGACACATCTGGTAGAAGGACCGTCTTTTTTATATTCGTATCCATCAAAATAGTGATTTCCTTTAAATGGTTCTTTTCCTGTTATTTTTAAGATTTCTTCCGGAATCTCTCTTCCTACTGCATTGATCATCTTATAAATCTCCTTTATATACGCCGGAAGCCTTTGCCAGTTCAATGGTTCTCCTAGCTCCGTCATAAAATGCAATGTCAATCATCTTTCCATCTACTGTAAATACGCCGATTCCCATTTCCTTTTTCTCTTCGATCTCTCTTACCACCTTTTCTGCAAAGACGATGTCTTTTCCAGACGGGGTGAAAATGTCATGAACAATTGGAATCTGGCGGGGATTAACAATTGACTTTCCGTCAAATCCCATAAGATGAATTGTCTCTACATCACGTTGGAAACCGTCCATATCATCAAGGTTTGTATATACGGTATCAAAGCATTGTACCTTTGCCGCTCTTGCAGCAATGATTAGATTCTGTCTGGCTCCCATAAGTTCAATACCCGTACCGGTAATGCGGGTCTGCAAATCTTTGGTATAATCTCCTCCTGACAGAGCAATTCCAAAGAGACGTTCTGATGCTTCACAGATATCCAGAGCCTTCATAACACCTCTTGCCGATTCGATTGCCGCCATTATAAGGATCATACCTTCCGGCATTCCAAAATCCTTCTCTGCCTTTAAAATCTCCTCTTCCACTCTGTGAACGTCTTTGGGAGATTCCACTTTTGGAATACGGATGGCATCGCATCCACCAGCTACTGCACAGCGGATGTCCTCCTGCCAGTACGGCGTATCAAGCCCGTTAATTCTTACCACCCGTTCGCACCCTCTGTAATCAATCTCTTTGAGAGCATGATACAGGGAAAATCTGGCAGCATCCTTTTGGTTTTCTGCAACAGCATCCTCTAAATCAAGGATGATGCTGTCCGGTCTATAAATATAGGGATCCTTAATCAGTCCCGGTTTCTGGGCATTTAAAAACATCATGGTTCTTCTGAGCCGCTTCTTCACTAAATTGATCATTTGAAAGCACCTCCCCATAAAGCATTGACAAATTGATCCATAGAGCGGGATACGGCCGCTTCTACCCTGGCTTTGATGGTGCAGTCCAGAGCGCCCTTGTCTACCATGGAAATTTTTATATTATCCACTCCTAAGTGACTCAGAGTTTCAAATACCACTTTTCTGATTTGGTTGCCATACTGATTGATCACTGCACTTTCCAGTGTAAAATCGATTCTTCCGTCTCCTGGCTCAACAGTTACCTGACAGTCACTGGATTCCAGCGTTCCGGCCATAGCCGGTCTTTCTATCTCCATTATGTTTAAAGCCTCCCTTTTATTTTCTATAATTTAAGTTTACTCGGGGAATCTTAACTCTGGAAAAAATGTACCTTAAAAAATGTTAAGAAAGGGAGCCTGCATTTTCGTGCAGCGCTCCCTTTCTTACCTGTTAAATACTCATTATTCTTCCCGGTGCTTTTGATAGTCCCGGATCATACTCTCTACTTTATGCATCAGCTCCTCAACGGAATGGGTTCTGTTTCTGGCGCACCCTTTGGCCTCCTGCCCGCAGATAAAACATTTGCGTGAAGGTGCAGAAATAGCTGCTCTGCTAATACTGATACCTTCTATATTATAAACATCTATATCCCAGAGGCGGCCTAATGGGTGAGTTTCTTCCAGTCCGACAGCCAGATCTTTCACCAGGACAGGATCCACACAGTCTAAAACATAGAATTTCATAAATCCAGCATTCTCTGACACTCCGGTCATTTCTTTTATTATTATGCCGGAATCAGAAACCTTCTGTTCTAACCACCTGGTTCCCTCCTCAAAAGCAAACAAAATATCATCGGAAGTTTTCATGGGCCCCGGTATGTTCATTGCCAGCGTTATCGTCACCAGTCCCTTATATTTTTCCCTCAGTTCCTCCTGGATTCTGGCTTTATTTTCGCGGAAATGAAGCATTTCTTCAAGTTCAACATATCGATTCATAATCTACCTCTTATCTGTTGTTAATCCTGACAGGTTTCTGATTTTTAACGTCAATGGCATTACCATTAGAATCCAGACAATTGGTTCTGCCACAATAATTCCCATATATTTAAGAACCGGTGCCAGAAATGCTGCAATTGCAACCTTTCCTGCCAGTTCAATAAAGCTTGATACAACCGGGGTTTTATGATCCCCGCATCCCTGAAGTGCATTCCGGAAAATGGAAATAGCTGCAGGTACAAAATAAAAGAGGGAATTAATCTTTAAGTAAAGGGCAGCCGTTCCTGCTATATCACGGTTTAAAGAACCGGTCACCAGATACACCAGATAAGGGGCTGCCGTATAGCTTAAAATAATCATTGCCACAGACCAGACAGACGTAATGGTCAGTGCCTGGGAAATGCCCTTATAAATTCTGGAAATCTTACCCGCCCCTATATTCTGCCCGCAAAAATTTGCCATGGTCACACCCATAACGGAAAACGGGAGCATGAAAAACTCTGTAATTTTACGAGCCGCCGTGTGCGCAACAATAATATCTGTTCCCAGAAGATTAATTGCACTCTGCAGGGAAAGGGTTCCAAAAAAGACAAGTGACATCATGAGAGCCATGGAAATTCCCGACGAATAGAGCTGCCTGATCTCTCCTCTGGTAATCTTAAAATCCCGGATATGAAAGCGGAAAACCGGATACCGTTTTATCATATAGCAAAGACTTAACACTGCCGACAGGGATTGGGACAATACGGTTGCAATGGCCGCCCCCTTAACTCCGCTATGAAGAACAAGGATAAAGAAAAGATCCAGAAATACATTAAGGATACTGGATAAAACCAGAAATGCCAAAGGGGCTGCAGTATCTCCCACCGCTCTTAAAATGGAGGCACAGGAGTTATATAACATAGTCATGACCATTCCAAACAGAATGATCCGGATATATCCCTTTGCATCAGGCATCAAAGACTCCGGTACATGAAGTGCCCTTAAAAACAGAGGCAGACCTCCCACACACAGCAAAGTAATCATAACGGATGTGAGAGTCCCTAAAAGCAGACCTCCAGCCGAATACCTTCTGACCTTCTCCTCTTCTCCGGCTCCATAGCTTCTTGCTGTAAGCAGGGCAAAACCTCCGGTCAGTCCGGACAAAAAGCCAATAAACAAAGTACTGATGGAAGTTGTGGCTCCCACAGCTGCCAGTGCACTCTCTCCCAGGGTGCTTCCCACTACCCGGGTATCTGCAAGGCTGTAAAATAGTTGAAATAGATTGCCAGCTGCAACAGGAAGCGCAAACTGAAGCATGATTTTTCCAGGGCTGCCTTTGGTTAAGTCCTTCATACTTTCTCCTTAGTCATCTTCATATTTCTCCCATCAGTCAGATACAGTCAGACAGTAAAATCCTCAAATCCGGAAATCATGGGATACGGTGCAATGCTTTTCACCGGACTGGTTATCGTCCCCTTAACATAAGGACTGAATGCCAGACGGCGAAATGGTTCTTTTGTTTTATTTTTAATTAGTCTGTCATTTCTTCCTAATTCACCTATGTAATTTCCATTCTTGTTATACAGCTCTTTGCCATAAAACTTACCAAGAACTGTTCCATCACAAGCAACCAAATAATCCCGCTGCTTCACCCCGATATAGCTTCCTCCCCAGTTCCAATATTTTTCCATATTTTTAACACCTTTCCATTATTCATTCGTTAACATCATACAACATTTTTGAAAAAAAAGGAACACTTAAGAATTGACACATGGTCAAACTTAACCAAATTTCAAGGAACACTGGATTTTTCCGGTGTTCTGTTATATAATCAACAGCAAAAAATAAAACAGCAATGATACAGGAGGATATTATGGGATTTCAATATGTCAGCAATCTGCCCAGCCCGGAAGAAATCAAAGATCGTTTTCCTCTTCCAGCCGCTTTAAAAGCCCTTAAGATAGAAAGAGACCAGGCCATCCGTGACGTACTTACAGGAAACAGCGACAAATTTCTGGTTATTATTGGTCCCTGTTCTGCTGATAACGAAGACTCCGTCTGTGATTATGTAAATCGGCTGGTGAAGGTTCAGGAGAAAACGAAAGACCGTCTAATTCTGGTTCCCAGAATTTACACCAACAAGCCAAGAACCACAGGCGAAGGCTATAAAGGAATGCTTCATCAGCCTGACCCGGAGAAAAAGCCGGACATGCACGAAGGACTCATCGCAATCCGCCGCATGCACATGAAAGTTTTTGAGGAGACCGGTTTATCCACAGCAGACGAAATGCTGTATCCGGAGAACTTAACCTACCTTGATGATATCATGTCCTACATTGCCATCGGAGCCCGTTCCGTGGAAAACCAGCAGCACCGGTTAACTTCCAGCGGCTGTGAGGTTGCAGTTGGTATGAAAAACCCCACTAGCGGTGATATGTCGGTTATGCTGAACTCTGTAGTCGCTGCCCAGCAGGCTCATGATTTTACTTATCGTGGCTGGGAAGTGAAAAGCTCCGGCAATCCCCTTGCCCATACCATTCTGCGGGGTGCGGTTAACAAGCACGGCCAGTGCATCCCCAACTATCATTTTGAAGATTTATTTCTTCTTCATGAGATGTACAGCAGACGTAATTTGCAGAATCCGGCCTGCATCGTAGATGCAAACCATTCAAACTCCAATAAAAAATACAGGGAGCAGATTCGTATCTCCAAAGAAGTCCTTCACAGCAGAAAGCACTCATCTGAAATTTACGGCCTCGTAAAGGGACTGATGATTGAAAGTTATATTGAGCCTGGCTGCCAGAAGGTTGGTGACGGATGCTATGGAAAATCCATTACCGATCCATGTCTTGGGTGGGAGGAATCCGAGCGTCTGGTTTATGAGATTGCGGAGAACTGTTAATTACCCATACATTTTTCTCTACTTCAAGTAAATTAATAGAAGGTATAGACCAAAGCAGTCTGATGTATCTCTCAGCAGATTACTTTGGCCTATAACCTTCTTTTTTCAAAAGCATGTCCTTTTTTATTTTCACTCTTGTAATTCTAAATAGAATTGAGTAAAATGAAACTACCAGAGTTACCCCTATACGTAACGTTTCATAAGCCCACACCGGCGTGTCCGGTGCTAAAGAGAAGGAGGTACGGATATGCGGACGATGAATGTCGATATCCAGCTGCGTACCATTCCCATACCGCTGGCACTCCTGATCAATACGGCTAATGCATTTATGTGCGATATCTATATTGATTACGGTTTGACCAGAGTTAACGTGAAAGACTACGATGAAATGAAGATGGGACTGGTTACACAGAATCGGAATTTATTATTTAACTTCGACGGCGAAGATGAACTAGCTGCTGAAGGACGGATCGGAATGCTGTTTAGACCGTAGCCGTCGGAAAGGAACCCATATGACCTACAATACAAAAGAGAGTTGACCGCGGCGATTGGCCGGCGGACAGCTCTCTTTTTCATGGTTCCCTTAACCAAGGAATGCGGTTACACCAAAATACAAAAGTACAATTGCCCCAAGGACAATTCTGTAATATCCAAAAAATTTAAAATCATGCTGTCTGATATATCCCATAAGAAACTTAATCGCATACACAGAAACAGCAAATGCCACTACCATTCCTAGAATCAGATAAAAAATCTGGGCTCCCGAAAAATTAAAACCAAATTTCACAATCTTTAAGAGGCTTGCACCAAACATAACCGGGATCCCAAGAAAGAATGAAAATTCCGCTGATGCTGCCCTGGAACAGCCTAAAATCATGGCACCCAGTATGGTGGATCCGGAACGGGATGTACCGGGAATTAAGGAAAGCAGCTGGAACAGACCAATATAAAGAGCTGTCTGGTAAGAAATCTCTCCCACCTTCTGCACTTCAAAGTTCCGATACTTGTTCCGGTTCTCAATTACAAGAAAGAGAACACCGTATATAATTAAAGTCGCTGCTACTACATAGCCGTTCATTAAATATTTATCCAGGATATCATCCACCAAAATTCCAATCACAGCCGCGGGCAGACATGCCAGTATAATCTTGCTCCATAAAATAAATGTTGCCTTTTTCTGAGCCGCCTTTTTTCTTGGGGAAAATGGATTTAACCTGTCAAAATACAACACTACTACTGCAAGAATCGCCCCCAGCTGAATCACAACCAGAAACATGTTTTTATAACTGTCCGGCTGGTTTAAATGAATGATCTCATCTACTAAAATCATATGACCAGTGCTGCTGATTGGCAGCCATTCTGTAAATCCTTCCACGATTCCAAGAACGATAACTTTTAATATCTCAATTATATTCATCTTAATTCCTCTGTTTTAAATATTTTCTATCTGCCAGTCAATCGGAGTCATTCCATTCGCCTCCAGATAAGCGTTGGTTTTGCTGAAATGTTTGCATCCAAAGAATCCTCTGTAAGCGGAAAGAGGACTGGGATGTGGCGCTTCCAGTATTAAGTGTTTGGGATTTGTAAGCATTGTCTTCTTATTCTGAGCGGGACGCCCCCATAAAAGAAAGACCATAGGGCGATCCTGCTCATTTAAAATCTTAATAGCCGCATCGGTAAAAGTCTCCCAGCCAATTCCCTGATGGGAGTTAGCTGCATGCGCTTTTACAGTCAGTACGGTATTCAGTAACATAATTCCCTGATCTGCCCATTTTTTTAAGTATCCGTTGTTTGGAACCTCACAACCAAGATCTTCTCTCAGTTCCTGATAGATATTCACCAGAGACGGTGGAATATCCACATCAGGCTTCACAGAAAAGCACAGGCCATGAGCCTGACCCACGTTGTGATAAGGATCCTGCCCCAGTATCACCACCTTTACCTTGGAAAGGGGGGTAAACTGAAACGCATTGAATATGTCATTGGGGTCAGGAAAAACCTGGGTTGTTTCGTACTCTTTCCTCACCTTCTGATAAAGTTCCCTGTAATATGGCTTTTTAAACTCTCCGTTTAAGGGTTCCAGCCAGTCGTTATCAATTGCTGCCATTTTTTCTCCTTTGCATCTTTAAATCCGAACCGGTACTCCTTTCTCTGATAAGTACCGTTTTAACTCCATAATTTCCAGTTCCTTGTAATGAAACAGAGAGGCCGCCAGAGCCGCATCTGCCTTGCCCTCTGTAAGAGCACTGTGAAAATGTTCCATGGTTCCAGCCCCGCCTGATGCAATAACCGGAACAGATACAGACTCAGCAATGATCTGGTTCAGTTCATCATCGTAACCAGCTTTTGTTCCGTCACAGTCCATGCTGGTGAGCAGTATCTCTCCGGCTCCCAGACGGTCTGCTTTTATAGCCCACTCTACCGCATCCAGTCCTGTATCGATTCTTCCGCCGTTCTTAAAAACATTCCAGCCGCTTCCATCTGCCCGCCTTCTAGCATCGATGGCAACCACCACACATTGTCGTCCAAACTTATCAGCAGCATCCGAAATCAGTCTGGGGGTATTGATCGCAGAGGAATTAATGGATATCTTATCCGCCCCTTCCCGTAAAAGCATCTTAAAATCTTCTACTGTCCGGATTCCTCCGCCTACTGTAAATGGAATAAAGACCTTTTCTGCAACCCGGCGCACCATATCAACCACTGTATTCCGGTTATCGGAAGAAGCCGTAATATCTAGAAATACCAGCTCATCTGCCCCTGCTTTGTCATAGGCTGCTGCGATTTCCACCGGATCTCCGGCATCCTGTAAATTAACAAAATTAACACCCTTTACCACTCTTGCGTTATGCACATCCAGACATGGAATGATTCGTTTTGTAAGCATCCGGTTCCTCCTTTAAGTCAGTTCAATGAAGTTTTTCAGTATCTTAAGACCGGTATCTCCGCTCTTTTCCGGGTGGAACTGACAGGCAAAGACATTATCCCGTTCCACAGATGCCCCAAAAGCCACACCGTACTCACAGGATGCGGCAACATCCGATTCCCTGTCTGCTTCTAAATAATATGAATGGACAAAATAAACATATGCACCGGAATCCAGACCTTTAAAAAGTCTTGCGCCCGGTCTGATATTCAGGCTGTTCCAGCCCATATGGGGAACCTTAAGCCCGGACCGATCCGGAAATCTGACAATTTTTCCCGGAAGAATACAAAGTCCTTTGACCCCTTCACATTCCTCACTGCTTTCAAATAACAGTTGCTGCCCTAAGCAGATTCCCAGAAAAGGGGTGCCTTTTTCTGTTACCTTCCGGATTACATCTGGCAGGTTATACTGGCAAAGCTTATCCATGGCGTCGCCAAATGCTCCCACACCTGGTAAAATCACTTTGTCTGCTGCAAGTATGGTCTCCTTATCCCTGGTCACCACAGGTATCTCCCCTAACGAAGTAAGGGCCTTTTCCACACTTTTTAAGTTTCCGGCATCATAGTCAATAATCGCAATCATGGCAGCCACCTCTTTTTCGCCTTTTTCCAATATTCTAACACAGTCCCTGATCCTGCACAACGCAAAACGTGACTAAATGCTTTCTAAGAATTCCACGGAATTTACAGGAATTGATTCTGCCTTTTCCTGCAGCCCTTCGGATAGCTGTGCAAAACTTCCATGAATGCGGTACAGAAATGCCTTGTTATTTACAGACGCCGTTTTCTCAAAAGGCCACCGGATTACAGTCGGAGTCTGAAATCCCACACCAAGCTCTAAAATCACAAGTTTTTTATTCAGTGTTCCTGCCAGCCATCTGGTATAGGCATTCCACTGGGGAAGATACCCCTCTTCAATATAAGTTTCCGCCTGAATGGTATTTCCAGTCAGTGGTTCTTTGCAATGAGGACAGATATCATCAGGAATCTCCCCAGGTTCCCAGATGTCTTTTGTACATGCTTTGGAACACTGTCTCCAGGTGACATTGCCACAGGGTGCCACCATACGTTTTGGATCCAGACCAGATTTCATCAACTCTCCATTGGTCAGTGTTGTGACAATAAAATAATCCCTGTCTTTTATAAGTCCGCCCAGTTTTTCATAGAGGCTGTCTTCCCCGCCAGCGAGAATACCGTTCCATTCCTCTCCGATTCCAATTAACAGCTTCTCGCATTCCTTTATTTCATTTAATATCTGCTCTTTTAAAGCCATACGTTATCCACCTTCTTTTCTACAGTACTGATCCATTATACATCACTTAAGTTTTTAAGAAAAGATGGAAATTCTCACCTTGCGGCAGTACTCTCTTCTATGCTATACTAATCTGTGCTATTTGAATAATGAAAAAGGAAGTCAGCATAACATGAATCGATTCAAAAGGCTCTCTCCCTTTTTGGGAGGCTGTACCGCGATAGCAGTCCTGGCACTGCTGTTAGTCATCTATACTCTGACAAGGCCTGTTCCTATGGCGGGAACCAAGAACATTACCGTAGATGTAGTATATCAGGACGGGACAACAGACCACTATCAGCTAAAGACGGAAGCCCAGTTCTTACTGGAAGCCGTGAACGCCATACCTGGTCTTACTCTGGAAGGAACCACCACAGAAGAATCGGGACTGATGGTGATTAAAATTAATGGCAAACAGGCCGATTATAAAAAAGACGGTGCCTACTGGGCTCTTCTTTGTGACGGAGAACCATGCAATTACGGCGTCAGCCAGCAGGCGATTAAGGACGGGGAACACTACACCTTTCAGTACACCCTCTCTGATGGTAAAGGCGGCGGAGCATGAAACAATATCGTCCCATTACCACAAAGAATCTGGTAATTGATGGATTTTTAAGTTCGCTGTTACTGATCAGTCAGGTAAGCTTATCCTGGCTGCCCAATGTGGAGCTGGTCTCTTTGTTTTTAATTTTATATACCTTGGTATTTGGCAGACACGTATGGATTATCCTGTACGTGTTTGTTCTATTGGAAGGATTATTCTGGGGAATTGGCATATGGTGGTTTTCATACCTGTATGTGTGGGCGATTATTCCAGCCGCCATTTTTCTTCTTTATAATAAAAACTGCCCATCACCATTCTCCGCCGCGCTTCTGTCAGGAACCTTTGGAATGCTGTTTGGTTTATTTTCCTCTCTTCCCACACTTCTGACCGGTGGCCTGTATGCAGCCTTTGTCTGGTGGACTGCCGGAATACCATTTGACATTCTCCACGGTATGGGGAATTTTACTATTTCACTTATTTTATTTAAGCCCTTATATCAGCTGCTTGTACGGCTGAAACAGCATCAATCATAAAACAAAGGAGTATCAGACTATGGAAACAGCTATCGTTAGAATTAAAAAGGGAGAAGGACGGTCTTTAAAAGCCGGAGGAATGTGGATTTTTGACAATGAAATTGATACTATAACAGGAGATTATACCAACGGAGATATTATTACTGTCCAGGATTTTGACGGCTACTGCATGGGCAGGGGCTTTATTAATACCAACTCCAAAATTACAGTCCGCATGTTGACACGGAAAAAAGACGTGGAGATCAATGAGGAATTCATTGAAATGCGGGTACGAAACGCATGGGAATACCGGAAAACCACCGTAGACACCAGCAGCTGCCGGATTATCTTCGGAGAAGCCGATTTTCTTCCGGGAATCGTAGTGGACAAGTTCTCTGATGTTCTGGTCGTGGAATCCCTTGCACTGGGCATTGACCGTTTAAAACCTGTGATTCTTGAAAAGCTGAAACATATTCTTGCAGAAGACGGAATTCAGATCCGTGGTATCTATGAACGCAGCGATGCTAAGGTACGGCTTCAGGAAGGAATGGAACGATTCAAGGGATTTATCGGAGAGCCATTTGACACTAAGGTTAAGATTACAGAGAACGATGTAAAATATATGGTGGATGTGGAAGATGGTCAGAAAACAGGATTCTTTCTGGACCAGAAGTACAACCGGCTTGCCATAAAACGCTTATGCAGGGACAAACGGGTTTTAGACTGCTTCACCCATACCGGATCCTTTGCCTTAAATGCGGGTATGGCAGGTGCAAAAGAAGTAATTGGAGTCGATGCATCGGAACTTGGAGTTGAGCAGGCAAGGGAGAATGCAGAGTTAAACGGACTTTCAGATCGTGTTTCCTTCCGCTGTGCTGATGTTTTTGAACTTCTGCCCGAGCTTGAGAAATCCGGGGAAAAATTCGATGTGGTGATTCTCGACCCTCCCGCATTTACCAAGTCCAGAAACTCCGTAAAAAACGCAGTGAAGGGATATCGGGAAATCAATATCCGGGGATTAAAGCTTGTTACAGATGGCGGTTATTTAGCCACCTGCTCCTGCTCTCATTTCATGACCCCCGAGCTGTTCACCAAAACCATAAGAGAAGCGGCTGTAAGCGCTCATAAGCGCCTGCGTCAGGTAGAATACCGCACCCAGTCTGCAGACCACCCGATTCTCTGGAGCGGAGACGAAAATTCTTACTACCTGAAATTTTATATTTTTCAGGTTTGTGACGAGAAATAATCATTTAAAAACAGGGCAGGTCAATCCTCTTACTGGATTCCTGCCCTGTATTCCATTATCTTAAAGACATTGCAGCATACATACCGCTTCTCACAGCGCCGCCCACTTTTCCTACTTTCGTACAATCACCGATCAGACGTACCTTATTATGGTATTTTGCATCAATGGCTTTTGCTGTTTCATTGTTAGGAAGCATTCCAAAGGAAGCAACCACTGTGTTTCCTTCAAGGAAAACCTCTTTTCCATCTTTTTCCATGGCCCGGACACCTTCAGCCGTTATTTCAAGCACCTTATGGCCTGTATATAGTTCCACTTTGTTTTCTAAAAGCATTGGTATTAAGGATGCTTTATTAATCATGTGATCTCCAGCTGCCACTTCATCAAGCATTTCAATGATGGCTACCTTTTTCCCTTTTAATGCTGTTTCCAAAGCACTGTCACAGGAGGACAGACCGCCGCCGCAATAAATGATTTTTTCACCTTTCAGCTTGTTCTCATCCAGATGTGCTTCCAAAACATTAATTGCAAGTTCAATTCCCTTAACCGGGGGCATCATAGGAATTGCTCCGGTAGCAACGATGATCGCATCCGCCTTCTCAAACACCGGATCATCTTCTCCTATTTCCGTATTCACATGAACTGCAACTCCGGTTAGTTCCAACTGGCGCTTATACCAGGTAATCAGTTCCCGCAGCTGGCTCTTAAATGGCGGAGTTGCTGCACTGCGTAATTGCCCCCCTAAGTCACTCTCTTTTTCATACAAGTCAACCTTATGGCCCATGAGCGCCGCTGTTCTGGCAGCTTCCATTCCGCCAGGACCTCCCCCGATTACGACTACATTCTGCTGTTTATCCGCTTTTTTAAGTTTAAAGCGTTTTTCGAATCCAGTGGCTGGATTGACGGAACAGCTGATTTTCGTCAGTCTGGTGAGAATTCTTCCGATGCAGTCATCGTTGCAGCGAATACATGGGCGAACTTCATCACGGCGGTCAGTTAAGATTTTATTTGCCATCTCCGGTTCCGCGATTAAAGGTCTTCCCATTAATACAAAATCAGCATTTCCGCTTTCAATTAACTGAACGGCTGTTTCCGGAGTATGGTTACCAGCATTCAGCAGTGGAATTTTAACCGCCTTACGTGCAACCTCGCAGACATCTGCCATACAGGCATCGCCCAGATAAGCAGGTGGGAATATATAATCAATATTTTCATAGCTTCCGCTGTCAATATCCAATGCATCCACTCCTGCTTTTTCCAGTTCCTGCATAAGGGGAATGGTTTCTTCAAACGTACGTCCGCCTTCAAAGTTATGCTTTACTGCCATTCGAAACAGAATAGGCATATCAGGTCCCACAGCTTCCCGTATGGATTGAACAATTTCAACGGCAAATCGCATACGGTTTTCCGGCGTTCCACCATACTCATCTGTTCTTTTATTCCAGATTTCTGACATAAACTGGTCAATTAAATATCCTGCATGCCCATGAACTTCAATGGCATCAAAACCAGCATCCTTAAGTATTTTTGCAGAATATGAAAATTGCTTCATGATTGTCTTAATCTCTTCAACCGTTAATTCGCGGCACAGTAAATTCGGATCAAACATGGAAGGAATTGCTGAAGAAGAAACAGGCGCCTTCCCGTTTAACATATTAGGGAATGCATTTTTACCAGTACCGCAGCTAAGCTGTGCACAGATCTTTGTACCATAGCGGTGAACTGCTTCCACCAATGTGGTTAATTGAGGAATCACATAGGTATTATCTAAATATCCTTCCATGGAGCCCTGAGCCAGTTCCTGTGTTAAGAATTGGCAGCCCATAATGATCAGTCCGGTTCCCCCTTTTGCCCGCTCTTCAAAATAATCAATTTCATCATCAGCAATTGTTCCGTCAATATGGCCTGAGTTAAGTCCCATTGGTGCCATGGCAATACGATTCTTTACAATCATATTTCCGATTGAAAATGGTGTGTTTAAAATCTCGTAATTCATATGCCGCCTCCGTAAGTATGTTTTTGATAAAATATTAACATATTTATGGTAACATACTTACTGACGTTTATGCATCGTGCATTTATTTAGAAAATTATCTAAAACAATGACAGTTCTGCACAAATGAATTTTTATCTCATTTACTGATATATTCTAATATTTTATACGAAAAATATAGTGTCATATAACAGTCCCGGTTATAAATATCCACAGATATCAGTTCTTGTATTTTAGACAATCGGTAATTCATCGTATTTCTGTGAATATACAGATCATCGGCAGAAGCCACCAGATTCCCCATGTTGATAATATACGTATATAAGCTTTTTAAATAATCCGTTTTATGATTCTCATCGTATTCTCTTAATCTTAAAATATCCGGGTGGCAATAATGGATCAGATCCTTTTGTTCTTTTATCCGGTCCAGCATATCATAAATTCCATAATCTTCATACCGATAGATACATAACTCAGCTGCTTCCTTTTTACCTAATCGGATTGCTGCCAATGCCTGTTCGTATGCCTCGGGAATCTCCAATATCTCATTAAAACTCTGACTGACACCGGCACTCATGTGCATCTGCTTTAAATAATCAGTAACGGGCTGAATATCTTCATTGGCTAAGTATTGGGACTGATTGCAGCCTGTAATAAATATTAAATGATTATCATGAAACATTAATTCCCCATTGGAACCTTTAAAAAGTTTTGATTCTCTTATAAAAGAGATCAGGCTGAATGTTTCCGAATAATGATTGTATTTTATGATAATAAGATATTTTTTATCCGGCAGTTTCCACTGCAGTCTCTTTGCTCTGTCTGCGATTAATTCCGGTTCCGTAAGACTTCCCTGTATCAGATCCGAAAAAAATCGGTTTGCAAGCCAGTCATACTGAAAACCGGAAGATTGATTGTTTTTGATCTCATTCGCTATTACATCACATATGAATTCCGTTATCTCCAAATCTTTTTCTGTAAAAAGTCTGTTGTATTCAAGCACGGCAAAATGACCCACAATACGCCGTTCCAACCGTATTGCACAAAATATCCTACGATATTTGTAACCTTCTCCAAGACTTCCAATGACTGCTTTATTGTTTTGGACTGTTTTTTCGATCCACTGCTTAAAATTATATTTCTGTGTATACTCATAAGTTGTAAATCCCATATTCCTGTATTCCATCCATGGCAGATCATCTACCTCCTTAAAATCAGAAGCTGCTAATAAGCGATGATTATTATCTCCCAGCATAACGGGATTTCCCAATAACTCACTGGCTATATCTATAATATAGGGAAGCCCTCTGCCTTGTATAATGGTATTAAAAAGTGCAGCCGGCCGCTCGATTAACGAATACTGATCCACAAGTATATCCGTTACATCATTGAGCAGCTCCTCCGTAGTGATTCCTGGCTGTATATAAACCATATTGGCGTGACAATCTTCATTTACCATTTGAGAAATATCCATGTCAGACGGACACTCAAGTAAAAGAACATTCACAGGAAAATTGTTGCCGGAACTATTGGAACTATCAGAATACCGGCCAATATAGAGTATATGATCATCAAAAACCGCACTATGGTCCGTTAATAGTTTTACTCCCCGTATGGTCAGATTTTCTTCGCATAAAACTGACTTTATAATGATTGTTTCATCTAATTTTTCTAATATGTCTTTTATTCTCAGTATCATGGGTTCACCTTCTCCATATTATTAAAAATACCCTAATAGCTTAACACAGGTTGGTTTTCTGTGTATTACTATTAGGGTACAGTTTTCCTCTTTTTATTCTTATCGGTAAAACTGTGAATAAACCCCGCCGGATACCATTCCGCCCCGATAGCTTGCCAGCTCGCTTACGGTAACCAGCTGATATCCCTGCTCGGATAGTCTGCGGATGATCTCAACGGCGGCAGCTCCGCTTTGAGGATAGAGTTCATGCATCAGCACAATATCCCCATCTTTCACCCGGCTCATCACTGTCTGTATGGATTTAGCCGTGTTCCTGGTCTTCCAGTCCAGCGTATCAATACTCCACATTATCATAGGCGCATGAACATTCTGAAGAACTGTGCTGTTTTTATTCCCTCCCGGCAGTCTGACTAAGACAGGTCTTACACCACAGACAGCTTGTACTGCATCATTGCAGCGGTTAATCTGGCTTTGAATCTGCTGGGCATTTAACTTGTTTAAATACTTATGCTCATATGTATGATTACCAATCTCATGCCCTTCTGCAGCCATACGCTTTAATTCATCAGGATAATAGGCCGCCCGGTTTCCTACCACGAAAAAAGTCGCTTTTCCGCCATACTGTGCCAGACTATCCATAATCTGATTACCCACCGGAGCGTAAGGACCATCATCAAAGGTCAGTGCAATCATTGGCTTGGAAGGATCAATCACTCTTCCGGCAGGTTGTGCCTCCGTTTCTGATGATTCCTGCTGCCCCGCTGTTTCTCCTGTACTTTGACTTTCTGTCTCCGCCTGTGACTGCGTGGCTGTCTCTGTCTGTGTCTCTTCCTGCTTTCCTGGCTTTGTAGAAACGTTTCCGCTTTCATCTACCCATCTGGCAACTCCCGGCCCCAGGTTTTCATCTATCCAGCCGCCTCGTACCTGCGTTGTTTCTTGTGCAGCTGCCGCCGTTTCATACGCCATGGACGGAAATGGAGAAGCTGGCACGAAGGCTGTTATAAGGGCAAGGGCTGTCACACCCAGTCCCAGTTGTAAAAATTTCTTCATAAAACATCATTCCTTTCCCTGTTACTAATCTCTACTATACAGGAATTAAGGGAAAATGGAAAGTAAAAAGCAAAAAAAGCCCCAAAATACAGTTTGTTCTCTGTATTCCGGGCCTTCTCTTTTTTTATCCATACAGGAGTAGAACGACTGCAGCAGCAGTCCTTCATATTCACACAAATCTTCCCTTTAAAAGGGCAGCAATTATCCCTTCCACACTTTTTTCTTCTACTTCCAGGGGAAGACCCGGTTCTTTGATATCACCCAGCTGATGGGCATCTGAATTTTGAAGAATCACGCAGCGCTCAAGATATGGGTTTTGTCTGACCAGTTCAGGAAGACTGTTTAGATTCCTCACTTCTGCCGCCATAAAACGGCTGTCTGGCGGAATGAAACCCAGGTTTGATAACAGGCTGTTGGCGTTTTTGTCCAAATGAGCGGGAAACATAACACCATCAAAGGAACGGACCAGATCCCAAAGTCCGTCAAAGGATATCTCTGTGGAGTTAATCAGAAGATTTTCAAACGTCCCTGCTGCTTCATCTTCCTTATTATATATAAACTGGTTTCCAAAAATTTCCACATTATTGGGAAAGGGGATCAGTTTCTTCTCCACATACCCATCGAATTCCATTGCTTTTGACAACGTAGGAAAGAGACACACCGCATGGACCTCCTCCGACGTACAAATCTCCATACCAGGAATTGCAAGAATCCCGAACTCCTCTGCAAAATGCAACACAGCGGGACAGTTCTTGCAGGAATTGTGGTCTGTCACCGCAATCACTTCAAGTCCTTTTAAGGCTGCCATCCCTACAATATTGCCAGGTGTCATATCGTCATCGCCGCAGGGAGACAAGCAGGAATGAATATGGAGGTCATATTCAAGCGTCTTCATGGGAAAGCCTTTTTTCAATCAGCAGAGCTGCTTCAAAAATAGGAAGCCCGGTCTTCATTACTGTAATATTCTGTTCGATTGCCTTTTGTTTTGCGGCCTCGTCAGGTGCCACACCCTCTGCAAGGATCACACAGGCGGCATCCGTTAAAGACGCAACAGCAAGGGTGTTCATATTTCCCATAACAGTCACCCATGCACACCCCTCAGGCGCTTTGCCCATGGCAATGCTTAATAAATCACAGCAAAATGGCTTTGTAATGCTTCTGTCCGTTCTCTCACCTACATGAATTGTCTCAAATTCTCCAGAATCAATCAGTTCCCTTATCGTCATTTTGATTTCTCCCCTCTTTCCTGTCAAGCTGGTTCATTTCATCGGAAATCCTTACTATATAGGAAGTCATGGCTCTAAATTTACTGTAGCTGTCTCCATCTCCTTCCTCAATATCAGCCGCCAGTCTGGCAACCTCCTTTGTCAGCTTATGAACATTATCCCGGAGGAAATAGATGCAATCCGACTCCGCGGCTTCCCCTCTGACAATATCTTCTGCCAGTGCCTTGCAGGTGGGAGCACCGCAGGAACCGCAGTCCAGTCCCGGAAATTTCTTCAAAAGCCGCTCTACCTGATTTAACCTTGCAAAGCTTTCCATCATGGTGTCACCCAGGTGAAATACCGGCTCATACTGGACCATGCTGGTCCATCTGACAAGTTCTTCCCCTTCTGATTCCATATGGCTTCTTGCCACAGGCATATATTTACGCAGACGCTTTAACTTTACCTCCGCTACATAAGGATTCTCAACAGTAAGAACCCCTCCCACGCAGCCGCCGTTACACGCATTTAACTCTACGAATTTCAAATTCGTAAATTTCTGGTCTTCCATATCCTCCAGAACCCGTATGACATTCTCAATGCCGTCTGCAGCCAGATAATCCTCTGTAAAGAGACCGCTTGCTTCTCCTCCGCTTCTTCCCCAGCTGACGCCGATTTTCCCCGACGTTCCGATCTCCGGCGGTTCGTCTCCCACCGCTTTCATGCAGGAAAGAAGCCGTGGATAGACATCCTTAATAGCAAGGACTTTATCCACTTCACTGTGATCGGTCCCAAGAGGAGCCCTGGCATAAGTCACCTTTGACGGACATGGAGAAATAAATATGATCCCAATCTTTTCTCTGGGCAGTCCCGTCTTTTCCATCGCTCTTCTCACTGCAAGTATGGCAGCCACCTCAACCGGCGGATTAAGCGGCAGTAGATTGGGAATTAAATTAGGAAAACGAACGCGGATGAGCCGTACTACTGAAGGGCAGGCTGTACTGATAACCGGAAGCTTATCCGGATTCTTGCTTAAATACCCCCTGGTTGCCTCACTGACCAGTTCCGCAGCTGCGCTCACTTCAAATACGTCATCAAATCCCATAAGCAGCAGTGCATTAAGCACAATGTTCACATCATCCAAGTTATTAAACTGGCTGTACAAAGATGGTGCCGGCAGGGCAACCGTGTATTCAAACTGCTTTAAATCCTCCATGGTATCGTAAATGGCATGTTTGGCATGATGAGGGCATACACGGATGCACTCACCGCAGTCGATACAGAATTTACTGTTAATCTGTGCTTTTTTATTTCTTACCCTGATCGCCTGGGTTGGGCAGCGCTTAATGCAGTTAATACAGCCCATGCAGAGATCCTCATCAAGTCTTACAGAATGATAAAATTTATCCAATGGCTCACCTCTTTTTAGCAATCCATATTTTTTGCAGCTACAGAGTCACCACCATTCGAATGGTGGTTCCTTCTCCAATCACCGTATGTATCTCCATCTCATCGGAATACTTTTTCATATTGGGCAGTCCCATTCCCGCTCCGAAACCAAGGGAGCGCACTGCATCCGGAGCAGTGGAATATCCGGCCTGCATGGCAAGATCAATATCCGGAATGCCGGGACCAACATCTTCTAAAACCATCTCAATCCGTTCTGTTGATATATGTACCGTGATCTCCCCGCCTTTGGCATGTATTACCATATTGATCTCTCCTTCATACATGGCAATGGCAACCTTACGAACAGCTTCCGGTGTAACTCCCATTTTTTTCAATTTGCTCTTCACATCGCTGCTGGCCTCTCCCGCTCTTGTAAAATCATCAGGAGAAATCGTATAATGAAACGTAATCACATCCATAATTAAATCGCACCTCCGTGTAGTCCTGCCTCATAGAGCATTCCGCAGGCAGAAAACATGCGGTGCCCGGTGGACAGAAGAATAATCCCCCTCTCAGCCGCCATCTGGAGCATGGCTTCATCCGGCTTTTTCCCTCTTACAAACACGATGCACACAATATCAAGCATTTCAGCAGTCCGAACCACCTGGGGGTTGCATAGTCCTGTGAGCAGTACCGAATGATCCTTTGAATATGCAAGCACATCACTCATCATGTCAGAACCGCAGGCGCTTTTCACCTCTTCAGACAGATGCTCCTCACCAACCAGCACTTTTGCACCCAGTATTTTCCTGATATCTTCGACTGTCATATGGCCCTTTTCCTCCATCCATTCACGCTATTCACACAATTCAAGACATTATTGATAATTATATCATAAATAATGCCCCAAGTGTATAAATTTCCTACGTAATGTTTGTTATTTTTTTGTCGAATCTTGATTAAAACTATAGATTTTTTCTCAATAACATGATAAAATATCAGTTACATTGCATAAGCAACATTAAAGGAGGTTATCAAATGACTTGTAAAAAACAAGGCGTCCAGTTTAATGGGACAAAAGAGCAGGAAGTTGCTTTAAAAGAAGTAATTTCCCAGCTCAAAGATACAAAAGGATCTCTTATGCCTATCATGCAGAAGGCACAGGATATCTATGGTTATCTTCCAATTGAAGTTCAGACCATAATTTCTGATGAAACGGGTATTCCCCTTGAGAAGATTTATGGTGTTGCCACTTTTTATGCCCAGTTTGCACTTGAGCCTAAGGGTAAATATCAGGTATCTGTCTGTCTTGGAACCGCTTGCTACGTAAAAGGCTCCGGTGACATTTTCCATAAAATTGAGGATATTCTTGGAATCACCAACGGAGAATGCACTCCGGATGGAAAGTTTTCTTTAGACTCCTGCCGCTGCGTAGGCGCCTGCGGTCTGGCTCCTGTCATGATGGTGAATGGAGAAGTTTACGGAAGACTGACAGTCGATGATGTTCCAGGTATTTTGGCCAAATACGAATAATTACATACGCTTATGATGACAGAGATTTCTTTAAATATTTTGGATGTGGCAGAGAACTCCACACGGGCAGGCGCCAGCCTGGTTACCATTCTTGTTTCTGTGAATACCTCTACAGATGAATTGACCGTCCAGCTTACTGATGACGGCTGCGGAATGACAAAAGAACAGTTAGAGCACGTAACAGACCCGTTTTTTACCACCCGCCAGACCAGAAAGGTCGGTCTTGGTATTCCGTTTTTTAAATATGCAGCGGAATCCACGGGAGGGAGCTTCTCCATCGAATCAAAACCGGGTATCGGAACGAAGACAACTGCTGTGTTCGGACTCTCCCACATAGACCGAATGCCCTTAGGTGACATGAACAGTACCATTCAGACACTGATCACCTGCCATCCGGATACAGATTTTCTCTATATCTATCATTATAACGAAGCGTCCTTTGAGCTGGATACAAGACTCTTTCGGGAGATTCTCGGTGAGATTACCTTTGACTCACCTGAGGTAGCCGCTTACATAAAGGAATATTTATTTGAAAACAAATTGGAGACTGATGGAGGCGCGGTCATTTAGACCCGTCAGAATTGGAGGATAAACATGAAGACTCTTGAAGAATTAAAAGCAATTCGGGAGAAGATGCAGAGTCAGGTCAGCATGCGCGGAGAAGATCACGCCCGTACCCGTATTTTAGTTGGTATGGCAACATGCGGAATTGCAAGCGGAGCAAGACCTGTTCTTAATAAATTGTCAGATCTGGTTCAGGAGAACCACATGACAGATCGCTTTTCTGTTACCCAGACAGGCTGTATCGGATTATGCCAGTACGAGCCTATTGTAGAAATTTTAGAACCTGGTAAGGAAAAAGTGACCTACATAAAAATGACAGCGGAAAAGGCAGAGGAAGTTTATAAAGAGCATCTTATTGGCGGACACGTTGTTCAAAACTACACATTATCATCTGCGGATATTAAATAAGGAGGAATCAGGATGTATCGTTCACATGTATTGGTTTGCGGCGGTACCGGATGTACTTCCTCCGGAAGCCAGCAGATTATGGTTAAATTAAGAGATGAATTAGGAAATCAGGGTCTTTCTGAAGAAGTATCCGTAGTACAGACAGGCTGTCATGGCCTTTGTGCTCTGGGACCCATTATGATTATCTACCCAGATGCAACTTTTTATGCAATGGTAAAAGAAGAGGACATTCCGGAAATTGTTAGTGAACACTTATTAAAGGGACGTCCGGTTGAACGTCTTCTTTATAACGAGACAGTAACTCCTAACGGAATCAAAGCTTTAAGCGATACCGATTTTTACAAAAAGCAGCACAGAATTGCTTTAAGAAACTGTGGTGTTATTAATCCGGAAGAAATTGAAGAATATATCGGTACCGGCGGATATCAGGCACTTGGTAAGGTTCTTACCGAGATGACTCCTGATGACGTAATCCAGACTCTTTTAGACAGCGGATTAAGAGGACGCGGCGGCGCTGGCTTCCCTACCGGAATGAAGTGGAAACTGGCAAAGCAGAATGATGCAGACCAGAAGTACGTATGCTGTAACGCAGACGAAGGTGACCCAGGCGCATTCATGGATCGTTCCGTATTAGAGGGAGATCCTCATGCATTACTGGAAGCCATGACTATCGCAGGTTATGCAATCGGCGCATCCCAGGGCTTTATCTACGTTCGTGCCGAGTACCCAATCGCTGTTGATCGTCTTAAAATCGCCATTGCACAGGCCAGAGAGATGGAACTTTTAGGTGATGATATCTTCGGAACAGGCTTTTCCTTTGATATTGATCTCCGTCTGGGTGCAGGTGCATTCGTATGCGGCGAGGAAACTGCACTGATGGTATCAATCGAAGGTAACCGTGGTGAACCAAGACCAAGACCTCCGTTCCCGGCTCAGAAAGGTTTGTTCGGCAAACCAACCATCTTAAACAATGTTGAAACTTATGCAAATATCCCACAGATCATCTTAAACGGCTCAGAATGGTTTGCATCCATGGGTACAGAGAAATCCAAGGGAACAAAAGTATTCGCGTTAGGCGGCAAGATTCACAACACCGGTCTGGTAGAAGTTCCAATGGGTACCACACTGCGTGAAATCATCGAGGAAATCGGCGGCGGCATTCCTAACGGAAAGAAGTTTAAAGCTGCCCAGACCGGCGGACCTTCCGGCGGCTGTATTCCTACCGAGCACTACGATATTCCAATTGATTATGATAACCTTTTATCAATCGGCTCTATGATGGGTTCTGGTGGTCTGATCGTAATGGATGAGACGGACTGTATGGTTGATATCGCGAAATTCTTCTTAGAGTTTACAGTTGAGGAATCCTGCGGTAAATGTACTCCATGCCGTATCGGTACCAAGCGTATGCTTGAGATACTTGACAAGGTTACAAAAGGACAGGCAAAACCGGAAGATATCGACCGTTTAGAGGAACTGTGCTATTACGTGAAAGCCAACTCTGCATGCGGACTTGGTCAGACAGCTCCAAACCCGGTACTTTCTACTTTAAAGTACTTCCGTGACGAATACGATGCCCATATTTATGACAAGAAATGTCCGGCTGGTGTATGTAAGGCACTTCTTTCCTACTACATTGATGCTGACAAGTGCAAGGGCTGTACACTTTGTGCAAGAAACTGTCCTGCTAACGCCATTACCGGCTCCGTAAAGAACCTGCATGTGATTGATCCTGAGAAATGTATCAAGTGCGGCGTTTGTATGGAGAAATGTAAATTCGGCGCTGTCTATAAAAAATAATGGAGGGAGATTGTATCATGGAGAATATCACTATAAAAATCAATGGCATGGACGTAAGCGCTCCGGCAGGCTCCACCATTTTGGAAGCTGCCAGACTTGCCCAGGTTGAGATACCGACTTTATGCTTTTTAAAAGATACCAATGAAATTGCAGCCTGCAGACTCTGTACCGTTGAGATCAACGGAGGCAGACTTGCTGCTTCCTGCGTATACCCAATCAATCCGGGCTTAGAGGTAAAGACCAATACTCCAAGCCTTCGTGAATACAGAAAGAAAACACTTCAGCTGATTCTTTCCAACCATGACCGTTCCTGCTTATCCTGCGTACGAAGCGGAAACTGCGAACTGCAGACTTTATGTAAGGAACTGGGCGTGGATGCAGATGACTACTTTGACGGTGACAAGACTCCTTCCACTCTGGACGAGAGTGCCGCTCACATGGTCAGAGACAACAGCAAATGTATTCTCTGCCGCCGTTGTACTGCAGTTTGCGAGAAAGTACAGGGAATTGGTGTAATCGGACCAAATGATCGTGGATTTGCCACATTTATCGGTTCTGCCTTTGATATGGGACTGGGAGAAACCAGCTGTGTTTCCTGCGGACAGTGTATCGCAGTATGCCCAACAGGTGCTCTTTACGAAAAATCCAGTATTGAAGAAGTAACTGCTGCTATTGCAGACCCCACTAAGCATGTCATCGTTCAGACTGCACCTTCTGTACGTGCTGCTCTTGGCGAAGATTTCGATTACCCAATCGGAACCAATGTGGAAGGAAAGATGGCTGCTGCTCTTAGAAGACTTGGCTTTGACAAGATATTCGATACCAACTTCGGTGCAGATTTAACTATTATGGAAGAAGCTCACGAGTTCATCGAGCGTGTACAGCACGGCGGCGTTCTTCCCATGATCACCTCCTGCTCTCCAGGTTGGGTTAAATACTGCGAGCACTACTTCCCGGATATGACAGAGAATTTGTCTTCTTGTAAATCCCCGCAGCAGATGTTCGGCGCGATTGCCAAATCCTACTATGCAGAAAAGATGGGCATAAAAGCAGAAGATATTGTATCTGTCAGCATTATGCCATGTACTGCAAAGAAATTTGAGATCGGAAGAGACGATCAGGATGCCAATGGCGTTGCTGATGTAGATTATTCCTTAACTACCAGAGAATTAGCCAGAATGATCAAGCAGGCTGGTATTCGTTTTAACAATCTTCCTGATGAAGAGTTTGATACACCCCTTGGAATCTATTCCGGTGCAGGTGTTATCTTCGGTGCTACCGGCGGCGTTATGGAAGCGGCTCTTCGTACTGCAGTTGAGACTTTAACCGGCGAAGAACTGAAAAAGCTGGAATTCGCTGATGTACGTGGTACAGCAGGCATCAAGGAAGCGACCTATCGGATAGGCGATATGGATGTGAAAGTTGCTGTTGCTTCCGGTCTTGGCAATGCAAAAGACCTTTTAAACAAGATTAAATCCGGTGAGGCTGATTATCACTTCATCGAGATCATGGGTTGCCCTGGCGGTTGTGTAAACGGCGGCGGTCAGCCTCAGCAGCCAGGATATGTGCGTAACACCACAGATATCCGCACACTGCGCGCAAAAGTACTCTACGATACCGATGCAGCTGCACCGATTCGTAAATCTCATGAGAACCCTGCAATCAAGGAACTCTATGCTACCTATCTTGGCGAACCTGGAAGTGAAAAGGCACATCACCTGCTTCACACCAGCTACGTAAAAAGATCAATTAATAATAATTAGTTAATTTTAAAACTCCTTCTGCCTGGTCAGAAGGAGTTTTTTTGTCATAAAAAGGAAATGAAATGAAAAATGCATGGATCGTCTTAAATTCTCCATACTATGACTGGAGGTGATGAGACATGAGCCCAAAAGAATTAAATTATATTGAAGACGCTCTCGGACATGAAAATTTCTTAAAAACCCAGTGCCAGGATGCTGCACAAAATTTACAGGATCCTGAATTAAAAGCCTGTGCACAGCAGCTGCAGCAAAAACACCAGCAGATTTTCGATAACATCTATAAATTAGTGTAAGGAGGAAGCAAAATGGACGATAAGTGTATTATGGAAAACTTACTCAACGTCACAAAGGGTGCCTGTGATTTATATCTGCACGGAACTATTGAATCCCCTACCATGAATGTACACCAGGCATTTGACAATGCGTTAAATGATACGCTGTGCATGCAGGATGATATCTATAAAAAGATGTCCGCCAAGGGATGGTATGCCACCGAACAGGCAGAACAGCAGAAAGTATCTAAAATAAAGAATCAGTTTGCAGGAATGTAAGCGGATATATCATTAAAAAGTCCCTGCCAGATTATAATCTGGCAGGGAACCTTATATCTGTTACTCTTATCTTATTTAATTGTTTCTATGCATCATAACAGCCTCAAGACCCTGATTTTTCAGATTCTCGTGTACCATTCTGGAATCGGCCTTGCCAAGAAGTAAATCCCTTGCCTTTTTGGCCTCTCCCTCACTCTTATGCTTGCTTGGTCCCCCTACGCAGCCACCCATACAGGCCATTCCTTCCACAAAGTCTGCTGGAAGTTTCCCAACCTTTAGAAGCATCAGCGCTTTCTTGCATTCTGCAGCACCGTTGCATTTCATGACCTCAATATCCGTATTTTCTCCCGATTCTTTGAGACATTCTAACACTGCAGCAGTAACTCCGCCCCCATTACCAAACCGCTTTCCAAAAATGGAACCTGCCTGATATGTATTCTCCTCCGGCTCCAGCTCTACTCCCTTTGCCACCATCATGGCATGAGCCTCTCCAAGGGTTAACACGTAATCCGCATTTCCCTTCACATTTAGATCAAGAGCTTCACTTTTCTTGGCAATACAAGGTCCGATAAATACAGCGATGGTTTCCGGATCTTTCTCCTTCAGCATTCGGGATACTGCGCACATGGGCGATACCGTAGTGGACATATTCTCCAAAAGCATGGGGTAATGCTGCTTAATCATATTTACAAATGCAGGACAACAGGAAGTAGTCATCTTCTTCCCTTCCTTATAAGCCTCTGCCCATTCCGCAGCTTCTGCAGCAGCTGTTAAGTCTCCCCCAAGGGCAACCTCAACCATATCTTCAAATCCGATCTTCTTAAGGGCCGTTCTCCAGCTTGCCATGGTGATATCCGGTCCATACTGCCCCTCTGTTGCAGGTGCGACCATAGCCACCACTTTTTTCCCGGCCTTAATCAGATTGATTACGTCTACCATGAAGGTTTTTGATCCAATTGCGCCAAATGGACAGCTGTGAATGCACGCTCCGCACTGAATGCATTTGCTTTCATCGATTACAACAATTCCGTTATCATCCATGGTAATTGCATCTACCGGACAACTTCTTTTACAGGGGCGTGTTAAATCTGCAATCGCATTATAAGGACATGCCTGAGAACATTTTCCGCATTCCTTACATTTGTCAGGATCGATATGGGCCCGGTCATGACTCATGGAAATGGCTCCGAAATTACAGGAATTCTGGCAGGCCTTACCCATACAGAGCTGGCAGTTATCTGTTACTACATATCTGGCAATGGGGCAGCCCTCGCAGGCAGAATTAATTACCTGCACTACGTTTTTGGTATCTCTGCCACTGGGACAGAACCCCTCTGCCAGCCTGACTCTCTCTCTGATAATCTCCCTCTCCCTGTAAATACAGCACCGAAACTGTGCCTTTGGCCCCTGAATCATATGATAGGGAATCTCATCCCTTTTCTGTTCCAATGTACCTTCCCAGGCAAGCTTCGCTACTTCATTTAAAACCTGATGCTTGATGCGAAGTAATGTTGCATCATTCGTTACCATATCGTTCCTCCTTGAAGCTTCCACAAAACGTGGCTGTGTGAATATTCTCTATTAATAATAAGCAACTGTAACCGTCTTCCCCATCTCTTCCACCGCATGCTTTAGCTGCTCCACAAGATTTTGCCGGATTCCCAAATCAAAGGGAAGCCCCGGATTCTGGTATGCGCTGTTAATCGCTTTCCCCACATACAGCTTTAATTCCGTACAGTCCTCAATAATCATCTTTGCTACCATGGATGCGCCGTTTGGTTTATCCAGTTCCAGGAAAAATTCCTCCGTAACTGATTCATTTTTAACATACCGCTTTAAGAGTTTTAAAACCCTGTTTAAAGTCAATACCCCTTCTGTGACCAGTTCAATGCCGTCGATGTAAGCCACAGGCGGTAAATCCGGATCGTAATACTCAAGGGATACCGTCAGTTTCTTATCCATGGTCCTGGAAACTATATTGGCACTGGTTCCTCCGCAGACAATCCTCTTGGTGGAATCATCTCCGGATAAGAAATCCGTTACCATACAAACATCATCTTCCGGGTCCTTTGGCGGCCCTGTCATTAAATGAACCGGCTTGCTGTCGATTATCCGCATAACAGCAACGGTTGTATCATCTCCGGGCCGGTACTGGTAAAGTTCATCACACGCTCTGCATAACGCATTGGCCAGACGAACAGCTGATATGGTCATACGGTACTGTTTTACCGCATAAGCAGCCACATCTTCCCAGAGCCAGCCAAAATTCAAAAGCTGCCCCACACCTGCATGAATGGTTCCGTCACTAAGCAGAATCAAAGCATCTCCTTTTTTTACCCGGAACCGGTATTCATTAATTTTCTTATCCCGGATCACCCTCATGCTGTGTGGAATGGGAACCAGACTCCCATCCCTGATAAAGATACAGCCCGGGTTATCAAACTCCACCAGATAGGCATCCCCATTGTGGAATACCTGTAGAATACTGAAGGTTGAATATGCAATCTGTCTCACCTGACAGACCGGAAGAGTCTCCACGATGGTCTCCACACACTCTTCCAGAGTCGCACCATTTAAAAACATGGTGCCCAGTATCTTGGACGTCATGGTTGCCAGTATGTTTGCCTTTACTCCGCTTCCCATACCGTCGGCAAGAATCATAATATTGGAGTCATCCGTATGGAGGAGCTCCACCTTATCCCCGCAAAGTACTTCACTGAATTTATTTAAGCTTTTATAAGCAACGTCAACGGTAACTCCCATCATTTAACCTCGCTTTCGCTGCCCTCATCTAACAGAGACTTGCACAGCTTGGTCAGTGTGGTCTTCGTTTCTGCCGTAGTCTCTCCCAGAAGTCCTGCGATCTCCTGGGCCACCATCATCTGCTTATGAATTACCTTCTGTGCCAGATCAATGGTTTCTAACTTCTTTTCGTACTCCTGTCTGGCCTGTTCTTCTTCCTTTGTAATATCAATAAACGTGGCCAGCACAACATCTTCCTTGTTTACATAAACAATGTTCTGAAGGGTAGAAATTCTATATTCTCCATATGTGACCTTTTTGCCATGAATTTTCTGATGGGTATCGTACACCCACTGAAAATCAGTGGGATCAATGAATTCATACAGATACATGGTTAAAGCTTCCTGTCTGGTCTTGCCAAAATACTTTTCACCAACTGCAGAATACTCCAGAATCTTCATCTCCTTATCAACAATGAGCACAATGTTGGGAGACGTCTCCATAACAAGATTGGATAAAGATTCCGCCTTTTCATGCATAAACGGAATGCACATATTTAATTCCGCTTTTTTCTGAATAACAGCTACGGCCTTCTCCCTGCATGTGGAATAACCGCATGCTCCGCAGTTTAGTTCATCTTCCGGTCTTGTCTTTCCTGTCTTCTTTAAAATCTCCTGAATCTGGGCTTCCGTAGGAACAATATCCCTGGGAGCACGGTTTAAGAAACGTTTTCCAAAGGTAAGGGAACCGAATATCTCCTGGATCTCTTCATCGGGAACCCCGTCTTTTTCAATGGTTTCTTCCATATCCAGCTTTATCCTGAATCTGGATACATGCTCATGATCTGCAGCAGGCCCCTTGATACAGCCGCCTGAGCACATATTCATCTCGATGAAGCACCCCGTAATCTCACCCCGGAGCATGCTTTCACATAGGTCAATACAGTTGCGGCAGCCATGGACATAAAACTTCCGGTACCCATCCCGTTCGGCCTCTGTTGCCAGCACAGAGCTTACGATTCCATTGGTAACCGGATAGAGGCGGTTCACTCTTGGATTCATATGAATGAAAGGGATATCCTCACAATCCCCGATGGTAATCTCTTCCTGTGCAAGCCACCGTTCTATATCATTGAAATTTAAGACAGCATCAATATAATCCCCGTGCCTTAAATCCTCAGCTTCTTTTTTCTTGGCAATACAGGGTCCCAGAAATACCACCTTGGTATCCCAGCCAAATTCTTCCTTTAGCATCTTGCCATGGGCAACCATAGGTGAAACTACCGGCGCCAGATAAGGGATCAGTGCAGGGTAATAAATTTCGATTAAATCATTGACACTGGGACAGCAGGTTGTGATTATATTCTCCATACTGCCTTCCTTTAAAAGTCTGGTATACTCAGCAGTTACGACTGCCGCCCCCTCTGAGGTTTCCCGCACATCGGTAAATCCCAGCCTTCTAAGGGCGCCGTTTATCTGTCCTGCCGATTTATAATTTAACAGCCCCATATAGGATGGCGCCAGTGAAATCACAGTTTTATACCCAATATCAAGAAATCCTTTGACCAGATCCAGATCACTGATAAGCGTTTTGGCAGACTGAGGACATACCTGCATGCATTTTCCGCATAAAATGCACTTATCAGACATGATTTCTGCCCGTTCATCTTTAATCATGACCGCTTTGACTTCACAGTTACGAACACATTTATAGCAGTGCTTGCATTTGGTCGCCTTGAAATCAATAATTCCCATGATTAAAGCCTCCCCAGAATTTCTTTATCAAAAAACTCCTTTGTATCTTCCGGTTTTAATGAATAGATCTGACCGTCAACCGTTACGCAGACTCCATTCACACAGTTTCCGCTGCAAAAAGAACCATTTAAATCCACCTGCTCCTCCAAATGCTTCTCTCTCACCAGATTCTGAAGCTGGGCTATGATCTCTCTGGATCCTTTTAAATGACATGCACTTCCTATGCATATTGTTACTCTCATGAATATTCTCCCTCCGAAATAAATCCCCTGCATAAACCGCCTTTTCGACCATTATCGCATATTGTTATATTTATATCAATACTTATTTACTGATTGGATGTATTTTTTGAAGTACTGAAAAATATAGTTTTTACAACTTCCTGCCGTTGTACGTCAATCAGACCGCAGGTATTTAACCGCAGCATGGGAATAACTGGCAGACTGGCAAACGCAAGGGTCATAAAAGGGTCGATTCCCGTTCCGATACCAAGCTGGTGCGCATGTATTTTCAGCCTTTCCAGCCGCTCGTCTACCCATATTGCGGACTCCGGGCTCATAAGTCCACCGATAGGAAGAGCCAGCTCTGAAAGAACCACTCCGTCCGCCACAACCGCAATGCCACCCTGGTTCTTCCTCACTGTATTCCCTGCAAGCGCCATATCCCGGTTATTTGTTCCTGCTATGATCAGATTATGGGAATCATGGGCAATGCTGGTTGCCACAGCCCCGCGTTTCAGTCCATATCCGCCAAGGAAACCAAGGCCTGTATGTCCGGTATTCTTATGCCGCTCCAATACTGCCATCTTTACAATATCCATGGCGGCAAGAGCATCCGGATCAGCTCTCAGTTTTTCAGTCCATGGCACAAGTCTTTCTTTTGTAGTCAGTTCTCCGGGAGTTAAACATAACACCCGTATGGTATCTCCCTCTTCCTTCATAACAAAGTCTTCTGGCACAATCTTTTTTAACCGGAAGGAGTTACCCACTTTATCCGGTATCTGTCTGTGGTCATTTGTTCCATCCTCTGAAGATTGTACCAGCCTTCCATCTTCTGCTACCAGAATTCCTTTCCGGTAAACCTTACTGACTGTAAACTCCTTAAGATCAGAAACAACAATGAGATTTGCCTGATAACTGGGTGCAATGGCTCCTGTCTCACTCAGTCTGAAGTACCGGGCAGCCTGATAAGAAGCCATGATCACGGCACGCACCGGATCAGCTCCCAGCCTGATCGCCTCTCTGATAATATAATCCATATGGCCAAGCCTGGATAGCTCGCCGGGGTGCCTGTCATCGGTCACCAGCATGCAGCGGTGATAATAGGGCTCCTCAAACAGGGGAAGGAGGGCCTTTAAGTTCCTGGCTGCAGTTCCTTCCCGTATCATCACCCACTGTCCCCGTTTCAACTTTTCCACTGCTTCTTCCATGGAGGAGCACTCATGATCCGACCCGACACCGGCCGTGATATAAGCATTTAACTGCCTGCCGGAAAGAAGGGGGCCGTGACCATCGATGATCCGGCCGTGTTTTGCGGCACTCAATATTTTTTTTATAATACCTGGATCTGCCTGTACGGTTCCGTGGGAATCCATCAGCTCTGCAAGTCCAAGCACACATGTTTCCTGATAAAAGGGGGCCAGATCATCTGCTGTTAAAACAGCTCCGGACTCATCAAGCTTTGCTGCCGGAACACAGGAAGGGAGCATAAAGTACACATCCAAATCCAGATTCCTGGAGCGCTCCATCATAAATCTGATCCCTTCTGTTCCTGCCACATTGGCAATCTCATGGGGGTCCGTAATGACTGCTGAAGTACCATGAGGGATTACGGTTTTCGCAAATTCTTCAGGGGAGAGCATGGAACTCTCCAAATGGATATGTCCGTCAATCAAACCGGGGCACACCACCTGGCCGCCTAAATCCACCTCTGTTTCCCCCTCATAAAAACCAATCCCCACAATATATCCGCCCTCAATGGCGATATCACCATCTTCCAGCTCTGAAGTAAATACATTCACCATCCTGGCATTTTTCAATACCAGAGATGGTTTTTTTCTTCCTGACGCAGCATAAATCCGTTCCGCCAGCATACGATCCATAGGCCCCTTCCTCCTTTATTTACCGGCAAGTTTGGTAATAGATGCCGTAATCAGCTTTTTAAACAACGGTGCCACCCGGTCAGCCGTCTCCTGAACTTCCGTATGGCTTAAAGGCTGGTCGATAATACCGCATGCCATATTGGTGATACAGGAAATACCGCAAACCTTCATACCCATATGGTTGGCAGCAAGCGCCTCACAGGCTGTACTCATTCCAACTGCATCCGCTCCCAGTATCCGGCACATCTGCACTTCTGCAGGAGATTCATAGGCCGGTCCTGTCAGCTGCAGATAAATTCCCTCCTGCAGTTCAATTCCCTCTTCCTTTGCCGCTTCTTTAATTACCGCTCTCAGCTCTTTGCGGTAAATATCGCTCATATCCGGGAATCTGGTTCCCAGCTCCCCAATGTTGGTTCCAATGAGAGGAGAAGGAACAAATGTGGCAATGTGATCCTTAAGAAGCATAAAATCCCCTGGTTTGAATTCCTTATTCACGCCACCGCAGGCATTGGTCAAAAATAAAGTCTTTGCCCCCATAAGTCCCATAAGTCTTGTTGGGAGAACTACATCCGTCATAGGATATCCTTCATAAAAATGAACCCGTCCCTGCATAATGACTACTGGAACTTTATTTACATAACCAAAGATGAATCTTCCTTTATGACCGGCTACGGTTGAAACCGGAAATCCCTCAATGTCTTTATAATCTATGGTGGCGGCTACTTCAATCTCCTCCGCATATTCCCCAAGTCCGGAACCAAGAATAAGGGCAACCTCGGGAACAAAATCAGTTTTCTCCCGTACACTTTTTAAACAGCTTAAAAGCTTCTCATATACATCATTCATATTGTTTTTTCTCCTTTCACAATCCTGACAGAGTCACGCTCTTCAGGTGTTACAAGTATAACACATTTCCATGAGATTCTGCATAATATTTTGACAAACAAGACTGAAAAATGGTATACTTTACCTGTTCGTACTAACCCGAAAGGAACACCTGACGGAGAAGGCGAGGAGAATACGTCAAACCGGAAATCCCATGCCTGTCGGCGTGGTTTTTTTTCATCTGTTTGCATAAAAACCAATATAAAATGGTACGGACAGAAAGTGAGGATTATTATGAAAAAAGTTTTATCAGCACTTGCAGCACTTGCTATGACAGCCGTTGTCTTAACCGGCTGTGCAAAAAGCAGTCCACAGGCTTCCGCTCCTGCACCGGAAAGCACATCTGCGGCCCAGACTACAGCGGCACCAGAAACCACCAAAGCACCGGAACTTACAAAAGCAGAAGGTTCAAAAGACTCCTACACCTTAAAGATCGGCTCTTTAAAAGGTCCTACTTCCATGGGACTGGTAAAGCTGATGGACAAGGCTAAAAAAGGAGAAACAGGGAATTCCTATGAATTTACCATGGTGACTGCAGCCGATGAGCTTCTTGGTAAAATTGTGAGCGGAGAACTGGATGTCGCCCTGATTCCTGCCAATATGTCATCCATCCTTTACACCAAAACCAAACACAATGTGACCGTTCTTGACATCAATACCATGGGCGTTCTTTATGCGGTGTCTTCGGATGATTCCATTCACACCACAGCTGATTTAAAGGGGAAAACTGTTTATTTAACAGGAAAAGGAACCACTCCTGATTATGCCTTAAATTACGTCCTGAAGGCAAACGGGCTGACTGCTGATGATGTAAAACTGGAATATAAGTCAGAAGCTGCAGAAGTAGCTGCTGTATTAAAAGAAAAATCAGACGCAGTAGGTCTTCTTCCCCAGCCATTTGTGACAGCAGCCATGGCTCAGAACGATCAGCTGAAAATGGTTCTTGATTTGAACAAAGAGTGGGATGCAGCTGCTAAAGAAGGAAACGGAAGTCTGGTAACCGGAGTTACCGTCTGCAGAAATGACGTTTTAAAGGATCATAAGGAAGCCATTGATCAATTTCTTGCAGATCACAAGGAATCTGCAGAATTTGCCAATAATAATGTTAGCGAGGCTGCTGCATTAGTGGCTGCCGCTGGAATTATTGAAAAAGCACCTGTTGCAGAAAAAGCAATTCCTTTTTGCAGCATTACCTATGTAGATGGTGAAAAGATGAAATCCCTTTTAAGCGGATATTTAAATGTTCTTTATGAAATGGAACCTCAGACAGTTGGAGGCGCACTGCCTGGTGATGACTTCTACTATATGCATCAGTAGCCCGATTAAGGAGACCCGAATATGAATGCAGGCATTCTCCGCTTTAAAAAAGCCGGAATTATTCTCTTCTGGCTTTTGATATGGCAGGCTGCCAGTACGGCAGTCCACAACAGCATAATACTGGTTGGTCCTTTGGACGTCATATTGGCATTATTCAATCAGATCCGGCTGGCAGACTTTTGGAAAACGATCGGTTTTTCTTTTGGAAAAATCAGCCTTGGATTTCTATCTGCTTTTGCAGCCGGGATTTTAGCCGGCGGAGCTGCCTGCCGATACCCCCTCATCGGAGATTTTCTGTCGCCTCTTATGGCACTGATGAAGTCTGTTCCCGTTGCCTCCTTTGTTATACTGGCATTAATCTGGGCAGGATCTGAAAATCTGTCAGTGATCATCGGGTTTCTTGTTGTATTTCCCATAATCTATATACAGACCATGGCAGGAATCAAAAGTACGGACCAGCAACTGCTTCAAATGGCCGATGTTTTTCAGATGTCAGAAGCAAAAAGGTTTTTTTATCTTTACCGTCCGGCGCTGCTTCCCTATCTGGCAAGCGGCTGCCGGGTGGCGCTGGGTATGAGCTGGAAATCAGGAATTGCCGCAGAGGTAATTGGCGTTCCTCTCCATTCAATCGGTGAAAAACTTTATCTTTCCAAGATTTATTTAAGTACTGCTGATTTATTTGCATGGACACTGGTGATCATTCTGCTCAGTGCGCTTTTTGAATCCTTCTTTCTATGGCTTTTAAGCCTGGCATCTCCGGGAATCAGACAAAAAAAGAAAGAGGTAGGATGAATATGGAACTTGTAATCAGAAAGCTTTGCAAGTCCTTTGACGGACATTTCGTACTAGACCATGTAAATCTTCATCTGGTATCGGGTAATGTTTACTGCCTCATGGGGCCATCCGGATCAGGAAAAACCACATTGTTTCATATACTGCTGGGTCTTGTTTCAGCAGATTCCGGAGAGGTAAACGGTCTTAACAAAGAAAGAATTTCAGCCGTATTTCAGGAAAACCGGCTCTGCGAAGCGTTCACTCCGGTAGAGAATGTAACCATGGTAATGCCTTCCTCTTCGGGTAATAATAAAAGGAAGGCCAGGGAAGCCCTTAAACGGCTGCTGCCTGATGAATCTCTGGACCGTCCGGCATCAACCTTAAGTGGTGGAATGAAACGCCGTGTGGCCATAATACGCGCTCTGACGGTACCGTTTGATATGGTAATCATGGATGAACCGTTTACGGGTCTTGATGAAGAGACAAAACAACAGGTCATAACCTATATAAAAGAGCAATCGGCAGGAAAGCTGGTTTTAATCAGTACACATCAGGAAGAGGATGTTCAGCTGTTAAAGGGAATCAAGATCCACTTATAAAAGCAGGGGCAATAACCATGTTGAACTGGTTACTGCCCCTGCTTTCATTCATTCATTCATTCATTCAATTAATGTTATTTTATTTCAGTTTAAGAGAATCCAGAGCAGCTTCGATCTGTCCTTCTACACCGCTGTCAGTTGAACCAATGGTTCCTGCTGCACTGATATAGGTTTTAGTAGCTGCGTTATAAGAACCGGAGATGGCATAATAACGAACTCCATCCTGAGGTGTCTTATACCGGAGTGCATAACGGAAGGTCTGGCTGCCGTCACTGCCGTCTTTAACATCATAACGGACAAATTCCATATCCTCACCACGGCTGATTAACTTCTTATACTCATCCATGGTAGCCGGATAAACTTCTCTGGCTCCATCTGCATCGTCACCCTGTACATAAGTAACTTCCAGGTAATCTTCGCCGTTAGGGGAAGAAATCGCTACCACGCTCTCGTCTCCGTCCTCGTCCAGTGACCAGCCTTTTGGCGGCATAATCTGATATTTGCCTGATTTGGAAGTAAATAAGCCTTCTTTAATATCTCCTGCATCATTGGCTGTAATCGGCTGTGTTTCTTTTGTTTCCTCTTCTTCCGAAGTATCCTCACCTTCTGATGTTTCCTCCCCAGAAGAAGCCACTTCTGCATTCACCGCTGTGGTTGCTTCTGCCTGCTGCTTGGTTTCCTGCGTCGATTCCGCTTTAGTATTATTCTTTCCGCAGGCTGTCGCTGTCATCATCACTGTCATCGCAATTAAAATCCCTGCTAAGATCTTATTTTTTCTCATAGAATCACTCCTCATCATAAAATTCTTTTCTGGTGACGTGGAGGATTATAACATGAACAGTCCTGAAAGTATAGCATTTTAAACGAACCGAAAGAATCACAATGAAATCTTAATAATTTTCCCAGATGACACCAGAACTCTCCAGATTCAATAATTTTACTTTAATATTCAGTCCTCCCCCATATCCCACAAGGCTTTTGTCTGCACCAATTACACGATGACAGGGGATGATTATAGAAATGGGGTTGCGGTTATTTGCCATCCCCACTGCACGGCAGGCCTTTTCATTACCAATCTGCACGGCAATCTCTTTATAACTTTTTGTCTGTCCGTAAGGAATGGTGCAAAGTGCCTCCCATACCTTTTTTTGAAATGCTGTTCCCTCAGGTTTTAACGGAAGATCAAATTCTGTTCTTTCTCCTATTAAATACTCGTTCAGCTGAAGAACCGTTTTCTTAATCAGGTCTGTGGTCTTTTTTAGCCCCTCTTTTGGAGCCTCACTCCCGAATTCCACACCTAATACTCCTTCCTCATCACATATTATCTGAATAGGACCCAGTTCACTCTCAAAAATATCCCAGTATTTCATATGTACTCCTTTCTCTTTTGTTTTCCTGTTTAACTGCCTGTAACAATTATATCATAATTCTGTTTTTTCAAACATTGCTTAGAATTCTTTTAGTTTATTTATGAAATCTTTATCGACTGGTCAAACTTATGTCATAATTCCAGGGTATACTGATATTTGTAAAGGAACCCCACCCTTTTAACATTGACTTTTTATTTTTCATACTCAAACCGGCAGGAACATTTATGTACCTGCCGGTTCCTCCCATTTTAAGGCTATTCTATCTGTTTTTCTCCCCTTACGAAATCCCGCAAATATCAGCTTTTTTCGATTTTTATTTTTTTTTGAAAATATTGTTGACAAATCTATATCCATCATATATAATAACTCTTGCGTTGCGGAAAACAAGAAAAAAACAAAGACGCAAAAAACCTTCGGGGTGTGGCTCAGCTTGGCTAGAGCGCCTGGTTTGGGACCAGGAAGTCGCAGGTTCGAATCCTGTCACCCCGACTTGAGATCAAGTCATTTATTTCTCAAAAAGCCTTTGCGGGTGTAGTTCAATGGTAGAACACTAGCCTTCCAAGCTAGATACGTGGGTTCGATTCCCATCACCCGCTCTTGAGTCTGTAGCTCAGTTGGATAGAGCAACGGCCTTCTAAGCCGTGGGTCGGGGGTTCAAATCCCTTCAGGCTCGTTTCACACTGTCAACCAGCAGTGTGAAGCTTTTTATGGTGGGTATGGCGAAGTTGGTTATCGCGCCAGATTGTGGCTCTGGAGGCCCAGGGTTCGAATCCCTGTACTCACCTTTCCCTTAAAGGGAATTTTTTTTTATCAGGAGATGTTATTGGGCTATCGCCAAGCGGTAAGGCACAGGACTTTGACTCCTGCATTCGTTGGTTCAAATCCAACTAGCCCAGTATGGGATACTAGCTCAGGTGGTAGAGCACTTGACTTTTAATCAAGTTGTCCGGGGTTCGAATCCCCGGTGTCTCATTTTATTATGATCTGTTTGCTATCAGCGGGTATGGCGGAATTGGCAGACGCGCCAGATTTAGGTTCTGGTGGGAGACCGTGCAGGTTCAAGTCCTGTTACCCGCATGTATAATGAATTGATGGAAACACCGGAGTCCCTTGTTCATACAAGGTAGTCCGGTGTTTTATTTTCCCTCTCTTCCATTTCATTCACCGCTTCTCGCCGATAGCAGAAAATTATACAACGTTATATAATTTTCTGGGAGGTGATCGCTTGAAACGCCAAAGGAAAGAAATCGAAATAAGACTGGCAAAAGAATTCGACCGGTTGGAAGCAGCAAGCAGAGATATTAAGACTCCTGCTGCTCCACCGGACGAATTTGAAAACATCTTAGGTGAGATGAAACGCAGGGGCATTAACCCCAGAGTCAGAAAAGAATTAGGCGACGGGAAGTAGGCGGGCGGGGTTACCGATAACCCGCCAAATCAAATCAGGATATGCAGTCTGTTTAATCAGGCTTTCCCCACTGTTTTATCAGCTGGTTAATATACGTGCTGAGCCCGGCAACGAGTATGCCCTGTGTCATTGCACTGAACACCGCCATAGCGGCCTTCTGCAGAGTATCTGTTTCACTGACTGCAAAAATATAAATTCCACAAAGAATAATACCTGCCGCCCCATTAATAAGCGGGATGTACTTATCTTTCATTGTCTGACTCTGTTTAATACCCTGTCCCAGAAGATACAAAACCAAAGCCACCACAATCAATTCCGGTTTCACATATCGAAGAATCTCCTCCATCATTACAGATCTCCTCCTTTCCTGTTTCGGGAAAGACAAACTCTCCCCTTTTTATTGGATGCATGATTTCCTGCAAAGGTTACAACAATCCTCCTGACCAGAAAGTACTTCTTTCCAGTCAGGAGGCAGAAATTAAAAGTTATCTATTTCATTAAAAATATTTTCAGCATTGATCTTTCCATATCCCCAGATATTATTGGGATAAGTGGCATCAGGGTCCCGCTCTGCCGCTCTCATCATCAGGCGATTGATCTGATTTCCTGTAATGGCAGTGTAATTTCCTTTTATGTATGCCCACTCTATAATCCTGGCTGCTATTCCGGCCGCATAAGCCGCAGCTACTCCGGTTCCAGTGGCTGTTCCATACTGAAATTCCGGTATTGCACACGGAATATTATACCCGGGTGCCGCCAGATCCGGTTTTATCTGTCCCAGCCTGGTATATCCTCTGCTGGACTGCGCAAGTATGGTTCCGTTATTTTGGTTATACGCCGCAACGGTCAGAAGATTTGCAGTATCTCCCTGCATGGTGATGGTTGTATTGGGATCGGAATTTACAAAATAAGTCTCATTTGAAATCAGATTTCCAGCTGGAAGCCAGCAATGAAATGAATATGGTAACTCATCCTTATTGTCCAGCCCGATATACCAGATACCTGGTTCCATATTCCGGAACCGAAGCAGGATGAGCTGATTCCCGGTCTCTGATTCAAATAAAACATTATTTATCCAGACATTGGTTTTAATCGATTGAAAACTCAACTTGTGGCACTCTCCTAATGCAGGTTTTATAACCTGGGAGCTTTCCCAGGTGGGTGCTGTCAGTTGTATGGAAAGCCTGGAAGGAATATAGGGCCAGATTTCTATAAAATATTCGTTGTCTATTCCTCCTGAGTTCAACTGGAAGCTGTGGGTATACGGTTCTTTTGAGACTTCCCCATAATAATGCCTGCGGCTGTTTCCTTCATTTCCTGACGAGGTGACAATACTTATTTTGGGTAACAGCAGCAGACTGTTTAAATAGGTACTTAAAGCCCCCCGTCCGTCATGCCCTCCTTGATTGGTTCCCAATGCCAGACAGATTACCAGGGGACGGTTTAACTTGTTTGCGACGTTTAGTAAATACCTGATTCCCATTATAATATCTGATTCCTGATAGCACAGGGCTCCTGTTGGAATGCAAAACAGTCTTTTTAAATTTTCTTTTGCTTCCTTTAACTTTACCACCACCAAATCCGCCTGGGGCGCCACTCCACTGAATCCTTCCTTATCATTGGAGCGTCCTGCGATCACACTTGCAATTGCGGTTCCATGCCGATAAGGATCATTCGTCGGTACGATAGAATAAGGATATTGGGAAAGAAGAGCGAAATTAATCAGCTCCTTTGTGTATTCCGATCCAAAGGTAAATCCCGCTGGGGGCGTCCCCTCCACTGTCTGATCCCAAATGGAAAGAATACGGCTGGTTCTGTCATTATTCATAAAAGCCGGATGACGGTAATCAATTCCTGTATCAATAATTCCTACTACGACCCCTCTGCCGAACAATCCCCCGTGGGCAGTGATCTGCTTTGATTCTTCACCGGTATTTTCCATGCTGGCAACCGATTCCAGTGTATATAGTTCCGGAAAGCTATGATAGGCATTTACTCCAAGATCACAGGGCTCCATGCGATCCTTTGGTATATGAAGCAGAGAAAACATATCGTTCATTATAGTAATATTATCACCGGTATTATACGAAGTGACCAGGGCATTGCTAATAATCAAATCATAATATCGATTGTCCAGAATTTTTTCCATTCGCACCTCCTGCTATCTCAGATGGAGCATATGGTATAATCTATGCAGAAACCTATTCAATATGAAATTAATTTTCAACTGCATAATAACACCGTTGTTCTTACTTATATAATCTTAAATACCCATTGTTTTTCTAAAGTTTTCACTAATTTATAAAAAAAATTACATATTTATCTTTACTTAACCGTTTTCTTGCGTTATACTTTATGTAACTCTTCTTAGGAGTACCGTATTTCCCCAATCCTGCGGTGCTCCATTTTTTTATCATGTCTTCCTATCAAATTAATAGGAAATCACTCCCAACCCCCTCTTTCTGAATAAGAACCGCAATTTTTACAAACTTTAAAAAACCAATTGGCAACATCTGCATTGTCCCGCTCCGACTCCCGTGATACAATAAAAACGGCAAAGACTTAAGTCGCAGACTGCGGAGAATGGAGCTTCTATGAAAAAACATTACGAAAAAATAATTGTATACAGCGACCGGAAAACAGAAGAAATAATGAATCAGCAGGTCATGGATGAGACCTCTGAATTCTATGGAGGTTTTCGTGATCATGACGGGCTGGTGGAACCAAAACTTGCCATCTTTCAGGTGACAACCATGACTGCCTGCTTATTTAATAGTAAAAGCCGTTTTTACGGCAATGAAGATATTTACAACAGAATTTCCATCGCTCTCTCCTATATTGCAAGCGGTCAGCGGGAAAACGGATTTTTTGACTTAATAAACTGTAATTTTTATTCTGGTGCAGATACGGCATTTTGCATTGACGGACTTCTGCCCGCTTATATTTATTTGAACCGGCTGTCAGAGAAGGAAAGCTGCCCTTCTATGGAACGGACCATGCTTTCTACTCTTATGCCTGTTATGGAGTCCATTCTGATTAAAGGCGGAAAGGCCATGATAGACGGGGGATTCCACACTCCCAACCACCGTTGGGCCATTGCATCCACGTTAATGATGCTCTATCGCCTTACTTTAGATGAATCCATGAAGAAAGGGGCAGAGAAATTCTTAATCGAAGGCTGTGACTGCAATGAGGACGGAGAATACGCAGAGCGGTCAGCAGGAGGATATAACCTGGTTAATAATAACGCCATGATCATGCTTGCAATGGCAACCGGTGACGATTCCTGGTATGAGCCTGTTAAAAGAAATTTAACCATGATGCTTCACTATATAGAGCCGGACGGAAGTATCTTTACCAATAACTCTACAAGGCAGGATCGTGGAACAAGGATTTTTCCGACCGGATATTATCTGGAATATTTATATATGGGAATTAAATTCCACAACGAAACCTTTTTACGGGCCGCCTGCTTTATCATGGATCAGGCTGTGACAAAAGGAATCGGACCTTTGGACTGGCTGATTCATTTCATGCTTCTTCCTGAACTGGGCGAGTTTGAATATGAGGAAAGTAAAATTCTGACTAACTACTGTCACCACTATACTGATTCCGGAATTGTACGCCTTCGCAGAGAAGCTTATTCCTGTTCCATTTTAAAAAACAGCCCTTCCTTCCTCTATTTTGTACATGGGGATTTATGCGTCAGCATGAAAATCGGTGCAAGCTTCTGTGAGCACAGATACTTCGTTCCCGAAAATCTGGTACAGCTTCCCGGGGAAGAGGGATTTGTACTGAATCAGAAAATGGCAGGCTGGTACTACCTTCCCTTTCAGGAGCCTCAGGACACTGCGGACTGGTGGAAGATGGATCATTCAAAGAGAGAAAAGTTGCATGGACCAGATATGAATTTTGTACTGATTGTTACAGAGGTAACGGATGGGGTTGATATCACCATAGAAACTACTGGAATTGACCGGGCTCCGCTGCGTGTGGAACTTGCATTTGATACAGGATGCCGGGTGGAATCCCCTTATTTCATTTCCGAAGGAAATGCAGGTGGCGGAATTGTGGCAAGAGAAGGGACTGTTACTGCTTCCAAGGGTAAATACGCCATTACAGCCGGACCTGGCTTTGGTGCACATAACTATGTAGCAGGCAAGTTCGGAAGCCAGGGACGTTCACAGGACTGTTATACGGTCTATTTTACAGACTTTTCCTGCTTTAAGCATACGATTTCACTTCGTGCGGTTCCAGCCGCCTATTAGGGCAAAATGAGGGTGCATTTCTGCACCCTCATTTATTATTTTTGAAAGTAATTTTTAATCACTGCAATCTGTTTGTTAACACGGTCAGGAATGGATTGCTTCAATTCTTCCCAGGACATCAGCTTCTCATTTTCCAGGTTAAATGGCACAAATTCCATAGAAGGTCGGAAGCCAAATACTTCCTTAATATATGTCTCTGTCATTTTCTGCAGATCATCATCGGTATGAATCTGATCCTCAAACATATCCTGAACCAGGACACCATCTACCCCTGCCATCTCCTGGCAGCTTTCTAACCAGGCCGGTATCATTCTGATCACTCTGGGATCAGGCACCAGCGCGTGCTTGCCAGGCTGGGCATAGACCACTGGATGGGTACCGTCCTCCAGGATCAGTTCACCGTTTTCTAAGTCTACCATATTTAAAAACTTGCCATGGAAGCTGGCTTCCACTTTTTTTACCTTGCCATTATGGTCAACATAAACCCAGACATGTTCCAATTCATATAAATGCTGAATATCAAAATCATACCAGATGGCATACTCGATTGCAAAATCCACTTCTTCCTTGTTAATCACAATCTCACGTTTTGGAAATGAATCGCTTTTCTTTGTTTCCCGGAAAATAGTACATCCCATGGCTGTAATTACAAAAGGCTCTTTTTTATCCAGCATAATGACTGGTTTATAGGCTGCCATTAATTCTAAATCTGTGCTCATTTTTTCCTCCATAGTAAAAGAGCGGATTGCCGTAAAATGGGTCCGCCCTTTGTCTTTTATTATTTTGATGCTTCTAACAGGAACAGCATAGCCATTGCCTGTCCGTATGGCATTGGGCGAAGTTCAATATCTTTATAAAACTGTATACTTTCTCTTCCCATAGGAGTTCCATAGGATACCTGATGCACCACACCTTCCGTATCAATACACTGAAGTACAGGCAGAAGAGCTTTTCTGGCACTTGCCTCAAAGGAGGCATCCACAAGTCCTAAATGAACCGCTTTTAATATTCCATAACCAAAACCACAGGTTGCACTGGCCTCAACGTAAGAGGTATTGTCATCAATGACTGTATGCCACATGCCGTTTTCGTTCTGGTAGGAAACCAACGCATCAATCTGATTTTTTAATGCTTCTGTTAAATAGTGTTTGACAGCACCGCTGCATGGAATGATGCCGAACAGTTCTGGAATCGCCATTGTGATCCAGCAGTTGCCTCTTCCCCAGAATGCGCCGGCGAAATTATGGCAGCCATGGAACGTCCAGCCATGGTACCAGAGACCAGTCTTTTTGTCAGCCAGATATTTCACATGGATAAGGAACTGATATTCAGCCTCATCGATCCATTCCTGTTTCTTAAGAATCACACCCATACGGGCAAGGAATAAAACGGACATAAAGAGCGTGTCATCCCAAAGTTCCTGCTCATTTAAGGTATCAGAAGTCAGGTGCTGAAATCCGCCTTCTTCTGTTTTGGGAAGCTCATCTACAAGCCACTGCGCCCAGTCCCGGCAGATTTCCATATAAGTCTCATTTCCATCTCTCTCAACCAGATAGGTTAAAGCCAGAAGAGGAGCTGTTGTGTTAATATTACGGGCAGGCAAACCAATGGTAAGCTGTCTTTCATAATACTTATTCAGTTTCTCTATGATTTCTTCTTCACCGGTTTCTTCATAGATCTTCCATAAACCAAATAAGCCTACTCCCTGTGTCCATTCCCAATAGCGGTACCGTTCCGGATTGTCTCCAGCCAGATTATTTGTCTGCATGTTTTTTAAAAAGATATCATCTTCATCATACAGAATCTTTTCAAAGCTGGATACAAGCAGATCTATTTTTTCTTTTAAATTTTCCATTCTTTTGCCACTTCCTTTCTGCTGCCAGCCAACAAAATAGTTGGGGCACATTGCAATGTCTACAATATTTTTCTTTTTTATTTGCCAATGTATTGCACATCTTGTCATCATTCTGCTATAATGAATATCCGATACATGACTATTCCATAGAAAGTATAAAGGTGGTTCCTATGACAAATCCTGATGATACACTGCTTTATAAGAAAAGGCATAATATCACCATTAACGATATCCAGCACTCTCTTTATTATTACTTTGATTATGATGAAAGATCCTTTGATATCAACATGCCATTTCAGCATTTTCATTCCTTTTACGAATTGATGATACTGATCAGTCCCCAGGCATACCATCTGGTAGAAGGTATCCCCTACTCCATACGATCCGGCGATATCGTACTTCTTCGCCCATCAGTGCTGCACCGCTCCGAATATCAGAAAGGTGCTCCCAGCAAACGGCTGATTATCGGGTTTTTGTATCCCCCTTCACTTTGGGGAATGCCTGAAACCTATCAGAAGCTTTTTGAACCTTTTTACTCACCACTGCCGATTTTCCGTTTTCCCTCCAAACAGCAGCAGCTGGTTAATGAAAAACTTAACCGCATTTATCGCTACTCCCTTCAGGAGGAAGAACCGGAACTGAAATCACTCATAGTCCACGGGATGTTTGTGGAATTTCTCTATACATTACGGCAGCTGGCACCTTTTAACACCTATTCCAATGAACCGTTAAAAGATGAAGCTTCTCAAAAAATATACACCATTGCCAACTTCATTCATAATCATTATTCAGAAGAATTAACACTGGACTCCCTTTCCAGGGAATTTTATATCAGTCCCTATTATCTGTCCCATCAGTTTAAAGATGTGACAGGCTACACCCTGACCCAGTACATTCAGATGACGCGGATCCGAAACGTACAATACCTGCTGTTAAACACGAAAAAGAAGATTTCTGAACTGGCGGAAGAATGCGGATTTACAAGCTTTTCACAATTTAACCGAATCTTTCAAAAGTATTGCAGCCAGTCGCCCTCTGAATTCCGTAAAGATGGAGGCGGAAACAGCATTCCGACAATTCTTTAACGATCAGATGGGCAGAAAAAGCCCGTTACAGCTTCCCGGCATCATCCTTATTTCGATGAGAAAGAGCTGTAACGAGCTTCTTATAGCCTGCTGCCCCGTTAAGGAATTACTTTATAGTGTCAAAATATTCTGCTCTTGCGTCAAGAATCTTCTGCAGCCCTGCATTTACAAGGTTGTCATATTCTGTCTTCTGCAGACTATCGAACTGGTCTGGTGTACAGCTGATCAGCTTGTAAACATAACCTACCATTAAGTTCTCAACATTCTTACCGTAATCAGCTTCTGCCTGTGAAATGTTAGCATATACAGGGAAACGGAACTTTCCTTCGGAACGAACATCATAGAAATTAGAGAACCATTCAGGGGTTTCCCAATCAACAGACTGATCTTTCACCCATTTAGATACAATTGAATCTTTCTTTGTAGTCCAATCCATAGCAAGGTTAACGATATTTAAGTCATCACAGGTTCCTGGGTATCCCTTTGAAGAAAGCTCTTCGCTGGTTAATTTGATGGGAACTCCGCTTTCATCTCTCTTGTGTTCTGCAGTAAATACGATATTCTCAGCAACTGCCGGATCTGCCATCCAGTTTAAATACTTCATGCAGGCATCTGCCTTTTTCTCGCTGCTCTTTGGTACCATTACAAACATACCGTATCTTGGCTCAAATGGTGTACGGTAAGAACCGTCAGCCATTTCAAAACACTGTACAGGAACGAAAGTTCTGCCGCCTGCGCTCTGATTTAATACAGTGATATAGTTCCATGGACTTTCTGTATCGTCAAGGAAGAAACCTACGTTACCAGCTGTTACCTGAGCCTTGTAAAGATCTTCGTTTGTATCAGTTGCAAAATCCTTATTAATAAGTCCTTTGTTATAAAGTTCGTTTAATTTTTTAATACCATCAATCGCGCCAGGAGCTACAGCCATATAAGCTTCACTGTATACATAAGCATCCTTATCGCCTGCAAGGTTTACATAAGAACCAAGGTAATTGATATAACCCTTTTCAGTATCATTACGTCCGCTCATAGCCCATGGAATTACATTGTCTACGCCACCAGGGTTTTTATCTTTTACTGCCTGTAAATAAGCAGTAAGCTCTTCTTTGGTTTTTGGCATCTGCATTCCAAGTTTATCCAGCCAGTCCTGACGGATATAAGCTGTATGACGAGGAGATTCAACACCTCTTTGTTTCATGATTGCAAACTGCTTTCCATCAATCTGTCCCATGTTCTGAGCATCTGCAACGAATTTCTTAATATCTGCGCCGTTCTTTTCATAAGCCTCAGTTAAATCTGTAAGACCGCCAGCCTGTGCAAAGCTGTAGAAGAGACCCTGATTATAGGTAAATACAATATCAGGAGCACTTCCGCCAGACATCATGATATTTACTTTTTCATCAGAAGAAGATCTTGGTACTGAAACGTACTCTACGTTAATATTGTACTTTTCTTTTACCTGTTTCTTTACCCATTCTGTCTGGGTATTATTCTCTACAGTTGTACCGGGAGCTGCATCACCTCTGTCCCAGATCATAACCTTAATGGTTACTTCTTCGCCTTTGTCAGAGGTAGAGGAAGCCTCTGCTGCCTTTGTTTCTGTACCTCCAGCTGCTGCGGTGGTTGCTGTTGTTGCATCTTTTGCTGCGCCGGAACCACATCCGGTAACCAGAGATGCTGCAGCTAATACAGCTACACAGCTCTTTAATAATTTTGCTTTTTTCATTATAAAACCTCCCTTTCATAATCGTTTATATTATTTAATTAAAAATAATCAACCTTTAACGGCACCAAGCATAATGCCCTTTGTAAAATATTTCTGAATAAATGGATACGCAATAACCATTGGTGTCATGGAAATTACAATACTTGCTGATTTAATGTTATCTGCTACAAGCTGAGACTGGATACCTTCCTCCTGGGTCAGCTTTACTGCTTCGATCAGCTGTTTTAACACCATCTGTACGGTGTACAGCTTTGAAGAGTTTACGTAGTAAAGAACATCGCTTAAACGGTTCCATCTACCCACTGCATAAAACAGTGCCAGTGTTGCCAGTGTTGGATAAACCAATGGGAGTGCTACTTTGAATAATGTCTGTAACTCATTACAGCCATCAATCTTTGCTGCTTCGTAAAGGGAGGAATCCAGCCCCTTAAATGCAGTACACATAATGATCATGTTATACGCACTCAGTGCTTCCGGTATGATCAGAGCCCAAACAGTATCGATCAGTTTCAGGCTTTTTACGTTTAAATATTTCGGAATAATACCCGGATCTAAATACATAGTCAGTACAAACAAGGTCATAATGATTGTGCCGCCCTTTAAGTTCTTCTTAGAAAGAGGATAAGCTGCAAGTACGGTCATAACGATACATACGGCAGTGGATCCAATCATCAGGAACACGGAGTAAATAAATGAGGATATAAAACTTCCGCTGTGAAACGATCTGACATAAGCTTCTACGGTAAACTGGACAGGATAAAGGAATACTTTACCACCCAGAATGGCATCCTTGGAACTTAATGACATGGATACTACCCTGACTATGGGAATAATTGCCACGATGCTGATTACTACGAAAAATGTGTTCCAGAAGAGCTGGAACCTTCTGTCTGCTTTGCTCTTTAATTCGCTCATTACATAATTCCCTCCTCTCCCATTTTTTTAGAAATCTGATTCACTGACAGAATCATAATGATTCCGACAACGGACTGGAAGAGACCCACGGCAGTAGCGAAATCAAAACGGCCTGCCTGAAGACCTACACTATAAACATAAGTACTGATAACATCGGCTGCACTTTTAACCAGTGTATTTCCCATCATGAATGGACGGTCAAAATCGATGGAGACGATCTTACCAAGCTGCATAATAAGCATAATAGAAATGGTAGGTCTGATCTGTGGAATGGTCACATGTGCGATTCTCTGTAGTCTGGTTGCGCCATCGATATAAGCTGCTTCTCCAAGAGACGGATCCGTAGCAGTAAGCGCTGCGAGATAAATAATCAGAGAATAACCGGCTGACTGCCAGATTCCTGCAAACCAGTAAACAAATCTCCATATAAAAGGACTGCTTAAGAAGTTCACTTCCCGAGCTCCAACTTTGCGGAAAATATCATTTACAAGACCGCTTGTAGAGAACAGCTGGGTAATGATACCTGCAATAATAACCCAGGAAAGGAAGTTGGGAAGATATAAAATAGTCTGTGTCGCTTTTCTGATATGCACATTTCTGATTTCAAACAGGAATACAGCGATCAGTACCGGTACTGGGAAACCAATAATCAGGTCACCGATATTTAATATCAGCGTATTGACTAACGCATTCCAGAAATCTTTTGAACCAAAAGCTTCTTTAAAATGGGCAAATCCAACCCATGGGCTATTCCAGATACCTGCAAACACGTTAAATTTCTTAAAAGCAATTACGCCTCCGATCATGGGCTTATAACGGAACATAAGCATATATATAACCGGAATCAGAAGCATTAAGTAAAGCTGCCAGGTATTGCGCACATACACCTTAAATGGTATCTTACGTGCCTTTTCCTTGATTGTCTTTTCTTTCATAATATCCATACCCTCCTTCTATTCGTTTCCGTCTTTTTGAAGCTCTGCCTCCAGACTCTCAATCAGTGCCAGAAGCTCTTTTGGCTCATGGACGGTATAGTCCGGCGTCTCCCATTCATCAGCCGGATTCATATCATAGCGCGGAGACCAGTCAATGAGAATAGAGGTAATTCCAAAGCGGTTGGCTCCGGCAACGTCCTTTCTCACATTGTTTCCAATCATAACCACCCGTTTTTTATCTTCTTCTGTCAGGTGATTTTTCTCCATGGCATCTATAAACATTCTCTCGGAAGGTTTCTGGATCCCAACGATCTCGGAAATTGTTCTGGTGTGGAAACAATAACCAAGGCCATTTTCTTCATAAACATTGGTGAAGGACTGTTCTTCTCCGTCAGCCACCATAGCAATGACATAACCGGCGTCGTAAAGAGCTTTTAAGGTCTCTCCCGCACCGGGAATTAATTCTGCGTGGATTACAATATCCTCATCATTACGAATTTCAGTACCTTCGTCAATAATGGTATCCCCACTGTCTGTAAAAATGATTAGCTTCTTTTGCATTTTGTTAACTCCATATCAAATTTTGGTGTGTTCTTTATTAAAGCTGATGAAAACATTATAATATTTTGGGTACATTGTTGCTATGCGTAATTTGTTTTTATTGAAACCATCTTACTCGCATTTTTTGCGTTTATAAAACTAAACGCAATGTTTTTATTTCAAATGGAGCAAAATTTAAGAGTATTTCACTTTCATTCTCCAGGAGTTTCACAGGCAGGGTTGTGGATGATATGGTTTCTTCCATTGTAGTTTCCCACGATTTGCTGATTTTAAAACAAGCTTTTATCACACAGGAAGTATGCCTTCCAAATGCCTCATATAGTCTTAAAATCAAATGGTTTTCCCCGTCTTCCGCCATTTTAACTGTCTCCAAAATTACATCATCTGATAAAATACGGAAATATTCTTTGGTACCTGTCCCTTTTCCCCAGAATTTAAGCGGATTATTTAGCTGCATTCCTTCACGAACCACACCGCTGTCCGCAAAATCACTGCTTTTTACATAAAAGGAGTAAGTGAATTCCTGCTTCCCTTTATCTGCATACATATCGGGCCATACAGGTGCCTTTAGCAATGTCAGTTCCATTGCATTTCCGTCCGTACTGATTCCGTACTTGGAATCATTGAGCACTGCTGCTGTTCTTCCAGGCTCTGTCATTGCAGTATAACGGTAATTGCACACCTCATACCGGTCTGCATCATAACGGCGGTTGCGGTGAGTGGGCCGTTTCACATATCCAAACTGTATTTCTTCCAACGCTTTCTCTGCCCGGATCGTAACTGGAAACGAAGTCTTTAACAGCTTGTGGGTTTCCTGCCAGTCAATCTCTGTTGCGAAATCAATCCGCCTGCTGTGATAAGACAAAGAGATCCTCTGGGTCATGGCTGACTTATGAATCTGCCGCTTTACAAGAAGCACCACTTTTAAAGGGCCTGTCTCCTCAATGGTAATCACTGCTTCCTGATTCAGTTTCACTGGCACATCTTTATAGAAAGAGCTGATTTCCCATGCATCGTAATCCACATTGATATCCTGATAAAGAAGAAACTGATTAGCAATTCCATCAACAAATTCTGTTCCGGTATCCCGTTCCACTACACTCCGTACCTGGCCAATGTCATCAATGGTTACTCTTAAAAACTGATTATCTAAAATAAAGGACCCATTTTCTTCATAAATCCTGCAGGTGTTTTCCGCAATTTCACAGCCGTTTTTTTCTATCTGGGCATAACCACAGGAAGGTACCTTCACGGGTATCAGCAATTGATCTCCCATTCTCTGACTTACCGGCAGTCTGCCACATCTGATTAACGCTTCTCCTTCTTCCAGGGGGATCTCCGCCAGTTCTTCCCGCTCCCAGGAAAGTGAGTTAAACACTAGCAGACCGTCTGCTTTTGAACCAGTGAGTTTCTGCTTTGCTTCCTTGTAAAGACAGAGAGCGCTTTCTCCAGCCTGTTTTAACTGGGCTGCTGCATCTTCATAGACCCTGGTGATAGAAGTTCCCGGTATAATATCATGGAACTGGTTAAACAGAAGTACTTTCCACAAGGCTTCCAGTTCTTCTGTTTTATTGTCACCACTCTCCACAAAACATGCAATGGAATGAAGCATCTCCGTTTCCCGAAGCGTTCGTTCCATCAACCGGTTTTCCTTCTTAATCCGTGCCTGGGACGTATAGGTGCCTCTATGCCACGGAAGGTAAAGCTCCCCTGTGTAAACCTCTTTTACAGAGTTCTCTTCTTCCAGTCTTTCAAAGAATTTAACCGGACTTTCCATGCGGGTTCGGGGCGCACCTTCTAAATCCTTCACCCGTTTTGCCACCTCTGCCATCTCTCTGGTGGCACCTCCGCCGCCGTCGCCGAATCCAAACGGGAAAATAAAGGTATCAATATTTTCCTGCTGTACCCGGTCTTCCTCCCATCTGGTAATCAGATCAAGAGGATCCAGCCTTGCATTGTTCTTTTTATAAAAATGGGTCAGTATCCTGGTTCCATCGATTCCTTCCCACCAAAAATTATTATAAGGAAATACATCACAACCCTTCAGCGCCCTTGCCATCTTCTGAGTTGCAAAATAACGGATTCCACAGCCTTTCATAATCTGGGGCAGCTGTCCGTTAAAGCCAAAGCAGTCGGGCAGCCAGACCATAACACTTTCTATGCCAAGTTCTTTTCGAAACCACTTTCTTCCGTACAGACACTGGCGTATAAGGCTCTCTCCCGATACCAGATTGGTATCAGGCTCCACATACATTCCGCCCTCAGGGATAAAAGATCCCTCTTCCACTTTCTTTAAAAGGCGTCCATACAATTCAGGATAATGCTCTTTTACATTCTCCATAATCGGGGGCTCACATAAAAGAAATTTATAATCCTCATATTCGTCGGATAAGGCAATCTGAGTGGATAGTGTTCTTGCACATTTGCGTTTTGTCTCTTCCCAAGGCCACAGCCATGCCAGATCCAGATGAGATTGTCCGAAAATGGTAAACTCCGGGGCGGTTGATCCATTTACGCAGGAAAGGAGTGGCGCCAGTTTTTTCCTGGCCTCACGAAACGATTCATTTCGTCCTTCCCGGTCCAGTTCAAAGTCAGCTGTAAATGTAAATTCCAAAAGTCCCTGATTTATTTTCATAGCTCTTAAGGATTTGGGATCAAGCCCCTCAGAAAGCTTGCTTAATGTAAATACGTCCATAAGCAGCTGAAATGCATCTTCATTCCAGATTCCAAAATCCGAATCTCCTACCTTAACCTGAAACTCCGGTGGTTCTGGAACCGCAGTACGAAAATCAGGGCATGGTCCGCCCTTTTCCAGTCTCGGTCCATGCCCTGCATAGCTTTCTGCCACAACAAAAAAACGCTCACCTGCCGTTGCATGGCGTGTCAGTGTAATTCCATCGTGCTTTAAATCTCTGGAACCTGCCGTTTTCCCATTTACCCATAAAAGCATCTCACCGCCTACCTCCGGGTGAAGAAAAATCCGCTTTCCCTCTGCCTCTTTTGGCATGACGATCTCTGTTAAAAACCAGCCGTATTCCCATTTGCCGCCCCAGGGGGTTCCCTGAGGCATGGGGTAAAACTCCTGTTTTAGTGCTTCCTCATAAGAGAAATGCTCTTTCGTCGTAAAACCGGTAAATGTCACTGAAGAAAGTCTTTCAAATAGATGGCTTTGTAATTCCTCCATCCATATATGAATCCGTCCGTTTCGTTCTGCAGCAAGCTCCATCTGCATATCCTCCCTTTTCTGATACAGTTATATTGCACCATTATATGATATCTCACAGGCAGTGACTATGCATAGTTTGTCAAGTTACTGTATATCTTTTGCAAATCTTGCAAAAATATAATTCTTACAATTGAATCTTTATGGTTTTTATTTCATAAGGCTTAAAGGTAAGAGCTATCCGTCCGTTTTCTGCCTGTACCTTGTTCGTCTCTTCTTCCATACAGTTGCATTCCCACAACTGCGCTCCCTCTGTCATGGGGAATGTTACGTGGGTATTGGTTCGCATGCCATAGGACTCATAGAAACGTACAATCAGTCCGTCCCCGTCTTCGGAACACTTCACTGTATCTGCTAATATATTTTCATTCTCAATCTCTAAGAAGGAACAGGATAAGACACCTTTTCCCTTAATTTCAGTAGAAATAAGAGGACAGTTTAAGTCATACGCTTCCTGTATTACTCTGCCAGTACGGAAATCTCCTTTATGAGGCAGCAGAGAATAGGTAAACGTATGCTCTCCCTGATCTGCATCCGGATTTGGGAAGATGCCGGACTTTAACAGCGTAAGGCGAATGACGGAATCTTGAACGTCATAACCGTATTTGCAGTCATTTAAGACTGCGGCGCCATAGCCTGCTTCTGAAACATCCGCCCATTTATGGGCACATACTTCAAATCTTGCCTGATCCCAGGTAGTATTCTTGTGAGTCGGCCGGCTTACATTGCCAAACTGAATGTCATAATTGGCCTCCTTACACAGAATATCCAGAGGAAAGGCAGCCTTTAACAGCATCTGATGCTCATTCCAGTCAATTCTGGTCTTGAAATCAATTCTCTTTGTATGTCTGTAAAAGCAGATCTGCTGTTCAATGACAGAATCCATGAATTTCCGTTTTACAAGTACCACTGCTCTGACCGGACCATTTTCTAACAGCTTCATTTCTGTTACGTCATTTACCTGCCACTGTTTCTCCTCAAAGGTAGAATCAATATTCCATGCATCAAATTCCAGTGGCCGGTCTTCAAATACACGCAGTTCATTTCCCGCTTTTCCTATCTTTAACAGGCTTCTTTCTTCTGTTCTGTCATAGATACGGGATAGATTTCCTGCCTGGTCAAATTCCACCTCATAATATGGGCTGACTGCCTTTATCACAGCTCCCACTTTCCCGCATTCCACAGAAGTAAATACGGACTCTGCCTTCTCCAATGAACCACCTGTTGAAAGTACCGTTACACCCTTTGATGGCACATCCTCAGCCAAGGCGATCATGTGCCCATCAAAGGTTTGCTGGGTGATTGCTGAAAGATTCTTAACCTCAGTCTCAAACTCAACAATTCCGTTTCTTTTAAAGCTTAGAGAGTTCCACACTGCAAGGGCAGTTGGGTTCTTCCTGTCACATTCAAATCCAGATACCTTCAAAATACTGTCATGGCTCTTACTAATTATATCAAGATCTGATTCCATGATTTTCTTATACTGAACCTCAGAATCCTCATATACCTCCTTGATGGATGAGCCTGGAAGAATGTCGTGAAACTGGTTTAACAAGAGAAGCTTCCAGTTTTCCTCCAGCTGGCTCTTTGGATACTCACCGCTTTTGGTAATAAGAGATTGAAGAACTGAGTAAAATTCTGCATCACCGTTTAAAAACTCACAGTTTCTGTTGTATTTCTTATTCTTTGCCATGGATGTATAAGTTCCACGGTGGAATTCCAGATACAGCTCACCGGCCCATACAGGAAGCCGCTTTTTATCCAGCTTCTCTTCCAGCTTGTGAAAGAAGTCTTTCACAAAGGTTTGCTCAGTCTTCGGACAGCGGGCCACATTCCGTTCCATTCTTCGACTCTGTTCCAGCATTTCCTCTGTCGGGCCGCCGCCTCCGTCACCGTATCCGTAACAGGTCAGTACTTCACGGCTGACGTCCTTGTTTTGAAATCTCTGCCAGGTTCCCATGATCTGTTTTGGGTCCTGTCTGCCGTTGTAGGTGGTACTGTAGCCTTTGGATGGCTGATCATTCTTATAATAATCCTTGGTGGATATCAGATAAGTCAATACTTCACTGCCGTCAATTCCACGCCAAACAAAGGTATCATAGGGAAACTGATTGTATTCGTTCCAGCCAAGCTTCGTTGTCATAAAATAAGACAATCCGGACTGCTTCATAATCTGTGGTATGGCAGCGCTGTAGCCGAATACATCCGGAAGCCAGAGCACTTCGTTTACAGGACCGGAAAGTTCCTTTTCAAAGAATCTTCTTCCGTAAAGAATATGACGGACTAAGGATTCACCTGATGCTAAGTTACAGTCCGGCTCCAGCCACATGGCACCTTCTGTCTCCCAGCGTCCCTCTTTTATTTTTTCCTTTATTTCTTCAAAAAGCACCGGAGCCTCTTCTTTTACAAATTCGTAAAGCTGGGGCTGGCTGGACATAAATTTGTATTCCGGATACCGCTCCATCAGATTTAGTACTGTGCGGAAACTTCTGACTGTTTTTTGTCTTGTCTGTTTTAACGGCCATTTCCAGGCAACATCAATATGAGTATGCCCGATGCTGTGAACAGTCACCGGATTAACCGGTCTGTCTTTATAATAGGCATTCATCAGGAATTCATCGGCTTCTTTTACAGATGTAAAGAATTGTCTGGAATGGGGCCTGGTAAAGTCAATCCGGTTTATTGCCTCTGACAGAACCTTAAATCCCTCAATCTGTTCTAAGTCATCTTCTTCCAGAAGATCTGCTGCTTCAAATGGAACCACAAGATCATAATAGAGCTTTGCTACCTCTTCTTCGTAAGCTCCGATTTCCAGATGAAAGAAATTAGTACGTCCAGAACTGTTGGAATAGGCATAAAACGCCAGCTCATGTGTTTCTCCCTCTTTTGCATCTTTTGACACAATAAAATCCTGATGATTCATATCCATGGTCCCGGAATGCTTACCGTCAAAAAACACCATGATCTGAGGATTGTCTGTATTCCAGATATCGGTCGCTCCCGTGTTTAAAACTGCTCTTACCTGCGCTCCTTTTAAATCAGACGGTACCGTAATACGGGTTTTAAACCAGTAATGCCGATCCGATCCTCCCCAGGTCTCATCCCTGCCAAAAGACTCCCAATTTAAACTGCTGCTGTCAAACTCTTCTTTCCACTCATAACTTCCTGGGCTGATAAACATTTCTTCTGCCGGTTTTAAATTGGAATAGCATAGCGGTTTCAGTGCTTCCAGCGCCGCCAATAATCTGTTTCTGATCGGATTCATTCGTCATTCCACCTTTTGTCTTAAATTTTAAAAAAGGCAGGAAACACCGCATATGCGGGTCTCCCACCTAAAAAGCCTTATTAGCCCTTTATTCCTGTAGAGGCGATTCCTTCAACCAGATATTTCTGCATCGTCAAGAAAATAACGAAGATCGGAATCAAAGATAAAGTTGCCATTGCAAACATCGCACCCCAGTCGGATCCAGCTGTCGGATCTGAGAACATCTTTAATGCATAGCTGACTGGATATTTTAATGGATCACTTAAATAAAGCAAAGCTGCAAGGAAGTCATCCCATCTCCACATGAAGGAGAAAATAGCGCTTGTAACCAGAGATGGCTTCACGAGGGGAAGAATGATCCGGTAAAATATGGAGTAGATCGTACAACCGTCCATTCTGGCAGCCTCGTCCAAATCAATGGGAATACCCCTGATAAACTGAACATTTAAGAAGATAAAAAAGCCCTGTCCAAAAAACTGCGGTACAATAATGGGAAGATAACTTCCAACCCAACCCATTTTATTAAAGATAATGTACTGCGGAATCATGATAACCTGGAAAGGCAGCATCATCGCAAGAAGCATGCATGCAAACCAGAAGCCTTTAAACTTAAAGTCAATTCTTGCAAATCCATATCCTACGACAGCAGAGGAAACAACAGCTCCTACTGTGGATAAACCTGCAATTATAAAGGAATTTTTAAAAAATGTTCCAAAACCATAACCTGCGAAGCCTTTCCAGCCCACCTTATAGTTTTCAAAAGAAAAGTGTTCGGGCATAAGGCTGGCAGCAGTCCGGAAAATTTCATTGGTATTTTTAAAGGAACTCATCACCATCCATACAAGCGGATATATCATAACACATGCAAACAAAAAGGTAAATACATGATAAATCGCTGTGGTGACAAATTTTCTTTCCTGATATCCTGTTTTCATATTTCATCACCCTTCCGCTTCGTAATGTACCCACTTCTTCTGTGTTTTGAACAGTACCAGTGTCAGCATGCCTACAACGAATACCATGAACCAGGCCATTGCACAGCCATATCCAAGCTTATTATAAGTAAAGGAATTCTGATACATGTATACGGTATAAAACAATGTAGTATCTCTTGGCTTTCCCTGGGTAATAATATAGCTTTGTGTAAATGCCATAAACCCATTGATCAGCTGGTTAATGAGATTGAAGAAAATGGTGGGAGTCAGCATTGGAATTGTGATTTTGAAAAATCTCTGAATTCCATTGGCGCCATCAACGGTAGCTGCTTCATAAAGGCTGACTGGAATCTGCTTTAAACCGGATAAAAAGATGAGCATGGAAGAACCAAACTGCCAGATTGCTAAAATAATCAGAGTCCAGATCGCTGTATCTGCTCTACCCAGCCATGCAAGGTCAGAGGGAAGTCCGACTATCCCTAACAGTGCGTTTACAACACCATCGCTTGCAAACATTCTCTTCCAGAGAATTGCAACAGCCACACTGGATCCGATAATCGAAGGCAGATAATATACCGCCCTGTAAAATCCGGAGAGTTTGGTGCTTTTTACTAAAAGCATGGCAACTGCTAACGCCATGATAAGCCGGAGAGGAACCGAAAACAGAACATAGTACATGGTAACACCAAATACTTTCCAGAACTTTGGATCCGCCGTAAACATCGTTTTATAATTTTCCAGCCCTATAAAAACCGGTGATTTTAATATATTGTATCTGGTGAATGAAAACCCTAAAGATAAAATCATTGGTAACGCCATAAAGGCAAGAAATCCTATAATGAAGGGCAGGATAAATACATATCCTGCAACCTTCGGTGTGTTTAAGATCTGGCCCACTGATTTTTTTCTTTTCGGGATCATTTGATTGTTCTTCATCTTATCCCCTCCAGAATTTTACCTGTTATTTTGCCGCTTCTTCAAGTATTTTTTTTGCTTCAGGCACAAACTGGCCAACTGCGTCGTCTGCTGTTGCATCTCCGTAACGGACTGCTTCAGAAACTGTCTTTCCTAATGCTTCTACTTCACCTTTACCAGATGGGTCTGGAGCATCAATTGGTGTTGCAATTTCAGTTACTTTTGCAACATAATCAAATACGGTCTGAGCGGTTGCATCTGCCTTTGGTTTGATTGCATCTGCAACTTCTGTATTGATCGGGATTCCTCTTTCAGCAAGAAGGATTTCATTACACTCTGTGCTGTTTGTGAACCAGTCAATGAACTTTGCAGCCTCTTCCTTATTCTTGGAAGATTCAGCGATGGAGAAGAACATACTTGGTTTTAAGTACAGTGGCTGTACCTTAGCATCTGTAATGGTTGGGAACATGGTAATTCCAAGTTCTCTGCCTGCTGTTTTTGAGATACTGATGAACTGGTTGGATAAGCTTAAATCATTCCAGGTTGTACCATCAATGATTGGCTTTGTCTCTACAACATCAGGATTTTTCTCTGCTAATAAATCTGCGGAAATGCTGGCATCAGATTTAGCAAACTTTTCAATGGTGTTAAAATAGATCTTCATGGAATCTTCTTTACCAGTGGTTAATTCATCAAATAAATGAGAACCATTTGCTCTAGCCATGATCTGCATCATGTTGATTCCGCCGTCATAAAGAGTTTTAGCGCCTGTTTTCTCACTGATTGTCTTACCAAGGTCAAAAAGCTGATCCATTGTAAGCTGATCAGGAATGGTAACTCCTGCCTTTTCAACAACTGCTTTGTCATAAACCATCATAGGAGCGTTGCTACCAAGGCTGAGAGCATAAGTCTTTCCGTCAACCTCTCCACTCTTGATGATGCTTTCCGGAACCTTGGAAGTATCGATAACACCGCTGCTCATGAATTCAGATAAGTCAGCAAGCTGTCCGCTCTTCTGATACTGGTTTAAGTAGGAGTAATCCATCTGAATGATGTCAGGAAGATTTCCGCCTGCTGCCATTGCAGAAAGCTTGTCCCAGTAACCGGACCAGTCAGTAAACTCAACTTTGATGTCTACATTTGGGTTTTTACTCATGTAAAGGTCAACTGCTTTTTTTGTTACATCGTTTCTTGTCTGATTTCCCCACCAGCAAAGGCTTAAAGATACTTTGTCGCCTGATGCTGCTTTGGTATCAGAGGATGCTGTTGTGGTAGCTGCCTGTGTGGTAGCTGCATCTGCCTTAGTTGTTTCTGTTGGCTCTGTTTTAGAGCCGCAGGCAGCTAATGATGATGCTGCAAGAATTGCTGCAAGTGTTGTTGCTAAGATTCTTTTTTTCATTTTGCAAAACCTCCCATTTGATTTCATTAAGATAACCACATTTTATGTCAAATATGCACAAACGTAAAGTTAAAATACGGCTTTTTATGGTTGAAAAAACAGCTTTGTGTAATTTGAGATCGTTTACCAATTTCTTTTTTTGATCTTTTACTATATAATACGATTATCTGAGAAAGGAATTCTGAATATGAAACGATGTACAGTCTGGTTTAACAACCTGTCTTTATACAAAAAAATACTGACAGTTTTTCTCCTTGCTCTTTTTGCCCTGTGCCTCACTATTTTTATCAGCATACGAATTCTGGCCAATCGCTACAACGAAGTACTTTATCAGGCTAATGCTGACTCTTTAAGCCATGTAACCACCTATCTGGAATCGGAGATGCAGATGGTTGAGAATGTTACGGATAATATAATCGGAGATGCTGTTCTGCAGGAGAATTTGTCGTTTCTGATTGACAATCCATACAGTGACCGGCGGTCTCTTGCAAAAAGAGACATTTATCAACAGCTCTACTCCTATATCTATCAAAGCAGATATGTGAAATCCATCAACATCGTGCTAAATGACGGATCCAATATCTGTATGGGGCGTTCCGATGATATCTATAAATTCAACCGGGTGGAGCTTGACCGTTCCATTGACCAGTTAAAAGGAAAAGCTGTATGGTCTTCTGCTGTTGACCCCGGTGATGATACCGTGTGTGCAAGACAGATCTTAAAGCTTAAATATTTAAGCCTGAAAAAACTGGCAGGGCTCTATATCACCGTTGATATGGAACACATGATTGAAGATGGTTTAAAAAGCTCTGGCAGTATGGCAGATAATTCCAGGTTTGTCTTAATGACTGGAGAAAAGCGGATCTATCCGGCAGATGCCTATCACCAGGATTACTGTCTGAAACTCATCGCTGACAGGCAGGGCAGGGAAAATGCCTATACCATTGCATCTCTGGATAATAAAAAGGAGTTTATCATAAACGGATATATTCCCAATGTTGGCTGGGACTATCTTTATTTCAGAGATTACAATCCCTTATTTCGCAACGTCCGCCTCATTACCATGCAGATTCTTTTATTTACCTTTTTCATTATTATGGTTACGGCAATCCTTGTTAATTTACTGTTCCGTTATATTTTCCGCCACCTGGATTATTTAATTGAGAAAATAAAGCGTTTTGGAAATGGAGAAGCACCAGTCTGCCGCATCAAGTCTTATGATTATGAGAACAGGCAGGATGAAATCGGCCAGCTTCATCGCAGCTTTGATGACATGACCCACAGTGTAAAAGTATTAAGAGACGAAAATTATGATAAACAGCTTCTTTTAAGGGATTCTACCATTAAGATGCTGCAGCAGCAGATTAATCCTCATTTTTTATACAATACGCTGGATACCATCAACTGGATGGCTCAAAAATACGGAGCAGACGATATCTCCATGATGGTTCGCTCCCTGGGGAATCTATTCCGCGCTTCCATCGCGGGTCAAAAGGATATTATCCCCCTTTCCGAAGAGCTGGAAGTGTTAAATGACTATATCCGGATTCAGGAAATGCGTTTTAAAGACAGACTGAATTTTGAACTGGAGGTTCCAGAGAATATTTCTCACATCTTCGTTCCCAAGCTGTGTATTCAGCCATTGGTGGAGAATGCATTAAAGCACGCCATGGAGGCAACCGACGAAATGTGCTGTATCCGGGTTACCATAAGAGAAATGGAACTGGACTATCAGATTAAGGTATCCAATACCGGTTCCATTTTTGATCCTGACTTACTTTCCAAAATCGAAAACAAAGAAATCCATCCCCAGGGTTCCGGGGTTGGTCTGGTAAATATTAATTCCAGATTAAAATTACTTTATGGCAACAATTACGGGCTTAGTTTTTACAATAAGAGCGGAATGGCAGTGGTTATGCTGTCCATTCCCAAAGAACAGGAGGTTTGACATGCTGAGGTTAATGATTGTAGATGATGAACAGATTATCAGAGAAGCGCTTTCTCAAATGATTGATTACGAATCCTTAGGGTATGAGTTAATCGCAACAGCCAAAAATGGAATGGAAGCCTATGACATTATATGTGATGAATATCCGGATGTAGTGATCACTGATATTCGAATGCCCATATTAAACGGTCTGGATCTAATCGAGCGTTCCATTAAAACAGACTCTAAAATCTCATTTATTCTGCTTTCTGGTTATAATGATTTTGAATATGCCAAGCAGGCGATGAAATACGGAGTCAGATTCTATTTATTAAAACCAACCGATAAAAATGAGCTGATTGATTCACTTGTCTCCATTCGAAAGGAACGTCTTCAGGAAGAAACACGCCGTAAATCCCAGCAGCTGGATCTTTTAAAGACTCTGCATATTCCACTGGAACAAAGTTTCATCATGGAGCTGCTGGAGCATCAGGACACCTTTACAAGTGTATTCCGCAAATATCAGGAACTGTTATCCCTGCCTGAAAGCTGCCTCTATGCATGCATCTGCTCCTTTGTAGAAGAACCGTATTTGAAAAATTTTGCCTCTGATATTGTTAAAGTTCTTAGTCTGGAAGGGCTTCGTTTGGACTTTTCCATACTGTATGTAAAAAATACTGCTGTTTTAATTTTTCCAGCTACCACTCTTGCAACACAGGAGCGGATTAAGAACTCCATTTTAAAGCTGCATTATCCCAATCAGTCCGTTACCTTTGAAACAGAATTTATCCATATGGAAACATCCGAAAAATTATTTTACTTTGTAATTCAGAAGATCTCCCGTTTTGAGCGGATTCTTCTTCTCAGTGAAAAAGGAGAGAGCTATGAGATCAGAAATCATATTACAGCTCCATGGATGATCAGTCATCTGGAAGATTCCATTACCTCTGCACCGGACATCATTCAGGCTAACGAGCTTTTAAATTCCGTTTTTATTGACTCCATGCCCCCGGCAACTGCCAGAAGCCTTGCCCTTGGCCTTTTCCTTCAGGCTGATTTAAACCAGGAAAAGCCCCCCATTGATGCTGCCTGTGACTTCTTCCGCCGTCTCTATTCCTGTGATAACGTAACAGAAATCCGGAATCTTCTTTCCGTGGTTCTGGTACAGAAAGAGCATGAAACGGGAGGACATAAGGCCAGCTCCAACATTGCGCTGTTAAAAACCTATATCAGGGAACACTTAGATTCAGAGAACCTGTCTTTAAAATGGCTGGCAGAGAATTACCTGTTTGTCAGTGTGGGATACTTAAGCAAACAGTTTGTCAAAGAAGAAGGAATGCGTTTTTCCGACTATTTAAACAAAGAGCGTATGGAGGAAGCCATACGGCTGATGACCTACTATCACAATGACAACATCAAACAAATCGCAAGGCAGGTGGGATTTGGAAGCAATCCCCAGTATTTCAGCCAGGTATTCAAGCGTTACACAGGTCTTCCGCCCACAGATTACATCGAAAAGCTAAAAAACACAAAACATAAAGGAGAATGACAACAATGACAAACGAGAGGCTGCTGGAAAAAATCCATCTGGTTGTAGAGAAACTTATGAATCTGGGAGGCTGTGACTATGACAAAGACAAATCAGTCAGCTCCACAGACACAAAAAAAGGAATTATACAGAGAGATTTCGGCATTGAAGAATGGGACTGGCCTCAGGGCGTTGGTCTGTATGGCTTGTACAAACTCCAGGATTTCTATGGAGATGACCGGTATCTTTCCTTTTTTGAAAACTGGTACAGCGGACATATGAAAAACGGTCTGCCCTCCAGAAACATCAATACAACGGCCCCCTTCCTCCCCCTGTCCTGCCTTCATTCCAGTCTTAACGACTCAGAGAGCTTCTATCAGCTTTGTACAGAACAGGCTGACTGGCTGATTAACGGGCTTCCAAAAACCGCCGACAATGGATTTCAGCACGTAACAAGTGCAATTGGTGACAGGAACGGAGTAACCTTAAACGAAGGACAGATATGGATTGATACTTTATTTATGTCTGTGCTTTTCTTAAACCGGATGGGACAGCAGGCAGAAAATCCAGTTTGGAAAAACGAAGCCCTTCATCAGTTTCTGGTACACATCAAATATTTATTTGATAAGCAGACAGGACTTTTCCATCACGGATTCAGTTTTGAGCGTATGGATAATTTTGGCGGTGTTTTCTGGTGCCGCGGAAACTCCTGGTTCACCTATGGAATCATGGAATTTTTAGATGCCTGCGGAGCTGATTTAAACGAAGGTGTAAGAACGTATCTGATTGATACCTTCCGTTCTCAGGCAGCTGCGCTCTTAAAACTCCAGGCTCCCTCCGGATTGTGGAGAACCGTACTGACCGACGAAACCAGCTATGAAGAGGTGTCAGGTTCCGCTGCCATTGCTGCCGGGATTTTAAGAGGTGTAAAGGCGGGAATTTTAGATGATACCTACAAAGCAGCGGCAGACCGTGCGATTTCTGCTATATGCGATAATATTTCTGAAGATGGAACTGTCCTTAATGTTTCAGCAGGGACAGGAATCGGTATGGATGGCGACCACTATAAAAATGTTTTGATCATGCCGATGGCCTATGGTCAGGCACTTGCTCTTACAGCACTGTGTGAGGCACTTGAAAAATAGAATATACCCGCTAAAAAAAGAGGCGAAAAGAACGTTACTGCTCCGTTCTTTTCGCCTCTTTTCTGTACTTCAAAGGCGTTGCATCCGTATGCTTTTTAAATACCCGTTCAAAATAAGTAACACTTTCAAAACCCAGAACTTCTGATATCTCTGTTACAGAGTATTCACTGTTCAAAAGTAATTCCCTGGCTTTCCGCACCCTTGCTAAATTTCTGTATTCATTGACTGAAAACCCGGTCACTTCCCGAAAAATCCGGCTTAAATAGGATTTACTGATAAAGAACCGTTCAGCCAGTTCCTCCAGACTCTCTGGTGTCTCACAATGAAGAGTGAGATACTCAGCCACCTCATGCACTTTCCCATGTTTTGAGGTCTGAACCGTAATGGGCATATCCTTTAACAGGTTTTTTTTACGGCTTCTGTAAACTATGAGAAGAATTCTGGAAATCATGAGGCGAACCATGACTTCATATCGTTCTCTCCTGCCCTTTATTTCATCTCTGATGGACAGAAGCAGAGATTTCATCTCCTCCCATTCCTTTTCAGAAAGTCTTGCAACCCCATAATAATCACCAAACAGCTTTTCCAGAGAAGTAATCCCTGCATGATTTAACCACGACTCCAGATACCTGCCGTTTAGCTGGAGCAGAATACGGTCATGACTACCGCTTCCCGCCTGGCTTGTTTTATGCACCTGCTGCCGGTTGACCAATACCACATCTCCGGTCTTCACGTAATAGGTTTCTTTTTCAATAAAATAATAACGTTCTCCGCTTAAGAGAAAATACAACTCATAAGTATCATGAAAGTGCTTCATTGTCATGGAAAAACCGTCATCTCTTGCCACCTCATCGATCACTACGCCTTCCATGCTCTCTTCAAATATGATTCGTTCCATTTTCTTCTCCTGATCAGTAGCCAAAAGTATGATTATTGCAAAACAAGCATCAATTTTATTAGTATTATAATACTATAATGCATTATAATATGCAATAGAGAGTGATACGAACCTATTTAATATTTCTTAGTTTCAGGAGGAAACCTTTATGAAATACGAAAACAACAAAGTAAGTGATATTAAAATTGCTTACATCGGCGGCGGTTCCAGAGGCTGGGCATGGACTTTTATGACCGACCTTTCCATGGATGATTCCATGAGCGGAACAATCCGGCTTTATGACATCGATCCTGCTGCTTCAAAAAACAATGAAATTATTGGCAGCCAGTTAAGTGCCCGCAAGGATACCATAGGAAAATGGGATTATGTCCAGTCTGATTCTTTAAAAGATGCACTGACAGGCTGTGATTTTGCTGTCATCTCCATTCTCCCGGGAACCTTCGACGAGATGGATTCTGATGTCCATCTTCCGGAAAGACTTGGAATCTATCAGTCTGTTGGTGATACAGCCGGCCCTGGCGGTATGATTCGTGCACTGCGCACCATCCCCATGTTTGTAACCATAGCAGAGGCAATCAGAGAGTACTCCCCTGAAGCCTGGATTATTAACTATACAAACCCCATGTCTCTGTGCGTAAAGACCCTTTATCATGTATTTCCACAGATTAAGGCCTTTGGCTGCTGTCACGAAGTATTTGGTACCCAGAAAGTGTTAAAGGGCATCTGTGAGGAAACCCTGGGACTGGAATCCATTGACCGCAGGGACATTCATGTCAATGTTCTTGGTATTAACCATTTTACCTGGTTTGATGAGGCCTCTTATAAAGGAATCGACTTATTTCCTGTTTACCGGGATTATATCAATTCTCATTATGAAGAGGGCTATGAAGAGCCGGATAAAAACTGGGCAAACAGCACATTTGAATGCGCACACCGGGTGAAGTTTGACCTGTTCCGCCGCTATGGTCTGATTGCAGCTGCAGGAGACCGTCATCTTGCAGAGTTTATGCCTGGAACCGAATATCTGAAAGACCCGAAGACGGTTAAGTCCTGGAAATTCGGTCTCACCACCGTTGACTGGAGAAAGAATGACTTAAAAGAACGTCTGGAAAAGAGCCGCCGTCTGGCTGATGGAGAACAGGAAATTGAGTTAAAACCGTCAGGAGAAGAAGGAATTCTTTTGATTAAATCCTTATGCGGTCTTGACCGGACCATCAGCAATGTAAATATACCAAACTCTTTCTTGCAGATTGCAAACCTGCCTAAAGATGCGGTGGTAGAAACGAATGCAGTATTTGGCCGGGACAGCATTAAACCCGTGATCGCAGGTTCCATTCCTGAGGAAGTGCTGGAACTGATAAAACCTCACGTTGCAAATCACGAGCGCATTTTAAAAGCAGCTCTTACATGCGACCGCACACTGGTTTATGAAGCTTTCTTAAGCGATCCTCTGGTAAAAGGCAGAGCAAGCGAGGAAGAAGTGAAAAAACTGGCGGATGATATGATTGCAAATACCAGAATTTACTTACCAGAAGGCTGGTACTAATGAATAAGGAACATGGCTGCAGATAGTATCTAAATCTGCGGTCATGTTCCTATTTAACTGCAAAATCAGTCAAAGATATGCTTGCTAAAATACCGTTCTCCTCTATCCGGAAGAATTACAGCAATCCGTCCGGAGCTTATACTTTCTGAAAGTTTTCTGGCAGCGGCTAATGCAGCTCCAGATGAGGAACCTGCAAAAATCCCCTCATATCTGGCGATATTTTTCACCTCATGAAACGCCTCCCCATCACTAATTTTAATCACACGATCAACAAGACACAGATCCATGGTATCAGCAACAAAATCATTGCCAATTCCCTCTATTTCATAGTTTGCGTGTTCCCCTCCACCCAGTGTGGAACCGATGGGGTCTGCCAGTACTCCTTTTATCTCCGGATTCTGCTCTTTTAAATATTTCATAATACCCGTAAATGTTCCCCCGCTTCCTGCACCGGCAACCACATAATCCAGATTCCCATTTAAGTCCCGGTACAATTCCGGACCGGTAGTCTCATAATGAGCCAAAGGATTTGCCATGTTTTTAAACTGTTCCAGGGTCACCGAATTGGGAATGCTCATTCTCAGCTCTTCCGCTTTTCTTGTTGCACCAAGCATTCCCTCCTCCAATGGGGTTGATATGATTTCTGCTCCCAATGCTTTTAAAAGAATCTGTTTCTCCTGAGAGAATTTTTCTGGAATGACAAAGACAAGGCGATACCCAAGATTAAGAGCAGCAAATGCGATCCCAAGCCCTGTGTTTCCTGCTGTAGCTTCAATGATCGTATCTCCTGGTTTTAAGACTCCCCGCTTTTTTGCATCCTGGATCATATAGGTCCCGATCCGGTCCTTAACGCTTCCGGAAGGATTATAAAATTCCAGCTTTCCATAGATCTGCACCTTATCTGGAAATCCCAGGTGATCCAATCTGACAAGGGGCGTATTGCCAATCAGGTCCTTCATGGAATCGTACAGACTCATTGTTTCGCCTCCCGGATTGCCTGTTCTAGGTCTGCGGCAAGATCCTTTCCATGTTCTATTCCAACTGAAAGCCGGATAAGCCCATCTGTAATACCAACCTTTTCCCGAATCTCCTTTGGAATTGAGGCATGGGTCATGGTAGCCGGATGACACACCAAAGATTCCACACCGCCCAGGCTTTCTGCCAGGGCAATCAATTTCAGGCTTTCAAAGAATCGATTGATACTGTATCCTTCCTTAAGTTCAAATGATATCATAGCTCCCCCGTTCTTCGCCTGCTTTAAGTTTATATCATAGCCCTGTGCATCGGGTAGTCCGGGATAATAAACCGTTTTTACTGCTTCATGTTCTTTTAATAATTTTGCAAGCTCTACAGCATTTTCCACATGCCGATCCATTCTGACACTCAGGGTTCTGATGCTTCGGATCAGCAGGAATGAGTCAAATGGCTGCAGTACTCCCCCTGTAGCATTCTGAATGAAATGAAGCCTTTCTCCAAGTTCTTTTGACCGAACCACAACAAGACCGGCAATTAAGTCACTGTGGCCTCCAAGATATTTAGTCGCCGAATGAAGGACAATATCAGCTCCCAGTTCCAGTGGACGTTGAATATAAGGGGTCATAAAGGTGTTATCTACTACCAACAATGCTCCCCTGTTTTTCACAAGTTCTGCCACCGCTTTTATATCTGTTACTGTCAAAAGAGGGTTTGCCGGACTCTCTATTAGAACTGCTTTCACATCCGGAGTGAGTACTTGGGAAAGTGCCGTAAGATCTGTGGTATCAGCAATGGTATAGGAAAATCCGAAATTCTGAAAAACCTTATCCAGAACGCGGAAGGTTCCCCCGTAGACGTTGCTTGATATAACAATTCTGTCGCCGCTTTTAAAAAGGCTGAGCACCGCAGTTATAGCGGCCATTCCAGAAGCAAAGGCAAATCCTGCTTCTCCGTTTTCCAGTTCTGCAATCAGCAATTCCAGTGCCTCGCGTGTAGGATTTCCCGTACGTGAATATTCGTATCCTCTGTTTTTTCCCAATCCATCCTGCATATACGTTGATGTTTGATAGATCGGAGTATTTACCGCACCGGTTCGTTCATCTCCATAGATCCCTCCATGAATGAAAGCTGACTCTATATACTCATAATTTTTCATAATAAGACCTCCAAATAAGTATTACAATAACCTGTAAATGTTCTGTTTCCCATAGTTAAACTCTCCTTTTCAGTAATATACATTTATACATACTGTATTTATATGTATTATATGTGTCATTATTCTTACTGTTAAGTGTTTCGTTGGTAAGCCAGAAAAATGGCACACTTTTTCTTAAAAAAGTGTGCCATTCCCCATTATAATCTGACTATGCATCAGAGCTTCCATGCTTAGGTTTATTCTTTATCCAGAAAATTCAGCGTAAAATGAGCTTCTCCCTGCTCATCCAGTTCCATAATCATATAAGAGGGTCTTCTGCCTTCCTGGCGTGGATAGGACATACTTCCGGGGTTTAAAATGATAATCCCATTATGTACCTCATAAAACGGTCTGTGGGTATGCCCGAACATGGCGATCTGAATATTACGCTCCATGGCTTCCGCCTCCAGCCGCTCCACTCCAAGAGATACATTATAATAATGTCCATGAGTCAGAAGTATCCGGTAATTGCCCAGTTTGATTTCCTCCTCCCGTTCCAGATCAGAGAAAAAATCATTATTTCCAAGAACCATGTGCAGTTCACAGCCTTCATCCAGCCAGCTCTCAATCTTCTTTTCACTTCCTTCGGAATCTCCAAGATGAATCAGCATGTCAAAGGGTTTGTTCTCCTGGATCACCCGCAAAAGATTCTCGTCCCTGCGGTGAGTATCACTGACAATCAGTACTTTCATGACGCTCCTCTCCCAACTGCTCTTTCAGCTTATCTTTCATGGCTTCCAGCGCCTTTCCCCTGTGACTGATCCTGTTTTTCTGATCCATGGTAAGCTCTGCTGCTGTCATATGAAATTCCGGTATATAAAGAATGGGATCATAACCAAACCCTTCCCCGCCAGCCGGCTTGTCCGCAACAAGACCTTCCATGGCTGCCTCCGTATGAAGAACCCTGCCGTCAGGAAGAACTGCAGCAATGTTACATACAAAGCGTGCACTTCTATCTTCTCCCGCAAAAAGAGCCGCACGGTTTAATATGGTCTGATTTTTAATCTCGTAGGAAGTCTCCTCCCCCATGTAGCGGGCAGAATAAATTCCAGGCTCTCCGCCCAGGCAGTCTACTACCAGACCGGAATCATCAGCAAGAACGATACCTCCGGACTTTTTCCACACTGCCATGGCTTTTATTTCAGCGTTTTCCCCAAATGTGGTTCCGTTTTCCTCAATATCAAGGCAAATGCCGGCTTCTTTCATGGAACAGACTTCCATTCCAAGATCCTTTAATATTTCACGGATTTCCCGCATTTTTCCTTCATTCCCAGTTGCAAAAATTATTCTGTTCTCCCTCATCTGTTCTCTCCTTCAAACCTTTTTCTATTGGGCAGCTGTATATGCCTTCAGACACAAATTGCAGTTCTGCTTTTCTTCCACCCGCTCCCACACTTTGCCGTCAGCACTGATATAACCCTCCCCGTCAGATAAATCCACAAAGGTTCTTCCGTCCCCTGCATCATATTCAATGGCCGCAGGGTGAACTGTATCGGGAGTGGTAATTTTCACAATCACTGCAAACCGCTCTCCCTTTTTTAATTTCAGTTCCTTTTTTGTTTTTTTATCAAATGATACGGTATAATAACCGGCATTTTCAAATGCCCCGTCTGTCAGGAAAATCTTCCGGTCGAACTCATTTCCTTCTGTAATATCAGATTCTTTTCCCGTCTGACGTACTGCGTAAATCTCATATGAGGTACCAGGAGCTGTTGCATAAAACCCTACCGCCTTTAAATACTGGGATTCTTTTGCTTCATAGACATTGGAAAACCATGCGGTATCATTCCCATAGCCCAGCTGTCCAACCCAGCCCCGTAAATCCGACTGATAAATCCTGTCATATCTGCCTGGATCTTCTACTTCAGAGTATACAATGTTATTCATACCGATATTGGAATCATAATAGGATACATAAAAAAAGCCCTGGTCACCGAATCCATCTCCCCAGCTGTTCATACAGATAAATGCACCATCACCATTTACGGGGACATTAAAGTTTTCTCTGGAAAATCCATCATCCCAACCGATAATTACGGAATCGTGATTGGGCGGTTCTGAGCCTATGTAGCAATAAGCCGACGCCGACTCATTATAACTGGCTGATTTACTCCTGTCCCCATTCATGGCTGTATAAAGGGAGCTCTGAACTCCTCCGTAACGAAGAACTGCCCGCTTTATTTTCTCATAATCTTTTCCCGGTATCATCTGGATCTCCTGAACATGCTTACCTGCTTTGAGACCTTTGGGAGACGATCCATCGCCATAAGGATCCTCTGACTCCAGTACAGGTCCCTGCCAGGAAAGGAGGTATGCCATGGACATGGTATATTCTCCTCCTTCTTCCTGAGGAATACAAAATCCATTATTTAAGGACATATGATCCTCGGAGAAATCAAGTGATTCTTCTGGTAACAGTCTGGCCTCCAATGCCTGTAACGATGCAAACGCCCAGCAGGTGCCAAGGGATCCCTGATTTTTCACTGCCGGAGCACGGCCGTTTTTCCTTCCGTCATAAACAGCCGGAAGCTGCCCTGTATCTGGATTATCTGTCTGTAATGGTACAAAATAGTCCGCCGCCAGGACGGCTGCTGTGCATAACACAGCAAGAAAAAGGGCATACCGGATTTTATTTTTCAAACTCATCTCCTGCTTTTCTTTTTGGTGGCCTTGGCCCCATAAACTGATAGAAATAGGTCTTCATCATTCCATTATAAATTTTACGGTTCTTATCTGCTTTTCTTCCGATATATCGTTCCGCATCCTCGTATGCAGTGATCATGTACAACGACCATGCATCAAGGGCAGCATATCGCTCTCCCATCTGGCTGTAAAGCTTTGGAAGATTTTCCTTTTCTTCAAGACGCTCTCCATATGGTGGATTGGTAATAATAAAACCATATTTTTTCGGATGGCTTAACGCATCCACGGAGCGCTGCTGAAAATGGATAAGATGATCCACACCTGCGGATTCAGCATTGGTTCTGGCTGCTTTTACAATCTCAGGATCAATATCATATCCCTGTATATCGACCTTAACATCATTATCTACCAGATCATTAGCCTCATCCATGGTATCATACCAGCATTTTCTCGGTATGATATTCTTCCAGTCTTCTGATAAGAAGGACCGGTTCATACCCGGAGCTATATTAGCTGCCATCATAGCTGCTTCTATTACGAATGTACCACTTCCGCAAAACGGATCCACCAGAATCCTGTCTTTGTTCCATGGTGTCAGCATGATCAGTGCTGCGGCCAGGGTCTCCGTAATAGGAGCCTTGCTGGTAAGAGTACGGTAACCTCTTTTATGGAGAGAATCTCCCGTAGTATCGATTCCTACGGTAACCTGATCTTTATACAGAAAAACACGAAGAGGATAGCTTGCTCCATTCTCTTGAAACCATTCTACTTTATATGCCCCCTTCATTCGTTCCACCATGGCTTTTTTCATAATGGACTGAATATCAGATGGGCTGAACAGCTTACTCTTAATGGAAGAAGCTTTTGCTACCCAGAATTTTCCATCAGCAGGAATGTACTCTTCCCAAGGTATTTTTTTAGTCGCCTGAAAAAGCTCTTCAAAGGATTCCGCATGAAAGCTTCCAACCTTTAAAAGCACTCGTTCTGCAGTTCTTAAAAATACATTGGCACGGCAGATGGCTTCATCATCACCGAGAAAAGTCACTCTTCCGTCTTCCACTAAAGTTATATCGTATCCAAGATCTGTTATTTCTTTTTTTAATACCGCTTCCATACCAAAATGGCAGGGAGCAATGAGTTCGTAAGTTTTTTTCACATTATTCTCCTAAGTTCATTTCTTTTACAATGTTACCATCAAAGTCCATAATCCTGAAAATCCGGTCTTCCAGCAGCGCATAGGTAGGAGGATTTCCTCCTTTTGGAATGGAAACAGAACCTGGATTGAGTATGGTAATGTCTCCAAAGGTTTCAGCAGTCAGGATATGGGTATGACCGTGAAGCAGAATATCTCCCTTTTGCATTGGCAGAAGATGTTCTTTGTTATAGATATGTCCATGAGTGGCATAAATAGTCAGGCCATTAATTGCAAACAACGCATAATCAGAAAGCACCGGGAATTCCAGTACCATCTGATCTACTTCCGCATCACAGTTTCCCCTGACATTGTAAATCTGATCTTTATAACTGTTAAGCATGGAGATGACCTCTTTGGGTGCATATTCTTTTGGAAGATCATTTCTTGGTCCATGATAAAGAATATCCCCAAGGAGGATCAGTCTCTCAGCTCCTGATTTTTTATATACATCTAACAGCTCCCTGCAATAATAAGCAGAGCCGTGAATGTCGGAAGCAATCATATATTTCATAGGTATTTTCTCCTTTACTGTTTATCAGGTATATTTTAAGACCTGGAAGGTATATCTGTCAATGAATACCTATCCACGTACCATATATTTTCCCCTGTAATAAGAGATTCCATTAGCCAGATTGATGACATGATAACCCATTGACTCCAAATGTCTGCAAACATTCATGCTTTGTCCGCCCCTGGCACAATAAAAGATCAGAGTTTTATCTCCTGGCAGCTGGTTTTTCCAATAATCAAACTCCTCATAAGGAAGATTAACAGCCCCCTTTAAATGTCCTTTCTGATAAGAATTTGAACTACGCAGATCTATAATCATTAAATTTCCATTATATTCTATATATTGATCGACTTCCCATACCGGTATTGTCGTGAACATACTATCACCTGTCCTTTCTAGTAATAATATATTCCGAATTTTCCAGGATGCGAAAATACAAAAAAACGCGGGAAAGGACACGTTGTCTCTTTCCCACGCCTTTTTTAGTTTTTTAGTCTGTTATTAGTAGGACTTGTTCTTGCTGGAATCGCGACTGGAATCACGGCTGCAGTCACGACTGGAATTCTGCATCTTGTCCTGCATCTTGTCCTGCATCTTATCCTGCATTTTGTCCTGCATCTTATTCTGGCTGTTTGTACTCTTCTTATTAGTGTTCTGGCTTGATGTGTAATTCTTGGAAGAATTATCCGTATTGTTGTAGCTGTCATTATAACTATTCTTAGACATTTTCATACCTCCTGTGGGCGTTTTTTGTTACATGGTGTAGTATGGCGAATATCGGACAGAATATACTTGATTTTTTGTATTGGATAATTCTGAATTTTTTAGAATTGTTTTAAAATAACTTTGCATTTTTACATAGCCTATATTATAATTTACTTGAGGAATATTATTCCTCATCCTTATTAATTATTTATACTCCCCTCAGAAGCAGCCGAATAGCTCCCCTATTCAGGCTGTTTCTCTTTAACATGAAACCTATGCAATTACTTGCTTGATTCAGTACTTCATTTTATAAATAATCAAAAAAAAGCCTACGCCTTGACAAACGTTTATAGTAATGATATCCTAGAATTATTAAAAGGAACAACCGCCCCTCCACAAGGGGTTGGCCTAATATTCAGAATAGAAATCTCCCAATACCGACCAAGTATACAAGGGGGATTTTCTATTGCCCATTTCTGGGACTTTATAGAAAAACGTTACTTACAATTATAAAAAATAAAGGTAAGCAATGCTAAAATGAACATACCAAAGGCCATAAGGTCTTTAAAGTCATATTTCATCCGCACCACCTCCCATCTATGTAATGATGGAAGGCCAACGTCCTTGCAGTGACACGATTCACCTGTGATCAGTACAAAGTACCAAACCTTGCTATCACAATCACCACCATGCATACAACAAAAGACCTCCGGCAATCCCATGCCGAAGGTCCTATATCCCTTTCCAAAATCCGGTAATCCGCTATTCCATTAATCGCCAATCACGTTGACAATCTTTACAGGTGTCCGATAATTCCACGGAGATGTCTTAATACCTGTACTATAAGTTGAGGAATGTACTACTTCTCCATTCCCGATATACATGGCAACATGATTGATGGAGCTTCCATTACCGTAAAATAGCAGGTCGCCCGGGCGCATCTGATCTGCGCTCACAGATCTTCCCTGTGAAGCCTGTCCACCTGATGAACGGCTGATGGAAAGTCCTGCTGCATGCTGCATTACATATCTTGTAAATCCGGAGCAATCCACTCCTGTATGAGGATCACTGCCACCGTAGGAATAACGACCACCTACGAACTGCAGTGCATAAGTAACAATGCTTTGTCTGAAATTAACGGTTGACTGAGCCTGAGCCTTCTCTTCCAGAGCTTTTAAAGTTTCTTCATCGGTTGCTGTTACAGTGGCACTTCCTTCTGCCGGCAAATAGCCATATGTATCGTTCACCTTAACTTTTAAAAATCCATCCCCCATATCTTCCACAACTTCAAAGGCGGATCCTTTGGAAGCGTTCATTAAGGGTTGTGTTCCTTCTTCATCTTTACTAATTGTAACCTGATCTGTATTTACGGTTACCATGTAATTCCCATAACTTAATCCTGGGCCGGATACCTCATCTGCTCTTACATCTGAAGGAACTGCAATAATCATTGTTCCACAAAAAGCCATAAGTCCTAACGTTTTCCATACTTTGTTTATCATCGGGAAATTTGCTCCTATTTTTACTTTTTGAGTTTCAAATGTTACGTAATTATTAATTTCATTACGGTTATTATACATTTATTTTATCTTTTCGTCAAGTATTATTTAAAACTGCACGAAATTAAAATTATATTAGTTTAAAACACTGACAAATTTCACAGGTTTGCGATACATGACGTTTGTTACGATAATTCCTGTTTTTTCGGTGGATGCATGGACTACTTTCCCATCTCCCATATACAAAGCGACATGATTAATGGATCCGTTCTTTCCATAAAATACCAGATCACCGGGACGGGCCTGATCATAACTTATGATTTTTCCTTCCCCTGACTGTGACCTTGCACTGTGATCCAGCTCAACATCTGCGGTCTTTTTAAGGACATATCTGGTAAAACCGGAACAGTCCACTCCTGTGCTGGGATTGATACCACCATATACGTAGCGTCCTCCAACGAACTGTAGAGCATAGTCCACAACTTCTTTCCGCTCCAGTGCAGACTCGTCCACTTTTTCCTGAGTTTTTTCGATCAGCGTTGCAGAATCACTCCGTATGTAGCCGTCGCCTTCCGGAACTTTCACCTTCAGCCAGCCATCCTTGGCAGGTTCAATCACCTCACAGGTCTGGCCTTCCAAAGCAGAAGTCACAACTGATCCTCCATCCACCGCAGTGGTTGTGACTGATACAGGCTTGTCCAATCTCGCGTAAAGGGTTGTACTGGTTTCTACTGTGATTTCATCCGCTTTCGCCTCTGTCTGATCGTTTAAACTTAAGGTTGTTAAAAGTCCTAAAAGTCCCATGACCTTCCACATTCTGATTTTCATAACGAATCTCCTGTCTGCGTATTATAGCTGTCACCGCAAATATTTGACTTAAATATTACATAATTGTTACATTTTGAATTATATCCCCAGTTACAGCTTTTGTCAAGCAAAAACGGCATTTATGACCACTCACAGTCATAAATGCCGTTATACTTTTGTAATATATTCCATTTATATTGTTACATATTAGTGACGTTATCGTTTCAATCCTCTTACAAACCAGTATATCAGGCCAATTAAAAGCAGCGGTCCCATCACAGGTGCCAGAAGGCTGAAAATACCAGTAACGATGGTACCCACAAGAAGGAAAAAAAAGACAATGGCAACTACTCCAAGAAGCTTCCAATACCATTTACTTAAATCGTAATAATGCATCCCCCGTCTCTCCTGCCTGGGTTCCTCATATACATTCTGATCCTGTCCGGTAAAAGAGCTGTAAAAACCGCCGGTGGTGCTGCTCTCTTTTGCATTCTCACTGGCCTCTATAATCGTCTTGGCAATCAGTCTCGGGTCTCCAATTGCTTCGGTGACAGCTTCTTCCGAAGAGCCTTTTAAAACTTCTCCACGGATATATTCTTCGTAATATCTGATATTTTCTTCCACCACGCTTCCGGGAACCTCTCCTGTAAGGGTATCCCTTAAACGCTGTAAAAATTCCTGTCTGCTCATCTGAGCCTCCTTCAATAAAGTAAGTAACTTCCGACTATTTTACCATTTGACAGGGGTTCCGTAAAGAAATCTTATCTGAAAAAAATCTTAATTTTTCATAATGTGCCAGACTACTCGATCCGTTCTTTTATGATTCCCTCCCGGTATGCTGCCACAAGCTCCTTTAGATCCTCAATTCTTCCTGTCAGTTCCACCCCTTTATCCGTATCCGCAACCATCACCCGGCGTTTCATATTTTCAACAACCGAAACCTTTGGTGTGCTCTCCTTTTCCGGATCAAAAGGCTTATGCTCTGCCAGTGCCAGGTGGTTGGAATTATAAATCAGTGTATATCCTGCAATTCCAGTCTTTAACTGATAAGCCTTTGACAGCCCGCCGTCTATGAGAAACAGTCTGCCACCTGCTTTCACCGGAGATTCCCCCTCTTTAATTTTTACCGGGACGTGACCATTTATAATATGGGCACTTTCTCCGGAAAGCCCGAATTCACTTAATATTCTTTCGCAGTACTCTTCCTTTATGCTTAAACGGTAATATGGATTCATGGGTTCCATATGGGTCTGATGATCTTCGATAAAATAATGTTCAAAGGTGGTCATCTTACCTTTTCCATATACCGGGGACTTGGCTCCGCACCATAAATACCACATAAAATCTCTGGCATCTCTGCTTTCCTGGGTGTGTTCCGGAAGAAAATAAGCATTCTGAATCTTATTATCAACATAATCCATAAGAGCTTTTCCGGAATAGGACGAGCCTTCCATACAGATTTCTTCAAATGTACCATCTTCCCGCATGGGAATGCACCCATGATAGAGGAGATTGGAATTATAGCATTTGTACATGCTTCCATGAGAATAGAGGAAACGCACATGACGGTGAAGCAGTTCATTATGAAGAAATGAAAGCTGCAGCGTACGCAAAAGTTCCTCTTCCTCTTCGTTTAATGTCAGCGGACTTGCTGGATCAATGGTGGGAAACAATGTATCAAGAAGAGGATATTCCTTTCCTTCTACTGTTACAGTTCCCTTATTGTAATCAATGGCTTTCAGTAAAACTCTGTCATTCATTTCATATTCCGGGTGACGCTTTATGATCTGCCCTTCCACTTTAAATTGAATTATGGCAATTGCCTTATGCATCTTGGCTGCCAGTCCCGGATCCACCGCATCGTAAATATTTTCATCAAGAATCTGGGGTGAAAAACGCTCACAGGGATCGTTGCGGTATACTCTGGCGGCAAACATGGAAAGCGGTCTTAAATTTATGCCATAACCATCCTCCAGAACATCGAAGCTGTTGTAGCTGATGGCAATTCTTAAAACGTTGCAGATACAGGCCAGATTGCCTGTTGCTGCACCCATCCATGAAATATCATGGTTTCCCCATTGAATGTCCACATCGTGAAACTGCAAAAGCTCATTCATAATCATATCTGCTCTCGGTCCGCGGTCAAAAATATCTCCGATGATATGAAGACAGTCTATGGTTAAATTCTGAATCAGCTCACAAAGAGCTATGATAAATTTATCTCCAATCCGAATATCAATAATGGATCTGATGATTTCGCTGTAGTATACCCGTTTGTTGTCATCGTTATAATCAACATGAAGAAGTTCGTCTATGATGTATGCAAATTCCGGCGGCATCTTTTTTCTGACTTTGGATCTGGTGTATTTTGATGATACAACCTTGCAGATCTGTACCAGACGGTAAATTGTCACTCTCAGCCAGTCATCATCTGCCTGCCCGCTAAGCTCCAGCTGATTCATAATGCGGTCGGGATAGTAAATCAGGTTTGCTAATTCCACTTCCTCTTTTTCGGGTAAGATATGACTGAACGTTTCAGAAATCTTCTCCCGGATCACACCGGAAGCACTCCTTAATAAATGGATAAAGGCCTCATGTTCCCCGTGTAAATCACTGAAAAAATACTCAGTTCCCTTGGGAAGTCCCTGAATTGCAGTCAGATTAATAATCTCACTGGAAGCCGCCCGAATGGTAGGATATTCCCTTGCCATAAGCTTTAAATAAGCCAAATCTTTCATAAATACGTTCTCCCTTTTTTTGACACAGTTGCATTGCTTTGAATTTTATAGTATCATAAAAAACGTCAATTTTAAACCCCTTTCGCCTGACGGCCGTCCATGACCGGCCAGGCTATGAACGTAAAACCGGGAATACCCGAGAAAAAGGAGACACATATGGAACAATTATATGTTTTCGGAACCGGCAATGCCGCTGCCACCAAATGTTATAATACCTGCTTTGCCTTAAAAAATGACGAGGAATATTTTATGATAGACGCAGGAGGCGGCAACGGAATCTTTTCTATATTAGATGACATGAATGTGGATCTGTCTCACATCCACCATATATTTGCAACACATGAGCACACCGATCATATTCTTGGTATTATCTGGATGGTGCGCTTTATTGGAGCCAGAATCAAATCGGGAAACTACGATGGCGATTTAAACATTTACAGCCATAAAAATCTGGTTTCCGTAATCGATACACTCTGTCGCCTTACTTTACAGAAAAAGTTTTATGATCTCATTGGAACCAGAATTCACTTAATACCGGTGGAAGACAGAGAAACCAGATCCATACTTGGATATGACATCACTTTTTTTGATATTCATTCCACCAAAGCAGAGCAGTATGGATTTACCACAACTCTGCGTAACGGAAAACGTCTTTCTTTTTGCGGAGATGAGCCCTATAATCCCAAATGCCATGAATTTGTTGAAGGAACCAGCTGGCTGCTCCATGAAACTTTCTGCCTTTATAAGGACCGGGAAGTATTTAAACCCTACGAAAAGCATCACAGTACAGTCACCGATGCCTGCCAGCTTGCAGAGGAATTAAAGGCAGAGCATTTGATTTTATGGCATACAGAGGATAAGAACTTAAAAAACAGAAAAGAGCTCTATACCAGTGAGGGAAGTCCTTTCTTTTCTGGTGAACTTCTGATTCCGGAAGACAAAGAAATTATTAAACTTTCCTGATAAAAAATCACGCTCGTCCCCGGCACTGCATATTATATAACAATAGAAAAAGCAAAGGAGTTTCTCATATGTTGTGCCCGGGCGGCTTTACCCCTTACCGTGACGTCGACTGCAGAGACCTGGCTATTTTCTATGAGGCCACCAGGGATTTACGCGGCACTACCTACAAGCCATATCTGGTGGCAACACAGGAAGCCAGGGGAGTTAACTTCCGATTTATCTGCAACTCCACGATTATGACCAGACCTCCTCAGAATGCAATTACTATGGTTTGCATTTTCAAACCCTTTTGCAAAGAACATGATAAGGCCAGGGCAGTTGTGACGAGTATCTGTAAAATGGGATGCTACAATTGTAATTAAATATAAATCGGAACGGTTTTCACACCGTCCCGATTTTTTAATAGTACCAATCTTTTTAAAATGCCATACGGTAAATCTCTATCATATCTTCTCTTCCCAATTCACGGATTCCTGTCAGGGTTTTTTCTCCATTTGAAGAGCATTTATCCGCCATAACGAGGAAATCCGCCTCGGTAATGCCAGATTTTAATTCCCGCAAAGAAACCGGCATATCAAGACTTTTAAAATACGCTTCTAACCGATCGATTCCCTTTTGTGCTGTATAAACCGGATTTTCAAAATCCATCTCCTGGTTGAATACCCTTACAGCCAGCTGGGCAAATCTCATTGGTGCACCCTTACATACGTATCTGGCCCAGGAGCAAAACAGAGCAGATAAACCGGCGCCGTGGGCGATATCAGGATATAACCCGGACAGTTCGTGTTCCAGCTGATGCACCTGCATAAGATAATCTCTTCCAAGACCAGTCAGTCCGTCATGAGACAGGCTTCCAGCCCACATAAGGGTGGCGCGGGCCTCATAGTCTGCCGGATTTTTATCCGCCTTCTCTCCTGCCTCCATTACAGAGGTCAAAAGTCCTTCGGCGATCCGGTCTGTAAGAGGTGTATCTTTCGTAGTTCCTCCCAGATACCGTTCCAGTGTATGCATCATAATATCCACCGTTCCGCAGCCAGTCTGAAACTTATTCACAGTAAAGGTCAGCTCAGGATTTAGCACTGCAAACAATGGACGGTGTGTGGGGCTGTTAAATCCTCTTTTTAAACCTTCCTCTTCTTTGGTAATGACACAGGATAAGCTGGTTTCGCTTCCCGAAGCAGACAGTGTCAGAATATTTCCATGAGGAAGTGCCTTGCCAGGAACAGCTTTTTTCATAAAATAATCCCATGGATCAATATCCGGATTCAATACTCCGTCAGCCATGCATTTTGCAGAGTCAATTACACTGCCTCCTCCAACAGCAAGAATAAACTGGGCGCCTTCCTTTCTGCACAGATTGATTCCTTCCATTGGCAGTGAAAGACCGGGATTTGGCCTCACTCCTCCAAGCAGTACGTATTCAATTCCATGACTCTTTAAGGAATCTTCAACCTGATCTAAAAGACCGCTTTTCTTTACACTTCCTCCGCCAAAATGAACCAGAATCTTCTTAAACCCATATCCAGCAATCAATTCTCCAATATTTTTATGGGTGTCACGGCCAAAAATCACCCTTGTGGGTACACAATAATCAAAATTATTCATTTAGAAACCTCTCTTTCTCCATCAGATCCATTCTTAGCTGAAATTATAGCACGAACCCTTCTTTTTTCCAAGACTGACTCTCTTTCCACCTTTTCCGTCATAAATTCTGTCCTTTTTGCATATCTTATATGGGAAAGCCAAAGAAAGCTGCTTTCCCTTTTCACATGCATCTAACATGGAACGACAAGGAGAATTCTTATGAACCCATTCAAAAAGAGTTTTACATCTTTCCCAGTGGCAAGGCATCATCTGATTATATACATAGAAGTAGTTATTCTTATGTTTCTTTTAGTCTCCCTTTTTTTTATTTCTCCCGGCGGCAGATTCTCTTTTCCAGTTGTAAACCAGGAAGGGAAGGCCAGCTCTTCGGAAGCAAAAAAATACGTTAAATGGGTGGATTTTAATGTTACTGCAAGAGCCATGCAGGAAGCCTTCCGTTATGACGTCAATACCTGCCAGTCCCAGGTTCATTTAAACTGGGTGGATTTGCTTGCCTATCTGGGTGCCAGATACGGAGGAGACTTCTCCAGATATTCCAGCAAAGATTTAGATTCACTTGCCGAACAGCTTCTCTCCGGAAAAACCATGGAAGAACTGACCGGCAAAATGAAATACTACACCTATTACCGGGAAGCCTATGGAGCCGTGTTAGACGGTCTGGTTGGGAAATATGAGATTCAGATCCCTTCCGCCAATGCACCGCTTTACGCTACGCCGGACTTATTGCCGGACGGTTCGGTCAATCCGGATAAAGTATGGGTGACAAAATACGGTTTGAAAGGATTTTCTCCCATTGCCAAAGGATTCCCCTACAACGATTTTGACGATTTCGGGACTGCAAGATCCTACGGATTTAAACGCCAGCACCTGGGTCATGATATGATGGGCCAGGTCGGTACCCCTGTTATTGCAGTGGAAAGCGGCTATGTGGAAGCGATCGGCTGGAATCAATACGGTGGCTGGAGACTTGGTATTCGAAGCTTTGATGGAAAACGCTATTATTACTACGCTCATTTAAGAAAAAATTATCCCTATCATAAATCTTTAAAACAGGGCGGTATCGTAAACGCAGGAGATGTCATCGGATATCTGGGCCGGACGGGATACAGCCGGACAGAAAACACCAATAACATTAACGAGCCTCACCTTCATTTCGGGCTTCAGCTGATCTTTGATGAGTCCCAGAAAGATGGAAACAATGAGATCTGGGTGGATTGCTATGAACTGACCAAATTCTTGTCCATGAATCGGTCTGAAACAGTAAAGAATCAGGAAACCAAGGAATACAGCCGGGTTTATAATATGAAAGATCCTGGCATTCCGGAGAATTTCGTGGCACCGCCGCCGCCTCTTGAAGAGGAGCAATAAAAATGAAAGCAGCTTATTTACGGAACCTTAAAATCATTCCCGTAAGCAGGCTGCTTTTTATAGCAGATTTATTTATTTCCAGGCTAAAAAATGGTATAATTAAGGACAAATTATGGGGAAGGGGATTTATATGGAAAAGCAAATCAGCTATGAAATTCAAAATGAAACAGAGTACAGTTTTAAGAATCATGCAGATTTTTGTGTAGGAACCGGCAGAATGGGGTTAACTCTGCAGCAGCAGTATCAGGAACAGTTAAAACTGGTGCAGGAGCAGATCGGTTTTCGCCATATCAGAGGGCACGGAATCTTTTGTGATGATATGGCAATTTATCAGGAGTATACGGATGAGTCAGGCAACATCAGAGCAGAATATAACTTTACCTATTTGGATATGGTCATGGATGCCTATCAGAATCTTGGGATTAAGCCTTTTTTAGAACTAGGATTTATGCCTCAGAAAATGGCCTCCGGCGACCAGACCGTGTTCTACTGGAAGGGAAATGTTACACCCCCAAAAAGCTATGAGGCGTGGTCAGATCTGGTACAGGCAGTTCTTTTACACCTTTTTGACCGCTACGGGAAAGAAGAGGTGGTGACCTGGCCGGTTGAGGTATGGAACGAGCCAAATCTTCCCGGATTCTGGAAAGGGGCTGACAAAGAGGAATATTTTACTTTGTTTCAGAAAACCTATTGTGCCGTTAAAAAAACGGACAGCCGATTTCTGGTTGGTGGCCCGGCAATCTGCGGGGTTGACGACGTTCTCTGGCTGAGGCAATTCCTGGAATTTTGCAGAGAGCAGGAGTTAAAACCCGATTTTATCACACGCCACCATTACATGTGGGAAAAACCGGAGCAATGCGGCCATTACAGCTACGGATCCTTAAAAGATCCTAAAACCGCCATGGAAGAGCTTAAGGTATCCCGGGAAATAATTGACAGCTTTGAATCATTTCACGGGCTTCCCATGCATATAACGGAATTTAACACTTCCTACAGCCCTGACAGCCCGATTCACGATACCACAGTCAATGCGGCTTATGTGGCATGGCTTTTATCTAAGATGGGTGATCTGTGTGAATCCTACTCTTACTGGACCTTTGGGGACATTTTTGAGGAAAAGGGGGTTCCATTTACTCCATTTTACGGTGGATTTGGTTTGGTGGCAAACGGAACAATTCCAAAACCCACATTCTGGACCTTTGCATTCTTTAAAAAGCTTCAGGGCAAATGCATCCACCGTTCTGACGAACTGATTGTTATGGAAAAAGAGGATGGCAGTTACTGCGCAGCTGCATGGAATCTATGCCTTGGTCAGATGGAATGCCTGCGCCTTTCTTTCACATTACCGGTGAATGAAGACGGAGAATATTGTCTGCTTACAAAGACAGTAGATGAAGCCCATGGAAATCCCAGAAAAATCTGGCATGATATGGGAGAACCTTCCTGGCTCTCAAACGAAGAAACACAGATACTAAAAGATAGTGCACAGCCTTTGATTCATACAGAATCAGTCAGTGCTTCTGCTAACGTTATTTCCATTTCTATTTCACTGCAGCCATGGGCAGTTATGTGGTTTCAGCTAAAGAAAATCAAAAGAAACGGGGACCGGGGCTATGATTACTGCCGCGGAGAATCCCCCGCGGCAGGTGCTAAAAATCAATAATTTTTATCCTTTAACGCCTCCGATTGTAAGACCTGTGACGAAATACCGTTGTAAGAACGGATAAAGGCAGACAATGGGCAGCATGGTAAGTATGGTGGCAGCAGAGCGGACCGAAGTGGGCGTCACGGCTGCCACCGCATTCTTCATGGATTCTACAGAATTACTTTGATTACTTACAGATGACAATAGCTTCATCAGTTCATACTGCAGTGTGGTCAGATTGGAATTCATCCGATTGTAGAGCATGGCATCAAACCAGGAATTCCAATGTCCTACTGCACAGAATAATGCAATGGTTGCATATACCGGTTTGCATAAAGGTGAGATGATTTTTGTAAATATAACCAGGTCTCCGGCTCCGTCTAACTGAGCCGACTCTTCCAGGCTATCAGGAATCCCTACCATATAGGTCCGGATCACCAGCATATTAAAGGCTCCTACCATTCCGGGAACTATATAGACCAGAAAGCTGTTGGTAAGGCCTAAGCCCTTATATAAAAGAAAAATAGGAATCATTCCACCGTTTACGTACATGGTAATAACCCAGAATAAGGAGAGCTGTCTCTTAAAAATAAAGCGTTTCCGGCTTACTATATAAGCAAGAAGGGCATTGGCGGCCAGTGCAGTAATGGTGCCGATCACCGTTCTTGCAATGGTTACATAAGCTCCCACTAGCAGATTTTTTTTATGAAGTACTGTAATATAATTCTGAAGTGTCCATTTTCTGGGCCATAAATACAGCCCTCCTCTCAGAGCATCGGTCCCGTCATTAAAGGCCAGGACCAGTGTATTCCAAACTGGATAAAGGGTAATGATCACAAACAGAACCATGAATATGGTATTAAGGAAAACAAATATCTTATTACCCGGTGAACTTTTCCTTTTATGTAACATTCTATGATTAGTCATATCTTCCCCCCCTTAAAATAAGCGTTCTTCGCCGGCCCGCTTTGCCATCTCATTTGCCAATAATACGATGGAAATACTTACCACACTTTTAAATATTCCTGCTGCAGTACCCAGGGAATAATCTCCCTGACTGATACCCCATTTCAAAACATAGATATCAATCGTCTGGGATACACTCTGCACAAGTCCGTTTCCTAACAGATACTGGACTTCGAAACCGGCATTTAAAACATTACCTGCATTCATTAAAAGAAGAATAATCATCGTAGGCTTAATACCGGGCAGGGTGATATATTTGATTCTGGCCCACCTTCCTGCTCCGTCTATGGCTGCCGCTTCATAGAGAGATGTGTCTATGGCTGTGATGGAAGCCAGGTAGATAATGGCATTCCACCCCGTTTCCTTCCAGACATTGGCAAAGGCAACAATCCACCAGAAATATTTAGGATATGCAAAAAAATTAAGAGGTTCCTTGAACAGTTGAAATCGAACCAGAAGATCATTGACGATCCCCGTCCCAGACAGAGCATCGTGCAAAATGCCGGTAACAATAATCCAGGATAAGAAATGGGGAAGATATGAAATTGTCTGCACAACCTTTTTTCCACCCTGTGACTTTACTTCGTTTAAGAGAATTGCAAACACAATAGCTGCAACCATGGTAGTAACTAAATTAATGACTCCCATCGCCAGCGTATTTCTGATGACACGGATAAATCCATCATCAAGAAACAGCTGCCGGAATTTTGCAAGCCCTATAAATTTCGAGTGGAAAAAGCCAGCCTTCGGCTTATAGTTCTCAAAAGCCATGAGCCAGCCTGCAAGAGGCAGATAACAGAATATAAATCCATAAATCACATAGCCTGCAGACAACAGCAGGAGCACTTTCTGTTTTTTTATTTCTTTCCAATTGATACGTTCTTTTTTAACCTTTCCAATGGATGCCATAGTATCACTCCTTTGCTAAAAAACAGGCTGGTGCAGATATCTATGATTGCACCGCCTGTTTTCTACTATTTAATTTGCTGCCGCTTCTTCTGCGATTTTAATTCTCCTGTCTACCTCCGGCTGTACCTCATCAAGAAATGCCTTTGGATTGCAGGTCTCATAAGCAGATAAGTATTCCTCCCAGCCAGCTTCAAAATCAGGCGACATGACAACTTTTGGTAAATACTCATGTTTTAATTCTCTCATCTTAATCCATGCGGTTCCACCAGGGGTTGCCGTGGTCATGGTTCCAACAAACGTATAAATCGGATACCAGGGTCCAGGAATCTCATTTTCTCCTACCATGTCTACATAGGTTTTGCAGCCATATGCCTGAAGGCATTCCTGTACATTCTTTGGAAGACTATCCAGGAACTCATTGGGCTGCAGTTCCGGTTTTGCTGCATTGATTCCATCCTGGCTCATTCCACCCCATACCGGGAAATAAGAATAAGGGCATAAATGAGAGGCTTTGTATGCAGTATTGCTGACTTTCATACGAATCTCAGGTGTGCGGTAGAATAATCCATCCTGATCCACCAGATAATCCACATCCTTTTCTCCCCAGTTTCTGAGAGTGATCGCTTCCTCACTTAACAGATCATCTACGAATTTTAAAGCTCCTCTGACATCTTTACAGCTGACGGAAATGGACAGACCAGAACCTACATTTAACGTATCCCCTGAGGTATGCCATTTGTTTTTTACTCCCTTGTCAATGGTAACCGGAAGGGGTACATAATTACAGCCCTGGTCTTCCAGCCCCTGCTGCTTTAAAGCATCATTAACGTGCACATAAAAATCCCACCACTGGTCAATCATTCCAAGTACACGTCCTGTGGAAAGCTTTGTAATATATTCATCATAGATCTGAGTAAAGGATTCCGGATCAACGATGCCCTTTTTAAATTCTTCATTCAGCTTCTGGAAATAGCGTTTTGCAGTAGGAGTCGTATTGTAATCAATTACTTTCTTCGTCTCAGGATCTACAATACAGCTTCCATCATTGGGATATCCGTCCAGGAACAGCGGAGCATTCTCAAGGCAGAAATATCTCCAGTCATCACATAATATCGTGTATGGAATGTTCTTTGTTCCATCCTCCATGGTGGGGTTGGCTTCCTGATAACGCTCGATTAAGTCAAAATATTCGTCCATGGTGGTGATCTTTGGATATCCGGCCCATTTTAGTACACGGGTCTGAATCCAGAAGGCCTCATCGTTGTGAGTGGTCTGCATATCCTTTTCATAACTGTTGTTGAACTGAGGAATCCAGTAGATATGGCCATCAGCCTGACGCAGCTGTTCCCATTCCAGCTTGGTAAAGAAATTCTTGATATTGGGATAATCATCAATATAATCATCAAGTGCGACCAGTGCTCCTGCATCATAAAGCTGGCTGGTTCCGTCACTGCCGCAGATAAAATCGGGATATTCTCCTCCTGCTATTAAGGTTCCCACAGCTTCTTCTGCTGTTTGTCCGGTCAGCCAGGTTTCCTTCACTTTGGCTCCTGTAATCTCTGCAATGTGCTGTTGAATTTCATTGTCATCATTAATTTCGTCTCCCGGTACCGCAAAAAAAGCGGTAAATTCTTTGATACCCCCCTCTTCTTTGGCTGTACTGCTGCCGGTAGCTGCTGTCCCCTTAGAGCAACCGGTCAGAGTTTGCAATACCATGGCACCGATCACAAGCAGAGCTGTAAACTGTTTCTTTCTCAACGTCATACCCTCCCTTTTCTTTTATATTAATAGTTTACTTCAAAGCTGTGTTTTCACAACTGGAGAAAGCGAATAAAAACACAGGGGAAATTATAGAAGCAGTATCCAAAATCTGCCCTATTTTTCTCTATTTTCCCAACCCTTTCTAAACTTTGACGGTGTACAGCCCTTGACGGAAATAAAACGGTTCACAAAGTAGTCTAAGTCCCGGTACCCAACCTCCTCCGCAATCTGGTATATTTTAAGATCGGTTCTTAACAGCCTGACTGCCGCCTGCTCAATACGGCAGTTATTTAAATAATCCTTAAAGGACATTCCGTACTTTTTTCGAAACAGCTGACCTAAATAGGCGCTGTTTAAATAATATTTATTGCTGTATTCTCTTAAAGAAAGATTTTTAGCGTAATTTTTTTTAATATCCTTCTCCACCTCATGAAGAATATCCTTTGACACATGCTTTCGCAGCTGTTCCAAGTAAGCCGCATACTCACAGGATAACCGGATTAAATGCTCTTTTCCGCCTCTGAGCATATCTCCTTCAAAGACATTTTCACTGATATAGAGCATGATTTCTTCCTGGTTTACATATCCGTCCTGCTCGGATGCCAGATGGATCAGCTGGAATAAAAGATAGTTAATATTCAAATTAACCGTGTCCATGGCAAATCTTAAATGATTCATTTCTTCATACAGCCGCTCTACGCTTTCCTCAATTCTTCCCCGTTCATTCTGCTCCACTGCAAACAGCAGATCATCCAGATATTGTTTACATAATACAATTCCATTGTTATTTACCTGTACCTCTTTTTCATAATAATAGATGGGCTGCTTTTTGCGAAAGGCCTGAAAAGAGCGGAGAATTCTGGCTGACCCATAGGAATTTGAGATTTTTGAAATATCATTTACCTTTTTTCCTACCAGCATGACAACCGGCAGGCTCATGGCATCATTTAAGTACTTTCTGAACCGCTCCAGATAGGCTTTCTGAGTTTCCCGTGCATTTCCTGCCATATAATCACAATATATAAAACCAATATCATAGCTTTTTTCATGGCTTGAAACATCAAAAATACAATGATCCCCATCCCCTTTTAAAAATGCAAGGCAGGCACGGTAAAGTTCTCTCTGCTGGTTTCGCTTTTCCTCATCCATCAGCTCTTCCATCTGCTCAATATTGTCAATTTCAATGTCCACGTAACTGATTCCTTCGGACCATTGCATCTGCTCTCTGATATAATCCAGATTGATCTGGTCGTATTTCCCAAAGATAAGCGATATCATATTTCTGGCAAGATATGCCTTCTCCATCTTGATTTTGTTAAGCTGTTGCTTTTTACTGCCCTGCCTCTGATAATTTAGCCGGTGCAGTACCCGGAGCAGTTCTTCCTTCACAACTGGCTTTAAAATATAATCAAAGCAGTCAAATCGAATTGCCTGCTGGGCAAAGGAAAAATCGCTGAAACCGCTTAATATTATAAAATCTGCGCGGGAAACCTTATCTCTTCTCAAAATTTCCAGCAGTTCCATTCCTGACATCACAGGCATTTTTATATCTGCAATGATTAAATCCACCTGATTATTTTTCAGGTAATCAAGAACCTCCATTCCATTTGCAGCCGTTTTGACAATTTCATACCCTTCTTCCTCCCAATTAATCAGTACCTTTAATCCCTGAACAATAAATGGTTCATCATCCACTAATAAGACACGTATCATAGTTACCCCCCATTATTTCTATATATTTGATACCGGAACTTTAATTGTTACCATGGTTGAAATTCCGGCTTCACTTTCCAGCTCAAAGCTTACCATATTATTCGTTGCCATCTTAAGCCGCAGACAGGCATTTAGTATGCCTACTCCTTTCTTAGCTTTTAGCATCTCTATACTGGCATGGTTCATCTTGTATTTTAATTCATCTAAAAATGACTCTTCCATTCCGTCCCCGGTGTCTTCGATTTCAATATAAAACATTTCATCTTTTATATATACATGCACAAAAATCCACCCATCTGCTGTTTTACTTTCAATGCCATGAATACAGGCATTTTCAGCAAATGTAACAATGGTCAGCTTTGGAATCTGGTAGTCCATACATTCTTCCATAATATCCAGCCGGTAAGACAGCCGATCTCCAAAACGGTACTTCTGCAGCTGCAAATATGCCTCTACAAAAGAAATCTCTTCCCTTACTGTAATAAAATCCGTACCCCAGTCAAAGTTCTGGCGCTCCATGATTGCCAGCTGTTCCACCATGCTGGCAGTCTCTGTTTCATTTTTAAGCAGACTGTGCATACGGATGCTCTCCAATGCATTAAATAGGAAATGGGGATTAATCTGGCTGTGAAGCGCTAAAAGTTCCGCTTTCTGCCGTTCAATATCCATCTCCTGTTCTCTTAAACGGTTAATATAAACAGTCTGGATTAACTCATTAATAGTAGCCACCATGCGATTATAATTGCGCATTACAATTCCAATTTCATCTTCCCCCCTGATGTTCTCAATCTTCATAAGCTTTTCATCATCAATGCGCTTAAAGGCCTGGCTCAGCTCCTTCAGCCGTTCGGTAAAGGATTGGTTGATGGCTATCATAAATCCCAATGGCAGCAGAATGTTTATAAAAACCAGCAGGATGAACAGGGGAATATTCTTTAACATCTGCCTTACGATTACTGTCTGGGGCTTTAGAACATAAACTGTCAGCTCAGCCCCATAGGAAGCAAAGTTCATCTGATAGCCTACTTGTTCCTGCAGATCAAAGGTCTCAAAATCCTTCCATTGTGCGTAATTACCCTGATTGGACAAAATGATTTTATCATTCCAGCATACATAAACCGGGGCATCATAATTCATTTTTACAAAGCTCCGCGCCATGGTGCTATAGTCTATATCCATTTTTACAAGCTTTTCGCATCCATCTCTTTTGTAAAAATTCAACCTCCTGATAAAGGATATTTTCCGTTTGGAATCAACAGTGGGAATTCTGCTCTCATCATAATACATATAAAGCACCCCATCTCTGCTCGACCCCTTTAAATACTGGTACCACACCTGATCTTTTACTGTGGAAAGCTGTTTAAATTCCCCTCCGCTTACAATGGTGGGATTGTCCGCATACATGATAATGGATGACGCTGTCGTTCCGATGCTGCTTTCAAACAACGAATCTTTCATAAAAGTCTGGTAGCTTAAATAATAATCAAGTTCCGACTCAAACTGTTTATCCATGAACTGATTCACATATTTATTCATATATATTTTCTTTGTTGTACCGGCAGCCTCTTCAATATCATAGAAAAAATTGTATTTTACCGCACTTGCAATATTCTCCATGCCCTTTTTCATAGATGCACTTTCCGATGCTATAAATATGGCAACAATCACACTATCTGTTATAAAGATTGGCAGAAGAACACTGTATATGTAAAGTATCCTAAGCTTTTTCTTCAATTTAAAATCATCTAATCTGCTGCTGATCCTTTTTAAAATATGCCTCATCCCTGGTCCCCCCCCTGTTAACTCTTGTACAATCCTATTATACCTCTTTCTAATAATTATACGGGATAAACTTTTTCTATCACCCAGACAAACTATATAAACTATCCTGACAAAGTTTCATTATGTGGGCGAAATATAAAAAAGCGTATCAGACGTTAGAAAATAAGTCTGATACGCTTTCAATATTTTATTTCATTATTTTACTTTTGGCTGCTGCTGAGTGATACAGTGAATATTTCCGCCTCCAAATGCTACCTCTTCGGTACGTACTCCCACTACGTTTCGCTCTGGGAACATTTCCTGAATCTGCTCTAAGGCTAATGCATCGTTTTCATCACCATACTGGGGAACAATTACACCGCCGTTTACGATGAGGAAGTTCATATAGGAAGCAATGGAAATTTCCCCATCTTCTCTTGGAAGAGTGCCTTCTACCATATCAATGGAGTCTGCACCGTTTAACCGAACTGGCTCTTTTGTAAGACAAAGCTTGTGAACCTTCAGCCTGCGGCCCTTTGCATCAACTGCTTCAGAAAGAGTTTTATAAGCAGCCTGTGCTTCTGCATAGAATGGATTTTCTTCATCCTCTGTCCAGATGCATGCAACCTCACCTGGTCTTACGTACTGGACAACGTCATCAATATGGCCGTTGGTTTCATTTGGATCAATACCATCTTTAATCCAGATCACTTTTTCACAGTTTAAGTACTGACAGAGCATTTCCTCTATCTCTTCTTTTGTCATAAGAGGGTTGCGTCCCTCGCTTAACAGGCACATCTCTGTTGTAACTACAGTTCCTTCCCCGTCTACATGGAAGGATCCGCCCTCCAGTACAAATCCTTCTGTCCGGTAAGAATCGATTCCTTCCAGATCACATACTTTCTGCGCTACCAGATCATCCTGATCCCATGGGAAGTACAATCCGTCAACAAGTCCGCCCCAGGCATTAAATGTCCAGTCACATCCTCTGATTCCGCCTTTGTCATTGATTACAAAGGTTGGTCCGCAGTCACGAATCCAGGCGTCGTTGCTGGTTACTTCTACCACACGAATGTCAGATGGCAGATGTGCACGACAGTTCTGAAACTGAGCTGGTGACGCACATACGGTAACCGGCTCAAACTGACGGATCGCTTTTGCAACCTGGGCAAATACGGTCTGTGCAGGCTTTGCACCGTTCCTCCAGTTATCCGGTCTTTCCGGCCAAAGCATCCAGACTCTTTCCTGTTCTTCAAATTCTGCAGGCATACGGTAACCGTCCTGCTTTGGGGTTGTATTTTCAATTCTCTTTGCCATAATAGATACCTTCTCTCTTATTTATCTCTTTTTCTGTTAACAATTACTTCACCGATTATAATGAATATTACCGCACCTATGGTGATTGGGAGTTTTGATGACAAAGTCTCTGCATCAAAGCTTAATGGAATTGCTGTAAAGATCAGTGCAATCACAATCAGTATCATAGGCAGACTTGCTAATATCTTTAAAAATAACGGACTTCCTGGAACTTTAAACGGCCGTTCTGTATCTGCATCTGTCTTTCTCAGCTTAATAAATGCAGGAAATACAGGCAGGTAAGAAAGCAGAAACATAACCAGGTTCAGTGCGAAGAAACTCCAGAATAAATCCTCATTTGGCATAAACGGAGCAATAATAAGAACCAGGCTGGCAACCAGGCCGTTCATAACTGCTGAACCGATTGGCATATTTGTTTTTTTGCTGCGTATTTTAAATACTCTGGGCATATCTCCATTTTCTGCGGAATAAGCGGCCACATTGTTTACTCCCAGTGACCAGGAAATCATATTTCCAAAAAGCGTAAGCAAAAATCCAATTGCTACAGCAATTACAATCACACCTCTTGTTGAACCAGTTAAAATCTGAACACTTGCAACAAGTCCTGTACTGGTGCTGATTTGATCGGAAGGAATTGCAACTCCGATTCCAAATGCCATAAAGATGTAAATAGCTGCAATTACCAGACCTCCTGCAATAATTGACTGGGGTATCTGCTTTTTGGGATTTTCCATATCTCCCGCAAAGGTACAGACTACTTCAAATCCAAGGCAGTTAAACAAAATTACGGATATATAGGATAAGCTGTTTAAATCAAATTTGGGAAGCATGGAGGATAAGGTGTATTCATTTGCTACACCATGGGTTACGGCTCCGTAAATACCAAGTATTCCTAACGTAACGGCAATTAAAATTTTAATTGCAGCTGCCCCATTTAAAATCCAGGCACTGTCACAAATTGAATTAAAACTGATTAATACGATGATCCATACAAAAGCCAGCTCGATTAGTAAAGATGGAACAAGTCCCATTTCGGTTCCTGTCAGCAAACTGATAACATTAGGGAACATCAGCGCCAAAGAAGCCATCCAGAGGGGAAAATTAATCCAGTAATACCACGCTACTCTTCCTCCCCACTTATTTCCAAAAGCCTTAGATACCCAGTCATACATTCCACCGTCCCCTTCATAGGTTGTACCAAGTTCTGATGAAATCAGGCCATATGGCAGCAAGAATGTAAAAAGCAGAAATATCCACCAGAAGTACTGGGAATTACCGATTGCTGCTACCGGTGCTGCTGCTTCTGCCACAAATACGACACAGATTACGGTCATTATGGCATCGATTAAACGAAATTTTTTCTTTGGCGCTTCTGACATGGTGACTCCCCCTTATCTGATATGTCTCTCATCCATGAATTTTTCTAACTGCTCTTTTGCTGCTGCGATCTGCAGTTCGCTTGCTGCCTGCTCTCTCTGATACTGAGTAAAATAAACCAGCAGACCTCTCATTGCAGTGAGACGGTTTCCTGCCTCTAAGAATGCGAGGGAGCTTTCACTGTCAATCACCTCATCAGTCACGTCTTCTCCTCTTGTAGCTGGGAGACAGTGCATGAATTTGCATCCGATGTTTCCAAGAGACATTAAATCTCTGTTTACCTGATAATCTTTAAATGTAGCAACTCTCTCTTCTTTCGGAGTCTCGTTTTCGTAAAGGCCATACCATACATCTGTATAAATGAAGTCTGCGCCTTTTACGCTGTCACGGTTATCGGTCACTTCCCATGTGCCGCCTGATATCTTGCAGTTTTCTTCCATGATCTTTTTGTGCTCTTCTAAAAGCTGGTTCTTTTCCGGACCATAATGAACAAAGTGCATGCCAAGCTTTGTTGTGATGAAACCAAGGGAAGCACATACCTGAGTGCCGTCTCCTACGAATACCACCTTGCAGTCTTCCAGTTTCTTACCTCTGGGAAGATGCTCTACGATTGTACAGAGATCGCCGATTTCCTGAGTTGGATGATTGTAATCGCTCATTGCATTTAATACTGGAATTGAACATGCGCTAGCCAGTTCCACTACGCTCTTATGCTCGATAACACGTGCCATAACCACATCAATCATCTGGGATAAAACTCTTCCTGTATCGCCGATGGTCTCATGACCGCCAAGCTGAATCATGCCAGGTCCTAAGTACTGGGCATGTCCGCCAAGCTGCTCCATTGCTGTCTCAAAGGATACACGGGTTCTTGTAGAAGACTGCTGAAAGATCATTCCAAGTGTCTTTCCCTTCATAAGGGGTGGATTGTATCCTGCCTTAATGCTTTTTTTAATCTCTAAGGAAAGATGAATGATGTCTAACAGCTCTTCCTTTGTAAAATCATTGGTGTCAATAAAATGACGAATTCCGTTTGCTCTCATGGTAAATCCTCCTGTTTTTTATTTAATTAAAAGTGAATACAGTTCCGGTTTTCCCGTCCAAAGCTTCAATCGCCTTATCCAGAGAAGTGATAATTGCTTTCTTGGAGGGATTGGATCTTACAAACTTCATGGCTGCCTGCACCTTTGGAAGCATACTTCCGGGAGCAAACTGTCCCTCTTCGCAATATTTATTTGCTTCATAAATACTTAAGTGATCCAGATCTTTCTGATCCGGTTTATTGTAATTAACCGCAACCTTTTCTACTTCAGTAAGAATCATAAGGATGTCCGCTTCTACCTGTTCAGCCAGAAGCTCTGCTGCAAAGTCTTTATCAATTACTGCTGCAGTTCCGCAAAGACAACCAGTCGGGTGTTCAATAACCGGAATTCCGCCGCCTCCGCAGGTAATTACGATTGCTTTTGGCCAAAGCTCTTTTACTGCATCAATTTCCACAATTTTCTGAGGAAGGGGTGATGCAACAACTCTTCTGTATCCCCGGCCTGCATCTTCCTTCATTACGTATCCTTTTGATGCTGTCAGCTCTTCGGCTTCTTCTTTTGAATAAAAAGGACCAATTGGTTTGGTTGGATTTTGAAATGCAGGATCCTTCTCATTTACTACAACCTGAGTCGCAATGGTGACTACGGGGAAATTCTGATTTCTCTTATTCAGTGCATACTTCAGCGCCTGTTGCAGATGATATCCGATATATCCCTGTGACATGGCTCCGCATACATCAAACGGCATTGGCGGTGTTACATCCTTTGCTGCTTCAGATGCCATAAGAATTCTTCCGACCTGGGGTCCGTTTCCATGTACAATGGCCATTTCATACCCGCGTTCGTTCATTTCTGCAATATACTCACAAGTCTTATGAACCACTGAAAGCTGAGCCTGCGCTGTTGCTTCTCCTTTTCCTGACTGAAGGGCATTACCGCCTAAGGCAAGAACTATTTTTACAGCCACTGGTGAAACCTCCTTTATTTTGTTTTTGCTGTGATTGCCGTTGTGAATCGCTCTCACAAGACGAAAATAGCAGTTTTCAGACCGGTTGAGAATGTAGCTAATGGGTAGAACTTTATAACACTTTCTACTGTTTTACACATAAACTTTTCTAAACTTTTGTGCATTATGCACTAAAGTTTTGTCGATTTTTGTAATTTCGCAGTTGAAAAAAGTTTTTATTTTGTTATACTGATAATAACTTACAATCATCGGCTTACGAACTGGAGGCACATATGGAAAAGGGTGTTAGCTTTCTCTACAATTTGTTTATCATCATTGTCTATTCCGGAATTTTGTGGATGTCATTTTTTCTGTTTCTAAATGGAAAAGATAAGATTCTGCTTTGGATCGGGATTATTTACTCGGCAATTATAATAGATGATATTGTGACTTTCGCATCAGAACAGTTTCAGAGTTTTGCAGAAAACTATAATCGGATTTTTATGATCGTACCAACTCATAAGACATTAATTTATTTAACGATGTCACTTGGTTATCTGATCATATTTAAGAACCTGATCAACAAAAAAATAACCTGGTATGACTTCAGTATCCTTGGCATCTATGTAACCTACATGTTTTTCATCCCTGCTTTGGATAACAGTGCATGGAAAATCTTTCTCTATTACCTGCCAAGCCAGCTTTATAATGCCTATGTAGGTGCAGAAGTTTTATGGACAATAAAAAAGAACCCTGAATTTTATCAGGGCTCGTTCTATCAATGGTGCAGATTTCTTTTTTGTTTCACTATTATTATGAATCTTTGTATTATCATGGAAGATTCCATTGTAATATTTCATTTTGATGTGTATTCCAAATACTATATTAATATGAATAATAGAAGTATCACCTCTGATATTATGTATCTGACCCACGCTGGATTTTCCGCTTGTTACTTAATGTATTATTTGAAAACTTCACTGCGGAACAATACAATTGTGAATTCTGTAAACAGCCATACTCACTCCAGCCTGCCTTCTGATATTGAAGAAAGCATTCTGCATCGTTTCTGTGAGACCTACCATTTAACAATAAGAGAACGCGAAATTTTAAAAGTACTGCTCTTAGATAAAACCAATCAGGAGATCAGCGATGATTTATTTATCTCCCTTGGAACAGCGAAAACTCACGTCCATAACATCTTTCAGAAAATAGGCGTCGTAAAACGCCCCCAGCTACTGAATATATACGAAACCTTCCGGAAAGATCAACTGAATGCAAAGTCGGATAATGAAACACCGTCCCCATAGCCTGCTGGCTTCGGGAACGGTGTTTTTTATTTCAGCTTATGAATAAACAGCCCACTTCTTAACTTCGGTTCAAACCAGGTTGATTTTGGCGGCATTAAAAGTCCTGCATCGGCAACTGAGAAGAGTTCTCCAATTGAGGTTGGATACATGGAAAACGCCACTGTCATATCTTCCTCACAGCGTTTTTCCAGTTCCTTTAATCCACGGATTCCGCCGATGAAATCAACCCGCTTATCAATTCTCGGATCTCCGATTCCCAAAATGGGGCCTAAGAGATTGTCCTGTAAAATAGATACGTCAAGGCCTTTTACCGGATCCTGGCTCATTAACCCTGCTTTTGCCTTTAAGCAATACCAGTTTTTATTGAGATACATTCCGAAGGTTCCCTTTTCAGATGGGCCATAAGCTTCTTTTCCCACAGAAATAACGGTAAATCCATTGGATAGTTCCGCAAGGAACGCTTCCTCAGATAATCCGTTTAAATCCTTTACCACACGGTTATAAGGAAGAATCATCAGCTGGTCATCGGGAAAGAGTACGGACAGGAAGAAATTAAATTCCTCATCTCCCGTATATCCGGTGGTCTCTTCCCGTCTCTTTAAGCCTACTTTTACAGCAGACGCAGCACGGTGATGACCGTCGGCAATATAGGTAGCTGGAATGTGCAGAAAGCTCTCTTCTATCATTCCCACAGTTTGGGGATCTGCGATTTTCCATACTTTATGACTGATTCCATCATCTGCGGTAAAATCATAAAGCGGTTCTGTCTTCTTTTTATCTTCCACCAAACGGTTAATTTCCTCAACGGAACGATACGCCAGGAAGATGGGTCCAGTCTGGGCATCTGTGGTATCCACATGACGGATTCTGTCCAGTTCCTTTTCCTCCCTGGTATTCTCGTGCTTTTTAATCACACCATTTACATAATCATCAATGGAGGAACAGGCCACAATTCCGGTCTGGCTTCTTCCTTCCATAATCAGCTCATAAATATAATACGCATTTGTCCCGTCCAGCTCAAAGGTTCCATCTTCCAGCCAGTCCTTCAGAAGGGCTGCCGCCTTTTCATAAACCCGGTCATCGTATATATCTGTATCCTGTGAAAATTGCGTTTCCGGGCGGTCAATATTTAAAAATGATTTTGGATTCTCAGCCGTTATTTCACAGGCTTCCTTCCGGTTATATACGTCGTAAGGAAGGGCCGCCACCAGGCTGGCCTCTTCCTTATTCGGTCTTACACATTGAAATGGTTTTACGATTGCCATGATTTCTCCCCTATTTGATTACTCTGACCCGTATTACACCTTTGATGGCATTCAGTTTCTGAATGCTTACGGCATCCGGTACATTCTCCAGATCAAGGAGCGTATATGCATACTTTTCACGGCTCTTATTGGTCATGTCGGAGATATTCACATTACCGGCGGCCAGCGTTCCTGTAATCTGACCGATCATGTTGGGGATATTTAAATGCAGAACCGCAATCCGGCTTGCAGCGTTGCAGATTCCCATATCACAGGCAGGGAAATTGACTGAATTACGGATATTACCATTGTCGATATAATCCATAATCTCTTCCACTGCCATCTTCGCACAGTTATCTTCGGATTCCTCTGTAGAAGCCCCAAGATGAGGAATGACGATAGCGCCTTCCATATGTACAGAAGTTGGATTTGGGAAATCAGTTACGTATTTTTTAATCTTACCAGATTTTAATGCTTCAGCCATATCCGCCTCATTTACCAGAATGTCTCTGGCAAAATTGAGAATGACTGCTCCATCCTTCATATTATCGAAGGCTGCTTTATTGATCATTCCCTTTGTTGCATCCACTAACGGCACATGAAGGGTAATGTAATCACACTCTTTATAAATTGTTTCCACAGCAGTAATATGTTTTACATTTCTTGACAGCCTCCAGGCGGCGTTCACTGAGATGAAGGGGTCGTATCCGTACACATCCATTCCAAGGGAAGAACAGGCATTGGCAACCTCTGCACCGATGGCTCCAAGACCAATGACTCCCAGCTTTTTGCCTCTGATTTCACATCCGGCAAATGCACTTTTGGCTTTCTCGGCAGCTTTGGAGATGTTTTCATCTTCCTGATTTTCCTTACACCAGCGGATTCCGCCTTCAATATCACGGGAAGCCAGCATCAGACCAGCGATCACCAGTTCCTTTACTCCGTTTGCATTGGCTCCTGGTGTATTAAATACCACAATTCCCTCTGCAGCACATGCCTCTAAAGGAATGTTATTGACACCGGCTCCTGCTCTTGCGATTGCAAGAAGCCCGTCTGGGAGTGCCATCTCATGCATGGAAGCACTTCTGACAAGCACGCCATCTGCACCCTCCATCTGATTCGTAAGCTCGTATTCTTCTGTTAATAATGCGGTTCCGTATGTAGAAATCGCATTAAGGCAATGAATTTTTTTCATGGCTGTGATCTCCTTTCAGTCTGCCTGTGCTGTATGTTTTTCTTCAAAGTCTCTCATAAAGGAAACCAGCTTCTCCACTCCTTCTAAAGGCATGGCGTTATAAATGCTGGCACGCATACCGCCCACGGATCTGTGACCTTTTAAATTCTCAAATCCCGCAGCTTTTGACTCTTTCACAAATAAGGCATCCAGTTCTTCATTGCCGGTAACAAAAGGTACATTCATAAGAGAACGGTCCTTCTCAACCACAGTGCCGTGAAACATCTTACTCTGATCCAGAAAATCATAAAGAATTGCTGCTTTCTTTTCATTAATCTTTTTCATTGCTTCCAGGCCGCCTAAGTTCTTTAACCACTTAAATACCTTGCCGCAGATATAGATTCCATAGGCAGGCGGTGTATTATAAAGGGATTTTGCATCTGCGTGAGTCTTATAACGAAGCATGGTAGGTGTTTCTTTTAAAACGTCTTCCCGGATTAAATCTTCCCGGATAATAACAATCACAACACCCGCTGGACCCACATTTTTCTGGGCTCCTGCGAAAATAAGACCATACTTACTCACATCGACAGGTTCCGATAAGAAGCAGGAGGAGAGGTCTGCTACCAGTATTTTACCTTTCGTGTCAGGCAGTGTTTTAAATTTGGTTCCGTAAATGGTGTTATTTTCACAGATATATACGTAATCCGCATCTTCTGAGATAGGAAGATCGGAAACATCCGGTATATAACTGAATGTTTTATCAGCACTGGAAGCGACTGCATTTGCTTTACCATAAAGTTTTGCCTCCTGGTACGCTTTCTTTGCCCACTGTCCGGTGATGATATAATCTCCAACCCCATTCTGAAATAAATTCATGGGAACCATGGCAAACTGCTGGGACGCTCCGCCCTGTAAAAACAGCACCTTGTAATTATCCGGAATTGACAATAAGTCTCTTAAATCAGCTTCCGCTTCATTGATGATGGTATCATAAGCCTTGGATCGGTGACTCATTTCCATCACCGACATTCCGGTTCCCTTATAATCCATCATCTCATCTGCTGCTTCTTTTAAGACTTCTTCCGGCAGGACTGCAGGTCCTGCAGAAAAATTGTACACTCTGCTCATATCTCTTCCTCCTCAAATTCGGGACTCTTATCCCTTTCCTTACTGATGTTAGATCTTTAAATCTTCTTCGTCAAATGCATCCTCGATGGGGGCTCCCGGTGAAACCATAGGGAATACCTTGTCATCGCAATGAATCTGACAATCTATAACAACAGGAACATTCAGGGCAATGGCTTCTTTTAAGACTTCTTCAAACTCTTCTTTTCCGGTAACCCGGTAAGCCTTTGCTCCCATTCCTTCTGCTATCTTAACAAAATCAACCTGGTCATTAAGAACTGTATGTGAATACCTCTTTCCATAGAACAGGGTCTGCCACTGACGTACCATACCCAGTACATGATTGTTTAATACAACCTGGATAATGGGGATGTTATAACGGGTTGCTGTTGCAATCTCGTTTAAATTCATACGAAAACACCCGTCTCCTGCCACATTGATGACTGTTTTGTCCTTACAGCCCATCTTAGCGCCAAGGGAAGCACCAAGACCATATCCCATGGTGCCAAGCCCTCCTGAAGTGATAAAGCTTCTGGGCTTTTTATACTGATAGTACTGTGCCGCCCACATCTGGTGCTGACCTACCTCTGTGGTGATAATGGCATCTCCTTTTGTTACCTCATAGATCTTTTCTATAATATAGGGACCGGTGAGTATACTCTTTTCATAGCGCATGGGATACATATCCTTCAAGCGGTCTATATGAGCAACCCATTCCTCATGATTAATGGGATCCAGCCTTGCATTTAATTTTCTTAAAATGGATTTCACATCACCGATTACACTGGCATAAGTCTTTACATTTTTATTGATCTCAGCGGGATCTACATCAAAATGCAGAATCTTTGCATTTCTGGCAAAGCGGGATGCATTGCCGGTCACCCGGTCACTGAATCTGGCTCCGATTACGATTAAAAGATCGCACTCTGTAATACCAAAATTAGATGTCTTGGTTCCGTGCATACCAACCATTCCGGTATAGAGCTCATCTGTTCCGTCAAATGCACCTTTGCCCATCAGACTGTCTGCAACCGGTGCCTGAATCTTATGAGCAAAGGAAGCAAGCTCATCAGAAGCATTGGCTATGACTGCGCCTCCGCCAACAAAAATATAGGGCTTTTGTGATTTGCGGATTAACTGCAGTGCCTGTTCTAAATCCTCTTCCAATATGGTATCTTCCTGACGGATAATTGGCTCCGGTTCCTTCTCTTCATATTCGTAATTGCTGGCAGTCACATCCTTTGTTATATCAATTAATACAGGGCCTGGTCTGCCGGTCTGGGCAATCTTAAATGCCCTGCGGATGGTATCTGCCAGTTTACTGATGTCTTTTACAATAAAATTATATTTAGTTATTGGCATGGTAACGCCGGCGATGTCAATCTCCTGAAAGGAATCTCTGCCAAGGAGACCAACTGCTACGTTGCAGGTAATGGCTACCATGGGCACGGAATCCATAAATGCAGTTGCAATTCCAGTTACTAAGTTGGTTGCTCCCGGACCTGAGGTCGCCAGACATACCCCGACTCTTCCGGTTGCTCTCGCATAACCGTCCGCTGCATGAGCAGCTCCCTGTTCATGGGCGGTAAGTATATGGGTGATCTCATCCTGATGCTTATAAAGAGCATCATATATATTTAAAATGGTGCCGCCCGGATATCCGAAAACGGTATCCACGCCCTGTTCCTTCAAGCACTCGATTACGATCTCTGCTCCATTTATTGTCTTCATAAGCTGCTCCTTTTCTTTATATTTCCAGGATTGCCCCACGGCTTGCCGGGGCCGCCATAGCCGCATATCTTGCCAGATATCCGGAAGTAACCTGCGGCTTCCTTGGCTGCCATTTTTCCTTTCTGGCTGCCATCTCTTCGTCAGATACTTTTACATCCAGTCTGTGATTGTCAATATCAATGGATATGATATCGCCTTCCTCCACCAGTGCGATGGGGCCGCCCACGGCTGCCTCCGGACAGGTATGGCCGATGGAAGCTCCTCTGGAAGCTCCGCTGAACCGTCCGTCTGTGATGAGGGCTACGGTGGAACCAAGTCCCATACCAGCAATGGCTGAGGTTGGGTTTAACATCTCTCTCATTCCAGGTCCGCCTTTTGGACCTTCATAACGGATTACTACCACGTCTCCTGCAACGATCTTTCCGCCCTTGATGGCTTCAATGGCATCCTCTTCACAGTCAAAGACTCTTGCAGGGCCTTCGTGTTTTAACATCTCAGGAGCAACGGCAGAACGTTTTACAACCGCACTGTCCGGTGCTAAATTACCTTTTAATATGGCGATTCCGCCGGTGCTGCTATAGGGATTTTCCACTGGGCGAATAACTTCAGGATCTTTATTTACACATCCCTTAATGTTTTCTCCCACTGTTTTTCCAGTTGCCGTAATGCAGTCCAGTTCTAACAGTCCCAGCTTGCTGATCTCATTCATGACTGCATAAATGCCGCCTGCCTCGTTTAAATCTTCTATATAAGTAGGGCCAGCCGGAGCAAGGTGACAAAGGTTAGGAGTTTTTGCACTGATCTCATTGGCAAGCTCAAGATTTAAGTCCACGCCTGCTTCATGGGCAATGGCTGGGAGATGAAGCATACTGTTGGTGCTGCATCCAAGAGCCATATCCATGGTAAGAGCATTTCTAAATGCCTTCTCACTCATAATGTCACGGGGACATATATTTTTCTTTAACAGCTCCATAACCGCCATGCCTGCATGTTTTGCAAGCTTTAAACGCTCGGAGTATACAGCGGGAATGGTTCCATTTCCCTTTAAGCCCATTCCAAGAACTTCCGTTAAACAGTTCATACTGTTAGCCGTATACATACCGGAACAGGAACCGCAGGTCGGACATGCCTTCTGCTCATATTCCTTTACATCCTCTTCCGTCATCTTACCCGCAGTATAAGCTCCCACTGCTTCAAACATGCTGGAAAGGCTGGTCTTATGGCCCTGCACACGTCCAGCCAACATTGGTCCGCCACTGACGAACACTGTAGGTATGTTAATGCGCGCTGCTGCCATTAAAAGTCCGGGAACATTTTTATCACAATTGGGTACCATAACCAGAGCATCGAAGGCATGGGCTCTTGCAAGACATTCCGTGGAGTCTGCAACTAAATCCCTGGTGACCAGTGAATACTTCATACCAATATGTCCCATGGCAATTCCGTCACAGACTGCAATGGCTGGAACCATGACCGGTGTTCCGCCTGCCATGGCAACTCCCATTTTGACGGCATCGACTATTTTATCCAGATTCATATGGCCTGGTACAATTTCATTATAAGAACTGACAATACCGATTAAAGGCCTTTCCATCTCTTCCTCTGTCATTCCCAGTGCATTAAAAAGGGAACGATGAGGTGCCTGCTGCATACCTTTTTTAACTGAATCACTTTTCATCTGCTGCACACTCCTTTTCTTTTTTCATAACTTTCTGATTATATGGAAATCCGGGAGCGTATAAAATCTGATGTTTTATCCGCTTCCGGCAATTTTTATATATTAAATTGTTGGGTGCCAGAAGAGCTAATTAATCCGCTCTGCGATTAAGTCACCCATTTCTGTTGTAGACACCTTTTTAAACCCATCAGAGTAAATGTCTCCGGTCCGGTATCCTTCCTTTAAAACCTGCTCCACTGCTGCTTCCACTGCATCTGCTTCCCTGTCTAAATCAAAGGAATACCGAAGCATCATGGCTGCGGAGAGAATGGTTGCAATTGGATTTGCAATATTTTTTCCTGCGATATCAGGTGCAGAACCGTGGCTTGGTTCATACATTCCAAATTTGCTTTCATTCATGCTGGCTGAGGAGAGCATTCCGATTGATCCTGTAATCATGCTGGCTTCATCGGATAAGATATCCCCGAACATGTTCTCAGTCAGAATCACATCAAACTGTCCCGGATTCATCACCAGCTGCATGGCACAGTTGTCTACCAGCATATGGTTCAGTGTCACTTCCGGATAATCCTGAGCCACCTCTTCCACCACGTTTCTCCAAAGTCTGGAGGAGTCCAGTACATTGGCCTTATCTACACTGATGACCTGCTTTTTCCGCTTCATTGCAATATCAAATGCCTTTACTGCTATTCTGCGGATCTCATTCTCATTATAGGCAAGAGTATCCACTGCAGTCATCACACCGTCCACCTCTTTGGTGTAACGGTCTCCGAAGTAGAGTCCGCCAGTAAGTTCTCTCATGATGACCATATCAAAACCGTCTCCGATAATCTCTTTTTTTAAAGGACAGGCATCAGCAAGTTCTTTATAAAGATAGGCGGGGCGGATATTCGCAAATAAATTAAGACCTTTGCGGATGGCTAGCAGCCCCGCTTCAGGTCTCAGATTCGGTGCCACATCGTACCATTTTGAATTTCCCACATTCCCCCCGACTGCACCAAGGAGAACGGAGTCGCTATTTTTTGCTGTTTCCAATGCTTCGTCCGTTAATGGGACGCCATATGTATCAATGGATATCCCTCCCATTAAGACTTCTGTATAATCAAACAGGTGGTGATAAACTGCCCCAACCTTATCTAATATCTTTCTAGCCTCTCCAATGATTTCAGGCCCTATCCCGTCGCCAGGGATTACTGCAATGTTATAATTCATTTGTACTCTCCCTCTGTGTCACTGTAATCTGCTGATATATTTCTTCTCATAATAGAACATTTGTCAGGATTTTTCAACTAAAATAAAATATTTTTACTGGAAAACATATATGAGAAAGGAATTGATACTATAATTAACGGTTATAAAAGAAGAGAAACAGGAAAAAAGCAGTCCCGGAATTTTAAACCGAAACTGCTCTTTTCCTGTTTTTTTATTTGTTTATTTACTGATCTCCTCATTGACAGTGAGACATTTATCAACCCATGCCTTATCTATTTCATTTACAAAGGGAGAATTTTCTGTTCTTGTATAATAGCAGCTTGAATCCTCATTAAGACTTCCTACTGAAAGCTGGAATGTCTCATCCGCTCCATTTTTGTTATAAGTATAAGAAATAACAGCAGAAGGCTGATCAAGACCGTAATCCTTTAACTGGGAATCCGTTACATTATAGTTTGGACAACTCTTTACCTTCAGGCCTGCAAGGGAATCTGCCAGTACATTTAATGGAGAATTGTCATCCAGCTTATTTTCCGCGGAGTCTGCAGAGTCCTTATACCATTCAATGGTCCCTTTCTCATCGTCCAGCTTTTTCTTTACGAACTGTTTCCTGCTGTCTGCCTTGGTCACAGTAATTCCTGTGATATCGGTTCCGGCGATTGCCGGGAATTCTTCCAGAGCCATAAAATCATTCAGACTGCTGTCTGTCTCCGTATAAAGGGAAGAACCGATGAGATAAGGGGTATCCTCCCCCTGGATTGCAGCATAGTAATCTCCGTCCGGAGTAGCATTTCCAATGAGAATCACTGACTTTTTATTGTCTGCACCAGTGACTGTAATGGTACGGATAGGCTGATCCAGTCCATATGCACCAAATCCATCTCCGTCTTCCAGTTTTCTCACTGCTTCCAGCTTAGAGACAGTGGAAGCAATCCCGTCCATTTTGGTCTGCATCACCGGAAATTTCTCATCCTGATCATAAACCCATTTTCCGTCCTTTTTTGTAAAGGAGATCTCATTGCCATCCCGGTCATAAGAAACTGACTGAATTTCAGAAAAGTCAGTCATATAAACCTTGGAGGCCTCTTTCTGATTTTCCGTTTTTTTCTGGGAGCGGTCCATGTACTGCCCCACTCCCACATACACTGCACAGAGTACCACTAACGCGGCAGCCCCAAATATCAGTCCGTTTTTTTTCTTCATAAGTCCCGCCTCCTTCTACAGACGTCTGCGCTTTAACCAGATCATAAGTCCGCAGCCAAGGGACACCGCAGGAATAATTAAGATAAACAGGATTCCCCACATACCGCCATGTGTCACCGTATTATAGGTCACATCAAGACTCTTGGAGGGGATGGAAACATTCGCTACGTCTTCAAAATTAGAAGTCACTGCGTTCATAAACAGAGTCAGGTTACTTAAGTTGGTAAAACTGGTATTTAAACTTTCATCAATCAGGGAAGGGGTAGAAAATACAGTCAGGCGGGCTGATCCCGTATCCAGCTTCTTTTCTGAAACAGCTCCCAGAATGTAGGTTCCTTTCTTCTGAGCATCCGGAGTAACAAGCATTCCTGCTTCACTGGTCTGCATAAACGGAGTTACGTTGACTCCCTCCGGCAGATTTTCAGCCTGAGTAAATGCACCTGACTGGAGAACCAGTGCTGCGCTCTTTATATCTACACCATTTGTCACTTCACTGCCAGACTCTATGGTCGGGAAAATGTAGTAAGGATTGTTCTGATAAAAGTTCTTGGTATCAGCAGCCATACCATTTTCCAGGTTCAGTCCATATGCGCTCATGACAGATGTCAGGTTTGGACGCTCTTTTTCTGAATATCCTGCAATGATTAACACGTGGCCGCCTTTGTCCAGATAATCGGAGATCATGGTTTTCTCATCATTGGCAAGATCGGAAGCGGGAGCGTTCATAAGAAGAAGTTCGCAGTCCTCAGGAATCTTCCCGTCTTTTAAAAGATTAATGCTGCTAACCGTTAAATTGGATTTACCCAGCATATCGGTTACCGTAGCTCCAAATGCTGCCTCCCCATGTCCCTCTGTGACATAGATAGTTTTAGAAACATTGCTGGTCACATGGGAAATTGCTCCTGTCACCTGACCTTCTCCGTCAAATGCGGTCTCTTTTGCCTGCCCGTAATAGTAATAAGAGGACTCATCCATTTTTATAATATCGGTAAATGGAATGGACTGGGTTTTATTGGTAGATTCGCAGCTTACAAGAATCGTGCCATCTGTGGCATTCAGCTTTTTAACCTGTTCCGGGTGAAGTACCGAATCCACTGTTTCCACTTTTACATGGCTGGATAAATCCTCGTAACGTTTTAAAAAGCTGGTAATCCGTTTATCCACACTTGCAGGATCTCCGACTACATAAATCGTTACATCCTTATCCAGAGCTTTGATTAAGTCACTGGTGGTTCCTCCCAGGGTATAGATCTGGCTGCTGCTCATATCCCATTGCCGCACCTTTTCGGGAAGACGTCCCACAATCAAATTGAGTATAATTACCGCAGCTATAACAATCACGGAAAGGATTGCAGTATAGCCGCCTTTTTTTAATTTTCTGGTCATTTCCATCCTCCTAACTCCATCTGCGTTTCTCTATGGACTGCACAGTCAGGAATACCAGCAGGAAGATTATGCTGATATAGGTAACCAAACCGCCCAAATCAAAAATATAATGAGTAGCAAAGTTCTGGAATACACCGGTGATTGCAACCTTTTCCATCACATTTGTCAGTGCCCGGTCAAACAAACCTTTTTTGATTAAGTATAATCCAACCATTACGATGATCCCAACTGCTTCTAAAATTACTGCAAGACCGGTATGGCTGGTGATCCGGTTAACAATCAGTACTGCAAGAGACCAGAGCAGGAAAAATCCAATCAGAGAACCCAGCGCAGTAGTCGGTAAAAATCCCACCAGATTCGGCCACAGAAGCAGGAGAAGAATGATGCCAAAGGTTCCTACTGCAGCAATGATCTGACTCTCTGTAAGGGAAGAAATAAACATTCCTATGGCTATATAAACACAGCCCAGTAAGAAAAATGCCAGAATTGCCGCATAATCTGCCTTCAAATGTGCAGTTCCGTTCATCTTAATAATCAGCGGGCAAAGGCAGGATAAAATAACCGGAACTGCAAATACAGTAACCATGGAAAGATATTTCCCCAAGACTATTTTTCCCACAGAGACCGGAGAAGTTAACAATAGCTGATCGGTCTTGGTCTTTCTGTCATCTGCAAAACTTCTCATGGTCAGAACCGGAATCCCGATCATAATGATTGTTACCATTCCTGATAAGGTATAAGAAAAATACGGATATCCGCTCATCATGTTGTACGCCATGAAGTAAATTCCAATAAACAGAACCATAAATGATATAAATACATATCCGGTCATGGACTGGAAGTAAGATTTCAGCTCTCTTCTATAAACAGCAGCCATTATAATTCCTCCTCTCCATCACTCTTTTTATTTTCTGTATCTGTATTTTCTGATTCCTGATCTGCGTTCAGTTCTCTATCTTCCTTAATTTCATCCTTAATTTCTTCCTGACCATCCTCAGATTCTGCATCTGCCGTCAGCTCTAAGAATACTTCTTCCAACGATGCCTTATTTAGATGCATGGAAAGGATTGGCAGTCGGTTATCCGCAAAAGCAAAGAAAATAATTTCCCGGATATCCACTCCTTCTTCCCCTGTACTGGCTAAACGGAACGTCACCTTTTTTACAGCCTCTTCTCCGCTTTCTTTCACGGTTACGTCAGCTGCCTGGGGAATGGTACCAAGAATATCACGAATCTGAACTTCTTCTCCCTTTATCAGCAGTTCCATACCGGATGCATCTGCCATCTGACGTTCTAAGTTTTCGGGTGTGTCGCTGGCAATCAGCCGTCCCCGGTCTATAATCAGTACATGATCACAAACTGCACTGACTTCAGATAGAATATGGGAACTTAAAATAACCGTATGTTTCTGACCCAGTTCTCTTATGGTGTCCCGTATTTCAATGATCTGTTTCGGATCTAATCCTACGGTGGGTTCATCTAATATAATAACCGGAGGGAATCCCAGAACTGCCTGGGCAAGCCCTACTCTTTGTCTGTAGCCTTTTGAGAGGTTACGAATCAGGCGTCCGCTTACATCGGTAAGCTTCGCTAAGTTCATTACTTTAAGGACTTCCTCTTCCCTGTCTTTTTTCGGTATTTTTTTTAATTCAGCGGCAAAATCAAGCTGTTCCTTCACTGTCATATCGACGTAAAGAGGGGGTAGCTCCGGCAGATAACCAATGCATCTTTTTGCCTCCTCCGGATCCTCTAAAATGTTATGGCCATTAATCCACACATCTCCCTCGGTCGCACCTATGTAACCGGTTATAATATTCATTGTAGTGGATTTTCCTGCTCCGTTAGGCCCCAGAAAACCATAGATCTTGCCATCCTGAATGGTAAAGTTTAAATGATCCACAGCCAGATGCCCGCCGTAATCTTTTACCAGGTTTTTGACTTCAATCAACTCTCTCTCCTCCTGTTCTATTTTCATAATCGTGTCCTTACTTAGGGTAAAAGGGAATTGTGAAGATTGTGTGATTTAACTTTGTTTATTGTGTGATAAAAGTATGAATTATTTCGACAAAAGAAAAGACAAGAACAGCCTGGAGCATTCCATGCCCAGACTGTCCGTCATAAAGAGGTGATTTATTCAGCCGCCAACCGGTTGATTTTATGGTAAAACATATATTGCTGCAAGATTCCTGCATACCCCTCATACCGCTTAAGTGGGAAACCATTGGGATAATATGTGGTTATTATCTGTTTCACATGGGTATCAACGGGGAAAGCGCCTACATGGTGAAGTCCGAACAGGCAGATACAATCTGCCACCTTCTTACCAATCCCATACTGTTTTAAGAGTGTGGCATGAGCATTCTCGTAATCCGCTTCCTTTAAATCAGATAACCACTTCTCTCCCTCCGGCCCGCTGCAGCACTCAGCAATATGAAGAATATACTTATCCCGATATCCCAGCCCAAGATCAGACAGACCGGGAAGGCCGGCGGAGGCAATGGATTCAGGTGTAGGAAACGTCATAAAGCTTCTCGCAACCTCTTCCCACATTCCATCAGAAGACATTACCAGTCCTCTGCCCTTCTTTTCCGTCCCAAACCGATTGCATAAATCCCGCACGCTCCCCTTAATCCGGGGAATATTATTATTCTGGGATATTAAAAATGTAACCAGCATCTCCCATAAATCCTGGCGAAGAATCCGCACTCCCCATCCGCACCGAATGGCTTCCCGTAAATAAGAGTCCTCTTCTGGTACCTGCTTCTTATAACCGCAGTAATCCCCTTCCAGATCAAAATAATGGGACCATACCCCTTGAAACTCTTCCTCTTCACAGGAGAAAAAAAACTCTTCCTCTACTTTCACTGCTTCTATGTATTGTACTCCAGCCGTAACAGACCAGATCCCCTGCTCCAGTTCTTTCATGCGAAAACACTGTCCTGACTTCGCAATCTGTCCCAGATCCATATCATTAATCTTAATCCGAACCATGGCTGACTGCTCCATTCTCACTATTCAGATCCAAATATTTCTCATACTGATCCGTGAAATAAGTGATTTTATGATCCACTTTGCATAAGTACTTCTGCAGCCCGGCAATCTGATCCTCTACCTCTTTTTTGTGGGCTATCAGCATGGAACACCGTTCTTTTAACGTCTCTTTTCCCTGTAAACTCAGCTCCACAAATTCCCTGATCTGCTTGATCGCCATCCCTGTATTTTTCAGACAGCAGATTAAAGACAGCCACTCTAAGTCCTCCTCGGAATAACGGCGAATTCCACTTTCACTTCTGTCTACGAATGGAAGAAGCCCTTCCCGTTCATAATACCGGAGAACGTGTGGCTTTAAATGTGTCTTTTCTGACACCTGTTTTATGGTGTAATTCATTTTTATCCTTTTCCGGCAGATTTTCCAATCTGTCTCTTGACTTAAAGTTAACGTTAAGGTTTACAATACTTACTATACAATAGTTTGATCCGGTGATCAAGCGAAATCAATAAGGAGGTACCTGAATGAAATCTTTATCAGACAACTATATACTGGCTAATGGTGTGAAAATCCCCTGCATCGGCTTTGGCACCTGGAAAGCACAAAATGGAGAAACCGCAGTCAATGCAGTAAAGCAGGCGCTTAAGACTGGCTATCGTCACATCGATACTGCTGCACTCTATTACAATGAGGAAAGCGTTGGAACCGGAATTAAGGAAAGCGGCGTTCCAAGGGAAGAGATCTTTGTTACCAGCAAGCTTCAAAACCCAGAACATGGATATCAGGAAACATTAAATGCCTTTGAGGCGACCATGAAAAACTTAGATCTGGATTACTTAGACCTGTACTTAATTCATTGGCCCAATCCCATTAAGTCCCGTGCCAACTGGCAGGAAGCCAATGCAGGCACATGGAAAGCATTTGAGGAACTGTATGAGGCGGGCCGTATCCGTTCCATCGGTGTCAGCAATTTCCGGATTCATCACTTAGAAGAACTTATGAAGACAGCAACAATTGCACCTATGGTAAACCAGATCAGACTTTGCCCGGGTGATACCCAGGATGAACTGGTTTCTTACTTAAAGAAACACAATATACTGGCAGAAGCTTATAGTCCTCTGGGATCGGGAAAAATATTTGAAGTTCCGGAAATGATTGCACTGTCAGAGAAATATGGGAAATCCATTGCACAGATTTGTGTCAGATGGAGTTTACAGATGGGCTTTCTTCCTTTGCCCAAGTCCGTCACAAAAGAGCGGATTGAAGAAAATGCCCATGTATTTGATTTTGAGCTTTCAGCCGAAGATGTATCCATCATAGCCGGCTTAAAGGGCTGCTGCGGATATTCCACCAACCCGGATACCACAGATTTTTAAATAACGGATAGAAAAGAGGGGTATTACCATGTTAAATTTTAATTTACACATTCCCACCCGCATCTGCTTTGGAAAAGATTCCCATAAGGAAATCGGAAGCCTTCTTGCTCCTTATGCAAAAAAGGTACTTTTGCATTACAGCGGGGACAGAATCAAAAAGAACGGTCTGTATGATACCGTTGCCCAGTCCTTAAAAGAAAATGGAATTGAATTTGCTGAGCTAGGAGGAGTCGTACCGAATCCACGGCTGTCACTTGTTTATGAAGGCATCAGACTATGCAAAGAACAGGGTATTGATTTAATTCTGGCAGTTGGCGGCGGAAGCGTGATTGACTCTGCAAAGGCGATCGCCATCGGGGTTTGTTATGAGGGAGACGTCTGGGACGTATATGAACAGGGAAAAACCATTACTGCTGCCCTTCCGGTTGCTACGATTTTGACCATTCCAGCTGCTGGAAGCGAATCCAGCAACAGTACGGTCATTACCAACGAAGAAAAGCAGATGAAACTGGGATATGGAAGCGATCTGGTCCGTCCGATTTTAAGTGTAATGAATCCCGAGTTTTTCTTTACTCTTCCGAAAAACCAGATTGCCAATGGTGTGGCTGACATGATGAGCCATATATTTGAACGTTATTTTACCAATACACTTAATACGGATCTGACAGACGGTCTCTGTGAGACCACGTTAAAATCAATTATGAGACATGCTCTTCTGGTTTCCGAAAATCCCAGGGACTACGACGCCTGGTGCCAGGTGGGACTGGGCGGCACCATTGCCCACAACGATTTACTGGGTCTGGGCCGTAGACAGGACTGGGCATGTCACGGTATGGAACATGAGCTGAGTGCAATATACGATGTAGCTCACGGCGCCGGACTGGCTGTCCTTACTCCTGCCTGGATGAAATATGTTTATAAAACAAACATCAATATGTTTGTCCAGTTTGCTGTTAACGTTATGGGTGTGGAAGGAAGCTTTCGGGATCCTGACTCCATCGTACTAGAAGGAATCAACCGCCTGTCCCAGTTCTTTGTGAAAATGGGTCTTCCCACAACACTTGAGGAACTGGGTATTGATAGCGCCAATTTAGAGCTGATGGCAAAAAAATCAACCGGAGAGGCTTACGGCGTGGAGCATCCACTTGGGGGACTGAAAAAGCTATACTGGCAGGATGTTCTGGAAATTTATAAAATGGCTTCCAAATCATAAAACAGGAGCTCGGGAGAAAAAAACTAATTCTCCCGGGCTCCCTTATTTGACTTATTCCCAATAAACTACAACATTTTTTGCAGCATCATCTACATACGTCATATACCGTATGGATTTTTCAAACTGACTTCTGGGCATACTGATTAATACAGATGTATCCCACGGATTGATTACCACTACAGTGTTTTTATTTACACTCTTAATGGAATAGGAATGACCGCCGTCGCCAATAATTCCTCTGCCTGGATCTGCTATATTAAAATCGCAGGCTGCTGTAATTCCTTCTCCATTCTGGCACTTGGCAGCCATAATATTCATGATTTCTGTTTTATTTGACTGCCAGTATGTTCTCTGCTTGAATCCGGTCATCGTCGTAAATACATCACAGGCAAAACAACTGTTATATACATTCATAGCCTTCTGTAATCCGGCTTCAATGACTCTGGCATCCAGATCTCCTTCTATGTATGCGTTATCAACATCCATTTCCGTTACCGTTTGTCTTCCGGAACCAAAATTAAGTGTATAAGTTCCATTATAATTATCTGTTATCATTTTTCTAAAGATTTTTCTTCCATATTTGCTATTATCCAGTGCCTGTATGGCTGAAACTGCTCCACAGTCATTGGCATCACCCTGATGGAATGTGCTTAGCTTCCCATCCAGTTGTGTTGCCGGATCGCCTGCATAAGCTGTAATTGGTGTAAAAGTTGCTCCTGCAGCAATTCCCACTGCTAAGCATAATGCTCCGATTTTTGTTTTTATTTTTCTCACTTTAGTATTCATTCTGATATCGATTCCTTTCGTTTCTCAAGTCTGTATTTATAACGATGTCCGCAAGACTTTTTCATACTGCCCTATTACCACTCATAATATCCCAGGTACTCAATTTTGTTTGTTTTTCCTAGCTGCTGTTCATTTCTATTTATCCCCCTTGTTACTTCTTTGTCTTTTGGATTCGCTATCGGATTAATTATATACTATTTTGTCACAAATTGACGTATCATGTAATAAATAGTAGTCTGCATGTAACTTTTGGCGAATTTATCCCTATTTTCGACAATTTGCTCTTAATTCTATTACAGCAAAAAAATCAGGGAGCTTTCGCTCCCTGACCGTTTGGCTTTTTTATTATTTATTCAATTTACTCAGACATTCTTTCAGTGCTTCCATATTTCTGTCAGCAAAGCAGTACCCGTCCATACCGCACTCCCTTGCCCCTTCCACATTCATAAGCAGGTCATCAATAAAAAAACATTCCTCTGGCTTTAGATGAAACCGTTCAAAGAGATGCCCATACATTTCCTTTTGCGGCTTCATGCATTTTACTTCTGCAGAAAAGAGAACCCCATCAAAATACTCGATTCCCGGTATTATAGTCGTATAAGTCAAAAGGCGGAGAGATGCATTGGAACATAAATAGATCCCATACCCCTGTTCCTTTAACTCGCGCACAAGTTCTCCCATCTCTTTTACGGGATACATATTATATTCATGCCAGTGTTTCAGGCAGAGCTTTGCCATTTCCTTTGCGTGGTCTGTGGACAGACGGGACTGCATTCTCCTTAAGGCATCCTCCTCCGATATCAGCCCCATATCAAGCAACAGCCATTCCTGGGAATCAAAAACCGATGTGCAGACTTCCTTTCGTTCCGCTTCATCCTCCATAAATACTGCGCCAACCTTATGTCCTTCATAATCAACCAGTACTTTTCCCATATCGAATACTATATTCTTTATCATCTGTCACTCTCCTGTAGTAATTCATTTCTATTTTTAAACCAAAAATAATAAGGTACTTCTGCAAGAAGCATGCAGGCCCATCCGATAAGGCTGGCATATGCAACTCCCCTTAGTCCCATCACAGGGACGAAAAGAGACACGAATACCACCCGCACAGAGATCTGGATCAGGGTTGAGATCAAGGTAATGGACATATTCCCCATGCCCCTGAAAAATCCCTGAATTCCATTGGTAAATGCAGGCATAAGATAAAAAAATGCCATCAGCCCCAGATATTGTACCCCGATGCCAACCATTCCCGTATCGTTCTCTGATACAAACAGCTTCATCACAGGTTCTTTTATTACAAGGATCAGGATACAGATGAAAACCCAATATCCAGCCTCAATCATAAGTCCTGCACGAAACCCCTTCCTGATCCGGCTGCTGTTTTTTGCCCCTCTGTTCTGAGCTACAAAGGTCATAATCCCGCTGGAAATACTCTGCTCCGGCGTAAATGCAAAATCATCCACTCTGTTTACCGCATTGAATGCTGCAATGGTACTGACTCCAAGAGGATTAATCATCCCCTGAATCAGAAGCTTCCCGATGGGTTGACAGGATTGCTGCAGCGCCGTAATTGCTCCTTGTCTGAGCGTCAGGTTTAATAGCTCTTTGTCCAGCCGCATTTCCTTCCTGCCCACTCTGAGAAGAGGAACCTTTCTATATATGTAAAGAATACAAAGCCCGGCAGATACCGCCTCTGCAATAACCGTAGCAACCGCTGCTCCGATCACATCCATATGAAACCATGCTACAAACACCACATCCAACAGCCCGTTTAACACAGCAGCAGCGGCCAGAAACCGAACCGGAGTTTTGGAATCTCCCACACTTCTTAGTGCAGATGCCACCGCATTATAAAAAAACGTAAAAGGCATTCCCAGAAATATAATCCGCAGATACATGGCCGCAGCTTCTAAAATCTGATCTGGAACCCGTAGCAGCCTTAAGATGCCCCTGGACGCAAAAAAACCCAGTGCAGCAATAATGAGAGAAAAGAAACACCCGAAAATAAGTATGGTAGAAACCTCTTCTTTCAGCCTTTTTTCATCTCCTGCTCCGAAGAATTCACTCATCAGCACCGATGCTCCGATGCAGATTCCTGTAATTCCTAAAATTACAATGCTCATAACAGGGTTTGCAGTTCCCACTGCAGCAAGAGCATCTTCTCCCGCATAACGCCCGACTATAATGGAATCCACCGCATTGTAAGTCAGCTGAAATAAATTGCCCAGAACCAGAGGAATGGAAAAACGAATCAGCTGGGAGGAGATATTGCCTTTTGTCATATCTTTCATCTAGTAACCCTTCCTTTGACGGATTAGTAGCTTCTCAACTGATCGCTTCCATCATCCTTTGTTTTCTCCAGACGTTTCACCTCTACGTAGTAGCCTGCTTTATCATTTACCTTAACATAAATGCGATCTCCCACTTTATGTCCCAAAATAGCACTTCCAAGGGGTGATTCAGAACTGATTAAACCCTTTATGGAATTTCCGCGGACGGTTGTCACCAGTTTATAGGTCTCCACCTCATCATCATCTTCAAAATACAGATCCACAGTATTATAAAGCCCAATTTCATCTTCTTTGGAATTGTCAGTAATAATCTGAGCCGTCTTAATCATTTTTTCCAGATAACGGATTCTGCTTTCATTCTGGTTTTTATCTTTTTTGGCTGCATGATATTCAAAGTTTTCGCTTAAATCACCATGGGCTCTTGCTTCCTTAACCGCTTCCAGTGCTTCCTTACGAACTACCAGTTTACGGTGTTCTATTTCCTGTTTCATTTTTTCAATATCAATTTCTGTCAATTTGTCAAACACGTTTCCACTTCCCCTTTCTTCCTGTTTGTTAAGAAAGGCTTTTACTCCCTTTTGGGCTTTCCTCCACCGGTTTTCTCTTATAGAGGGACAAAAGCCTGTCTAAATAGATTGATTTCAGCTGTTTGCTTGCCATTGCCTGCTTTAACGGAGGTAGCTTTAAAATCGTTCCAAAAAGGGCTGCCATAGCACGGTGGCTGGCAAAAGCCTGATTATCAAATATAAGATTCTGCAGAGTTCCCTTTTCAATAGCCTGAAGCACAAAGCGATGGGTGCTGTTCACCGGCGTGATAATCTGTTTTGGTCTTTTCTCCAGTTTAATCGCCTTTACACTGCAGTTTCTGGCGCATACACCGCAGCCAAGGCAGATTTCCTCATCCACTACAGCTTTTCTTTTTCCATGCTCATTGGTTTCCATGGAGATTGCCAGAATGGGACATACCTTCTCACATTTGCCGCATCCTACACAGGTTTCCCCTGATATGTGGGGAATGTAATTGGTAGTAGCAACGGGCTGCATGGGACTGAATTTTCTGGCTGCCTGAAGTGCTTCGCAACAGCAGCCGCAGCAGTTACAGATAAATGCCGGGTGCTCCCGGACATTTTCTCCGATCTGCACCAGATTGCTGGCATAGGACCGTTCCAGTGCATCCATGGCTTCCTCTTTGGAAATCAGCTTTGTGTAATCCCCATGCTCTGCTAGAGAACGGGCAACATTGTCAAAGGTCAGGCATACATCCCAGGGAGCATTGATTTCACAGGGATGACCGGCATGGGACATCTTATGACGGCAGTAGCAAAGCCCCAGTCCGATGTAATCCGCCTCCTTAACGATATGGGAAGCCCTCTCATAATCCAGAATATGGTTGGTTTTATCCGTCATCAGCACAGGTTCCTGTACATAGACTCTTCCCAGTTTTGTTTCTGTAGCAAAAAATAAGTCCTTTATAAAGTCCTCTTCTACATTCATGTATTGATAGTAAAGCTCGCTTAAGTATTTCTGGTCAATATCTCCTCTTGTCCTCATCAGGGCAAATTCAATAAAACCAGCCATGGGCGGCGGCATAACAAACTTCCGGATTCCGTTATGGTAAGAATCCACCAGAAGGGCTTTTTCACAGAGATGGTTTAATAGCCGTTCCGCTTTCAGTTCCGTAGTCTCCCAGATTTTAGCTGCCTTTTTCACCGTAAACGGCCGTACTGGCAGCAATGCCACCCATTTTGCTTCTTTCTCCGAATACAAAACCTGAAGAATTTTATAAAGCGTCTCCGACTCAGGCGCCCCTTGTGTAAACCAGTTAATGCGGTCACTTAAATTTAAGTACGCATCACGGGCTGTCAGATGACCCATTTTCATGCCTTCTTTCTTTATGCTTTTTTTGCAATGATCTCAATACGCCTCAAAGTGGTGCCCACACTCTTACTGGACTCAAAAGTCAGCCCAAACAGCCTTAACAGATTCTTAGTCCCCTCTTTGGTTAAATAAACCTCCGAAGCGGCCTGCCGCCAGAGAGGATTCCCCTTCTTTTGCAGAAGGTCCATGGATTTATCCAGATCTGGTCCATCAAACCAGAGAATTCCGCCATCTGCCAGGCTTTCCGCAGCTTTATCGAGAATTGCATTCATGTCCCGGTTGTCCGTTAAATGTTCAATGATAACCACTGCATAGCTCCCCTTTATAACAGGGCTGATGGGCTCAGTTCCATTGAGAACATCCATCTCATAACCAGCACTGACTGCCTCTTTATATAATTGACTATTTTGACTGCCCATAAACAGCATGGTTTTGCCAGAGGCAAGCCGTTCAATATCTGCCAGTATTCTTTTACATTTTGCCTGAGAGTGCCCTGCTCTCTTTTTCCTTTTTACAACCCAGGGCTCTTCTTTTGCCAGGTAGTAGTTTCCGCACTCTTCGCACTTCATAAAGATACGGACCGGACTTAACAGCTCTTTCCCCTCTTCATCTCCTTCAATATAAAGGGATGCTCCGTAATGCACCGTCCCTTTTCCTGCACAGACGGGGCAGATCTCAATCTCTGCAAACATTAAATTTCTCAGTTCTTTTAAAGCCTTAAAATACCAGCGGTACAAACGATCCCGGAATTCCCCGTCATAAACAAACAGCCAGTTTTTTATGACTTCTGCCAGCCATCTCGTCTCATGGATCACAGACTTGTCCGCCTGAAGTCCTTTTAAGTTTTCTTCCAGCGTGAGGAGTCCGGAAACAGCATCCTCTTTCAGCCGGTCATTTCCCTGAGAAGTAATCAGATGCTCGATTCCTTCCACTACACTGCTGCATAAATTGACCATCACTACCAGCTGATTCATTTTGCCTGTCGCCATACGTTGATCCTTTCCTGTCACTTGTTTCAGTTCCTTTGTACATATCCTCTGTTATTTTAGCACTTTTAAAAGGGGAAAGGCAAATACTTTCTTGTAGAGTGCCTGCAATCGGTCTATAATAATATCATTAAATGCAGGGATAGAGAGTTGATAATCAGAGAGGTTAACATGAATTTTGATAAAATAAAATACTTTATTGACTTGGTAGAATGCAGGAACTTTACAGAAACTGCAAAGAAAAACTTTGTATCACAGACTACAATCAGTCTGCAGATTGCATCACTAGAAGAAGAAATTGATATTCAATTGATAGACAGGAAAAAAATACCTATTGAACCTACCTCAGCCGGATGGCTATTTTATGATGAAGCCGTCACCCTTTGGAAGCAATACAATCATATGAAAACCACATTGAATAATTATAAAATGAATCACGATCTGACAATCCGCGTTGAATATGCTGCAGCAACAGATATTCAGAGCATGCTTCGCTTAATGCCTTCTTTTAAGGAAAAGAATCCTAATATAAAATTAGAATTGGATAAAGTACTGCTAAAGGATGTATCAGAATATCTGCTAAAAGGGTTGTATGATATTGCTATCGCCTTTGATTCGGAGTTTAAGGATAAACCTGACATTCTCACGTATCCGCTTTATAGCGGGCAATATTGTGCGGTTGTCAACCGCAGCCACCCTTTGTTTCACCATAAAGCGATTTCCAAAGACGAATTATATCAATACCCACTGATTATGCTGAATCCTGAATCCATTGGCAGTTCCTATGAACTGATGATACAGCATGCAGCCTTAGATGGATTTAACCCCAAAATAGTCCGGTCTGCAGATGATATTGAGACTGAACTGTTTTACATTGTCACTGAAAACCTGATCGGATTTTTTCCAGACAATTATAATCCTGCTTATTTAGAAAATGATATCCGAATGATCCCTTTGGATGATACAAATCATACATTCCGCATCGAAATTGCTTATTTAAAAGATAATAAAAATATTGCTTTAAAACATTTTCTTAAGCATATAAAGAATTAGTTTTTTGAATGACCCATGTAATTATTTCATTGGACTTTGTTTAATTTTTAACATATTATAAAAATATAAACAAACAGAAGGAGGAACAATCATTATGGGCAAATTATTATTAACTGGAGCCGATGGTAATTTGGGTAAGCAGGCGGCTAAATATCTATTGGAGTTAGTTGACAAGGACAAACTTATTTTTTGTGGTTATAACCAGGAATCCTTAAATGAATTTACAAAACAGGGCATTGAAACTCATGTGACGAACTTCAACGACAGGGAAGGACTTGCCGAAGCCTTTGCCAATGCAGACAAAATTGCTTTAATTTCCATGCCTTTTGTAGGAAAAAAGCGTCAGAATGCTCACAAGAATGCAATCGATGCCGCTAAGAAAGCCAACGTCCGGCAGATCATCTATACCTCTCTTGTAAATGCGGCGGATGAATCAAATCCCAGTGTTGAAAAAATCGACCATGCCTTCACAGAGGATTACATCAGACAGGCCGGATTGGATTATATATTCCTCCGTAATTCCCAATATGCAGAAGCCATGATTACCAACTATTTTACCTTTGCCAAAATGGATGGCGTATTAAAAAACAGCCAGGGAAGCGGGAAAATGGCTTATATTTCCCGTAAAGACTGTGCCAAAGCAATTGCTTATTCTCTTGCATCCGAACATTATCATGAATCCATTCTAAATATTAATGGACCTCAGTTAATGACCATTTCTGAATTTATCGAATATGGAAACCAGGCTACTGGAAACCATGTAACTTATGAGGAATTAACGGACGAAGAAAACTATGCCATTTTTGACGCTATGGGAGTACCAAGAACCACTGACGGAAAATTTAAGGATGATTCTGAAGCACCGTTTTCATCAGAGGGTATGGTGACATTTGCTCAGGCCATTCGTCTGGGTAAAATGGATCTATTTACGGACGATTTTAAGAATCTAACCGGTCAGGAGCCACTCACAGTTCAATATATGTTTGAACATGCAGATGACTTCCAGATTGGTGAAAGGCATTCAAAGGATAATTAATAAATCAAAATCCATGGATTTCTGCAGTATGATTACAGATTTCCATGGATTTTTTGTCAAGCTTTTAATTATATAAAATATCCCGCTTCATGTCCTGTATGAACTGCATGGTATAACGTCCCCTTTTTAGTATTGCAGTCACCAATGGAAAGAACATCGTCTGCGCACTCTGCAAATTGATCGACATAAGATGAATCAGCCTGTACTCCCAGGGAAAGTACAACCGTATCACAGAAAATCTCTACGTTCTCATTATCCTTATCTTTAAAAACAGCTCCATCATCGCCAACGGATACCAGACGCAAACCGCCTCGGAAAATTACGCCTTCCTTCTTTAGCATATTAATTATGGCAATCTGATTAAACTTTGCTCCGCCGCTGCCAAAATTTTCTCCCGGCAGCATGTCAACCAGGGTAACCTTTTTCCCCTTCTTTCGCTGTGCCAGTGCCGCTTCACAACCGGTCAATCCTGCACCAGCCACAATGATCTCATTCCCAGTCTCTACTCTGCCAGTTTCCGCATCGCCCACCCAGACAACACGGTTGCTTTCACCCACAAAGGATGGAATGATCGGATTTGCTCCTACTGCAACAATAACACCATCAAAATTCCCCTCTGCAATCAGTTCTGGAGTTGCATTTACATTTTTACGGATCTCTATGTTATTTTCAGCTTCTGTTTCATGTACAGTCCATTCCAGATATGCTTTTATATCGGCTTTAAAGTCAGGAATTGATGCAAGCTTTAAAACTCCGCCCAGTTGATCTGACTTCTCGAATAAAACCACTTTATGTCCTCTTTGAGCCGCAGTTCTGGCTGCCTCCATTCCTGCCGGCCCTCCGCCAATCACAGCAATCTTTTTCTTTTGGGCCGGCGCCGGAGTATTGAAATAAAGTGATTCCATTCCCAATAAGGGATTAACTGTGCACCTTATGGGTGCAAGCAGATAGTGGGTCTTCTGAATACAGTTATTACACCGGATACATGGTCTGATCCTGGAAGCACTGTCATGCCTGATGTGCTTAACCATATCCGGATCTGCCATAAGAGAGCGGGCCATAGATACCATATCGATCTTACCTTCACGGATGGCTTCATCCGCTTGCTGCAGTGAGACAGATCCAACTACTGTAACCGGCACATTAACCGCTGCTTTTATGACAGCTGCATCTGCTAAATTGATTCCATGATCAAAATAGATGGGCTGGTTAATAAAAGGTGCAAGGTTTTGTATGGAATGCATACCTCTCGACACATGAAGAAGATCAATTTTATCCTCTATTAATTTGACGAATTCAATGACTTCCTCTATTGTTGGGGAACCCGGAATCATATCATTGGCATTAATCCGGTATTCAATTGCTACTTTATTCCCCACTTTTTCTCTGATAGCCGCTAACAGCTCATTTGTAAAGCGAGCCCGGTTTTCCATAGAGTCAGTACCATATTCATCCGTACGTTCATTAATTACTTTAGAAAGAAAGCAGCCTGGAAGCTGACCGTGGGCGCCATGAATCACCAGACTGTCCACTCCGCTGCGCATGGCCCTGTCTGCAGCATCTGCGAAGTCCTGAATAAAATTCTGAATCTGCTCCTTTGTGAGAAATGTTGGATCAATTTCAACTACCGGTTTTCCTTCCTTTTTGTCTCTTTCTTCAAATGACGCTGGTGAAAGATTAATCGCAAAAAGCTCCATACCGATTTTACATTGATACATATGAACCAGATCGCATAGCATGGATAATCCATTAACAACGGGCTCCTCCCCCATGCGCAAAAGATGAGTGATTTCTTTTGGTAAATTCCGGTTGACTGTACCACACCCAATATTGATACATGCACAGCCTCCTTTTACGATATCTCTTGTCCATTCCATTAATTCTCTGTTTACATAACCATCTGCCGTGGCAAAGCTTGGCCATACCGGTGTGAAAGATACCCTGTTCTTTAATTTCATGGGACCAATCTGAATCGGTGTTATCAGGCTGCCATACTGTTTATCCATAATCGTGTTCTCCTTCTGCCTATCCGAACTTTGTTTACAAATTAACAATATCAAAGGTCCCAGCTAAAGTCCAACACAGAAATGCAATCAGGTAATTGTAAAAACTTTTAATACGATTTTTTTAAAGAGAATATTTTTTCTTTATTTCATTGAGGAACCGGTAAAGGACAGGATTTGTATTGTCTTTCGACCAGTATGCATTGACATTAAAAGGAATCCTTTCAACCTCCTGTCTGATAAACGCAATCTGATCATGATTAATGAAGTTCGTTATTTCAGGCAAGAAACTGATACCAGCATTCATACTGACAAGCATAACAGCATCATCCATATTTTCCACCAAGATCGACTTATCAATTGAAAAAAGTGGATTATCTGAGTTATGGTGAGCCTTATAGTAATCTGACTGCTCCTTATTTTTTATATAGGAAATCACCTGTTCTGCTTTTAAATCTTCTGGCTGAATTACTGTTTTCCCTGCCAGTCTGTGATTCCGGTTCACACATAATTGAGGATACGTCTCATATACCTTCAGTTCTTCAATCTCTTCTGATTCCATCTGAAAATAAAATCCGATATCGATTGTCCCGTTGAGCAGATTCAATTTCATATCTTCATAATTGCACTGGACAATACTTAACTTTACTTTTGGGTATCCTTGATGGAAGCTGGAAAGAACAGGTACAATCACATCACGGTCAAACATACTGAAAAATCCAATTTTAATCATTCCCTCCGATCCTGAGGAAACCTCTCTTGCTTTTATCACTGCATTTTCATATAACTTTAATAAACGTTTTGAGTCCTGCAAAAAAGCCTCTCCTGGCATCGTTAAACGAACGTTTTTCTTATCACGGTAAAACAGCTCCACGCCTAATTCTGCTTCCATTGCAGCAATCTGCTGACTTACTGCCGTTTGTGAGACATATAAAACCTGAGCTGCTTTGGAAAAGCTTTTTAATCTTGCAACTTCACTGAAATAACGTAATTTTTTAAAATCCAAACTTACCTCTTCCTTTATCACACGTAATGTTTGTGTTATGATTTGATCAATATACTTGTTTTGCATCTGGGGGGAGTTCTCTGACATGGTTCAAATATCCCATACAGTTAGATGCTTCGGTTATATCATAGAAAAAGCCAAGCTCACCTGACACAAATCCTGCCACCTCATGAAACAGGTTACACATTATTTCTACTGCTTCCCAGATATGTTCTGTCTCTGCATCTGCATATGTCTTTAAAAAGCGCTCCCATTCTCCCTCTGACAGCCACCGGTACATATCCTTACCAGCCTTTCCCATACTGCATGAAAAACCGGTCACAATTCCGATCTTCCAGGATAACAGTGCCACCAGCTGGGGCCGTATGTAATGATTGATCATATCCTGCACATATGGAATCTCATTCCTCCACAAACCCTTGGCTACGTTATCAAGACACCACCAGAATTCATTACAGGTACATAAAAATTCTGTCTGAGAGGGTTTTTTCACCCAATGACTTTGGTCTGATGATTCCGGAATTACAGGTAGAATGCTATCTTTGTCCAATAAAATTTTGCAGAGCCGGTCGGCATAGATATCTTTTAATGCATAATCCTTGGTCACCACAGTAAGATCCAGCCTGTTACCGTCTGAAAACTGCATTAACCATCCATAGTTCTCGCCCTTATTATGGGGATAAGCCGGGTTTTCATCTGGATACTGCATAAAAAGCCGCTCTCCAAACCGGTCGATCCATGGCGTATCTTTGATAAAAGACTCTGTCTCTTTTACTATGTAAACTACATCATAATCCTGAAACAGATCCCGCACTGCATTTGGATTTGTTCTGGACCCGCCCATGTAAACTCCTCTTATTCTGTCATCAGCCTGAGCTGTACCAAGAATCAGTTCATACATTTCTTTTTCGGTTCTCATCATTCAACCCCTCCTCAAACTTCATCCCCATTCTGCTTTCAGACAATCAATCAGCCCACAGAATTTATTAATATGATAATCTGCATATTTTAAAATCTTTATTCTTTCCTCCTCCGGTTTTACATCTAAATATTCAGTAAAAACCGTTTTCATTCCAGCCTTTTTTGCCCCCTGCAGCTCATCAGAACCGCCATCTCCTGCAAATACACTCACTTCCGGCGTAGTGCCCATTTGTTCCATGGCATATTGGTATATTCTGATGTCGGGCTTTAACATTTTTACATTACATGAAAATATGGATAAATCAAACAGTTCATAAAGTGGTGAATCTTTCCAATATTTACAGTCAATTATATCTGCATTACTGATGAGACATGTTTTAATACCCAGATCCCTAATGGCTTTTAACGTTTTCAGTATCTCCTGATCCACATTGCCCAGGGCTCTCATCATCCGCTTTTCCCGTCTATCTAAAAGCAATTCTTCCTGCTCTTTTGTTACAGAAAACGGAAGTGTTTCCACGATACCCTCAATAATCTCCTGTTCTGTGTTAACATGCCCCACGGCACGCTCTTTATAAAGGGCTGTCTCTTCTGAATAATGCTCCCATTCTGACGGACTAAGGTTTAAAACTTCACATTCCATTGGACTTTGGTTATGCGGAACAATCAGTGTAAAAAACAAATCACAAAAAAGTACTTTTATCATTTGTTATCTTTTTCCTCCAGCAGCTTTCTCACATTACCAGAAGTAATTGCTTCCACATTCCGTTTCACTTTTTCTTCCGGCCAGTCCCACCACCTTAAAGAAAGGAGTGCGTCAATTACTGGCTGTTCAAAGCGGGGGCGAATTGTTTTTGCAGGAACTCCACCTACAATTGAATAAGGTTTCACATCCTTTGTTACAACCGCTCTGGTGCCGATCACAGCCCCATCACCAATATGTACTCCCTGCATAATAACCGCTTCATAACCAATCCAGACATCGTTTCCGATTACAATATCACCTTTGTTGTCCCATGTATCCGCAATACGCTCCACAGGAAGATCCCACTCATCAAAAAAGATTCCAAACGGATAAGACGACAGGGATCTTTGGGTATGATTGGCGGAAGTAAATATAAACTTCGCTCCGCATGCAATCGAACAGTACTTACCAATAATCAAACGCTCATTGTTAACCGGATAATGATAAAGCACATTATTTTTTTCAAAGTTCACAGGATCATTTACATAATCATTATAAATCGTATAATCCCCAACTGTAATTGCCGGATCTTTTACTACATTCTTTAAGTATACCGTTTCTTTATCATGTTTTCTTGGATAAATTAAACCGCTATTCATACTTCTCCTTCCAGAATAAATTCCTGGCATTTTTATAAAATACCTTCTCTGCTCCATCCCTGCCGAAGATTTCAAGAACTGTATCATAATAGCCTTCATAGCGTTTATAGCTGTCCCTGCCAAACACCGACGCGTCCGTTCCAAACAGAATTTTTTCCGGTCCGCATTTTTTGATGGCTTTTATCATCTCTTCTTTGGAAACTAAAGTAGTATCCCCATAAAGGTTTGGACAGCTTGCAATGAATTCACTGGCTCTTTCCCTGTCACCGCCTAAATCCATATGAACAGCCACAAATGTGACATCAGGATTATCAGCGGCTGCTTCATACACATACTCTATATTGCTGTATCCATCCCTCTGGGTATGAATACAAAACGGTATGTTATGCCTTCTGCAGAGCTCTATATATGGCTTGTAATCAGCAGAAGAAAAAGGGACACCTGCAGTTTTGGGGTGAACCTTTAGCCCTCCGATACGTTCTTTATTTTCCAGCAGAAAACAGGACAGCTGTTCTTTGTTCCGGTCAAATAGAGGACGAACCCAGAAAAGCAGCAAAAACCTGTCTCCATATGCGTTTATGCGCTGAAGGGCACAACCGTTTAGAGCGATGGTATCCTGATCCGGAAATCTCTCAATTCCCTGTTCATCAAGGGAATTGAGACCGATATCAGAGATCACCGCCTGATCCACACCGAATCCATCCATCTCCTCTGCAAGTTCTTCTAATCTGATTTCATAAGGACCATAGATCCCCATATGCACATGGGAATCTATAATCTTGTCTGTATTTTCTGACATCATGTTATGTTACGGCTAAATAAATCCGTCTCCTCTAAAAGGCTTTCGATCGTATCAAGATTTAAACGGTGAAGCAGCTCAATCACGTAAGGATTTTCAGCCGGATGCTGATAGGTTGCTTTTTCTCCATATTCATTAACCAGCTCAGTTCCTTCCTCTTTCCCCAAAATGGATCTTGGCCCGCCTACGCAGCCGCCCACACAGCCCATTCCTTCATAAAAGTTGGCATCAATCTTTCCGTCCATAATATCCTGAATCATCTTTTTGCAGCCAGGAACTCCATCCGCCTGCTTTGTGCGGATCTGAATTTCCTTCTGAGGGCTGATCGCCTTCACGGTATTTTCCACTGCTTCGCTTACTCCGCCCTTTCTTGCATAGATGCGGCCAGCTTTGGAGGAATGATCCTTTTCACTTTCTTCCATCACTGCTGGATCAATTCCCAAAGCGTCAAAAATATTTTTTACTTCCTGGAACGTAAGAACGTAATCCACTGCACCGGCTAAATCCTTTTCCCTTGCTTCTGCTTTTTTTGCAAGACAGGGACCAATAAATACAGTCAGCGCATCTGGATGAAGTGCCTTTACCACTTTGGCACAGGCGACCATGGGGGACACGGAACCAGGTACGTGGGGAACCAGCTGATGATAAACCTTGCGGATCATACCAATCCACATGGGGCAGCAGCAGCTGGTCAGCTGATAATCTCCGCTGCCCTTAATGTTCTTATCAAATTCCAACGCTTCTTTTAACGTCAGGATATCCGCAAATAAGGCAACTTCCAGCATTCCGTCAAATCCCACTTCTTTTAACGCGCTTCTAAGCTTTCCCGGGGTAACATCACTGGAAAACTGCCCTAAAAATGCCGGAGCTATCATCGCATAAACAGGCCCCTCTGCGCTCCTTACTGCTTTGAGGGCAGGAATGATATCGGTACTGGCTGCCAGCTTTTCTCTGACACAGCCGTCAATACATTTTTCACAGCCCAGACATAATTCCGGTTCTACCACTATTCCATCTTTCTCAGCCTTAATCGCTCCAAACGGACATCTTTTGACACATTCCTTTTGTTCCCCTTCTCCACAATCACAGTCACCTGTACGAATTACAATTGGATGCTTTTCAGGATTCAGCAGGCAGTCCAGATGATAGGGATCATAAGTATTGCCGTTTTCTATTTCCGCCGGATCAAAATTTCCTGACAGTGCCTCGCTTACTGTACGCTCGTAAAGTTCTTTAAATGTCTGCATAAATTACCTCCCGCATGTATGCTTTATGTTCTGTATCACATAATCTATTATCATTCCTTTTTTCTTTCTTACTATTCCAGTAAACTCCTAATCACGACAAATGTTTGAAATATAAGTCTTTTGTGATTGCATATAACGTAAGATCACAGATTCCCATATTATTCTTACCCGCCTGACGCATGGTTCCTTCATACAGCATTCCGGCTGCTTTCATAACCCGGCCGGAATTTGGATTATTGGTATCATGTCTTGCACATACCCGGTTAAAGTCTGCCTCTTCAAACAGAAAGCCCATTACTGCTCTTAATGCTTCCGTCATAATACCTTTTCTCCAATACTCTTCGCCAATGCAGTATCCGATTTCTGCCTCTTCAATCTCTTCCTTCATGTGCACCACCCCAATACTGCCAATGGCCTGATGGTTCTCCTTCCATTCAATACACCAGTTGAAATTCTTAGGATTTTCATAATCCGTTACCCATATGTTAAGAATCTCCTCTGAATCCGCTACTGTCTTATGAACCGGCCATGTTAAAAATCTGGTGACATGACTGCTGTTTGCCCAATTATAAAACATGTCATGGCCATCCGCTTCACAAAACGGACGTATAACCAACCTTTCTGTCTCTAAAACAACCGTACCTGGGAAATTCATCGCAATTCCTCCTAACTGATTTCTTTCACTGGAAAAGTAATCCAAATATAGCTTTATCATATCATATTTATCAATAAGGGAAAACAAAAAAATCAGGACAACTCTTGCTGTCCTGATTCATTTCTGCTAAATAAAATACTCTATGGTATCCGCTGGCTTTCTCTGGGTTTCCCTGTTAAACAGAATGGTCGCCTCCCTTGTTTCCACGGGGCCAAGTGCATACGGTTCTTTTCCCGTACCATTCATCAATTCCCAGGGAACCTTCCGGTTTCTGAGGCATGGCATATCGGTAATCAGCTCCAGATTTTTCTGCTTGAACGGTTTCTTCCTGTAATAGGGATCAAACAGATAAACATAATCCTGATCGGAACCTGTTATCAGCACATAATGCCAGCAGCCATACATCACCCTGGCGACCACCGCACCACCCTGCTGAAGTCCGTATATTATTTTACTGTTTTCTCCCAGATACACATCGCTCCCGGTTAAGTATTCACTTTGTACGGGAAACTTCTTTACTTTTCCAAACTGGTTAAACCAGTTGCTCATAAACATCATCGCCATCTGGGAAGTTCCATTTTTGCCGAATTCCCCTTTTGCATTATAAGAATCCAGACAAAATAACATGATATGCTTGATGATATCAGGCGGTATTTCCTCTCTGCGGAAAAGAAAACTCATGGCATTCAGTAATGTAGTGGGTCCGCAATCAAATTCTGTCACCTGATAGCTTAATGGGTTTTTCATAATTTCAGCCCTTTCCTGCAGCAATAAAGAGCATTATATTTAAAACTGTCAGGATCACACCTATGGCAATGAGAAGAATCTTATCCCGAAGTCCATTTTTATATTTACCCATGACTCTCTCTGAGGACGTGAGATAAATCTGCAAAAATACAGTAATGGGAAGCTGCACACTTAAAAGCATCTGACTGTACACCAGCCCCTTAAATGGATCGCGTATTAGGAAGATTATAAACGCAGCAATCACTAAAATCCACGTTACTCCAAACCTGGTATGAGGATCATCGGGATCATAAGGTTCTCCGTACATTCCCGCAAATATGGATCCTCCAGCCATACCTGCAGTGGTAGTAGATGCGATTCCGGAAAACAGCAGCGCAACCGCAAAAATAATACTTGCCCCGGGTCCCACCAGCGGTTTTAACATTTCTGCTGCCTGCCCCAGCTCTGAGACATGCTCGCCTTTCGTGAAAAATGTGGTGGCGGCCAGTATAATCATCGCACTGTTGATCGCCCAACCAATTATCATGGATAGCAAGGTATCAGCAAATTCATATTTCAATTGAAGCTTCTGAATGGATTCATCCTCTAAATTCCACTGTCTGCTCTGAATAATTTCCGAATGGAGAAATAAATTATGAGGCATAACCACTGCCCCCAGCACCGACATAATAATCAGCATGGAACCTTTGGGGAACTCTATGGTAGTCCATCCCCTTACCGCCTGATTCCAGTCTACATTTACCAAACTAAGTTCGTAAATGAAAGACAAGCCTATGATAGATACAAAGCCAATGATCCATTTTTCCAGCTTCTGGTAGGAATTGGTAAACAGCATCCATAAAATCAAAGCCAGTATAAGTACAGAGGCAAGCTTTACCGGAATCCGAAACAGCAGATTAAGCGCTATGGCCGCTCCAAGAATTTCCGCCATAGCAGTAGAAACGGCTGCCAGAACTGCGGTTGATAAAACAATCTTTGAAAGCCAGGGCTTTAAATGCTTGTGGGCTGCCTCTGCCAGGCAGTCCCCTGTTACAATTCCAAGGTGTGCCACATTGTGCTGGAGTATAATCAGCATAATGGTTGATAGTGTGACCATCCAAAGCAGCGTGTATCCATAATCCGACCCCGCCGCGATATTGGAAGCCCAGTTTCCCGGATCGATAAATCCGACCGTGACCAAAAGCCCCGGTCCTACATAATGAAGCAATTCCTTAAGCCCAAACTTTGGTTTGTGATGTTTTGTGTTTTCCTTTTTTAAAAAATCAAACATGCCAATTACCTCCCTTCTTTCTCTCTGACTATATTTCTTTTTCATGTATCCGTATGGCATCCCTTGTAATTTTAGCCTGATATAATGCCTGATCAGCACTCATAAACAATCTGGCGGCATTCATCCCCCTCCCATATTGCGCCAGTCCAAAGCTGGCTGTCATCTGTAATTCCGGATGCTCCTTAAATTCAACTTTCTTTAACTGATCCTGAATTAAAACCGCTGTCTCATATGCTTCATTTATATCAGTATGATGAAAGATCATACAGAATTCATCCCCCCCATATCGGTATACGTTTGCTTTTCTACAGCTGTTTTTTAACAGCTGCGCAAAAGCGATCAGGCATTTATCACCGGTCTGATGCCCCCAGCTGTCATTGATGTTTTTAAATTTATCAATATCCGTGATCCCAAATATATATTTATCCTGGGGATTGCAGTCTTCTAAATCTCTCATGGCATCATGGAGTGCTTTCCGGTTATAGATTCCTGTCAGCTCGTCCATCTTCAGCCGCTTTGTCAAAGTAACCCGTTCTTCTTCAATTCGGATACTGGCCCGGTTTTTCCGCTTCTCATAGTGAATTACCACCATACAGATCATTGATACGGAAAACATAATAAACAATGCAATCAGAAAATCCCCCAGTCTGAGCGTACTTTGAAAAATTGTGGGCTTGTCCACATCCCAGGTAATAAACAGCTCAGATATCACCAGTAACACCAGTCCACTGACAGAAGTACTGAGTGTAACCAGATAACTTGCATAGACTGTGGTTAAAATTATCGCTGTCACAAACACATAATACGTAACAGTGAATGCACTGTGGGCCGTAAACAGGGAAAAGCAGATGACTGTGTTAATTATGGATACAGTATAAATCTTAGCGGTCTGAGAAAATTTCTCTGATTTTACCACCATATGGTCTATCACTGCGCACAATCCATTCACGCCGCTTGGTACCAGTATAAATTTAAAAACAAATCTGGGAACCGTCGTATTCAGCATGTCCGAATTCACCAGTATAAGACCCATAATGCATTCTACTGCCAGGGCAAATAGTACCATTCCGATGGATATCTTATAATGAAGGCTGAGCCAGTCTTTATCTATTCTGGTATATTCCTTTTGTATCTCATTCACTTGGGCGGTTTCATTTGGTTCGGCTGCCATAGGTTTCTCCTGCTAGTTTCGTTCCTTATATTCTGAAATTGTAACACCAGTCAGTAAAACCGTCAATTTCTTTCATGGCAGCCGGTTAAAAATTATAACAAATTGTTTATTTATAAATAGTTACGTATGAGCCAGCTCAGGAATCCGTAAGAAATCCCCTTCAATTATGTCTAACGCTGATCCCTTTACATGTAGTACCGTATCGCTTTCTTTTATCTTTGAGCAGGTAAACCCCTGTTTATCAATTGGAGAAAATCCCAGAACCAGACTCTTTACCTCTCTGCCAAAGGCTGCTGCAATCCGGTCTAAATCCACCTTTTCCGGGGCGAAAACCTGCTGCAGATGCAGCTGGCCTTTGTTAAGAACAGCAAATACATATGCCTCCTGCTCCGGAATAAAATAAATATCTTTCCTCATATAGTCCAATGCGTAAAACATGGTAAGCTCTTCATGGCTTTCCAACCACAGACTGCTCTGAGGGCAGCTTTCTTTCATACCCCGTTTAAGCCTGAGAAGCTCATCATTTTCTCCAATCTGTATCTTTACAGCAGTTGCCTCCTGATCAATGGTCACGTTCTTTGCATATTCAAATTCATCTGACCTCCAAAAACCAAACTTCGGATAAAAATCCAGTACACTTTCATTGGCAAATAGAAACCAGCCTTCCGTCTTTCCTTCGTAATCACGCTGGATCTCCTCCATCAGCTGCCTGATCAGTCCTTGATTGCGACAGGCTTTGCTGGTCATAACCGTCCCCAGCTGAATGTATTGCCGCTGCACTCCATTTTCCCGAAACACCATAGGACTTACCGAAACATTTGCCAGGACCTCATCTTCCTTAAGAATGGAATAAGGAATATAATTATTCTTCCAGTAACCGTTCTGATACCAGTTTTCGAAATCCAGACCAAATATCTGCCCAGCCAGCCGGTTAAAACTATCTCTTGCCCTTTCGTTCTCCTGATATCCTTTTCTTAATACATAACCGTCTCTCATCTTTCTTTTCTCCTTTTAAGAACTTGCACTATTATAATGTCGTATTCCCTGCTTCCATACAAAAGCCGTCGTTATGGTAAAGGCTGCTGCAACCAGGATTCCCCAAAGAGCTCCGGCAAAAGTCAGCTCCCCTATGAGAAACTGAACCGGTATGGTCGCCATAATCCCATAAGGAAGAATTCCATAAAAAACAACTTTGTAAACTCCGTAGAACACAATTCCCGGCAGCTGCATACATAAGGTGAGCCCTGCTTCCTCCAGAATGATTGTGTTTCCACTGGTTAATATAAAAAATGTCAAAGACCGGATTAGTACCTCAACCAGATAATACAATACAGTCATAATAGCCACCCAAAACACATAACCCAGTACCAGGATGGGAGTAATCTTAAATCCCCCCACTTTAATCCCGTATGCAATAATCACTCCACTTAAAAGCAACAATGGAACAGACCCCGGATTGATCTGTTCAAACGTCAGCCGCAGCAAAGGACTACACGGTTTCGTCAGATACAAATCCATATCTCCATTTTTAATCTTATCCGGAATGCTGTTAATCCCGAAAAAATAGATTACCATATTGACGGCATTAATCATGGAAAATGTTCCGATATAAAGAATCATCTGCCCCTTCCCCCATGTGCCGATCCGGTTCACGTTGGAATAAATCACCTCAAACACACAAAGCTGGATGAGAAAAACGCAACTATCCACAAAGAATGGACCAAAAAATCCCAGCCGGAACATCATTAAGTTCTGCAGCCGCAGATTAATTAAGACTCCTACCATCCGTAAATTTCTTTTTATTCTGCCCATCATATTCCCACCCCGTCATACTTAATCCTGTAATTTTGCCATGTTACATAAATGACTGCCTGAAGAACCACGCACCAGCATGAAAGAACCAGGAGCCCCATTCCCAGTTCTCCCTTAAGCCGCCCGATCAACAGCATGGAGGGCAGATATGTCACATAATAGAAAGGAAATGCTTTCATCAGCCAAAGGAAACGCTCCGGCAGCAGAGTAAGTGGAATAATACTGCCTGTGACAAACGCCAACAGATTATCTTTTATCATAAGAAAGGTTCCGATATCCTCATATTTTAAAGTAAGCAGCCCCAGATAATAATTAAGCTGAGCCATAAAAAACAGCCCCAGTAGGATTAAAATTATAATCCCTGCCACAATTGCCGGATCCGGTGCAAAAACAAATCGGATCCGGAATACAAAAATCCAGGTAACAGACGTAATAAAGTAAATAATAAGATAAAATAGCACCATCCCCATTTCCATGGCGACAAAATACCCTTGAATATTTACCGGCAGCACCATATATTTTGAAAAGGTCCCATTTCTGATTCTCTGGCTGATCTCCATGCTCACTTTAGAAGACATATCCAGCTGAGTGAGGAAAGAGCTGATAATATAATAAGACATCATGCTGCTTAAGGTAAATCCCACCACCTCTTCTCTGCCTGCAAATATGGTACCCCATAACAAAGAGGCAAACATAATCTTTGTTAAGGAAAATAAAATCTGAATGGCCGAGTCTCCCCGCCAGGCAAGCTGGGTCTTAATGAAAATTTTGAGTATTTCCAGGTATTTACGCAAGCCCATCTCCCCCCTCCCGATAGATTCTCTCTACTATGGTTCCGATCTCCTCTTCTTCTACCGTTATATCAGTGGGAAGCAGATTCATTAGTTCTCTCAGCAATCCTGCCGCATTTTCCTTCGGCACCATAATCACCTTTTTATAAGGTGTCTGTTCCAGAATCCGGGCATCAAACTCCACATTTGGCAACAGCGTCGGTTCCGAAAAGGTAAACGTTATTTTTTTAAACTTCTGAAACCGCTCAAACAGCTTTTCAGTATCTCCATCATAGATCTTACAGCCATGATTGATAACAATTGACCGTCTGCACAAAGCCTTAATGTCCTCCATGTAGTGGGAAGTGAGGATAATGGTGGTTCCCCTTCTTTCATTAATCTCTGCCAGAAATCCCCGGATCTGTTTCGACGCAACTGCATCCAGTCCAATGGTGGGTTCATCTAAGAATATAATCTTTGGATTGTGAAGCAGTGCAGCAATGAGTTCCATCTTCATCCTCTCTCCCAGAGACAGCGTCCTGACCTGAACATGCATCAGATCCTGTACCTGAAACAGTTTCACAAAATAATCCCTGGAACTCTCATACTCCTCTTCCGGCAATCCATAGATTTCTTTAAAAAGGCGAAGCGTATCTTCCACGGTCAGTTCAAAGAACAACTGACTCTTCTGTCCCATTACGACTGCATACTGCTGTTTAAATTCATGCTCCAGATTATTGGGATAATACCCCAGTACACTTACAGAACCATAAGTAGGTGCAATAATACCGGTGAGCATCTTCACAAGCGTTGTCTTTCCCGCTCCATTTGGTCCGATGAGGCCTACAAATTCCCCTTCCTGAATAGTAAGATCCAGATTGCCAACCGCCTGTTTCTCTTCATATTCCCGTTTGATCAGCCCCTTAATACTTCCTATCATACCTGCCTGTTTCTTAAATCTTTTAAAATTTTTGGTTAATCCAGCCGTTTTAATAATTTCCATGTGTTTTCCCCTTCAATCAATAAAAATGACCGCCGGTTCATCTGCCCCACAGGCATAATGCTTTAGCGATCTCAAATAAGACCTGCTTCCAGACAGATTGGGTAAAAAAGACAAAAAAAGCATAACTTTACCGTTATGCTTTCAAAATTTCAGTCTGGTACAGACATATATTTGGAAGGTATGCGCTTTTGCAATGCAAAAGTCAAGCATTCAGTAAGGCAGAATTATCGGCATGGCAGCCGAAAAAGGGCAGACTAATCACGTAAATCGTCTTCGTCTTTCCTTTTCAACTATTTAGTTAGTTGCGATCTCCAATACTGACACACGTAACATACACTTACCTCTCTTTTCTTTATAATAATCTGATATTACCCCATAACGTAATATATGTCAATCTTTATCAGATATCACTTGTTTATAGGCTGCAAGAATGGTGGTATTACCCATACGGAATACCATTTCTACCCTCTCAAACCCGCCTTTTTTTAACATGGCAACCTGATTTGTGACAGTACATGGTGTGTCATAATGGTAAAACTCCCCTTCCGGAATGCCCAGCTCATCTCTGAGCCTTTTATTCTCGGAAAAATAAAAATCTTCCTCTTCCTGATCTTCTACCATGTAATCGCATTCAATGTATGGTCCGTTACCTTTCAGGGCATTAAAAATCTTCTGATATAACCCAATTTTTGCTTCATGCTTAAAATGATGCATTGTCTGAAATGAAATGGCACAGTCAAATGTATTTCTTTTCAGATCAACATCAAAATAATTTCCGCATATTAAATTCAGTTTCTTATCTGGAAAATTTTGTTTTAATTGATCAAGCATTTCCCTGGTTAAATCAATACCTGTGACTGAAATATCCGGAAACCTTTTAAAAACCTGTTTTAGTTCCAAACCGGTTCCACATCCCAGATCCAGTAACTTTCTGCATGACACAGAAAGCAGCGATGGGATCAGAGCATAAGCCTGTTCACATCCTTCTACCCCGGAAAGCATGTGCTCTTCATATTCATCAACCCTTGCTGCGAAAAAGTCCTCCATCCGTTCCATAATAACCTCTCCTATCTGCGTTTCAATCCCCTTTACATTAGAATAGCGCGGATGGGGGACTCACGCAACCTCAACCTTTTTTCTGAATCATTCAGCTCCTGATAATAACCTTCTTCGCACCGGTACACGCCTGTATATCCAAATTTGTAGCTTTAAAAAATTCCCGGAATCTTTTGGGACTGGTAATAATGAGTTCAGGAATCTCATCTTTCATAGACAGCTGCTTTTCCGTCTTTTCCTTCCGAACCGTTCCAATCAGCTCCTTCACCAGTTCCCCAAATTCCAGATAAATCTGATTGGTTTCTCTCCGTTCCCAAAGCGTCTGGTGGATGGACAACATTTCTTCATGACTCCGATAAAAATCCTGATAAATATACTCTGTTATGAACGGGGTATAAACTGCATACAGCTTTAATATACCAAGCAGACTGTAATACAGCCCGAATTGTCCCGAATATCGTTCTCTAACGCCATGTTTTTCCGGCTGATAAAGACGCTCCTTTACAATTTCGATATAGTAATCACAAAAATCCCGCCAGAACAGATCATCAATCTCATGCCTTGCCTGACCAATTTCAAAATCGTCTAACAGATCTTTAACAACACTGGTGGTTTCATTTACCCGTTCCAGCATCCATCGGTCAATGGGAAGCAGAGTCTCAGGATCAAATTCTTCCTTCCGTTCATAATCATTCAGCTGCAAAACTACGAACTTCGCCGCATTATAAAGCTTTGTCAAAAATCTCCTGGAACCCTTCATTTCATCTTCACTGAAAAATGTATCTGTACCCAGTTTGTTGCTGGCTGCCCAGTACCGGATTGCATCCGCCGAATAGGTTTCAATCAGTGTCAGGGGTGAATTAGATGCATTGTTTTTTGATTTACTGATCTTCTCACCGGGTTTTGCCAGTACAAACCCGCTGATCATGATGTCCTTCCAGGGAATTTCACCAGTGTGGTAGAGACTTTTTACAATAGTATAAAACGCCCAGGTACGAATGATTTCATGAGCCTGATTCCTCATTCCCATGGGCAGAATCTCTTTGCTTCTGTCAAAATCCTCACCATATCCGGCATTGATGAAAGGGGTTACGGAGGACGTTGCCCAGGTATCAAAAACTGCTTCCTCCGGGAGAAACTCTGTGCATCCGCAGCTGCATGCCTTTCCTGGCATTTCTTCCAGGGGATTTACAGGGAGCTGGTTTTCTTCCGCGAAAACAGGTTCTTTGCATTCCTTACAATACCAGACTGGAAATGGAACTCCGAAATACCTCTGTCTGGAAATACACCAGTCCCATTTTAAATTCTCAACCCATATCTGATATCGCTTTTTCATATGAGCCGGATGCCAGCTGATGTCATCCGCTGCCTTTAAAAACCTGTCTTTTTCAGTCAACACATCAATATACCACTGATTGGAAGAAATGATTTCCACTGCCTGGCCGCACCGCTCATGAACAGCCACGCTATGAGAAACTGCCTCCTGCTTTACAAGCAGATTCCTGCTTTTTAATTCTTCCACCATGGTCCGCCTGGCCAGGGTGACTTCCATTCCCCCGATATAAGGGACTTCCCCGCTTATGGTTCCGTCTGGCAGAATTATTTTCTTATAAGAAAGCTGATGGGTCTGGTACCAGGAAACATCTGTAGAATCACCAAAGGTTGCACACATAACAGCGCCCGTTCCTTTTTCCATGGATACCATCTCATCTGCCATAATAGGTATTTCAAAATCATACAGGGGAACTCTGGCCATTTTCCCGATAAATTTGTGATATCTTTCATCCTGGGGGTGAACAAAAACGCATACACAGCCATATAGCAGTTCCGGTCTCGTGGTTGCGATCAGTAAATCTCCCAAAGAAGTTTTAAAATTCAGATAGTGAAAGCTGGATTCCAATTCCAGAGTTTCAAGCTCTGCCTGTGCGATAGAAGTCTGGCACTGGGTGCACCACAAAACAGGTGACTCTTTCCTGTAGGCCTTTTTCATTTTTACCAGATTCAGAAATGATCTCTGGGATATTTTCTGAGACAGCGAAGACACCGTCTGATAGCTTAAATCCCAGTCTACACTGAATCCCAGTTTCTGAAACAAACCCCTAAAATCGGTTTCATATTTTTCAATAGTCTCCACACAAATATTCCGAAACTGGCTCCTTGGCAGCTGTCCCGCCCGGATCTTCTTATCCCGTTCCACCAGCCGCTCCGTTGGAAGACCGTTGTCATCAAATCCCAGGGGATAGAATACATCATACCCCTGCATGCGTTTAAACCTGGCAATTATTTCGGCCTGGGTATAGGAAAACACATGGCCAATATGAAGTGTTCCGCTGACAGTGGGTGGCGGCGTGTCTATAGAATAAACCGGCCGTTCCTTTCCCTGTCCATACTTGTAAATTTGGTTTTCTTTCCAGAAAATTGTTAACTGTTTCTCTGATTTTTGAAAATCATACTTCTTATCCATGATGGATACCTCCAGTAATATTTACTACAAAACAGACAAAAAAATTCGCCCCAAGCTATGCTTAGGGCGAATTAACGTGTCCGCGGTACCACCTAAATTCAGAAATAATCTTCTGCTCTCAATACAATACGGGAAGATCAAAAACTTCTTCTGATATTGCTTCCCCTGATAACGGTGGGAATCTCCGTTGGAGTCTACTGAGATAAAATCTGTTCAATCCAAAGCTCAAAGGCTACTTCCATGCTTCCATCACGAAGATTTTCACCAGCCATCTTCTCTCTGTTCATCCGGAATCGCATGTACTCCTCCTCGTCAACGCTTTTGTCTGTGTTTGTTATCCTTAATTTTAGCACAATTTTTTACGGTGTCAACGGGAAAATAACTGTTTTTTTAATATAATCATAAATTATTTTCTCACAAACGGCTAAAATTACAATTAATGGATTTGCTTTTTTTCGCTGTCTATGGTATACTTATGTCAATTGGATATAAAAGAACCGTCTATCAGAGAAGGGCTTTTGTTGGTTTCATGGATTTTGGAACCATTAAAAGCCCTTCTTTTTCAATAGTGGTCCAATATATCCAAAAAATTTTACGAGGAGGATCACAATGAATACTATTACAGTGGAAAAACGTAATGAACAATTAAAAGCAAAACAATTGCGGAGAAAAGGCATTGTGCCTTGCTGCATTTTTGGTGGCAGTCTTCCCAGCTCCATTTCAATCCAAATGGAGGAAAAAACTGCAGAAAAGCTGCTTCGTAAGCAGAGACTTGGAAGTAAAATTCAGCTTAAATTAGAAGATCAGACAATCGTAACACAGATTAAAGACAGCAGCAGATGCTTTGCAGATAGTAAAATCGAGCACATTAACTTCCAGGCTCTTGATCCAAAGACAAAGGTGAACAGCCTGGCACACGTTATATTAGAAAATGCCGAATTTGTTACCGGAGTCTTAGATAAGATGCTGATGGAAATCCCATATGCTTCATTGCCAGAAGACATGATTGATACCGTTACTGTAGACTTAGAGGGTAAGCCAATTGGTACGATTATAACAGTGGCTGATATTCCTGAGTTCTTAAGTGACCGCATTGAGCTTCAGGTGGAAAAGGACAGCATTATTATAAGAATTTCGGAAAAGAAATTTGCTGCTGCAAGGGATGCAGAGCAGGCAGCCCAATAACGGATACATAGAATAAGGGTGCTTCTATTAAGAGCCTTGATTGTCAATTTTCAATAAGACATGAGAGGCTCTGTGTTTTATTTAAAAAAAGAGGTGTAAAAGGTGCCATATATAAATCAGTGTTCCTCTTATCTGCAGGAAATAAATATTTTCTCCATCATAGTGAGACTGGGACTTTCGCTGATCGTCGGTGGTATATTGGGAACAGAGCGGGGACTTCGAAACCGTCCCGCCGGTTTTATGACTTATGTACTGGTGTGTATCGGCTCCACAATGGTCATGCTTACCAATCAATATATCGCAGTTACTAATCCTGGAACCGACCCGACCCGCTTAGCCGCACAGGTCGTGAGCGGAATCGGCTTCCTGGGCGCCGGTACCATCATTGTTACCAGAAATGATGAAATTCGGGGTCTTACCACTGCTGCCGGACTGTGGCTGGCGGCTGGTCTTGGAATTGCCATTGGAACCGGCTTTTACTCCGGCGCTGTTATCGGTATGTTCTTTTCGGTCTTCGCATTGATTGTATTAAAAAAAGTAGATATTTATATCAAACAGCACGCAAAAAGCATGGAGGTTTATCTGGAACATAATTCTCAATTTTCCCTACGGAAACTATCCGATTTTGCATGTGAAAACCACTTTGTTCTGTATGATATGCAGCGGGGAAAAGTAAAAACGTTAGAGGAAGAATTCGGAACACTTATTTTTACAGTTGGCACTTCCCAAAAGTTCAATCATTCTGATGTACTGGAAAAAATATATACATTAGAGGGAATTGAATACGTACGGGAGATTTCATAGATATGGGAGGATCAGATGTCGGAAACAGAACAGCAGAATGTGGATGCAGCAGTTTTAGAAAAACAACTTGATTCAAATATAGACGATTCCATAAAATTGTATTTATTACAGGCAGGGGAAGCGCCTTTACTGACCAGGGAAGAAGAATATAATCTTGCCAGGCTCTGCGCACAGGGCGATCAAAAGGCGAAAGAAACTCTTATTTGTTCGAATCTAAGGCTTGTAGTCAGTATTGCAAAAAAGCATGAAGCATATGTTCAATCCCTAACTCTGCTTGACCTCATTCAAGAGGGCAATATCGGCCTTATGAAAGCTGTGGAACGTTATGATTATAAACTGGGATACCGTTTTTCCACCTATGCCACATGGTGGATTCGTCAGGCTGTCACCCGGGGAATCGCAGAACAGGACAGAACCATACGTCTGCCGGTGCATTACAAAGAAGACGTTAACATGATCAATCAGCTTCTGCGCCGGCTTAATCAGGAACAGGAATCCTTTACAACCAAGGATATCTCCGATATCACTGGACTTACGGTTGATAAAATCGAGAGAATTATGATGGATTCTGCATCAATTGTATCACTGGATACCCCCATTGGCGATGATAACGCAAGTTTTTTAGGTGATTTTATTGAGGACAAAACCATATTATCTCCAGAAGAAAGTGTATCTGATATTATGTTAAGAGAAGAAATCAATAAGCAATTACAATCTTTAAAACCGAGAGAGCAGATCGTGGTAAATATGAGATTTGGTCTCAACGGACATATGCCCCATACTCTGGAAGAGGTAGGAGATCATATCGGTGTTACAAGAGAACGAATCAGACAGATTGAGGCCCGGGCCTTACGCACTCTTCGTCTCCCTAACCGCAGAAAGTTCCTGGTTGATTTTATATAGACCTGACAAGATAAGGCAGACAGTTTAAACACTGTCTGCCCTTCTATTATCATCTTTTATTAAACTTATAACAAATAATTATTTTCTTCATTGGCCACTTCCAATGTCCTGATTTCAAATGTTTTACATCCCGATGAAATAAAAGGATCTGCCTCTGCAATGCTTGTGGCTTCTTCCAGATTCTCAGCCAGGTATACAACCATCCCACCCGGATAATCGCTAAACGGTCCACAAAGCACGAGTTTCCCCTGGCTTTTCAGACTTTTTAAATGCGCTACGTGTTCCTTAATTAATTCTTCATTCAAAGGCTTTTGATTTTTCATGAAATAAACATACATGGTACTATCTCCTTTCATTTACCGTTCCATTACAAAGTGGACCAGCTGGACATTCCCATCCATCTGAGTCCCATCAATTTTAAATGCTAATTTTTTTGTATAGAAACTAACGTTTTCTTCTTTATCCGCCGGCGTGATTAAAGTAATCTTCTTCCAGTCCGAATATTGATCCAACATAAATTCAAATGCCCGTGAGCCGATTCCCTTCCCCTGATATTGTGGGATCACACAAAGACAGCTAAGATAATATTCTCCGTTTCCCAAAACTTCTACAGCAATGACACCAACAGCCTTATCATCACAGTAAATAATCTCTTTCGGGAACTTTGTCAGGGAATTCTCCATATGTTCCCTGGATCTTCCATAAGCGGGGCATTCCCCATATCTGACATAATCGTCGTAGAATGCTTCATTATATATTTGAACTAATAAATCAGCATCTTCCTTTTCTGCTTTTTTATATGATAAATTCATGGTTATTCCTTCTGATATTATTTATATTTTTCTCTTACAAAAACTCTTTTTCATGCTTTTTAAAAAATTGATAATATGCCTGTACATTAGACAGCTCTGTCCACTTTTTAATATCAACTGGATTCTCATCCATATCGTAAATCTTTGCCCCTCTCATGGACAGAAGAAATGGAGAATGCGTCGCAATAATAAACTGACAATGAAAAAAACGCGCCGAATCTTCTAAGAATTTCAGTAATTCCTGCTGCCGTGCCGGCGATAAACTGTTTTCCGGCTCGTCCAGTAAATACAGACCATTTTCCTTAATCTTTTCACAAAAATACAGATAAGCACTTTCTCCATTGGAATGCTCTCTTACATTCCCCATCAGGTTCTTTCTGATATAACGGGACTGGGTATTACTCCGGGACATATTAACCTTCTTAAGCTTCTCATAATCATCCAGAGATTTCATCTGAAAACTGGAGTACTTTGAGTTCAGATATTCATCAAACAGCTTATCCCGTTTTTGATGTATCCCCTCATTTAAAGACCTGATATTAAGCATAAAGTCAAAGACATCGTCGCTGGTAATAATCCGGCTGTCTCTTGTGACCGGTTCTTCCACCTCATAAGAACAAAGATCCGTATAGTCCTTAAAAAAATTAGACCGGTTGTAGAGGGCTTCCCGGGTAAGGCAAAGCTTCTCCGCAATTACGTTTAAAGCCGTTGTCTTACCCGACCCATTGCCACCATATAAAATCGTAACCGGCTCAAAATCCAGCCTGGTCAGATGATTCTTTGACAAAATCTGAAATGGATAAAAGGTATCATAACAAGTTCGTTTTTCTCCCATGGTGAAACTGTATTCCTCTTCTATATCAGGAAATAAAAATTGTGACAGATAAATCATAACGAAACTCCCCCCTATGTTAACTTTATCCACTATTGTACTATTTTACGGTTGAGATATCCACTCTTTTATCTATCTTTCTGTGACATATATTTAATTTATAAATCGTATTTTTTTTCCATATAGCCAGTAATAAACGGAGCATTGGGATATTGCTTCAGTGCTATAGTTTCAAAACCTTTCTTTTCATACCATTTCTTAAGTTCGTTATTATTGTCAATCATTCCTAAGCGTATATAAGTGCAACTATGTTCGACAGCATAATTAATGCAGAATTCAAGAAGTTCAGTTCCAATCCCTCTGGATTGATGTGCAGGCAAGACAACAATGTCATCTAATTTCATGACTGAATCTTTATAATTCATCCCGATATAACCTACAATTTTTTCATCCAAATAATATGCAAACATTAATTCTCCGCCATCATATTCAGCTAAGAATTTTTCATATTTTAAAGTAGCCCTACCGCTGTCGGGGCAATTATCATCCGTAAGATTAAAGCGAGCAGCTATTGGCGCATATGCTAAATGCAGAACTTCCAGACAATCTATCAATTCGGATTTATTAATTTCCTTTATCATACCTTACCTCCTCATTTTTTAATAATAAAAATTATTGCTAAGAGTATTGCTTAGTTCCACCATTGTACTATTTTACAGGTGAGATATCCACTCTTTTCTCAGATTGATTCATAACCAATGACCCGTTCATCAATCCTGCGATGATAGCTGTAAGTGTAATTTTTAAAATGCTTTCCCCAGAAGCGAAGAGCGTTGGGATTTAATGTCTCACAATCCACCCCCAGATACGTAATCCCCTCCTTTTTACACACATTGCAGACATAGGCCAGCAAATCGTCCGCCACCTGCTTTCCCCGGTATTCTTCTTTCACAAAAGCGCCGCAGATATTTTTCATGGAATCCGTTTTGCTGATAAATGTTTCTCCTTCATCCTGTATTGACAGGTATCCGATTGCCTCTTCCCCTTTCAACGCAGCAAATATACGTGACTGCTCTTTGGGAAGGTGCATCATATATTGGCGGATATCAGTAGGAAAGAAAATGGGAGAACTAGACATATGCTTTACTAATCCGTATCTTAAATCAAGAACAAGTTTCTTTTCCTCTCCAAGAATCTCTTTAAAAGTAACACCATCTTGTGATGTTTTTCTTACTTCAAATCCCTCCAAATCCATAACCGCATCGCTGCATCGGATTCCAAAACCGTTTAATACCAGTGACCGGTCCACTACGGTATCGTCGGCATACCGGGTCAGGGCAAAACTGGTAACCTGTGCCTCCCTCAGTAACTGTTCCATTCCCTCTTCCATCAGTTTGGAGCAAACCCTTCCCCTGTCATAACCGAAAAAAGCATTTCCCCCCAGTGGAGAATAAGCTCCCCGACAGGTTCCAAAGAACCCCTCTATCGGTCCAGTAAATGCAAGGTACCCAGCCATTTCCCCTTCACACATCGCAACAAAGCCATAATTTTTCCGAAATAAGCCGGTAATCAATTCTCTCAACTGGTCCGTAACATGAATCTCCGGCAATTGTTTCATCTGCCTGCACTGATTCTCATATTCACCTATTGCTAACTTCAGAGCTTCTTCCACATGCATTTCTTCCGCCTTAACAATCTTCATTTACCATTCTCCCCCCATTTCAATTATTTTTGAAAAACGTTCCTCTTTTTTCTTCCCATTCTTCTTTTTCACCGCAATCTGCTGCCTGCTTTCCTTTGCTGCCTGAAACTTCGACTCTTTTTGGATTTTCTGAAAATTTTTCCACCTTTTTTCTGTCAATGTCCCATCTTCCAGCGCTTTAACAATTGCACAGCCTGGTTCCCTGTTATGAGTGCAGTTATTAAATCTGCACTGCTTTATCATATCATTGATATCTGTAAAACTGGCATCCAAACCTTCATCTACAACCCACATCCCCAATTCCCGCATCCCGGGTGTATCAATGATCCTGGCTCCATTATCCATGACAAACATCTGGCGGTGAGTGGTTGTATGATGCCCTTTTGAATCATCTTCCCTGATTTCACCGGTTTTCATAATCTCTTTTCCCAGAAGATAATTGGTAAAAGTGGACTTTCCCACTCCTGAAGATCCCAGGAATACGGTCGTCTTTTCAGGCTCCAGATAGTTCTTTAGCTGCTCCATGCCTTCACCTGACACAGCACTGACCACACAGACGTCCACCCCTAAAGCAATCTGATTGACCAGTTCCAGTTTTTGCTGCGTGTCTTCTGCAATGTCCGCTTTTGTAAGGATAATAACCGGCTGCCCTCCGCTTTGCCAGGAAGCCGTTAAATAGCGCTCCAATCGTTTTAAATTAAAATCATAGTTCAGTGACATCAAAATGAAAACATAATCAAAGTTAGCTGCCACAATCTGCTCTCCCATTCCCACATCAGGATCTTTTCTGGAAAATGCAGATTTTCGTTCCAGTGTCTTAGTAATCAGACTGTCACCCATAGAATTATACTCCAGCTCCACATTGTCACCAACTGTAGGAAATTCTTCTGCACAAGAATCCGTAAAATATATCCCTGTTTTTAACTTGGCATACAAAACTTCCCCATTTACGTTTACCTCATAGCGTTCTCTGTGAACCGCTGTGATAAATCCATTCATTTTTTCTTTCAAAAGCAACCTCTCTTCCTGTTCTCTGCTGACACCTATATTTGTCAGCCGTTAAAAAAGGGCATAAAAATGCCGCGGTAATAGCCCCTATGAGCTGTCACTGCGGTTGTCTTTTAAAAAAAGGCACAAAAAAAACACATCTTATGGTGTGTTTAACAGAGTTAAGCGATATAAGAGTCTAAAGGCGGCATATCAAACATGGCTGTCATATGCCCGATATTCAGTTATTCATTCATTACCTCTTTCACAAATAATGCATTTGACATATCACATTCTCCTTTCAACTCCGCTGATGGGTTATTTTGGCAATAACACTTCCAATTACTCTTAAGATAGCACATAATATTCCCATAGTCAATCAATACTTTTTACCTCCCACCAGAATCTGGTGAGAGGTCATTTGTTACTTATTGATTTTTACAAACCTTTTTTTGCCTATTTTCATCACATCCCCATTGATCAGTACACTGTTTATTTCATCTTCGTTCATCTTTTCACCATTGATCTGGACTCCGCCTTGCCTGATGAGACGGATAAATTCACTTTTGCTTTTAATAAATCCCAGTTCAATCAGACCTGGAATGCTGTCATTCACCGTGTCGTTGTCCAGATCCAGAAGTAGTACGGGGATATCATCTGGTATTGCTTTTTTGCTGAACGCCATCTCATAGTAAGAAATAGCGTTCTTTACTTCTTCCTCTTTGTGGTACAGCCCAGTAATAATTTCAGCTAATTGAAGCTTGATATCCCGTGGATTGACTCCGTTTTCCAAATCCGTTTTCACCCTGTCAATTTCGTCGGGGTGTTCATCTGTTGCCAGTTCATAATATTTCATGATCAGATCATCTGGTACTTCCATCACCTTTTTAAACATTACTTCAGACGACTCGCTAACCCCAATATAATTTCCCAGACTTTTGCTCATTTTCTCCACACCGTCCAGTCCTTCCAGAATGGGCATAAATAAAGCAATCTGCTGGTCTGTCCCCATTGCCTTTTGCAGCGTACGTCCCATTAAAACATTAAAGGTCTGATCTGTTCCCCCCAGCTCAATATCTGCTTTTATTTCCACAGAATCATAAGCCTGCATCAGCGGGTAAAAAAATTCATGAATCCCAATAGGGACACCGCTTTTGTAGCGATTCTGGAAATCATCCCGTTCTAACATCCTGGCAACCGTGGATGTTGCCGCCAGTTTAATAACATCTTCAAAATTCAGCTTTGAAAGCCACTCACTGTTGAATCTTACCATGGTCTTCTCTTTGTCCAGAATCTTAAATATCTGTTCACAGTAAGTTTGTGCATTTTCCTTTACTTTTTCATCGGACAATGCCACTCTTCCTTTTGATTTCCCGGTAGGATCTCCAATTTTACCGGTAAAGTCCCCGATTATAATAACTGCCTGATGCCCAAGCTCCTGCATCTGTCTGATCTTTCTTAAAACTACAGCATGCCCCAGATGAATATCCGGTGCGGAAGGATCAAGTCCTAATTTAATGACCAGAGGCTTTTCCTGCTTATAAGATTGCTCCAGTTTGAGAAGCAGCTCCTCTTTATTCACGCACTGGTGAACGCCTTTGCATATGATGCGCATTTGCTCTTTCGGTGTTAACATAACTCAAATTCTCCTTTTAATATTATTATTAATATTTGCATGTTCTATAAGAAATACAGAAAATAAAGAGCTGAGTTAAATCAAATAAAAAAAACTCCCGTCCTTCTGTTACCAAAAGGACGAGAGTGACTCTCGTGTTACCACCTTAAGTTTATAGACAACTCACATTGTCTACCTCATCGGGTACGGCCTGGGCGATACCCTTGCACCTGATTACGGTGTGCTCTCCGTCGCAGCCTACTTCTTAAAAGGTTCGGTGCGCAGCTCCAAGATGTATTCACACTTTCTATCCATGAGCCTCTCATCAACCGGCATCTTTCTGTTTGGAATTGAAAATGCTACTCTTTCTTTTCATAGCCTTTTCTTATACTCCGAATTATAAATAATTCTTTGTAATGCAAATATTTAATTGAACAAATATTATCATGCTTTTTTTGTTTCGTCAAGCCTCAGTTTGGCAGCTACATAACTGTTCCTGGGTCCATATCTGTATTATTTCTTCCCTGATGTCATCATAATGCTTTCCTGTCAGTCCAAAATCCATCTCTTTGTATGTCCATATGGAACAGCCAATCTGGTACTTCTCAAATATATCATGTACGTCACGAAACCATCGCAGTGTGTCCGGAACAGGTGCCTGGTCAATCACACCAAACTCGCCGCAGTACAACTGAGTGCCTGCTTTTTGTGCAGCCAGTACTGCTCCCTTCACCATTATCTCTAAAAACTCTTTTCCAATTGTCTCAGACGTTGAGTTTAAGACTGCTTCCCCCTGTTCTCCAAGTACGGCAGACTGTGAGCGGTAATATTCCATGCTTTCGGGATAAAAAACATCCTTTTGCGGATCCATCTGTTTGACCCAATGGGCCTTTTGGTGGGTAAACAAAAGCGGCTCATAAAAGTGAAAAGTAAAGATAATATTTTTATCTTCCGGTTTTTTCAGTAATTTTAATGTGCTTGCGCTGTTCCACTGAATTCCGCCATAAATAATGGGTACAAATGAATCAATTTTACGTATTGCCATCACCGTTTTGTCGATTAAGTCGTTCCAAAGCAACGCATTTTCCTTCTCTACAACCTCATTGAGCAATTCAAAGGCGACATTATCGTAGTTTTTAAATTCCGTTGCAATCCTGTCCCAAAGATTCACAAAACGTTCCTGTAAATAAGAATTATGAAACAGATCATTTTTCTGCGGGTCCCCTGCATCATTAAAATCATAGCCATACGCTTTGTGCAGATCAAGGATCACATCCAGCTTATTTGCCCTGCAACAGTCACAAATACAGTGAACCAGCCGGTAACCTTCCTCTTTGGGATTGCCTTCCTGATCTTCCAGAACTTCGTAATCAATGGGAAGGCGGATATGATCAAATCCCCATGCTGCAATCTGCTCAATATCCGCCTTCCCGATAAATGTACTGTAATGCTGCATATTGTGAGTGCACTGAGATAAATATCCCCCTAAATTTAACCCTCTTTTCAGTTTCATATCGCTTCACTACCTTTCCTTTCAGATAATTTTATACTATCTGATCTGACTGGCAAATGATATCATTTTCTTTTCTTTTATGTCGTTTTCATGATATAATATCAAAAGAAAATAACGGTGCAATGGAGGGTTTTTCCCATGAATATAAAAAAAGAACTGGCATTTCAGGAATTTGTGAGAAGAGAAAATAATTTAATCCGCGCACCTTATACACCCGAGCAGGAATTTTATTCCGCCATAAAATCAGGAAACACCACAAAAGTTCGGGAACTTTGCCAGGAATCTCTTTTATCAAAGAATGGACTCGGCATTCTTTCGTTTCATCCCCTTCAAAATATAAAATATCATTTTGTTATCACGGCTGCACTGGTGGCCAGATATTGTATGGAGGGGGGAATGGAACTGTCAACAGCCTTCAGTCTCAGCGATTTTTATATACAAAAAGCGGATAGCTGTACGAAGCCGGAAGAAGTTGCCGCGCTGCATCCCATTATGTGTCTGGACTATGCAAAACGCATGAAATTTATAAGGAAAAATAAAGCAACCTCAAGACATGTAGCGGCATGCATTGACTATATCTGTGACAACCTCCATACCCGGATTACCATAGAAACACTTGCATCTGCCATTGGTTTAAACTCCTCCTATTTATCCCGACTGTTCAAAAAAGAAGTGGGTGTGACAGTTAGTCACTATATCAGGGATAAGAAAATCGAGACTGCCAGTAATATGCTGATTTATTCTGACTATTCCCCCTCGCAGATCTCCTCTATACTGGCGTTTCCCAATCAGAGCTATTTCACAGAGATATTTCATAAAAAAACTGGAATGACACCTTTGAAATATCGAAATCTCAACTTTCGCAATACAGAGATTGGAATTGAGGACTAGATGTCTGAAGATAATTTTTTTCCAAGCATATCAATGAGCCGTTTCATCACTTTTCCAAAGAGGCGTTTTACTGGATTTATATCCACATCAAAAAAGTAAGGAGCATCAATCCAGCCCTTATCTCTCCAATAAGTACGATCTGCTTCTGATGTATATATTTTACTTCGCAGACAGTTAAATAGAAATATATCATAGAATGTAGGTACTTTTTTATCGCTCTGCTCCATTTTTTCATACAACTTTTTTGACAGGATTTTTATTCTTTTCTGCCCTCTTCCATATACGCGCTTATTAAACTTAAAAGCACCTTTGGGCTCTCTGTTTTCGAAATACATAGGGGAAATAATCTGTACTTCACCCACCAGATCCATTGCCCAGCCGGATACTGTCATCTTTAAGTACTTGTAAACCTGTTTGCTCCCTCCTCCGTCTGTGGTAACTACAATAAGTACCGGTTTCCCACAAAGCTCCGGCCTGTGAAATAAATAAGACAGACGATCAATAAACAGTTTCATCTGCCCCGTAACCTGATAGGCATAGACTGGACTGGACATAATAATTGCATCTGCATTTTTCATCTTCTCTTTTATCGACTCAATCTCATCATCCTTACAGGGACATAATAATTCACTTTTTTGAAAGCAGATGGCGCAGCCCCTGCATTCTGAAATATTGGACTGGCTTAATTGTAGATACTCGAACTCAATCCCAGAATCATACTTCTTTAATTCATTCCAAATCTCCATACAGACCTGATAACTGTCTTTCCTCCTGGGACTTCCTGAAATAACCAGAACATTCATTTTCCGCTCCTCACTATCCAACATTGGATATGATTATATTTTTTTGCACCAAAACCATAGCTTCGTTTTGGTGCATGATTCACATTTTAACATTCATAATTCATAAAGTTTGTTTCTCTAATCAGCGCTACAATCTCTTCAGTTTCCTGAATAATTTTGTCCAGATTGTCTAACATCAGTCTATGCCAGTTTATCTGACTTTCTATGGTTGTAATCATATAATCCAAAGTAATTACTTCCATGGAACAGGGGTCTTGCTCCTTCTCTTTTCTCCAGTCATTAATCCGGTTTTTCTGTACTATTAAATCTCCGATATGGTTTTCCACGCATTGAATGATCTCTTCCTTCTGAAGGCTGGCAATTATGGGATATAAAAGAAATTTTTCCGATGCTGCTCCCTGCAAAGGCCTGCCCATCTCCTTATATGCCAATATCTTAAGTACGTCTCTGCCCTTTTGTGTTATTTCATAAATCTGCTTTTTCTTTTCTCCTTCTTCTGGTTTATCAATCATTCTGATATATCCGTCTTTTTCTAATTTCTTAATTGCATAATAGATAGAACCGGATTTTATATTATTCCATTCCGACATGCGATTGAGACTGATAAACCTTTGAATTTCATAGCCATGAGTCGGCTTAATACTAAAAAAGAAAAGAATAAATAATTGTACCATGAAAAGCACCTCATCCGTAATGATACAGTCATTATATATCCAATGTTGGATATAATCAAGTTTTATATCAATATATTTTTGGTGGTGAGACACTTAATTCTCCGTTTCTTTTGCAGTTTCCTTTTCCAGATAAAATATTACCTCCAATAAAGATGGCAGAATGGTTTCTGTCATGCTTTGATATTTTATAGTTGGTTTTTTCATATCCGGTATGCAGATCACAGGAATCCGGGCAGAGTATGAAGCTTGTATTCCGGCTTCACTGTCTTCCAGTACAAGACATTTTTCAGGATCAACCTTTAATTTTTTACATGCCTTTAAAAATATATCCGGATTGGGTTTTCCCTTTTCAACTTCTGTTCCAAACACCATTTCATCAAAGCAGCTATCTATTCCATGTTGCACCAAAGCAAACAATGCTCTGTCTTTGGTGCTGGATGATGCCAAAGCGATTCTGTATTTATTTTTCTTTAAATAATCCAACAGCTCTCTGACGCCTGGTTTTAATGAAACTCCTTTTATAAAATACTCTTTCTCCCGTGATAGCGTGTAATCCAGTCCTTCCTGTACAGAAATTGGAAGCTGGTAAAGATCCACCAGAGTTTCCATATTCCCCAGTTCTGTTTTTCCACTATAGTTCTGCGCATAATTCTCTATGGTAAAAGAGTGTCCATATTTGTTTAATAACTCCTGGTATAATTGATATGATATCACTTCACTATCAATTAACAATCCGTCCAAATCAAAAATAACTGCTTCCATCATGCTCTGTTCCTCTCTCTTTTTAAATAATTTAATTCTCCTGCTGAAATCCGGGCAATGACAACAAGGGCAGACGCCTGGTTCAGTATGACTTCCACACGGTTATTGGAAATAATTCTGATCTAATTTGCAATGCCCACCATTCTTGATAATCGAAAATCGGAGGAACATGGAATCATTCCAATCATATCAAATGCCTCCGATTTGGATGCCTCGTTTCTCTACCGTCTCACTCAGGTAAATTCCCTGCGGTAAACGATTGGAGCGGCTAAAATAACCAGCGCGCAAATGACCCATAAGACAGGCTCACAGATACATACAGCCAGATATCCCCACGCAGGTACGATCATAAGGGAAAACCATACTTTTCCAATCAGTTCAATTACGCTGCATAGAAGCGGCATCCCTGGATGACCCATCCCCTGTAATGCGCTCCGCATAATTACAAGAAATGCCATTGGCGGAATCATTGGTATACTGATTTGAAGGTAAAGCACTGCACTGGAAACAACTTCCTGGCTGACACTTCCCGTAATGAGCTTTACTGCATTTTCCCCAAACAAAAATATAAATGCAACAGCAAACATCCACCAGATACCGTAGATCAGCAAAGCCGTCTTGATTCCTTTCCCTATTCGGGCATTGCGATTGGCCCCATAATTCTGACTGGAATAAGTAGCAATACTTGCCGCCAGAGCAAGGCCCGGATTATAAAATAGTTCAGCCAGACGGCGTGCTCCCATCTGGGCTGCTATATAGACACTACCCAGTGCGTTGATACTGCTTTGTAAAACAACACTGCCAATGTTATAAATGGTGCTCATAAGTGCCATACTGAGCCCTGTCCAGAGCATTTTAAAAATAAAGGCAGGCTTTACAAGAAAATCCTTTTTCTCAAAGCATAGTTCCCTATAATTTTTTACAATATAAAAAAAGCATAATACCCCACTGACTCCCTGCGCAAGCACAGTTGCTATCGCTGCTCCCTGTACTCCCATTGCCAGATTTCCCATAAACAGATAGTCCAGTCCTACATTCAGCACACTGCTAAAGAGTAAAAACAGCAGCGGCGTAAAGCTGTTGCCAACTGCCTGAAGTAAACTGAATTCCAGATTATACGCCATGAACAAAGGGATTCCCACCAGTATAATGGTAAAGTAGTTAAGCGCTCCCTCCAGAGTATCCTCTGGTATCTGAAGTATCGCTAAAAGTGAATGTCGGAACAACAAAAAAAACGTAGTAAGGAGTGCTGCAAAGACACAGGAGATCGTAACCATATAGCAGACAGCATGCTTCATCTCCTTTTTTTCTCCGGCGCCAAAATACTTGCTTACAATCAAAGCCAGGCCATTATTCAATCCAAAGACAAAATTAGTAATAAGACTGTAAAGTGCTGCCGTTGCGCCAATTTCTGCCAAAGCTCCATCCCCCAGCAGATGACCCGCGATTGAAGTATCAGCCAGACTATATAACTGCTGCAATAAATTCCCGAAAAAAAGTGGCAGTGAAAAATAGAGAAGCAAATGAAACGGACTGCCTTTTGTCATATCAAGAACGCGACTTTTGTGATTCATCTGCATAAAACCTATTCCCCCTTGGCCGGTGACTGATGCAGCATTAAATGCCCATATTTTATCTGTATTTCTTACTCTCATTATATACATAAATAATACTTGCTACTTTCACACAAACGTCATATACTATAAAAAAAGCGACAAATAAGGGGAGTAAAATGATTCGAAACAGAAATTATGTTTCAACAGACAGCCACAGAAAAGAATTGCAGGAACAAGGCTTTCGGATTTTCGACCTGCTTGCCAATGAAGGAGATATCCACCAATATATTGCTGATTGCATTCCTTCCCACTGGCATCTGGAATTAGAAGTGTTTATTTTATTACATGGAAGTGTTTTGATTCAGATCGGAGACAATTCCTACTATGTTGATGCCGGAGAAGGGTGTTTTATCAATACTGGTGTACTGCACTCCTTTACTGCAATTGTGCCTTCTCCCTGTATCTATCATTCTTTTGTATTTGACTCTGGTATTGTAGGCGGTACGCCGGGAAGTGTTTTTGATACGATGTATGTACGTCCTTTATTAAATGCAGGACCAGATTTTTTGAAATTCGGAAGAGAGGCTGAAGATAAATCGTTTTTTCAGCAGTTTGATATTGCCTTTCATGCCTGCGCGGAAGAGAAACCCGGTTATCAATTTGAAGTCCGGGAAGCAATGTCAAAAATACTGCTTTATACAAAGGAAAAGCATCAGACTATGCCCTCACGCAGAGTGCCAACGATTCAGGAATCCCGTTTGAAGCAAATGTTGGAATGGATTGACGAAAATCTAAGAAATGTGATGACAGTGAAAGAAATTGCAGATACAGCAAATATCTGTACAAGAGAATGCCAGCGCATATTCAGCCGGTATCTGCATTACAGCCCGATGGCGTATATTCAGCGGAGGCGGCTGTTGAAAGCCGCAGAGCAGCTTTCAACCACAGATGCCCCCATAACTGATATTGCTTTTGACTGTGGTTTCTCAAGCCCCAGTTATTTCACCAAGCAGTTTAAAGATCTGGTCGGCGCCACCCCCAAAGAATACCGGACTACAATACAGGGAAACCGGCTCTGATGCATGGTTTTAAATCAAATAATAGCCGGCAGTATTAATGACCGTTCCCAATATTATCGACATAACAACCATGGGAACTATCGATTTTTTATCTTCCCTGGCCACAAGGATGATAACCGGTAAGGCTAAGCCAAATCCAATCATACCACCTTTCATCCACCATACAATTCCATATAAATTAAGGTTAAATATGACAAAAGGAAGAATCAGATAAAATACAAATGCAGAAGCGATGGAATACTGATCAAGCTTCATTTTTATCATCGGCAGCACATCAAGTATTCCTGCCGCAATCCCAATCAGCAACGTCAAAAAGAATTCTCTCATACGGTTACCTCCTCACCAGCTCCGGCAACCACTCTCATTGCAGAGGAATCCAAAAGATCTTTAATAAATCTATGGATTGCATCTGGTGACCGGTACTTGGGCAGCTGCGCGAAAATAAGGGACATCTGGTCCATCTCCTCCATTGCCTGAGTGAAATTAAAGATAGAGTTTTCGTCCGCTATGGACATATTGCTATACTCTAATTTATTGGGTTCTAACCGGTTTGTATGTATGGCGTATCCCACCCGCTTCCTGCAATTACATTTTCCAGTCTGAGACAAACCGCAATACTTACTCAAAAATTCTCCAACCTGTTTTCGAATGCGTGAAAGGCGCTGGCGATATGCTTCTGGTGAAATTTCCAGAATTTCAGCGCAAATCTTACTGTCCACTCTAAACATAACACCAAGTACATAAATCAGGCGGCTTTTCGCATCAAGGCACTGAAGCATAACATTTGTGCAGGAATGTTTTAATTCATCAGCCAGAAGATTTCGTCCACATTTTGGGTTAATTGATTTGTATTATGGATGAACCCATTATCAATATCCTGCCCATAAAATTCAAAACTGAGCTGATGCTGAGCAAACATAGACTTTTTGTAATTGATTAAATAATTTGCGGCGATGCGGTACACCCAGGTAGAAAATGCACTTTCTTTCCGGAATGAAGAAAGCTGAGTGATAACTTTAATAATAATTTCCTGGGCTGCATCCTCAGCATCAAAAGGCATTCCAAGCATTCGAAGAGACAGGTTATAGATCATATCCTTCACACTTAGGATTAATTCTTCCAGTGCCTCCCTGTCTCCTTCAACCGCCTTGTCAAATAAATCAAATATTTCGTTTTGCATGACTTGTTCCTCCTTAATTTTATGTGTCTATTATTAGACAACCAGAACAAAGGATTTGTGACAAAATATTTTTGCTCTACATTTCCGCATCATTTTCCTCTTCGTATGCATCCTCCATTTTCACTGAATCTTCCATCTGCTCCTCAAGGAACTTCACACGTACAACTGCCTGAGGCCAGTTAATGGTAATCTGACTGTGTCTGCCTTTTTCCCTTGCTTCCCCTGCTATGATTTGCAACAGATCTTCCATAACCGCCTTAGTGAGATATCCCCCTCTCCAATGAAAGGTTAAGACTTTTCCTTTTTTAATTGCCTGTTGGCAGCGTTTTCTAATATCCTCCAATTTGGTGAAAGAAAGTTTCTTATCCTTATAGAAGAAATGATCTCCATCGCCACACATCGGGACCTTATATATCACAGGCTCATGATCCTTAAAGATCCCTTTATCATCCAGGTTAAAATAGTCATATCTCAGTTCTTTTTTTCCTAATGTATTATCAAATGTGGCATCCAGATGATACCACACCCCATTAATCCTGACCACGTTCCATGCATGCCTGTATTTGATGTTCTTTTCTGGATTGTTCTCTGATATAACAACAATACAGGGAATGGAAAGCCGGTCCAAAAGGATCTTCACCGACTTTGCAATTCCCTCACAAACCCCCACTCCCTGCCCCAATGGGCCCAGAATCTCATGGGAATACTGTTTTTTCAGCTTATCATAAGTAACATTTTCACAGATAAAATCATGAATGTATTGTTCTTTCTCCCAATCACTTTTATCTTTCATCACTCTGGCAAGCTTCTCCACTCTGGCAGCCATTGCCACCTGATGTTCTTTAATTTTATTCTTATCAAATAAATAAACCGGCTTCATCTTTACAAGTGACGAGTTATCGTAAAAGGAATATTGAAAAGTGGAAGCATAAAATATCTCCGGACAATCCAATCTCAACTTAAAAAAGATATCGCTCAGCTCAGCCCCATCGATTCTTTGCACATCAAAACTCTGTGAAAGTGACTCCAGGCCGCTCTTAATGACCTGGTAAATTCTTTGTTGCTGCTTATTCATCTGACTATAGTAATATGGTTCCATTTAATAATTCTCCTCTTCTATCTCAACCCCTATACACACTACCTCCAGCAAAGCTCTTTCAGCGTCTGTAAATACAGATCTTTATCCCACCTTTGAACAATGTCTATCTTGGAAAACTCTCCCTTACCCTGTGTAATCTGATACCCCTTATAACCAGCCCTGATTGCCCCACTGAATATTTCAAGACAAGTGCTTTCCAGATACTCCAGATCCCCATAGCAAACATCTTCAAATTGTTCTTTCATAAAATTAAGCAACTCTTCATCTGTAATCTCATCCTGCATTTCATTCTTATACAGAAAGAAAATTTCCTGGAGCCGGATCAACGTATTCAAATAGTTATCCTGAGAAATAAATGCAGAATCACAGAAGATATATATAATCTGCGGAATTACGCTCTGGCCAAATTCAACTCTGCGTTCTGCTTTCAACGTATGGTTTTTCTCTTCAATCAAAACATCCGTATCTTCCTCCGATAATTGAAGCCCATATTTTGATGTATACTGATTGGTTTCCTGTATCTGCTTCACCCAATGCTGCCGATTCATGACCTCAAGCCAATTTTGCTCATCCATATACATACCTCCATTCGTGTAAGTAGTATATCCCTTTTGGGCTAAATTTTGTAGTCTTGAGTTTTAACCGTTTTCATGGTAAAATATAAATGTAGAGAGGAGATTATCCTCTCTACAAATTCGTTTACTGCATGCTCTTATGATACAAGTCAGAAAAATACATTCCATTCTTTAATAGTTCATCAAATGTTCCCTGCTCTACGATATGACCATCATAAAATACAATAATACGGTCAAAATTTATGATGGAAGTTAATCGGTGTGCAATTGCTATGACCGTTTTCTCCGACAAAAGGTTCATGACTTCATTCATAACAGCCTCTTCCGTTATATTATCCAAGGCAGAAGTCGCTTCATCCAGAATAACAATATTATTTTTTTGAAACCACAGCCTGGCTAATGCCAGTCTCTGTCTTTCTCCTCCGGATAATATCATACCACGTTCACCGATGAGCGTATCAATTCCACTATCCATTTTTGACACCGAATCATTCAACTTCATTTTCGTTAATATCTCGTGTATGTATTTATCATTTTGGTTCTGGTTATGAACAATATTTTCTCTGACCGTACCATCAAATACCGGAGCTTCCTGTGAGATATAGCTTACATTTTTATACAGACTCTCCAGGCTTATGTCCCTTAACTCACTACCATCAATCTGAATACTGCCAGTATCATATTTTAATAATCCTAATAAGAGTTTAATTAGTGTTGTTTTTCCGGAACCACTGCTCCCCACAAGCGCTATTTTTTCCCCCTTGTGAATCTCAACATTCAAATGATTAATAACCTTCTTGTTATTATATTGAAAGCAAAGATCTGTTATCTTAATATCGCCTTGTTCTACTTCAACACTCTTTCCTTTCTCTAATTGCTCATCTTCTTTCATGTTGAGAATTTTTTCAAATCTGCAGTATGTAGCTTTATCCAGTTTATACTGGACAGTTAATACATTAAAGATTGCAATTGGTGTATAGGCATTTTCTACCAGGGAAATAAGTGCCACAGAGGTTCCTATCGAGACAGATGGATTCAACCAGGCGTATATAAGGATTCCTACATTTAAAAATGCCACAAGTATTGCAAATATGGTGAAAAATGCTTCGTGGATCATATTCATCTTTACTTTAGATTTTATAATCTCATTCTTCGAATTTACTGCTTTTTCTATTTCATAAGGAAATCGGCAGCTCATTCGAAATGTGACCATCTCCATAAATCCGCGAACCAGATAATGATTCATCATTTCTTCATTGCACAAGATTTTTTCCTTGATTGAATACAGTAACTTCAAAAGTAAATTCGTGACAATAAATACAAAAACATAACCGAACAATATTAAGTAAGTGATAAACGGATTCAATTTCCATATAAAAAAGACGCTGAATAAAATGGTTGGTATCAATTGCCTGCAAACACATAACCAATAATCAAAAATAATTCCTTTTCCTGCATTTGCCCCATTCTCAATACTTTGTGTAAGTTTTCCTGTACCCAACGATTGATACTCAATATACTGGATTTTACTAACCTTTTTTAAAGCCTGTACTTTAAAATCTAAATAGATTCCATTTCTAAGCTTTTGCTTTGGGTATTCGTCAAAATAATTTAACAAGTAAAAACTAATTAACACAATTCCATAAACCAGAATAGTATTTACTCTGATTGTGCGATCATTAAACTCATCAATTATCTTTTGGAAATATCTTATTTTATAGTTTGTTAAAAATGCAATTAATAAACCTGTTATAACGTATAAGGCAATCGCCTTTCTATTCTCTTTTATGACTTCTTTTATTTGACTCATTCCTGTACTCCTTTTTATTTAAACTAAATGAAAAAAGGGTCAGTACAGTTGAGACTGTTAACATATTTTAAAATTAACCTCAGCACAATCTGCTAACAGATTATATCAACTGTACTGAGTAGTTACCTCGGATGCTTTTCAAAAGGATACACCGCCTGTCTTTGATAATCAGATTCTTTTACCTGGGAGCTAATTTATTTTAGTATATATATTATTATATCATTCTCTATTGTTTTTTGCTATTTAATGTTGTCACCTTTCAATTTATAAGATAAACTATAGATATCCCCAAAATTTCGTTTTAAAAAGGAGGCTACCAATACGATATATCAAATAATACAAGAAGAGTTAGAAATGATCAATCAAAAAATCTACGCAATACAGGAACAATTAAATAACTTACCTCCTGGTAAACTCACCGTCACACAATACCAATCCAGATACAAATGGTATATATCCTACGAAAATCAGCAAACCTACTTACCCAAATCGCAAAAATCTTTAGCTGAAGAACTTGCAAAAAAGAAGTATCTTTCTTATAAGTTGGAGGAACTTTTACTAGAAAAAAAAGCATGTACTCAATATCTACACCATCTTGCAAAATCTTCTAACAAATCTGAACAGCTTCTATCCAGTCCCTGCTACTTTCCTCTACTAAAATCATACTTTAAACCAAAATTACAAACTCATGATGAATGGGTTAGTACTATCTATAGTAAAAATATAAATCATCCAGAGAATCTGATTCATAAATCTCTCTCAACAAACCTCGTTCGCTCAAAATCGGAGGCCATGATTGATACAGCTCTATTTCAAAACAAGATACCATACCGCTACGAATGCCTGTTACAATTAGGCAATCTCTCTTTCTATCCGGATTTCACTATTCTTCACCCTATTACAAATCAAATTTACTATTGGGAGCATTTTGGTATGATAGACAATCCTATCTATGCTAAACATGCATTTTCCAAGCTCGAGATCTATTGTTCAAATAACATAATTCCCTCCATAAATTTAATTACAACCTACGAGACTCGTAATGCACCTCTAAATATTTATCAGATTGAATCCATTATTCATTGCTATTTCAAACAAAATGAGGCATAGATAACTTTTTTTAATTCCTCTACCCCCTTTCTCCGATTTTTCCACTTTCTCTATCCATATTTGAGGCATATCAGCAGTCAACTGTTTATTTATGCCTCGTAGTTTGAAGCTTGCGGGACATGAATGAAATATATTTTCTATATATGCCCCATTTCTTTATATATTGTGGTTACTTATATACTATTAGGGGCATAGGAGCAGACAAGTCTTTGCCCATGCCCCTATATAAGCATACTCCATACCAAAGTTTCCCTGTAACAGCAGAAAATCCTCAGAACATCTCTGTCCTGAGGATTGGAATTTTTAAACTTAAAATGAGTCGCCTGAATTTCTAAAGTTTCAGCCGTAGTATCTCTGACAGGATCAGTTCTTATAGAGATTCATCTTACTACTACCTCTATTGATATCTGTTTCTCATACTATCCACTAGTCTATATACTTTTTATCAAGAAGTTGAATCAATTCTAGAGTCTTCTCTTTTATCAAATCCAGAGCAACTTTCATTGAAATCGTTTTATCCCGTGATACTATCTCGCAACAATTCTCTTTTATATTTCTTGGGCTTATAATGATTCTTAAAGGAACACCCAGAAGATCTGCATCTGAAAACATAACGCCAGCTCGGATTAATCTGTCATCATAGATTACTTCAATTCCACTGCTTACTAACTCTTCGTATATATTATTTGCAATTTTTTTTACAGCATTTTCATCAGATCGTACCGCACAAATATGAACTTGCCATGGTGCGATTGCCATTGGCCATATTGGACCAAATTCATCATGATGAGCCTCACAAACTGATGCAGCCAGTCTACCGATACCAATCCCGTAACACCCCATACTAGGATATTGTGTAGTTCCTTCTTCATCCACATAAGTCATATTCATAGATTTTGTATATTTTGTTCCAAGCTGAAATATATTGCCTACTTCAACTCCACGAGAAATTGAAATAGATCTTTTACCACAGCATGGGCAAATACTACCATCTTGAATTTTTGCAAGATCATGAAATGTGGCATTTTCAATATCACGTCCCATATCTAATCCAATGTAGTGATGTTCCATTATATTTCCACCACAAACTAAATTGTTTGCATTTTCCAGAGATTTATCATACAAAATTGTATAATTGCCTTCCAACAAATATGGTCCAATATAGCCAGCGGCCAGCTCACACTCATCTGCTATAGTTGCTGTATGAATATCATATCCAAGAAGATTGGATAGTTTTGTTTCATTAACGTCCAGGTCCCCTCTGATAAAAACTACAATATATGAATCATCACTATTCTTCTGATATACAACAGCCTTACAAGTTTTTTCTTTTGTGACATGGAAAAATCCACATACTTCTTCCATAGTCTGAATATTTGGAGTGTTTACAAGTTTAATTTTATCTGAAATATTATCTCTTACATTATAAACCACATTATCTGCCGCTTCCATATTTGCCTTATAACTGCAACTACTGCAAATGACTATAGAATCCTCACCGATTGGTGTTAAGAGCATAAATTCATGAGATATATTTCCCCCCATCATACCAGAGTCAGATGCAACGGAAACCACTTCTGGTACTCCAACTCTGCTGAAAATACGTTCATATGCCTGTAAACAGCGTTCATAATAATCTTCCAAATCATTCTGATTTGTGTGAAATGAATAAGCGTCTTTCATGGTGAACTCTCGGACCCGAATCAATCCGCCTCTTGGTCTGGCTTCATCTCGAAACTTTGTTTGAATCTGATACACCATAAAAGGATATTTGGAGTAACTCTGTGCATAGTCTCGTACAAGTTGAACTGCAGCTTCTTCATGTGTCATACCTAATACAAGTGGATTTTTATTTCTATCATTAAATCGTACAAGTTCATTCCCAATACTTTCATATCTGCCTGACTCTTGCCAGAGAGAAGCTGGCATAACAACTGGAAACTGAACCTCCTGTCCATCTATATTATCCATTTCCTCTCTGATGATTTTTTCAATTTTACGAGTGATTCGTTTCAATGGTAGTAGTGACGAATAAATGCCATTTCCAACATATTTCATATAACCACCACGAATCATAAGTGCATGACTATCAATTGCACAGTCACTTGGTCTTTCCTTAAACCTTTCGCCAACTAGCTTTTCTAACTTCATATACATACCTCCAAATTTATTTTTGAATACAAAAAGCCCTAAGCACGACAAACACTCATGCTTAGGGCGAACTATAATCAAGTCCGTGGTACCACCTAAATTTGGAATCATTCCACGCTCTTGGTACAAAGCAAATGCTTGATACCTTATCTCTATAACGGGAGAACCCGGTGACACTTACTAAAAAAGCAATACGCTTTTTGTTCGGCTAACAGCTCAAAGATAGGTTGGGCATTTCTTCATTAAAGGCTCGCACCTACCGCCTCTTCTCTGGAAATCCAAAATGCTTACTAATTCTTATCATAGCTTTTGTATTCAATTGGATTCAGGCTATCACAAACAGCACAAAAAGTCAACATAATTTTCAATTTTAATTTTTGTCAACCGTCTGAGAGCTTGAAAAGCCTATGTTATATTCCCTGTAGCAGCAAAAAAATCCCCAGAACATCTCTGTTCTGAGGATTTGAATTTTGCAAATATTATCTCTTTGAGAACGTTTCGATAGTTAATTGTAAGTGCAAAGCCGCATTAATACTCGATTTTCAAATCATGTGTTAGTTACGTGTGTTTTACACACGACATCTCAGGACAACTTAAAACCATTACCCTGCAAATTGGAATTTGTCTGTTTCAAACAAATGAAAACATATGCAAAGTCTGTTTCAAATTGATTAATAATATCGATATCAGTAAGATTGATATATTTCGTTATATCATCAAGGTTGTCTGGAAATATCCTCAATTTGTAGTCTCGCATATCAATATAGTCACTTGAACTTTTGTCAATAGACAAACAGAAAACACCATTTTTATTTAGCAATTCATTAACCTTTAAGATGATTTGTTGTTTGTTTTCAAAGTGCATCATTGTCAGCGAGGAATATATTACATCAAATGTTTCATCAAAAATATAATCTTGAAAGTTTGCACAAATAAGCTTTATATTATTGAAATCTGAAAGGTTTTCTTTAGCTCGTTCGATTGTTTTAGGTGATATGTCTATTCCTAACAATTTTAAACATAGAGGTGCTACTTTTGCTGCAATTCTTCCTGTTCCTATGCCAATTTCAAGTACTCTTTTTGTTCGAGTGAGACACATCGAATCTATGAATACTTGACCATCCCACTTGTCCATATACTTTCGTAAAGATGGTGGGTCACAGAATGGGTCGTTATTATCATCTATAAGTTTATCGTAATGAGTTACAATATCCAAAGAAAACACCTCCCACAAAATTCAAATTTGTCGCTAGTTTTTCTAATAAAACATTATATCAAACAATTTCTAATACTTCCACAAAATTCTTCTTTTTTGCAAATCAACCCCAGATTTATTTTCTGGGGCTGACAACTTTATCTTTTCAACTCCCTATCCATCTTCTTAACCTGCCTCTCCAAGTGGATATGTTGCTGCATATGGTACTTTAAATCCAAAAGTTCAGAAACACGTAATCCATTATAAATGAGCATTAGCACAATCTGATAATACTTATCATCTTTCTGTTCCCAGATACGGTCGATTTCTTTCTTATCAAATTTATTGCGGTCATATTTGTTAGGGTTACGATCCTTGTACCTTACAATATCTACAAATTCAGAGTAGTTCTTGTTGCAGATATCATTCTTGATGGCATAGTCATATAACTGATTAAACAATACCTTTAATTTTCTTAGTGTGGGATAATTCTTGCCACAAGTATCAACAACATGTTGTAAATCGATAAGTTTCAAATCTTTGAAGATTTTGCTATCCAAGCTAGAACATCGCAATTACTATGACAGCTATTTCACTCCACTCATGCAAACTTAAACATTGAGAAGACTCCACACTGTTGCAGACATACCTGCATTTCCTTACTTGCAGAAGCAGGAGTTGACCAGACGATTATTAAAAAGATTGCTGGACATTCAGGAGCCATGTCTTTGACAGAAAAGGTATATATCCACTTTGATGTACAGGAACTGGTAAAGGCTATTAACCTAATTTAGTCTCAAATGTAACTCGAATAGTGAAGGAGCACAAAATAATGAGTAGGGCTATTCCAAAAACTTCGCCAATTAAAAACTCTCAACAAAAAAGGATGCTCTCAACACCAGTTGGCATTGAAAACATCCTATATTTTTGTTAGTTACTTGTTAGTTGTGTGTTAGTTACCGTACTAAATCCACACCATTTCACGACATTCCAGAACTTCAAGAAGCCAGTAAATATGCGGTTTTGCATGATTCCACAAACGGCACAGACTATCTCTTTGTCAACCGTTTAAGAACTTGAAAAGCCCGAAAACACTGAGTTTGTAGTAATCATTGTTGCACATACGTTTCACACCCACGACGTTTTATTACGTGCCAGGGCGTTTCACAAAATATAATTCTTTTTACATCTGCACTAGAAGAGAGATGTAAGTCTTTTAATAATCATATTTATCTAATGTATATCGTCTTGGTAATTCCATATATAGCCACATCACATATGCCTGTATTGTTTTTACCTGCTTCTAATAACGTTCCTTCATATAAAAGCCCCGATTTTTTCATAACCTTCCCCGAATTTGGATTGCATACATCATGCCGTGCAAAGATTCTATTACACTCAACTTTTTCAAATAGAAATTTGATAACTTCTTTAAAAGCTTCACTGGTAATTCCTCTATTCCAATATTCTTCTCCAATGCAATATCCAATCTCTACTGAATTGATTTCCTCTTCCATATGAACGATTCCGAAGCTACCAATAGCTTGCTGATTTTCTCTCCACTCAACGCACCATTGGTAATTTTTCATGTCTTCGTTTTTACTTACCCATAAATCCACAACAGATTTTGTTATATCCTTAGAAGTGTGCGTCGGCCACGTTAAATATTTGGTAACATTATTATTACTTGCCCAATTCTGATACATATCTTCAACATCAGTTTCTTTAAATGGTCTTAATACTAGTCGCTCTGTTTCAAGAGTCTTTGTACCTAAATGATTCATCTTATACTTCCTCCTGCTTTTCCAATTTAGCTTTTTCCTCTTCAATTATTTTTTTATCAATTCTTTCAAATAATATTTCTATTTCTGGTAATTGATAACCGGTCAATACATATTGCTTTTCCCATACATTACTTATTTTTAGCCACCTACAAACCTTTTCAGATGAAAATGGCAAAAATGGATGTAACAATATTGCTAAATTAGCTATAATTTGAACACAATTAAAAAGTGTGTTATCACAAGCCTCAACATCTGTAACTCTTGTAATCCAAGGCTGTTCAATGTCAAAGAATTTATTTGCATATCGTACAAATTCAAATATTCCATCAATGGCATCCCTTAGATTACCTGCCTCTACTTTTTCTCCTGTTTCACAAAATAACTGATCAATTTTCACCTCAACTTCTGAATTCAAATTCCCAGCCGGAATAATTCCATTCATATATCTATTGATAAAAGCAAGTGTTCTATTGATAAAGTTACCATATGCACCAAGCAACTCACCATTATGGCTATTCACATACTCTCGCCATGAAAAATCTGCATCCTTTTTTTCGGGTCCATTTGCCAACAAGTAATATCTAATAGAATCCGCATTATATCTATTTATAATATCCTTTACCCAAATTGCATAATTCTTACTTGTGGATATTTTTCTGCCTTCCAAGGTCAAATATTCACTTGATATAATCTCATCTGGCAAATGCCATCCATTTCCATTGGCAATAAGCAATGCTGGTAAAATAATAGTATGAAAAGGAATATTATCTTTTCCATGAACATAATAATGTTTCGCATTTACTCCCCAAATTTTTTTATAATCCTCACCATTTTGTTCTGCCGCAATTTGACTGGCAGATAAATATCCCAGAACATTTTCTGCCCAGATATAAATTTTCTTATCCTCAAATCCTTCTTTTGGAACATCTATTCCCCAATCCAAATCACGCGTAAGTGCCCTGTCTTTTAAGCCTTCATTTATATAGCGGTTTGTAAATGATATTGCATTTTTTCTCCAATTCGGATTGTTATTAACTAACGCTTTTAATTGATCCGCCATTTTTGAAATAGCAATATACAGATGAGTTGCATTTTTAAACGAAATTCTATTGCCACAAATAGCACAAACTGGATCTACTAATCCTTCTGGTTCTAATACTGTTCCACAAAAGTCACATTGATCCCCTCTTGTATCATTCCCACATTTCGGACATTTTCCAGTCACAAACCTATCCGCCAGAAAATTATTACAACAATCACAATATGCCTGTGGAGCTTCTTTTTCATAAACATAATTACTCTTATAAAGTTTTTCATGAAACTGTCTCACAAAATTCTTATGCTCTTCAGAAGACGTTTTTGTATAGACATCATAACTAAATCCTAATCGTTCAAAACAATCTCTAAATTCTTCATGATAATAATCGCTCACTTCTTGCGGTGATTTATTTTCGTTCTTTGCACGTATCGCTACAGGAGTTCCATGACAGTCACTACCTGATACATAATATACTTTATCTCCTATTGCTCTATGATACCGAGCAATTACATCTCCTGGCAATAACCCAGCTATGTGACCTAGGTGCAATGAGCCATTTGCATATGGCCATGCACCACCAACTAAAATGTTTCTCATATAACATTCCTCATTTCTTTTTTATTGTGATAACAAATCTAAATTTTAAAAAGCAAACAAAAAAGCCCTCCTCTCTGAAAAATTTCTTTTTCAGGGACGAGAGCGAAGCTTCGTGTTACCACCCTAAATTCACCTATACCTCACGATACAGGTCTTATCAACTACGGACGAGAAATGATTCATCGATAGTCTATCACTGTAACGGGTGCACCCGTCGTAGCCTAAACAATATGTTTCGGTACGCAGCTCAGAGGCCATATTCAACCATTTTATAACTTTCCTCATTTTCACCATCTTGAGGTCTCTGTAAAAGCGCAAATAGTTTACTCTTCTCTTCAATGCCTTTATTATATAAATTTCTAATAATTATATATTTTGAATTCTTATTTGTCAATGTTTAACTACTACTATTTTCTTCAAAATATGTATTCATGCTTCATCAATTATAAATGATGCAAAAAACCTCCCAAGAGAAATGTCCTGAGAGGTTCTGAATTGTATTGAGTTGTTCTGAGACGTCCTGCGTCGCAGTAATGATTATCTCTTTGAGAACTGCGGCGCACGACGAGCTGCCTTTAAGCCGTATTTCTTTCTTTCTTTCATTCTTGGATCTCTTGTTAAATATCCAGCTTTTTTAAGAACTGGACGGAATTCGATGTCTGCTTTCAGTAAAGCTCTAGCGATACCGTGTCTTACAGCACCAGCCTGTCCGGTGAAACCACCGCCGTGTACGTTTACTAAAACGTCGAACTTATCTACTGTCTCTGTTGCTGTTAATGGCTGACGAACTACAACCTTTAATGTCTCAAGACCGAAGTACTGATCGATGTCTCTCTTATTGATGGTGATCTTACCTGTACCTGGTACTAAATATACTCTAGCGATAGATTTTTTTCTTCTACCTGTTCCGTAAAATTTTGCATTAGCCATGATAACTTCCTCCTTTCAGCACCTCTGATTAAAATTTGAATTCTAAAACTTCTGGTTTCTGAGCAGCGTTATCATGTTCTGCACCAGCATATACGTGAAGTTTTGTTATCATGCTTCTTCCTAAAGGTCCCTTTGGAAGCATTCCCTTAACTGCTAATTCAATAACTCTTTCAGGCTTTTTAGCCATCATTTCTCTTAAAGTAGTTTCTTTCATACCGCCAACATAGTCAGAATGGCTGTAGTAAATCTTCTGATCTAATTTCTTACCGGTAACTTCAATCTTATTTGCGTTTACTACGATTACATAATCACCGCAATCCATATGTGGTGTGTAAATCGGTTTGTTTTTTCCTCTTAATACTTTAGCTACTTCTGAAGCCAAGCGTCCTAATGTATATCCTGTAGCGTCAACTACGTACCATTTTCTTTCAATTGTTGCTGGACTAGCCATAAAAGTCTTCATTGGACAACCTCCTGTAAATTATGGTGTTTTTAAGCATTATGGTGCGAATTAATCGACACCATTTCTCGAAAAGCTGAAAACAACTTTCCAAAAGTTATATTACAAAATGCTCATTCCGGGGCTTGGCTTGAACATTTTCGTCTAACGTCACAGTTATACATTATATTACATTTCTATCTGTGTGTCAACCTTTTTTCCTGTAAAAGCAGGGGTTTTTTCCTTTAAAATCAAGGCTTTGCAGGCTGACTTCCAGTTACCATCCATCCATTTCCTGATTCGTCAGAATGAAACGTGTAAAATCCGTATGCTCTGCCTGGAATAATCCGGTTATTCTCTTCCTCATCTTTTACCAATACCGTATGCGCTCCGTTTCTCACCGCCTGATGCACCACACGGATCAGGAGACGTTCAAAATCCTCTTCCCTGCATCTGTGAATCACCAGACTGGCTTCCTTATGAGAAGGAATCCGATGCTGATACAGAGTGTAACTCCACTCCTTATTTTCACCCTTAATTTCTTTCTCAAGTTCTTTTTCATACTCAAGGCTTACCAGAGTAAGACCTTTTGCTGCTGCTTTTGGCCCTGCTGCATTCCGGTCTCTGGCATCTAAGATCTCTTCCAAATGATGGGGAGGATAAACTCCCATGCCCACCTTCATCAGCGTACCTGCAATGATTCTTACCATGTTATATAAAAATCCATTGCCCTTAATCCGGATTGTTATGAGATCATCAGACTTTAGAACCTCAAGGCTATAAATGGTACGCACCGTTTCCTCTGCCTGCCCTCTGGCAGTACAGAAGCTTTTAAAATCATGTTCTCCCACCAGATAGGCCGCAGCTTCTCTCATCTTCTCCACATCAAGGGGAAAATAGCAGAAATAGCTATACAGCCGCATAGTTGGAATTTCGATCTTACGGTTCATTATCTTATAATCATATGTTTTAACGCAGTTTTGCTTCCTTGGGTGGTAGGTTTCCCATACCTCTTCTGAGTGAAGTACCCGTATGTCATCTGGCAGCCTTTGGTTCAAGGCAAAACAGATCTTGTCTGCAGGCATTCGGTTTTCTGTATCAAAAACTGCCACATTTCCCTCCGAATGTACTCCGGAATCTGTCCTGCTGGCGCCTGTTACAGTGACCGGCTCCTTTAATAAGTCTGTCAGAGTCCGGTTTAAGACCTCCTCAATGGTGATTCCATTGTTCTGAATCTGCCAGCCGCAGTAATTGGTTCCGTCGTAGGCAACGATCATCTTAACCCGTTTCATAAATCCTCCTTTGTTCTTAAAAGCTCTGCACTCTCAGGATCCGGAGACCTATGATGATGACAAGGTAAAGAACATATACCAGATATGTGATCCGGTCCTGATTTCCATACTTAAGAGGCTTCATCTTCGTCCGGCCTTCTCCGCCACGGTAGCATCTTGCTTCCATCGCCATAGCCAGGTCTGTGGCACGACGGAATGCCGAGATAAAAAGAGGAACCAGAAGGGGGATCATGTTTTTCGCTTTCTGAATCAGATTCCCAGTCTCAAAGTCCGCGCCTCTTGCCATCTGTGCTTTCATGATCTTATCTGTCTCTTCTACCAGAATGGGAATGAACCGCAGTGCAATAGACATCATCATGGATACCTCATGAACCGGGACACGAAAACGGTTTAAGAAATCAAGACTCTTTTCCAGACCGTCTGTCAGCTGGTTGGGTGTGGTGGTCAGCGTCATGATGGAAGATCCTACCACCAGATAGATTAAACGGATTCCCATAAATCCAGCTACAATAATTCCTTCCTTTGTAATCTTTAAAAATCCCAAAGATACAACTGCCGTTCCTGGTGTCAGAAACAGATTGAAGCTGACACTGATCAGCAGCAGAAATACAATTGCTTTTAAGCCTCTGATCATGAACTTAAGAGGAACATTACTGAGCTTAATGGCGGATGCAAGAAATACAGTCGCGATCACATAAGCCCAGATATCATTTGCAATAAATAGGGATATGATAAAAACCATGGTCCCAAACAGCTTTGTCCGGGGATCCAGCTTATGAAGAATGGAATCCACCGGGTAATACTGCCCTAATGTAATATCTTTCAGCATAATATCTCCCTGTCTATTTTCCCAGAAGCCTTATAATCTCGTCTCTGGCCTCTTCAATTGTTGTAATGCTGGTATCAATGGGAACACCGTGGGATTTCAGGGTTTGAACCACATATGTGATCTCAGGAGCTGCCAGACCCATTGCTTCCAGTTCCTTATAATGCTGAAATACTTCCTTTGGTGTATCATCAAACACTTTTTCTCCATGGTTCATGACCAGAATCCGGTCTACGTACCGTGCCACATCCTCCATACTGTGAGATACCAGAATAATTGTCATATTCCGTTCCTCATGCAGACGCTTAATCTGATCCAGAATCTCATCTCTTCCTTTTGGGTCCAGCCCTGCAGTAGGCTCATCAAGAATCAGGACATCAGGATTCATGGCTAGAACACCTGCGATTGCAACCCGCCGCTTCTGCCCCCCGGAAAGTTCAAAGGGAGACCGTTTATAGTAGCTTTCGTCAAGTCCTACCATGGTAAGGGCTTCCTTTGCCCGTTTCGCTGCTTCTTCCTTATTGAGACCCTGATTCTTAGGTCCAAAGCAGACATCGGTAAATACATCAATTTCGAAAAGCTGATGCTCGGGATACTGAAATACCAGTCCAACATGACTTCTCAGCGCCCGCATATCGTAGCCTTCCTCATAAATATTTCTTCCATTATAATATAGTTTTCCGTCGGTAGCGCGGAGCAGTCCGTTTAAATGCTGGATTAAGGTTGATTTTCCAGAACCGGTATGGCCGATCAGGCCCACGAATTCCCCAGCCTCTATCTCCAGGTTCACATCCTTTAATGCATGCTGTTCAAAGGCTGTTCCTTTTCCATATATATAATTAATATGCTCAGCTTTAATTGCCATGGCTTCCTCCGTTCTCCAGAATCACTTCTCCCGGGAAACGCTCTGCAAACCGTGGTAAAAGATTCTCCATCAGTTCATCCAGTGTCAATATTCCATCAGGCAGATCAAGACCTTTCTGCTTTAACTCATAAGCAAGCTCTGTGACCTGTGGAACATCTAAACGGTAGGACTTTAGTTTCTCCACCTGTGAGAATATCTCACGTGGCGTTCCGTCCATTACTACCTTACCCTCATCCATAACGATCACTCTGTCAGCGCCTGTTACCTCTTCCATGTAATGGGTGATAAGAAGAACTGTGATTCCCTCTTTCCTGTTCAGTTCGTGAACGGTTTTCACTACCTCTTTACGTCCGTTAGGATCTAACATGGCTGTAGGCTCATCTAAGACGATGCACTGGGGTCTCATTGCCATTACGCCAGCTATGGCAACACGTTGCTTCTGACCGCCAGAAAGCCTGTTTGGAGACTTTAGCCGATATGCTGCCATACCTACGCTTTTTAAACTTTCGTCCACCCGTTTCCAGATTTCCTCTGTAGGAACACCCAGATTTTCCGGGCCGAATCCCACATCCTCTTCAACAATATTTCCTATAATCTGATTATCCGGGTTCTGAAAGACCATTCCTGTCTTTTTGCGGACTTCCCAAAGATTTTCTTCCCTGGAGGTATCTAAATCCTGAATCCATACCGTACCCTCAGTAGGCAGTAATATGGCATTCAGCTGTTTGGCAAAGGTGGATTTTCCCGATCCGTTATGACCAAGAATCGCAATGAACTGACCCTTTTCCAGATCCAGGCTCACACCGTCGATGGCACGTTTAATTTCTTCAATATTTTCTTCTTCATCTTTTCTGATATAATCAAATATCAGTTTCGACGTTTTTATTATTCCCATAGCAAGCCTTTCTTTAAAAGTGATACACCCGTATGCCACATAATTTTAGTTGAATATTGCATAACAGTCAAGCATCGGCATGTATCTTTTGCAAAAACCAAGGATTTAAACCGAAATTTGGCAAAAAAACGTTTCATCTAAGAAAAAAAGACAGATGGTACAGATGCTTCCATCCATACCATCTATCTGCTTTATTGTACCCATAAGCCTGATTCATTAACCTTATAATTTCCGTCTACCGTTGTATTGGTTGCCAGGCTTCCGTCACCATTTAGATAATACCATTTTCCGGGAACCGGCTGAATCCATCCGGTCGCCATATCTCCGTCGGCATTAAAGTAATACCAGATTCCATTAAGCTCCTGCCAGCCGGTCTTCATAGTGGCTTCTGAGTCCATATAGTACCATTTCTCATCAACCTTCTGCCAGCCGGTTACAGCATAACCATCCGGCTTAAAATAATACCATTTGCCACTGATCATTTTCCAGCTGTCAGTCACATAGTTGCCATCTTCACCGCGGTACTTCTTACCATCCTGATAAGTTGCCCATACGCCCAGTGTCTCTCCCAGTTCCTGTACTACCGAATCATCAGAGGTAGTGATATCTCCCTCTTTTAAATAATCATCCTGAGATGAATCCTTTAAAATAGCCTTTACTGTGTAGAAGTATTTATAACCGCTGTTCATATAAGGAAGAAGATCAGCTGATGTGGAAGATGTGGTCAGGCTTTTAATCCAGATTCCGCCCTCCTGATATAAAACCACCTGGTATCTGGATGCGAAAGGGACCTTTTTCCAGGACGCCTTGGTCTTAGCCGTATCACTCCAGCCTGCCCTTTCTGGTGCCTCCAGCTTTGCTACAGGAACATAGGAGAAGGTAACAACAGTCTCTCCGTCCTGACTATTCACAGAAAGAAGATTGGCGCCTTTTACAGTACAGTCTGATCTCTCGTAAGAACCAGCGATATGAATGGTACCCTTTACTTTCTTTCCAGGTTCCCATTTATCCTCGTAGATGCTCCACTTCGGACTTTCTTCTGAATAATTCACTTTTACAGTTGGCACATTAATTCCATCTGTCCATGAACTCTTACTGCCATTCTCCACGTAAATCCTTAAGCTTCCTGACGCTGATGCCGTTATTCCGGTACCAAGAATCATGATCATGCTTAAAAGCAGAAACCATATTCCTTTCCCTTTTCTCCAATTCATCAATCTCTACTTCCTTTCTTCCCTACTTTCTCCAGATACCCTCTCCATCTAATGTAAAACCACTGATGTTGGTATTGACTGCCTTTGATCCTTCACCTGGATAAAAATAAAACCAGTTGCCATCAATCTGCTTCCAGCCTTCCTGCATAACACCCTTGGAATCAGCATAATACCACTTATTGTTATAGGAGATCCAGCCAGTTATCAGTGCACCCTCAACTCCACTTGTCGTGGATGGGTTTAAATAATACCATTTATTATCGGATTTGTACCAGCCTGTCAGCATGGCTCCGTCATTATTCATAAAATAGGTCTTATCACCTTTTTGCTGCCAGCCGGTAAGCATAGTGCCGTTTCCATCAAAAAGATACCATTTATCATTGATTTTAGACCAGTTGTTCTTTAAATACGTTCCATCTGGGTAGCGATAGCTCCAGGTATTACCGTTCTTGATCCAGCCTACTGCCCCAGTAGATGCAGTGCCGCTGTCCTGTCCGCTGCCGTCTGATACCTTTTCCTGAGGTACATATACCTCATCGGATTCGGTCCAGTCGCTGTTCTTTCCGTGCTTATCCTCACTGCTGTTGTATGGCACTGTACGAACCTTAAAGCTGTAGGTGCCTGCTTTGGTCATATAAGGATAAAAGTTATAGGAGGTAGCTTTCAGTTTCTCCACTTTCTTTATGATACTGCTGCCGCGGTACAGATATACATCATAAGCACCGGAACCGTTATCTGGTTCGCTCCACTTGGCATTCCCGTAACCGGAATCCTTCCAATAAGCGTCCTCAGGAGAATCATAAGTTCCCTTCACCGGCTTAAACTTAAATGTTACATATAAAGTATCGGTACCGGAACGATTCGAAGAAACATAGGTACCTCCTTTGATCGTAACATTACTGGACTGATAACCACCCTTAAAAGCATATTCATTGGAGTCTGTAGCACGCAGCGTCACCTTCATCTTTGGTTCAGAACCAATTTGCATTTCCTTGCTATCAGATGTAATCCAGTCCAAGTCTGTGATTTCGTACTTGTTGTTGTTGGTATAAACGTAATTGCCTGTTTCTGATGTAGTTGAAAAAGCAGTTTCGGCAGGCAGAGTGTCTCCTGATGAAATACTCTCCAAACCAACATTAATTGATACAGACGATATGGTTTTTACGGTAGCTGCCATTGTCTCAAATGGTATGCTGGCCATGAATACCCCCAGTGCAGAGACGATAGTCACCAGTCTCTTTAAACGCTTCATACTTAATACCTCCCGTTTTTATTTTAGCGGATTATAACAATAGAACCATAATATTCTACAATTTACATTATAGCCCTGAAAGCAATTGTCCGTCAACTTACGATATTCTTTCTTTATTCTTGCGTTTCTTAACTGAGGGAGAAATTAAAAAACCGATAAGGAATCGCTTCCTTACCGGGATCTTATTATTAATTATACAAGCTCAAGAAGTACTTCCATTGCTGCATCACCTTTACGCTGGCCGATCTTAACGATACGTGTATAACCACCGTTACGGGATACGTACTTTGGTGCAACCTCATCAAACAGCTTCTTAGGAAGATCAACAGACTTTGTATTCTTCTTTCTTCCTGCAGCTTCAGACGGAACTTCTGTTACATCGTAAAGGACTTTTAACATCTGTCTTCTTGCATGAAGTCTGGAAGGAAGATCTTTCTTGATCTCTTTCTCTACTTCATCATAAACAGTTACTTTCTTGCCGTTTACAACATCTTTTACTCTCTTGCCGTCTTTATCTTTACGTGCAACTTTAGCTGTTACCTTAACAGTTTCAAAGTTATCTTTCTCTTTTACTGCTAAAGCGATCAGGCCTTCTGCAACTTTGCGGATTTCCTTAGCTCTTGCTTCTGTTGTCACGATCTTGCCATTATAGATTAATGCAGTTACCTGGCTTCTGATTAATGCTTTTCTCTGACTGGAAGTTTTTCCCAGTTTTCTATATCCTGCCATCTCAATATTCCTCCATTTGTGGAACACGGATACATGCTTCTTCGGTCTTACTGTATCAGTGCTTAATCTCCATAAATCAACTGCTTAAGCGAATCAATTATGCATTGGTATCATCGCTTGGATTCAGCTGTAAGCCTAATTCCTTCAACTTTGCCAACACTTCTTCTAAAGATTTGCGGCCTAAGTTACGTACCTTCATCATATCTTCAGAAGTTCTGTTGCACAGTTCTTCTACCGTATTGATTCCGGCTCTCTTAAGACAATTATAAGAACGAACGGAAAGCTCCAGTTCATCTATATTCATCTCAAGAACTTTTTCCTTCTCATTGTCTTCCTTCTCCACCATAACTTCTGCAGTCTTGGCGTTCTCAGATAAATCAATGAATAAGTTCAAATGCTCACTCAGTACCTTTGCAGCCAGGCTGACTGCTTCATCCGGTGCCAGAGTTCCATTTGTAAATACATCTAAAGTCAGCTTATCATAATCGGTAACCTGACCTACTCGGGTGTTTTCTACCGTCATATTGACGCGTTCTACTGGTGTATAAATAGAATCAACAGCTATCACACCTATCGGTAAATCTTCACTCTTATTTTTGTCTGCACTCACATAGCCACGGCCTTTTGTGATAGTAAGTTCCATATAGAACTTGCTGTCTGTACCGCCGCTAAGTGTAGCGATAACCTGATCCGGGTTCATGATCTCGATATCGGGATCAGCCTGGATATCAGCAGCTGTTACCACACCTTCGCCTTCAAACTCGATGTAAGCAACTTTTGCTTCGTTGGTATCGCTGTTGTTTTTAATAGATAAGCTCTTGATGTTCATAATGATCTCAGTTACATCTTCCTTAACACCAGGAATAGAACTGAATTCATGCAAAACGCCGTCGATTTTTACCTGGCTGACTGCAGCGCCCGGTAAGGAAGAAAGCATGATTCTTCTTAAGGAATTACCTAAAGTCGTGCCATAACCTCTTTCAAGCGGTTCAACTACAAACTTGCCATATTTTTTATCTTCTGAGATTTCAGCAATCTCAATGTTTGGTTTTTCAAAATCGAACACTAATAGCCCCTCCTTTTGGGTATTTTGTATCGAGGGTCTTATACTCAAACCTTGCCCGGAAGCATAACGCCCCCGGGCGAAAGCCAGCTTCTATCAACAGACTTTCAATTATTTGGAGTACAACTCGACGATAAGCATTTCATTCACTGGAACATCAATCTCATCTCTTGTTGGTAACTCTTTAACAGTACCACGTAAATTCTCATGGTCAACATCAAGCCATGCCGGAACCATACGGCCAGCTGTTGTTTCCTGAACACTTTTAAATCTTGCATTGGATTTGCATTTCTCTTTTACTTCGATTACATCGCCAACTTTTACGATGAAAGAAGGAATGTTTACGCATTTACCATTTACAAGAATGCTCTTATGGTCAACCATCTGTCTGGTCTCTCTTCTTGTTCTTCCGAATCCCATACGGAAAACTACATTGTCAAGTCTTCTCTCAAGAAGAATCATAAGGTTTTCACCAACCATACCATTCATTCTTTCAGCCTTGGCATAATAGTTACGGAAAGGTTTCTCAAGCACGCCGTAGATGAATTTAGCTTTCTGCTTTTCTCTCAGCTGAATGCCGTACTCACTCATCTTTCTGTTTGCTCTTTTTAATTCTCTCTTTGATTTTTTATCTATTCCTAAATAGATCGGATCAAGACCAAGGGATCTACATCTTTTAAGAACAGGAACTCTATCAACTGCCACTGTAATTACCTCCTAATTAGACTCTTCTACGTTTTGGTGGACGACATCCGTTATGTGGTACAGGAGTTACGTCCTTAATGCTGGTTACTTCTAAACCGCATGCCTGAAGTGCACGAATAGCTGCTTCACGGCCTGAACCAGGACCTTTAACCATAACGTCTACTGATTTTAAACCATGTACAAGAGCTGCTTTAGTAGCAGTTTCTGCCGCCATCTGAGCTGCATATGGAGTAGATTTCCTTGAACCTCTAAATCCCAGACCACCAGCACTTGCCCATGATAATGCATTACCCTGTGTATCAGTTAATGTCACAATTGTGTTATTAAAAGATGACTGGATATGTGCTTGTCCGCGTTCAACGTTTTTCTTTACGCGCTTTTTTGTCACTTTTTTAGTAGTGGACACTTTTTTAGCCATTTTAAACTAACCTACTTTCTTTATAGTTGCTCCGCCCTGCCCGCAGCCGCGTAACGCAGGGTACGAAATCTGAATCCTGTTATTCCTGTTTTTAAAACATGTAACGTGATTCTGTATTGTTGTTGTGAAGATACTCTTCACTGTGTTCGTAGTATCCGCTTTGCCCGATAATACGGGGCACGCTGTTTCACTAAACTCGGCAAACCTCGTTAAGTGTTAAATGCGAATGCCTATTTCTTCTTGTTTGCTACAGTCTTTCTTGGACCCTTACGAGTTCTTGCGTTGGTCTTAGTTTTCTGACCACGAACCGGAAGACTCTTTCTATGACGGATTCCGCGATAGCATCCAATTTCCTGAAGTCTCTTGATGTTCATAGCGATTTCTCTACGTAAATCACCTTCAACAGTCTGAGACTGAGTAATTACTTCTGCAATTCTCTTTACTTCGTCATCGGTTAAGTCCTTAACACGAGTGTCAGGATTAACGCCAGCAGTTGTAAGAATGCGGTTTGAACTGGTTCTACCGATACCGTAGATGTAAGTTAAACCGATCTCAACACGTTTTTCTCTTGGTAAATCAACACCTGAAATACGAGCCATGTGTGTAGTACACCTCCATTAATTATTTTAACCTTGTCTCTGCTTATGCTTAGGATTTTCACAGATTACTCTGATACTGCCTTTTCTTTTGATGATTTTGCATTTTTCGCAAATCGGCTTGACTGATGATCTAACCTTCACAGCAATTCTCCTTTCCGTTATGCGCCCTTTCACATGCAAAGGTAAGTCCCCCGCACCTGATTCTTCTATATAAATCCGGCGGCAAAGGAGCCTCCTTCCAAAAGAGCTTTCTGAGTATACCCGCAGTGTGTTTTTATCTTAAAACCAGTGCTTGCCCTCATGGGCATAATACACCCAGTATTTCAACAAAGTCGCTATAGCATTATAACACTGTTTCTTTTAAAATGCAAGCGGTTTTTCCTATATATTTATTAACCCTTTGCCCTGGCGTGTCGCGCTCCTGATGGGGAACGCGCCGGACCTGGACGCTTTATTTATCTCGCCAGATGATTCTTCCCTTGCTTAAATCATAAGGGGACATCTCAATGGTTACTTTATCACCTGGTAAAATACGAATGTAGTTCATGCGAAGTTTTCCGCTTATGTGAGCTAATACCTGATGCCCATTTTCCAGTTCAACCTGGAACATGGCATTGGGAAGCTTCTCCACAACGGTGCCTTCAATTTCAATAACATCTGCTTTTGACATAAAGCTTACCTCCTAACAACCTGATCTTCTCTTTTGAAACATCGGATGAAATGTTTGATCTCTTCATCAGTGACTCTTTTATTTACCCGGATTTTATCTCCCGGGGACTGTTTCTCCCACAAAAGGGGGATTACATGCTTTTTCTTTTTTTTCTTGGGGCAGTCAAGACGTCTTATTTTTCCGTCCACCAGATATATATATTCGCCTTCCTCACGCAATATGAAGAAAAATTCTCCTTTGTCGTGCCCTGCCGTTGATTTTACCAATAAACCGGTGTATTCACTCATCGGTCTATTCCCCGCAGACAGAGGAAACCAGACTTAATATCTCCGGCTCACCTTCTGTGATAAGAACCGTGTTCTCATAGTGAGCGGACAGCTTTCCGTCTTCTGTTACTACGGTCCAGTCATCATCAAGCCAGACTACCTCCAATGTCCCCTCATTAATCATGGGCTCAATGGCAAGTGTCATGCCTGGTCTTAATTTGATTCCCCGTCTTCTTGTGGAAAAATTCGGTATCTCAGGATCCTCGTGTAGATGGGAACCGATTCCGTGGCCGACTAAATCCCGGACAACGCCATATCCGAACTTTTCTGCATATTTCTGGATTGCTGCAGATATTTCACCTAAATGATTGCCAGATTTTGCATATTTAATCCCTTCAAAGAAACATTGTTTCGTCACTTCCATGAGTTGGCCCGCTTCAGGAGTGATCTCTCCGATCCCGTAAGTCCTTGCTGCATCAGAATGAAATCCTTTGTAGATAACTCCTGCATCAAGACTTACAATATCTCCTTCTCTCAGTACACGCTTCTTACTTGGTATCCCGTGAACCACTTCATCATTGACTGACACACAAATGGAGGCAGGATAACCATTATAATTTAAGAAAGAAGGTATACAGCCATAGCTTCTTATGATCTCTTCACCCAGATGGTCAATATCCCAGGTCGTCATTCCCGGCTTCAAGGCCTTCTTAAGTTCTTCATGAGTGATGCAAAGAATTCTTCCAGCCTCTCTCATAAGTTCTATTTCTCTTGCAGATTTAATCGTAACTGACATAAACTATGCTCCTAGGATGACAGTGATATCGGAGAACACTTTATTTAATTCCTGTGTTCCGTCAACATTCACCAGCACGCCGGCTTCTTTATAATAATCAATCAATGGTCTGGTCTGATCATGGTAAACCGCTAAACGTTTTTTTACAGTTTCCGGCTTATCATCATCTCTTAAGACAAGTTCTGAACCACAGACATCGCATATTCCCGCAACCTTGCTGGGGTTATACACAATGTGATATGTAGCTCCGCAGGATATACAGGCACGTCTTCCTGACATTCTGTTGATAATATTCTCATCAGGGACGTCAACGTTTATCGCAAAGTCTATCTTCTGTCCCATTTCAGTAATGGATTTCTGAAGGCTTTCTGCCTGGGGAATGGTTCTTGGAAATCCGTCCAGTACGTAACCGTTTTTGCAGTCTTCCTGCTGTATACGGTCCATCAGCATACCGATGGTAAGTTCATCCGGTACAAGAGCTCCCTGATCCATATATTCCTTTGCTTTTCTTCCCAGCTGCGTTCCTTCTTTTATGTTGGAACGGAAAATATCTCCGGTAGAAACATGAGGAATCTGATATTTCTCAGCAATTTTCTTAGCCTGGGTACCTTTGCCGGCACCAGGGGCACCTAACATGATGATTTTCATCAACAGTCCCTCCATTAATATAAGGTTTAAATAGCACAAATCCCAAGGAAAAACACGCCACGGCGTGCCTCCCTTGGTTTGCTTTCTAATCGTTTAAAAATCCTTTATAGTAGCGCACAAGCATCTGGGACTCAATCGCCTTTAATGTCTCCAGCACAACACTGACAATAATAATCAGGGATGTACCACCGAAGGAAAGACGGCTTACACTGAATACACCGGAAACCATAATCGGAATGATACAGACGATAGTCAGACCGCATGCTCCTATAAATACGATATAGTTTAAAATTGAATTAAGGTAATCACTGGTTGGCTTACCTGGGCGGATACCCGGGATAAAACCACCGGACTTTTTCATATTATTTGCTACTTCAAGGGGATTAAATGTAATTGAAGTATAGAAATATGCAAACACGATGATAAGCGCGATATAAACCACAAGACCAATGGTATAAGCCGGTCTTTCGGGTTTAAACCAGTTGGAAGAACTGAGTGCGGCTAAAATATGTCCGCCGATGCTGTCGTAGTTAATCCTGCTTCCCATAAACTGGGAGATCACTACGGGGAATGACATGATGGAGGAAGCGAAAATAACCGGGATAACACCGGCGGTATTTACCTTCAGCGGAATGTTGGTTGCTTGTCCGCCTACCATCTTGCGTCCCTGCATCTTTTTGGAGTACTGCACAGGAATTCTTCTTTCACCATCCTGAAGGATGATGACGAATACAACGATTGCGACAATCACTGCAATAATAATGATCGCTGCTACTGCTGCTACTGCAACTGACTTACCTGACATAAATCTGGTATAAAGTGTAGATGCATCGGAAGGGAAACTGGAAATGATGTTAAATAAAAGGACAATGGAGATACCATTACCCACACCGTTTTCCGTAATACGCTCACCGATCCACATCAGGAGCGCACTACCTGCCGTCATAGTAACTACAGCAATGATAACGCTTAAAGCATTGTATTCTTTTAACAGTCCCTGGCCTCCGAATCCCATCGCCATAGCGATAGATTCGATTAAGGCCAGAGCAACTGTAACATAGCGGGTGTATTCTGCAATCTTCTTTCTTCCATCCTCACCGTCCTGTTGCATTTCCTCAAGTTTGGGGATTGCAATGGTAAGGAGCTGCATGATAATGGAAGATGTGATGTAGGGGGTAATGCTCAGGGCAAAGACGGACATATTGGTAAAGGAACTACCGGTCACTGCGTTAAAAAATCCAAACGCATCGTTATTATTCTGAGCAAAAAAATCTTTAAAAAAGCTTGTTTCAACTCCTGGAATCGGCAGCTGTGAGCCGATTCTGGTAACCACCAGCATCAGGAACGTATAGATGAGTTTCTTTCTTACGTCCTTGATCTTGAATGCATTACGGAGTGTTTTTAACATATTAGATCACCTCGCAGGTTCCACCTAAAGCCTCGATTTTGGTTTTTGCGCCTTCGCTGAAAGCACCTACCTTTACTGTAAGCTTTTTGGTTAATTCTCCATTTCCAAGGATCTTAACTCCATCACGCGGATTCTTAACGATACCGCTCTCTAATAAAGTCTCAACAGTCACTACTGTACCGTTGTCGAATGCTTCTAAAGCGCCTACATTAATGCCAATGATTTCTTTTGTATTTCTATTTGTAAAGCCTCTCTTCGGAATACGTCTGTATAAAGGCATCTGACCACCTTCAAAACCTGGTCTGGTAGCTCCGGAACGAGCCTTCTGTCCTTTATGACCTTTACCTGCTGTCTTACCGTTACCTGAACCGTGACCGCGGCCTCTTCTGAAGTTATCGCTGTGTTTGGAACCCAACGCAGGCTGTAAATTTGATAAATCCATCGCTTGCACCTCCTTACTGTTTTCTCTTAAATCTCTTCAACTTTTACTAAATGACGCACGTTAGCGATCATACCTCTGACTGCACCATTGTCCGGCATCTCAACTGTTTTGTGAAGCTTCTTTAAGCCTAATGCTAAAACGGTTGCTTTGTGCTTCGGTATAGCGCCGATCGGGGATTTCACCAATGTGATTTTTAATTTATCTGCCATCTTCTTATCCTCCTTAGCCTAAAATCTCTTCAACAGATTTGCCGCGAAGCCTTGCAACTTCCTCAGGAGTCTTTAACTGAGTCAATCCTTCGATTGTAGCCAAAACTACATTCGTCTTATTATTGGAACCTAAAGACTTTGTACGGATATTCTTAATACCTGCAAGCTCTACAACTGCACGGGCAGGACCTCCCGCAATAACTCCTGTACCTCCGGTTGCTCTCTTAAGAAGTACGGAAGCACTTCCAAATTTACCAACCAGATCATGAGGGATACTGTTGTTCTCATCGATCGGAACAGTAACCATATTCTTTACAGCAGCCTCTTTTCCTTTACGGATTGCTTCTGGAACTTCTCCGGCTTTGCCAAGACCAGCACCAACATGGCCGTTGCCATCGCCTACGACTACTAAAGCAGAGAATCTCATGGTACGTCCACCCTTAACGGTTTTAGATACACGCTTGATAGCAACAACCTTGTCGTTTAATTCTAACTGATTTGCTTCAATATTTGTATGTTTCACGCTGTGTTCTCCTCTCTACTAGAATTCCAGACCAGCTTCTCTGGCTGCGTCTGCTAATGCCTGAATCTTACCCTGATATATAAATCCGCCTCTGTCGAAGACAACTTCTTTAATACCTTTTTCGATTGCTCTCTTAGCAACCAGGGTACCGATATATGCTGCAGCATCAACGTTGTTAGTTTTCTCTAATTCTGCTTTTAATTCTTTTTCTACTGAAGAAGCAGCAACTAAAGTCTTACCAACTGTATCGTCAATAATTTGAGCATACATATGATTATTACTTCTAAAAACAGCTAAACGTGGTCTCTCTGCAGTACCTGCAAGACGATTACGTAATCTGTTGTGCTTCTTAACGCGGATTTCGCTTTTTGACTGTTTGCTAACCATCTTTACACTCTCCTTAATTATTTCTTACCAGTCTTACCAACTTTACGTCTGATCACTTCGTCAGCATACTTGATACCCTTGCCCTTATACGGCTCAGGTCTTCTCTTATCTCTGATTTCAGCAGCGTACTGGCCAACTTTTTCTTTATCAATACCTCTAACGAAGATGATGTTCTGACCTTCCATGGTAGCTTCGATACCTTCTGGATCTTCCATCTCTACGGGATGAGAATAGCCAAGGGAAAGAACAAGCTTATTGCCCTGCTTCTGAGCTCTGTAACCAACACCGTTGATTTCAAGCTTTTTCTCATATCCTGCAGTAACGCCAACGATCATGTTGTTGACTAAGGTTCTTGTAAGACCGTGTAAAGATTTCATCTTCTTTAAATCGTTTGGTCTAGTTACAAGGATATGACCATCTTCTTCTTTGATTGTCATCTCTGTGGGTAATACTCTTTCAAGAGTTCCCTTAGGACCTTTTACAGTCACTTTATTATTTTCTGCAATTTCAACAGTTACTCCTGCTGGAATAGCGATAGGCATTCTTCCTATACGTGACATGCCGTCTACCTCCTTAAATTTTCGGAGAGGAACTTAAGTCCTCTCTGTTTTCAGATGCATTTTCCCTGCGTCCCACTACGTTTCACAGGGTTGTTCTTCTCCCTTTGGTCGAAGAACGGCTTTCACACTAAACTCACGCTTCGCCTGTGGCTCGCGTTCTTTAAGTGTTCAATGCCTACCAAACAAATGCAAGTACTTCTCCGCCAACGCCCTGAGTGCGTGCTTCCTTATCGGTAATTACGCCCTGGTTTGTAGAGATTACTGCAATACCAAGACCGCCCAGTACTTTTGGCATTTCTTCCTTGTTTGCGTATACACGTAAACCTGGTTTAGAAATTCTCTTGATACCTGTGATAATTTTTTCGTTTTTATCTTTACCATATTTTAATGTGATCCGGATTGTCTGGAACGCACCGTCTTCTACGATATCATATTTCTTAATGTATCCCTCTTTAACAAGGATATCAGCAATAGCTAATTTCATCTTGGATGAAGGTACATCTACTGTATCATGTTTTGCAGTATTTGCATTACGGATTCTTGTAAGCATATCTGCGATTGGATCGCTCATTGTCATTTTGAAATTGCCTCCTTCCTTAATTTACCAGCTTGCTTTTTTAACGCCTGGGATCTGACCCTTATATGCTAATTCACGGAAGCAGATTCTGCAGATTCCGTATTTTCTTAAATAAGCATGCGGACGACCGCAGATTCTGCAACGATTGTATTCTCTTGTGGAGAATTTAGCAGGTCTCTGCTGTTTGATCTTCATTGAAGTCTTAGCCATGGATTAATTCCTCCTACTATTTTGCAAATGGCATGTTGAATAATGTCAAAAGTTCACGGGCTTCTTCGTCTGTCTTAGCGGTAGTTACAAATATAATGTCCATACCTCTTACCTTGTCAACTTTATCGTATTCAATTTCAGGGAAAATAAGCTGCTCTTTAATACCAAGTGCATAGTTTCCTCTGCCATCAAATGCGTTAGGATTTACACCTCTAAAGTCACGTACTCGGGGAAGTGCAAGGTTGATCAGACGATCAGCAAATTCATACATTCTTTCACCGCGTAATGTAACTTTACATCCGATTGGCATACCTTCTCTGAGTTTGAAGTTAGCAATTGATTTTTTTGACTTTGTTAACACTGCTTTCTGACCGGAGATGATTTCTAAATCTCTTACTGCAGAGTCTAAAATCTTGGCATTTTCCTTTGCTTCACCAATACCCATATTGATGACAATCTTGTCTAACTTCGGTACTTCCATGATGTTCTTATATCCAAATTTCTTGATCATAGCTTCTACGATCTCTGACTGGTACGTATCTCTTAATCTAGCCAATTTTTATTCCTCCTCTCCGAATTAATCAATTACTTTTCCGGTTGCTTTCGCAACGCGGACTTTTTTGCCGTCTTTTACTTCAAAGCCGACTCTGGTTGCTTTTCCGTCAACAACAAGCATTACATTGGAGATATCAAGTGCAGCTTCTTTCTGTACGATACCACCCTGTGGGTTTCCAGCGCCTGGTTTCACATGCTTTGTGATCATGTTAACGCCTTCTACTACCACTCTGTCATTCTTCATATCTACATGAAGAACTTTACCCTGTTTATCTCTATCTTTTCCTGCAATAACCTTTACAAGGTCATCTCTTTTAATTTTATGCACAGTCCGACACCTCCTTATAATACTTCTGGAGCTAAGGAAACAATTTTCATGAACTGCTTCTCTCTTAACTCTCTGGCAACCGGTCCAAAGATACGAGTTCCTTTGGGAGTCTTGTCATCTTTGATAATTACGGCAGCATTCTCATCGAACTTGATATATGAACCGTCTTTACGGCGTGCGCCTTTTACAGTACGCACAACAACGGCTTTCACAACGTCGCCTTTCTTAACAACACCACCAGGTGTTGCATCTTTTACGCTGGCAACGATAACATCACCAATATTAGCATATCTTCTTGTAGATCCGCCCATAACACGGATACAAAGAAGTTCTTTTGCACCGGTATTGTCGGCAACCCTTAATCTGGTTTCCTGCTGAATCATGCCTGTTACTCCTTCCTGGAAATATATTATTTCGCTTTTTCGATAATCTCCACAAGTCTCCATCTTTTGTCTTTGGACAGCGGTCTTGTTTCCATAACTTTTACTGTATCGCCCATGTTGCAGTCATTCTTCTCATCATGTGCTTTTAATTTATACGTTCTTTTTACGATCTTGCCGTATAAAGGATGTTCTACATGGTCTTCAATCGCTACAACAATGGTCTTATCCATCTTGTTGCTAACAACCTTACCAGTACGGGTTTTTCTAAGATTTCTTTCCACGTTCTGTATTCTCCTTTCGAGTTTTGGGCTTCCATGGCCCCAATCTATAAGTTAACACACACTCGTGTGTGTCATGCTTTTTTTAATAAGCTGCAACTTAAGCTAATTTAGCCTTCTCAGTTATAACAGTCTGAATTCTGGCAATGTTTTTGCGAACCTCATTGATACGGCTTGTGTTATCAAGCTGGTTGGTTGCATTCTGGAATCTTAAGTTGAAAAGTTCTTTCTTTGCAGCTACTAATTCTACATTCAGCTCGGCAACTGATTTTCCTTTTAATTCTTCAACATATTTATTCATTTTCACTGTCATTCACCGCCTTCTAAATCTGCTTTAGCAGCAATTTTACATCTGCATGGTAATTTGTGCATAGCAAGACGTAAAGCTTCACGTGCTGTTTCTTCAGGTACTCCAGCGATTTCGAATAATACACGACCTGGTTTTACTACTGCTACCCAGTATTCCAGAGCGCCCTTACCGGAACCCATTCGGGTTTCTGCTGGCTTTGCTGTTACAGGCTTATCCGGGAAAATCTTGATCCAGACTTTACCACCACGCTTAATATAACGGGTCATGGCAACACGGGCTGCCTCAATCTGATTTGATTTGATCCAACATGGGTCTAAAGCGACTAAACCGAACTCACCACTGCTGATTGTATTGCCTCTTAAAGCTTTACCAGCCATGCTACCACGGAACTGTTTACGACGCTTAACTCTCTTAGGCATTAACATTATTTATCGCTCCCTTCCCTTTTAGCTTTAGTTGGAAGTACTTCGCCGTTGTAGATCCATACCTTAACTCCGATCTTACCGAAGGTAGTATCTGCCTCTGCGAAGCCATAGTCAATATCCGCTCTGAGTGTCTGTAACGGAATAGTTCCTTCGCTGTAGAACTCTGTACGAGCCATATCAGCGCCGCCAAGACGTCCTGCAACTGCAGTCTTGATTCCTTTGATACCAGACTTCATGGAACGTCCCATGGTAGACTTCATAGCACGACGGAAGGATACACGATTCTCTAACTGCTGTGCGATGGACTCAGCAACTAACTGAGCGTCTTTGTCTGGTCTTTTGATTTCTTTAATATCAACAAATAATTTTTTATCTGTAAGCTTCTGAACTTCTGCTTTAATTCTTTCGATCTCAGATCCACCCTTACCGATTACCACACCTGGTTTTGCTGTGTGGATAATAACTTTAACACGGTCAGATGCACGTTCAATTTCAATATTAGAAATGCCGGCGCTGTATAATTTCTTCTTCAGGAATTTTCTGATCGCATAGTCTTCTACTAAGTTGTCTGCGAAATCAGCTTCAGCATACCATTTTGAGTCCCAGTCTTTAATAACACCGACTCTTAAGCCGTGTGGATTAACTTTCTGTCCCATTATTTGCCTCCTTATCTTTCATTAAGCACGATGGTGATGTGGCTCATTCTCTTTTCGATTCTGTAAGCGCGGCCCTGTGCTCTTGGTTTTACTCTCTTCATTGTCGGTCCCTTGTTTGCAAAACACTCTTCTACATAAAGTTTTGCTGGGTCCATACCGCTATTGTTCTCAGCATTTGCGATTGCTGATTTTAATAACTTCTCTATTAAAGTAGAAGCATATCTGGGATTGTAAGTTACAATACCAAGTGCTGAAACAGCATCTTTGCCTCTGATAGCATCTAATACAAAGCATGCCTTCTGAACTGAAACCCTAGCATAGGATAACTTTGCTGATGGTCTTGTGTCCTTCTGGGCATTTCTTTCTCTCTTAATCTGGCTTCTATGTCCCTTAGCCATTGGTGAATCCTCCTTTCAACTTTAACGCCCTTTGGGAATTCTTAAATAAGAATACCCGGAGGGTGTCTGCTTCTCTATTACTTACGACCAGATTTTTTCTCGTCTTTTCCATGTCCTCTGTAAGTTCTGGTAGCAACGAATTCACCCAGTTTATGTCCAACCATATCTTCTGTAACATATACCGGAACGTGTTTTCTGCCATCATGAACTGCAATTGTATGTCCAACCATCTGTGGGAAGATTGTAGAACGGCGAGACCAAGTCTTAATTACCTGCTTTTGTCCTGCTGCGTTCATAGCATCTACTTTTTTCAGTAAATGAGCATCTGCAAATGGTCCTTTTTTAAGTGAGCGAGCCATAGGTTCTAACCTCCTTCATTTATTTAACGGTCTTTCCATCTCTTCTTCTAACAATTAATCTGTTAGACTGCTTGTTTTTCTTCCTGGTCTTTAAGCCAAGTGCTGGTTTGCCCCATGGTGTAGATGGACCTGGACGGCCGATACCAGTCTTACCTTCACCACCACCGTGTGGATGGTCATTCGGGTTCATAACGGAACCGCGAACTGTAGGACGGAATCCCATGTGACGTTTTCTACCAGCTTTACCGATATTGATCAGGTTATGATCACCATTACCTACAACACCGATGGTAGCTCTGCAGTTGATTGGAACCATTCTCATTTCGCCGGAAGGTAAACGAAGAGTTGCATATTTTCCTTCTTTAGCCATTAACTGTGCGCTGTTACCAGCAGAACGAACCAGCTGTCCGCCTTTTCCTGGGTAAAGCTCAATGTTATGAACCTGAGCACCAACCGGGATCTTGCTTAATGGAAGGCAGTTACCTACTCTTGCTTCTGCAGTCTCGCCGCTCATAACAGTCATTCCGTCTGTTAAACCAGCTGGAGCAAGGATATAAGCCTTTGTTCCGTCTACATAGCTGATCAGTGCGATATTAGCAGTTCTGTTCGGATCATATTCAACACCGATTACAGTTGCTGCAATGCCGTCCTTGCTGTTTCTCTTGAAGTCAATGATTCTATATTTTCTTTTAACGCCGCCTCCGCGATGTCTAACAGTAATTTTACCCTGGTTATTACGGCCGGCTGTTTTCTTAATAGTTTTGCTGATTAAGGATTTCTCAGGAGTTGACTTGGTGATTTCGCTGAAATCAGATCCGGTCATTTGTCTTCTGGAAGGGGTATATGGGTTATACTTTTTGATTCCCATTTTGTTTCTCCTTTCTGCTTTTTTGTCCACGCTTTTTGGACATCAAGGTATACCAGTATGGTGTTTCAACGCCACCTGGCGTATCTTGTTTATTGTGATATAATGTTCATCACTAAGGTAACTGAAAATCGTTGACGCCGGGCCCGAATGACTTCATGCCAAGCGTTCCGATCTTACAGTCCTTCGAAAATTTCGATATCTTTGCTGTCAGCTGTTAACTGAACGATTGCTTTCTTAGTCTTAGATGTCTTACCGAAGGTTGTTCCTCTTCTTTTGGTCTTTCCGTCTAAGTTCATGGTGTTCACGCTGGCTACCTTGGTGCCTGGGAACATCTTTTCAACAGCTTCCTTGATCATCGTCTTATTCGCATCTGTGTGCACTAAAAATGTGTACTTTTTAGAAGCCATAGCGTTCATGCTCTTCTCAGTTACGATTGGTTTCTGAATCACGTCGTAATATTTAATATCTGCCATTATGCGTACACCTCCTCGATTGCTGCAACAGCAGTCTTGGTAGCAACAACTGTGTTATACTTTAAGATATCGTATACATTGATTGTGTTAACAAAAGCAGTCTTAACAGCAGCGATGTTTCTTGCGCTCATTACTGTGTTAGCGCTGTCATCTCCAACAACTACAAGAGCTTTGGATAACTTCAAGTTGTCTAATACAGCCTGGAACTTCTTTGTCTTGATTTCATCAAACTTTAACTCATCAACAACGATGAACTTATTCTCGTTCACTCTGCTGGTCAGTGCGGATTTCAGAGCAAGTCTTCTTTCCTTCTTGTTCAGTCTGATTGTATAATCTCTTGGTGTTGGTGCGAATACAACTCCGCCGCCTGTCCACTGAGGAGATCTTGTTGAACCCTGTCTGGCATGACCGGTTCCTTTCTGTTTCCACGGTTTTCTACCGCCGCCGGATACTTCAGCGCGTGTTTTTGCCTTCTGTGTTCCCTGGCGCTTATTTGCAAGCTGGCTTACGACTGCCATGTGTACAAGGTGTTCATTTACTTCAACACCAAACACTGCATCGCTTAACTCTAATGTGCCAACTTCTTTACCTTCCATATTGTAAACAGATACGTTTGCCATCTGTGTAATCCTCCTTTCTTATAAAAGCATTAATTAGCTGCTTTTACTGTTTCCTTGATTGTTACGAGAGACTTCTTAGGTCCTGGTACAGCACCCTTAACCAAAATCAGGTTGTTTTCAATATCAACCCTAACGATTTCGAGGTTCTGGATTGTGATCTTCTTATTACCCATCTGGCCAGGCATCTTCTTGCCTTTAAATACCTTACTTGGATCAGAAGCAGCACCATTGGAACCAGCATGACGATGGAACTTGGAACCATGAGCCATAGGTCCTCTGGACTGTCCGTGTCTCTTGATAGCACCCTGGAAACCTTTACCTTTGGAGATTGCGGTTGCATCAATCTTATCGCCTGCAGCAAAGATATCAGCTTTGATTTCGTCTTTTACAGAATACTCGGAAGCATTCTCTAATCTAAATTCTCTTACAAATCTCTTGTAAGATACTCCAGCCTTATTAAAATGGCCTTTTAATGGCTTGCTGACCAGCTTTTCTCTCTTGTCAACATAACCAACCTGTACTGCACTGTAACCATCATTCTCAACTGTTTTAACCTGTGTTACTACACAAGGACCAGCCTGAAGAACTGTTACTGGAGTTAATACTCCATTTTCATTGAAGATCTGTGTCATTCCGACTTTGGTAGCTAAAATACCCTTCTTCATGTTTTTACCTCCTGGTTATTAATTCTACAGCGGATTGCTTTCGCAATCATCCTAGAACAGTCCAATATACGTGGAACACTATGACTCCCGCGGCCGACGAATCCGTAATTGCTTACGTTCCGTTCCCGTCCATGGAGATGTTGATTCCTTAGAGGAAAAAGTGTTGCTTCTATATTAAAACCCTTCAGGACATTACCTAAATTGTTTCTTTCGATGAAGATTATTTATTCTTCATCTTGATATCGATATACACCCCTGCCGGCATTTCCAGTCTGGATAATGCATCAACAGTTTTTTGGCTTGGTGTAATGATATCGATGAGTCTCTTGTGGGTTCTCTGCTCGAACTGCTCTCTGGAATCTTTGTACTTGTGAACCGCTCTTAAGATAGTTACCACTTCCTTCTTGGTTGGTAACGGCACCGGTCCGCTCACTTTTGATCCTGTCTTTTTTACAGTGTCGATAATCTTGCCCGCAGACTGATCAACTAACTGATGATCATACGCCTTTAATGTGATTCTCATTACTTGACTTGCCATAAAAAAAGTCGCCTCCTTTTCGCACTTAGTAGAAGTACGACAAGCGGTGACTGTACACGTTCCCGTGTGTGTCATCAATGACCCACACTGACCATCCGTTTGAAACAAACAGAATTTTAAATTGTACAGTGACTTGTCGCCAGTTTCCTAACTTGACATTCGCTCCACGGAAAACCTGCTTTTCAGCAGCAACCTCACGTTTCACAGCTATCATGCCACAGCCTTAACAGAATACCATATTTTCCATGGTAATGCAAGTACTTTTTTCAAAAAAAACGCAAAATCTTTTTTTCTCAGATTCTGCGCTTTTTTATGGAATTTATTCACTTCCAGGCTGGTTCCGAAGGTTCTTTTCCTTCATTCCCAGAGGGGTTTTCCTCATCTACTTTCAACAGGGTTCCATTGCTTCCTGTCTTATATTTTACACCATCTGCACTTTTTACCGTCGTACTTTTGGACACCTTACCTGATGTACTCACAACATAAGTCGTTCTGGCACTTCCTGTAGGAATGGAGATCGGCTCATATTTGTTGCCCTCGTCTGCACACTGAAGTTTCCCCATATAGTAGAGATAGCCATCCTTAACGCCGGTATAGCCTCTTCCGCTGTCACTGAAATAATAGGTACTATCGTTTCCGTCACCTTCTGTTACCTTGACTTTTCCCTTTTGCATGTTGCTGGTTTTCTTATCTCCGAAATAGAAGGCAGTATACTCAGAACTGCTTCCTATTCTGATCTTCTGAAGTCCATATACCGGAACACCCAGTTCATTAAACAGATATGTCTTATCTTTTATCTTCACCAGGTTGGATGTACTTGCCTCTCCCTCTTTCGGACCAGCTTTTGGAATTCCGGTACTGGAAAAATAAAACCACTCCACGCTTTCTTCATATCCGGTTATATCATGAGGCGGTTCTGTGGAAAACCAGCCTTCACGCAGCTTTCCATTGGCGTCATAATATTTATAATTCTGAATCTCGTATTCTGCATTATCAACTCCGACTTTCTTCCAGCCAGTCTGAAGCGCACCCCTGTCATCGAAGCAGTAAGCAGTTCCATCGATCTTATAAGTGCCATAATCACCGGAGAAATCCTTTGGTATATACTTTTTACCGTTTTCACTAAAATAGTACCAGTTCTTTCCGTCATCGGTATCCCCGGGTGTAACACGGCCTTCGTCGTTACTGTCCGGCGGATAAAGTTTCTGCCAGCCGGTCTTCATAACTCCGTCTGCTCCGGTATAATACATGTCATCAAGGATCCAGCCGGTCTGCATCTCACCGTTGGAATCAAAGTAGTACCACTTATTGTCGATTTTAGACCAGTTGTCCATAATCGCTTTCCCACTGCTGCCAAAATAATACCACTTATAATCACTGCTGCTTCCGGAATCCTTGAATTTCATCCATTTATCCGTTACCAGAATTCCGTTGGAATCCATATAATAAGTGTTCTCAACCCAGGTGTTGACTGCCATCTCACCATTGCTGTTTAAATATCTCCATAAATTATCCGCACCCTTTTTCCAGGTGCTGCTTACTTTGCCGCCGCTTGAATCATAATACACCCAAATACTTCCCGCCTGCTGCCACCCCTCGGCCGCCCAAGCGTCCAAAGATGAAGCTCCGACTGTCAGCATAGCAGCTGCTGCCAGTACAATGAGACCTTTTCTTTTCATATTTACACTCCTTACAGGGATTTCCTTTTTTACTATAATTTATTTTAACAATTAATCTTAGATTATTCAACTGTTTTAATCTTTCAATTCTATTACAAAATTATTGCTGTATTAAAATTCCAGGAAAAGGGCAAAAAAAGCAGTGCCGGTGTGGATTGTAATTAAATCCCTCCGTCACTGCCTGTTTACCTGATCTATTTAAAATGCCGTCTATCTGCAGCAGTTATTTCTCCTGCAGCAATTATTGCACCGTCTGCATGATCCGCACCTTCTGCAGCAGCCTGAACAGTTATTGCAGCATCTATTACAGCCGTTACTGCAGATCCAGCCACAGCCGTTACAGCCCCGCCAGTTGCACCAGCAATTACATCCACAGCAGCCGAAAGAAAATCCCATCCGGAAACAGCCCATAAGTCTTACACCTCTTTACTTAACATTATACTATAATATATAGAACCATCAGACAAGGTGTGAATCACCTTGACGCTAAAAGCTCTATCCAGTATAATCATAGAATCATAAAGATAAAATAATTGTATTTATATAGAAAGAAAGGCGGCATCAAGTATGTGGATTGCAGACGGCTGGAAAGATTATGAAGTGATAGATTGTTCTGAGGGGGAAAAATTAGAACGGTGGGGCAACTACCTTCTGGTTCGTCCTGACCCACAGGTCATCTGGTCTACCCCAAAGAAAGAAACTGGCTGGACAAAAATGAACGGCCATTACCACCGCAGTGCAAAAGGCGGCGGAGAATGGGAGTTCTTTCATCTGCCCGAACAGTGGACCATCAGCTATAAGGGATTAACGTTTCAGTTAAAGCCTTTCAGCTTTAAACATACTGGACTTTTTCCGGAACAGGCTGCAAACTGGGACTGGTTCGGTGATAAGATAAAGAAGGCTGGACGCCCTGTAAAAGTGCTGAATTTATTCGCTTACACAGGTGGAGCAACTCTGGCTGCTGCTCAGGCAGGAGCACAGGTTACCCATGTGGACGCTTCTAAGGGCATGGTGGGCTGGGCCAAGGAAAATGCCCGCTCATCAGGACTTGAATCTGCCTCCATCCGGTGGATTGTGGATGATTGTGTGAAGTTCGTGGAACGGGAAATCAGAAGAGGTAGCCGTTACGATGCCATTATTATGGATCCTCCATCTTATGGCAGGGGACCTAAAGGGGAGATCTGGAAGATCGAAGATTCCATTTATCCCTTCGTAAAGCTTTGTTCCCAGCTCTTATCGGACACCCCATTATTTTTCCTCATCAACTCCTACACCACAGGATTGGCTCCGTCTGTATTGTCTTATATGATTTCCACGGAGATCACCAGCAAATTCGGCGGCAGTGTACAGTCTGATGAAGTTGGGCTTCCTGTGAAAAGCTCTGGACTTATCCTTCCATGCGGGGCTTCCGGAAGATGGTCTGCAGACCGTATTTCATAACGTTTAAATCAACGTCCTCCATTAAGCAGGAACCAGACCTGGGGAAGATACTTTCTTAAAAAAGAACCCACAGCGCAGCTGAAAAGAATACAAAAAACCGGCATAATGATATAAAGACCGAGAGAAATAGCCGGAACTGGCGGGAGCAGCAATGCTCCCGTTTTATTTATTAACCTTACAACGCAAAAATGCGTGGCATACAGAAAGAAATTCTGTTTCATCCAGTTACCCGCTTCTTTTAAATATCTGCCGGGAACCATAAGCCACAGGCTCACAGGCATCAGAAGACGAAAGCATACCGTGGACGCTGCAATTTCCCCCTTAACATTACCAGGAATATCAATAATTACTACCAGGCAGGCAGCAAGAAAGAGAACTGCCCCGGCTACAATACTCCGAAGGCTAAATGAATTCTCTGCAATTTCTTTCCCATGCAAAGCAGCATACGCCCCAAACGAATAATAAAACAGAGCATCCAGGTTTAAGAAAGGAAGTGCACCACCTAGATAGATAGAACCGAGAATTCCTGCCAGTATCAGCCTGCCAACTGTTTTTTTTCTCATGGCAACGTAGATAACTGGTGCCAGAAAAACCAGCAGAATTAACTGGTGCAAATACCAGAAAACATAATTATAAGAATAAAAAAGGGCCGCCTGGACGGCTTCTTTTATGTGTAAGGGAATTCTACCCTTTCCAATTATGGTAGAGATAAAAGGGATTCTGCTGCCGATGGCATATCCAAGATAATAAAGAGAGTTCCATATAATATAAGGTACAAAAATGCTTCGTATCCTGGAATTCCATTTTACCCAAAGCTGCTTCAGCGTAAATCCACGAAAAAATAAATAAGATGAAATTAAAAAAAATCCGGGAACTGAAATTTGTGCTACTGTATTTCCCCAGAATCGTTCCAACCAGTCAATCCGGTAGCCCAAACCGGTCTTTCCTAAAAATAGAACTGCATTATAGGAATGAACCCAAATTACCAGGATACTAAAAAGAAATGTAAACCAGACAATTTTATTGCGAAAATATTTTTCTTCCATTGGGTCCTCCTCTTAAAGCATATCTATTATTTTATCACATAAAATGAAGTTCTATCAATCCTTGTTTACTATGAAACAGTATAAAAATGAGAAAAAGACCAGCAGGTCCAGCCCATTGATCTTTTTCTCTGTTCTATTAATATGCAGTCTGTTCAAATGTATATTCAGCATCAAATGAAACATTAGGCAGTGCTGCACAATCCGAGGTTGTAACCTCTGTTGGATTCTCTCCGTCTGAATCAATCAGATAGATGGTTCCACTGCTGTACTGATACTTATAATCACTATCGGACTTATATTTCTTATTGGATGTCTGAACCTTCCCTGATTCATTAACCAGATAGTAGGTATCTGTTCCGCTTACATTTATGCAGAACACCTGATAATCACTGTCTTCGTCCGCTTCAACCAGCTTACCTTTATAATAGAGGTAATCATCCTTTACTCCTGTATATCCACCTCCCTTATAGCTTCCTGAAGTATTGAAGTAATAAGTACCGGTGTCATCATCTCCGTCATAAACACCTGTCTGCTTTCCCGTCTTCATTTTACCGTCATTGTCACTGTTTCCAAAGTAAGAGGAATATTCCGTATCACCAAAATTAAAACCAATCAGTCCTGACTGCATACAACCATATTGATCAAAGAAATAGGAACTTCCATTAATTCTTACAGTGGCCGATGTAAGGGTATCAGAACTTTGAGCTAAATATTTGGGGACACCGCTTGTATCAAAATAATACCAGTATCCATCACCTTCTTCAGGATTGTCGGTTCCTTCGGATATTTCGCTTTTGTCATCTGAATCAGATGGGTGATCGGTCAGATACTTCCATCCAGTTGCCATGGCTCCATTATTCTCATCTCCAAAATACTTAAACTTGCTGATCCCGGTAGAATCTGCACTGGCAGCGCTGGCAACCGCAACCCAGCCGTTTTGCATAATTCCTTTCTCATCAAAATAGAATTTTGAGCCATTAATGGTTTTGGAAGTATATCCGTCTGAGGATTTCACCATTTTTCCATTTGACTGAAAGTAGAACCATTCTGAACCATCACCAGAGGCTGTTGTATCACTGACATCGCCTTCCTCAGGCTCATTATCACTTTCATACTCCAGGCACAGCCACCCCTGTTTTCTTGCGCCATCATTTTCATCTCCCAGATAATAGGCCGAATCATCCTCATAGTGCCAGCCTGTTCCCATTTGTCCATCATCATCAAAGTAATAATATTCATTGTTAATCTGTTTCCAGCTATCAGTCACTATCTTACCGGCTGTTCCAAGATAATACCAGCCTTCCTCTCCAGAAGGTGCGTCATCCTCATCGGAATGTACCCATTGATTCATCTGCATAACACCATCTTCATTTACATAATAAGTATCATCAATCCAGGCATTCTTTTCTACATTTCCGTCTGAATTAAGATAATACCAGTTATCTCCTGACTTTTTCCAGCTGGAAGACACCTTACTCCCATCCGAGTCTAAGTATACCCAGCTATCATTTTCATTGATCCACCCGGTTTCAGATGCCATAGTGGTCATTGCTGCACCAAAGGTAAGGAACACTGCCGACAAACCTGCAGCAGCACAGTATTTTTTCTTCATAAGATGCACACTCCTTTTTGTATGTTATACGTTTTGTCAGCGCTTAGTTGAGGCTGATGTGTACATCTTAAACTTATTACCTTGAAAATACCTTGAAGCTATAATTGAATTTCAAAGGATGCATAGGTTTGTCCGTCACTCAGTACATTGACTTTACCATGATAAAGATCTAATATTGTTTGCGCAATGGATAATCCCAGACCATACCCTTCCGTTCTTCTGTTATGGGAGTCTTCTTCTCTGTAAAACCGCTGAAAAATCTGCTTTCTGGCGTTTTCAGAAATACCCTCTCCGGTATTATAGACCTTAATGCAGATTTTCTTTTTAACCTTCTTTACAGTGACTTTTACCTCACCCCTGGCTTCTGAATATTTAAACGCATTATCCACAAAAATATGAAGCATTTGAGTCAGTGAATCCCGGCTGCCATTAAACTTAAGTCCGGGCTCCACTTCATATATAAACTGCTTTCCCTGTTCATAAGCCAGACATTCATATGGGAGCAATACCTCCATAGCCATTTTACTAAAATCAAACGATTCTCCTGAAGAAGTTAGGGCAGGCTGCTCCATTCGGACCAACTTCAGCATATCATTGATCAGTCGGCTCATTCTTTCAATCTCTGTCTGTACATATGACGTCCACTGGTTCTCACCATACATATCCTCAAGTACGCTTACATTAGCTGATATCACGGATAAAGGTGTTTTCAGTTCATGGCTGGCATCTGCCACAAACTGCTTTTGTCTTTGAAATCCCTCTTCAATGGGATTGACAACCAAATTTGATAAAAAGATAACTGTTACCATTAAAATTCCCACTGCCAGTATGCCAATAACCAGACAAATATTTACCAGGCGCCTGGTATTCTCAAGCTCGTGAGAACAATCCATAAATGCGAGGATATAGCCGTAAGAGGTTTTATGCAGAAGAAACTGATTTTCCTGCATCATCCCATTTTCCTTTCCAGACTTATATATTCCTTCCGTCAGCTGCTGGATCTCATCCCTTGATAAGTTCTTATTCCCATTATCAATAATGGCTGTTATCTGACCGTCATCATTTAAATTAGCAACAGTAGTTCGTTTCAGATTGGAAATACGGGGAACCTTCTTACCAGCTATCTCTCCCTTTTTCAGAGAAAGCTCCTGTTCCTGGTTTTCTATTACGCGTTGCAGTGTAAATACGGCATCCTTTCTCATGCTTACTGTCATGGAAATATTAATTGCAAAAAGCATAAAGCAAAAAATCACACCCACGCTGGACATAGAAATAAGAATAAATTGATATCTCAGCCTTTTAATCATTTCACCTGCTCCTCCAGCCTGTATCCCCTGCCACGAATGGTCTTTATTGATGTGTGGCATTCCAGATATGTCATTTTTTTCCTGAGAAAGGATATGTATACTTCCACCTGATTATACTCTGCCTCATTTGCATATCCCCAGACTTTCTCTGCAAATAATTCCTTGGTTATTATCTGCCGGCTGTTTGTTAACAGCATTTCCATAGTCTGATACTCCTTTACACCCAGTTTTACACGCCGCTCCCTGCAGCAAAGTTCGCTGGTATTCCGGTCTAATTCTAAATCTCCATATTGCAATATATCGCCGGTAAATTGTCCCGTTCTTCTTCCCAAAGCTCTGATTCTGGCCATAAGTTCTCCCATTGCAAAGGGTTTGGCAAGATAGTCATCTGCGCCGGTATCAAGTCCTGCAATCCGGTCTTCTACTTCGGACTTTGCAGTGAGAAGCAGTACGGAGGATTGTATTCCTCCTTTTCGCAGTTGGCGAAGAACAGAGAGACCATCTTTCCCAGGAAGCATAATATCCAGCAGAATAACATCATAAATACCGGTTTCACCAAAATGGAGGGCCTCTTCTCCATCGTAAGCAGCATCAACCTCATACCGGTTCCGCCTTAATAATTCTGCAACAGCTGCAGACAGTGAGGTTTCATCCTCAACCAAAAGTATCCTCATGCTTTTCTCCTTTTCGTTTTATTATTAATAACTTTTTAGGCATGAAAAAAGGACCGGAAGTCCCGGCCCATTTCTGTAATGCTATTCACTTAAAGAAAAAGGGAGAGTGTTTCCATCAGATATAGAATAACACCTGATCCTTAAAATAACCTTGAACTGTACCTGTCAGCACATTTTATCCAATACTGATGCGGAGACTCTTTCATTTACCTGATTGCAGGTATCAAAATATCTTCTGTAATATTCTGTATACATCAAATCAATCAAAAAAAGCTGACTGATCTCTGAGGAGGTGGACCCTCCCTGCAGCGGTCCTTCATTGGCTCCACAAAGCAGAGTTACGTCTGAAAAAGAAGTGAGGGGTGACTTTACAAACCGGGTAATGCAAATTGTTGTCGCTCCTGCTTTTTTTGCAAGTTCTGCAACATGAATGGTATCTTTCGTAGCACCTGAATAAGAAAATATAACGGCTGCCTCGCCCTCCCCCATCATGGAAGCCACCATGGCCTGCATATGGGAATCTGACACACAGGACACTTTGGGTTCAATTCTAAGAAATTTATTTGCTGCCTTCATGGCAGAAAGCATGCTTGCTCCAACACCAAAAAAGCAAATTTTCTTTGCTTCATGAAGATACCGGATCACCTGATCAAAGTTTTCCTCATTCAAAAGAGAATAGGTCTCTTCAAGCGCACTCATATTGGTATTAAGCACTTTTCGTGAGACTTCAGCAAACGAATCCTTCAAGCTGATATCTCCTTCTAAACGCCCCTGACCTGTAGTCTCATCGTGGAGACTTAAAGACAACAGCATTTTAAACTCCTGGTACCCTTTTAATTCCAGGGTTTTGCAAAAACGAAATACCGTAGTATCCCCTACCTCACACGCTTCTGCCAGATCCGTAATAGACAGAAACAGTACCTCTCTGTAGTTTAGCAGAATATAATCTGCCACCTTCCGCTCGGCTTTCGTAAACTGATTGTACTCTGCCCGGATCCTGGTCAAAAAATCGCCTTTCATCACTCTGACTCTCCCTTTTGTTTAATCTCTTTCAATTCCTGGGTGCGGCACCCGGCACCAGTGATAAACTCACGCGTTATCTCTCTTGGTCTTGTAATGGCACTTCCCACTACTGCAGCCCACGCCCCTGCGTTTAATACACACGCAAGCTGATCGGGGGTTTTTATCCCCCCCTCTGCAATCACGGGCTTCCCGCAGTCCCTGCAAAGCTGCTCAATCAGTTCCACATCCGGAAGCTGTCTATTTCGTGTATAATCTGTATATCCACTGAGAGTAGTGCCAATAAAGTCCATTCCCAGACGTGCGGCAGCCATTCCTTCTGCGTAATTTGAACAGTCTGCCATGAGAAGCTGATCTGGAAATTCGTGCCTGATTTTATATAAAAAATCCTCTGAACTTTCTTCAGATGGATGGGGCCTTATTGTACAGTCCAGAGCGATAATTTCTACTCCCTCCAAAACCAGGGCTTCTACCTCCAGCCTGGTAGGAGTAATGACTGTTTCATACCCCTCATACTTCTGTTTAATAATGCCTATTACAGGCAGATCGACTGTTTTTTTTATTTCCCGGATATCGGATATGGAGTTTGCCCGTATTCCGACTGCACCGCCTTCTTTTGCCGCATATGCCATGCGGGACATAATATATGAACTGTAAAGAGGTTCATCCTGCAGAGCCTGGCAGGATACAATCAGCCCTCCAGCCAAACGGTTGTAAACAACTGCCTTATCCATATCTGTTTATCCCCTTTCTGTGCAAATTAATCATATCACAGATGAAAAAGATCAAGCAATTAAATTTTTGTTTTTCAGGCTAATTTCAGTCATTGAACACAAGTAAATGATATACTTTTACTGTAATTTATACAAAGGAGGAAATGGGAATGGAAATATCAGGACTATCAGGTTCTTCTTCCTACGACCAGCTGCAACAGCTTCAGCTGCAGAAGGAAAAAGAAATGAAAGCGGCAGAACAGGCAGCTGCGGAAAGCGCACAGATCACAGCTTCCCAAACGGTAACGGATTCTAATACGGCAAAAACGGTTTCAGGCACCTCACAAAGTGTAGACACAATTGAAATCAGCCAGGAGGGAAGAGCCTATCAGCAAAAAATGCAGGGACCACCTCCACCAAAGGATTCCAATGTAGCAGAAACCACTACAACGGATGATACAAGCTCCTCTACCGTATTAACCAGCCTGACAGAAGAAGAAATTAGTAAGCTTGTTGATAAGGGAACCATTTCACAAGCGGAGGCCAATGCTGAGTTAGCAAGAAGAGCGGCTTTAAAGGAAGCTCAGGATAGCCAGGAAACCAGTAATTCAGGCACGGAATATACCCAAATAGACGAAGAAGAATGATTTTGATTGCAGCCCGGCATGACGCCGGGCTGTTTCATAATAAAAATTAATATTATTTTCACATAATTTTCCAGCAAACAGCGTAGGGTTTATGATATAATAAGGAAATCGTTAAGACAGTTTATTTTATAAGGAGTAAGAAATCATGAAAAAGATAGTCCGCGCTGCATGTCTGTCCCTGGCAATCCTGCTTGCTGGGTATTCACTCTGGCTGAATCCCCTGGGCAACACTTCAGGCGCATCAGTAGAACCGCTGCATATATCATCAAAAGATCAGGGACAAGACTTACATGTTATGGCACTTGGTCCAGGGCTTAACAACCTCTCGCCTTCTGATGAGTTTTCCACTTATCAGTGGGGTTTAAAGAATGACGGAGAATTTCGCCTCATTGAGCTGGTACAGAAATTTAAGTACGTAGACAACCTGTACAGCGAAGTCAACAGCGGAGGAAACTTATCTATCCCAAAACCAGGGCCTGGAAATTATGAATCTAAAGTTACACATGCTGTTTCAGGAATCGACATTAACGTTCAGCCGGCGTGGTCACTGTATGATCAGGCACAAAACAAACGGCCTGTTATTGTGGCAATCATTGATACCGGTATAGATATCAATCATCAGGAACTGCGTAACGCAATCTGGACCAATCCGGGTGAGATTGACGGAGACGGCATTGACAACGATGGTAATGGTTATGTAGATGATATTCACGGCTGGAACTTCTATTCAAACAATAATAAAGTCTTTTCTGGCAGTGAAGACAGTCACGGAACCCATGCTGCCGGAACCATCAGTGCTTCCAGAGGGTCTTATGGAATCGCCGGCATTACCGATAATAATTATGTTAAAATCATGCCATTAAAAGCGCTGGGAGGAAAAGAAGGGGTTGGTTCCCCTGATGCTGTCATAAAAGCAATAAAATATGCTGAGGAAAAAGGAGCTTCCATCTGTAATCTGAGTATGGGAACAACGGGATACAGCGAAGAGCTTGCCCAGACAATGAAGAACTCTCATATGCTTTTTGTAGTCTCCTGTGGCAACGGAGGGGTATCAGGTCTTGGTTATAATACAGATGTCTACCCTGTTTATCCCGCCTCTCTTCCATATGATAATATTATATCTGTGGCTAACATTTTATTTGACGGTACGCTGAGCAAGGATTCTAATTACGGAGCTGCAAGTGTGGATATCGCAGCCCCTGGCACCTATATCTTAAGCACCATTCCGGATAACTCATATGGATATATGAGTGGTACTTCAATGGCAGCTCCTATGGTAACAGGCGTTGCAGCCATGCTCTATTCCTATCGGACTGACATCAGCCTGGCAGATGTGAAAACTATTATTCTAAACTCCAGCAGAAAACTGGATACTCTTTCAGGCAAGGTTGTAAGTGGAGGACTTTTAGATGCTTACAGTGCTCTGAACTGGCACTGATAAAAAAAATGCGCAGCTTTTGCTTTTGACTGCGCATTTTTTTTTACCCCATAACAGACCCACTATTTAATAAGCGGTTCTTCAAGGTTATTATATTTTGAGCTAAGAATAATAATATCAATACGTCTGTTCATTGTTCTACCCTCGGCTGTTGAATTATCAGCTACTGGTTTAAATTCGCCGTACCCTACTGCAATCAGCTTATTGGGAGGATAATTGCATTTACCGATAAAGAGCTTAACCACATTTACAGCTCTTGCCGTGGAAAGCTCCCAGTTAGATGGATAAGAGCTTCGGCTGATCGGCACATTATCGGTATGGCCCTCAATACGTATGAAGTTATCAACCGTGTTCAAAAGACCGGCTACTTCAATTAAAGTATCCTCACTCTGTTTTTTTATATTTGCACTGCCTGAGTCAAAAAGAATGGCATTATTCATTCTGATGACCAGACCCCTCATATCAATCATGGTTGATACGGACTGATCCATGCCTTCGTCATGCAGCCTGGTATCAATTTCACCCTTCAGAGTTTCCAGTTTTTTTAGTTCATATTCGCCTAAGAAGCTTTCCAACTCGCTTTCCGTATCAATATTTAAAGGTCCACCCACCGGAGACGCATCAGATGGGGTACTGCTTTCAGGAGGGGCGGCTCCTCCCGGGCCGGAACCAGAACCGGAACCGGAACCTTTACCATTATAATCTTTGTTCATCATGGAAGATGAAAATTCCTGAGAAATCTGCTGCGCTTTTTGGGCATCAATTTTGCTGACAGCAAATAGAACGATGAAAACTGCCAACAGCAACGTCATCAAATCTGAATACGGCAAAAGCCATGCCTCTCCAGCTTCCTCTTCCTGATGTTCCTGTTTTCTCTTTTTTGACATATGTAATCACCCTATTCCTTTTTATTCTGCTGCTCTTCAATCTTTTTCTGCTTATATTTAGGAAGAGAAGCAAGTAATTTTTCCCGAAGTATAAAGGGAGAATCCCCGTGCTGCATGGATATAATACCTTTTAGGATGATCTCTTTCGCCATAACTTCCTGCTGGCTTTTCACTTTCAGTTTTTTTGCAAATGGATTCCATAAAACATATCCGGTAAAAATACCAAGTATGGTTGCGATAAACGCGGCAGCAATCGCTTCCGCCATTCGTTCTGTATCATTGATTGAGGACATGGCAGCAATCAAACCAAAAACCGCACCCAAAACACCCAGGGTAGGCGCATAGGTACCGGCAGACGAAAAGATGCTGGCATTAATTTCATGGCGTTTTTCCATGGCACCGATTTCTGTCTCCAGAATGTCCTCGATTACCTCTTCACCAGTTCCATCAACAAGTAAACGAATTCCTTTTTTAAGAAATGGATCTTCCAGTTCTTCCGCCTTCGCCTCCAGGGATAATAATCCTTCTGAACGTGCTTTCTTCGACAACTCATACATGAGTTCTATCATCTCAGCTTCTGACTGGCCTTTTTTCTTTGTAAACAGCACCCTGAAAAGAGAGCCAATAACTTTAACATTCTCGCCTGGAAACGAATTTAAAATTGTGGCAACAGTACCTACGACAATAACAAAGAATGCTGCAGGATTTAATAGAACTGCAAAATCAATATGTTTAAAAATCATCGCGCCGACAACAGCTATAACGCCGACTATAACGCCCAGTATGGTAGTAATTTCCATATGTTCTCCTTTGTATAAAAATTATAGATGAATATATCTGGATTCAGCAAATCCATTGTGTATGACTTGTTATAGTATAATATATTTGCTGTCACTCTTGTGTTTCATAATTGTTAAGATCTCAATACGCCAAAAGGCTGTCATGAATTCTCATGACAACCTTCATTTTATTTCTCTAATGATCTCCATTTGAAATTAGGAACCACGTCGGACCATTTCTGTATTCCAATAATGGATTTAGCAAACTCCGTTGTCTCCAGAGTGCTCTTTTTCTTATCAATATCGTGGAACACCTGCCAGATCTTGCGTCGTTTCGTTGCCACAATATCATCTCCCTTATTCATATCACAGGCCCAAAGTCCGAAGGCCAGACCGCTTCTTACTTCCAGAGGAGCATCAACCTGACGGCTTAAGATGTAAGCATCGATATAAGGGTTACTGTCAACCATGTAATAAGAGTAAGCATATGCCGCAGCCTGTACCTGGGATACGTCCTGCCCTGACTGGGTCTTTGCCGTAAATCCCTGTTCCGTCAGAATAATATGTCTCACCTGTCCAGTAGGGGATTTCAGACTGTCCTGAGCCATATAATCAGTAAGAGTGGTTAAGTTCTTAAAATTAATGACCGGAGAATTAAAATCATTCTTAATTAATCCGGTTTTATCATCATCCCAGAATTCCGGCTCTGTCATTGGGCACGGATATGGGTGATAAGATAATCCCCAGTCCATCTGTCCCTGTTGGTTAGCAATGGAATTAAATGTATCTACAATCTGTCTGCCACCATATTTCAGCTTATTATCAATCTCATTATTCCAGTTATAATCCAGGGAATAATAAACTCTGTCATTGGCACTGGTGCTTTTAATCGCGGTGTAGAATACACGGAACGCATTCTGATATGTCTGGACATAGCTGGATAAATCCCTTGCTCCTACATAATTCCACTGCTGATTGTTAATTTCGTTTCCAATAATCCAGTTGGATATCTTCCCACGATTGGGATTAGAGCCATTATAACGTTCTGCCAGAAATGACGCAATCGCTCTTGTCTGTTCAAAGCCTTCCGGAGTTGCAGTATTGAATAAGTAGTAAAATGCATTGGAACTTTTCTTAGTGCCAGGATAAATCAGATCAGGTGTTGACGGATTCCATCCATTCAAAATAATTGCTGTTACAGTCATGCCTTTTCCAGACAGAGCACTTATGGTATCATCATAACCTTTAATGACATTCGCATCAAAATGATACATCTTGCCGTCATACTGATAATCAATTCCCTGACCCAGAATCTGATGGAATGAAATATTCGTTGCAACGTGCTTCACTCCAAGTTCAAATGCATCTCCCAGCATGTTAAGTTCAATGTTTAAGCCCTTTTTGGTAAGAGGATCATTGAATTTACTTTTATTTGCTGCCACTGCCTCTGGATTTGTTATGTAATGAGGCTTGCTCACAGGTATGTACTTATTTCCATCCCAGACTGCCACTACAAATCTGCTGTAGAGCCGATCCTGTAATGTGTTGCGGTTTAATGAAAAAGTGAATGCGGCTGAATCTACCAAAGATGCTTTTGCTGCATAATCAGTTCTTCCTTCCAGGCTGTTTTGATAGGGCTGAAGCTCTACCAGATAAAGCACACCATCCGTTCCCTGAGCTGGTGCATGATTTGAAACCTTAACTGTTACGCTGGTTAAATCAGAATTAACGAGACAAGACTGAATCACAGCCTGATCATCGGAAAACACTTCATCCGCTAACGAAACAAAAGCAGAGGCACAGCATAAAAATCCAGCTGCCAATAGTCCGGTAAAGACTCTGCCTAATTTTATTTTTTTCATCTTCGCATTCCCTCCATGCAGTCATTTTCAGATACCTTACCATGATACCTAATTTCCCTCATTTTTACAATAACGTTTTTATTACGTATTTGTAATAAAACCTTAAGGGGGGGAGTAAATGCGTAATCTTCTTATGGCTCTTAATAATAAAAAAAGCCGAAACCCTTATAATCAAAGGGCTCGGCTTTTAAATTTAATTATTCAATGATTGTAGCAACTCTACCTGAACCTACAGTACGTCCGCCTTCACGAATAGCGAAACGAAGACCCTGCTCCATAGCGATTGGGTGGATCAGTTCAACAGACATTTCTACGTTATCACCAGGCATACACATCTCTGTGCCAGCTGGTAAATCGCAAACACCAGTAACGTCAGTTGTCCTGAAGTAGAACTGAGGTCTGTAGTTGTTGAAGAAAGGAGTATGACGTCCACCTTCATCTTTTGTCAGAACGTAAACCTGAGCTGTAAATTTCTTATGGCATTTTACAGAACCTGGTTTAACAAGACACTGTCCTCTTTCGATTTCAGTTCTCTGAACACCACGAAGTAATGCACCGATGTTATCACCAGCCTGAGCTTCGTCAAGTAACTTACGGAACATCTCGATACCAGTTACAACAACTTTACGTGTTTCTTCATGGATACCGATGATTTCAACTTCGTCAGATACATGTAATGTACCACGCTCTACTCTACCAGTAGCAACAGTACCACGACCTGTGATTGAGAAAACGTCCTCGATAGGCATTAAGAATGGCTTATCTGTTTCACGAACTGGATCTGGAACCCAGCTGTCAACTGCTGCCATTAATTCAAGAACTTTATCGCCCCAAACACTGGAAGGATCTTCAAGAGCCTTTAAAGCAGAACCCTGGATGATTGGTGTATCATCGCCTGGGAATTCATACTCGTTTAACAGCTCACGGATTTCCATGTCTACTAACTCAAGTAACTCAGCATCGTCAACCATATCACATTTGTTCATGAATACAACGATGTAAGGAACGCCTACCTGACGAGAAAGCAGGATGTGCTCTCTTGTCTGAGCCATAACACCATCGGTAGCAGCTACAACTAAGATAGCTCCATCCATCTGAGCAGCACCAGTGATCATGTTCTTAACGTAGTCAGCATGTCCTGGGCAGTCAACGTGTGCATAGTGTCTTTTCTCTGTCTCATACTCAACGTGAGAAGTAGAGATAGTGATTCCACGCTCTCTTTCTTCTGGAGCCTTATCGATGTTCTCGAAAGCTACTGCCTGTCCAGTACCTAATCTCTCATGAAGTGTCTTTGTGATAGCAGCTGTTAAAGTTGTTTTACCGTGGTCAACGTGACCGATGGTACCGATGTTACAATGGGTTTTGTTTCTTTCAAACTTAGCTTTAGCCATTTTATAACGTCCTCCTTAATTTATGCTCGTTTAGAGCTATCATTTTATGTTAGGCTGTTTTTTATTATATGCTATTTGTGCACTATTTTCAAGCCTATTTAAGGGATTCCGGGCGGACTTCACAGCCCGGAATCCATTGGAACCTGTTAGGAATTATTTGTCCTTTTTCTCTGAAAGAACTTTTTCCTGGATATTCTTCGGTACCTGCTCATATTTCTCAAAGAACATAGAGAAGTTACCACGGCCCTGAGTTCTGGACCGTAAATCTGTAGAATAACCAAACATTTCGGAAAGCGGAACGTATGCTTTGATCATCTTACCGCCGCCGATGTCTTCCATACCTTCAATACGACCACGACGGGAGTTGATATCACCGATAACGTCGCCCATGTAATCTTCCGGCATAGTTACTTCTACTTTCATGATCGGCTCAAGAAGAATGGAACCGCCCTTGTGCATCGCATCCTTAAACGCCATAGAACCGGCAATGTGGAATGCCATTTCACTGGAATCGACTTCATGGTAAGAACCGTCATATACAGTCGCTTTAACACCTACTACAGGGAATCCACCAAGTATACCAGCCTTGGTTGCTTCCTCAATACCTTCCCCAACTGCAGGAATGTACTCTTTTGGAATAGAACCGCCGACAACAGCTGACTCGAACTTGAACAGTTCTTCGCCATTGGCATCCATCGGTTCAAAGCGAACCTTACAATGTCCGTACTGACCACGTCCACCAGACTGTTTTGCATACTTACTGTCAACCTCAACGGTCTTAGTAAAGGATTCCTTGTAAGCAACCTGAGGTGCACCTACGTTTGCTTCTACGTTAAACTCACGAAGCAGACGGTCAACGATGATCTCAAGATGAAGCTCACCCATACCGGAAATGATAACCTGGCCAGTTTCCTGGTTGGTCTTTGCACGGAATGTAGGATCTTCTTCAGCAAGCTTTGCTAACGCTTCGCCCATCTTGCCCTGACCAGCTTTGGTCTTTGGCTCGATAGCGATATCGATAACTGGCTCTGGGAATTCCATGGATTCAAGAATTACCGGATGCTGTTCATCACAGATGGTATCACCAGTTGTGGTAACTTTAAAACCAACAGCTGCTGCGATATCACCAGAATATACTTTGTCTAACTCACTTCTCTTGTTAGCATGCATCTGAAGGATACGTCCAACACGCTCTTTTTTGCCTTTTGTTGCATTCAGTACATAAGAACCGGAATTCATAATACCGGAATATACACGGAAGAACGCAAGCTTTCCAACGAACGGGTCAGTCATGATCTTAAATGCAAGTGCTGAGAACGGTTCTTCATCAGAAGAATGACGTTCAATTTCATTGCCATCCATATCAACACCCTTAATAGAAGGAATGTCTGTAGGAGCTGGCATAAATTCAAGAATTGCATCAAGGAGTCTCTGAACGCCTTTGTTTCTGTATGCGCTTCCGCAGCATACAGGAATGGCTGTACAGTTACAGGTTGCAGCTCTTAAACCTTTTTTTAATTCTTCAACAGAAGGCTCTACACCTTCTAAGAACTGCATCATCAGATCATCGTCTAATTCACAGATCTTCTCTACTAACTCTCCATGGTAAAGTTCAGCATCGTCTTTCATATCCTCAGGGATATCAGTAACGGTGATGTCATCACCCTTGTCATCGTTGTAGATATAAGCTTTCATCTCAAACAGATCGATAATTCCCTTGAATTCATCTTCTGCTCCGATTGGAAGCTGGATGCAGATTGCATTCTTACCAAGACGAGTCTTGATCTGCTCTACTGCACCGAAAAAGTTTGCACCCATGATATCCATCTTGTTGATGAATGCCATACGGGGTACGTTGTAGGTATCAGCCTGACGCCATACGTTCTCGGACTGTGGTTCAACACCGCCCTTAGCGCAGAATACGCCAACTGCACCGTCAAGCACTCGAAGGGAGCGCTCTACTTCAACAGTAAAGTCAACGTGTCCTGGAGTATCAATGATATTGATACGATGCTCTAACGCACCTGGTTTTACCTTGGTGTTCTCGTGCATGGTCCAGTGGCATGTTGTAGCAGCTGAAGTAATTGTGATACCTCTTTCCTGTTCCTGCTCCATCCAGTCCATGGTTGCAGTACCTTCATGAGTATCACCGATTTTGTAGTTTACACCAGTATAATAGAGGATACGCTCGGTTAATGTAGTCTTACCTGCATCAATATGGGCCATAATACCAATATTTCTGGTTCTTTCCAATGGATATTCTCTTCCAGCCAAAGCTTTTTCCTCCTATTAGAATCTGTAGTGAGCAAATGCCTTGTTTGCTTCAGCCATCTTGTGCATATCTTCTTTCTTCTTTACAGCTGCACCGGTGTTGTTAGCAGCATCAAGGAGCTCATTTGCCAGTCTCTCTTCCTGAGTCTTCTCTCCTCTTTTACGTGAGTAAAGAGTAATCCATCTCAGGGCCAATGCCTGTCTTCTTTCTGGTTTAACTTCGATCGGTACCTGATAAGTAGCTCCACCGATACGTTTTGCCTTTACCTCAAGTACAGGCATAATGTTGTTCATTGCTTCTTCGAAGACTTCAACAGCTGGTTTGCCAGCTTTTGTTTCGATACGGCCGAATGCACCGTATACGATCTTCTGAGCAACACCTCTTTTACCATCCAACATAATGTTGTTAATTAACTTAGTAACAACCTTGTTGTTGTAAAGCGGGTCTGCTAATACGTCTCTTTTTTGAGTATGTCCTTTACGTGGCACGTTACTTCCCTCCTTAATATCGCCGTCTTTTCATACGAATAAACAGCTATTCATTAGATCCTCGGTACTCACAAACATTGAAGTTGCGTTCGCGCTCGGTTTCTATCTATATAATCCTGCAACCTACAGGTTCAATATCTAAAGTCCGGCACTAGAAATTCAAATGTGTGGTATTAATTACTTTTTGTCTTTAGGTCTCTTAGCACCGTATTTGGAACGAGCCTGTCTTCTGTTCGCTACGCCTGCAGTATCCAGTGTACCTCTGACGATATGATATCTGGTACCTGGTAAATCTTTTACTCTACCGCCGCGAATTAAAACAACGCTATGCTCCTGAAGGTTGTGACCCTCACCTGGGATGTAGCTTGTTACTTCGATTCCGTTTGAAAGACGAACTCTGGCGATCTTTCTGAGAGCAGAGTTAGGTTTCTTAGGGGTTGCAGTTTTTACGGCTGTACAAACGCCTCTCTTCTGAGGAGCAGAAATGTCAGTCGCCTTCTTCTGTAAAGAGTTGTAACCCTTCTGCAGAGCTGGTGCTGTGGATTTCTTAACGCCTGTTTGTCTGCCTTTTCTTACTAACTGATTAAATGTTGGCATTCCATTCACCTCCTGTGATATTGTCTGTGGTTGCTGTCATCTTCAGCTTAATTTACGCACAAAAACGTGACGCGTTTATGCACGCCTAATTATTATATACATATTGTTTTTTTTTGTCAAGGTTTTCTTTTTTAGATATAATTGCAAAAAAATGGACCGCTGTAATGAAATTTTACGGCGGTCCGAATTTGTTTATTTCGTTATTGTTTCAGTTCTTTCAGTTTTTCGTTAATCAGACCATCCATTTCTTCCGTATACTGATCAACAGACAGTTTACCTGCAAGAACTTCTACCAGCTTGTCACGAAGATCGCCCTGAACTGCTCCGGTCAAAGCCTGATACCCCCACTCTGATCCGGGACGTGATGAGGTTGCAGCCAGTTCCTTTGAAAATATATTAAAATATTCTTTTCCAAAGGCATAGTTTAAACTCTCATTTCCTTTTACCTGAGATAAGTAGCTGTTCTCTTCACAGTACTTTGCATTGTTCTCAGCCTTAGAGATCCATTCAATGAATTCTGCGGCTTCCTTTTCCACTCCGGTGTTCTGGAATGCAGCCAGATACTTTCCTCCTGGTACGGAAGAACGCATTGCTTCTTTAGGAAGATAGGTCACACCCCAGTCAAAGTCAGTAATCTGATCTTTGTAATTGGCAATCATCCAGCTTCCGGAAAAATGCATTGCCACCTGACCGGTACGGAATAAGTTGTTTGGATTCTCTGATCCAAGCCATACGGAGGAGGGAACGATTTCTTCGTCATGAAGATCTTTAAAAAATTGTATGGCATGTTTGTTTTCTTCCGTATTAAAATCGGAAGCATTGAGATCCTTATTTAAAAGACCGCCTCCTGCCTGGTAAAGAAGGGTAGTGAACCGCTGCGGAGATTTATCATAGACCAGACCGTATTTGCAGCCGCCTTTTTCCATTACGGTTTTCATGGCTGTCTTCCACTCAGCCCATGTCCAGATCTCATCCTCAGACTGGGGGACAGCAACACCGGCCTTCTCAAAAGCTGTTTTATTATAAATAAGTCCGTTCGCAGTTACATCCATAGGCGCTGCCAGCACCTTATCATTAAATACAAATTTTAAGCCTTCTCCAAAGCTATTTACAAATTCGTCTTTGTTTGATACATATTGCCCCAGATCAACCAGCTGGTTCTGAAACGGTCCTAAATTGGTGAGTCTGGCAATTGCCGGAGCTTCCTTTCCATTAATCATGTTCTTAATCTTGCTTTCCAAATCTGAGTACGGAACCTCAATCAGCTCGATTTTGATGTCTGGATGCTCTTTCATATACGCATCTGCCAGCTTCATGAAAGATTCGCCTTCCTTGTTGTCGCTGAACCATACTACTTCAAGCTTTTTCTCCTTACTCTCCGCTTTTCCTCCACCAGAACAGCCCGTTAAGGTTCCAAGCGCCAATGCCCCCATAAGCAGCCACGATACCATTTTTTTCATAAAATACCTCTCCTTTGTGATTTAGTACATTCATTTTAACATTTGCAGCAATACAAAAACCTCATATTTCAGACATGAAATCATTCTTTTTTGCTTTCTTTTGACTGGGCGTACTTTTTCGGTGTAATTCCAGTCATTTTCTTAAATACAGAGATGAAATGGCTGTCACTGTTATAGGAAAGTGCCAGCGCAACATCGGTAACAGAGTGTCCTTCTTTTAGCAGAGCCTTTGCTGCAATGATTTTCTGGTTTGCCACATACTGAGTCAGGGAAAAGCCCGTCTCCTTTTTAAAATAGTGGCTTAAATAATAGCGGTTCATATAAAACCGGCTGGAAATCTCATTTAAATCCAGTCGTTCTTCCACATGAGATGCAATATACTTCTTTAATTGTTCGATTCTCTCCCGGTAAAGAACGGGATCTTTAAATTCCTCTTCCTGTTTTTCCACAAATTCCTGAGCCGGTTTATTTTTCTCTCTTTCCATAAAAAACTGGTACATCTCATTAATGGATGCTATCAGCTCCAGTATGGAAAGCTTGATTCTCACCGTTGATTCAGCCCTGTCTCTGTTCTGGGAATGAATGCTCTGCTCTATTTTTTCAAACAGTTTTTCTACTTTCTGAAGATTCTCCCCGCACAAATGAAGACGATGTAAAAAAGGATCAGGACGGTTCTCAAAAAAGCGGGAGAAGTCGTAATGAAACACCTCTGCCATCAGGTTTAACAGCTCCGGCTCAAACATGAGGACATACCTGTAATAGGTTTTTCCCGCGGCACCGCTGGTGCGGTGATACTCCTTGTTGTTAATAAGAAATAAATCTCCCGATCTTACATGGTACGTGCGGTTTCCAACTTCCATCAAAGCCCCGTCTGTAAGAAACAGAATAATTTCATACTGGTTGTGAAAGTGAAACCCCTGCATAGCCCAGTTTTCAGAGCCTCCATGAAAATAATACAATGAGTCAAATTCTTCAAAAAAAACCCGTTCTTTCATCCCCACAACCAGTCCCTTCTAATGCCAATCAGTATTCATAGCCTCTTGCAGCACCAGTATTACAAGTGCCTGTCCATAGGTCATCGGGCAGCATGGGATTGTCTTATAAAATTCTCCGTTAAGCCCGATAGGAGTCCCGTAGGAAACATTTTTAACAGTACCATCTTCATCTATATAATTTAATAGATTTTTCATTCCCAGCTCAATAAGCTCATGATAATCTTCTTTCTTTAATATTCCAAGGCGCACCCCTTTCATAATTCCATACAGGAATGCAGCGCTGCAGGATATCTCTATATAAGAAGAATCATCGTCTATAATGGTATGCCATAAGCCGGTTTCGGGATCTGCATACCGTTTCAGTGCTTCTACCTGATTTTTATAAACACTTAAGAAATACCGCTTCAGGCCTTCATCTATAGGAATGTCCTCCAAAAGCTCCATGATGACTATGGTGTACCAGCAGTTTCCTCTTCCCCATAAAACTTTACCGTAGTTATCGTTTCTTTTAAAGTTAAAACCGTGGTAAAACAGCCCCTCTTCTTTATTTAATAAGTATTTAATATGAGAAAGGATCTGATAATTTGCCTCCTCATAATAATCAGTTCGGTCAAGAAGCTTACCGGCTCTTGCCAGAAACAGCACTGCCATAAACAGTGTATCAATGAGAATCTCATTATCGTTGGCACTTCCCGTTATCATATGCTGAAAGCAACCATCTCCAGTCCGGATCAGCTTTTGATCTTTCATAATCCAGTCGGCCCAGTCTTTGATAAACTCCAGATATTCTGGTTTTCCCGTTCTTTCATATAGATAAGTAAGGGTGAGCATGGGAGAAGTCGTATTCACATTCCGTTCCAGTATTCCCTCCCGGATCCGGTTATCATACCAGTCAATGATGGAGTCGAGAATCTCCTTCCTGCCGCTAACCTCATAATACTTATAAAGACCGAATATCCCCACTCCCTGGGGCCACTCCCAACAATTAAAATCAATCAGGCTGATGGGGTATACTTCTTTCTTGCCATTATTTTTTAAAACCATCATTTTCTCTGATACCAGATTTAAGTTCTCTTCTAATGTCTTTAAATCTATCACGTCGTCTTTTTCCTCCATCTGATTGTGCCTTCTACTGTCTGTGGATAATGGTATACCGTTTTTCCATTGACCTTTAATATGGTTTCTTTCTCAAGAAGATACTCTGTCCCATTTTCATCTGTAACAGAAGTGCTGGTTCCGTCCATGGTGATGACGATTTTTTTGAAAGCCGAAAAAACATCATCAAGACTTTGGTCTTCTCCTAAGCTGCCTACCCGCACGACCCACACATTATCTCTGCCCTGGCTGATAAATTCCCGGAACTGATTGGGGCCGTGTTCCTGTATGGTAAGTCCCTGAAGGGCTTTTACTGCAATATAGGCCCCATCCTTTTCCAGCACCAGAACACCATCTTCTCCCTTATAGCGGGAAAATGCACTGATTGGAATGTAAGCATGAGTATACCCAATTCTCTCTTCTTCCTCAATATGAAATCTCAAAACTGCAGTATTTTCAAATTGAGCCCCAAGGGGAAGTACACCATTCCCTGCCCAGAAATTTGGTCTGCCGCTTCCATACGGAAACGCTTCTCCCGGGTGATTGATGAAGACCTGGGCAGTCTCATCAATTGTTGCCTGTAAGATATGCTCCTGATATCCCTTCTCAAATGGCTTAAAGCCTGCCGCAGTGGACAAAAGAACACGGTCATTTTTGTAAAGATAGAGATTGACGTGATTTTCAAATCCCTGGGTATTTTCAAAGATCAGTTCTTCCTCTTCGTCTATCACCGCATACTTTTTATACTCCATTGGAGGTTCATAATTTCCCAGAATGAGAGAAATGTATCCAATACAGGCTCTGTTTAAATATCCGGCATTATAAGCCACATAAAGCAGGGAGGTGGTACCCGCATTGTAATTCCCCTTCATCTCCTTTTCATAACTCCGGCCAAAGCTGGTCATTACGGCCCCCTTATGGGCGTTGACTGCCAGAGAATAGAATATCATATCCAATGCCTTTTGCGCTTTTTTATGGAGTGGATTATCTTCCTCAGTCAGATTATAAAGGGTGCAAATTCCAAGCACGTCCACAGGAATATAGGCGTTGGAATTCCATTCAGTAATAAATTCCCGGAAAAAGTCGTCAAACCATTGATGCAGCAACTCTTCTCCTCTTGCCTTTACCTCTGCCCCCGTTCTACCACTGTTGGTGAAAATCTGTTCAGGCAGATAGGTTCCTGTCAAATACTGGCAGCAATGGAAAAGAAGTGCATGATTTTCACTGAAAAACCACATTACATCATCCCCAGGTTCATCTATCCAGTATCTGTACTGAACCATGGTTTCTTCCAGAGCCTTCTTTAATGTGTCAGTAATACGGCTTTGGAACATCCGGTAAATGTAAATCATGATAATAAAATGAAAATCGGAACAGTCTTTTCTGCTTCTCACACCTTCCAGCTCTTCCATCAGAATCGCTTCTGCCCGCTGGCAATCCTGATTCATATAAAGGATGGCTGCAGCTTTATATGTATTGTCAGGAGCAAAACGAATTACTGCATCCATTGCAAGTTTTCTGCGGATGCTGCTGTCTTCATTCCCGCTTAAAAGGAATTCTTCCCGCACCAGCTGATTTCCGATTTTTCTCTTCATGGAGATTCCCTGATAGGTAAGTACAATAGTAAAATAATAGTATCCTGGTGAAATGTCATCCGCATGGAACAACTCCAGCCCTTTCTGTAAAGGCTCCATGGTATAATTTCTGGTTTTTATAAGCTTCCATGATTGTTCCATTTTTTCTATAAATTCGCCGGGAGTTATGATAACCTCCAGGTCAAGGTTCCTATCAAACGGATTGCTAAGATTCATTTTTATAGGTTCACTGATATAAGCCTCTTTATCAAAGCTCATTGCGTTTAACATCTGCTCCATTTTTGTTAAAACGCCTTCATTTACCTCTTCTTTCACTGGAATCAGGATCTTTAAATCGGCTCCTCCCAGCCGCCTCATTCGGAAATAGTAATCCGTGTCCCGCTCAGCCAGATCATCAAGACACACCACCAGTGAGTTTTCCCCTTTTAAAAGAGGGATGGAAACGGTTGTTTTTTTCACCAGGTTTCTGGTAAATGGTGTGAAATCACAGATCAGCTGTTCATTTGCCCAGACTGTTAACCCGCCGCAGGTCTCCAGTTCAAAGTCTATGGTGTTTGCTACATCAGACCAGAGCGTGGTAAAACCAAACATTCTTAAATAAGTAGGACGGTAATAAAAGCCTGATGCATCGATTCCCGGATTTCCAAATGGGAAATATTGTTTTAGCTTATTGCCCTCTGACAGTTCTGTAAAATCAGGATAACCGGGAACTTCCCGTCTCCGTTCTTCTAAAAATTCTTTTCTGCAGGGATTCTCATGAATGGCAAATCCTTTCTTCAGCCATTCATTTACTCTTCCGCTTAAGGTAGATCTGGTAAATTCCCGGATCTGGGTATGAACCTCGCTTATGAGGAAGCGGTTTACAAATCCTTCCGCAAACAGCGGATATTCCAAGTACTTCATGCTCTCTTTCCTCCCATTTACTCTTTTACTCCTCCGGCTGTCATGCCGCCTATGATATGACTTTGCAGTGTTACGAACACAATGATTACCGGAATCATGGATATAACCGACATAGCCAGAAGGCTGTTCCAGTCAACCGAATATTCACCGGAGTAATTTGCAAGCGCAAGCTGTATGGTGTAACGTTCTTTGCTGTTAATCACCAGCTTGGGCCAAAGATAATCATTCCATCTCCACATAAAGGAGAAGATACAAAGCACAGAGATTACCGGTTTTGCCAGAGGAAGCATAATCCGCATTAAAATGCTGGTTTCCGACGCTCCGTCAATTCTGGCCGCTTCCATATAGGCATCCGGAATTCCTACATAATACTGTCTTACCAGGAATACGGCGGTTGGGGAAGCCACAGCTGGAATAATCAGACCCCATAAGCTGTTGTAAAGACCGGTTGCCACGATAACCTTAAATATGGGAATCATGATGACCTCCAGTGGAATCATCAGTGTTGCCAGTACAATACCAAATAATATTTTATCCCCTTTAAACCGGTATTTAGCAAAGGCGTAGCCTGACATTACATTTACAACTATGGTAAGGAACGTTGCTGTTATACTGGTAAACACAGTGTTGAAAAAATAAATTCCGAAATGCCCTTCTTCCAATGCCTTCTGGTAATTGGAGAAGGAGGGATTTTTCCCAATCAGGCTTGGCGGCCAGGAAAACAGCTCTCCTGTACTTTTAAAGGAGGAACCAATCACCCAGAGAATGGGGATCAGGAATAAAAAGGTCAGAATCAGCAAAATTGCCCATGTCACTCCGTTTAAAAAATATTTCCTGCCTTTAGTCTGCATCCTGCTCACCTCCTTTATTTACCTTAAACTGTACTACTGTAAACATTGCCAGCAACACGAACAGGATCATGGTCATGGCACTGGCATAACCCATCTGATTTTTTTCAAAACCGGTTTCCTGAATCGTCTGAACCATAAACTTAGTAGCACCTGCCGGTCCACCCTGTGTCAGAGCATATACCAGCGGATATGTTTTAATGATCGTAACGGTGGATAAAACCAGAACCAGCAGGCTAGTTGGTTTTAGAAGCGGCAGCGTGATGTAGCGAAACTGATGGTAGAAACCTGCACCGTCGATGCGTGCCGCCTCATAATAAGTTTCAGAGATAGACTTAATTCCTGATATGAACATGACCATGTAATAACCGGACATACTCCATGCAGTTACAAAGATTACCACCCCCATGGAATAATTTTGATCCGTCAGCCATTTAACAGGGGAGTGTCCCATTACAGTGAGAAGATAATTAATGACGCCGAATTCTTCTCCCAAAAGGAATCTCCAGGTCAGTCCGACTATGATACTGGAAATCATGGTAGGCCAGTAGAAAACAGCCCGGAAGAAATCATTTCCTTTTCTGGCTCCCGACAATAACAAGGCCAGACCCATGGCCGATACATAGACAAGGGGAACCGAAACCCCGGTAAAGAAAATGGTACGGAGAAACGAATTCCAGAACCCCCGGTCCGAAAACAGCTTAATATAATTTTGAATCCCCACAAATACCTGAGGATTTATCCCGTCCCACTTTGTCAATGATATCCACAACCCATTTACTGCCGGAAAGAACAAAAACAGGCCGAATATAATTAAAGTAGGAGCAAGCAACAGATAAGGGAATATATTCCGCTCAAACTTCCTCATTGTTTTACCTCCTTTTTTTATGATTATAGCATTAAAAAAAAGAGAAAAATCAAGTTTAATTATGCAAATATTATAGAATATTGTCATTTCCATAAAAAAACGCCCTGACAGAAAAACCTGTCAGGGCATCTTTATACTTATTCTTCTATTTCACCTTCACTAATGGCTAAAATCTCATCTGCATCATCAAAATTGTCATCAGATAACAGGATCTCATCATCATCAGTTAAAAGGATCTCATCACTTTCCTCACAAGCAGCATCTGTGCTTAAGTTAATGGTACGGTAACGTTTCATACCTGTACCGGCAGGAATCGGCTTACCAATGATAACATTCTCTTTTAATCCGATTAAATGATCCACTTTACCGTTAATGGCAGCTTCAGTCAGAACCTTAGTGGTCTCCTGGAAGGAAGCAGCTGACAGGAATGAATCGGTAGCCAGAGATGCCTTGGTGATACCAAGCATTACCTGCTTTCCGTCTGCCGGCTCTTTGCCTTCGGCAAGAAGGGCATCATTTAAATCAATATAGTCAAGAACGTCCATAGAAGTTCCTGGAAGAACATCGCTGTCTCCGCTTTCTTCTATTTTGATCTTCTTAAGCATCTGTCTTACGATCATCTCAACGTGCTTATCATTAATCTCAACACCCTGCAGACGGTATACACGCTGTACTTCCTGGATCATATAATCCTGTACGGCACGAACGCCCTTAATCTTTAAGATGTCATGAGGATTTACACTACCTTCTGTCAGCTCATCACCGGCTTCCAGTACCTGACCATCCTGCACCTTGATTCTGGAACCATAAGGAATCAGATAAGTCTTTGAATTTCCTGTTTCGTTCTCAGTAATGATAATTTCACGTTTCTTTTTCGTATCTTTAATGGCAACTACACCAGGGAATTCTGCAATGATAGCAAGACCCTTCGGCTTACGTGCCTCAAAAAGCTCCTCGACACGGGGAAGACCCTGTGTAATATCGCCACCGGCAACACCACCGGTATGGAACGTACGCATAGTCAGCTGTGTACCAGGTTCTCCGATTGACTGAGCTGCAATAATACCAACTGCCTCACCAACCTGAACCGGCTGTCCGGTTGCCATGTTGGCTCCGTAACATTTTGCGCAGACACCCTGGTGGGATTTGCAGGTAAGAACGTTGCGGATCTTGATAGAATCACGCCCCATCTTATTGAGCACTTTCATAACGGCTCCCGCACGTTTAGGAGTACACATGTGGTTTGCTTTTACAATTACTTCTCCTGTATCCGGATCTGTAATGGTTTCTGCAATAAATCTTCCTGTGATACGCTCTTCCAGGCCTTCAATAGTTTCCTGTCCGTCTGTGAATGCCTTGATCTCCATAAACGGAATATCTTTCCCTTCACAACAGTCGATCTCTCTGATAATCATATCCTGGGATACGTCTACCAGACGTCTGGTCAGATAACCAGAGTCGGCTGTTCGAAGCGCTGTATCGGAAAGTCCCTTACGGGCTCCATGAGCAGAGATAAAGTACTCCAATACGTCAAGACCTTCACGGAAGTTTGACTTAATAGGAAGTTCGATGGTATGACCGGTTGTATCTGCCATAAGTCCACGCATACCTGCCAGCTGTTTGATCTGCTTATCAGAACCACGGGCTCCGGAATCTGCCATCATGTAGATGTTATTGTACTTATCAAGTCCTGTCAGCAGGTCATGGGTCAACTGATCATCGGTTGTTTTCCATGTGTCAATTACTTCTTTATAACGCTCTTCCTCTGTGATAAGACCACGGCGGAAGTTCTTTGCAATCTGGTCAACCGTTGCCTGGGCATCTGCGATCAGCTTCGGTTTGCTCTCCGGCACAGTCATGTCGGAAATGGATACTGTCATGGCTGCCTTTGTTGAGTACCGGTAACCAATGGCCTTAATGTCATCCAGAGTTTCCGCGGTCTGTACAGCTCCGTGAACGTTAATAACTTTTTCAAGGATCTGCTTACACTGCTTTTTGCCTACGTGGAAATCGACTTCCATTAAAAGCTCATTGCCTGGAATGGAACGATCTACGAAACCAAGATCCTGAGGAACAATCTCATTGAATATGAAACGTCCTACTGTGGATTCTACAACTCCGCTTAATACGGTACCATCAGGCATCTTCTTGCTGACTCTTGCCTTAATTCTGGAATGAAGGGTAACTGCCTGGTTTTCATAAGCAAGTATTGCTTCATTAATGCTCTTGAATACCATTCCCTCTCCCTTGGCACCAGGTCTTTCCTGTGTCAGGTAATAGATACCAAGGACCATATCCTGAGATGGTACTGCTACAGGACCACCGTCGGAAGGCTTTAATAAGTTGTTTGGAGAGAGCAGAAGGAAACGGCACTCTGCCTGGGCTTCTACGGAAAGAGGCAGATGGACCGCCATCTGGTCTCCATCGAAGTCGGCATTAAATGCGGTACAAACAAGAGGATGAAGCTTAATCGCCTTACCTTCTACCAGAATCGGCTCGAATGCCTGGATTCCCAGTCTGTGAAGGGTAGGCGCACGGTTTAACATAACCGGATGCTCTTTGATTACGTCCTCTAAGACATCCCATACCTCTGTCTGAAGACGTTCTACCATCTTCTTTGCATTTTTAATGTTGTGTGCTGTACCATTGGCGACAAGCTCTTTCATAACGAAAGGTTTGAATAACTCAATGGCCATCTCTTTTGGAAGACCGCACTGATAAATCTTAAGTTCTGGTCCTACTACGATAACGGAACGGCCGGAGTAGTCAACACGTTTTCCTAAAAGGTTCTGACGGAAACGGCCCTGTTTACCCTTTAACATATCAGATAAGGACTTTAAGGCACGGTTTCCAGGTCCGGTAACTGGTCTGCCACGTCTGCCGTTGTCAATTAATGCATCAACCGCTTCCTGAAGCATACGTTTTTCATTGCGGACAATGATATCCGGTGCGCCCAGCTCTAAAAGACGAGCCAGACGGTTGTTACGGTTAATAATTCTTCTGTATAAATCATTTAAGTCGGAAGTAGCGAAACGGCCGCCGTCTAACTGTACCATAGGACGGATATCCGGAGGGATTACAGGAACTACTGTCATGATCATCCACTCTGGTAAGTTACCGGAGTTGCGGAATGCTTCCACAACTTCCAGTCTCTTGATAATTCTTGCACGCTTCTGTCCGGTTGCGTCCTTTAAGCCTTTCTTTAAATCCGTAGAATCTTTTTCAAGATCTATGGAATGAAGGAGCTCTAAAATAGCTTCAGCACCCATTCCCACACGGAAAGAACCGTAACCGTACTTATCCACTTCTTCTCTGTACTCTTTTTCTGATAAAACCTGCTTATACTGAAGACCTGTATTTCCAGCATCCAAAACAACATAAGAAGCGAAATACAGCACCTTCTCCAGTGTTCTGGGTGAAATATCAAGGATCAGACCCATACGGCTTGGTATTCCCTTGAAATACCAGATATGGGAAACAGGAGCAGCGAGCTGGATATGACCCATACGCTCTCTTCTGACACTGGCCTTTGTTACTTCAACGCCGCATCGGTCACAGATAACGCCTTTATACCGGATCTTTTTATATTTACCGCAATGACATTCCCAGTCCTTGCTTGGTCCGAAAATCCGTTCACAGAACAAACCGTCTTTTTCTGGCTTTAAGGTTCTGTAGTTAATAGTCTCAGGCTTTTTCACCTCGCCGTGGGACCAATCCAGAATTTTCTCCGGAGATGCCAGACCGATCTTTATGGCATCGAATGTCATCGGGTGGTAAGTTTCATTATTTTCAGGCATGAGCGGTTCTCCCTTCTATTATTCTTCGTCTGAATCGTCAAATTCTACGTCATCGAAATCCTCAAAAGAATCGTCGACACCGTCCGCATCCACTTCTTCATCAACATTTACCAGTTCATCATCCTTGAATTCCTGTTTCTGATAACCTAATTCACTAAAGGATTCCTCGTCGCGGTAATGCTTATCGCCTTCAATGATGGATCTTAAATCTGTTTCCTCATAATCGGTGCTCTCAGCAATCGAAACCTCTGTATTGTCATCACGCAGAACTCTTACATCGAGAGCCAGTGACTGAAGTTCCTTTAACAATACCTTAAAGGATTCCGGAATTCCAGGCTCAGGAATATTCTCTCCCTTAATGATGGCTTCATAGGTTTTTACACGTCCTACCACATCATCGGATTTCACTGTCATGATCTCCTGCAGTGTATAGGAAGCACCATAAGCCTCCAGAGCCCAAACCTCCATCTCTCCGAAACGCTGGCCGCCGAACTGAGCTTTACCGCCCAGAGGCTGCTGTGTAACAAGGGAGTATGGTCCGGTAGAACGGGCATGGATCTTATCATCAACCAGATGGTGCAGTTTCAGATAATGCATGTGTCCAATGGTAACCGCACTGTCAAAGTATTCTCCGGTCCGTCCGTCACGAAGGCGAACTTTTCCGTCTCTGCTCAGCGGAACACCTTTCCACAAGCCTCTGTGCTCCAAATGTTCTCCCAGATAATCAATTACATCAGGTCTTAACGTATCTTTATATTTTTCCTGGAAGTCTTCCCACTCCATATTTACATAGTCGTTGGCTACGTCCAGGGTATCCATAATATCAATCTCGTTTGCTCCGTCAAATACCGGTGTGGATATATTAAATCCAAGTGCTCTTGCAGCAAGGCTTAAGTGGATCTCAAGTACCTGACCGATGTTCATACGGGAAGGAACGCCCAGTGGGTTTAATACAATATCGAGAGGACGGCCGTTTGGAAGGAATGGCATATCTTCTACCGGAAGCACACGGGAAACAACACCCTTGTTACCATGACGTCCAGCCATCTTATCACCAACAGAAATCTTTCTCTTTTGTGCAATGTAAATGCGGACAGTCTGGTTCACACCCGGTGAAAGCTCGTCACCATTTTCTCTGGTAAATACTTTCGCATCAACGATGATACCGTAAGCACCGTGAGGTACTTTTAAGGAAGTATCACGTACTTCTCTGGCCTTTTCACCGAAGATTGCACGTAACAGTCTCTCTTCTGCTGTCAGTTCGGTCTCACCCTTTGGAGTTACCTTACCAACAAGGATATCTCCTGCACGGACTTCCGCACCAATACGGATAATACCTCTTTCATCAAGATCCTTTAATGCATCCTCGCCCACGCCAGGAACATCACGGGTAATCTCTTCCGGTCCTAACTTGGTATCACGGGCTTCTGCCTCGTATTCCTCAATATGGACAGAAGTATAGACATCTTCCTGTACCAGTCTCTCACTTAAGAGAACCGCATCCTCGTAGTTATAACCTTCCCAGGTCATGAATCCGATCAGCGGATTCTTACCAAGAGCGATCTCACCCTTCTGTGTAGAAGGACCGTCAGCGATAACGTCTCCCTTTGCCACATGGTTATTCTTAAATACGATTGGCTTCTGGTTGTAGCAGTTGGACTGGTTGCTTCTCTTAAACTTGGTTAACCGGTAAACATCTTTTCCGCCATCGGAATCACGTTTGATAATGATTTCGTTGGAGGCAGAACGCTCTACCACACCAGAGTTTCTTGCAACAACGCACACACCGGAGTCAACGGCAGCTTTTGCTTCCATACCGGTTCCTACAACAGGAGCATCGGTTGTCAGTAACGGAACGGCCTGACGCTGCATGTTTGATCCCATGAGCGCACGGTTCGCATCATCGTTTTCCAGGAAGGGGATCATGGCTGTCGCTACGGAGAATACCATCTTCGGAGAAACGTCCATTAAATCAATATTCTTTCTCTGGAATTCGGATGTCTCCTCACGGAAACGTCCGGAAATATTCTTATGGATGAAGTGTCCTTCCTCATCAAGAGGCTCATTCGCCTGAGCAACGACAAAGTTATCTTCTTCATCTGCAGTTAAGTAAACAACCTCATCAGTAACGATCGGATTGTTCACATTGGTTTTATCTACCACGCGGTAAGGCGCCTCTACAAAACCGTACTGATTGACTCTCGCATAGGTAGCAAGGGAGTTAATCAGACCGATGTTAGGACCTTCTGGTGTCTCAATCGGGCACATACGGCCGTAATGAGTATAATGAACGTCTCGAACCTCGAATCCGGCACGGTCTCTGGAAAGACCTCCAGGTCCCAAGGCAGATAAACGTCTCTTATGGGTAAGCTCAGCAAGCGGGTTATTCTGATCCATGAACTGGGACAGCTGGGAACTGCCGAAGAATTCCTTAACAGCCGCAGTAACCGGCTTGATATTAATCAGAGACTGTGGCGTAATGCCATCCATATCCTGTGTTGTCATACGTTCACGGACAACACGTTCCATTCTGGACAAACCAATCCGGTACTGATTCTGGAGCAGTTCTCCTACCGCACGGATTCTTCTGTTGCCCAGATGATCGATGTCATCTGCGTTACCTACTTCTTCTTCCAGATGCATGTTATAGTTGATGGAAGCTAAAATATCTTCCTTTGTAACATGCTTGGGAATCAATTCATTCACGTGTCTGTGAATTGCTTTCTTTAATGCTTCTTCGTCGTCGCTTCCAACTTCTGACAGGATTTTTTCAAGAGCTGGGTAGAATACTAATTCTGTAATCCCGGCTTCCTTTGGATCAAATTTCACATGGGCTGACAAGTCAACCATTAAGTTGGAAAGGACTTTCTGTTTGTGCTCCACACCTTCCAGCCATACGAACGTAACAGCTGCATTCTGAATATCAATCGCAAGCTGCTTGTCTACAGTCGTTCCAGCCTCAGCTAAGATTTCGCCGGTTGTAGTATCCACCACATTCTCAGCCAGAACATGACCAGTGATTCGGTTTTTAAAGTGAAGCTTTTTATTGAATTTATATCGTCCGACTTTGGCCAGATCGTACCGTCTCGGGTCGAAGAACATACTATTTAACAAACTTTCAGCACTATCAACAGATAAAGGCTCACCTGGGCGGATCTTCTTATATAACTCCAATAAGCCATCCTGGTAATTATCAGAAGTATCTTTACCAAAACTGGCCAGTAATTTTGGCTCCTCACCAAACAGATCAATAATCTCTGCATTGGTACCATAACCAAGAGCACGAATCAGGACGGTAACTGGAACCTTTCTGGTTCTGTCCACACGCACGTAGAAAATGTCGTTGGAGTCAGTCTCATACTCCAGCCATGCACCACGGTTTGGAATCACCGTACATGCATATAATTCCTTACCTACCTTATCGTGTTCGATACCATAATATATACCTGGGGAACGTACCAGCTGGCTTACAATAACACGTTCGGCACCGTTAATCACGAAGGAACCGGTATCTGTCATAAGCGGAAGATCGCCCATGAAGATCTCATGTTCATTAATTTCATCTTTATCTTTATTGCAAAGTCTTACTTTTACCTTTAAAGGAGCTGCGTAAGTTGCATCTCGTTCTTTGCATTCTTCTATTGTGTACTTGATGTCATCCTTACATAATGTAAAATCGACAAACTCAAGACTTAAGTGTCCAGCAAAGTCTGCAATTGGAGAGATGTCTTCAAAGACTTCCTTCAATCCTTCATCAAGGAACCACTGATAGGAATTCTTCTGAATCTCAATCAGGTTTGGCATCTCAAGCACTTCTTTTTGTCTTGAGAAACTCATTCTCAGGCTCTTACCGGCCGGGACCGGACGCATTCTGCTTTTCTCCATTGACGTTTCACCCCTGTTTTCTTTCTATTCATTTCTGTTTTGGGCATAAATGTCCCAATAAGGCACACAAAGCCACAATAGTGCACATTCCATAATATCATAGTGCTGTCAAGGTGTCAAGCATTTTTTGCTTGTATTTCCCAGAAAAATGTGTTATACTATTGCAGATAGGCCCAATTTACAATATGAACTATTGGAGGTATTCCCGGTGAGCACATTTTTAAACGTATTATTAGTGATTCTTTTCATCGTAGTGATAGCTCTGGCAGTCCTTTACTTTCTTGGAAGAAAGCTGGAAAAGCGTCAGGTAGAACAGCAGCAGGCATTGGAAGCTGCGGCACAGACCGTTTCCATGCTCGTAATCGATAAGAAAAAGATGAGGCTAAAGGATGCCGGGCTCCCAAAGATCGTGTATGAACAAACACCAAAGTACATGCGCCGTACTAAGCTACCGATCGTAAAAGCAAAGGTCGGACCAAAGGTTATGACATTGATTGCAGACGCAAAGGTTTTCGATGTGCTTCCTGTTAAGACAGAAGCAAAGGTTGTGATTAGCGGTATCTACATAACCGAAATCAAAAGCCTCCGTGGCAAAGCAGTTCCTCCGGCGCCAAAGAAGAAATCTTTTTGGGACAGGTTTAAAAAGAACAATCATTAGACCAGGTTACGATTCCTATCACCGGAACGTCTGTGATAGATGCCGATGAGCGATTAAATTCGTTCATCGGCATTTTTATTTGTCTTTTGGTAAATAATTTTCAAAATATCAGATAAGTCTATTGACATACCGGAAATATGTGATATAATCAGGTTACAAGGTAGTTAGTGATAACTAACCATTAATTAAAAAATTAAATTACAATATAAATGAGAACCCGAAAGGAGAACCACTATGTTTGAACAAATTATTTTACCTTATAAATATGAAGCTTTAGAACCCCATATCGATGCTCTTACAATGGAAACACACTATTCCAAGCATCACGCAGCCTATACAAAGAATTTAAATGATGCAGCTAAAATAGCTGGAGTCGAGAATATGGATATTGTTTCCCTTCTCTCCTCTCTCAATCAGATTCCGGATGAGGCACTTAGAAAGACAATCAGGAACAATGGTGGTGGCTTTTATAATCATAACCTGTACTTCTCCACAATGAGCCCAGATGGAGGCGGAGAACCGGAAGGTCCGCTAAAGGCGGCTCTTGACGATGCTTTTGGAAGCTTCTCACAGTTTAAGGTTCAGTTAAGTGCTCTGGCAGCAGGACAGTTTGGATCTGGCTGGGGATGGCTATCAGCTGACAAGGCTGGTAAGCTGCATCTCTCATCAAGTCCCAACCAGGATAATCCGTTGATGGAAGGAGGCGGTAAGGTTCCAATTCTTGGTATTGATGTCTGGGAACACGCTTATTATCTTAAATATAAGAATCTAAGAGCTGATTATATCAAAGCTTTCTTCGATGTTGTAAATTGGAAGGAAGTATCAAATAATTACGAAAAACTATTAAAAGGTTAAGAACCTGATTTAAGGAGGGAAAACAAATTTGTTTTCCCTCCTTTCTTAGTGGTTCATTAAATTAAAAATTAATCACAGACCAGTTCCCCTTCACCGCCGATTTTCTTACGCCCCCAGTTGTAGACGACACGATAAAATGTGGGAAGCAAAAGAAGTGTTAAAGCTGTGGAAGCAAGCAATCCACCTACGTTTACCAAAGCGAGACCCTGCATCATTTTACCCGATTTACCATATGCAAGGGCGTTTGGAACCATGGATATCACTGTGGTTAAAGTAGTCATAAAGATTGGCCTCATACGAATCGCGCCTGCTTCTACCAGTGCTTTGTCTAACGGCATCTCTCCCAGCATCTGGTTAACCGTCTCCACATAAAGGATACCATTATTTACAACCGTACCCACCAACATTAAAAATCCGAGCATGGATACCATATCTATTGGTGCATCGGCTGCAAATAAAAGGCCAAAGGAACCAATCAGACTAAATGGTATGGAAGTCATTACCATTGCGGAATATTTGGGTGACTCAAACTGAATTGCCATAACAATAAATACCAGGAAAACGCCGGTAAACAAGGCTCCTCCCAATGCACCCAGTTCATCATTCATGATTTTATCCATATCATTGGTCATAGTTTTTACACCAGCGGGCAGCTTCCATTCCTTTACAAATTTTTTTACATCATTCTTGGCAGTTTTTATATATTCGGACTGGGGCTGCATGGTAATTGCAACTTTGTACTGTTTGTTTTTCCGCTCAATCTGCTGAGGACTGTCCTTATAATAAATTTCGGCCAGATCACTTAGTGGAAGTGTTGTTCCTGTGGCGGTCGTAATCATCATTGACTGAAGCTCTTCTATTGCATCATATTCATCTGGAGCATATTCAACTTTTACATCAATATCCTCTCCATCAACACGAATGGTTGATGCCTTAACGCCACTTAATGCAGTATAAACATTGGAACCAATGACAGCAGGAGTGAGCCCTTCTGCCTGTGCTTTTACCGGATCAATCCGTACCTTCACAACAGGAGCTGCATTCTCTACACTGGAATGAACCTGCATGACATCTTTTCTTTTTTGCAGTTCTGTAACCAATTGTGCACTTGCTTTTTTCAGGGTTTCATAATTGGTGCTTTGAAGATCAACCTCAATTTGATCTCCCGACATCATGGTGCTGGACATGGTGCTGCTTCCTTCTTTTAAGGTTACGGAGCAGTCTTTAAAGTCAGCCAGCTGACCTCTCCACTTATTAATTACCTGATCAGTCGTTTGTTTTCTGTCATCTTTTAAATAGGCATTTAAAGTAATTGTACTGGAAGAATCTATACTAAGTCCTCCGGCACCATAAGTCACAAGATAATGATCTACATTTTCATCATTAGTAACAAACTCTTCCATCCCTGCCAGTGACTGGTTCAGCGCATCAATTGACAATCCTGGTCTCATCTTAACTGACATACTGACAATTCCTTCATCAACAGTAGTCATCAAATCGACTCTCAGTTTTGATGCCATTCCAAAAGCAGCTGCCATAAGCAATATACTGACAGTAAATACTACTTTCGTCTTTTTTAAAAGGTAAGGAATATTCTTTCTATACCAATTCTGCAACGACTTGATAAGTCCGTTTACCGGCGCTTTTTCTTTCTCTACGGGATGCCATTGTACAAAACTTAACGGTACAATGGTCACGGCAGAAAATAAAGATGCAACCATACAAAATACAATTGTGTAACCCAGCTGTATAAATAATTGCCCTGACATACCACTTAAAAAAACAAGAGGGAAAAATACAACACAGGTTGTTATGGTACCGCCTGTTATGGATCCAATCATGATCCGGCTGCCTTCTATTGCAGCATCGTAGTAATTTCTCGTTTCTTTTGCACGAAAACAGCCATCTAAAACATTGATGGAGTTATCAACCATCATACCTACTCCAAGTACCAGAGAGGTAAGTGAAATAACATTTAAGGAGAAACCCATGGCACTCATGCAGATTAATGAAAGCACCACTGATATGGGAATGGAAGTACCTACGATAACAGATGCACGCAAATCCCCATAAAATAACCACAAGATTATCATGGAGAGGATAATAGCCATTACCATGGTCTGCACTACATTTGATATGGATTCCTTAATAACATCGCTGGAATCATTGACCACTGTAATATTGATACCGGGATTGTCTGCCAATATACTGGCTACCTGTTCCGATACCTGCCTGGAAACTTCTATGGCAGTGGAGTCCGACTGCTTCTTTATATCCAGTGAAATAATATTTTCTCCGTTGTATCGTCCGATGGAATCCTCATCTTTCAGAGCGTCATATACATCTGCAATATCTGATAAATGAATGGTATCTCCATTGGCCAGAGGAATTGCAATTTTTTTCAGGCTGTCAGTATTATCATAATCATTTCCAACACTGACATTCAGTTTTTGCCTTCCCACATCAATGTCACCAGCTGGAATTGTAAAATCAGCAGCACCAACAATCTGGGCAACTGCCGGCATACTTAAATGATATTGTTTCATTTTTTCCGGGTCAAGCTGAACACTTACATAACTTTTCTGCCCACCGGAAACAGATACTTCACTGACGGAACTAAGTTTTTCAAATTCCGGAACAATTTTATTATCCACATATGTATAAAGGTTCTGACCAACATTTCCACTAACTGCCAGCGTTACAGCAGCTCCTGATGTCAGATTCAGTTCCAGTATTCTGGGTTCTTCGATATCATTCGGCATATCATTGCGGATTCCATCAATTGCTTTTTTCAGGTTTATATAAGCTGTATCTAAATTTGTTCCATATTTATATTGTACCAGTACAATGGATACATTATCTTTTGAGTAAGAATTAATTGTATCAACGCTGTCAAGAGATGATATGGCATCTTCCTGCTTGGTCGTAATTAAGTCATTGATATCCTCCGGGCTGGCTCCTGCATAGACAGTACCAATTACCAGCATGGGAAGATCCATTTCAGGAGTAAGCTCAACTTTTGTCCCTAACAGAGACTGAACTCCAAAATATGCGATTGTAATCAGACACAGAATGATGGTCACAGGCCTTCTTACTGCAAATTTTGTTAAATTAACCATTCTATTCACCCGCCTTCGTATCTGCAACGGCAGGTGTCTCTGTCTCTGTTTCCTGTGATGTATTACCCTCTTCCAGCAGGACCTCTGCTCCATCTATCAGTTCATTGCTCCAGCTGGTTATTACAACGCTGTCATATGTAATTCCAGACTTTATCTCCATTTTGTCTTTGTCATATATTCCTGCTGTAATCTCTGCTTTTTTAGCAATCCCATTTTCGTAGCAGTAAACAAAGGGCACACTGGCATCGTAGCTTACTGCATCTACTGGAATTGTCATGACACCTGCTGCCTTACTCATAACTGCAGTAATCTTAACCCTGGTTCCTGTTGTCAGACCGTTTGAATCTGCAAGAACCGCCTTTACATCGTAAAGACCAGTCTGGGAATTAACAACGGAACTGATTTCAGTTACAGTACCATGATATTGGACTCCATTTTTTTCCACGGATACCGAATCATTCACTGCCATATTCTGCAACGTTTTTTCTGTAATACCAAACGTGATCTGTATCTGGTTTGTACCTGAAATTTTGCAGATTTCTGAACTAACAGTAATATGATCATGGGGTTCAACTGTACGGGATTCCACTACGCCGCTTATGGGTGCTGTCACTGTAGTATATTTTAGCTGCAGGTCATACTGGTTTTTTGCCGCTTCGTATGCCAGTCTGGCATTATTTGCCCCGTTCTGAGCCTGCTCCAGAGACTGTTGGGAAACCGCACCGGTAGAAAAAAGTGCCTCAGTTCTGGCTAGTGTATTCTGACTGTCGGTGACCGCTATTGCAGCAGAATCCACATTTATTTTTAAAGTGGTCAGGGCATCGGAATCAATTTTGCAAAGAGGCTGACCTGCCTCCACCATATCTCCTGCCCGAAAATAAACCTCCAGCACTTCTCCGTTCATTTTAGGCATTACATTGGCTTTTAACTCAGGCTCTACCGTTCCCGTTAAATCTGTATACAGGGTAATATCCCCTGTCTGAGGCTTTTCGCCCGATACCAGCGGCCGGGTTTCAAACGGAATCTCTTCTTTTTTATTTCCAAAAACACCAAATCCTATGATGCCGGCAGCAACTATAACAACCGCAGCAATAACCAGTCTTTTCTTACTCTTCATCTCATTTTCCTTTCTCAAATCCCTTGATGTAAAATTCAAGCCAATATCTGAGTTTTAGATATCCAGTAATCCTTCTGTAGCCCAGTAATACAACTCCATCGCCTGGCGCAGCGACAAGTGGGCATTTGTTTTTTCTCCTTCTGCCTGATAGTAAGACAGCATCTGTCCCAGATATTCAATCTGACTGATGGAACCATTTCTAAACTGAATCTCAGCGGCATTTTTTAAAACAATTGCCTGATCATATGCCGTGCAGGCAGCTTCATAGTTTTTTTTCTTTTCTAAGATATCCTGATAAAGCTGCTCCATCTGAATGGACAGATTTTCTTCCATCTGTTCTTCGCTTCGAAACTTTGATTCTACTCTGGTAGAACTTCTATCCGTTTTTCTGTGACGTTCATCAATCAGCGTATAATTATTGCGGATAGCAGAGGCTGTATCCTCCTGTAAGTTCAGTTCCTCTAATTTATTTAGATCTGCTGCTGGAACAGACTGAATCTGTGGTTTGCCCTCCCCCGTCCAGCCTGCCAGGAGTTTCACTGTTGAACCAAGACTTTCTACTGTATTGTCAAGACCAGCAAGTGCGCTTTCTGCATTGAGAAGGTTTTTTTTAGCGGCTATCACATCTGCATCTGTTGCCATTCCCAAACCTTGCATGGAAACAGTAGCATGATAAAGCTTTTCATACATCTCTTTCATCGTCTGAAGTGTTTTTTGCTGGGCTACTGCCATATTGTAGCCAATCATTGCCTGCTGGGCTCCGCTGGTCAGTTGTTTTGCTCCTTTTCTAACTGGTTCGTAGGAGGAGGCGTCGGATTTTGAGTTGTAATGATAGGCTCTGCTGATCTTATCTCCAGCACTTTTCATGGCCTTTTCATAGGCCCGCAAAGTTGCATACAGGATCTGCCCATCCATGGTGGATAAACCGCCTGCATCTTTTAAATCATCCGCGTCTTCCTTATAATCCCTTGCATCTTCATAAGCCGCCATGTACTGGTCCTTTACATCATCCATGGCGGACCAGTACATCTCATTTGCAGAGATCATATTGGGATTAAATAACTGAATCCGGTCTCCCAGTTCTTCATACTCTAACACATTATCCTGGAGTAATTCCCACTGCCTTTGGTCATACCCTTCTGGAATGGCATTTTTTGCTTTTCCCGGTTCTGCCATTTCCGCTGCATACACCGGAAGCACCAGAGCATTTCCTGTTATGGATACAATGGCTGCTGTAAGCAGGACCACCTGCCACATATTTTTCGTATTCCTATGCATGGTAATCCCCTCCTTACTGTACCGATGCCATACCATTCACCGACCAGTCATACTGTTCCATTGTCCAAAACCAGTCCATATCTGCAATTTTAAGTGCATTCTGATTTGTCAGATAATCTGTCTGCTGCTGTAAATATTCCAGTTGACCCATAGTACCCAGCTGCATTTTCTGAGAAGCAATCTCCATTTTTCTTGCTGATTCCTCTAATGCACTTTGGGCCTCATGATAAGCAACCTGAGCCTGTAAAACATTCCGGTATTTCTTATCCAGATCTGCGCCTATTTTATCTTTGTTGTCCCTGATTTTAATCCGGTAAGAATCTTTTACCACTTCTGATACTGCATTTTCCAGTTTTCTCTGATTCATTTTAAGTTCGTAATTATTATCAACGGCTTTTAAATAATCCAAATCGGGGTGAAATCCGGATATTCTGGCAGAGTCAGAAGCCGGAACTGGTTTCATATCCGGTGACGCCTGATAGCTCCAGCCCAGCATGACACAAAGTGATTTCTTCAGCTTATTAATAGAAGCTTCTGTCTGAATAATGGCCGCCTCTGTCTTCTGCAGATTATTTTTTGCATTCAATACCTCTACATTTGTGGAAGACCCGATGTCTCTTTGTACTTCCGTCACCCGAAGTACTTCGGTAAGCAGCTTTTGATTCTGCTTTAATACTTCCAGATTAAGAATGGACTTATAGTAGGAAATCATATCTGACTGAGCTATAATAGTAAGATTTTTTTCAGTCTGAATGTTGGAATAGCGCATTACCTCTAAATCGAATACATTATCATCTGCTTTTTTCTCTAATGACCGTGCCTGTGCTTCTGCCATTGCATCCGCAAGGTCATTATCTCCCGTTATTGTTGAGCGCAGGTCTGCAGCATCATCCCGGTAAGACCTTGCCACATCATCTGCAGATGGATCATCTCTCTGCTTGGAATATTCCACCTGGTTATTTAAAACTGTCGCATTGTATTCATGAATTAAATCCTCAATTTCATCGTATTCCATGGTATTGTCCCGTAGTTTTTCCCACTCTGCATCGGATCTTGAAAATACCGGGCTAGCATATGTCTCCTTTGCATGAAACAGTAAGATTGCCGCTAAAAGAATCGGTACAAATCGTTTACTTTTTTTCTTAACCATTGCAATTGCTCCTATCCTGTTTTTCTCTGTGTTTTTAGACGTACTCCTTCTTCCACAATCTTAAACTGAAATTCGATGCCATGCAGAATCTCATCAATATCAGCCGATTCCATAAAATACATAGCCATGGATTTTGCTACAAGGAATAGCAAAAGTTCCAGCAGATCCGAAAGTTCATCCACATTAGAAACCGGACAGATGTTACGATCCAGCTTATCAAAGCAGTCACGGATCAGTTCCCTCTCTTCCCTGCTTTTATAAAAAAATTCTTTGAAGCCTATAATGCTTGTTTCAGTCATCAGCTTTGCATCTAAAAAAATGTTTTTATAAAATATAAAATCCTGTTGTTCCCGTCCGTAGTGAATTAAAATCAGGATTGAATTCCAAAATACCTGATAAATATTACCCTCACATAATTCCATATTTTTATTGAACCATAGCTTACAGGATTCCTGAAAATCATATAGCAAATAAGACAGCAAATCTTCCTTATCTTCAAAATATGTATAAAAACTGCCTCTGGAGATATCAGCCTCTTTAATAATCTGGTTGATAGAAACCTCGGAAAAGGAGAATCTGGAAAACTCCCGTATTGCCGCCCGTTTAATTTTTTCACGTTTTATATCAGGCAAATGTAAAAAACGCTGTGTTGGCATAACTTCCTCCACTTCTTAAATATAAAAAGTTTATAAATATTATTAAATAAATGACAACTTGTCATCTTATGGATAAAACATATGGCGGAAAAATTCCGCCATATGTTTTCAGAGTATCATTAGCTTTCTACGTAAAGAGAAGTAATATCATTTCCCTTCTGATCGTAGCAGCGGTCATCACCATCTTTTGCTTTATGCTTATTCTTCTGAACAGTACCAGAAGTATTTACAAGCTTATAGGTAATTCCAGCCTTTCTGGCTGCCTCATAGTTAACGTTGTAGTACTCGTCATACTTGTCTTTAACTGCCAGCTTTTCATCATCTTTTACAAGCCAGCTCTTGCCATCGGCACTTGCCTTGCCTTCTGTATCAAGATCATCCATAAATTCATCTGTATCAAGAATGTTATATGTTGTCTTTGTTACTCCGCCGTCTTTTGTCTCTTTAATTTTAACTACAGAATATTTGTCATCCTTATCTGCTTTTAACAGCATACCAGCCAGATAATACTTGTCATCATCAACGCCTGTTTTACCGGCTCCTTTAAAAGTACCGGATTTATTAAAGAAGAAACTGAATGATTCTCCGTCGATTTCAACATTCTGCTTATTTGTCTTCATGGAACCATCGCTGCCGCTGCCGAAATAATATAAGTAGTAGCCTTCATCCAGCCAATGATTTGCATTGTCTTTGAAGCGGTCTTCTGTATCAAATGGGTAATCGTCATCATCATCATCAACGATTTGAACAATGTCTTTATTTGGGTTGTTATCTTCAAACTTATAGAACTTCATGCCGCTCTTCATTCTTCCCTTGGAGTCAAAGGCGTACTTCTTACCATTAATGGTCTTGATTTCACCGGCAACCAACTGTCCGTCATTGTCTGAATAATACCAGAAATCTTCATCATCATTATATTTTTCTAAGTGCAGATTCTCATCAGGAACAACTTTGAACCAGCCCTTGGTGATTCTTGCGCCATCTTCAGGAGAACCGAAATATCTCCATTCTCTGGTATAATCATTTGCGCCCTGCCCGTTAGAAGCTGTGGCAGCGGTTGCTTTTGCAGTTGTTGCAGTTGCATCCCAAAGAATCCACTCTGCATTCATACGGCCCCACTCATCAAAGCTGTACTTCTTGCCATTGATAGTTTTTCCGTCTTTACTTGTCTGTTTCTTACCGTTGCTCTTGAACCAGAACCAACGCTCCTGCTCTTCATCATCAAAGGTATTGTGGCTGGAAACTCTTGCGTTTCCATCTTTTGCAGCATCGTCGTAATCGTCGTCTTTGATTTCGATACTTGACCAGCCTATGGTCTTTGCACCATCATCTTCTTTGCCGCAGTAATAGATTCCTTCTTTCCATGCGTCATCGCCGGTTTCTCTTTCTCCGTCATCGTTGATCCAGCCGTAAAGCATCTTGCCTTCGTCATCAAAAACGTACTCTTTGCCGTTAATATTTTTAAAGGCTGCGGTATCGCTGCTGGTTGAGCTCTTATAAGCTTTACCATTGGAACCAAAATAGTACCAGTGATTTACAGGTTCTTCATCATCCTCACCGCCGTCGTAATCCTCGTTCTCCATGGATACCCACTGATTGGTTACCATAGCGCCGTTGTCATCTACATAATAGTAGTCGTCATTGTATTCTACGATAACATCAGTTGACATCTCACCGCTGTCGTTTAAGTAGAACCAGTTGTCACCGGATTTAGCCCACTTCTCTGTTTCCTTATCTCCGCTTCTGTTGTAATACACCCATGTACCATTTTCTTCCTGCCAGCCAGTCGCTGCGAAAGAAGACATGGAAGCACCTAATGCCAGCAGTGCTGCTGTAGATAAAACAGCAACTAATTTGGTCTGCTTTCTCATAATAAATGCACTCTCCTTTTTTTCTTTTTGAAGTTTTTAAGATGAAATTCCTAATTGCATCACATGGCTATTATACTTCTAATATTGGAAATTATCGAAAGCAAAACCCATTTTATCCACTATTTACGCTTTATTTTTACTAATTTTTCGAATTTTTCTTGATTTTTTAATGAACAGTTTATATACTTGTGTTAAACTGTTCTTGTTTGATTCTAAAAGGGAGATGGAACGATATGACGAAAGGAAACGTATTAAACGAAATTGCAACCGGGGACAAAAGCGTCGTCGAGCAAAGCCTTGATGATTTCCAGGAATATTTGAAAATCAACAATATGTCTGCAAATACCATTCACGTATATCTGTTTGCAGTCAGACAGTTTCTTGGCCTCTACCATGTAGTCAGCCATGATAATCTCATGCTCTATAAGTGCTATTTAATGGAACATTACAAACCGCAGACAGTAAATTTACGAATTCGTGCCCTGAATTGTTATATGGAATCTTTAAAGCTTACTTCTTCGAAAATGCTGATGATACGCATACAGCAGAAAACTTTTTTGGAGAATATCATTAGTCAGGCAGATTATGAGTATCTGAAAAACTGTCTCATCCGGGATGGAAACATGCTTTACTATTTTGTGGTACGATTTATGGCTGCTACCGGGGTGCGTGTCAGTGAGCTGGTAATGGTAAAAGTGGAACATGTAAAACGGGGATACATGGATATTTACTCCAAAGATAATAAAATAAGGAGAGTCTACTTTCCAAAAAGCCTGCGCACAGAAGCCCTTAAATGGCTGAATCAGATCAGCCGTGTCAGTGGATACGTTTTCTTAAATCGCTACGGCGAACCGATTACTCCTGCCGGAATAAGGGGACAGCTGAAAAAATTTACAGCTTTATATGGACTGGATCCAAAGGTGGTCTACCCTCACTCCTTCCGCCATCGTTTTGCTAAAAATTTCATTGAAAAATGCGGAGATATTTCCATGCTTTCTGATATTCTGGGCCATGAGAGCATTGAAACAACCAGAATCTATCTGCATAGAAGCAGTACGGAACAAAAACAGATTGTAAATCAGATTGTGAATTGGTAGAAAATTATGGTGAATGATGAATTAATAAATGAATTTAGAAAATATCTTAAGAAGAGAAATTTATCAGGCAACTCCATAACTGCATATGCCGGAAGCATACGTCTTTTTTTCACTTTGTACGATGATGTTACCCCGGAAAATCTGCAGCAGTATAAAAGCTATTTAATTCCGCGTTACCGACCTGCTACCGTGAACCAGCGTATTTATGCCATTAACCATTTTACCCGTTTTTTAACAGAAACCAGTGAAGTGGATTCCATTGTATTGTCCTCCTACCGCCTCCCTTCTGTTAAAGTGCAGCAGAAAACCTTTCTGGATACCATTATTTCCAATGAGGATTATGAGATCTTTAAAGAAAAACTGAAAGAAGAAAAAAATTATTTCTGGTATTTTATTGTGCGATTCCTTGCTGCAACGGGGGCACGGGTCAGTGAACTGATTCAGATAAAGGAGGAGCATTTAAAGCTTGGTTATTTAGATCTCTATTCCAAGGGAGGAAAGATACGGCGAATTTACTTTCCCGATTCCCTCTGCGAAGAGGCACTGGCATGGTGCAAGGAGCGTGGAGTAGAAAGCGGTTTCCTGTTTTTAAATAAAGGAGGACATTTAATTACTCCCCGTGGCATTAATTACCAGCTAAAGCATCTGGCCAGCCGTTATGGAATAAATCCCGATACTGTCTACCCTCATTCCTTCCGGCATCGTTTTGCAAAGAATTTTTTAGCCCGCAACAACGACATATCGCTTCTTGCAGATTTAATGGGGCACGAAAGCATTGAAACAACAAGAATCTACCTCACCCGCTCCAGCCAGGAGCAACAACAGTTACTTGACGAAATTATCACATGGTAAGCGTATTTTTTTATTACTTTATGTTTCTTTTTTCTGATTTCTGAGATATAATTTCAAAAAGGAGGATAATACGTGATGCTAATCTCTTTTCGATTTAAGAACTTCCGTTCCTTTTTGGACGAGACATTTGTTAATATGAAGGCGGTGACCTACAAAGAACTTCCGGACCACCTCATATCATTTGACAACCAGAAGCTGATAAAGACACTTGCTTTCTATGGACCCAATTCAAGCGGGAAAACCAATATTTTTCTTGCCTTTGCCAGTTTTCACTCTCTGATTTTCTGGCAGCTGTTTCCTTCCCAGGCATCTTATAAAAACCGGTTTATTAATCTGTTGCAGCTGAATTCCATGGACAAAATTGTTCCCTTCGAACGGGGCGAACCGGAGACTCCTCCAACCGAAATGGAAATATCTTTTATAAGTGGCAACAGGATCTATGAGTATGGGATCTCTATCTGTTCTCAAAACATCCTGTCGGAACACCTAACCGTTGATCATCACCTGGTATTTTCACGTACTGCAACGGAACTTTCATACGGTCGTTTCTATGAAAAATGCATGCGTTCCAAATCCGGGATTCGCCCTCATGACAACCGGTTGTTTTGTTCCATTCTGTCATCTATGGATATTCCTGAAATAAACGCAATTATGAAGCCTTTTGAGAACTTTTTCTCCAGTAAAATTCACTACTATTTTGATGATCTGGAGATGTTTCAAATTCTTGGTAACACTTTAATGGACGGAAAGATGTTTAAAATACTGGAAAATCCGGAGGCAATCAATTTTAGTCTGAGTCAGCTTCGCAAGCTGGGGATACCTGTAGAAGATATTATAATTGAAAACGGGATTCCAAAACTGGGATACCTCACTAAATCCCGTTCAAGCGGTCAGTCATTTATCAAATATATGGATATTTCGGAGATTTCCTCCGGCACTCTAAAAAATCTGTTTATGTTTTTAAGAATCTATGAGCTGATCAAAAACGGAGGTATCCTGATGGTTGACAGTATTTCCGGTGAATTTCATCCCACTGTTACCAAGTTTATTGTTGATTCATTTCAGCAGGAGATGAACAAGAATGTACAGCTTATTTTCTCAACTCACGACATCTCTATTTTAAATAACCAGCAGTTTCGGCGTGACGAGGTGGCTTTTGTAGACATGAACGAATATGGGGAATCCAGACTCTACACCCTTGCCGATATCAAGGTCCGCTCTGATGCCAGCTTTTCCAAAGATTATCTTCTGGGAAAATACGGGGCAATTCCCCTGGTTAAGGATACAATTTTCTGACCATAAAAAAAAGACACACTATGTGTCTTTTTTTAGTTCAGAAGATGAATACTGGCAGTATCTTTGGAACAGACCTCAAGCACAATATTACATTCTGAAACATGCTGGTAATTAATATCCAGAGAATAATCCACCTGAACCTTTAAACAATCCTCTTCCTCCGCAACCCTGATATCGTTGGTTCTGATCCCAATCATCAGCTCTCCAAATGGCGTTGCATAACAGGAAATGTTTTTCTTTTCCTTTTCAAAGGTCATATGAACACTGGTGCTTCCTCTTTTTATGATATCCATTCCTGCCGGATGGATCTTAATGGTGTTTCTGGTCACACCATCTACCCCTTCCTGAACCTCATCATAAAGAATATAATGGCTGCCGTTTTTCAAAAAATAATCTCCTCTTGTGATCATTTCCACAGCCTGATTATCATCTTCCACGATTTGTGCACCGATGATACTGATCAGAACATCTCTCGTCATAGTTTATAACTCCTCTAGTACTCTTCTATATTTATTTGTCTCGTCTCTTTCACCTGACCCGGAAGAATGGAGGCAGCAAAGCTTGTGAACTTTTCCGCCAGATCACTGACATAGAAATGATATTTATCATTGCTGCTGCCATCTTGATCACAGATCAGCCCATTATCCTCCAGAACCTGCTTTAATTCCAGAGCTGTCTCATAAGCGGGATTGACCAGGGTCACTTCCGGACCCATCAGCCTGCCTACGGTGGAACGCAGAAGGGGGTAATGGGTGCAGCCTAATATCAGTGTATCAATGTATTTGCCTTTTAATTCGCTTAAATACCGGGATGCAATTTCATCTGTTACGGAATCGTGAAGCAGTCCTTCCTCAACCAGGGGCACCAGGAGGGGACAGGGTTTTCCCGTAACTTCTATGTCTTCCCTCATTTCTTTTATCACCCGTGTGTATACACCGCTTCTTATGGTTCCTTCGGTTCCGATAATTCCAATCTTACCATTCTTGGTGGATTCAATCGCAGTTCTTGCACCTGCGTGGATGACTCCGATGATGGGGATATCCAGATCATGCTCTACTGTCTCCAGGGCACAGGCCGTGGCCGTATTACAGGCAATTACAATTGCTTTTACATCCTGGGTCATAAGAAAACGAATAATCTGCCTGGTAAAACGGATGACAGTGTTGCAGGATTTATTTCCATAAGGAACCCGTGCCGTATCACCAAAATATACAATTCTTTCATCCGGCATCTGCCTCATGATTTCTCTTGCAACCGTAAGTCCGCCTACACCGGAATCAAACACTCCAATGGGAGAATTTCTATCTGCCATAATATCTGCTCCTTAATTGTCAAACCGGCTCAACGCGTCTTCCATGAGACAATTAACGAGCTGATCCTTGCTGATTCCCGCTGATTCCCAAAGCATGGGATACATACTGATTGCCGTAAATCCCGGCATGGTATTAATCTCATTAAAAACAACTGTTCCATCGCTCTTAACAAAGAAATCCACTCTTGCGAGCCCCCGGCCATCCACTGCCTGGAATACCGCTTTTGCTGCTTCTCTTACACGTTCAGCAGCACCGCCCGGCAATTGGGGATCGATTACTGTTTTTGAATCTGCATTGTTATACTTCGCATCGAAGTCATAAAATTCAGCCGCTGCAAGAATCTCTCCTACACCAGAAGCCTTAACCGGCTGATTGCCGCCGCCTAAAACAGCACATTCAATCTCTCTTCCCACAATCATCTCTTCTACCAGAATCTTACGGTCGTGTCTGGCTGCCTCAAGTAATGCTGTCTCAAGTTCCTTTCTATCTTCCGCACGGCTTACGCCCTTGGAAGACCCGGCATTGGATGGCTTTACAAATACGGGATAATCAAACCGCTCTTCCACTCTGGCGATCACCTGCTCCATATTCTTTAACTGATGGCGCATGACTGGTACATAGGCCGCCTGACGCACACCAAGGTCATCAACAATAATCTTTGTATATAATTTATCCATGGAAACAGCAGAAGAAAGTACGCCGCACCCCACATATGGAATTCTGGAAAGCTCCAGCAACCCCTGGACGGTTCCATCTTCGCCCAGCAGACCATGGAGTACAGGAAATACCACATCTGCCTTAACAAGTTCTGTCTTCGTTCCATCAAGTAATATAACAGCCCTCATGCCGGCATCCGGAGAAAGAACTGCACGAACACTTCCCTCTCTCCAGGTTCCGTCTTTGATTTCCTTTACAGACTCGGTTTTAATCCAGTGTCCTTCCTCCGTGATTCCAATCAAAAGCAGATCATATTTATCTTTATTTATATGGTCTATCACATTGACAACTGACATACAGGAAACAACGTGCTCCGATGACTGTCCGCCAAATAATACAACCGCAGTTTTCTTACTCATTCCAATCTCCTTAATAAATTCTTGATTTACAGCGTTTATATTATAGCACATATGGTTACAATTACAAATAGATTCCAGAAAAAAGGAGGTACCTTATGAAACAGAAACGTGATTTATTCTTATGTATTACCTGTCTGCTCATTGCTTTTTTACTGACACTGGCAAATGACAGATCTAGCGACGAGGCCCTTGCCGCCAGGATCGCCCCCGAAATCCTGCGGTTTCATGTTCTTGCAAACAGCAACAGCACTGGGGACCAGAATTTAAAATTAAAAGTACGCACCATGCTTCTCAATTCAATATATGAAGACCTTGGTGAAAATGCATCCCTGGAAGATACAAAAACCTATATCCGCTCCCACGAATCCATTCTTGAGAAAAAAGCAGAAAACTACATGAAGAACCTGGGATTTAATTATCCCGCACATATGGAACTGACCAATTGCTACTTTCCCACAAAAACCTACGGAGATATGGTATTCCCCTGCGGAACTTACGAAGCTGTAAGGGTAAAAATAGGCGAAGGAAAAGGACGCAACTGGTGGTGCGTCCTCTATCCTCCGCTATGCTTTACCGATTCTTCCTATGCAGTCGTTCCAGATACCTCAAAAGAGATCCTGCGCCACTCCATGGATGAATCTGATTATTTAAAATTAAGAAAAGAACCTATAAAAATCCATGTAAAGCTTAAAGTACTGGATCTGCTGCCTGTGAATAAAAAAAATGCTATTTCTCAGAATCCACAATAATTCCCTTTACAGCCCACTGATACGTAGTGTATGCCTGATACAGCTCTGCGTATGCACTTTGCCTTGCACCCTCTGCCTGTAAAAATGCCATTTGAGACTGAAGATATGTGATTTTACTTAACATGCCCATCTGAAAAGAACGCTCAGCCTTCCCTTTATCAAGCACTGCCTTCTCATAAGAGGTATTGGCTGCTTCGTAAGCCGTCTTTGTCTGCTTCAGGTTCTGATAAAAAGATTGCATGGTGATTGCAACATTCTGTTCGCCTTCCGATACTCTGTCCTTTTTATTTTCCATTCCTGTAGAAGTCTTATTGGAATTGGTACGGCGCATATCGATTAGAGCATAATTGTTGCCTATGGCTTTTGCTGTATCGCCCTCAAGGTCCAGGTTGGAAATCGCTGACAGATCCAGTTGCGGGAGATCTCCTACATCAGGCAGAGTATCTAAGGAATACCCTGTCATTAGGGCCAGCGACCGCCGCAGACCATCAACCGTCTGATCCAGGCTTAATACAGAAGCCTGGGTAGTAAGTACTTCCTTTTTTGCAGACAGGACATCATTTTGTGTTGCCGTACCAACTTGCTGACCTAATTGCTGAGCTTCATAAGCAGAATTACATACTTCCGATGCTTTTTGAAGCAGTGCCCGGTTTGCAACAGCGTTGTTATATCCGATCATAACCTGATCGGCATAATACTCATATTGCCTTGAGGCCTGTGTAATTCCGGAGTTGATCTGGGAATTGGATTGGTTCAGGGTTTTAAGGGTCCATTGTAACTTATCCGTCTGAGTCTTTATACTTTTTACCGTCCCCTCTAAAACCTTATATACAGGGATTCCATCTTCGTTAGTCATACCAGTTGGCTTTAGTTCCTTCGCCTGATCCTCAAGTTCCTTTATTTGATTTTTCATTTCGATTCCTACAAGCTCATTATAAACGTACCTAAGATTATCTATATTCGAATTTGCAGAATCCACTATATTCTGCAAATCGGGATTAAAATACCGGACCAGATCGGAAAGTTCACCAAATTCTATGTTGCTGTCATTTAATTTACTCCACTGTTCCGCTGTTATTCCCTCAGGGATCGGTTTTTCTGCCTGCCCCGGTCCAACAGCTCCATATACGGGAAAAACCGAGGAAGCCGTTAACAGCGTGGCCAGACAGATTGGCCAAACTTTATTATTTCTCATCTCATCAGCCTCCTGCCGAAGCTAGCCCGTTAACAGCATTGTCATAGGTCTGGACCGCCTGAAATAATGTAAGCTGAGCCTTCTTCATCGAATTATCTTTTGTATTAAATACATTCTTTTGCTTCATGTAATCAAGTCTGCTTAATAATCCGATCTGCAGCTTATGCTCTGCTGTCTCCATATTCTTACTTTCCAGCTCAAATTCTCCCTTTGCCTGTTCATAAGAGGCTTTAGCTTGCTGAACAGCCTGATAGTTCTTTACAATCTCAGATTTTATATTCTGCTCATTGCTGGAAACAGTCCGCTTTAATGTTTCTTTCGTCAGTTCAGCCACCGCATTGGCCAGCTTTCTTTTATTAATTTTAAAAGTATAATTTTTTTCCAGCGCAGCATCTTTATCTGTTTCCGGATTCATCGCAGCAATATGTTCAAAATCAACAGCCGGTATATCCCTGATTTCAGGTGCATCGCTATACTTCCAGCCCAACATAACAAGAAGTTTCTGTCTTGTCTCTTCAATTGACCCGGTAAGTTTCTCAATGGAAGCCTGAGTGCTCTGAACACCTTCCTTGGCTGCAAGCACATCAGATAAGGTGGCCATTTGTGCACTTTGCTTTACAAGAATCGCCTGATATTGAGCTTCCATATATTCCAGGCTGTCTTTTGCTGACTCCAACTCTAATTTCTGTTGAAAATATGATATCATAGAGGACTGAGCAGAAGCTACCAGGCCAGCTTCCTGCTGGTCATAAGTGAGTTGGTGCACAGTTATATCTTCAGTAACCTTATCTGCGGCCTCTTCTGCCTGAGCTGCAGCCACCTCAGCCTGCGCATCTGCCACTGGATTATCGCCAGAGACATTGCTTCTGGCATCAAATGCCGCATCACGGTAGTACTGAGCATATTGATCCCGGGTAACTTTATCATCTTTTTTCTTGTCACTGATATCGAGCTGATTCTTCTGAACTGTTACATTATACTCACGAATCAAACCTGCCAGTTCATCGTACTCCATCACATTATCTCTAAGTTTTGCCCACTCCTCTGAAGTCCTTGAAAACTCCGGACTTCCAGCCCAGACAGTCGATGCCGGTCCAGAGAAGGTCATCACTGCTGCAAGAGTAAATGCGCCAATCTGTTTCCACTTTCTCATCCTAAATCCTCCTTAACTGGGATTTTTATACTTTGTTCTTATATTATCATATCACATGCTGTCAAAAAGAGCCAAGCCACATTCTTCCATATCAGATCTATAATTTTTTTATTGCTGCCGGTATTAATCCGGCAGCTGGGTTTTATCTGTTTTTCCACTCATCAGAGAATAGTAGACAGGCAGCATAAGCATAGATAATATGGTGGAGGCAGTAAGACCTCCCACATTAACCAGCGCAAGTCCCTGCATCGTCTCAGTATTGGAGCCAATCCCCAACGCCAGAGGAATCATGGATACAATCGTAGTCAGTGTCGTCATAAGGATCGGTCGAAGTCTGGTAGCACCGGCTTCAATCAATGCGGTCCGTTTATCCATGGAGACTCGATACTGGTTAACTGTATCAATATAAAGGATTCCCGAGTTAACCACCGTACCGATTAACATCAGAAAGCCCAGCATGGAAGGCATGCTGATTGCAACACCTGCTGCCAGCAAACAGCCAAAGGACCCAATTAAGCTGAATGGAATGGTGGTCATAACCATAAGGGAAAATTTGAACGATTCAAACTGAGCCGCCATTACTACAAACACCAGGAATGTAGCAATTAAAATGGCTTTCATAAGATTTCCCAACTCTTCCTGCATGGATGCATCTTCACTGTTTTTTGCCCTTGTTACACTATCATTTAAGTATTTACCCGTAACTTTACTATCAAGTTCCTTTATCGCTGCCGCTTTGTCTTTCTTATTCTTTATGGCATCTGTGAAGGAACCTGTTATGGTAACCAGATACTGCTTATTTTTTCTATTGATGGCTGTAGGGCTGTCTTCATAACCAATCTTAGCAATATTAGTCAGAGCCACAGATCCACCCATGTTATTAGGTACCAGAACACCTTCCACCTTTTCCAGTGTATTATAGGTGTCATCCGGATATTGTACTTTAACATCCACGTTCTGACCATTCACATCCATAGTCATCGCTTTCACACCGCTTAACATTCCGTTCAGCATTCCTCCAACTGCCGCAGGACTGACGCCCTCTGCCGCTGCCTGGATGGGGTCTACACGCACTTTGATTACTGGTGCTGCGTTTTCCAGATCGGAATGTACTTTAATCATCTCCGGACGGGCACTTAATTCATTTACCATCTGGTCGGAGACCTGTTTTAACTGATCTAATTGAGCACTTTGAAGAATAACTTCATAATCGTGCTTATTACCTCCGCTCATATCACTGACACTGGAAGTTGATTTCACAGTTACATTACAATCAGGAACCTGGTTCATTAACTTTTTCCATTTATTAACTACCTGATCCGTTGTGAGCTTTCTGTCTTTCTTCAGATATGCTGTTACAGTTCCGTTGGTTCCTCCGGAAAAGCTCAGACCCTGCCCGCCATAACTAGCCATATAAGATTTTAAATCTTCTTCACTGGTGACGATTTCCTCCAGTTTTTTTAAGATCTTATCGGCTTCTTCAACTTTAATTCCTGGTTTCATCTGAGCCGTGATAGAGATGGTTCCCTGATCCACGGATGGCATCAGTTCAAATCCCAGTTTTGATGCAAATCCAAAAGATGCCAATAACAACAGCACTGATATTACCATAACCAGAGCACGCTTATTTAAAAGCTTATCAACAATCTTTCTGTAAACACTCTGAAGACCCCTTACGAATCCTCCCATGGGAGAATGCTGCCTTTCCACAGGACGGAACCTGGAGTAACATAATGGTACAATGGTAATGGCAGAGAAAAAGGAAGCCATCATACAGAATACAATTGTAAATCCGAGAGGCTTAAATAACTGGCCAGTCAGACCTGCTAAAAACGCCAGAGGGATAAACACGACGCACGTTGTCAGAGTACCGCCAAGAACGGACTGCATTACAATACCGGTTCCCTCTAATGCCGCACTCATATATTCTCTGAAACCAGTCCCCTTCTGGGATCGGAAACAACTTTCCAGTACTACGATGGAGTTATCCACCATCATTCCGACTCCCAATACAATACTGCTCATGGTAATAACGTTTAAAGAAAATCCCATGGCTGCCATCATAATAAGAGAAACCAGAATGGAAACCGGGATAGAGGTTCCTACGATCAGGGAAGCTTTAATATCTCCAAAGAAGAGGAAAATGATAATCATGGAAATAATAACTGCTGCGATCATGGTATCTTTTACACTGCCAAGAGCAGTGGTAATCTGGTCACTGTTATCATCCACAATTACTACCTGCAGATTCGGATAATCCTTTTGCAGAGAATCAATGGTTTTCTTAACTGCCCTTGAAACATCAACTGCACTGTTTTTCTGCTGTTTACTAAGGGATACAGTGATTGTGTCATCTCCGTTATACCGGCCTATGGCAGTCTGTTTCTGATTGGTTTCTGATATATCGGCAATATCTTCCATGTAGATAGTCTTACCCTGACTGGCCACAATTGGAACCTTTTTTAAGGCTTCCACCGTCTTTACGTCTACACCGGTACTAACAGATAATTCCCGTTTTCCCACTTCTGTTTGGCCAGCGGGATATGTAAAATCAGCTGCTTTAATCGCCTGACTGATGGAGTCCATATTAAGATGATACTGCTTCATCTTCTCAGGTATCAGATTAACTCTTACATAACCTTCCTGGCCGCCGCTGATATTGACACTGGCAACGGAAGTAATTTTCTCAAATTCAGGAACAATCTTATCATTTACATAATTGTAAAGATTGTTTTGAGATGGATCTTTAATGGAAAGTGTCATGGAAGGCATATCATTAATGTTAAATTCCATAATGGAGGGCTTTTCTACTTCCTTTGGAAGATCCAGACTGTCCATTTTCTTTTTTAGATCATTGTATGCCTTATTCATATCGGTACCGTAATTATATTCCATGTACACGATAGAAATATTCTGCTGAGAGCTGGACTGAATATTTTTAACACCGGAAAGAGTACCTACGGACTCTTCGATTGGTTTGGTAACCAGATCGTTAATATCCTCCGGGCTTGCTCCTACATAGGTAGTTGTTACTAAAAGCATGGGGAAATTCATCTCCGGTGTCAATTCCAGTTTGGAAGAAAAAACGGAGGATAAACCAAATACAAGAAGGCATAAAACTGCCAATATGGCAGTTATGGGCCGCTTTAATACAAATTTTGTCATTCCCATTTTAGCGCCCCCTTATTGTGCAGAAGCAGAAGTCTCTACCTCGGGTCCATTATCTTGTGTCGTCTCGGTTTCCGCAGTGGTCTCCGTAGTGGTTTCCGTAGTGGTTTCCGCAGCGGTCTCCGCCAGAGTTACTTTTGAACCGTCGTATAATTCGCTGGTCCATGTAGTGATTACCTGATCATCTGCGCCGATTCCAGACTGAACCTCTGCAAATTCATTATTTGCAAGTCCGATGGTAACTGCATTCTTTTTCAATGTTCCATTGGAATATGTATAGATAAATGGATTTCCTGACTCATAATAAACACTGTCAACAGGAACCGTAAGTACATTTTCTGCTTTCTGTGCCGTTACATAAAGCTTCACAGAGGTTCCTGTAGCAAGTGAATCTCCGGAAGGAACAGAAGCTTTTACTTTAAATAATCCGCTTCCACTGTCAACCATGGTACTTACTTCTGTTATGGCTGCTTCATGATCCGTACCGTTTTTCTCTACCCTGATAACATCACCAGATTTCAATCCGTTTATAATCCGCTCAGAAACATAAAAGGTAAGTGACTTTCCGCCATCACCTGATATTACACAGATTGTTGTCTGGGGAGAGATCATATCGTGAAGGCTGATATTAAAGCTTTCCACTTTACCCGAAATAGGAGCCGTTACCTGGCTGCTTTCCAGCTGGGTATTATACATAATCTTCGCATTTTCATATTGAAGTCTGGTCATTTCCACCTGACCTACTGTATTCTGATAATCGGCATCCGCCACATCTCCTGCCGCATGAAGTACGGTTAAGCGGTCCAGATTCTTCTTTGCATCCCCGTATGTAATTTTGGCAGTTTCCATGGCGATCCGTGTACTTTCTACCTGTTTTGTATCAATTACACAAAGCAGCTGCCCTGCTGTCACATTGTCTCCGGTTTTCACAGCTATATTGGTTACTTCCCCTGCGCCAAGAGGTGTCACATGAACGATGCTGTCCGGTTCAATGGTACCAATCAGTTCATTGTTAATTTCTATTGTCCGGATCTCCGGCTTCTGGGCGGTTACTACCGGCGGCGCTTCAGCTACCAGCTCTTCCTTGCCCCCATTAAGAACCTTAGGAAGCACAAGCCCTGCGAGAACAGCCACAACTACAACAGTCCCTGCAATTATAAATACTTTTTTCTTTGTCATATCAAGCTCCTTATTATCTTCTCAGTCATAATATGATTCTAATTACTATTTTCGAATTCCATACTGTAAAATGTCTAATTTTTCCTGAAAAATTTTCTTAATTTTTTCTTCATCTTCTGGATGATGGTAAAACCAGCCCACACATCGGGTGAGTTCAAAAAGGATCATGGAAACAAGTCTGCCAAAGGCATCAATATCCGAATACCTGAAATCTGACACATCAGTACAACGATACATTACCTCACGCAATTCAGTCTGTTTATCCTTTTTCTCATGGCATAAGTTATGTATGATACCGAAAAGTTTTTCACTATCCAGAATATTTTCGGCCAGCCTTAAGACCTTTTCTTCGGTATTATTAATGGAGTATTGCAAAAATGTCTCCGCTGTCTTCCATAAATCACCATTACTTTTCTGTGCACATCTGACCCAGGACTCCTGGAAATTATCTCCGGCATCTTCAAAAATATATCCCAGCACATCTCGCTTATCAACAAAATAAGTATAAAAACTCCCTCTTGAAATTCCTGCATTCTGTATTATTTTATTAATTGAAGCCTTTTCAAAGGGCACTCTGATAAACTCCTCAGTTGCAGCATCCCTTATTATTTTCTTTTTCTCCTCCGGAAGATTATAAAACCGCTCCGTTGGCATCCTTACACCTCATTTCTATTATTAATCCGCATGACTTTGTATAAAACTAAAAGGTGACAACATGTCATTTATTATAATGACACCCCGTCACCTTGTCAACTAAGGTTATATTTATTTAATAATTTTCCTGATTAGTTTATTTATTCCTGTCCAGATATTCTTTTAATGATTCATCACTTTCCTCAATCCATAAGTCCTCTTCCTCTTCATTGAGTCCCAGAAAAGTGGCAAGGGTATCTGAGGTTGTGCTGTTGTTCCATTCGTCAATATAATCATCGATCGTCTCAAAATCAATTTCGCCAGCCAGATATTTTTCTTTAAATGTCATATCAATCCTCTTTCTATTCCTGTCCCTTAATATTTTTGGATACTGTAATTTCCTGATTGTCGATATGTTCCCGCATCGCTACCTTAGCTTCATCCACTCTGCGCTGTCTTACTGCTTTTAATATGTTGTCATGCTCTAAAAGAAGTACCTGACGTTTATCTTCATCTTTAATATATTCCAGGCGATACCGGTACATCTGTTCTCTTAAATTATTGATCATCTGTATCAGTCTGTCATTACAGGTACCTTTGTAGATCACATCATGATAAGCTTCATCTGTCTCAGCAATATCCATAGGTCTTCCTTTTAGCACTGCATTCCGGAACTGATCCTGCTTCATCTCCAGTTCTGCAACAGCCTCCGGTGTCATACGCTGACATGCCAGTTCAATCGCCAGTTCTTCCAATGACCGGCGTACTTCCAGCACATCTCTTAAGCTTTTCTCTGAAATTTTAGCCACTTCGGCACCTTTTCTCGGAATCATGAGAACCAGGCCTTCCAGTTCCAGCTTACGGATTGCTTCCCTGATGGGGGTACGGCTGACCCCCAGACGCTCTGCCAGCTGAATCTCCATCAGACGTTCCCCTGGTGCCAGCTCTCCTTTTAGTATGGCCTGCCTTAAGGTATTAAATACCACATCACGAAGCGGCAGATATTCATTCATATTGACTTTTAAATCGTTACCCATTGGGTACCTCCTTGGTATTATAAAAATTCGTTAAATAAACTTGTTTTGCCAGATTCCTGCATTCTCCATACCGCAGTTCTTCATACGCTCTGCCTGCAGCAATCGGATTAGTAAAGATGCCAAAAACCGTAGGACCGCTTCCGCTCATCAGTGCATTAACCGCACCCAGCTCCTTCAGTTTTTCTTTTATGTTCGCTATCACGGGATATTCCGAGATAGTTACAGTCTCTAATACATTACCAAGACGCTCTGACACCTTATAAATGTCATGGCTTTTAATCGCCTCTATCATTCCGTCTATATCCGGGTGATCTTCCTTTTTTAGTTCAGCCAGATTCAGATGGTCATAAACGAACTTGGTGGAAACGCTTACGGAAGGTTTTGCAATCAGCACCTGACACTGGGGCATATCAGTCAGAGGGGTGAGGATTTCTCCAATTCCTTCCGATAATGCAGTTCCTCTCATAATACAATAAGGAACATCTGCTCCAATCTTTACCCCCCGGTTCATCAGTTCTTCCCTTGAAAGACCAAGCTGAAACATCTTATTTACTCCAAACAGCACCGCGGCAGCATCGCTGCTTCCCCCCGCCATACCTGCGGAAACCGGGATAAATTTTTTTAAATGAATCCGAATCCCATGAGGAACATGAAATTCATCCATAAGAAGTTTTGCCGCTTTGTAAACAAGATTATTTTCATTCACCGGCAGATAATATAAATTTGTAACGACTTCAATCCCAGGTGTCTCTTTTAAATATATATCAATCTTATCATATAGACCCACAGTCTGCATGATCATCCGAACTTCATGGTAACCATCATCCCGCTTTCTTAGCACGTCTAAACCCAGATTGATCTTTCCATAGGCCTTTAATCCCAGATGCCTTATCATAAGCAAACATCCCTCACTTTTCGGTTTTCGGATTGTATTTTTCTATTTTTTTGTATACAGTATTTATTATATACCCAAGTACATAAAAGCACAAGTGTTTTATATTCTTTTGTCCATCCTTTCTTTCATTAAAGTTTTGTTAACTTTTCATAAATATCCATAGTGTTGTTGTTAAAATTTTATATTTGACATTCTTCAGGATCCATGTATAATGTTGTTATAACGAACGAGGGCGTTCCATAAGTGGAACTGCTCTTTTTTGTGTTATCAACATAAGGAGGTAGTGCTGTATGAAAAAATTGGAAATTATTATCAAGCCGGAAAAGCTTGAAGACCTGAAAGCAGTACTGGAAGGCTGTAAAGTTAACGGGCTTATGATCAGCAATGTCATGGGTTATGGAAATCAGAAAGGCTATACTCAGATGTACCGTGGTACCAAGTATAATGTAAATCTGCTCCCTAAAGTTAAAGTTGAGACAGTCGTACCAAAAGAACTGGCTGATCCAATTATTGACGCAGTCGTGGAAGAAATTAATACCGGTACATTTGGAGACGGTAAAATATTCGTCTACGATGTTCAGGATGCAGTACGAATCCGAACTGGTGAACACGGCCGGGAGGCCTTGTAGAAAAAAACGAAAAGATATTAACTGAATATGGAATGAATAAAAATTATCGATGAGGATAATTGCCTTTACAAAGGCAGTTATCCTCTTTTATTTTACATTCCGTGCTATTCCAACATAAAATTCAGGAGGAGTTATAATTATGGAAAATACCACTTTGTTACTAAACATTATCTGGACTATGCTGGGTGCAATTTTAGTCTACTTTATGCAGGCAGGTTTCGCATTGGTTGAGACTGGTTTTACAAGAGCAAAAAACGCAGGAAATATTTGTATGAAAAACATGATGGACTTTGTCCTTGGTTCCCTTTTCTTCTTCATTTTAGGTTTTCCTCTTATGTTCGGAACCAACATCGGAGGAATCCTGGGGGGATCCGGATTTTTTAATCCCTATTCTCTTGCAGATTCCGACGGACTATTCAATGGTCTTCCCATTGCCGTATTTATGATCTTTCACACGGTTTTCTGTGCCACATCTGCAACAATCGTTTCCGGTGCAATGGCAGAACGTACTAAATTTTCTTCCTATTTAATCTATTCCGCATGTATCAGCGTTTTCATTTATCCAATTACGGGGCACTGGATCTGGGGCGGCGGCTGGCTGTCAAGTATCGGTTTCCATGATTTCGCAGGTTCTACAGCCGTTCATATGGTAGGCGGTATATGCGCGCTGGTAGGAGCAAAGATTGTTGGTCCCCGTATCGGAAAATATAATGAGGACGGAACTCCCAATGCAATTCCGGGACACAATATTCCTTTGGGCGTACTTGGTGTATTTATTCTCTGGTTCTGTTGGTTCGGTTTTAACTGCGGTTCAACGACTGCAGCCACCACAACTCTTGGAGATATTGCCATGACCACTAACCTGGCCGCTGCTGCTTCTACTCTGGTTACTCTTTTATTTACCTGGAAACGTTACGGCAAGCCAGATGTATCCATGACTCTTAACGGTTCCTTAGCTGGTCTGGTAGCGATTACAGCGGGCTGTGACATAGTCACTCCTTATGAAGCAATCATCATTGGGGCAATTGCCGGAGCGTTTATCGTTTTAGCCATAGAATTCGTTGATAAAGTTCTAAGAGTTGATGATCCCGTTGGAGCCATAGGCGTACACGGCGGCTGCGGACTTCTTGGCACTCTGCTTACAGGTGTATTTGGAGAAGGAGCAAATTTCCTTACCCAGCTTATTGGTGTTTTAGTAGTATTAATTTATACAGGTTTCATGGCATTTATCATCTTTACTATCCTTAAGAAGACGATTGGCTTACGGGTATCTGATCAGGAACAGTCAGATGGTCTGGATCTTCACGAACACGGAATGACTGCTTATGCTGGTTTCCGCATCGACAAATAATTGCTTTCCCTCATATTTTTATATATCTTACTTCCGAAAAACCCCAGCAGAATATCGCCGGGGTTTTTTATTGCCATCAATCCGATAAATACCCTTCCATCTCCTCCTCCATCTGTTTTAAAGCAGCACCATAATTGATAAATTCAGCCGCTGCCTCATCCTTTTTTTCTCCTTTATAGCAGATTCGATGCTCCATACTGGCCCACAGATCCATGGCCATGGTGCGAAGCTGAACTTCTACGGGATAATACTCCATGCCGTCTGTATGATAAACCGGAACTCCCAACACAATGTGATAGCTTCTGTATCCGTTTCCTTTCGGTGTCCTGATATAATCGCTTTCCTTTATTACTACAATGTCTGTCTGCTTTCGCAGCAAATCTACTATCCCATAGATATCTCTGACAAAATAACAGATCACCCGGATTCCCCCAATATCAGTCAAACAGTTTCTGGCTGCATCCGTGGTTGTATCGTTTCCGCATTTGGTTAATTTATGTTCAATGCTTTCTTTCTGTTTTATCCGGTACTGAACATGATGAATGGGATAATTCAGCTGCTTCCTTCTGTAATCCTTATTCAGCACATCGATCCTGACCTGTATGTTATTCAGCGCATCTTCGTAGGGCTGAATGAAACTTAAGTATTCTTCTTCGGTCATATTCTGCCTCCAAAACATTTCTCGTATCAATCTCAAGTATATCGTTTTTTTGTGTCCATAGCGTGTCCAAACTTTGAACGATCATGTATACAAAAAAAGGTCCCCTTAGGACTTTAAAATCCAGGGGACCGGTGTAGTCTGTCTCTTTACTTTGTTCTGTCATCGTCTGTAAGTTTCTGGTCGTCAGTCTTCGTCTTTGTTTCATCACCCTTTGCCATCAAAATACTGCTAACAGGCTCACTATCATCGGAAAATAACGGTCTTAATCCCTCTTCCTCTACCCGCTCTTCCTTTGGCATATAAATATTAAATACCGGCGATAAGATATAGGAATTAATAAATGCCAGAAGCGGAAAACCGAACAGCATAAAAATCATCAGTACAGGAGGAATCATAAATACAAAACCGGCAGCGATCAGCACACCATCTATGACGATCATACCAATTGTGCGGAATAAATGGCGGATGGACATAAAGAATGCATTGAAAAATGTACGTTTAAGCGGATTGTAAAATCTGGACTGAAGCGGGAAAATATACATGGCTACAGCTGCATAGATTAAAGCCATGGCCAGAAATACAGTAAGCATAACCGTCTTAACCGTGGAAGAACCATTAAAAAGCCGGGCAAAGAAATATAAGTCCACGCCCAGAATGGCTCCTGCCAAAAGAAGGATCAGCCATATTATGGTAGACTGCTTGAAATTCTCTTTAAAGGATTTAAAAAAGGAGCGTATGGTGTAGCCGTCATCGTCTCTTGCAAGTTTCAGCGTCACGTAATACACTGCAGTTGTAGAAGCTCCTATGGTGAAAATCGGGAGACTGCAGACCAGCCATAAAACATTTAAAATAATTAAATCTCCGAACTTGCCGATAAAACGCCAGACCGGATTATCATAATTAAAAAAACCTGATAACATATGTCATTCCCCTTCTCTCGTTAACGTCAAAAATCATTATAGCGGATTTATTTTTAAAAAGCAAACATTCTCCCCCATTTCATCAATTTTTTATAATTATATATGGAGGAAATTTGTTAAATCTGTGATATAATCATAAAAGTATCCGGATTAAAAACAGAAAGAGGCGTATGATATGACCCCCTATGAAGACAAAACTTTAAAAGATTCACTGCAGGAAGAAAAGAATAAGTTAAAGAATATGAGCTTAAAGGACAGACTATGGTACATCTGGGAATACTATAAGATACCCATAATCGGAACTGTAGTAGCTGTTTTCCTTATTTTCTCTATTTTCTCTGCCGTACACAATAACCGGTTTGAAACTGCTCTTTCCTGTGTCATTTTAAACAGTCAGCCTGACAGTGAAAAGGACCTGGTAAGCGAATACTTTGACCAGGGCTTTCGTGAGTACCTGGGTCTGACCGACGAGACGAAGATTGATGTGGACCATTCTATGTCCATAAGTTTTGACAATTCCAATATGACTGAATTCACCTACGCAGAGCTGGCAAAGCTGTCTGCCCTGATCTCCAGCAAAGAGCTGGACGTAATGATCGCAAGAAAAGACAGCATCGACCACTTTGGTGAGATGGGCGGCTTTTTAGACTTAAAGGAGGTTCTCCCCCCTGACGTCTATGATCAGGTAAAGGATCAGCTCTATGAGGTTACCAATTCAGAAACTGGTGAGACAATTGCCTGTGGTATTAAAATTGGTAACACGGATTTCCTTAAGAAGACAGGATTAACCATGAATGATCCAATTTTAGGGATTATAAGCAATTCCACTCGTACAGACACTGCGGTGAAGCTGATCCGCTATGTGTACGGCCTGTAAGGTGAAATCCCAGGCTTTTTAAAAGATTGGCAGAGGCACGGTTATCGTCCAGAGTTCTGGCGTAAATCCTGTCTGTCAGAGAAGATGCGGCATATGTTAATATCGCCTGGCATGCTTCTTTTGCATATCCTTGGCGCCTGTAAGGTGTAAAAATATGATATCCCAGTTCCAGCGGGGTATCATTTTTTTTCATGAGGGAACACAACTCCTTATTTTCCCCAGGATCAAAATTAAACAGCCCTGCTTTTCCAACAATGGCCTTTTTTTCTCTGTCATAAAGAGCCCATATTCCATATTCGTAAAATCCATACTGCTGCCTGATGTAGCTTTCTAATGAGTTTCTGCTATAAAAAAGGGCTCCATCCTCTCCTCCGTCCGGCTCTTTTGGAATTTCATCTGCGTCAGCAGTTATAAATTCCCGGATCAGAAGACGTCTGGTGTCTGTAATATTCCAGGGCATCCCTTCTTTTCTCCGGACCACGCGTTCCAAGAGTTCCGTTGTAATATCCTCATAAGATTCCACCAGATAGGAAGCCGGTGAGAGACACTGGTCCGTCCGATTTCGGTCCCATAAACCAATAACAGCCCTGCCTTCTGCAAAAGCAGAGCGCAGGGCTTCATATTCGTCTGATATGGTAACCTGGAAATTCTTCTCTTCAATGGTAATCTCCCGTTCCCACACCATAATTTATAAAGTCTCCGGTTCCTGATACTCTTCTCCGAAGGTATCCACTGACATAGACTGTATCTTCTGTTCAGCCATCGGACGGTCGTTGTAATCGGTTTTCACGTCTGCAATCTTATTGACAATATCCATGCCTTCGATTACTTTTCCAAATGCAGCGTAAGCGCCATCTAAATGTGGAGCTGCCTTATGCATAATAAAAAACTGTGAGCCTGCTGAATCCGGGCTCATGGCTCTTGCCATAGAAAGAACTCCCTCAGAATGCATTAAGGTATTGGAAACTCCATTCTGGCTGAATTCACCTTTAATGGAATATCCAGGGCCGCCGGTTCCGGTTCCCTGTGGGCATCCGCCCTGAATCATAAATCCGTTGATGACTCTGTGGAAAATCAGTCCGTCATAGTAGCCTTTTTTTACAAGACTGATAAAATTATTCACTGTATTCGGTGCAATTTCAGGGTAAAGCTCAGCTTTTATCACATCACCGTTCTCCATTGTAATTGTAATAACAGGATTGTTCATGTTTTTTCCCTTTCTTGTATAAAGTTTAACATATGTGTGTATTTTATCAAATCATTAAGTTTTTGTCTAGCTGTTCATACTTTGTTTCAAATTCATTCAAAAATCTTTTACATAAACAACATGATTTCTTCACGTTTCATGGTTATACTAAAACTGTAAATTAAATATGTTTATAAGATTTTTTTCATAATACTTGAGCTGATAATTCTGTTATCAGCTCTCCTCCCTTTTTGAAATAACTTTTAAGGAACTGCCGGCCTGGCAGTTCCTTTTTATTATTCCCTTTGAAATTTGACGTATTCATCCCAGATGAACCGGTTGCATGATATCCATATTATTTTCAAATAATCCCGCCACACAAACCTGGAGACTATCATAGGTTTTAAAATAGTACTCACATGTAGCAGTATTTAAAAATGCCGTATACTTTGTGTAATCATAAGACCCACGGCTTGTCATGACTGCTCCTTTTGGTATCGTCACCCCTTCCATAACGTGAAAGCAGGATACCACAGCTTCTTTCCGATTTTGGGGAACTGGAAGAAAGGATTTTAAAAATGCTGTACGGACAAAACGATCTGGAGAGGTAAAGCCACCCGGAAGTGCTCTTGTTCCTCCTGCCTGACCGAATGGAGTAAGCTTTATGCCGCTCCAGCTGGCTTCTTCCATTTGGTCAGGGCTTGCCTCCATATAATTTCTTAAATTGGTCATATGCCAGGGAAGATCCGGACTATTTGCCAGAACACCCATGGGATTATCAAAAATAATCAGACCTTTACTGGTTCGTTCTATTACCACACAGGCACCGGTCCGGTCTGCTGCAATCCAGTGAAGAGGTGCCGCCGATCCTGTAACGGGATCTTCCATACCAATGATGGAAACCTGCGTTGCCAGTGTTTTTAGTTCCTTGACTGACCCACATTTTCCTAATATATAATGAAGAAATTCAAAGGAAGCGATGGGAAACCGATTATCTCCCTTTCCCATTTCCTCATATCTGGCATATCCTGCAAAGTAAAGAGCTGCCGCTGCAAATCCTCTTTCATTCACTCCGTCAAAGAACCCCAAAAGTCCGTCTGTCTCCTGTCCAATTCCAATAAAGCTATAATCATCCTGCATCCTGACACCGGTAAGAGCATTGATCCATTGATAGCTTTTAGGAACTCTGAAAAAGTGAGGATCTATTTCATAGGAAAAATCCATATTTCTTCCGAAAAAAACTTCCCCTTCTTTTGTCTGCAAAGTCATAGCCGTACACATATCAATCCCCTTGTTTTAATTATTTAATTATATATATGGCTGACTGTCCAATTTATGATGATATGGATTCAATTGCTTCTTTTAATTGGGAAATACAATCTACTGGTTTTAAGCACGTTCCATTTTTACAGAGATAAAACTGGTTTTTTTCAGAATCTACGGGATAATCCTTCGTAAACGGAGCGATTTTTGAAAGAAGCGCTTCATTTTCCGGATTTTTAAATATAATATCAATATCCGTGAGAACTTCCCTTTTTAAACCGGCAAGTTCTTTCTCGATTCCCGGCTGAGACGATACAGCAACTAGCTGTGTATGAGAATAGAGAACCGTCTGAAACGCCAGAAGTGTAAAACTATGATTTGCCGGACTGGCCTGGGCTTCTCTCCCCATCCACTTTAACTGCTTATTTAATATTTCCTGCCACGTAATTTCACCGGTTAAATGATAAAGTTTCCCTATCACGTAGGCAGCCACAGAATTACCTGAAGGCAAAGCACCGTCATACAGCTCCTTGGGGCGGCTGATCAGTTTTTCTCTGTCATGTGCATACATATAAAATCCGCCATTCTCCTGATCAAAAAATAAATCAATCATTTTTTCACAGATACTCACTGCTTTCTGCAGATATGTTGCCTCAAAGCATGCCTGATATAGTTCCAACAGTCCAAACGCGTAAAAAGCATAATCATCCAGTTGTCCATCATGGCCGGCTTCTCCATCCCGGTAACGGATAAATAGCCTGCCCTCCTTGTTTGTCAGCGTTTCATCAATAAAAACCTGTGCATTTCTGGCTGTCTGTAAATATACCTCATCCAAGAGAATCTGATACCCCTTTGCCATCCCTGCAATCATCAGGCCATTCCAGGAAGTCAGGATTTTGTCGTCTTTATGAAGTTTAGTCCGTTTAAGACGATAATCATAGAGTTTCCTGCTAAGGGTTCTTATTTTTTCATCTTTTTTCTCATAATCATGATTATTAATAAGATTTAAGATATTCTTCCCTTCAAAATTGCCTTCATTTGTAATTCCAAACCACTGACAGTAAAATAGGGCATCTTCTTTTAGAATCTGTGTGATTTCATCCCGGTCAAAAACGTAGAACTTTCCTTCTACCCCTTCACTGTCTGCATCCTCTCCACAATAAAATCCGCCATCTTTATCCGTAAGGGTTTCTATAATATAACCCAGTATTCCTCTGGCTGCTGACTGGTAAAATGGTTCTCTGGTTATTTTATAAGCTTCCAGATAGGCATAGGAGAGCAGTGCATTATCATAAAGCATTTTTTCAAAATGAGGAACCAGCCACTTTTCATCGGTAGAGTAACGGGAAAACCCTCCCCCGATATGATCGTAAATCCCACCCCGGTACATATGCCTTAAGGTTGATTCACATATCTCCCTGGCAGACTCATCCTTTTCATAGATGGAATGGCGAAGGAGAAAAATCAGATTATGGGGCATGGGGAACTTTGGTGCTCTCCCAAAACCACCCCATGTTTTATCATAGGAGCCCTTTAACTGCGTGGCAGCAGTTAAGAACAATTCCTTACCTGGATCATCCTTACTGCCCACACTGCTTTTTTCCTCTCCATTTAGATACCGGGTGATTTCTTCTCCGGCCTGAAGCACCTTGTTCCTGTCGTTTTTCCAAAGTCCGTCTATGGCATTCAAAACCTCAATCAGTCCGGTATTCCCCCATCTGCTGTGCTTTGGCAGATAAGTTGCTGCATAAAAAGGCTTCTGATCGGGAGTCATAATAATTGTCAGAGGCCAACCGCCTGAGCCTGTAAGTGCCTGGCAGACTGACATGTAAACCGAGTCAATATCAGGCCGCTCTTCACGGTCTACCTTAATAGAAACATAATTTTCGTTTAACAGGCCTGCCGCCTCCTGATCTTCAAAGGACTCATGAGCCATGACATGGCACCAGTGACAGGTAGAATAGCCGATGGATAAAAAAATGGGTTTGTCTTCTGCTTTTGCTTTTGTAAATGCCTGTTCACACCAAGGCCACCAGTCTACTGGATTGTAAGCATGTTGAAGTAGATAAGGGCTTTTTTCATGTATTAATCGATTGGATATTTTGCTGGTTGTCATAGGGCATTACCTCCTTATATAAAAATACAGCCTTATTATACCCACTTATATAAACTAATGAGATCCTTCACCAATATTTCTTCATTTGTAAATTGAATTTTATTATTGTTTAAAAATCCATCTAACGATTGGATTGTCTTTTCAATAACCGAAATCTTCCATTTTTTACTTAAATCTTTTTTGAAACTTATATAAATTTCATTTTCTGTTGCTTCATATACGATTGAACACAGAGTATTCTCCTGGCTGGTTTTCCTTAAAGCATCAAAGGCTTCATTTATGCCAAAGCCATGAATATTATTTTGAATATATTCATGAGCACAAATATATCTGTCAGCCCCAATCCCATATACTTTATTATAATTTACTTCCTTAAAATCCCCATTTGGAAAATTAGTCATAATAATAAAATCATTATGAATAGGGCTTACTATATTTGTTACATCTCCTTCTTCCAGAATAAAGGCATCACCAGTTTTGTCTGCAATCATAGTATGTAACCCTAAATCTGGATATAATGGATTTCTAGGATACGAGATTTCTCTTTTATTAAGGATGTCATAAAATTCAGATGCTTTTCCTGTTTTTTTCAGCACCCCATCAAAAATATCAAAAGCTAACCAATCATTTTCATCACAACTTGATTTAAAACCCGAACTATATTGGACCGCCTGAGTACAAATAAAAAGACCCTCACTATTAAAACCAGCAATATCTCTGTATTGGTTCTCTATTAAAGCTGAAAAGAAAAATAAGTTCCTATCATTATAACTACTGACTTTTAGTTTTAAGTCAATGTCATCGGTATCAAAATTCATACCATAAATAGCTTTTTTTGACTGTATACTGCAAAGCTTGTACACATTCTGGAACCCTCCTTTATATATATCATTTGTTCACCATTTATTAAACTCCATCCATATGATATCATCAGGCATATCAATGGTTCAACCTGCAACATGATTCAGAATCAAAAATGTGCCACTTAAGCTTATATATATCAGAACCCTCCCCTCCTCATGGTTGAAATAAGGAGCAGGCATTTCGCCTGCTCCCATATTACAGTATTAAACTGCCAAATACGTCGGACTTTCATTTTCTATTCCGGTACTCTCACTTCTTTCATTAAAAAAATGAGTGCAATAATATTGGGGACCGCCATCAGCCCATTCCAGATGTCGGAGAATTCCCAAACTGTCTCAAGTTTCGCCAGGCATCCCACAAAGACTGCACACAGATAGAGAAGTGTATAGATCTTACCTCTTAAAATACGCTGCAGCAGATAAAGAATGTTTCGTTTTTTCAGGCTTTCCGCCAGATATCCCGCAGCCTGCTTACCAAGATAATACCAGGCTATTATGGTTGCAAATGCAAATACCAGCATGGAACCGGATACTACATATTCCCCCAGTCCCCCCAGCCGTTTAGAGAAGCTGAATGCAGTAAGGGCTGCACCGTCATAACCGGAGCCTGCCGCGTCCCCTTCTGTCATACACAAAATCACAAAGGCGGTCATGGTGCAAATAATAATTGTATCAAAGAAAACTTCAAACATTGCCCACATTCCCTGTTTTTCAGGCGTGGTATTTTCCGCTGCTCCATGTAAAACAGCCATACTGCCAAGCCCGGCTTCATTGGAAAAAACACCTCTTGAAATGCCATATTGAAGGCTTTTACTGATCCCAAAACCAGCTGCTCCTGAAAAAACAGATACAGGCTGGAATGCATCCTTAAAAATAACATGAAAAATATATGGAATTTTATCATAACAGGACATAATAACAACCATGGAGAACAGCATATAAATTCCGGAGGCAATGGGAATCATACGTTCCGAAACTGAAGCAATCCGGCTGATTCCGCCAAGAACAACGAGGCACACCAGTCCGGTCAGAAAAATCCCCACTAACCCAGTTGGAACCTGAAAGGAGTATTTAAGCGTTTCTGCAATGGAGTTAGACTGAACCATACTTCCCATTCCAAGTGATACCATGATGCAGAGAAAACTGTAAATCATACCAAGTGCCGGCAGTTTCAATCCTCTTTCCAGATATACCATAGGCCCGCAGATCCATGCTCCGTTCTGGTCTTTGTACCGGTACCGGATTCCTAACATGGTTTCTGCATATCCTGTCATCATACCAATTACAGCAGATACCCACATCCAGAAGATAGCTCCAGGTCCTCCGGCTGTCAAAGCAGTTGCCACACCCACAATATTTCCAGTCCCTATTGTTGCTGCAAGAGCCGTACAGGCGGTCTGAAATCTGGTCACATCTCCTTTGTCTCCCTCTTCGTCTTCCTCCTGTATGCTCCCAATGGTCTGTTTCCACCAATAAGCAAGCTTTCTGATTTGAAAAAATCCGGTTTTAACCGAATAGATGATCCCAATTCCCAGAAACAGGAATAACAGCCAGGGTCCCCATACCATTTCATGTATGTAATGAATCATTCCTTGTGCTCCCTTATGTCCTCTTTATCACATATTCGTGCCGGAATGATTGTATGAAAATTTCCATTCATTTTTATACAAATTTAACTTTACTATGATATAATCTTATTATGTGCTGATTTTAAACTACTAACGCGAGGTGAACAATATGCCTGGTTTTACCACTCACTACTTATTAGGCGTTAAAGCATACAACAATATGCCAAACACTCCTTTAAAACGAATCATTTCCAAATATCGCTGGCTCTATCAGCTGGGTCTTCAGGGTCCGGATATATTTTTTTATAATATCCCCATTCTTCGTCACAGGGATTACCGTAATGTAGGTTCCTATATGCATGAAAATCACGTAAACAGCTTTTTTGTTACCTGTTTAAATCATATTGGAGCCATTGAATCAAGACAGCAGCGTGAGCAGGCCATCGCATACATGAGCGGTTACTTCTGTCACTATATTGGAGACTCCATCTGCCATCCTTATGTATATGGCAGGATCGAGTACGATATCAAAAACTCCGGTAACTATCACCATGGTCTTCATGCCATGCTTGAGAATGATATAGATGCTCTGTTACTCATGATTTATAAGAAAAAAAAGCCATCCCAGTTTAATCAGGCTGCAACCATCTGCTTAAACGGTCAGGAAATGCAGTTTATTTCCGGTTTTTTATCATCCTGCATCAATGAAACCTACTATCCCTTAAATTATCGGAATAATTATCAGGTTACCTCCCGTATGGTATCCAGATCCATCCTGGCGATGCGTCTGGGCTGCCGGACACTGGCGGATCCAAACAGCAGGAAGAAAAACAGCATAGAATTTGTGGAATCCTTGTTCCTTAAAAATCCTGTTGCTTCCCGTAAACTGGTTACTGATATCACCTCTGATCCGGTGGTAACATTTAATCTTAACCATGATACGTGGTGCAATCCCTGGGACCGCAGGCTTGCTTCTAAAGCTTCCTTTCCTGAATTGTTCCATCAGTCCATGTCCAAATGCGGAAATGTATTTTTCCGGTTAAATGAAGAACTCACGTCTCCTGTTCCGTTAAACAGTCTGGATCATAACAAACTGCTGCGGGAACTGGGTAATTATTCGTATCACAGCGGACTGGCTGTTGATTCCAACTGACTTTTATATTCTTATATTAAAAAAGCATGGATCTTTAAACGCCTCGCGTTTATCCATGCTTTTCATACATTCTTTACTTGGAAGCCTGTGTCTGCTCTGCTTCTGTTTCATCTGGTGCTTCTGTTTCATCCGCATCTTCCGTATCATCTGCTGCGGTTGTTTCCATCACAACTGCACCTTCCTTTGGTACAATTTTCTGGTCAGATCCTTTCGGAATATCCATATCCACCAGCCAGTACTGCTGCTCTTTCATTGTATAATCTGGCATAACAATTAAGTGCAGATCATAGTCCTTAAAAAAGCCGCCGTAAGAAGTTTCACTTGATTTCTCAAAGCTAAAATCCTGATCTGCTGCCACATCGTTTAAATAGCGAACTGCTGCATTGGCAAATGTAACTGCTTCTTCTGGAGTCGTCCCTGCTTTAACAACCAGATTTAAATCAAGTTTTTTCTCCTTGGGATCCATGCTGTAGTTCACGCTGAGAGCCATAGGATATTCTTTATTATCCACAAACTCTTCATCCATATCATTTCCAATCTGAGTCCAGTCCAATACGATTCCCTGCTGCGTTTCAAAGACAGGTTCTGCAGGACCACCGCTTGCAAGAATATGGCTCTGGGTACAGCCCGTTAACAGCATCGCTGATACGGCACATATCATTAGCACTTTGTTCCTCATCATAATATCCTCCTTAATGAACATCACCATTATATCCGATCCTGTCCTTTTTTTGTAGTGCTTTCAGCAAAAAGTCAGAAAAACTTCACAATTGCGTTAGACTTTTTGCTGGTATTAATGGCTTGTTTTTCCTCTATATTAAGGTTTTAGCTGAGGCTTGAAAAATTAGTTACTGTGTGTTATATTAATGTTAAAGGAACAACCGCCCCAATACAAGGGGTTGGCCATTAATGAAGATAGAAAACTCCACCCTCTCAACTGCCAAGTGTACAAGGGTGGTTTTCTATTGCCTGTTTCCAGGACTTTTTAGAAAAACGTTACTTACAATTAATAAAAATAAAGGTAAGCAATGCTAAAATGAATGTACCAAAGGCCATAAGGTCCTTAAAGTCATATCTCATCCGCACCACCTCCTATCTATGTAAAGATAGAAGGCCAACGCCCTTGCAGTGACACGATTATTCCATGTCACTATGGTACCATATCCTATTACAATGCGCAAACACTTTCCCCCATGTATTTTAAAGACATAAATTTATATGATTCAGCCTTGCATTTTTTAATAGACCGTGGTATTATGTTCAATATTAGTGTATAAATATTATTTTTGAACTATAAAGGAGCCATGTCATGAACAACAAAGAGAAAATATCATTGATAAAAAAGCTGGATATTATGACCACCCTGGTACCATTTGCAGCAATCGTTTTATTATGTATCCTGTTTCTTACATATCCCAAGGCGTCAGGTGCTGTGCTGGCCTCAATACGATCCTTTATAGGAAATGAGCTTGGCAGTTACTACCTGATCATAGGACTATTCACATTCATCTGCTCCCTCTACATGGCCTTTTCCCGATATGGAGCAATCAGACTGGGAGACTGTGAGAAACCCCAATATTCAAATTTCAAATGGGGAGCCATGATGTTTACCGCAGGTCTGGCAGCTGACATTTTATTTTACTCTCTTTGTGAATGGCTGCTCTATGCAGGGGAGCCCCATATAAAAGATATGGGTTCTGTACAGGACTGGGCTTCCACCTATCCTCTGTTTCACTGGGGTCCAATTCCGTGGAGCTTCTATCTGGTTCTGGCCGTTGCATTTGGATTTATGCTTCATGTAAAGAAACGGACAAAGCAAAAGTATTCAGAGGCCTGCCGTCCGATCCTTGGTAAACTGGTAGACGGGCCAGCAGGGAAACTGATTGATTTAATCGCTGTTTTCGCTTTACTGGCAGGAACTGCTACCACATTTTCTCTTGCAACACCGCTTCTATCCATGGCAGTCAGCCGGGTGACCGGACTACCTGAATCCAGATTTTTAACCATAGCAATCCTGATCATTATCTGCGCAGTTTATACGTTTACAGTATATTTCGGCATGAAGGGAATTTCAAAGCTTGCTGATTCCTGTACCTACTTATTCTTCGGACTTCTCCTTTATGTTCTCATTGGCGGAGGTCAGGCCAGGTATACCATTGAAACAGGAATAACAGCAATCGGTAACCTGACGCAAAACTTCATCGGTCTGTCTACCTGGACTGACGCTCTTCGCACCTCTTCCTTTCCTCAGAAATGGACCATTTTTTACTGGGCATACTGGATGGTATGGTGTGTGGCCACTCCCTTTTTTATCGGCACCATCAGCAAAGGGCGGACGATCAGACAGACTGTTCTGGGAGGATATTTCTTTGGCTTGTCAGGAACGTTTACTTCTTTTATTATATTAGGTAATTACAGTCTTGCTCTTCAGACAAAGGGTATTCTTGATGTTATGGGCATCTATCAGGCAACACAAAACCTTTATCAGACTATTATGGCTATTATAGAGACACTTCCATTTTTTAAGATGGGTCTGGTGCTTTTAGCTCTTACCATGATTGCTTTTTATGCCACCTCCTTCGATGCACTGACAATGGTTGCCGCTTCCTATTCCTATAAGGAGCTGCCGGAAGATGAAGAGCCTCACAAACACGTAAAGCTGTTTTGGGCTATCCTTCTGATGCTATTCCCCATTGCACTTATTTTTTCAGAAAATTCAATGGCAAATTTACAGACTGTATCCATTATTGCCGCTTTCCCCATCGGCATTATAATTCTTCTCATTATCATCAGCTTCTTTCGGGATGCAAAGGAATATTTAGATCATTCCTGAAAAAAGACTGCTGCAAAATCTGCAGCAGTCTTTTTTTATTCATAAATCTTAATTTCTGTACTGGAGTGAGAAGGTACCTGCTTGTCCTTTGGCGGAAGTTTCTTATAATCTCCATATATCCAGGTAAGGACTTCATGCCAGCCCTTGGGAGCCATCAATCTGGTATCTTCAAATTCCAGATCCACAGTTTCCTCACACCATTCTTTCTTTAAGGTCACATATAAATAATCCGGCTGATAATTACTGTAGTAGCGCAGTCTGCTTTTTTTCTTCCGGTCTTTCACAGCTGCCCAGTATTGAAGTTTTCTTAAAACCCCCATGGGGATTAACTTGCCAATCAACGCCAGAATTCCGACACATATTCCATTTAACAGACTGTATTTTCTTAAATCAAGCTTATATCTGTGTCCCATGGAAAGTCCATAGATAACGGTATGAAGCAGCAAAGTTACGGTTGAAGAAACTTTGTTTTCCGGCAATTCATCAATGGTAAATAAATCCACCCACAGATGATTCAGTCTGCCTTCATAATATTTCATCTCAGCAGTATCTTCATGGGTTTTGCTTTTCTTATAAATAATTCTGGCTGTGAAATCATAAAAGGCCTTTCCTCTTCGCAGATCCTTTGGTTCAAGAAGTTCCATCTCTTCCGGCAGCTCCGACCGTACCACCTGCAAAAATGCCTCATAATTGGTACGGGTAAACGCTACATCTGCATCATCATCCCAGGGAATAAATCCTTTATGTCTGACAGCACCCAGAAGTGTCCCGGCATCCAGTAAGTATTGGATCCCGTGCTTTCGGCAGATCCGGTCAATCTCTTTTAAAATGCCAAGATTCGCCTGATGCACCTTGGTCAAATCATACTCCTTCATAACTCCTCCATTCTGACAGAATCAGGAAAACAGAACTTAAGCCTGCTGGCTTAATCCTTCTTTTATGGTTTTTGCCATGTAGTCGATCATCTCATCGGTCATCCCCGGATAAACTCCAATCCAGAATGTATCCAGCATAATCCGGTCTGTATTCTTCAGTTCCCCTACAACCCGGTATCCGCTTCCTGATTCCCGCATCTGATTGAAGCATGGATGCTTGGTTAAATTGCCTGCAAAGAGCATTCTGGTCTGTACGCCTTTTGATTCCACATACTGAACCAGCTGATTTCTGTCAACGCCCTCTTTACAGGTAATAAGAAATCCAAACCAACTTGGTCTTGATCCAGGACAGGCCTCCGGTAGAATCAGTTTTCCCTCTGTATCTTTTAATGCCTCGTAAAGACGGCTGAAATTATATCGTCTGCGTTCAACAAAGGATGGAAACTTTTCAATCTGCGCACAGCCAATGGAAGCCTGCATATCCGTCGCCTTTAAATTATAGCCAAAATGAGAGTACACGTACTTATGGTCATATCCCAAAGGAAGTTCGCCGTACTGGCGGTCAAACCGATGTCCGCATAAATTGTCTGTGCCAGAAGGGCACACACAGTCACGTCCCCAATCCCGGAAAGAACGGATAATCCGGTTTAACAGGGAATCGTTGGTGTAAACAGCTCCACCCTCTCCCATGGTCATGTGGTGAGGCGGGTAAAAACTGGAGGTTCCAATATCTCCAATAGTACCTGAGAAATGCTCTTTTCCATCTAAGGTGTAAACGGTGCCCAACGCATCGCAGTTATCTTCCACAAGCCATAAATTATATTGATCGCAGAATGCCTTAACTGCCGTTAAATCATAAGGATTCCCAAGTGTATGGGCGATCATGACTGCCTTTGTTTTCTCAGAGCGCGCTGCCTCCAGCATGGTAACATCAATGTTGTACTGGGGAATGGTCACGTCAACAAATACCGGTACTGCGCCATATTGAATTACTGGCGTTACAGTTGTGGGGAATCCCGCTGCTACTGTAATTACTTCATCTCCTCTTTTGATCTGACGCTCTTTTAAAAGCGGGGAAGTAAGTGCCATAAATGCCAGTAAATTCGCTGAAGATCCCGAATTGACCAGGGAACAAAACCTTACATTTAAATATTTAGAAAATTTCTTCTCAAATTCATCGGTATAGCGTCCTGAGGTAAGCCAGAACTCCAGAGAACTGTCTACCAGATTAACCATTTCCTTACTGTCATATACTCTGGACGCATAAGGGACTCTGTCACCATCTTCAAACGGCTTCTTCTGATTGTGATACGTATCACAGTATTCCTTTACAAGTGCAAGGATTTCTTCCCTTGCTTCTTTTTCAGTTTTTTTATCAAACATAGAATTATTTCCTCTCTTAATCTATTAGTCAAAAAATTCTTTGATCTGAAGATCCATTACCTCAGCCATATCTGCTCCGGCCAGATATTCTCTTGTCCATTCCACAGTCTTTTCCACGGCTTCCTTCACTCCATACCTGGGTGTCCAGCCAAATACCTTTTTCACCTTTGAACAGTCCAGCTTTAAAAAGCTGGCTTCATGAGGTCCTCCATCGGGTGTGACAGACCAGGTAATTCCCTGTCCCCATGCTTCACAGAATAAATTGGTTAACTCTCCGGTTGTGACACAATCCTTATCATCGGGACCCACATTATAGTATCCCTGATAAGAAGAATCCTCATACTGCTTCATGGCAATTGTCATATATACAGCCAGAGGCTCTAAGACATGCTGGTAAGGTCTTGTAGAAGAAGGATTTCTAAGTACGATTTCCTGGTTCTTCATGGCAGACCGGATACAGTCCGGAATAATTCTGTCATTTGCAAAATCGCCTCCCCCTATAACATTGCCAGCCCTTGAAGTGGAGATCGCTGTTACCCCCTGGGAAAAGAAGGACTTGGCATAGCTGTGGGTCACCAGTTCCGAACAGGATTTGCTGTTGGAGTATGGATCATAGCCATCTAATGGGTCACATTCCCGGTAACCATATTCCCATTCCTTATTTTCATATACTTTATCGGTTGTTACATTGAGAAAAGAACGAACCGTTTCAGTAAGACGGATGCATTCTAAAATATTGACCGTGCCCATGACATTGGTCTCATAGGTGTAAACCGGATCCTTATAGGAGTCTCTTACAATGGGCTGTGCTGCTAAATGAAAAACAATCTCCGGTTTAGCCATTTCAAAAACAGTTTTTAAATGATTTAAATCCCGGATATCTCCAATGACAGAATTCATCTGTGCGGATAGATCCGCTACTTCAAACAGCGCGGGATCCGTAGGTGACGGAAGTGAGTACCCAGTTACCTCTGCTCCTGCTTTTATCAGCATACGGCTGAGCCATGCTCCTTTAAAACCGGTATGCCCGGTAAGAAGAACTCTCTTTCCTTTGTAAAATTCAGAAAATTCCTTCCAGCGGTCATTTGTTTTATTCGTCATATTATTTCTCCCATATCTTCCAGGGTGCTTTCCCGGACTGCCATAACTCTTCCAGCTTCTTCATCTCTCTCTGGGTATCCATGCACTGCCAGAAGCCGGTGTGATGGAAGCTCATCAGTTCTCCTTCTGCTGCCAGTCTCTGCAATGGCTTCTGCTCCAGAACTGTAGAGTCATCTTCCAGATAAGAAAAAATCTCAGGATTAAATACCATGAAACCGCCGTTGATCAGACTGGCATCTGTCTCGTCCTTTTCCCGGAAGGAACGCACAACATCGCCATCATCAATATCTAAAACTCCTTTTAACTGGGCAATATTAACCGTTGTCATGCTTGCAATTTTCCCGTGGCTTTCATGGAACTTTAAAAGTGCATTTAAGTCCACATCACAGACTCCGTCTCCATAGGTAAGCATAAACGGTTCTTCTCCTATAAAGGGCTGTATCCGTTTGACTCTTCCGCCAGTCATGGTATTAAGTCCCGTATCCACAAGAGTTACCTTCCACGGTTCGGAATAATTATTATGTACCTCCATGCTGTTGTTGGCAAGGTCAAACGTCACATCAGAGGTATGAAGAAAATAATCTGCAAAAAATTCTTTCACTACATACTGCTTGTATCCCAGACAGATCACGAAATCATGGAATCCGAACTGGGAATAATATTTCATAATATGCCATAAAATGGGTTTTTCACCGATTTCAATCATTGGCTTTGGTTTTAAATGACTTTCCTCACTGATTCTCGTTCCAAGACCCCCTGCTAATAATACAACCTTCATCCTGCTTCCTCCTGACATTCTCTTATTCATATTCATGGTAAGCCTTCCGGTAAAAATGCATCAGCACTTTTACAACTGGTCCCGGCCACATCTTTTTAAACATCTCTGTCTCTTCTTTTATACGGCTGTTATCCTCTATGGCTGCCTTTGTCGCCGCTTCTTCATGAACCCGGTAATAAAGAATGGGTTTCTCCACACAGATAAAACGTCCTGGCAGCTTAGACAGCTCATAAAGCGTATCCCAGTCCAGGGCAAAATGATAGGGGGAGGTAAAGAGTGGTTCCCCCAATTGTTCCTTATTATATGCACATGCAGGACAGCATATGGAATTTCCAAAAAGCAGGACACTTTTTTTAACCCAGGACAGATGACTGAGGAAGCGCAGCCTTAAAGGCAGACGTAAAATCCGCTTGATAAATTCAACCGGCTCAAATGATGCCAGCTTGTCCTTCTTTACAACAACATACCCGCCGGTAAATAAAGTCATGTCCGGGTAACGTTCATAACAATTCAGTAGATTTTTTACATAGTCTTTCTGATACAGATCATCCTGATGGGCAATGGTCACAAATGTGGCATCTGCCATATAATATGCAAAATTCCAGTCATCCCGGATACTGCTTTTCTCGTGTCTGATAAAAAGGGGAATCCCGTACTGGTCAGCCAGACCGCTTATATAGGTACTTGGCGTGGAAGTACACAAAATCACATCGGATTCCACACTTTGGGTTTTAATCGATCGGATACAGGATTCCAGATAAGGTGAATCCTTATATGCACAGATTGCAAATGTATGTGGTTTCATCTTTTACCTCATAATACGTTTGTTTTTGTCTGGCTATGATTATATCATAAAAACAATAAAACATACTACCATATTCATTATTTTGAAAGAAATTGGGGGTATAACAGCGAAAAATAAATTTTTTATTAAATTAGCACTCGCCTGTTGACAGTGCTAATAATGCGTGTTATATTACATATATAACAAATAAATCATTTAATCATTGGAAAGGAGATATGACTTATGATGATGCCTAGCATTTTTGGTGAGAGTTTATTGAGTAACTGGATGGATTTCCCCTTTGACCGTTCCTTTTTCAGCACAAAGGAAGGTATGAAAACTGATGTGAAGGAAGTTGATGACGGCTATGAACTGGATATCGATCTTCCAGGATTTCAAAAGGATGATATCAAAGCCCAGCTCACAGACGGCTATTTAACCATAACTGCATCAAAAGGAGAGAATAAAGAAGAAAAAGACAAAGAGGGCCGTTATATCCGCCGGGAACGTTATTCCGGAAGTATGAGCCGTAGTTTCTATGTAGGCAATGCTGTAAAAGAGGAAGATATTCGTGCTAAATTTGAAAATGGGATTCTGAAGCTGTCCGTTCCAAAGAATAAGAAAACTGAGATAGAACAGAATAATTACATCTCCATCGAAGGCTGAAAAAAGGAGGTCCTACCCACAGGACCTCCTTTTTTTATATCAGTTCAATATAAGCCTCAATCAGCATTAATGTCTGTTCCATTCCTTTCACATGGGTCCGCTCGGTTCCATGGGAAGCATGTACGCCCTGTCCGATCAGTGCGGCCCTGATGTCATGTCCGCCACGGATGGCTGCCCCGGCGTCAGAACCATAATGCGGAAATACATCTACGGCATAATCAATCTTTTTCTCTTTTGCCAGGGAAATGAGACGGTTGGTCATTTCATAATCATAAGGTCCGGATGAGTCCAGGGCACAGATGGATACCTTCCGTTCGTCCCCCGATAAATCATCTCCAAGAGCTCCCATATCCACTGCGATAAACTCTACAATGTCTTCTGGTATCCAGCTAGCGCCAAATCCTACCTCTTCGTAATTGCTGATTGCAATTTTTAACGTCTTTTTCGGCTTTCTGCCTGATTCACTGATGTCTTTTAAAACCCCTAAAAGAACTGCAACAGAGGCCTTGTCATCCAAATGGCGGGATTTGATATAGCCGCTTTCCGTATAAGAAAACATGGGATCAAAGCTGATATAATCACCTGGAGCAATTTCCAGTTTTCTCACATCATCTTCACTGTCAACCATCTCATCTAGCCGCACTTCCATGTTCTTTGGCTTTCTTTCCAAAGTCCTTGCGTCGTCATAAGTATGAACAGAAGGCTCTTTGGTAAGTATAGTGCCGGTATAGGTCTTTCCGGTTCTGGTATGAACTTTGCAGTACATTCCCTCTATGGACTCCATCATAAATCCGCCCACTGGAACCATAATGAGCATTCCTTTTGAGGTAATGGAGCGCACCATGGCGCCCAACGTATCAACATGGGCGGATAAACCAAGAACTTCCTTCTCTTCACCTGGAACTTCAATAATCAGTCCGCCTTTTTTATTATAAGAGGCAGCATATCCAAACCCTGCCGCTTCCTTCTCCACTGCCTTTAACACATCTTTGGTGTATCCGCTGGGACTTGGAATATTCACGATTTTTTCCAATATGGTTGTTACATATGTCATTGTTTCCATCATATATGCCTTCTTTTCTGGTTTTTTTCTATTTTAGCAGATCTTATAACGGAAATCCAGTGAAATACGAAAAAGGCTGGAAAGCCATCCGGGTTACCGGTATGCTTTCCAGCCTGTCATCACTTTTTATTATACTTCAAAAATCAGATCGCCGTAGCTTGGAAGTGGCCATAAATCCTTATCTACAATCATTTCCAGCTTATCTGCCGGCTCACGAAGAGCTACCATTGCAGGTACTACTTCACTGTGGTAAGCAGCTGCCTGTTCCTTGTTTTCTCCAATTGCCGCACATTTGTCAGTAGTATCAATGAGAGCGGAAAGTGCTACCTTCATATCAGAAAGATATGCGCTCACCTCGGTGAGAAGTTCTTCCTGTACACTGGTATCAGCAGAGGGGCATGCTGACTTAACCTTTCCTAAAGAATCTGCAAGAACGGTGGTATATTTCACAACTGCCGGAATAAGCTGCTTTCCTGCCATATCAATCATGGTTCTTGCCTCAATATTAATGGCTTTTGAATAGGTCTCATATTCGATCTCAACACGGGACTCTAACTCAGCCTTAGTAAATACCTTAAATGCTTCAAACATGCTGATGGATTTTTCTTTTGTAAGAGCAGGGATTGCATCAACCATTGCCTTGATGTTTGGAAGTCCTCTTCTCTCTGCTTCTTCTACCCATGCATCAGAATAACCATTGCCGTTAAAGATTACTCTCCTATGTGCTGCCAGCTGTTCTTTAATCATATCATGTACAGCCGTATCAAAGTCTTCTGCTTTCTCCAGTATATCTGCCGCTTCCTTAAATGCCTCTGCTGTAATGGTATTTAAAACAACGTTAGGTGATGAGATGGAATCAGAAGAACCTACCATACGGAATTCAAATTTATTGCCGGTAAATGCAAATGGGGAAGTTCTGTTTCTGTCAGTTGCATCTTTAAATAAATCTGGCAGGGTCTTAACGCCTGTCTTTAAGGTACCGCCTGATTTGGAGTGAGTTGCCTCACCTGTGCTGCAAAGCTGATCCACTACGTCCTCAAGCTGTTCGCCGATGAATACGGAAATGATTGCAGGAGGTGCCTCGTTTGCACCAAGTCTGTGATCGTTACCAACATCTGCTGCAGACTGACGGAGAAGATCGGCATGCTTATCAACTGCCTTTAAGATACAGGATAATACCAGTAAGAACTGAATGTTCTCATGTGGTGTTTCGCCTGGATTTAATAAATTAATACCGTCGTCACTGGTTAAGGACCAGTTGTTATGCTTACCAGAACCATTTACGCCTGCAAATGGCTTCTCATGAAGCAGACAGTTTAATCCGTGACGGCCTGCAACCTTCTTTAAGGTTTCCATAACAATATGATTGTGATCAACTGCCACATTGGCCTGCTCAAAGATTGGTGCCAGCTCATGCTGAGCCGGTGCAACCTCATTATGCTGGGTCTTTGCAGGTACGCCAAGCTTCCAGAGTTCTTCATTTACTTCCTTCATATACGCTGCAATTCTCTCACGAATGGAACCAAAGTAATGGTCTTCCATTTCCTGTCCCTTAGGAGGCATTGCACCGAATAGGGTTCTTCCGGCGTAAATTAAGTCTTTTCTCTGTAAATATTTTTCATGATCAACAATGAAATATTCCTGTTCCGGTCCAACGGAAGGAGTTACTCTCTTTGAAGTGGTGTTGCCAAACAGTCTTAAGATTCTTAAAGCCTGCTCATCAACCGCTTCCATTGATCTTAAGAGAGGAGTTTTTTTATCGAGCGCTTCTCCTGTGTAAGAACAGAAAGCAGTGGGAATACAAAGTGTAACACCAATTGCATCTTCTCTTAAAAATGCAGGTGAGGTACAATCCCATGCTGTATAACCTCTTGCTTCAAAGGTTGCTCTTAATCCACCGGAAGGGAAGGAAGAGGCATCTGGTTCACCTTTTACCAGCTCTTTACCGGAAAACTCCATAATTACCTTCCCTTCTGATGTGGGAGAGGAGATGAAGGAGTCATGCTTCTCGGCAGTAATGCCTGTCAGCGGCTGGAACCAGTGTGTATAGTGAGTTGCGCCTCTCTCAATTGCCCAATCCTTCATTGCATGAGCTACTACATCTGCAATGGAAGGATCCAGTTCTGCACCGTCTTCAATTGTTTTCTTTAACTTCTTAAAAACGCTTTTAGGCAGACGCTCTCTCATAACGGTCTCGTTAAATACATTCTTACCGAACAGCTCGGCTACATTCACAACTTCGCTCATAAATTTTCCATCCTCTCATATTAATTTCCACTTAATAAAATTAAGTCTGATTGTTATTTTAGTCTCCTCATTATCTGAATATGCACATAAATCAGAAAAGGCGCCCTCCTATCATAAGGAGAACGCCATTGTTCTTAATTAAAATAAACCATTTTCCTAAAAAAATCAAGTACTTTTTTCAAAAATGTTTTTTTTTAAAGGTTTTTAAGCTTTTCCAACAGAACCGAATAACTCCATCTTCTCTTTTACAGTCGCTTTAATGGCATCCGTTCCTGGTGCAAGAAGCTTACGAGGATCAAATCCCTTACCCTCTAAATCTTTGCCTGCTTCAATATACTTACGGGTTGCTTCTGCAAAGGTAAGCTGGCACTCTGTGTTAACATTGATCTTTGCTACGCCAAGGCTGATGGCCTTTTTAATCTGGTCTTCCGGAATACCTGTCCCACCATGAAGAACAAGAGGCATGCCGCCTACTTTATCTTTTACAGCTGCCAGAGTATCAAAGCTTAAGCCTGCCCAGTTTGCTGGGTATTTTCCATGAATGTTGCCAATTCCTGCTGCCAGCATGGTTACACCTAAGTCAGCGATCTGCTTGCACTCATCAGGATCTGCACACTCACCCATACCAACTACGCCATCTTCCTCGCCGCCGATGGAACCAACTTCTGCTTCGATGGAAATGCCCTTTTCATTACAAACCTTTACAAGCTCGGTTGTCTTTTCTACATTCTCAGCGATTGGATAATGGGAACCATCAAACATGATGGAAGAAAAACCTGCCTCGATGCACTTATAACAGCCTTCATAAGAACCGTGATCCAGATGAAGTGCCACTGGAACGCTGATCTTTAATTCCTCTATCATGGCTTTCACCATAGCTGTTACAGTTTTATAACCTGTCATGTATTTGCCAGCGCCTTCGGAAACTCCCAGAATAACCGGGGATTTCAGTTCTTCGGCTGTCAGTAAAACAGCCTTTGTCCACTCAAGGTTGTTGATGTTGAACTGTCCAACTGCGTATTTTCCATCTCTTGCTTTTTCAAGCATCTCTTTTGCTGAAACTAACATATCACAGACCTCCATATTGTTTATTGTCTTACATTTTTTTATTATAACCTATTTTAACTTATTTGGAAAGATTATTTTTTCAGAGATTGTTTTTTTTATAACAAAGTTACATTTACTTTCAAAACTATTTTAAGCTAAAAAGCTTATAACTGTCTCTTTCATTTTATCCCTGTCACACTCACTCTGGTGAAGAACAGGAGCCGTACGGATCTCTTCAACTGCCTGGGGAATCTCGGTTCCTGATACGTCCGATAAACGATCTATGATCTTAAATTCATCTTCCCCGGACTTCTTTCCTTCCAAAGCCTCTAAAACACTTCCTGAAAACTTATATGGGCTGGCCGTGGAGGCAATTACTGTTTTTGTCTCATCGGCCGTCTGCTTCTTATACTGATGATAAACAGACGCTGCTACCCCTGTATGGGTATCAATCAGATAACCGGTACTGTCAAACAGCGCCTTAATGGTTGTCTGATTTTCTGTTTCTTCTGCAAATCCACCCACAAAATCTTCCATGAACTTTTTCATGGCTGGTGTGACGGTATAGCTTCCTGTTTCACTAAGTTCCTTCATCAGCCCTGCATTAACCGCTGCATCGCTGCCGGTGCTTAAATAGATGAGACGTTCTAAGTTACTGGAAATCAGGATATCCATGGATGGGGAACTGGTGAGAATAAACTCTCTGTTTCTGTCATAGGTGCCAGACTGAAAAAAATCATAGAGAACTTTATTCTCATTGGAAGCACAGATTAATTTGTCAATAGGCGCTCCCATCTGCTTGGCTATATAAGCAGCCAGAATGTTTCCAAAGTTTCCTGTGGGAACTGCCACATTGATCCGTTCTCCTTCTGATATCTCTCCGCCTGACAGCAGCTTCCCATATGCATATACGTAATAAACCACCTGAGGAACCAGTCTTCCTATATTGATTGAATTCGCGGAAGACAACTGATATCCCTTTTCTTCCAAATGAGCAGCAAATTCCTGATCACCGAAGATCTTTTTCACACCAGTCTGGGCATCATCAAAATTTCCATGTATGGCTGCTACGTGGGTATTCTTTCCTTTTTGTGTTAACATCTGAAGTTCCTGGACACGGCTCACTCCGTTTTTAGGATAGAAAACAATAATCTCCGTTCCTTCCACATCGGCAAATCCGGCCATGGCTGCTTTCCCCGTATCCCCGGAGGTTGCCGTCAGTATCACGATCTTATTCTTTACCTGATTCTTTTTAGCAGCAACGGTCATCAGGTGGGGAAGTATGGAAAGTGCCATATCTTTAAACGCAATGGTGCTTCCATGGTATAATTCCAGATAGTATGCACCGTCCGCTTTGGCAAGAGGGGCAATTTCTTCCGTATCAAACTTGCTGTCATAGGCTCGATTAATACAGCTTTTTAATTCCTCCTCTGTATAATCGGTGAGAAACAGCTTCATGACTTCATAAGCAGTTTCCTGATATGTCAATGTAGAAAGTTCTTTCATGGTCTTGTCTAGCTTCGGGATAAAGCTTGGCATAAACAACCCGCCATCTGCTGCCAGCCCTTTTAAAATTGCCTGGGAAGCCGTCACATTGGCTTCTTTGCCTCTGGTACTCTGATAGGATAATTCCATGGTATCGCGTTCCTTTCCTGCTCTCTCTTAATAAGTGTGATTGAAAAAACCTTGCCAGCATTGTAGCACACTTTAAACGCGGGTGCAAGAAAAACAGGCAAAAAAGTTTTCTTATTACGGACATTTGTTCTTGTATAGAGGACACTTTTCTGATTTGCATCTCCTTCAATGATATGGTAAGATACTGTCAGAAATACAGAAAGGAGTCACTGTCACATTGAACTATCCTAATATTGTAAAAGGCAGTTTTATTAATCGCCCAAACCGATTTATCGCTTATGTGCAGATTTTATCAGGGGACGGAGAAGAAAAAACCGTAATCTGCCATGTTAAAAATACAGGCCGCTGCAAAGAACTTCTTCTGCCCGGCGTTACAGTACTCCTTCAGTATCATCCGGAAGCCTCTGTCCTCGGCAGAAAAACAGAATACTCTCTGATCGGTGTCTATAAAAAAAGGGAGAAAGACACACTGTTAATCAATATGGATTCCCAGGCGCCTAATTCAGCAGCTTATGAGTGGATCCTTGGATTTAAGTCAGTTTGTGATGTGAAAAGAGAGGTCACCTACGGTCAATCCCGATTTGATCTGGCTTTTCAGTTAATCGGCAAAGATGAGTCTGGATGTGAAACCCACACTCCTGCATTTATGGAAGTAAAAGGGGTGACCTTGGAAAATCACAACCATGCTCTTTTTCCTGATGCCCCCACAGTAAGGGGTATCAAGCATATCGAAGAACTGATTCATGCGAAAAATGACGGATATGAAGCCTATCTCCTGTTTGTGATCCAGATGAAAGGAATGACCGGCTTTTCTCCCAACGAAGAGACCCAGCCCGAATTTAAAGAAGCTTTAAAAAAGGCCTTAGCTGCAGGAGTCCACATCCTTGCATATGACTGCCAGATTACGGAGAACTCCATGATTGTGGACCAGCCGGTACCTTTGATTCTGGACTAACCGGATCATTCTTCCTCACTCCAGATAGAAATCCGGGGTACGGGATAAAAGCTCCCTGCGGTCAACAATCCGGTATACCCTGTTTTCCTTTCTTATAACACCATCGTTGCAAAGCATGTTCATAACCCGGAATGTCTGGCGGTAGCTGGCTCCAATGGATTTTGACGTATCTGCCAGTGTCTCCAGGAAAATTCCTTCCTGTTCCGCAAACAGAATAAACGCACAAAGCCGTTCTTCACAGGTATGAAGGGCGGTAATCACACTCTTTTTGGAACTTCTTATCAGCTTTGATGCCAGTTCTCTCCCTATGTCATTGACAAACGGGAGATTCTGTTTTAATTTCTCTTCGTATTTTTTATAGGGAAGACCGATGCAGATAAACTCTGTCACTGCACTGATGGTAGCGTTTGCAATATGGGAACCCGTCATTAACTCCACATCCCCAATAATCCCTTCTGAAATGTAATAGCAAAGCAAAAGATCCTTTCCATTGGCAGAAGCAGAACAGACCTTTGCTTTTCCAGAAACAACCAGAAGGAAATATTCCATCTCCATACCTTCCTGTAAGATCAGCTCTCCAGGTGCAAACCGAAGCAAAGCAGAATCACCAAGATCCATATCTGATAAATGAAACTGAAGAAATATATTTCTGATCCTCTGTTCCGTGATATTCATCTGCATCGCCTCCTTCCTGTCTCTTTCTGGAGTATGACATATGTCATACCGTCTTGTCAACGGGGTATGGTATGCTTGGATTCGAAATCGGAGGTGATTTTATGTATAATTTTCTTTCTCTCCTTGCCGGCGTCATTATATCCTTCATGATAGCGCTCAATGGAGGTCTGACAGCACAGTACGGGGTATTTGGAGCGGCTGTTATCATTCATATCGTAGGTGTTTTATTTGCATTCCTTCTGCTTCAGTTTCTTCGTGACTCCAGTCAGAAGTCAGCAGAAAAACTCCCCTGGTGGCTATACACAGGGGGAATCATTGGAGTGCTGACCACTGCATTCAGTAATTTTGCATATGGGAAAATCAGTATAACAGGAATCATTGCCTTAGGACTTCTGGGACAGGCCATGGCTTCCCTTGTCATAGACTGGCTGGGACTCTTTGGAATGACAGCATATCCGCCTAAAAAGCACACACTGGCTGGACTGCTGCTGGCTTTTCTTGGCATTGTTGTCATGCTGAACCATTCGTTCTACGGAACAGCATTCCCGGTTCTGATCTCTCTTCTAAGCGGGATTACCATTGTTCTCTCCCGCACGGTCAATGCTGGTTTGTCAAAATACACCGGAGCTCTTAAGGGTTCCTTTATCAATCATCTGACAGGACTTCCGGTAACACTGATTCTTCTGTTTCTCTTTGGAAGAAATGAAGCGGTCTTTAAAAGTTTCATTCTTTCGCCCCATGTCTGGATCTACCTTGGAGGAACGTTAGGAGTTATCACTGTTTTACTTTTCAATGTAACAGTTCCCAGAATCCCTTCATTCAGACTTACGCTTCTATCCTTTACAGGACAGATTTTTACCGGCATAATACTGGATCTGATTACCAGGAAAGGCTTTACTATGGCAACCTTTTCAGGCGGTCTTCTGGTCGCCGCAGGGGTTGGGATCTCTATGGCTGGAGAAGGATTTGCTTTGCTATTTAAAAACACATCTCCCGTACCAGACGAAACTTTATAGGATCAAAAAACAGGATAGAAGTTTTAAAAGCTGGAATGTATACAGCTTTTCAGACTTCTATCCTGTTTTAAAATTTCCTTCCCCCGCCCCCCATGGTGCGGCCGGAATTTGTATGAACAGTGCTTCGCTCCCCGGAAGACATGCCTCCGCCTCCAGATGAGCGGTTGCTTCCCCCAGTATCTCGGGGTATGATCACATGGGTCACAACGCTATTCACTAAATTGTCATTCTGCCGTGTATAACGAAACTCGCAGTCTGCCCGGTAAGCTAAAAGGGAGTTAGCGGCTCTTCCTCTCTCTTTCGTCATGGAATACTGACTTTTCACACTACCGCACACAGCTGCGGCTGTGGCTGCCGCCACTAATATTGCCAACGCAGCTTCATACCACTCTATATTTCGGTAAACACTGATCTCTCCTGTATCGGTATTGTAATTATACTGGCCTCCCGGTATCCCTGCCCGGTAATATTTTGTCACTCCCGACAGATAAGTCCTGGCACAGGCTGCATAATCACCCTGGCTGATCTCTTTATATGCATCATCAAGAATTGCGTTCCATCTGTTGTCAGTCAGAAACCGGTTCATCTTCCCTACAGGCAGAATATACATCTCCCTGTTATCCATATCAATTAAAAACAAGACACCCCGGTAATCACTTCCCACTCCGAAATTTCTTTCGATATAAAAGCTTTCCGCATAGTCCTTTGCAGCTTTTCCTCCGGTATCATCAGATGTTACAATCACCACATCCATATTCATCTCTTTTTTCATAGACTGGATGGTAGTTTCAAATTCCTCCTTCTCGTCTGCTGTGAAAAGACCTGCATCATCATAAACCCTTGCTTCATTCCCGTTATGTTCCTGATACTGCATCGCGTAAGCAACTGGCATCTTTCCAAATAACAGGAGTACAGATATCAGGAATATTAAAATGCCGGAAAATAGTTTTATTATTCTCATATAAAATACCCCACAAGCAGCAGTAGCAGACACACAGGGACAAATACTTTTGCAAAGAGAATCATCAGCTTGCCTTTGTCAACCGGGATCTCTCCGCACACCTTTCCTGTTTGTCCGTTAATGGTGAAATAATAAATCCGATTTTTACTTTCATCATTATAAGTAAGCGTCCACACAGGAAGAAGTGCGTATTCCCAAGTCTCGTTCTCTAACTTTATATCCTGATTTTCAACCCTTACATGATCATAAGACGAGATGCTGTTACGCAGTGTATCAGCTGCAAAATTTCTGATTTCAGACTTTACCTCATCTGTAAATTCCTGCTTCTCCATATCTCTTCGCTCTGCTACAAAACCAGAGAGATATCCCATTGTAAAAGGTTTTAATTTGTCAGTCTCAAATGGAAGTACACCTTCCACCAGTTTATGGTTTGCTTTCTTTAATGCATTGCGTGGTACAAATTTTACCGGCATGGTGCCGGATCGATTTACTTCATATGTCTTAGTCTCCGTATACCTTCTGTCACCACTTTGCCATACCCGGATCCGCTCCGCTCTCGCTTCCAGACTTCCCTGAGTGGTACAGCTATATAGAAGATAGGGGAAATAGACGCCTGTGATCTTTTCAATCTGATCCTCACTGTAAAATGCCTTGGGAATATATCGTTTTTTCTTCAGCCAGTCCCGAAAGATCGCTGTAGCCTCTTTCTTATCATAAGAAAAGGGGATCACATAATCCGGATGAAATTCCCCGCTCAGACGCTGAGATAGGATAACCGGACTATGGCAGTAATAGCAAAAGGACGCTGCAGTGGTGCTGTCCGTTACAAGTTCAGCACCACAGCTGGGACAAGTGTATAATAAAGTCTCTGGTTGAACCGCTGATTCTTTCTTTGCTTCCTGCGTCTTTTCTTCCTCATTCATGAGTGCTTCCTGTGCAAATTCAGACAAACAGTATTCACAGGCATACTTCTGCTTCTGAGGATTAAACTTTAACGGCCCCCCGCAGTTGGGACACTTATAGGAGATAATCCCACTCATGGCCTAGGTTTTCCGCATTCAGAACAGAATTTACCGGTATTCAACGCTCCGCAGCCACAGGTCCAAGGGCCTTCCGGTTTTTTGCTGCCGCAATCAGGGCAGAATTTTCCAGTATTAACCGCTCCGCAGCTGCAGGTCCATGTTTCCTGTGCGCCTGCATTCTTTGCTGCCTGATTCATCTGCATCTGATTTGCATTGGTGGCGGAAGCAGCTCCCATAAATCCACCTGCAGTATTCATTCCCATACCCATGCCCATGAATCCAGCCAGTGAGCCATTGGTATTGCTTCCCGCTGCCTCGATTCCTCTGGCCGCTGCGCCTTGAACATAACCTTCCCGTATGCCCGGATCGCTGAGCATTGCTCCCTGATTTCTCATCTGGATCAATGATTTGGATTCTTCATCGTAGGAGATGCTTGCAATTCCCACAGACTGGATTTCCATTCCTCTTCCGGCTCTCCACTGGTCATCTAACACATCTGACATGTACTGTCCCAGTTCTCTGCCCTTGGAAGCCACATAAGATATCCGGATTCCATCGGCAGACATCTGATTAATAGAAGACTGGAGGGCTTCTAAAAATTCCGATAAATACTGCCCGTTAATATCCTCCACCTCAATGTGATCTGCATTCTTAGGTACAGCCTCTGCATAAAAAAGAATGGGGTCTGCTATTTTTATGGAATAAGTGCCATGAGCTCTTAAAAACAGCTCTGCATTGTAAAACTGATCGAAATAATTAATGGGATTGGGTGTTCCAAACTTGATTCCCTTGATTTCCTGCAGATTTATGAAGTAAACCTTCTGGGCAGTGGGTGTCTGACCACCAAAGCGGATCCGGTCAAAGGATTCACTGACTGCTTCCTTTAACTGACCATTAAAAAGAGAGGGCATGGATGAATTTTTAACGGTAAAGTATCCAGGCTCCCCTGTATAGTCAATTACCTTTCCCCCATCAACCAGAAGCATAAACTGGTTGGGGTAAACATGAATGACAGAACCGTCTGAAACCGTATTATCAGTTCCCTTTGTATTGGATCCTTTCCGAACCTTTACACCGCTGGTAAACAGGGTCTGATCTCCCATATTGCCTGCCTCTATCACTTCCAGCCACTGGTCAGCCAGTGAGCCTCCGATTGCTGAAGTCAACGCTTTTACAATTCCCATTCCGATTCCTCCTTTAAATTTTTATTACATATTATACTGCACAGATGATGTCTTGACTATCCCCTTCCCCTCATCATGGCAATTTCTTTTGCATATCCAGGTAAATCGTTGGGTGTTTCCAGATAAAAAGGAAGATTCTTAAGACTGGGATGTTCCACGATCCGTTTTAACGCTTCAAATCCGATCATTCCTTCTCCAATTGCTGCATGCCGGTCCTTGTGGGAACCAAGGGGATTTAAACTATCATTTAAGTGTATGGCTTTCAGTCTGGAAAGGCCGATGATCCGGTCAAATTCATTTAAAACTCCATCCAGATCTCCGGCAATATCATAACCTGCGTCCCAGACATGGCAGGTATCCAGGCAGATTCCCATGCATTCTTTTAACTCAACCTGATTCAGAATTTCCCGCAGCTCCTCAAACGTTCGTCCCACTTCACTGCCTTTTCCCGACATAGTTTCCAATAGAACCGTGGTATTCTGGTCCGGCCTTAAAATCTGATTCAGCATATGGGAAATGTAACGAATTCCTATTTCTGCTCCCTGACCAGTATGGCTCCCGGGATGAAAATTATAACAATTACCAGGAATATATTCCATTCGATCCAAATCATCTTTCATGGTATCTCTGGCCAGTTCCCTTAACCCCTCGTCTGCAGAGCATGCATTGAGGGTGTAGGGAGCGTGGGCAAGAATCCGGTTAATTTCGTGCTCCTTAGCAAAAGAGAGAAAACGCCCGATATCTTCCGGATCCAGCTTTTTGGCTTTCGTTCCTCTTGGATTTCTTGAAAAAAACTGAAATGTATCCGCACCGATCTTCACAGCTTCCTTGCCCATGGCAAGAAATCCTTTGGATGATGATAAGTGACAGCCGATTGTAAGCATAAAGATCTCCTTTTTATTTTTTTCTGATTCTTCTTCTCTTGGACTGACTGACGCCCTTTATGGCTATCAGTATAAATATGGCTGCCAGAAGAAGCTGAATTAAGATGCTTAACGGCACCCAGTTATTCATGATGATGTTATCGGGGTGAGGCCCGAACCAGTTATTTAAACTGCTTATCACCGGATTAACCCCAGCCTGCTTGTTGATCATCACGTAAAAGGTTGCCACTGGATTTAACAATAGTAAATACAGGCAGGGACCGGAGTTTGCCTGGTCTGTCACTCCATTGATACTGGAAGCATAAGAGCTGTCCATATTCATTCTTGCCATGGAAAGCATAAATATATTGACTGCATAAGTTCCTGCTGCTATAAAAACCAATACCCCATAACTCACCACAGTGGCTACGGTAGATCGTTTAAAAAGAGAGGAAAAGCAGATTCCCATACTTCCGCAAAGAAGTGCTACGGTCAGATAACAAAGCAGCAGCAGAAACACATCATGAATCATTATTCCGCCATATACAAAGGAAACAGCAAGCAAAGGGAAGCTGGAAACCACCATGAGAAACATGGTACTGAAAGAAGATAAAAGCTTCCCCCATATAATTTCAGATGGCTTCATGGTTGTGGTCAGCAAAATATCAAGGGTCTGCCGTTCCCGTTCACCGCTTATACTTCCTGCAGTGAGTGCAGGCATAATAAACATCAGCATAACAAATTCCACAACTGCGACAAATACGTATAAAGTGGTAAAGGACGAATACTGGATCTCAGCCGTCAGCTTTACCCGTTCTACTACGGAATACATATTAAGCAGAATTACCAGCGCCAGGATGGAATTAAAAATCACCAGAATCAGTGCCAGCCGGAAACTTCTGGCACTGACCATGGTCTCCCGTTTATAAACCGGATTCGTTTTCATGTACAAGCACCGCCTTTTCTTTATCAGGATCTGTAATCTGCATAAATAAGGATTCCAGACTCCCCTGTTCCCTGCTAAATCCATGAACCATTACTTCCGCATCAATGAGCTGCTGAAGTAAAATGGCTTCATCCTGCTGGTCTCCGATAAAATTCACCCGGATATCCCCTTCCTTGACTGCAATCGTCTGCACACAGGGCTGGCTTTTTAAAATAGTAAGGGCTCTTTCCTTACTGCCCAGAATGGAAATAACCAGGGGATTGGTCGCATTCACCCTCCTTAAAATTTCTTCCATACTTCCGCTTAAAACCATCTTTCCCTGGTCAATGATTCCGATATCCGTACACAGCTCAGACAGTTCAGACAGAACATGGGAGCTGATAAAAATGGTCTTCCCCTGTTCTCTCAGTTCTTTTAAAATCTCCTTAAACTCAAACCGTGTTCTTGGATCCAGACCAGAGGCCGGCTCATCAAGTACCAGCAGGTGAGGATCATGAATCAGGGCTCTGGCCAGACAGAGGCGCTGCTTCATGCCTCTTGATAAACTGTCTACATAGAAATCTGATTTATCTTCCAGCCCTACCTGTTCCAAAAGAGTCATATACCGGCTTCTGGCTTTGAGACCATTAATTCCGTAACAGGAAGCAAAAAACTCCATGTATTCATTGACCTTTAAGTTGTCATACACTCCAAAAAAATCAGGTACATAGCCGATTTCCTGCTTAAGTAAATTCAGACCATCAGACACATCTGTCCCGTTAATTAAGACCTGACCGCTGTCTGCAAATAAAAGACCAGTCATAATCTTAATGGCTGTGGTCTTTCCAGCTCCATTGGGTCCTACAAAACCATACAGGGATCCTTCGGGAATCATTATATCAAGTCCGTTTAAGGCGTGAAATTTACCAAATTTTTTCTTTAAATTTTTAATCTCTAATATCATTTATCCCTCCCCAGAACCATCAGCATGGGCAGTGTCACATACCAGTTGTTTTCTACGCTGTCCTCACAGACATATTTGACTGTCAGTGTATTACCCGGTGATAAATATGAGACCAGTTCCCTTGCCGAATATTGTGTTTTTCCTGGATCCATGAGATCGTAATTGCCCGTATCGTGATTGTAAAAGTACATCTTTCCTTTAAATATATTGGTATAATTCGTACTCTGACTGTCTAAAAATTCTTCAGAAGGATTCTCAAAGATCAGTTTTTCCACGCTCACATCATTACCCAGCGAATATTCCAGCGCAACCGGATCCACGCCGTAGATGGCATTGGTATCTGAATAATACTGTCCGCTTACTGTTGTAGGCATTCGCAACAGCGCAGACCTGTATGTCTCATCATCCTTTTTCAAGTTTACATTGATAGCGGAGGTATACATCGTTACTCCATAGGTTTCATATCCCCCGTTTACAAGAAACTGATTGTCCTTCTGATCCTCACTAAATGCTACAATTCGTGCTTCCTGGTTATAAAAAGAGGAGTACCGGTCCAGATAAAAGCTTAAAATATTGGTTCTTGAAAGAGCAAGCATATAATCCGGATCTTCTATATCCGCCTTTGAATACTGATAGCCCCCTGTTACCCGGGCAGATACCTGTAAGGAGTTATTAATAGGATAATTGATAACAGAGATTCCATCCAGCTGTTTGGTCTCCCCAGGCTTTAGCTCATCGATAACAACCATCTTGCCATACATGAAAATCCCCACCTTTTCTACAGAAAAAGGATATTCATTGGTAACTGTTCCATATACATTTCCATTAAACAGGGTGATTTTGCCCCACAGACCCTTCCGGTTATCATTCGAAGTTCTTTTCTTCAGAGCATAGTATTTAGGCGAAAATGCGGCTGCATTCTGAGCCGATACTCTTGTTCCGTCTTCCCCATAGCTGATCCTTACATTATAATCTTCACTACCAGTAAACTTCGGTATAGGAGCCCTTTCATAGGACTTGCTTCTGGTAATGGGGAGAAGGCTGTAAGAAGGATCTAACGGGATCGAGTAGGCTTTGTTATAAGGGGTTCTCATATTGATATAGGTATATTCATCCTCATAACTTTCTGAATTATCAAAAATTGTGGCATAGGTAAAAAAGGTATCCCGAAACCTGGTTTTTGCACCCATGAAGTAAACCACCACAGTAAATAGAAGAGACACCGACACAATCGCAGTCCGGTAATAACGTCTCTTGTCTTTCCGTTTTAAAATCAGATAAGTGCCTGGTCCCACCAGCACAATATAGGTTAAAATAACGATGGAATAAAAAGCAAGACCTGGAAGCTTATCCACATCTCCAGTATTAAGCATGTTCTGAACAGACCAGAACTGGCCGGAATTACCGCTGTATAAATAAGAAGACAGATTGTTTAATCTGGTTTCTCCAAGCAGAGCTGTAAACATCTTGTCAACGTAGGAACGCTGTGTTTCGCAAAACGGAGCAATATCAACAAAGTCATAGGCTGCAACACCCACAACTCCTTTTCCCCTGACTGCAGCTGTTAAAACAGGAAACTGATCATTTGAAAGGACACCGGTTCCTCCCTTTAAAGAGATATCGGCACAGACAAGATTCATAAAAGAGTCTCCAGGACCATTGGTGGCATACTCCACGCCCATGTCCACCGATTTCTCTGCAGGTACTTCGTAATCTTCATTGAGCAGATCTGACCGGAACGCATACAGCGTATCATCTGCACGTGCGCCGGTTCCAAGAAGAAGGGTTCCTCCATCCTTTACCCATTCCATTATGGCAGATATCTGATCTTTTGAAAGCTTTCTGGTGTCATAATCGGTTATGACAAGCACATCCAGCAGATCCAGACCGATTACATGATCGGGCAGTTTCTCCGCCTGCATGGGAAAGGTTCTTATTTTTACAGCGCTGTAATTGACTCCCACTCCCTCCATGTAGGACAGTTTCTCCGGTGCGTCAGACAATATACCTGCATATAGTTCTGCCACATCTGTGGGCACGTTCATCTTTAAGCGCTTTCGTATCAGTTCTGTTCCCTGGGAATCTAACAGCTTCACATATAAAATATCTGCTCTTCCCACGGGAATATCCAGAGATTTCTCTACAGAACCCATGGCATCCAGGGTAATGGGGTAATCGTATTGATAGATGTCATAGTCGGATTCCATCGCCTCTACACGCACCGTACCGGTAAAGGGTGATGCAGACTGGCTTTTCAGTGAGAAATTCACAGGAACATAGCGGTCTGCCTTGGCGTTTCCATCATATCCATATGTAACCTCCATGCCGATACCGGAAGTATTCTCACCACCATATTCTTCAGAATAGGAACTCCCCCCATTCTCTCCATTCTCCGGACCATTTGCAGTCATGCCGAAAACAGGCAGCAATGAGCTGCCTGCCAACGTGAGCGCCATGGTACAAATCAGGGATATCTTTCTGAGTTTCATTTTGTCACCCTATCTTTCCAAAGTTCTCTTTATTCACATCAAAATTAGTTTTCAGTTTTACCGTAAATACAGTTCCTGACAAGTCACTGGAGACATGAATGGTTCCCCCGTGCATATCCACAATGCTTTTGGATATGGCAAGGCCAAGCCCGGTTCCTCCTGTATTGGTGGAACGAGACTGCTCCACACGGTAAAATTTGTTGAAGATCAGAGGAAGTTCTTCTTCCGGTATGACATATCCGTAGTTTACCACCTGAATCGATACAAGTTCTTCGCTTCCATGTACCTTAACCAGGATCCTCTTTCCATCTGCTCCGTATTTGATTGCATTATTAATGAGATTATCAAACAGACGGGCCAGAAGATTGGCGTCTGCTGAAACGATCTGGGCGGGGACATTGCTTTGCAGCTCATAGGAAAGGTTCTTATCCATAAAACTGGGATAAAACTCCTCCAGCAGCTGGCTTAAAAGTTTTATAACATCCACTTTTGAAACGTTCATTGAAATCTTTCCGTAATTAAGCTTGGTAAATCCAAACAGATCTTCAATCAGCTTTTCCAGCCGTTTTGTCTTTACGTATGCAATCCCTATGTACTTTTTCTCTAGTTCCTGGTCAATGACTCCATCTTTGGATAAGAGCTCCAGATAACCGATGATAGAAGTAAGCGGTGTTCGCAGGTCATGGGCAATATTGGTAATCAATTCATTCTTTGTCCGCTCTGCTTCCCGCTCTTTATCCATTAAATCTCTTAAATCTCCAACCATCTTGTTTAAACTGGCTGCCATGACGGAGAACTCATCATCCCCTTCAAGATCCAATGTTATGTTTAAATCTCCTTCAGAAATCCTCTGCATGGCATCGGAAATTCTCCCGATGTAACGCATGGATTTTTCCTGAAGCAGGAGAAAGGTCACTGCGAATATGCCAATTCCAAAGACAACATAGATAATAATCACCACCACATCAAATGAGGTGAGCATCTCAAGGAACGCATTGTCCTTTTGAGTGCTCCTCATATAAGATGCAATCAGCGATACATTGGTTACCAAAAATATCTCGATCAGAACCGTTACAATGGCACTGTAAAATATATTGGCAATGACCCGGGTATGGAAACGATGATTGATATCATTTTTCAATTTTGTAACCTACCCCCCAAACAGTTGTGATGATCTTGTTCTGTCTGGTGTCTTCCTTCATCTTTCCTCTCAGACGCCTGATATGTACCATTACCGTGTTATTGGCTTCATAAACTTTTTCATTCCATACTTTTTCAAATATCTCATCTGTACTGAACACTCTTCCCGGATTGGAAGCCAGCAGATACAGGATATCAAATTCGATGGGGGTGAGCTTTATCTCTTCTCCATATACCGTCACCTTATGATTATCCTTATTGATGGTCAGTCCCCTGATTCCTATTTCATTCTTTGCCGATTCGTTTACCGCACTGTTGGGATTAAGCTGGGTATAACGGCGCAGCTGAGATTTGACTCTGGCAGTCAGCTCCAGTGGATTAAAGGGCTTTGTCACATAATCATCCGCACCGGTTCCAAGTCCTAAAATCTTATCTAAATCTGTTGACTTGGCACTGAGCATAATAATCGGAATGTTGTTGGTTTCCCTTATCTTTTTGCACATGGTCAGACCATCCATCCCAGGCATCATAATGTCTAAGAGCACCAGATGGATCTGAGTCTTTGTCAGAACCTCCAGTCCTTCTTCTGCATTGTTTGCCTTGTATACTTTATATCCGTCACTGACCAGATAAATCTCCACCAGATCCGCAATCTCTTTCTCGTCATCCACAACCAGTATGCTTATTGTCTCGGACATTGAAAAATACCTCCCTTGTCGTTATGTAAGCGGCGTTCTCAAATTGAAAAAGAAAAAGCCTGCATCCATTTTACCACAAGAAAGGTATCTTTGCCTTACTATTTTCTTACAAAAAACCTATAAAAAGGTAAATCAGGAACCCCCTGTCATCCCTGACTTTCAGTCGGAATAAACACCCTGCTGCCTGCCGGATCCAGCCTGCCAAGTTCCGCTCTAACATACAGAGAAGCCTCCTCACAAAACTGCTCCTGGCAGTTGATTAAGGTCTTTCCTCTTTTATCCGGCTTCTCCCATGTCCCGTCCGGCTGCAGAATATGAGCCTTAACATTGTCCTCTAATTGTATTTTCAGGACATGCATTATTCGTTCCAAGAGCTTCTCATCTTCCACAGGGAACATGATTTCCACCCGCTTATCTAAGTTTCTTGGCATCCAGTCGGCACTTCCAAGATAAAGTTCCGGACTTCCGTCATTTTCAAAATAGAAGATTCTGGCATGTTCCAGAAAATTACCTACAATGGAATGTACTGTAATTTTTTCACTTAAACCGGGAACACCTGCTTTTAAGCTGCAGATGCCTCTGACAATCAGCTGTATGGTCACTCCCGCACAGGAAGCTTCGTACAGGGCAGCAATCACCTCTTTGTCACACAGGGAGTTCATCTTAGCTATAATGTGAGCTGGCTTACCGGCCGCCGCATTCTTTGTTTCCCGGCGTATCATCTTTAAAAATCTGGCTCGCAGCCAGATGGGTGCCACAACCAGTTTATTCCAGTGAAGAGGCTCCGAATATCCGGAAAGCATGTTAAATACTGCTGTTGCATCCTCTCCAATCTGAGGTTTGCAGGTCATTAGTCCTAAGTCTGTATAAAGCCTGGCAGTGGAATCATTGTAATTTCCAGTACCCAGATGAACGTAACGGCGGATGCCATCCTCTTCCCGGCGCACCACCAGGGTTATCTTACTGTGAGTCTTTAACCCTACCAGTCCATAAATTACGTGACAGCCGGCTTTTTCCAGTTTCTTCGCCCAGTTGATATTATTTTCCTCATCAAAGCGGGCTTTTAGTTCCACCAGAACAGAAACCTGTTTCCTGTTGTCCGCAGCTTCCAAAAGAGCGGCAATAATCGGAGAATTTCCGCTGACCCGGTAAAGGGTTTGTTTTATTGCCAGTACCTCCGGATCCTTTGCGGCGGTTTTTACAAACTGAACCACGGGATCAAAGGTCTGGTAGGGATGATGAAGAAGAATATCTCCTTTACGGATATTGGTAAAGATATCCTCTTCATTCATCAGTTCAGGAACCTGCTGAGGAATGTAAGGGACTTCCTTTAAATGATCAAAGCCATTCAGTCCGTACATCTTCATAAGAAAGGTTAAATCTAAGGGACCGGCAATCTCAAATATGTCGCTGGAACTTATACTTAATTCTCTCTTTAAGGTCTTTAACAAGCGTTTATCTATTTTATCTTCCACTTCCAGACGGATGGCTTCTCCCCACTGACGTTTTTTAAGCTGCTTTTCTATTTCTTCCAAAAGATCAACTGCTTCCTCTTCGTCAATGGTCAGATCGGCATTTCTCATAACACGAAATGGGTGGGTAGTGACAACGTTGTAATTTAAAAACAGACTTCCCATGTTCCGCTCAATAATCTGTTCCAGAAGGATAAAAGACCGATTTCCTGATTCATCGGCAGGAAGCTCCACAATTCTCGGAAGAACACTGGGAACCTGAACCATGGCAAATTCAAGTTCCTCTTCGCCGCTTTTCTTTTTTAAAAGTGCCGCGATGTTTAACGATTTATTCCGGATTAGAGGAAATGGTCTGGAGGAGTCCACAGCCATAGGAGTCAGCACCGGATAAACATCCCGGATGAAATACGTATCTGCAAACCTGCCCTCTGCTTCACTTAAATCTTCGTGACTGGAGATGACACGAAGTCCGTTCTGCTTCAGAGTTGGGAGGATGGAACGGTTATAGGTGGAATACTGCAAAGAAACAAGCTCATGGGTCTGTTCGCTGATCTTCTCTAACTGCTCATCGGCTTTCATTCCTGCAATATCAGGTTTGGTGTATTTTGCATGAACCATATCCTTTAAGGAAGCCACACGAACCATATAAAATTCATCTAAATTAGAAGCTGTTATGCTCAAAAATTTCAACCGTTCAAATAGAGGCAGGTTTTTATCTCTTGCCTCACTTAATACCCGGTAATCAAACTCGATCCAGCTCAGCTCTCGATTTACATAATTATCCGGATTGTAATAAATATCGCTTATGTCTGCCATCAGGATAACCTCCTCTTCTGCCTCAGTACAGGCCTGATACCAAATATCTCCTCAAAAAATTCTGCCTTCTGATTAAACGATAATGCTTCCAGTGTCATATCTCCTTCATAAGACGTGGTTACTACAAGCTTCCCTTCTTTCACATTCATCCGGCTGTCTGATAATTTCTGTTTATGACTGCGATCCATGGAATTGGCAAGCCTTAATATAGCTGTCAGCTTTGCGATTAAAATGGTAATATCCTCATGAGACAATTCTCCCTTTGTATTACGGAATAATTCCTCATTGAGCTGTACCCGGTTATAATCAAATTCCAGACCGTTGTACCGTACTACATTGGCGATAATTTCCCGCTCCATATGGGACAGACCAATTATTTCAGTTGACATAATAATGTTATAAGCGGACTCACTTGGCTTTCTCATGCTGATAAATTTGCCGCATGCATGTAAAATGGCCGCAATCTGTAAAAGAAGCCGCTCCCGTTTGCCCATACCGTGATACTTCTTCATGCAATCGAAAATTCCAAGGACATACTTTTCCATGCAAACCGTATGAGGACCATGACACTTATAACGCTTTGCCATGTTCCTGGAGGCAGCCAGAATATCCTCAGAAAAATCATGATGAAACTTGACTGTCCTGGCTTCTTCTGCGTATTCTGCAGCAATGCTGTCACATAAGCGGATTCCTGGAATCCAGAACATCTCAGCCCCGGTCAGTTCCAATACACGTTTAAAAATAATCGCAGCAGGAACTAAAAGAGCAGCGTATTCTGCATTGACACCAAACCGATCCTGAATCTGGTCAAGAGACATGAACTTGATCTTTTCATAAAAAATAATAAATTCATCCGCAGTGATCCACTCTACCGGCTTTCCACCATGGTTTTCTCTTGAAAGATAAAGGATACTCTCCCCGATTCCGATGAGGTTTTTAATCTCACGGTCTCTTAAATAAACCTTGCGGAAGGTGTTTAACTCATTGTCAACCATCTCTTCGATCAAGGTATTCTGCATCTGTGTACTCACCTGCATATCGCCCATCATCTCACGGATTCTCAATACTCCAAGCATCAGGTTCTGGGTGGATATAAGAGCGTCCTTATCAAATAAGGATACCTGCATACTGCCAAATCCCACATCAACGATGGCAGTTCCTTTTTGTATAATTTTATTAAATTCCGCATCTTTAGAGGCGATTGCCTTGTAACTGATAAAACGCTGCTCGGAATTGCTGATAATCTGGACCTCAATGCCGGTTCTTACCCGGATCTGATCCAGTACAATCTGGCTGTTTTTTGCTTCCCGAAGTGCGCTGGTTGCATAGGCACGGTATCCTGTGACTTTATAGGACTGCATAATATCTGCAAAGTCTTCAATTACCTTGCACATTTCGTCTACTAATTCGTAGCGGATTTTTCCGTTCTTATAGGTGTCCCTACCAAGGGCGATGACATGGCGGACATGATCAATCTTGCGGATTCCGGTTTTAGGGGAAATCTCATAGATGCCAAGTTCAAGTTCAAAAGATCCCACATCAATAGCGGCAAATAATCTGATTGCCATACTTGTCCTCCTCACTGCCCTCTACAGGACAGTTTTTTACTATTCTACCTTATTTTATTCCCTTTTGTGTCAAATATCGGTAAAATTTGCAAAAAGATTAATTATTTTTCTCTTTTGCCAAAAGATAGGTAATAAACTGGCTTGCAGTTCTTCCAGATAAACCGCCGTGATTCAATTCCCATATATTTGCTTTTTGATAAAGTTCTTCTAAGGGCATGGAAATCTGGCTGCGGGCTGCCAGCTGTTTTACAATCTCTTTAAATTCTGCCGGTTCCGGAGCACCATAATAAATGGTTACACCAAATCGTGCCACAAGGGAAAGCTTCTCCTGGACGGTATCATTATTATGTAATTCATCATCCAGTTGCCTCTTATCGCTGAATTTTTCACGAATTAAATGACGGCGGTTTGAGGTTGCATAGATTAAAACATTGCCAGGCTTCTTGGAAAGCCCGCCCTCGATAATCGCCTTTAAATATTTATATTCCAGTTCCGTATCCTCAAAAGATAAATCATCCATATAGATGATAAACTTATAATTTCTGTCTTTAATTTGTTCCTGAACTTTGGAAAGTGTATGAAACTGGTGCTTATATACTTCTATAATCCGTAGACCTCTATCATAATATTCATTTAAAATTGCTTTGATACTTGAAGATTTCCCTGTTCCGCTGTCGCCAAACAAGAGAACGTTATTAGCCGCCTTCCCAGCTAAGAATGCCTCCGTGTTCTCAACCAGCTTCTCCTTCTGCCTTTCATATCCCACAAGTTCATTAAGATAGATGTGATCCATGCTTGTAATGGGAATGATCTGAGGTTCCTGATCCGTCTCCTCCACACGAAAAGCTTTATTCAAACCGAATTTTCCTACGCCAAAATTCTTATAGAATAAGGTTATCTTTTCTCCGAAGGTATTCACGTCCGGTGCTTCCTTTAACTCCACTGCCAGCGTTACGATCTGATCGCGGATTCGTCTGTTATAAATTTTACTATTGCCATTATTGGCATGGTAATCAGAAAGGGCGGACCAGATTCCCTCTTCTTCCCCGCAGTCTAAGGCCCGTATGTCCTGATCAAACAGCTCCTTCATAATCTTAAAATCATGGGCAGCCAGTTGATTTAATGTTCCCTGAATGGAACCTGTTATTTCGCAGGAGGTACTGTAAGCGTTTTCGTTATCCGCCAGGCACAAAGCTAAAAAACAATGCCAGAGATTCCCCTCAAAGCCATAAGATGCTGCCAGCTCGATAAGCTGACCCGCACAGGCGCAGGATTCCGGCATTGTTTGTCTCATCTGCTCCGATTGAGGAGTCAGCTGGCTTAACATCTGGTCAAAAAGTTTCTGATATTTTAAATCTCGGTATAAAATCAGTTCCTTCACGTTCCTTATTCCTCCCTGTGTAAACGGAAGTCCGGCCTTAATACAGGCCGAACCTCTCTAAATTCCTTAATAATTTCCCAGGACTCTCATATTACGTCCCTCTTCTAAAATCCCTTTTAGCGCATTCTGAATGGAAGATTCACTTAAATTCCCTTCCATATCTACAAAGAAGCGGTATTCCCAGTTCCTTCCCAGAATGGGTCTTGACTCAATCATTATCATGCTGACTCCGTTATAAATCATATTGCTCAGCATGTTGTAAAGAGTACCGCTCTTATGGGGCAGTTCAAAGCTGATGCTGATTTTTTGTGCTTCCTCCCGGTAGATCTTTTTATTAGACAGGATAATAAACCGGGTGGTGTTGGACTTATTATGATTGATGGAAGAATTAAGAACTTTCAGCCCATAAAGTCCGGCAGCGATTTCACTGGCCACAGCTGCCTGAGTGGGATCTCCTTCTTCGATAATCTTTTTAGCAGCCGCTGCGGTATTCTCCACACTGATCTGCTTCCAGTTCCTGTTGGCATTTAAAAATTCTGAACACTGCATCAGTGCCTGCGGGTGGCTGAATACAGTACGGATATCTTCCAGCCTTGAATCTTTCAGCCCTAACAGCCCATGATTTACGGTTAAAAATGTCTCAGCCACGATATAATTGTTATATTTCATCAACAGGTCATAGTTATCAATCACTGCACCGGCAGAGGAATTTTCAATCGGCAGCACCGCATAATCTGCACGTCCGGACTCCACTTCCTTCATGGCATCCTCAAAGGTAACCACATGATAACAGCTGATATCAGTTCCGAAATACTGAAGCGTGGCAGCATGACTGTATGCACCCTCCACGCCCTGATAAACCACTCTTACCCCATCTGTGGGAATACTTTTTACCGGTTGAAAGGTGTCTTCCCCTTTCAGTCCGTGCTCTGCCATCAGCTTGTACTGATAATGGCGGCTGATGGTCATCATCTGGGTAAACAGTTCACTGACTGCCTGTTTCATGAATGCATCTTCCACCATCCCGGTTACGGAATCGATTTTTTGTGTTTCCCGTTCCTTATCATAAACCGGTTTTCCGGTTTCAATCTTAAATTCAGCCACCTCGCCGCTCAGTCTCATCCTCTTTTCGAACAGTTCCACGATTTCACGGTCAATGCTGTCAAGCTGTCCTCTGATCTCAAGCAAGTCTAATTTTTTCATATGTCCATTCCTCTGCCTTATCTGTTGGTCTTCTTTACCGGCCTGTCATCTTTCCCTGAAGGGAACGTTCTTCTTCCAGCATACTCTCAATCTGTTTTTTTACATAAGCACCGGGAAATTTCTTAGATTCCGGTTCCAGTTCTTTCACCAGGAACGGCTCACCAAATTCAATGGTCACTTTTGAAGACCGAATGAATGGAAGGTGCTTCTCAAATACTTCTGCCGTTCCTGTTATGGCAACCGGGACTACCGGACAGCCGCTTTTTTCTGCTATTTTCAAGCTGCCTTCCTTAAAAGGAAGAAGATCCATTATATCTTCATTTGTGTTCCTGGTTCCTTCCGGAAAAATCCAGACAGAGACTCCGGTTTTCACCTGCTCGATTCCCTGGAGAATGGTTTTTAACCCTTCTTTTACATTCTGTCTGTCCAAAAACAGGCAGTTTACATGCTTCATCCAGCCGGAAAGCAGGGGGATTTTTTCCATCTCTTTTTTAGCCACAAATCCCACCAGACCGGGAACTGTGGTATATCCAACAAGAATATCAAAATAGCTTCTATGATTTCCCACATACAGAACAGCCTGGTCACCTGGTATCTTTTCTTTTCCTTTTACTGTAATTTTAACTCCTGCAAAAAACAGGATAATCTTAAAGATCCACCGGACGTTAGAAATACTTCGTTCATCGCTTGCACGAAGGTTCTTCTTACCAGCCATGTTCTCAAAAATCAGAACCGGGATGCTTAAGATCAGATAAAATATAACGGATGCTGCTACAAGAATAAATCGAATCATTGGTCTAATCCTCCATTCCATCTATTATATAGAATGGACTCTTTAATTACAATACTACCTGCCTTTCTTTTTTGTAATTTGTTCGAACAATAATCCCGTAGCAAACCACAGCGGCGCAAAATCCAGACGGATCAGGCCGTCAATGTTGGTGCTCCTGCCGGTATAATCCCATGGGCAGATTCCCCTGCCGCGTAAAAGTGTTCCAGAGAAATATTCTGCCACAAAAATCAGCACCATATAAAGGAATCCATGACGAATGGCAATATCCGTCCGGGCAGCAGCCAGACCGGTTCTGGGATTGACCCAGCGGTCAATCATCATTCCAATTGGCGCCAGAAATGCTCCACATCCATAAATAGGAAACATAAGAAGAGACGTCTGACCCATCAGACGCCAGTCATGGCGTAAGAAGGAGTCTGTTGCAGTAAACATTACTTCCAGGCACCAGCCTGTAACCCCGCATTTACAAAAATTTAAGGGTAACTCTTTTAAGTTTAATTGTGATAGTATCTTCATAAGCATCATTATGTGCCGGACATGGAGATATTATGTTGTGCTGTAAAAGAATTCTATAAAAGAGGTGAGAGAAGTCTGCTGCCCTGTTCCTTAATCCGAATGAAGATACTTCTGGCTTCATATCTCTCTGGTGTAATCTCTTCACATACCTTTAAATCTTCCAGGAATAACTCTTCTAATTTTCTGGTAGTCTCTTCATCATAGATCACTGCATTGACTTCAAAATTCAGTTCGAAGCTTCGGATATCCATATTGGCAGTCCCATAGGAACTGACTTTTCCGTCTGTCATCACACCCTTTGAATGAAGAAATCCATTTTCATAGGTATAGCATCTGGCGCCTTCTGATAAAAGATCTCCCACGTAGGAATAGGTGGCCCAGTAAACAAAGGGATGATCCGGTTTGCATGGTATCATGAGCCTGACATCTACTCCTGACCTGGCAGCCATCCTGAGTGCAGAAAGAACCGCGTCATCCGGTACGAAATAGGGAGTCTGTATATAGATATGATGCTTTGCTTTTGAGAACAGCCGGATATAATTATCCCGGATCTGTCTGCTTCTGGCGTCAGGACCACTTGCAATAATCTGAATTCCAAGTTTTTTTTCTACCTGATTGATATCCACTACTCCCATATTATAAAGACAGGCTCCGTCCTCGTCTTCACAGAAGTAAGTCATATTTTTAAATAAGTTTTCCCCAACTGCATAATTCCAGTCCAGAGCAAAACGGATCTGAAGGCTTAAAACAGATCCACCCAGAAGTTTTAAATGAGTATCCCTCCAGTAACCAAACTTAGGATCTTTGGAAATATATTCTCTTCCTATATTGAATCCGCCCACATAACCAATCCGGTTATCAATCACTACAATTTTCCTGTGATTTCTATAGTTAATACGCAGGTGCAGCCTTCCAAGCACTGGCGGAAAGAAAATACCAACCTTAACACCGCTTTCCCGTAAAATGTCCCATTTTGATTTGCGCATGAACCTTCCACCCATACCGTCACAGAGAATCCGGACTTCTACACCAGCCTTTGCCCGTTCAATTAATATGGGAATGATAGAGTCAAACAGCTCATCATTCTTTATAATATAATACTGCAGATGGATAAACCGGGTTGCTTTTGAAAGTTCTTCCCTGAGATCCTGAAATTTTTTCTCTCCATCGGTAAAAATTTCTACGGTATTATCAACGGTCAGAACGGAACCTGAGGTTTCTAAATTGTACATGACCAGATCGGAAAAATCCCTTGCAAGAGAAGAATCCAGGCCGATATCATGACTTTTCAAAAACTCCTCCTGATTTCTGGCAGAATACCGCATCCGGTCCTCCACTTCCTTAACCCGGAACATCTTACCTTTTCTCATATCCTGACCAAGTATAAGATAAAAGAGAAATCCGAATACGGGAATAAAATACAACGCTAAAAGCCAGGTCCAGACTGCCTTTGGATCCCTCCTTTGAAAAAAAACAATGATAACAGAAAGAATCAGGTTTATATAGATTAAATGATCCATGAGCCATTTCCAGACTGCTATGCTCTGATTCCAGACAGATTCCATATTATATCCCTCCTTTCTCTTTCTAAACGGTTTCATCGTTTTAAGTATTTCATACCTTCTACATGAAACAGTTTTCCTATTTTCTGCTCTTTCATTCTAATAATTTTATGGTGTGACTCCTGCAAATAGTCTCAAATCTATTTTCCAAAAAGGGTCCCCGCAGCTGCGACGACCCTTTTGTATCCATTTCATTTACAAAAACTGATTTTTTTCATTGTCATACTGGTAATCAATGGAGGCCAGTGACTTTACAATCTCTTCTTCCTCGATTCCCAGACTCAGACAGCACTCGCTTAAAGATGGATAATAATCTCTCAGCTGAGTATTCATGTAACTGAGCAGCATAACCGGATCTTTGGGTATATTAGCCATTCTATTATCTCCTGTAACTGTTTGTCCCTCATTTTAGCATAGATTTCTTTTATTTTCAAGAAATGCTCTATACGAATGGAAAAAGAAATGCTACAATCAGGTTCATAATCCATCAGGAGGTATTTAAAATGAAAAAAATAATGATGCTTGGAACCGGTGGTACGATTGCCTGCAAAAGAGGAGATTCTGGTTTAAAGCCCCTTCTGACTTCAGACGAACTTCTCTCCTATGTTCCCGATGCGGCTGACTTCTGTCATGTGGACAGTCTTCAGATATTCAATATAGATAGTACTAATATGCAGCCAAAGCACTGGCTGGTGATTGCAAAAGCCATTGAAGATCATTACGATGCTTATGACGGCTTTGTCATCTGCCACGGCACGGATACCATGGCTTATACAGCAGCGGCTCTTTCTTATCTGGTGCAAAACTCCCCAAAGCCCATTGTTATAACCGGTGCCCAAAAACCCATTGACATGGAAAATACAGATGCAAGAACCAATTTATCGGACAGCCTTCGTTTTGCCAGTGATGACCGCTCTCATGATGTAAACATCGTTTTTGATGGAAAAGTTATTTCCGGGACAAGAGGAAAAAAGGAACGGACCAAAAGCTACAACGCATTTTCCAGCATTAATTTTCCCTATATTGCAGCAATCCAGGATGGACATGTGATCTTTTATCTGAATGACAAAAAAAATAACCGTTTTGGAAGTCCTCTGTTTTTTCATAAGCTGAATTTTAACGTGGCACTTTTAAAACTGATTCCATCTATGGGTGCAGATGTTCTGGATTATATGGCAGAGCATTACGATGCAGTTATTATTGAATCCTTTGGTGTAGGCGGCCTGCCCTCCTATGATAGCGGTGATTTTTATAAGGCCATTGAAAAATGGATTTCACTCGGAAAAACTGTGGTTATGACTACCCAGGTAACCAATGAAGGCAGTAATATGTCAGTTTACGAAGTGGGGCATTCCATTAAGAAAGAATTCGGACTTCTGGAAGCATACGATATGACCCTGGAGGCCACCGTAACCAAGCTCATGTGGATTCTTGGAAAGACAAAAGATCCAAAGGAGATACGGGATACCTTTTATCATACCGTTAACAGAGATATTCTGTGGACCCTGCCAAATACCAATTCATAAAATACAGCACAAAGGGGAGTCCTGACACGGACCCCCCTGTTTTTTTTACTCCAGATAAGCAATTAGTTTATCCCCTTCTTCTGAAACATCAATCACAATGGTACTTCCTGCATGGATCTCGTCTCCAAGAATCACCCTTGCAGCAAGAGTCTCCACATGTTTTTGGAGATACCGTTTTAACGGTCTGGCTCCATATACCGGATCATACCCCTGCTCCACTACAAATTCACCGGCCTGATCAGTCAGCTCAATCTTTATTTCACGATCCTCCAGTCTCCGGTTTAAATCCTTCATGAGCAGGCTTACGATACCGGAAATATTACTCTTATCCAGTGGCTTAAACAGAATGATTTCGTCCAGACGGTTTAAAAATTCGGGTCTGAAATGGGATCTTAGATCCCCCATTACCATCTCTTCTGCCGCTTCTGTAATATTCCCATTACTGTCTATCCCTGAAAGAAGATACTGGGAACCAATATTGGATGTCATAATGATAATGGTGTTTTTAAAATCAACCGTCTTTCCGGTGGAATCGGTGATCCGTCCATCATCAAGAACCTGTAAAAGCACATTGAACACATCCGGATGCGCTTTTTCCACTTCGTCAAACAGAACCACGGAATATGGCTTTCTCCGTACCGCTTCGGTAAGCTGACCGCCCTCATCGTAACCTACATATCCGGGAGGAGCTCCAATCAGTCTGGATACCGAATGCTTTTCCATATACTCACTCATGTCAATTCTCACAATGTTGTTCTCTTCATCAAACAGACTCTCTGCAAGCGCCTTGGCAAGCTCTGTTTTACCCACACCGGTAGGGCCTAAAAAGAGGAAGGAACCAATGGGTTTCGTGGGATCTTTAATTCCAGCCTTGGATCTGATAATTGCTTCCGTCACCTTTAAAACAGCTTCTTCCTGTCCAATCACCCTCTTATGAAGTTCCTGATCCAGATGAAGGGTCTTGTTTCTCTCACTCTCTGTCAACCGGGAAACTGGGATTCCTGTCCATTTGGATACAATTCTTGCAATCTCATCTTCCGTCACACTTTCCCGTACCAGGCTTAAATCCTGATTTTTCACCCGCTCCTCTTCCTCTGCCAGTTCCTTCTGAAGCTGGGGTAATCTGCCGTACTGAAGCTCTGCTGCACGGTTTAAGTCGTATTTCTGCTGAGCTGTCTGGATTTCCCTGTTGAGATTTTCAATCTCCTCTCTTAAGGAGGAAAGACGTTCTACCGATGCCTTCTCATTCTCCCACTGAGCCTTTTGTGAGGCAAATTCATCATGAAGTTCCGCCAGTTCCTGCTGCAGCTCTGCCAGACGGTCCTGGCTTAAGCGGTCTGTTTCTTTCTTTAAGGCAGCCTCTTCTATCTCCATCTGCATGATCCGCCTTGACAGCTCGTCAAGCTCAGCCGGCATGGAATCCAGCTCTGTCTTAATCATGGCGCATGCCTCATCCACCAGGTCAATGGCCTTATCCGGAAGAAAACGCTCACTGATATAACGATCAGAAAGGGTGGCTGCAGATACCAGAGCAGAGTCTGTGATCTTCACTCCGTGATAAACCTCGTACCGCTCCTTTAATCCTCTTAATATTGAAATCGTATCTTCTACAGTCGGCTCATCTACCATAACAGGCTGAAATCTCCGTTCCAGTGCCTGATCTTTTTCAATATACTGGCGGTATTCATCCAATGTGGTGGCACCAATGCAATGAAGCTCTCCTCTTGCAAGCATGGGCTTTAGCATATTGCCTGCATCCATGGAGCCTTCCGTCTTTCCTGCTCCAACAATGGTATGAAGCTCATCAATAAAAAGGATGATCTGACCGTCGCTTTTTTTTACCTCATCAAGAACCGCTTTTAAACGCTCTTCAAATTCACCCCGGTACTTTGCGCCTGCCAGCAAAGCACCCATATCAAGTGCAAACAGCCTTTTATCTTTTAAACCATCGGGGACATCACCTCTTACAATTCTCTGCGCCAGCCCTTCCACTACTGCGGTCTTACCAACTCCCGGCTCACCGATTAATACTGGGTTATTCTTGGTCTTTCTGGACAGAATCCGGACTACATTACGGATTTCGCTGTCTCTGCCGATGACTGGATCCAGTTTCTGGTCTCTGGCTCTTTCTACCAGGTCATACCCATACTTTGTCAGCGTATCATAGGTTGCCTCGGGATTATCACTTACAACTCTCTGGTTGCCTCTTACTGTGGATAATGCCGTTAAAAAATTCTCTCTTGTGATGCCATAGCTGCGAAACAGTTCTTTTAATGCCTTTGATGGCTGTTTTAACATGGCAAGGAATAAATGCTCAACCGAAACATACTCGTCTCCCATCCCCTTTGCCTCATCCTCCGCACTGATTAAAACCTTATTTAAATCATTGCTGATGTAAAGCTGTCCGCCGCTTACTTTAGGAAGCTTCTGGATTGCCCCTGCAGCTTCATCAAGAAACAACTCTTTTTGTATGTTCATCTTGGTGATCAGTTTTAAAATCAGGCTTTCTTCAATGGTAAGAAGGCTGTACAGCATATGTTCCTGTTCAATCTGCTGGTTTCCATATTCATACGCAAGCTTTTCGCAGTTCTTCACAGCCTCCATGGACTTCTGTGTAAATTTATTAATGTTCACGGCAATTTCCTCCTTTATCCGGCTCTATGCAAACATTACAGCATTTGTTCTATATGTAATATAACAAACGCATTCGAAAGTGTCAAGATACTTTTGATTAAATTTATGATTTATAAATAATATCTTACAGTTTCCTTTCCCTCATTGTTTTTTCTCAAGGGTTCGCTTATAATCGATTCATACAATCTCTGGTAGAACCGGAAGGAGGAGAATATGAACGACAGACGCCGCTTTTTTCCGGCCCCTGCCATTCGCCTGGCAGCAGCCGCACTTTTTTCCGTCTGGTTTGCTACATACGGTGCAGATCCTTTTATCAGCTATGCCCATACAAAAGATGAATCCATTTATATCTCCGGAAACTGGGTGAAAGATGACGCCGGCTGGCGCTACTTTAACCAGTGGAATTCCAAATATCCCGCCGGACAGTGGATCGAATATCAGGGTAATTCCTATTATTTTATGGATAATGGATATATGGCTACTGGCTGGCGTTATTTAAACAGCCATTGGTATTACTTTAATCCGGAAGAAGGAAGTACACAGGGAGCCATGGTAACTGGATGGATTCGTGACTCTCATAATAATAGCACCTTTTATACAAACCAGATAGGGATTATGGTAACCGGATGGCACAAGATTGATGCTCACTGGTACTACTTTAATCCGGGTTCAGATGGTGTTGTGGGGCAGATGGCAGTCAGCCGGATGATTGACAGCTCTTATGTAAATGCAGACGGGAAGATGAACGAAGATCGTTAAAAGGGCAGTGCCGTTAAGAAACGGACACTGCCCTTTTTTCAATTCCACGAAACCGCAGTGCAAATATAACTGCGCGGAAAAACCAGTCAATAAACATACCATACCAGATCCCCATTACTCCCAGATTCATGACCTGCACGAATAAATAAGAGGTACCGATCCGGAAAAGCCACATGGAAAATACAGAGACCATCATGGTAAACTTTGCATCCATAGAGGCTCTTAACGCATATGGGACCGTAAACGAGATTGGCCACACAATCATGGCAAAACAATGTACCACGATCATCTGGGCTGATACCCGGGCTGCCTGGGGAGACAGATTGTATATGGATACCAGCTGGTCTGAAAATAGAACCATAACCGTACAAAGGACTAATAAGATACCATAATTAATCCCTACCAAAAGCCTGGAATAATACTTGACCTGCTTGATTTCTCCTGCGCCCACACACTGACCCACAATGGTAATTAAACCAAGTCCGATGGCATTACCGGGAAGGTATAAAAGAGTCACCAGGTTTGATGCAACTGCATAGCTGGCAATGGCTGCAGTCCCAAGAGACGAAACCAGGCTCTGAAGCGCAATCTTGCCAAACTGAAACATACCGTTTTCCAAGCCGTTTGGAATGCCAACCACCAAAATATTCTTTATCATTTTAAAATCCGGTTTCAGCTCGGAAAGCCGCCTGATTCTTACCACATTGTCCGGATTCTGTATCAGATAAAACATCATGACAGCTGCAACAATACGGCTTATGAGAGTGGGATAAGCCACGCCTTCCACTCCCATATGCAGACCATAAACACAAATCGTATTGCCGACTATATTCACCACATTCATAACTAGTGAAACAAACATGGATATCTTGGCATTTCCCATAGACCGAAAAAGTGCGGCACAGGAATTATAGATAGCTATAAATGGATAAGACAGGGCCGTAATCTGAAAATAAATCACAGCCGCGTCCATCACTTCCGGTTCCACATTGCCAAATATCATCCGGAGCAGAAGCCGGTTGCCTGCTAAGGCGGCAAATGTAAGCACCAGGGAAAATAAAGCCGTAACTCCCATCAGCTGGCCTGCTGCTTTGCAAGCATTCACTGATTGTTTTTTTCCTAAATACTGGGCGGAAATCACCGCACCACCGGTCGCCAGCGCGGAAAGAATCTGTATAATCAGTATATTAATGGCATCCACCAGAGATACGCCTGATACAGCCGCTTCCCCAACCGCTGCCACCATGACCACAGCCACCATACCTACCAGGACGGCCAGGATCTGTTCTACAATCAAAGGGGCCAGAAGCCCGGTTAAATCTTTTCTTGAAAACATAAATTATTCCTCATTGGTTGTCTCGAATGGGTAACGTATCCCCCACTGTCTTCTCAGCTCGTCCATCACTCTCATTACATGCAGAGTGGTCTGGTGAGGCATCTGCGGGCACTCAGTCCATCCATGTTCAATCGCGTCTTTACTGGCCAGAACCTGATATTCATATCCGGTGATCTGTTCCGGTCTCTGATAGGAGCCCACCAGCTTCCGGTCTGTATTATATACACAAATGGATTCAAAATTATTGATGTTTTCCACAACCAGGAACCCTTTTGTTCCATAAATAATGCCCTGACGGTCAGAAAGAACCTGAATGGAACTGTTCAGTAAAGCCATCTTTCCGCCTGGATAAAGAAGGGTAATGCTGTTTTGGGCATCCACTCCTGTCTCCGTCTTAATCACGCTGGAGGTAATATCAGTAATCTCATCACCAAAAACAAGAGATGCAAAATTAAGCGTGTAAACTCCTACATCAAGAAGCGCTCCTCCTGCAAGCTCCGGAGCCACAATCCGGTGCTTATCTGACACTAAGTAGGCGAGATTGGCAGTGAGTGTCATAGGCTCTCCGATGATACCGGAAGCAAGAACCTCTTTCAGCGTATCAGCCATAGGCATATACCGCACCCACATGGCTTCTGTAATCATCAGTTTTTTCTCCTGAGCCAGGTCAATCATCTCTTTTGCCTGGGAATAATTGGCTGCAAATGATTTTTCACACAGAACATGTTTTCCATGTTCCAGACAGAGTCTGGCATTCCTGCTATGCTCCGAATGGGGAGTTGCAATATAGATCAGCTGAACCTCACTGTCAGCTGCCAGCTCTTCATAGGATCCATAAGCTTTTTTTATAGAAAAACGTGCCGCAAAATCTTCTGCCTTTTCAAGACTTCGGGAAGCAGCACCATATAAACAGACTTCAGGCATCTGAACCATGGTCTCTGCCAAAACTGATGCGATTCTACCGGTTCCCATGATTCCAACTTTTAATACTCCCATATTTTATCCTCCAGCTGATTATTTTAGTTCTCTAAGTATAACACATGGTTAAAGCCCGTACAACATCAATGCTCCTCCATCTCTAAAACCAGTTCCATAAACGCCTTCATCTCCCTGCTGAGCCATTTATCCTTATGATAAACAATCTGTCTCCAGGTTCTTAAATAAAATTCTTTCATGGAAAGAGCCGTTAAATTTCCCTGCTCCATATCTTTCCTGACTGTAAACTCCGGAAGAAAGGAAATTCCTTCATTCTGTTTTAGCAGCTTAATAATAAATTCCGTATTCCCTATTTCCAGGAAGGGATGAAGCTTCTTATCATCCGATGCCAGATACTGTTCCAGTATAAACCGGTAGCTGGCATCCTTTTCTGTTAAAATCAGGGGCTGAGTGATTATCTGGTCAATGGTAAGTCCGGTTTCCTTTGCAAAGATATGATCCTTTGATGCGGCAAATATGATTTCTTCCGGCTTCTCCAGTATTTTAACCCATTTGGCATCATACATTCTGCGATCCAGAAAATAAACCATATCCACCTGATTGCTGTTCATCATATTTAAAAGAGTCTCCGGAGAATCAATCACTATATTAATGTTTACTTTGGGGTATCGGTGATGATACTCCCTGATTAACGGAGGCAGTAAAGTAGAACAGATGGATTCAATGGTACCAATCACAAGGGTGCCAGTCAGCTCCGAAGACTGGCCAAGGGCATTACGGGCATAAGCCACATTCCTCATAATTTCGGATGCGTACTGGTAAAAAAGCTCTCCTTCATGTGTTAAAGTAGTCTGCTTCCCAATCCGGTCAAACAAATGAACGTTTAATTCTTTTTCCAGCTGTTTAATCTGAACCGTAACTGCTGCCTGGGAATATTTAAGCTTTTCCGCAGCCCTGCAAAAACTCTTTAAATTAGCAACTTCTAAAAATGTTCGTATCTCACGGAGTTCCATAACAATCCTTTCTCAATTTAAAAATATTAAACGTTATCATAAAAACATTAAATTTTACATTCATTTATATTTATGGTACATTAAAGTCACTCAGAAATCAACTCAAAGGATGAGTATCTTCAGGAAACGATTAGAAAGGACTTTAAAAAGTATGGAAAAGGCAGATTGTAAATACCGCGCCTACGTGCAGATTCTAAAGGAAGAGCTGGTTCCAGCTATGGGCTGTACAGAACCCATTGCTCTGGCTTATGCCGCTGCAGTGGCTAAAAAGACTCTGGGAGCCATTCCGGACAAGGTGGTCGTTGGTGCCAGCGGGAGCATTATCAAAAATGTAAAATCCGTCATTGTTCCCAACACCGGCCATCTGAAAGGAATCCCGGCAGCTGTAGCAGCTGGAATTGTGGCTGGAGATCCGGAAAAGGAGCTGGAAGTTATTTCCTGTGTTACACCAGACCAGATCGCCGGGATGAAGCAATTTATGGAAGAGACTGAAATAGGGGTTGTACATATTGATCATGGAATCACGTTTGATATCCTGATCACTCTGTATAAAGGACCCTCCACATGCACGGTGCGGATAGCCAATTACCATACCAACATTGTACTAATCGAAAAAGACGGAACGGTCTTAAAACAGCTGGATGCCGGCAAAGAAGAAGAGGCACTGACTGACCGGAGCATACTCAGCATGGAAGATATCTGGGATTTTATCAATACCGTTGACATTGCTGATATCAAGGAAACACTGGACCGACAGATCCGGTACAACTGGGCCATTGCAGAGGAAGGCCTGATCAATGACTACGGCGCCAATATTGGCAAAGTACTGTTAAAGAGTGCAGGCAGCGACATTTCCCTGAAAGCAAAGGCCATGGCTGCCGCCGGTTCCGACGCCCGTATGAATGGCTGCGAACTTCCGGTCATCATTAACTCCGGCAGCGGCAATCAGGGAATTACGGTTTCTGTTCCGGTCATTGTCTATGCCAGAGAATTAGGGGTCAGCGAGGAAACCATGTACCGGGCACTTGCTTTATCCAACTTAACTTCCATCCATCAAAAGACTCCCATCGGAAGATTATCCGCTTATTGCGGAGCGGTAAATGCCGGGGCTGGAGCCGGAGCCGGAATCGCTTATTTATGCGGAGGCGGCTACGAAGAAATCATACATACCGTTGTCAATGCGCTGGCCATTGTATCTGGTATCGTATGTGATGGGGCAAAGGCTTCCTGTGCGGCAAAGATCGCCTCTTCCATTGAAGCGGGAATCTTTGGATACAGCATGTACAGTCACGGACAGCAGTTTCTCGATGGGGACGGCATTGTCACAAAAGGCGTAGAGGCTACGCTGAAAAACGTTGGCAGATTGGGGAAAAAAGGAATGAAGGAGACCAACGAGGAAATCATTAAAATCATGATAGGAGAATAGGTATGAAAAAATTAGTAAGTAGTTTACCTTTTAAATTACTTCTGGGGGTCATTGGGGGAATCTTAATTGGACAGCTGGCTGGAGAACAATTGATGAATGTTGTGGTGACAGTCAAATACATATTGAACCAGATTATTGTATTCTGTGTTCCGCTCATCATCATCGGCTTTATCGCCCCATCTATCACAAGATTAGGCAATAATGCTTCTAAAATGCTGGGGATCGCAGTTTCTGCAGCTTATATTTCTTCCATAGGTGCAGCTCTGTTTTCCATGACTGCCGGATACATTATAATTCCACATTTGTCTATCTCACCAAGTACAGATGGTTTAAAGGAGCTTCCAGGAATCGTATTCCAGCTGGATATCCCACAGATTATGCCAGTTATGAGTGCTCTGGTATTTTCACTTTTACTGGGTCTTGCTGCTACCTGGACAAAAGCTGCAGCAATTACTCAGGTATTGGAGGAATTTCAGGAAATTGTCCTGTCCATTGTAACAAAGGTCGTCATACCCATTCTTCCTGTTTTTATTGCGTTTACATTCTGCGCACTGTCCTATGAAGGAACCATCACAAAACAGTTGCCTGTTTTCCTTCAGGTGGTGTTAATTGTTATGGTAGGACACTATATCTGGCTGGCAGTTCTATACCTGATTGGCGGCGCCTATTCCAGAAAGAACCCCATTGATGTTCTGCGCAATTACGGTCCTGCCTACATCACAGCAGTAGGAACCATGTCTTCAGCAGCCACTCTTGCAGTCGCTTTAAAATGTGCCAAAAAGTCACAGCCCACGTTAAGAGAAGATATGGTGGACTTTGGTATCCCGCTTTTTGCAAACATCCACTTATGTGGATCTGTGCTCACCGAGGTTTTCTTTGTCATGACTGTATCAAAGATCCTTTACGGCTCTGTTCCGTCTCTTGGCTCTATGCTTTTATTCTGCGCTCTGCTGGGTGTTTTTGCAATCGGCGCACCAGGTGTTCCCGGAGGAACGGTTATGGCATCTCTAGGTCTGATCACCGGAGTTTTAGGTTTTGATGAGATGGGCACTGCACTTATGCTCACCATCTTTGCACTCCAGGACAGCTTTGGAACTGCATGCAATGTGACGGGAGACGGAGCTCTCACCATGATCCTCACCGGCTTTGCAGAAAAACACGGAATTAAAAACCAGAAAATAGAATCTGGAATGTCATAAACCAAAAGGGTCCTGGCAAAGAATTAAGTTTCTCTGCCAGGACCCACTCTGTTTGTATCCTTATTAATTCAGCTCACGCTTCAGTGTTTCTCTTACTGCTCCTGCTCCGGTAATCTGAGCGCAGAACATTTCTTCAATCTTTTCTCCAATGCCTGCCTGATAAAGGTCAATTCCGAAAATATGCTCATTAGAGAGGATTTCCTTCAGCTGTCCATGATATGTCTCCGGTTTACCAAACTCAATTCCTTTGAGCTTTTCTGTCAGCTCAGGAATCATAGGATCAGAGGAAAGTTCAAATGCCTTACCCTGGTCATCCACAGCCAGGAGATAGCGGCACCAGCCTGCAATTGCCAGCGGAATGGCTTTTAATTTTTTTGCATCTCCGTATTTTTCCACATATGCCTTAATGGTCTCACCATAACGGATTCCCACCTTCTGAGATGTATCCGTAGCGATTCGCTGAGGTGTATCAGGCATAAACGGATTGGGGATTCTGACACGGATCACTTCGTCTACGAATTCCAGTGGAGACAGAATTCCGGGGTCAGTTACGACGGGCATTCCTTCTACCGGACCGATCTCATGAACCAGACGGTTAAGCTCTACATCCTTCATCTCATCTGCAATCAGGTCATATCCAAGAACACAGCCATAAACAGCAAGCGCTGTGTGCAGCGGATTTAAGCAGGTGGTAACTTTCATACGCTCTACTTTATTGACTGTATCCCGGTCTGTCATATAGACTCCGGCTTTCTCAAGCGCTGGTCTTCCGTTAGGGAATTTGTCTTCAATTACCAGGTACTGGGGTCCTTCTGCATTGACAAATGGTGCAATGTAGGTTTTTTTGGAGGTGATCACCGGAGCCATATCCTCAACTCCTGCTTTTTCCAGTTCGCTGCATACAGAATCTGCAGGACGTGGTGTGATCTTGTCAATCATGGACCAGGGGAAGGAAACAACTGATTCATCTTCCAGATAGTCAACAAATGCTTTCTCTGCAAATCCCCTGCTCTCCCACTCTTTTGCAACTGTCACGATGGATTGTTTCAGTTTTTCGCCATTGTGGGAGCAGTTATCCATAGAAACCACTGCCAGAGGTGCTTTATTTGCCTTAAACCGTTCAAGGAGAAGTGCACATACCACAGCCATGGCAGAAACTGCTTTTTCAGGACCATTTTCCAGATCTGCTAAGATAAATGGGAAATAATTTCCTTCGGTTCCTTTCAGTGCATAGCCTTTTTCTGTAATGGTGAAAGAAGCCATCTGAAGTTCCGGATTTACAAAGATCTCTTTCAGACGATTCCACTCAGCTGCTACACCAGACTGGGCTCTGACTGCTTCCGTCAGGGATCCGATCACCTTTTTTCCAGTAGAACCATCTGCGTTTAAGGTTACTGCAAGAACCAGATTGTCATATGGATCATAGATCTTATCAATTACATCAAAGTCAAAGGTCTCCACACAGGTGATTCCCTTGGTGCTCTCGCCCTGTGCAATTAAGGTATCTGCAATTCCACCGATAAAGATACGGAAGATATTACCTGCTCCAAAATGCACCCAGACCGGTGACTCTTTTGTTTCTCTGACCACTGTCTCAATGTCATAAAGCGGAAGGCTGATTCCAGCCGCCTCCCAGGCTTCTTTATTCTTTAAACCATCTAATGTCAGCTTCATACCGGCACTGCCTCCTTAGTTTTTCCCAGATTCCTTATCAATGGCTTCCCATAATCCCTGAAGATATACTGCACCCAGTGCTCTGTCATAAAGACCATATCCAGGCATGGCAACCTCATCCCAGATCATTCTTCCATGATCCGGACGGATTACGCCGTCAAATCCTGTTTCATACAGTGCTTTCATAATTGCATGCATGTCCATGGATCCGTCAGAAGAAAGATGAGCTGCTTCTTCAAAATCTCTGTCGCTGTTATATTTTAAGTTTCTTACATGTGCAAATGAAATTCTTCCTTTTGCTGCTTTAATAATATCACAGATATCGTTAGCCGGATTGGAGCCAAGTGAACCTGTACATAAGGTAATACCGTTGTATGGCTTGTCAACTGCCTTTAACAGTTTTACAATTCTTTCTTTGTCGCGTATGATTCTTGGAAGACCAAAGATCGGCCATGCCGGATCATCGGGATGAATCCCCATTTTAATATCATATTTTTCACAAACTTCCCCAATTGACTCCAGGAAATAAACAAGATTATTAAACAGTTTCTCATCATCAATGTCTTTGTATGCTTCAAATAATGCTTCCAGACGGGACAGACGCTCTGGCTCCCAGCCTGGCATTACAAAGCCGTTGGACATCTTTTCTACAGATTCCTTCATATGTGCAGGGTCGATTTCATCTACTACATCCTGATTATAAGCAAGTACGGTTGATCCATCCGGACGTACTCTTGCAAGATCGGAACGTGTCCAGTCAAATACAGGCATAAAGTTGTAGCAAACCATATGAATTCCGGCTTTTCCAAGATTTTCAAGAGTTTCGATATAATTAGCAATATGCTGTTCCCGTTTTTCCGTACCAATCTTAATATCATCAGAGATATTAACAGATTCAATTCCTGCAATGGTAAGGCCTTCTTCTTCCACTACTCGTTTCAGTTCAGCAATCTCTGCTTCTGTCCAGACTTCTCCTGCCTGCTTTCCCATCAGAGTCGTGATTACACTTTTCACTCCAGGTATCTGTTTGATTTGTTTCAGGGACACACTGTCATATCCTGGTCCATACCAGCGTAAAGTCATTTCCATCGTTTTGTTCCTCCTGCTTTGCAATCAGTTATCGTTTTACTTTATCATGAGGCCGGCACATAATAAGTCCTGTCCTATTATATGCTAGTATTGCCCAGCCAACCAAACATGTATGAATTTCTCTTTTACATGTCTTTCTATCTTGTATGGTAGTATATTACGAAGAAATATTCAATATGTAATTTTGTATATTTTTTATCTTGTTTTTTGTGCAATATGTCATATTTTCACATTTATCTCTTATATCATTGACATTTTCCTACTTTCAAAGCATGATACTTGTATACAAGTTGTTACCCATTTTCAGGGGTTATTAATAAAACAATAGATAAACTTGCTGTTCAGTAGTATACTAACCGTATGTTCCTGCCTGCAGGATTTATATTTTGATAAGAGAGGTTTTTTATGAAATTGTTCGATCGGTCTCCCGGAGAGAATGCCAGAAATTATGCGATACGTGTTCTTCTCTATAATATTATTAACTTAGAGCTTGCTCCAGGAAGTGCAGTAAGTGAAAACGAGCTTTCTTCCACTTTGAATCTTTCAAGAACACCAGTCAGAGAAGCGCTGATTGAACTTAGCAAATCCAGCCTTGTTGAAATACTTCCCCAGCGGGGAAGTTATATTTCAAAAATAGATTATGAACGAATTGAAGAAGCCCGTTTTATGAGACTTGTTTTAGAGAACGCTGTGGTAAAGCTTGCCTGCGAAAATCCAGAACCGGTGGACTTAAAGAAACTGAAGGACAATATCAGTGAGCAGAAGTTCTGCCTGGAGCAGGAAGACACTGCCAGATTCTTTCCACTGGATAATGAATTTCACATGCTCTTATTCCAGTCCGTGAATAAAGCAAGAACATTTGAGGTCATCCAGTCCCAGATGGTACATTTTGACCGGATCAGAACTCTTTCCTTAAAGTCCAGTAAACCCACCAAGATCGTGGAGGATCACGAGAATATTATCTATGCCATCGAGCGCAGGGATACAGAGCTGGCTGAAATTTTGATGACCAGGCATATCAACAGACACCAGATGGAAAAATCAGAACTTGTGGCAGCATTTCCCGATTATTTTATTCAATAAGAAAAAAATCCCTCTCAGACAACGACTATGTCCAAGAGGGATTTTTCAGATATTTTGTTTTTTTATTGGTATATTTATAAGATGACTCATATAATTATACTGGCAGGTACAAACTGCTGGCAATCGTGTATAGGGTGGTAGGCCTCGATTCTACATAGAATGGAGGTGTTGCTCATGAAGAATTATGACTTTAAGGACCTAATGTCTTTTGGTATGTTCCTTCTGGCACTGCTGACATTCGTCTTTATGACGTGTCATTAACCGCAAAAAGCCTTCCCTGTACTTTGGCCGGTCGGGAAGGTCTTTGCTTTTCAACTTAGCCAACCACCCTGTGGCGATTGCCTTTCTTTATTATATTATACCTGCATTATAAAATATTACAAGTACAGGCATTTATTTTAAAATCATATCAGAATTTTCTAGCAATCCCCTTAATTTTCATTCAATCTGGCAAGCTTTTCTGCCTGATCTGCTGCAATCAGAGAATCCAAAAGTTCGTATATATCTCCATTCATAATGGAATCAATCTTATAAAGAGTCAGCTTAATCCGGTGATCGGTCACACGGCCCTGAGGGAAATTGTAGGTTCTGATCTTCTCAGACCGGTCACCTGTACCAATCTGGCTTCTGCGGGCCTCTGACTCGGAATTCTGTCTCTTCTCCAGCTCAATATCATAAAGCTTGGAACGAAGCAGGCGGAATGCCTTCTCCTTGTTCTGAAGCTGGGATTTTTCCGTCTGGCTGTAAATTACAATACCAGTCGGCATATGTGTCAGACGAACAGCGGAATCCGTTGTGTTGACGCACTGTCCGCCGTTACCGGAAGCACGCATAACATCAATTCTTACGTCCTTATCTTCAATCACTACATCCACATCTTCTGCTTCCGGCATAACCGCCACAGTCGCTGTAGACGTATGAATTCTTCCGCCGCTCTCCGTCTCCGGTACTCTCTGAACACGGTGAACGCCGCTTTCGTATTTCATCTTGGAATAAGCGCCTTTTCCTGTAATCATGGCAACTACTTCCTTAAAACCGCCGATACCGTTCTCATTAACGCTGATTAACTCTACTTTCCATCTCTGTGCTTCTGCATAATTAACATACATGCGATACAGCTCAGAAGCAAAAAGGGCTGCCTCGTCTCCGCCTGCTCCTGCGCGGATCTCCAGCATGATATTCTTATCATCATTGGGATCCTTAGGCAAAAGAAGTATTTTCAGTTCCTGTTCCAACTGTTCAATGCGCTTTTTAGCATCGGATAATTCCTCCTTTGCCATATCCCGCATCTCTTCATCGCTTTCTTCCTCAAGAAGAGCCACACTTTCTTCCACGGTCTGTTTTGCTTTCTTATACTGGGTATAAGCTTCTACCAGGTCTGCTAAATCTGCCTGTTCCTTCATCAGCTTCCGAAACCGGTTCTGATCCTCTGCAACAGACGGGTTATTCAGTTCCTGCATCAGCTCTTCATAATGTATTAATATATCATCTAAACGATCAAACATTGGTATCCTCCAAAATCTCACCAAAAGGGTCTGTGCCCATTATTTTTCTAAACTTCCGCTCACTACGCGGTCCAGCCCCGCTGCATCGCACCATGACCGGATGTTGACAAAACCTGCTTCCCAAAGCAATGCGCTGACTGCATCTTTTTGATCATAACCGATTTCCAGATAAAGCGCACCCTCAGGATTTAAGTAATTCCGGCCTTCTGCTGCCAGCTTTCTGTAAAAATAAAGGCCGTCCTTTTTTCCGTCAAGAGCCAGAAACGGCTCATGATCCCGAACCTCCGGCTGAAGCTGACTGATTACATTGGTGGGAATGTAGGGTGGATTGGACACAATCACATCAAATGTTTCATCTGACCCAATGGCATCAAATAAATCGCTTAACAGGAACGTCATTTTCTCTTTCCCTAAAATTGCTTCCCCGTTTCTCTTCGCTACCTTTAACGCTTCATCAGAAATGTCTGCTGCTACAACCGATTCAAACCCGCCAAGCTTAGCAAGGCTGACAGCGATACACCCGCTTCCGGTGCACAGATCAAGCACCCTGGGATTTCTGCCCTTATAATCCTTTAAAATCTGTTCCACCAGAGTTTCTGTATCCTGTCTGGGAATCAGAACATGCTCATTGACAAAAAAGTCCAGACCCATAAATTCCCGGCTCCCGGTTATCTGCTGAATTGGAATTCTCTTTTCACGAAGAGCAAGCATATGGTAAAAATCGCGGATTGATTCTCCCGATTTCTCTGTTTCATTCATAGTCCTGTTCCGGTCAATCAGAAAATGAGTCAGGTCTGTATGGAAAGCTTCCAGCAGTAAATATCTGGCATCAATCTCAGCTTCCTGTATCCCTGCTTTATTAAGCCGCTCTGTTCCTTCTTCCAATAGCTGATTTAACGTTACGCTCATGACTGATTCTCCGGAAAATTCTTTTTGAGAAACTCTCTCCAGTCAAATACTGCTTCTACAGAAGCAATTCCTACCTCGATCATGGAATCATCTGGTTCACTGGTAGTCAGCCCCTGCATCCACATGCCCGGTCTGCTTAAAATATCCACCAGCTTTGAATCACTGCGGCCTGCGATACGCAGACACTCATAGGATACCCCTGCAATTACCGGAATGAGAATGATACGGCTTAAAATCCGAAGTGGCAGAGTCTTTACCTGAATTACCATAAAAAATAAAATACTGATAATCATAACAATTAAAAGAAAACTGGTTCCGCAGCGCTTATGTTCCTTGGAACTGTTCCTTACATTTTCCACATTCAGTTCCAGTCCGTGTTCCAGACAGTTAATACATTTATGTTCGGCTCCATGGTACATGAAGGTACGCCTGATATCTTCCATACGGGATACCAGCTTGATATAAGCGATAAAAATGCCAATCCGGATTACACCTTCTAAAACAGCCATAATAGTCTGTGACTTAATAAAATGGTGAAATATGTTAGCCAGAAACAGGGGCAGCACCATGAAAATGCAAATTGCCATAATCACGGAAAATACCATCACCATGCTCATAAGCGCTTTTTCCATCTTTTCACCAAAAACCCGTTCCAACAGCTTTTCAAATTTAGAAGGCTCTAAATCTTCCTCATCGTCTTCAAAGAAACTGGCAGAAAAAGTAAGTGCTCTCATCCCCAGGATCATGGAGTCGGCAAAGCTGAAAATACCTCTGAAAAATGGAAGAGAAAACAGCTTTACTTTTTCTCCCATACTAATATACGTATCTTTTTTTACTTCAATGGTTCCGTCCGGCTTTCGGACTGCTGTGGCATACTCATCCCTGTTTTTCATCATAACGCCTTCAATCACGGCCTGACCGCCGATTCCTGAATACTTCATACGCCAACCACCTCTCTGTAGGAAAATAGGTGCAACAAAATTCTAATTTCAAAAAAGGTTGAGCTAAAGTGTTTCCACTAAACTCAACCTTTTCTTTGCTCCAAACTTATTCAGCCTTAACGCCATATTTACGATTGAATTTATCAATACGTCCACGAGCGGAAGCAGCTTTCTGCTGTCCGGTGTAGAATGAATGGCATTTAGAACAAACTTCTACGTGGATGTCTTCCTTTGTAGAACCAGTTACGAATTCATTACCACAGTTGCAAACAACCTTTGCCTGGTAGTAATTTGGATGGATTCCTTCTTTCATGATTTTCACCTCGCATACTCAGATTTCTATTAAATCGCGGTTTGTAAACCGACTTTGTCTAATAAACAGCTTGTACAGTATATCATAGAAAATTTCTTAATGCAAGCATTTATTTATATAAAAGATCTCAGCTTTTAGAAAAACCGCATCTTTTTGGACATATCTACGAATTCACGGTTGTTCTTTGTTTTTGCAAACAGGTCCAGAATCTTTTCTACCGCATCTTCTGGTTTTAATGTATTGGTCGCCTTACGTATCACATCAACAGCCTCTGCCTCTTCTCTGGTAAGCAGCAGATCGTCCCTTCTGGTTCCGGACTTTAAGATATCAATGGCAGGGAAGATTCTCTTCTCGGACAGCTTTCTGTCAAGAACCAGTTCCATGTTACCTGTACCTTTAAATTCCTCATAAATGACGTCGTCCATACGGCTTCCCGTATCAACAAGTGCTGTAGCAAGTACGGTAAGACTTCCGCCCTCTCTCATGTTCCTTGCTGCGCCGAAAAAGCGTTTGGGCATATGAAGTGCCGCCGGATCAAGACCACCGGAAAGAGTTCTTCCGCTTGGTGCAACCGTTAAGTTATATGCTCTTGCAAGGCGGGTTATGCTGTCTAACAGAATCACCACGTCTCTTCCATGTTCCACAAGACGCTTGGCTCTTTCAATTACCATCTCTGACACCCGTTTGTGACGGTCAGGAAGTTCATCAAAGGTGGAATAAAGAACCTCTACATTATTTCCAACAATTGACTCCTTGATATCGGTAACCTCTTCCGGGCGCTCATCAATAAGAAGGATCATAAGATGAATCTCAGGGTGATTGAGTGTGATTGCCTTGGCCACCTGCTTTAATAACGTGGTCTTACCTGCTTTTGGCGGAGATACAATCATACCTCGCTGTCCCTTACCGATAGGAGCTAATAGATCCACCACTCTCATGGCAGTGGTACTCTTTCCACCATCCGTCTCCATATGAAGGCGTTTATCCGGAAAAATAGGGGTCATATTCTCAAAATTCGGACGGCGCTCTGCCATATTGGTGGGATATCCGTTGATTTTCTTCACATATAAGAGCGCTGCAAACTTTTCTGCAGCAGTCTTTACTCTGCGGCTGCCATGAATAATATCTCCGGTCTTCATGTTAAAGCGGCGGATCTGTGATGGTGCTACGTAAACATCGTTCTCACCTGGAAGATAATTTTCGCACCGGATAAATCCAAATCCGTCCGGCATCACTTCCAGGATACCATGTGCATCAATACCGCTGTCAAGCTCCTGAAGCTCAGGACTTGGCTGAAAATCCACCTTGGGTTCTTCCGCCACATATTCCGGTCTTGAGTCCGTTCTGACAGGGTTTTCACTTCTTACAAGGTTTTCACTCCTGACAGGCGCTTCGTTCCTGCCAGACATATCATTCCTTACCATTCCATCATTTCTTCCGGAATTTTCATATCGGTTATTGTTTTCAGAACCTGGTGTCCCGGCAGAACGGTATGGTCTCTGCTGTGTATCCTGACGATAAGTACGGACAACCGTTTTCTTTAAATTATTTTGAACCGGCGTATTCGACTGCTCTCCAGCGGTCTGGGGCTGGGAAACGGGCGGTCTGCTCACTTCTTTCTCTGCCTGTTCGGTCACCTGCTCTTTAACAGGTTCCCTGCTTTCTGCCACAACACTCCCTGCCACAACTGCAGAATCAGAAGCTTCTCCTTCCTTTTCACAGAGTATATTTATAATATCGGGCTTTCTCATGGAACTGTAGCCCTTTATCCCCTGGGCTTTGGCAAGCTCCTTTAACTCCGCTAACGGCAATGTCTGTAATTTTTCACGCATATTAATCTCCTTCATGATTCCTAATACCAGTTGTTTCGTAATCTTGGGAATGATTTACGATAGAATATCGTAAACAGACGACCGGAATATACTTCCGGCCCTAATCATGTTGAATCAGGTCGTACGATATGCCTATTATATACCTTAATATATAAAAAGAAAAGTTATTTTTTCAGAAAGCTTAAGTGTTCCCCGATTTTCTTCTCATAACCGTTTTCCGTAGGCCTGTAAAATTCCGTCCCTACCAGTCCATCCGGCAGATATTGCTGATCCACATAGTGGTTTTCATAATCATGAGCATAGAGATATCCCTGTCCATGACCAAGTTTTGCTGAGCCTTTATAATGGGAGTCCTGTAAATGTACTGGTATGGGCATGGTCTTCTGATTTTGCACTGCTTCCCGGGCTTCAAATACTGCTACACATGCCGCATTACTTTTGGGTGCGGACGCCACATAGGTAACTGCCTGGGATAAAATAATCTGGGCCTCAGGAAGTCCGATCCGTTCCACAGCCTGTGCAGCCGCTACCGCCACCACCAGAGCCTGGGGATCTGCATTCCCCACGTCCTCTGACGCACAGATCATAATTCTTCTGGCAATAAATTTAATATCTTCTCCTGCGTAAAGCATTCTTGCAAGATAATAAACAGCGGCATCAGGATCTGTTCCCCTCATGCTCTTAATAAATGCAGATATGGTATCGTAGTGGTTATCTCCGTCTTTATCATATCGGACCGCACGTTTCTGAATGCATTCCTGGGCTACTTCCATGTCAATATGAATGATACCATCCTGGGAGTTGCGTTCAGTCGTCATAATACCAAGTTCCACTGCATTCAGGGCAGCTCTGGCATCGCCGTTTGCCACATCTGCCAGAAAATCTTCCGCATCCGGATCAATCACTGCATGATAAGCGCCCATTCCCTTCTCTTTATCATAAACAGCGCGGTGAATCAGAGTCTTTATATCTTCTTTTTCCAATGTTTTCAGTTCAAATACCCGGGAACGGGAAAGAAGCGCACCATTTACCTCAAAATATGGGTTTTCCGTAGTTGCGCCGATTAATATTAATGTTCCGTCCTCTACAAATGGCAGAAGATAGTCCTGCTGTCCTTTATTAAACCTATGAATCTCATCTACAAAAAGAATGGTTTTCTTTCCGTACATCCCAAGTGAATCCTTGGCCTCTTTCACGATTTCTTCCATATCTTTTTTTCCGGCAACAGTCGCATTCAGCTGTTTAAAATCCGCACTGGTTGTATTAGCAATGACTCTGGCAAGAGTGGTTTTTCCAGTTCCCGGAGGTCCGTAAAATATCACTGATCCAATCTTATCTGCTTTTATGGCCCGGTAAAGAAGCTTATCTTTTCCAATAATATGCTGCTGTCCCACCACTTCTTCCAGGGTGGATGGGCGAAGCCTGGAAGCAAGAGGGGATTCCTTTTCCATCGTGTTTTTTCTCATATAATCAAATAAATCCATTTCCTATTCCTCCATACGTTGTGCCGTATTCAGTCAGATAAACAGGGCTTATTCTGATCTCTTTTCCTTTATTATGGGCAGTAAGGCGCCTTTTGTCAAGAACATTTGTTCTCTGTATATTTATTGCATCTTATTTCATTTTAAACGAATGGAAAATGTGTTACTCTTCAATTGTAGTAAAAATATTTTTTTATAGGAGGGTATATGAGTACAAATAACAGGAATACAACAAGTATTATGTCTGAAGAGACAGGTCTTATGAATGAGACCAACGCACAAAAAGCAATCGGTCCTTCTTCCATCCGTAATATCTCTTCCCGGGAACTGGTCAGGGAAATCCGTATCGGCTGGAATTTAGGAAACACCCTGGATGCAACAGACGGTTACGGCCTTTCTTCCGAAACGTCCTGGGGCAATCCAAAAACAAATAAAGCCATGATTGATAAAATTAAAGCAGGCGGCTTTAATACCTTAAGAGTTCCAACTACCTGGGAAAAGCACCTTGGACCTGCGCCAAACTACACCATCGATCCTGCATGGCTTAACAGAGTTGTGGAGGTTGTGGATTATGGCATCCAAAACAAAATGTTTGTTATTTTAAACCTTCATCATGAGGAATGGCATTTTCCTTCTTACGCAAATGAAGCTGCTGCCACCAGAATTCTTACAAAGGTTTGGGCACAGATTGCGGAAAGATTTAAAAATTATGATGAGCATCTGATCTTTGAAGGTCTCAACGAACCACGGCAAAAAGGTACGTCGGACGAATGGAACGGAGGAAACAGAGAAGGTCAGGAAGTCGTAAACCGTTTCAATGCAGCTTTTATAAGGACCATTCGCAGTTCCGGCGGCAACAACCCTTTCAGACATCTGATGATACCGCCTTATGCCGCTACCTCTTCTACAAATGCCTGGGATAACTTTGTTATACCAAACGATAACAAAATCATTATCTCCATACACGCTTATACTCCTTATGACTTTGCCCTGAACATTTCCGGAACTCGGGAGTGGCGCCCTGATAACCAGGCAGATACCGGAGCTATTACCTATCTGATGGACAGTATTGAACGCTATTTCATTTCCAAAGGCTATCCGGTTATCCTTGGCGAATTTGGTGCAATGAATAAAAATAATTTAAAACAGCGTGCCGATTGGGCATATTACTATGTAAAATCAGCCAGAGCGAAGGGGATCCCCTGCATCTGGTGGGATAATGGTGCCGTAAGTGGTGACGGGGAGCTCTTTGGTCTGCTGGACAGAAATAATTGCAGCTTTTATTATCCTGATATTGTAAATGCCATGATGAAAGGGATTCAGTAAATCATGTGATCAAAAGGGGCTGTTGCAAAAACAGATGAATAATCTATTGGCGCAATAGCTCCCATTTTTATTATGCCAATAACCAATCGTCTATATTTGTAAGAGTAAATAAAAACTATGCGGTGGTAAACTCCAAGATTAAAAATTACTTGACATTTATTATTTATCAGAATATTATTAGAGATATTAAATGTCTTTAATAGACAGAAAGGATGTGTGATATGAAGCATACGAAAGCTACGGATTACGCTTTGCACACAGTTGCATATTTGATAGAGCATAGCACAGATGAAAATATTAGTGTGCATGTATTGGCAAAGCAATTTAACGTTTCACCCACCTATCTCTCCAAAATATTAACTCAGCTTTCTAAAGCAGGGATAATTGGTTCTACATCTGGCGTAAAGGGTGGGTATGTACTTAACAGGGATCCTCAGGAAATAACATTTTTTGATGTAATTTTAGCCATAGAAGGCAATACCAGTTTCTTTACATGCGCAGTACACGAAGATAAAGAGAGCCAGTGCGGTATCCGCAGAGTAATGGCACAGGCTAATCAGTTAATGGAGGATTTTCTGCGTCAAAATAAATTAGCAGATACAATAAACAAGTAACGTTCTTTTCCAGTGGAAAAAGAATAATAATTTTATTGAGAAATTTTTTACCGTAATCAAAGATATTATATGTCTTTAATATATGTGTTAGGAGGAAACTATGGATAAAATTAATGATTTAGAACAAAAACCTGTCGGCAAATTGCTTGCACAATATTCAATACCTGCCACACTTAGTCTTGTTGTTAGTGCGTTGTATCAAATGGTGGATAGAATATTTATTGGACACATCCCGGAGGCTGGTGTGCTGGGTCTTACAGGGGTTGGGCTGACAGCACCTATAACCACTATTATTATGGCACTCTCAGCTTTAATTGCCTTTGGCGCTGCATCTACCATCTCAATACGTCTTGGTGAAGAAAAAAGGGAAGAGGCGGAAAAGACTGCTGGAAATGCAATTGTGTATGTACTTATTACCAGTGTAGTTATTACTATTACGTTCTTTCTTTTTAAATCACAAATTTTTAATGTGTTGAAGATTACAGGTCAGTCTGCTTTGTATGCGGTAGAGTATATCAATACAATTGTACTTGGCACAGTTTTTAGTATGTTTAGTTTCACATTTCCAATTATTATTCGTTCAGATGGAAACCCCACATTTTCGATGGTAACGACTTTGGTTGGATGTGTCCTAAACATTATCCTGGATGCCGTATTTATCTTTGGATCAGGTATGGGTATACAGGGAGCTGCTGTAGCTACCGTCATTTCCCAAGCGACCTCCACCATGCTCGGTCTGTTTTATTTCTGGAAGGGAAAACCTACCTTGAGACTTTCAAGAAAAACCATGCGTCCAGACATCTGTACATTGAAATCGATCATAAAGATTGGGAGCGTTCCTTGCGCAAATCAGCTTTCAATCAGCGTTGCACAATTGATTGGTAATTATGCTCTCGTGAAATATGGAGGTGAGGTATATGTTGCTGCAATGACTGCAATACGCTCTGTGTTTCAGTTATTTATGATGGGGGTATATGGTCTTGGACAGGGATTTCAGCCCATTGTAGGGTATAACTTCGCAAAGAAAAATTATAAAAGGGCATTCGATACTTTGAAACTATCTTTTATATGGGATGTGGTTATCTTAGCATTAGGACTTATCATGGCACAGCTACTTCCACAATACTGGATTAAGCTTTTCATAAAAGATCAAGCGCTTGCTGCAATTGCAACATACGGGCTGCGTAAATTTACAATGCTTATGCCACTTGCTTCCTTTGTGGCGGTTGGTTCAGGGTTTATGATGTTGACGGGCAAGGCCAAACCAGCAATATTTCTCAACATCTCCTATCAAATATTGATATCCGCTACAACAATTTATTTCCTGCCGCTTTTAATTGGAACAGATGGTTTATGGTACTCCCAGCCATTAACAGACGTAATTGCTACAGTGCTGACAATCTTTTTATTCATCCGCAACTATGGTTCTATCATAAAGCAAATGCGATTGGATAGGTAAAAATAAATATGGCAGTAGCATGGCAGCGAACCAATTTTATTCGATAATAATTTCATGGTTTTGGCTCTCTTTTTATTATATTAAACTGCTTTTATAGAAGAAGGGTGCCACTCCATCACTTTATTTAAGTGATGGAGTGACACCCCTCTCCTTTGTAAAAAGGATTCTGATTAAACGAACCGACCCGGAATATAACCAGCCTTTTTTACAATATCTCTCATCTCTTCGTCTGTTACTCTTTCTTTCATATAAACAACAACCTGTTTTCTTTCTAAATCTGCAGCAGCATAGAACCCACCAACACTGTTAAATGCATTCTCTACCTTTTTTCTGCAGTTGGCACAGGTCATTCCATCTACCTGGAGAGTCGCAGAATAAGGATAATTGGATTTATTCGTGTCTGCAGCCTTCACCTTCTTTACTACTTCACTGCTGCTGCCGCAACAGCCCTGTTTTGTCCTTTTAATGGAACTTTTCAATCCGAAATAACAGATCACGATTAAAACCGCACATATGACAGCTGTTGACATGGTAACTCCTCCTTTGTTATGTAATGGACATTTCTGTTCTAGGTATATTATATAACGAAAACACCGGCATGGAAGAGGTTTTATTGATACTATTTTTCATTATCCATGGCAAAGCATCATTAATCGATTGATAATTCATCCACTGTAACAAAGGTATAACCCTGTTTGGTTAATACATCAATTGCCTCCAGTGCAGCTTCTACAGAGGTTGGGAACACATCGTGTAGTAGAATGATATCCCCCGGTTCCACATGTTTTACAATGTGACGGACAATCTTTTTCGTGTTCTGGCTTTTCCAGTCCAGTGTATCC
>CAURBV010000003.1:0-521679 GCA_963523055.1 uncultured Paenibacillaceae bacterium | reverse complement strand
AAAGGTACACCTTTTTAGCAATACTTTATGCTTGTCTCATTTTAAAATCTTCTCTTTCTGCCATAATAGAAAAGACAGGAGGACAAATAATATATGAATAATTTCTATGGTTACGTCAGAGTATCTACGCTTGATCAAAACGTTGAACGGCAGCTGGTAGAGTTGATTAAATGGGGAGTTTTAGAAAAAAATATTTACTGTGATAAATTGTCGGGAAAAGATTTTAACCGGCCCCAGTACCAAAAATTAAAGCGCAAATTGAAAGAGGGCGATGTACTGGTAGTGAAAAGTCTAGACCGCCTTGGAAGAAATTATGAAGACATTCAGAAAGAATGGAGAGATATTGTTAAGATCACAAAAGCAGACATCGTGATTATTGACATGCCAATTCTCGATACACGGACCAATAAGGATTTAATAGGAACGCTGATCTCTGATATTGTCTTGCAGCTGCTTTCTTATGTCGCCCAGGCAGAAAGAGAAAATATCAGACAAAGGCAGGCAGAAGGAATTGCCATAGCAAAAGCACAGGGAAAGCATCTTGGGAGATATCCCTCCCCCCTTCCGGATGAATTCTTTCCTGTATATGAAAAATGGCTGAACCGGGAGTACTCCTTACGGTCCGCCAGCAAAGAACTGGGAATTTCTATCAGTCAGTTTCGTACCATGATAAAAAAGCATGAAAAAGCATTGGATAACCTGACTTGAAAATACAGGCCTGTTTGTGTTACAATAAACAGATACAAAAAGAACATGGAAAGAAGGTGCTGTTACGAAAATACAGGAATCTGCTGAAAATTATCTGGAAGCAATTTTAATGCTGCATAAACGCAACGGATATGTACGCTCAATTGATATAGCCGGTGAGTTGGAATTTTCCAAACCCAGCGTCAGTGTGGCAATGAAGAATCTTCGCGAGAATGGTTTTATTGATATGGATGAAAATGGACATATTACGCTGTTGGAAAAGGGTCGGGAAATCGCAGAGCGGATGTACGAGCGCCACACCTTCCTTTCGGACTGGCTTATGGCTCTGGGCGTAGAGCGTAAGATCGCATTAGATGATGCATGCCGGATTGAACATGTGATCAGTGCGGAAAGTTTTGCAGCAATTAAAGCCTTTGTAAACGGCAAACAAAAAGATTAACAGATAAGCAGCATTGAAAAGTACGGCTTTCCAATGCTGCTTATTTATTTTGTACTCCATTTCAGAAGAAACGCTGAATTAATGATTACTGCCAGAGACCCTGCATTGTGTACCAATGCGCCTACCACCGGATTTAAAATCCCGGATACCGCCAGTATAATAGCCGTAAAGTTTAAGAACATGGAAAAGAACAGATTATAATGTATGGTAACTATCATCTTCTTTGACAGAGCCAGAAGATGGGGAATTTCTTTTATATCATCGCTCACCAGGGCAATGTCCGCGGCTTCCACTGCTATATCACTGCCGATCCCGCCCATGGCTATCCCAACAAAAGCACGTTTTAAAGCCGGGGCATCATTGATACCATCACCGATCATGCAAACCCGTTTCTTTTCCTCCTCATAGGTATTTACCCAATTGAGTTTATCTTCAGGCAGACACTCTGCATGAATCTCCATTATACCAAGCTGACCCGCAATATGCATGGCGGCGCTTTTATGATCCCCTGTAAGCAGTACAGGTTCGGAACCAATCTCTTTAATTCGTTCAATCACCTCACCTGCCTCCTTTCTGATGGTATCCGATAATGCCAGAAAACCAGCAGGAATATTACCTTCTGAAAGATAGATAACCGTGCAGCCCTGATTAAGATAAAATTCTGCCTCCCTTTTATGCCATTCTTCCATCAGAATTCCGTTTTCAGACAAAAGCTCCAGTGTACCAGCCAGAATTTTCTTTCCCTTAATAACAGACTTAACACCCCGTCCGGGAATCATCTCAAATTCATCTACGGGCATTCCCTCCTTTTTCTTTTTCTCTTTCAATGATCGGACTACGGCTTTGCCCAGCGGGTGTTCCGAGCGAGACTCTGCCGCTGCTGCCAGTTCAAATATTTCATCTTCCCCATACTCTTTTGTAAAACTGACTACAGACACCACCTGGGGAGTCCCATAGGTTAAAGTGCCAGTCTTGTCAAAGGTCAGTTTACTGACTGCAGACAAACGTTCCAGTGCATCCCCTTCCCGGACCAGGAAGCCGTGCTTAGTCGCATTGCCTATTGCCGCCATAATTGCTGTTGGGGTAGCCAGAATAAGTGCGCAGGGACAAAATACAACCAGTATGGTAACGGCTCGCATTGACTCGCCTGTAAAAATCCAGGTCAGCACAGCAGTTGCCAGGGCAATCACCACAATCCACGTCGCCCATCGGTCTGCAATGCCCACTATTTTAGCCTTTCGTGCATCTGCCGACTGAACCAGACGTATCATTCTCTGTATGGAACTGTCCTCCCCCACCCTGGTTGCCTCCATATCAAAGGAACCAAACTGATTGACTGTACCACTGGAAACTTCATCTCCCGGTCCTTTGTCCACAGGAAGGGATTCTCCCGTCATAACAGCCTGATTCACAGAGGTTCGTCCAGTTGTGATGATTCCGTCTGCTGGAACTGTCTCTCCCGGTAATACTCGAAGAAGATCTCCCTTTAATACTTCATCTGCCGGAATAATCGTTTCCAATGCCCCATTAAGCCTCCTGGCTGTGCAGGGAGTTAAATGCACCAGCTTTTCAATCCCGTCTCTTGCCCGTTTCACTGTAAAATCTTCAAGAAATGCTCCCAACTGCATAATGAAAGCAATTTCTCCCGCAGCAAATATCTCCCCAGTTATGACAGAAGCAATCAGTGCAATGGATACCAGCACATCTGCTTTTATATCAAATTCAGTAATTAAGCCAATTACTGCCTCCAGAATAATTGGGATGCCGCAAAGGAGAACTGCAATCCAGGCAGCATCAAAGGGGATTGGTGCCAAATCAAAAAAGCTGATAATAAGGGCAATCAAAGAAACTGCCAGACTCCCTTTTTCTTTCAAGGACCCACCCCATTCTAAAAATTTATTGATACAATTCATGATCCGCCTCCCTTTTTATACCCATAGGGGTATAAGTACTCAACACAATCAAATATACCCCTATAGGTATCAATTGTCAACCAGAAACATGCATTTTTACTTCGATTGAAAAAAATATATATTCTGATATACTGTACTATAGCTGCATATGACACCACTTCGCACAAAATGTCAGGCGGTTAAGTCCGTTTTCCCGTATCATTGTAACTGTAACGGATTATTGAAAGAGAAAGCGGGGAAACGTCATGAACCATGGTATTATTCGGTTAGAAAATATAATTGCAGAAGATTACGATAATATAGCTGGTATCGTTGTACAAAAAAAGGGGGAAGTTGTTTATGAACGCTATTTTGACGGCTATACCTCAGTGGATGCTGTTCACGTAATGTCAGTAACCAAAAGCATAGTAGCGACGCTGATTGGTATTGCCATTGATCAGGGTTATATCAAAAGCCCTGATCAGAAAGTTCTGGATTTTTTCCCGGCTTACAAACTTAAGCGCGGGGAAGAGACCATAAAGCAGGTCACCATAAAAAATATGCTTACCATGACTGCGCCATACAAATATAAGACGGAACCTTACACAAAGGTCTATTCCAGTGATGACTGGACTAAATCTGCCCTGGATTTATTGGGCGGTAAATCTGGTATAACAGGAGATTTTAAGTATTCCACCGTTGGTACACAGATTTTATCCGGAATCATAGTAAACTCCACAGGCAGATCCGTATTTGATTTTGCAGCAGAAAATCTGTTTACACCACTGGGCATAACAATTCCCGGTAATACAATAATCAGAAATAAAGAGGAGCATCTTGCCTTTCTATCTAGCAGATCTGTAAACGGTTGGGTGGTGGATCCACAGGGCGTGAACACTGCCGGATGGGGACTTTGCCTTACTCCAAGAGATATGGCAAAAATCGGACAGCTTTATTTAAACGGTGGCAGCTATGAAGGCAGAGAAATTCTATCACGGAAATGGATTGAAGAATGTACGAAAGCAAGGAACCGTTGGGGAGATTTTTTATATGGCTATTTGTGGTGGATCACAGACAGTGAGGGAGGCGGTTGTTATGCAGCGATTGGTGATAGCGGAAACTTCATCTTTGTCAATCCCGAAAAAAGTATTGTTGTAGCGATTGCGTCCCGGTTTGTACCGAATTTCAAAATACAGACTACACTGATTACCAGAGATATCATTCCACTATTTGAATAAAACAAGGGGAGAAACAAAGATGGATTGGATTAGCGGCATTCAAAAAGCAGTGGATTACGTGGAAGATCATATAACCACAGAACTGGATTTTAGTGAGATTGCAAAACAGGCATGTTCATCCAGCTTTCATTTTCAGCGGGTATTCGGAATACTCTGCGGATTTACTCTGGGAGAATATATCCGTATGCGAAAGCTGACTCTGGCAGGGTGTGATCTGGCAGACACTGACACACGCATTCTGGATATCGCCGTAAAATATGGTTACGACACCCAGGAAAGCTTCAGCCGCGCTTTTACACGCTTTCATGGCGTGTCCCCTACCCAGGTACGAAATGGCGCCAGTCTGAAATCATTTTCCCGTCTTTCCGTTAAGCTGATACTGACTGGGGCCAATGTGACTGATTACAGGATTGAAAAGAGGAACAGCTTTCAAATGATTGGTAAGCCCATGGAGGTGTCCGGCAAAAATGAACTGACCTCTGCCAGAATATCTGACTTCTGGAAACAATGCCGCAAGGATGGAACAATTGACGTGCTTGCCAGGTATATTTCTTCTGATACGATGTTCGGGAAAAACATAGCGGGAACGGGTTTTGGAAAAGATGCAGCAGATCCTGTCTGCCCTTATGCCATCGGGGTTTACTATGACGGTACTCTGCCTGTTGAAAAAGATATGGTGATATGGAAAGTGCCGGCTCATACGTATGCCGTATTTCCGTGCATCGGTTCCATGCCAGATGCATTTACCAGACTGTATCAGCAAATCTACAGTGAGTTTTTCCCCGCCAGTGAATACAGGCCCTGCGGGGGTACGGACTTTGAAGTCTACCCATCCGATGATATAAACAATCCAGACTATTCCTGCGAAATATGGGTGGCTGTGGAAAAAAAATAGCAGGGCCTCCGCATTAACGGATGTCCTGCTTCTACATACCAATTATGTCATGTTGGCGAAACGCTCGACTGCTTTTGTAAAGCTCTCTATGGTTTTATCGGCATCTCCATGCTCAATTCCATCTCTGACACAATGATTAATATGCCCCTCCAAAACCACCTGTCCAACCCGGTGCAACGCAGATTTCGCTGCATTGATCTGGGCAAGTACGTCCTCACAGGGGACATCTTCCTCTACCATACGGTCAATAGCCTGAACCTGACCGATGATCTTTTTTAAACGCCGATGCAGATTATCTGCATCCATACACTGTTTCATTTGGCACCTCCGGATACCATAAGGGGTATCTGTATATTATGATAGATTCCATGGTCATTGTCAATATGGTACCAGGTGATTCTATTTATCAATAAAGATTCTTAATCCGTTCCAGCAGATTTAAAAAATCCTTCTGGTATTCCACTGGTTCAATAATCCGCACACAATCCCGAAACCCAAGCAACCAGCCAAATAAAGACTTCTGATCCGACCAGCCTATATCCATTAATAACCTGCCGTCTGCATTTTCGCTGAAGCTGTTGATGCCGAATTCCTCTATAAGCCTCCATTTCATGGATTTATCAAATTCTGCCGTTACCTCCACTCCATTGGTCCACTGAACTTTACGGGGATCCATATGGTAGAGAGGAATCTCCCTTTTTTCACAGTCCTCATTGGTGCATCTAATCTGATCCATCCGGTTTAATTTAAACATACGGAAATCATCTCTAAGCAGGCAATATCCCCAAACATACCAGGAAGACCATTCAAATATCAACAAACAGGGTTCTAATATCCGCGTGTTATCCCCACCAGGGCCGTAATACTGAAACTCAATCTTCTTTTTTCTCTCGATTGCATCCTTAATCAGTTCGAATTTGGGCGGAAGGGATGACTGGTACCAGGAACTTAAATTAATGACAACCGGACCGCTGGCTCCTACATAATCATTACTGCCACAGGAAAGCTTATCCATCAAAAGCTGATACCGGTTGCTTCCTGATACACTGTCCAGACTCTTTAACCCGGAAAGAATTGCCTGTATCTCCGCAGAGGTAAATAATGTCTTATCTACTTTATAGCCCTCAGCGATAGAAATCCCTCCATTTTTCCCCTGTTCCGTGACGATTGGTATTCCAGCCTTACATAAATTCTCCACATCTCGGTTTATGGTTCTTCTTGATACTTCGAACTTTTCAGCAAGATAAGGCGCTGTCACCTTTTCTTTTTGCAGCAATATGGAAATGATTCCGATCAGCCTGTCAATTTTCACCTCTAGGTCCCCCCTTTTTTGCTATTATATCATGAACTCACCTGGCACAAAACAAAAAAGATCAGCCACAACATGTTTTCCATCTTGTGGCTGATCTGGTTAATTAATATTTTGCTGAGTCATGTATATAGGAAACTGGTGATATCGTTTCTTCTTTTTGTGCTGTATATTCCTGGAATTCCGTATCATTCTGCAGCTCAGCTGTAGCTGCAGCTTCATAAAACACAGGTTCCTCTTTTTGCTGAGTACATTCACCCTGAAGATTGAATCTTTCAACTTCCTGTTTTAATACCTGAGCCTGGGCATCTAACTCTTCACTGGAAGCGGAGCTTTCTTCCGCCGTTGCCGCATTGGTCTGTACTACGGAAGACACCTGGTTAAGTCCCTGGTTAATCTGCTCGATCGCCTCCACCTGTTCATTGGAAGCAGCTGCAATCTCCTGAATGGTTCGTTCTACCTGTCCGGACTTCTCGGCAGCTGATTTTAAGATCCGGGTGGTTTCATAGGCAATCTTTACGCCTTCTGATACAGTCTCAACTGAGTGACCGATCAGTTCTGCCGTCTGCTTGGCAGCCTCTGCCGATTTACCCGCAAGATTGCGGACTTCATCTGCAACGACTGCAAATCCCTTACCTGCTTCTCCGGCTCTGGCTGATTCAACTGCTGCATTGAGGGCCAGTATGTTTGTCTGGAATGCAATGTCCTCGATTACCTTGGTAATACTTGAAATTTTCTCTGAAGCCAGTCCGATTTCTTTCATGGAATGATCCAGCTTTTCCATATAGGCGTTGCCTTCATCCATACCACTCACAGCCTGTCTTACGTATCCAGTTGCTTTCTGAACATTGTCGGCATTCTCCTGGGCACGGGTTGATACTCCGCTTACAGACGCACTTAATTCCTCAACTGTGGCCGCCTGCTCGGCTGCTCCTGATGCAAGAGCCTGGGAAGCATCGGAAATCTGCCGAGATCCGTCTGCTACTCTGTCGGAGGATTCCTTAATCTTGGTGAATACAGAATTTAAGTTGTACGTAATTCCATTTAAGGAATCTTTGATTTGTACAAAATCACCTTTATAATCCTGAGTTACTAAAACGGTGCAATCTCCCTTTTCCAACCCGTTTAATATTGAAGAAATCTCATTGATATAATTATTCAGGGTATTGATGGTTCCAGTAAATGATCTGGAAAGAGATTCCAGCTCATCTCCTGTATGAATCTGAGGCACTTCAGAGTGCAGGTCTCCTTCGTCAAGCTTTTTAATACGTTCTACCAGATTTACAATTGGTTTCACAATAGGTGCTGCAATTCTGAAGGACATAATCAGAGAAGCCAGAATCATGATAGCTGCCAGAACAATGGTTATAACCAGGGACTGATAAAAACCAGCCATCATCTCCGACTGTTCTGCTACTACTGCAATGGACCAGCCGTCAGAATTAGTAATTGGTGTATATCCCATTACCAGCGTTTTACCCCTTAAACGAGATGAGCGGATAGAGGTATTGCCTGCAATCATATCCTTAATATTATTGGAAGTTGCCGCAAAAGTCTTATCAGTTTTTCCCATCTCAATATAATTGGTTTCATTGGTAACGGTAGCTCTGTCCTTATGGGCAACTACCTTTCCCTCTTTATCTACTATAAATCCATAGCCTGATTTTCCAATGGATACTCCATCAATCATTTTGCTGAATACATCAGCATCCAGAGTTCCGGTTACAACCCCATTGTATTGACCATTATTTATCTTAGCTGCAATTACCAGAACAGTTTTGCCAAGTTCTTCGTTTTTCATGGTGGTTGAAATATAGGTTTCTCCCTTAAGCGCACGGTTGAAAAACTCCAACTGGCTCATATCTGTTCCATTAGACGCCTTCCCGTTCACATCCGCGGTTGTGATCTCCAGGAAGCCGTAATCCTGCGCCAGCTTATCCATAGCATCTTTTCTTTGATCTGCATTCTTATTCTGATTTGTAATAGAGGTGTATTGCGCGATAGCCTCAATCTTTATCTTATAAATATCAATCGCATTTTGAACAGACTGGCTATAAGCTTCTGCAGATTCCATCAATCTCATGTCAGTGCTTTTTTTTGCATCACGATAGAAAAGATATCCATTAAAAAGTCCAAAGAGGACGGAAATTGTGATACACATGGCGATGATGCCAAATAACAATCTTCCTTTTATGGATTTTTTCTTTCCCACCGAATCATTACCCTCATCTGATTTTTTAATGACCCTCTGAAATATTTTAATCCTTCCCGCCACAGCCATATCCTCCTACTCATCATTTACATTCTGGAAATAAATTGCATTTTTTGTAAAATATTTACAGCATTTAATTAATCAATATTATATAACATCATGTAGATATTTGTCAATTGTGACAGAAAAAGGGGGAATGTTCAATTAATTTGTAACCGAATATTAAAAAATATATATGTTACAACTACCTGACATACGTATCTTCCATAATTTCATAATTATTTTTTATTAACGATCCACTCAGATCAGCATTCAGTTGATACATATCATTAAATTTTTCAATCGCAGCCTTTTTTTGTTCCATCAGAGAGTGGGCATAGACATTTAAGGTAATGGATACACTGGAATGTCCAAGGAGCTCGCTGATCGTCTTAATATCCACTCCCAGCTCCAGTGCCCGGGTGGCAAAGGTGTGGCGGATGGCATGAAATTTCCGGTCTTTGACGTGAGCTTCCTTTAAAAGCCGCTTATACAGCTTCTGAAAGCATCTGGGGTCAAAAGGTACATTTGTCTCTGTAAATATATAATTATCCTGATTTCTGCTTTTATATGTAGTCAGTACTGGCATATTAAGTAAAAACTGGGGAAGAGGAATCTTTCTCATGGATTTACGGCTTTTTGGTGCCCCCACAAACAGCGCGGTCTTGTGTTCTTCTTCTTCAAAATGGCGAATTCGGGATACGGTCCTGCTGATGGATAAAGTTCCTGTTTCCATATCAATATCCCCCCATTTTAATGCGCATAATTCTCCAAGACGGATACCGGTATAAAAACAAAGAAGAATCCCCATGGCTCTCCTGTCATTGTAGTGAAAAGCTACCTGTTCAATCTGACGCTGCTCTTTCATGGAGAAAACCTCAACTTCTTTATCATCTGGCTTTGGATATTTAATTAAATCCATAACCGCAAAACAATCAGCAGAACCCTTTAATATCTCCTTTACTGCAATCTTAAAAATAGTAAGATTCTTCTTTTTAGATGAATCTGCAAGTTCCTCATTTTCATACATTTCCTTTACAAACTGCGCAACAGATCCCGTGGTAATACGCTGATCCTTCTCTTTTTCAAAAAACGGTATCACATATTTATTCATGCAGCGATAATAGCTTTCATAGGTTGAAGGCTTTACTCTTATAGAAACATCAATGAGCCATTCCTTAAAAAGTGCAGCCCCTCCCTTTATCTCACCGGATCTTTTTTCTTTGGCAGACACCTGGTCTTCTTTATAATTTTTCATCTTTTCCTTAACGCCTTTATAGCTTTTGGAATAAAAATACTGATATTTCCCCGTTTGTTTTAATGATCTCCCTTCCCATCTCCCATCTTTCCGTTTATAAATATTTTCTCCTCTTCTTGGCATGGTAAAAACTCCTTTGCTTATAATATTTTATTATATGACGGTTTAATCTCTGGAAAATAATCCAATTATTTCCAAATCTTAAAAAAGGCCTTTTTAATGAACCAAAAAAATGACGATCCAGCATAGCTCTGGGTCGCCATTTCTGATTCCGGTACCTTTTCTGGCATGAGAACCTGGTTATTCCGGAAATCCGCAAAAACAGCTTCTTTTCATTGCCTGTACCTTTATTTATATCAGGAGTTTTCAAATGATTCAATATCATATAAATTTATTTTCTTTTTTTGAGCCATTAAAAGCAAAGTAATTAAAAAGGTATATCCAATTAAAACTGCACCAGAGGTAAGCCAGAGACCTGTTACGTCGATGCGGCCCACCGTCAGGCTGCTGTAAACAGAACCGAACATGGATCCTGTCTGTAAGAGAAAGGATCCTACTGACAAAACACTGGCTCTCAAAGGACCTGGCGTATACTGGTTGATTAAAGTATTTTCAGCTACACTGCCGGTTCCAAGAAGCATGTATATACCTCCATATAAAATAACAAATATCCATGCCGATTGAAAAAGAGCCAGAATCAGCAAAGCGCTCCCACCCAAAAGACGACTGATGCTGTAGATTCTCCACTGTCTTCCAGGATATTTTAAGAGCAGCCTGCGACAGAGGGCATTTCCTGCGGCTGCCAGAAAAAATCCTACAAAGGATAGTACTCCCAGCATCCAGGTTCCCTGTGATGAATCAGACAGTTTCAGATAAACCGGCTGCCAGTATGTCTCAATGGGAGTAATAAAAAATCCGGTGAATAACATGCCCGCTAAAATAAATGGAAAATCCCTCTTGGAAAATACAGTAACAAATCCTTCCTTTAAATGGCTGACAAGGTTGGGGCGTTGTATTCCACTGCCAAATATCCGTTCTTCCTTTATTCCGAAGATACAAAGTCCCATGGTTACCGCAGTTAATGTAAAGCGAAGCAGAATGTTGACATGATAGGAATCTCCCAAACAGGATAGAAAACCTCCAAGAATACACCCCAGTGCCAGACCCGTCTGTTCCATGATAGCAAGGCGGGAGGTCACATCAGGCAGACATTCCTCTCCTCTTTCTGCCAATGCCTGATCTACAATTAAGGCATCCAGGCTTCCGGAAGAAAAAGCCCTGCTGACTCCATTGAGAACCAGACAGCAAAATAACCAGACCAGATTATGCGAGAAAAAAAGCAGACCAACCGATAAAAGCTGGCAGACTCCGGATATAAGAAAAACAGTTTTTCTTCCATACAGATCTGCACAGATTCCGCTAGGCAGTTCAAAGCATAACACCGTGGCTGAATAACTGGCAATTAACAGAGGAAGTGTTTTAAGATCTGCTCCCTTTTTCAGAAGGATTAAAGTAAGCACCGGCAGTAGAATTCCCAGGGAAGCATAATTTAAAAAGATGATCAGCTGTTTTATCCTACTCATACAGATTTTCCTCCGCATTATAAAGAATAAAGGCATATTCCCACGGAGACTTCTCTGAAGAAGGTAGCGCATGCGCATCCATAAAATCCCTGATAAGCTTCAACAATTCCTCCCCTTCACCAGGCGATAAGTGAACCACTCCGGTCATAATATCCCCTAAATCCCACCTTGATTCCAAATCCTCATTACTAAACTGCTCTATAAATTTTTTCTTCTGTGTTAAAAAGCCCTCATAGGTTCTTGCAATCTGCTCCTGAACCAGAACCTCTTTCTGCAGCTGGGTATCGTCAGGGTGGTCCAGGCCGATCCGGACATTGACATAGGTCGGACAATAATATCTGGCATTGATTCCATTAATAACCTCAGTATGGTCCAGCGTGATGACCCCAAGAGATTCCAGTTTTTTAATATGATGCTGAACACTGGATGGAGAGATCTCCATTTTTTGTGAAAGCTGCTTTGGTGTCATGGGCAGTTTGGAACGCTCCAGCAGCCGGAGAAGATTCTGCCTGACTGGATTCATATAAATTTCCAGTTCCTTTTTGGTAGATAGTTTAATATGATCCATTTTACTCTCTCCTTGTTTTTCTTATCGTTACACAAATTATAACATTACACATTATGTAATGTCAAGACAAAAAAAGGGGATCGACCGCGCAGTCACTCTGCGATCGTCATCCCCTTTTCATATACTCTTACGGAGTTACGTAATTTTTTGGCATCATATAATGCATAATCAGACAAAACGAAAAGTCTGGATGCATTCAGCGGACTGGAATATGCGGACAATCCAAAACTGGCAGTAAAGCGGATTTCTTTTTCTTCCTCTATCCGAATCTCTTCAGTCAGCCGTCTGATCTCCTCACAGACCAGAACAGCTTCTTCCATTGATATATTGTGAAACAGAAGGCAGAATTCATCTCCGCCAAAACGATATGGCGTATAGACACAGGAATGTTCCTTCAATACCCTGGCAAACTCAATTAAGCATCGATCCCCCATAAAGTGTCCGAACCGGTCATTGATGCTTTTAAAATGATCAATATCAACAACAGCCAGTATATGATCCTCACAGGGCTTTTCAATCTCCATAACAGACATTGCTTCATCAAGCGCTTTGCGGTTAAAAATCCCTGTCAGTTCATCTACCTGAATGCTCTGCTTTAACAGGTGTCTTTCCAGGTCAGTTCTGATGCTGGCATCGTTTTTCTTTTGCTCAAACCGGATCACTACCATACTTGCAGCTGAAAAAATAACCAGTATTACCATGGAAACAAGAAAGTTTCCCATGCTTAAGCCGCTGTCGAAAATTCCAACTTTATCGGAATCCCATTTGATGAATATTTCAGAAAATGAGGCTGATACAATGCAGAACATGGCTGTAATTCTCGTCAGTCTCTGATCCGCATAGATAATCGTCATCATAATTGCCCCCGGAAAAATATAATAGGTGGCAGTAAAACCACTGTGAACAGTAAACAGCACAAATGAAATCAGAACCAGCATCAGGGATACACTATATATTTTCTGTTTCTGAGAAAATACTCCTGATTTCATAATGAGGGTTTCTGCCAGAATACAGATCAGATTAAGCCCGGAAGGAATCATGATATATTTTAGCACATAGCGCTGTGTGCTGGTATGAATCAGACCGGATCGGGCAAAGACCACGCTCATCAGGCATTCTACAACCAGTGTGAAAATAACAATACTTACTGTCGTCTTATAATGCAGATTCAGCCAGTCGAAATCTATGGTCTGATATTGTTTCTCTATCTCTATATTGCGGATATCATCAGGTATCATGATGGAATCCACCTCCCGTCCATATCAAACTTTACCGGATTGCCAAATCACCTGCTTATTCTAGAATATTCTTAAGTTTTTATGTCGTGAAGAATTAAAAGAAACAAAAATCAGTATAGCATAACAATAAAAAAAACGCACTTCATTTATACCGGATTACGATATCAATGAAGTACGGTTTTCATACTCTTTTTATTGGGCCTGAACGGAGAAATAAATAGCTGCCAGTTCCCTTTCCCCCTTCAGTTTCTTCTTTAATACCTCTGCTTTTTTCCCATCCTCTCCCTCCGGATTGTCGAAAAAAAGTTTCATACCTGATTTCTTTATAAAAACAAGTCCTTCATCCTCTGCATGCTTCTGAAACGTCTCCTGTTTCAATGGTGCGTTGACTATAATCATTTCTATCCCCTTTATTATAAAATTCCGCTGGCTGCCGCCATAATAGCAGGTATGGTTATTAAGGACAGCGCTGTTGTTATGGTTAAAAGATTTGATGCATACTGACTGTTTCTTTTATATTGGAGAGCAAACATGGTACCCATGGCTCCGCTTGGACAGGCCGCCGCCGTTAAAATCGTAATGGATATGTTTCTGTCCGCTCCTGCTGCCAGTAAAAGGAGCAGCGTCAGACCTGGAACCACAATCAGCTTTGACAGGCTGACTATGTAGGTTCTTTTATTCTTTAATCCCCCCAGGAAATCGCTTTGAGCCAGATTAATGCCGGAAATCAGCATAGCTGCCGGTGTATTCATACCACCGATTAACCCAACTGGTTCCCTGATTATTTCAGGCAGCTGAATGCCTGTTAAAAACAGGAATACTCCCAGAATAATAGCTGCATTAGAGGGGTTCATCAGGCTTCTTACCGTCTTTTTGACGCTTTCTGATTTTCCGCTCATTAACATGATTCCATGAGACCAGACAAACAGATTAAATACAGTGAGATAAGCGGTCATATAAAACACGCCTTCTCCGCCCAGTATTCCATCAATTAAAGGAATCCCGATAAAACCGCAATTGGAATAAACAATTGACATTCGTTCCACAGCCATATCAGTACCTGTATTCTTTGAAACTGCAATCATTGAGACTGCAATGGCGATCACAAAGCTTGCGAAAGACAAGATGGCTGTAACTGCAAGACCATACAGACGCTCTTTGTCAAAATCAATCTGATAAGATAAAAGTATCACACAGGGAGATATAATATTTAGCAGGACACGGGTCAGCCTGCTACCTGTCTCCTCATCGGCAATTCCCGCTTTATATGCGCCGGCACCGATTAGCAGAATGATAAACATTTCGATAATTTTAGTTGCTGCAATGTAAGCCAGATCCATGTTTCTCCTCTGTCAGCTGCCTGTTACTGCATAAGTCTCCCTTATGTCTTAACTTAATCTCCAAGTGCCTTTTTTACCTGGGCAATCACTTTGGCTCCATTCATGGTTCCATAAGCCTGCATATCAATACATTCAACAATTTTTCCAGGACATTCTTTTTCGACTTTCGCCTTGCCAAAACGAACCTGAGGTCCTAAGAGAATAATATCCGCATCCGGCCCTTTCTCTCTTGCGCTTGCCAGCGCATAGGCGTTAATCTGACATTCGTAATTTTCTTTTGCAGCTGCTTCTTTCATCTTATTTACTAAAAGGCTTGTTGACATGCCTGCGGCACAAAACAATACAATATTTCTCATATTCGCAACTTCCCTTCTTGGAATATTTTAACTTATTTTCTTAAAATATCAATCATTTCTTTGCTTAAATCCATGACCGTCATGGCATTCATCAAATGATCCTGGGCATGAACCATCAAAAGCCCCACCTCCACCTTGTTGCCGTTTAATTCGTTCTGGATCATCTCTGTCTGTATCTCGTGAGCTTCCTTCAGTATGGTGTCTGCCTCCTCCATGAGTTCATCTGCTTTCATAAAGTCACCCACTTTGGCCGCACGCAGGGCTTCAATTGCTGTACTTCTGGCATTCCCTCCGTTTACTACAAGTTTCATAACAATCATTTCAATATCCATCTTTTTGCTGCCTCTCTCTCCTAACCAGTGATGATGAGTTTCACAAATGTAACCAGGGTACAAATAACAATCATGGTCCATACCCATTTTTCGGGTCTGCTAAATTCAGACGAAGGACTTAAAACACGGTAAAGTCCGTAAGGCGGACAAAAGACAATCCACAGGTAAGTAAATATCCTTGATTTTGTAAATACATCCGTGACCTGAAGCTCCTGCTTTTCTTTCATGTTAAGATCTCCTCCTCTTTTTGTCAAACTCATATACACCTCATTTATGTATCATGCTGTTATTCTTCTGTTAAAACCTGCTGTTTGTTTGAAATCAGGACAAATGGGATATACACAACAAACGCCAGCAGGATACAGATAATCTGTGTTACTGCTGCCCCTATATTTCCGCCGGAGCAAAGAAACGCCATAAGTCCTGGAGGTGTGGTCCACGGTGCATTTACCACCATTCTTCCGCAGAAACCAATTTTTGTCATGGCATAGGCAAAGGTAGCTGACACTGCCGGTGAAATCATAAATGGAATGGCAAGTACCGGATTCATTACAATCGGAAGTCCGAAGGTCAGCGGTTCATTGATGTTAAACAGAGCACAGGGAAGTGCCAGCTTTGCTATTGCCTTATAATCTTCACGCTTGGAAAACAGCATAATGGCGATAATCAGTCCTCCCGTAATTCCAGCTCCGGTAACCGTTGAAAAACAGGACATGAAGGGAGTACTGATAATATTGGGGATTGCTGTTCCTGCTGCATATGCAGCCTCATTTTCTGCAAAGGCAGCAAGAAGAATGGGCTCGTATACCGCCTTTGTCACCTGAGTTCCGTGAATACCAAAGGTCCATAAAACAGTGGTGATGAAAATCAGTGTAATGTATCCAGGGAAGCTGGTTAAGATATTGGACAATGGCTTCTGGATAAATGCTGTTATTGCATTAAACAATGTCATTCCAGTCGCCATTTCAAATATCATTCCCACTGCGGAAATAATAACTACAGTAATCAAAGATGGAAACAGGATTGTAAAGGATCTGGCTACATTTGATGGTACGCCGTCAGGCATATGGATTTCCAGTTTTCCACTCTTCACCAGCCGGCAGTAAATTTCGGCAGCAGCTATGGAAGCAAACATTCCTACAAATAACCCCTGGGCATTGGTATAGACTCTGGAAAGAACATTGGTAACCACCACTTCAGTTCCGTCCGCTGCCTTTCCGCTTGCTGTAAAGGCACAGAGTGAGATATAGGCTCCCAGTGCCACAACCGGAAGTGCTTTATCCGTAATTCCGTAGTGTTCCCCCAGTTCCATTGCTATTAAGATTACACAGCCGATTGCTATAAAGTTCATAGTTCCGTAGTTGGCTGCTGTAAACATGGGATTTAATTTCCCCAGAAAGCTTAAACCCGGAATGTTTGCAAGACTGAAAAATCCTGGTGTTGTGTTGCAGATAACATTGGAAAACAGTGTACAGAATGAGCCGATAATAATTATTGGCAGAAGGCTCATAAATGCATTCTTAATAGCTGCCAGATGTCTTTGTGTCTGCATTGCCCCTGCTGCAGACAGCATGCCGTTCATTAATTTGTCTTTCATCTTTTCCTCCATCTCCACCGTATAAACGGTATTTGCATTAAAACGTTTCGCATTCCCCCAATTTTTGTGCATTCCCCCGTTTTACCATTTTTCTATCAGGTTTTCTTATGCGTATTGACATGTTATCATAATTGCTTTTTAAACTCCATGTTCAGTTTTTCCAATTTCATAATGGCATTTTCTTCTTCTCACAAAGGGAAACAGACGCCACTACCAATTTGGAAAAAGTGTTCTTGGATATTGATTTTCAGCTCTGCTATAATGATTGCATAAAACACTGTAGCTAAAACAGCAAAGGAAGAGGGAGGGTATCATATGAATGACAAACAAATATTTCCGGAAGGCTTTCTCTGGGGAGGTGCAACTGCTGCCAACCAAGTTGAGGGAGGATGGAACGAAGGTGGAAAGGGAATTTCTGTATCTGACTGTGCCAGAGCGCACTTTGATACAGATGTAACCAATTATAAAGCCCACAATGCAGTAACGTCACAAGATATAGAAGCTGCACTTGCTACCGATGATGAGGTATATTATCCCAAACGACACGGATCGGATTTTTATCACCATTATAAAGAAGATATCAGGCTCTTTGCAGAAATGGGCTTTAAGGTCTACCGCCTGTCCATCGCCTGGTCACGTATCTTCCCAAATGGAGATGATGAAACACCCAATGAAGAAGGACTTAAATTCTATGATGATGTATTTGATGAGCTTCATAAATATGGGATCGAGCCCCTTGTTACCATGTCTCACTATGAGCCGCCTTTAAATTTGGTATTAAACTATAATGGATGGTACTCCAGAGAGGTCATCGGCCTTTTCACACGATATGTAGAAACCATCTGTACCCGATATAAGGATAAAGTAAAATACTGGCTGACCTTTAATGAAGTAGATTCCATGATTCGCCATCCCTATACCACTGGCGGATTAATCGAAGACCGTTTCCCAGGTCAGAACTTTGAAGAGGTAATCTTCCAGGCAATGCACCACCAGTTTGTGGCTTCTGCCCATGCAACCAGGATCTGTCATGAAATGATTCCCGGCTCTTTAGTTGGCTGCATGCTGACAAAGCTCACCTACTATCCCTATACCTGTAAGCCGGAAGATGTATTAAAGGCACAGCAGACCATGCGGGGTACCTATTGTTACAGCGATACCCAGGTGTTTGGAGAATATCCGGCTTATTTACTTTCTCGTTTTAAAAATAATGGAATTACTATACGCAAAGAAGACGGGGATGATGAAATCATGAAATCCCATCCTGTAGATTTTGTTTCCTTCTCCTACTATAATTCTTCCTGTGCGGCTGAAGATACCTCTAATTTGAATGTTACCTCGGGCAATACTATAAATGCCATTAAGAATACTTACTTAAAGGCTTCTGACTGGGGTTGGCAGATTGATCCTACAGGGCTGCGAATATCCATGGTGGATCTTTACGACCGCTACCGTAAGCCGTTGTTTATTGTAGAGAACGGGCTGGGTGCTGCAGATGTGGTGAACGAGGACGGGACGATTGATGATCAGTACCGGATTGATTACTTAAGGGAACATATGAAGGCTATTTTAGATGCCATTGAAGAGGATGGGGTGGATTGTCTTGGTTATACTTCCTGGGGGTGTATCGATCTGGTTTCCGAATCCACCAAGCAGATGTCGAAGCGTTATGGCTATATCTATGTGGACTGCGATGATTACGGTAAGGGGACTTATAATCGGATGAGGAAGAAATCTTTTTACTGGTATAAGAAAGTTATCGAGACGAATGGAATGAGTTTGTACTGGAAAGAAATATAGGTGCATAAGTACTACAATTTACAGGAAAGTATTAAGAAATATATATAACGTGTAAAATTACTTGGTATATATCAAACTATCTATTGCAAGCAAACATAAGTTATGCTATATTAAAATTATAAAAAGAGTAACTGCCACACAAGGTGGAAGCTCCCATTGATAGCAAATGTCCTAACGGACACCGCCTACCCTGGTTGCGTCAGGGTAGGCTATTTTTTTAACTTGTCTATGTAAGTTAGCAATGCCAAGATAAATGTTGCAAATAACAGCACATCTGCAAATGAAAACATATCCGACACCACCTCCCCTCTTATCATGACGTAAAGACATAAAAGCCGGGAGGTTCCACCCTGTATTCAGTTACTCCTAAAAGCATATTACCATATATTTCCAACGCAAACAATACTTTTGCTATATCACTTTTGCTCATTGCTGACCATATTCAGAACATCTGTGCTTCTTCCATCTGAGTCATAGCCCTAATAAAAGCATCATAATCCTGCTTCTTCACCAATTCCTGAATCTGCTTCTGGCTTAACAGAAAAGATGCAGTCAGCTGATAAAAGTGCTGAAGTTCCACACTGGTATGATCTTTATCCGCAATACACACCAGGAAAATGGCCCGGATTTTCTGATCTCCCCACTCCACTGGTTCGTCCAGAATTCCCACGCAGACAAAGGTCTCACTGCTCATGGCTTTATAGGCATGGGGCATTGCCACCTGATTGCCGAAGGCTGTTTTGGCCATACGCTCCCGCTGCAGCACCGACTCATAAAATTCCTGGGGAAGATTCTTCTTTTCTATCACAAACTGACACATAAAGCGAAGGACCTCTGTTTTTGTTTTAAACTTTAAATGGGGCAGAAACAGATCACGTTCATAGTAGTTTAATACAGAAGAAGTCTTCTGATCACAAAGAACTTTCTTTACATTTACAATGTCTTCATCACCCAGAAAATATTCTACCTCCAGAATGGGAAGGGGAACCGATACGGTAATGGGTACAGTTGTAAAGATGTAATCATATCTGGAAAAATCCATTTTGTATAAACTTCCCACATCACAGGCTATAATCTCATCAATATAATCTTTGAACGAATTCTTATACTTATACTGCAAAAGCTGGGCACTTCCTCTGCCGGAGCAGCAGACCAGAATGACATTCTTTTTTTTGATTTCGGTTTTCTTTCGTTCCAGTGCAAGTGCAAAAGCAAATGCAAAGTATGCCACCTCATCCTCTGACAGAGATACTTTAAAGTGTTCATTCAAAACTGTGACCGCGTTACACGCCATGGTATAGGATAAACAGAATTTTTCCTTTACGTCACGGAGCATTGGATTTTTCATATCCATATCAAACCGGATGCGGACACTTAATGGGACCAGATGCTGGCTTAAGATCATTCTCAGTTCTAAATCACTGCGAAAATCAAATTTAAATAAATCATAAACCCGTTCCAGCATGGCAGTTACCAGATCACTGATTTCCTGGGTAATAATCACATTCTCTTCCGCATTTTCTTCCTCTAAAAACATTTTCTTACCCGCCAGATGAATGGCAATGTAGGTAACTTCATTTTCTGGAAAACTGATGTAAAACCTTTCTTCCAGCTGTCTGGCTACCAATTGGGCTATCTGATATTCGTACCGCTCCCTGGGGTTTTCCAAAAGTCCTTCCGGCATGGGTACATAGTGGCATTCCATAATTCTGCTGATTGCAATGTAAAGGTGGACTACCAGATTCTGGTACGCAGCCCCGGTAATCATAAAATCATTTTCCTTTAAAATTGTTGAAACAATGGCGGCAATTTCATCCATACTTTCATTTCCCTTATGAAATCTCTTACTGGAAAAGGATGCGATACAAAGTCTGGTATCAAATTCTTTTCCTTCCAGGCGGATTCCATAATTGGGCTTGCGTATCACGCAAATATTGAATTTCTTTAAAAACTGTTCTACTTCTTTCAAATCTTCCGTCAGCGTCCGTTTGGAAATATACAGACTTTCACTTAATTTCTCCAGCTTTACATAGGATCCGCTGTTAATTAAGTACTCCAGCAGATACTGGATCCGCTCTTCTGAGGTGGAAGGTAAGTATTCTTCTGAGCCATGTGCATGATCCTTGCGGCAGTAAGCCTCATATTTTTCATTATCGTAAATATTAAGGAAGTAACCTACTCCATATTTAGACACAATCCCCGCCCCATGGGGTTCTATTTCCTGATTAATCTCTTTTAAGAGATTACGGACCGTTTTTGTCCCCGCATGAATTTCTTCTGCAAGCATCTCTGCCGTATAGTAATCTCTGTCTGATAAAATATCCAAGATCTGCTTCATTCGCCTGTCCATTTTTCTTCACCCCTGTCAATTACTATCAGCATTGTTTTATCCAGATGGTCTGCCATAACCATATTTATTTTGTTTGTTTTTTATCATTTCACCGTGTCGATTCTTGTTTTTTTATGCATAATTACATATTAACATAAATTATCTTTTAACTGAATGAATCTTTTTTCCATTTTCAAAATGGTAATGTCTTCTTTATTTAATGAAATAAATATTACTGTACGCATATAATGAAATAGAAACTTATTGTCAAGGGAGTCTTTATGATCGGAGATAACGAGGACGTAAGAGGAATGATTACAATGAGCGGAAGTATTATGGAGGTACAGAATGCACTTGTGGAGGAGATGTATACTTCCAACAGCAGGACGGGATATCTCCTCATCTCTTATGCTGATCCTGGTGAAAACGATATGATAAACATTGAATTGCTTCAATTAAATATTGGCTGGGAAACAATCCTCATTAATCAGTTCGGAGATAACATAAGTTTATGCAGCATTACAAAAGGATCCTATGTCAATGCAACTTTTTCCACTATGATGACAAGAAGCATTCCCCCCCAGTCAAGCGCCTACCGGGTGATTGCCATGGTAGATGCCTTATCCTACAGCGTCACAACAGACCGGATTCTGTTGGTTGATCCAAACAACAATTTTGTCTATACCGGGAATCCCAATGATGAAACAGATCAAATGCGTTTTGTTATTACCAGTGCCACAGATATTATAGATGAGAATGGGAAGCCCCTGATCCTGGATGATCTAAAACCCGGGAAAATGGTTCGCATAAAACATGCCAATTTTCAGACCGCAAGCATACCTCCCCAGACTACAGCATTTGTTATTGAACTGCTGTCTACTTAAAAAGAGAGCTGCCGGCAATTTTTTAATCCACTTCAACAATGGAATGAAAAAACTGCCGGCAGCCCTTTATTTATTTTATTCTACATCAAATCCCCTGCCTATGATATTGTTGCTTATGTTTGCGCAGATAAAGCTGTCATCATGAAAGGACTTTACAAATTCTTTGATTGCAATTAACTCCTGCTGATTTACTACTGCCTGAATCAGCATCTTCTTTTTTACATTGGAAGTATCCATACCCTGAATAAAGGTGGCTCCTCTGTTTAAATCGTTGCGGATAAACTGTGTAATTTCTAGATACTGATCTGACATAATATTAACATTATAGTATTTCTCAAATCCGATGATCAGCTTATCCGTTACCACGCTCTGAACGAAGGTACAGATGAGGGAATAAACGATCATAGTCATATCTCCATAGATAATGGAAGAGAAAATAACTACCGTATTAATAATTAAATAGTAGGATCCAATTGATAAACCTTTTTTTTCTTTCAGATACAATGCCACAATGGATTCTGGTCCGTTGGCAACTCTCTGTTTCATAATAATACCGCCTGCGATTCCACCTACAACGCCGCCGCTGATGGCTGCAGCGATAGGATCTGTGAGAAACTGAGGCAGATACCGGTTAACAATACCTACATAAAAAGTAAACATAAAATAACTGAATCCAGCATAAAAAATCTGTTTCTTACTATAGCTGAAAAATGCCCAGACGAATATGGGCAATGCCATAATAATCAAAAGCAGCTGTACATCGGCACCAGTCAGACGGTTAAATACCGTCGCCAGTCCCCCAAGTCCGGTAGCGACTAAATTGTTGGCATTTAGAATCTGGCAATATGCACATGCAGAGATAAACTGGCCTATTGCTATCCAAAAAAGCTTTTTCTTCATTGTTGCTCTCCTCATTCCAGTAGGTGATTTTATAGTTTTTGCGGTTTGTTTTAATGCCTTTTCACCGACACCTATTATATAGATTTCACTCCTGTTAAGCAACAACATTAATTTGTTAATTTTTTGACTATTTTCTCTTATTATATGCTTACATCGATGTATTTTCCGAATATATCCTGCAAATACCCATCAATGTATCAAAACATCCCAACGCTATGGTGATATAAGTCCAGAAAATCAGCTCTTCCAGTTAAAAGTTTGTTAAAATTCTACAAAGTCCCCTCTTTTTTCTACCACATTGTAACCAATGGAGGAAACACGGTTTCTCAGACAGACATTACACTCTGCTGCTTCTTCTCCTGTACAGATTTTATTATCATACAGCTCATACTTTTTTCTAACACCAATGGGAGATAAATTAGGCATTAAAACATTGGAGCCGGATAGAATTCCTTTCTCTCTTCCCTTGGGATCTATGGTTCCTAACGCAGTTGTAGCAGGAATTAAAGCATTGGGAAGCATGAGCCTGAGCATTCCAATGAGAAACAGGGTTAAATCCATACTGCCAGCTGGAAAATCCTTAAATGGAGTTTCCTTATGTGGGATAAAAGGGCCGATTCCAACCATCTGAGGGGATAATTCTTTTATAAATGCAAGATCCTCTGCCAGACACTCAGGGGTCTGGTATGGAGAACCCACCATAAATCCGGTTCCTACCTGATATCCGATTTTCTTTAAATTTCTTAAACATTCCTTCCTGTTTTCAAGGGAAAGGGACTCTGGGTGAAGCTTATTATAATGTTCTTCATTGGCAGTCTCATGGCGTAAAAGGAATCGATTGGCACCAGCTTCGTAATACGCCTGATACTGATCGTAGCTTTTTTCCCCAATGGAAAGGGTAATGGCACAATCCGGATATCCTTCTCTCATGTCTTTTATAATATCAACCATAATTTCATCGGTAAATGCCGGATCTTCTCCCCCCTGGAGAACGAAGGTCCGAAAACCCAGTTCATAGCCGTTCTGACAGCAGGAAAGAATCTCCTCCTTACTCAGTCGGTAACGGCTGACGTTTTTATTGCTCCTTCTGATCCCGCAGTAATAACAGTCATTTTTACAGTAATTGGTAAATTCGATCAGTCCTCTGATGTAAACTTCCTTTTGAAAATGTTCCTGGCTGGTTGACTGCGCCAGGGAAAAAAGATATTCACTGGTATCTTTATCAAAATTTTCTATTAAATAGATAAACTCTTCTTTTTCAAGATTGTGATTCTTATATAATTTATCAATCAGTTCTCTCATATGCCTCTGCTCCTTCTCCTGAAACGGCTACGCATATCCGTGCCTTATGTGTTTATTCTAACATGTTTCCCCTTACCTGCAAAAATGAATTTTCTGGCAGTGCCATGTACATTCATAGTATATTGGTATGTTTATACTATCATTTTCCTGGGGTTTGGGGAAGTGGGTTTTATCTTCTTGACGAAAAACCATACATTCGCTACAATTATAACATAAATGGACGTGCTTTTCTGTAGTTTTTCACAATAAACCCTTCCATTTTGGCTCCTATCACTCTCAAATTAATACTTAAGGAGACCATTTATGAAATATTTTAATCAGGAAGACAGTGCTTACGTAGTTTATGAGGACAGGGACAAAGATGTAATTGCACTGCTTGCCAACCGCTTCATCGGGGAAAATCCCCAGGTACCTTATCAGTACCGACTGGATTTTACAACCGGTATCTTATGTGACACAAAGGGATGGTATCTGTTTGATTTTCACAATCGCTTTCCCAATGCACAGATCGGGGATATCTGCTATGGTGCAGGTGACCTTTACAGCCACGAGCAGACTCCTTCCCGCTTTGAGGTCCGCTGTCAGGGCCCCGTTGTATGTTATGTAAACGGGGAAGAGGTATACCGCTCCCAGCCTGGAGATGAGAGTTTTAAGACCTCTGCTTTTTTCTCCATTACTCTTTTAGCAGGTCTGAATCACTTCGTTTTAATGACTGAAAAAACAGAAATCGGCTTTGGCTTTACTCTGCGGAATGCCAAACCACAATGGGAACCGCCTCATTTTCTCTCTCCCATACCAGAGCGAAAGGGGCAGGCAGGCTTTGTTTACAGTGAACCGGTCCAGTGGAATACGGATAGTTTAAAGTCCATACTTACCGGATGCTATGATGATATTGCCTGGTATCCAGGCAATGAGTATGAGAAAACCCAGTCAGACTGCCACATTACACGGGTCTTTGGCTCCTCAAGCCAGGGAACCGCTGTTTTAAAAAGTGGGTTCGTTCTTGATCAGGCAAAGGTAGTCCATGTCGCAGGCAAAAGCAAGACTCAGACCAGGCTTTTTGTTGACGGTGAGTTAGGGGGAGAGTGGCAAAACGGAGCCTGGAAATCAGAGATCACGCTACAGGGCGGCTCACATAACGTCCTAATATTGTGTGAAAAAAAGGCTGGTGAAGAGACTGGATTAGAGCTTCAGCTGGTGGCTGACAACCGTGCCATTCCTCTGTCTGCAGGAGTAAAAGGATATGACGGCCCATGGCTTTATGCCGGTCTGTTTGGTGATCGTATCCCGCCTGTCCCAGATCTTTTGTCTATGGAAAAGGTATATGATGGATTAAACGGTACGTGCTATTGGAAGGCTGATCTGCCAGATTCCTTTGTGAGAATGTTTGCAGAAGAAGAATTATACGGAAAATGGACTTATCCCTGTGGAGTTACCTTATATGGTCTATTAACTGCCAGCCGTTATTTTAACCGCACTGACTGGCAGGAATATGCTTTGGAATATGCCCGTATGACGGCTGCAGTCTATGATTATTCCGTATATGACAAATTGATTTTTGGCTATCCTGGAGTTAATACACAGCTTTGCTGGTTAAGCGAGCTGGACGACTGTGGATCTTTTGGCTCGTTTCTATTAGAAGCCAACACATACCGGCCTGCCAGAGAGGCTGAAAAACTTGCTGATGTAATTGCTGATTTTATGAGAAACCATCAGAGAAGAGAACAGGACATGGTATTTTCCAGAAACAACAATACCATGTGGATTGATGATATGTATATGAGTATCCCCTTCCTATGCCGGTACTATCAGCTCAGCAAAGACTCTGGGTATCTGGATGATGCGTGCCGCCAGGCAAAGCTTTTTAAACAGTACTTCTTCATGACAGATAAAATGCTGATGTCCCATATCATTGATTTAAATTATGGTAAGATGAACCGGATTCCATGGAGCAGAGGAAACGGCTGGGTCGTTCTCGCCCTCTCCGAACTTCTTCTTATCCTGCCAAAGGAACATCCGGATTACGATGCCGTCACTTCCTTCTTCCTTGAAATGACAGAAGGCATATTACAGGTACAGGATGAAACAGGTATGTGGCATCAGATTCTTGATGATTCCACCACCTATGAGGAGGCTTCTTCCACCTCCATGTTCATCTGCGCCTTTTCCAGAGGTATTCGGCTGGGTATTATAAATGAAACTCTGAAAAAACGGTGCATTGCTTCCATAGCAAAGGCGTGGACTGGTATGAAAAAAACAGTAATTAACCGGAAAGGCGACTTATATGGTGTCTGCCGTGGATCCGACTGTTCTTACAGCCGGTCCTATTACCGCCAGCTGGGGTGGCGTTTTAATGACCCTCACGGAATTGGTATTGCAGTACTGGCGGGAGTGGAGAAACTTCTGTTGGACGAATTCCTGCGAAATCCTGCTATCTCATAATCAAACAGGGCGCTCCTTTCGGAACGCCCTGTTTTTAAATACTGTCTTGTTTAATCAGATACTGATGAATGGCATCAACGCCTTCCTTTATAATTCTGGAATCATCAACTGGATTATCCTGAAAAACAATCTGATCTACTAAAGAGCTCATTATATTAACCACCACAATGGAAGCCGCCTCTAAATCCTTTACTCTCAGCATATCATAAAAGGCTTTTAAATAGTCCAGTGTCATTTGGCGGACTGTCTCCTGCTGCTTTTCCATAACTGCACTCACCTCTGGCATGGAATGACTGAGTATTTTTAATTCTTTGTTGAATTCTTTTGAGGCTCTGTGACTTTTTATCATTTCTTCCATAAATCCTGTAATCCAGAGCCGGGGATTTTCCCGGTACGATTCTAACTGAACATTCATAGATTCATGTACTTTTAAAAACGATTCATTATAACGATCCAATATTTCTACCAGTATCATATCTTTATCCCGATAATAAAAATAAAGACTTCCGATAGAGACTTCCGCCACTTTGGCAATTTCGTTGGTTGTGGTCTTAAAATACCCTTTTTCACAAAAAAGCTGATAAGCCACATTTCTTATTTTTTCTTTTGTCTTAATACTGCGGGTCTGTTTCGGCTGCCGCGTTGCCTGATTCGATTTCATATTAACGCCTCCCCATGTTGAATATATAGAACCATAATCTATTTGTCAATAAATATTGAGCAATTATTCAAATTCAATTTGACTTATTATAATCAGGGAGTATAATTTGAGTAAATGCTCAAATTATTAATAGGAGGTACTATTATGATTTTTTTAGTTATCTGGATTCTGGGGCTATTCGTTGGATTTATTACGGCAGTCATAAACCCAGCAATGCACACATTTTCTTCATTCTGCCAGAATCTGTTGTTTTACCAGCTTACGATTACGCTTACACTTTCCGGTGCTGTCAGCTTTATGGGCCATGTATTTCGGTCTGACATGGTAGCTGAGTCAATTGGCTGGGGCAAGGGAAGCCCCTTTCAGAAGGAACTGGGATTTGCAGAAGCAGGATTTGCTCTGGCTGGACTATTCTGTATTTTTTATCACCGGGAATTCTGGTTGGCTGCAATCGTGCTGGCATCTCCTTTATATCTGCTGGCTGGAATCAACCATATCTGGGAAGTTGTTAATAAAAAGAACTATGCGCCACATAATACATGGACTATTCTGCCGGATCTGCTAATGCCAATGTCATGGATACTTTTGTTTGTATTTTCAGCTCCTAAAATGTAATAGACGCTAAAATAAAGAAGATATCTTTCGCTGCTAACCTGCTGCCAAAGATATCTCCTTTATTTACTATACTATTCATAAACCCAAATCAGCTGCTGCATCTTCCCAATACGTTTCAGGAAGCATGGACCAGATACCACTTCCTCCGTCGTTCTCCCATTTTTTAAGTGCAGTTGTAAGGCAAAGCATTGACTGATCAATTCCTGTAATCAGTGTTTTCTCAACAATCCTTGTCCAGATCCTCGCCTTTTCATTTAAATGGCTTTCATATAGTTCCCTTACCGCCAGAGATTTATCGTAATCCAACTGAACCAGCTCCGGTTTCCATATTCCCTTATCTCCGTGAAGAATACAAAACTGCGCATCTCCCCCATAGTCCCACGGAACACCTACAGATCCCGTATTGACGTGAGTCTTCCCTTTATATTGGAAGATCCCCTGCCTATGAGTGTGTCCGCAGATAATAAGATCTGAATCCAAATGGTTAAGCACTTCCTTTGCGCTTTCACTTCCCAGGTGGAACACACCCCTGGTATTTTCTAACGTTCCGTGGCAGTAATAAAAATCAGAATAACCTTCTGTCTTCATTCTTCCTGACAGATCCATACTTTCAAAAAATTCCAGATCTGCATTTGTAAGATGATCGTAGGTATATAAAAGACTTCCGGAAGCAGAAGATGGAGAAACCCAGCCATCTTCTGCCCCGTTTTTATGATTTAATAAATAGTCCTCCCGGTTCCCCCGTATAAAAGTACAGGGATACCGGTCTCTGATATGGTACAAAAGCTCCATTGTCTTTTCCGGGTATGCACAGTCACTGACATAGTCTCCCAGAAACAGAAACTGATTCACCCCTCTTTTTACTGCTTCCTCGTAGCATGCATGAAACCCATGATAATTACTGTGAATATCGGAAAGTACCCCTAATTTCATCTGCCTCCTCCAACTTTTACCCCAGCAAGACCCTGGCTTTCTCCATTCTTTCAACAATTGGTACCTCAAATGGGCAACGAGTCTCACATGCCTTGCAGGCGATACAGTCAGAGGCATTGGATGAAAGATTTCCATAATGGGCTCGTACTGTCCCAGGAACTTCTTCCTGCATGGCAGCCAGGTCATACAGCTTATTTACCATGGCAATATCAATGTGGGCAGGGCAGGGTGCGCAATGACCACAATAAGTACACTGACCGGAATAGGCATGATGGGGGGCACTGGCAAGTACACTGGCATAATCCTTTTCCTGTTCTGTGGCAGTCTCGTAGGCAAGAGCCGCTTTTACTTCATCTGCTGTACTTAACCCCACCATGATGGAAGCGACTGCAGGACGGGTAAGGGCATAATGAATACACTGCACCGGAGTGAGAGCCACTCCAAAAGGAGAATTTTCCGCAGAAAACAGCCTGCCTCCGCCATATCCCTTCATTACAGTAATACCAACGCCTTCCCTGTCACAAAGCTTATAAAGTTCAGCCCGCTCGGGCGCAATCCCATTTAAATCTTCCTGATAGTTCTTTTGGAACAATTCAGTCATATCCTCTGTTGGAGGAAGCAGATCAAATGCCGGGTTTAAACTGAAAAGAATCATCTCAATCTCTCCGCTTAAAGCAGCCAGTTTTGCAACAGCAGGGTTGTGAGTGCTCATACCGATATGCCGAATCACTCCTTTTTCTTTCAGCCCCCTGACGTAATCAATAAACTCCCCGTTCATAATTTTATAAAACTCAGCTGACTCATCCACAAAGTGTATCATTCCAAGATCCATGTAATCCGTCTGGAAACGGGTCAGCAGATCTTCAAATGCTTCCTTTACCTTTTCCATATCACGGGTTCTGACATACTGTCCATTCTGCCAGGTTGCGCCTAAATGTCCCTGTATGATCCATTGATCTCTGCAGTCTTTTATGGCTTCCCCCAGATTGGTTCTTACATTTGGCTCTGACATCCAACAGTCTAAAATATTGACTCCCTGTTCTTTGCAAAGCCTTACCACTTCTTTTACTTCATCATAATTTTTACGTTCCAGCCATTCGCCCCCAAGGCCGATCTCGCTGACCATCAGCCCCGTTTTACCCAGTTTTCGATATCTCATTTTACCCCTCCAAGTATTATTGCATAGATCCAATAGTTATTTGAAGTATAGCATATCTATCATATTTTATCCAGATTACCGGGGCAGCTTCTTGTCACATTTTCTTGCGCATTGTTACAGGTATCCAAAGTTCACAGAATAATCCGGGAGCACCTTTTTCATAATAAATTTCAAAATCCGTTTCATCCGTATGTTCATAGCCAGACTGCGGAAGAAATTCTTTGAAAAATCTGCCCCACATCTCACTGATGCAGTCTCCATCTTCACCATAACAGGAAAAAACTGCATACGTTGCAGGTTCCGTCTCCCAAATCCGATATCCCCGACTAAGTAACTCTTCCACTTTCTCAACCGGTGTTTCCGCATCCAGGATTACTCCGATACCGTAGTCAAAGGTCCCTTCGTTTTCTCTGGTAGGGCTGCACAACCCGTAAATATCTCTTTTCCCTTCCTGCCCCAGTGCATAAAGTTCATCAAGAATCTTTTCCTTCCTGCACGTAGTCCAGAAATCAGGTATCTCATGATTTTCCCCGTCGTTAATCGTCTCATTTTTAAATGCTTTCACTTTTGCAGCAAATCTTATATTACCCGTATCCACAATTCTGTAATCCATGTTTTTTCCACCTTCCAATGTGATTTTAATAACCAGAGCATTGAATAATGAAAGCCGGGTTCCCCTTAACTTTGCCGCTTTTGGAGTTACTCCGTGAAATCTTGAAAATGCCTTTGCAAAGCTTTCCGGAGTTTCATATCCGTATTTATAGGCTGCATCAATCACCTTAATATCCGCCATCTGAAGCTCCTGCCCAGCCAGAGACAGCCTGCGGTTCCTTATGTACTCACTGGCTGTCATTCCTGCCATGAGACTAAAGGTTCTGTGAAAATTATAGCTGGACATATGGACCTCTCTGGCAACATCCTCGTAGCTGATTTTCTCTAAAAGATGAGCCTCCATGTAGTCAAGCGCCGTTTGTAAAAGTTTTACCCATTCCATTATCTTCACCCCCTGTCACATATTATTATAAGATTTCAGATTGTTTTTTTCCTGTCTTCAATTGCCGCATATTGTCTTAGTAAAATCAGAATACTTTAAAAGCAGATTCTGTCTCTACCCGTCTCCTTTGCTTCATAAAGCTTTTTGTCTGCCCGTATCAGTGCCTCAGAGACCGTCTCTGTTCCTAACACATAGTCAGAAATCCCAGCTGAAAATGTGACCTTGCAGCTCTGTGTTCCCTTATTATTTTTCTTTCTTAAAGACTCCACTCGCTTATAAGCCTCTCCCAAACTGGTTTCTGCCAGAAAAACAGCAAACTCCTCCCCTCCGTAACGGCAGGAAATATGGTCTGGAAAGGTATGCTGAATCAATATTCCAAAATCACTTAAAACCCGGTCTCCCTCAAAATGTCCAAAGGTATCATTGACTACTTTAAAATGATCTAAGTCTATGATTATGAACACACCATCTAAACCAGACTGCTCCACCTGTTCCATAAAATATCTGCGGTTGTAAAGCCCAGTCAGAGAATCAATGGTCGCCAGAATCTCCAGCTGTTTTTTTGCATTTTCCGATTCTGTAATATCATTGGCAACGTATATACTGACTCTGTGGGTTTTCATTGCAATTGCCTTAAAACTGTATATCCTGCCACAAATCTCATGTACTGGATTTAACGATTCCAGATTTTGATTTTTTAACTCTTCAATCAGCTCATAAGACTGTCCGATTTTCAGTTTTGAGAGAGACGGAAAAAATTCTTTGGATACATTATTAAAACCTAACAGCATGCCATTGCTGTCTATTACAAGAACCGCTTCATTAATACTTTGGAATATCATCTCGTAGGTAATAGGATTAAGAATCAGCATATCATATCTGAAAAGACCTACAGTAATGGAAATGCTCATGAGGAAATAGGAAAATGGAGTCAGATCCAGATAAACAGGTCCCACACCCAACAGATAAAGCATCATGGTAATTACAGGTGCACTTACCCCTATTAAAAGAAATAACACTTTATTCCTGTAACTGCCACTGGATCTTTTCAGTTTTATTATTAATACCGTTATGCTGTATAAAATGGATATGCATAGAACGAGCACCTGAATATAATACCAGATTCCCTTTTGCAGTACCAGTATGGGAAATCCAGGTGAATCATCCACACCTATGGATGCGTAATATAGAAAATGATAATTATTGGTATAAACAAGAATTAATGTGATGACATTAACCATCAGGACAAGGGTTACCACAAATCTATTGGCGATCATTTTTTCTTCTGTATATTCCCTGGTAAACATCATAATTAAAAACGGATAAAATGACGCTCCAATATATTCAACACGAGTCCAGATATACATGGTTCCCACTGTATCGGACAGCAGCTCAAATGCATACCCTACGCAGTGAAAAATCATTGCAGTCATTAAAAGACAAAAATAGAAAACACCAGGAATTCTTCTTCTGGCCAGACCATAAATAACAAAATTACCGATCAGTGCAGAAGAAATGATCAGTAATACGCTCATTGAAACATTATTCATATGTATAACTCCTCTCCCGCTTGTTATTTTAGAGAATCAGCAGACAAATGTCAATGTCCTGCGGACAGGAATTAGTAAAATGGCAGAAAAATGCCAAAGCACTTTGCTCATCTAAGCAGAGTGTTTTGGCATTAATAGCAAACGTATGAACTGAATGTGAGATCTTAGCGACTCGTTCCCTCTGAAATATGAAGAATCTGATAAATTCTACAACCTTCCTGAATTTGTGGGCGTACTTTCATAAATAAAAAAACACTATATTTCCATTTATCAGGATTATAGATGCATACCTGCCCAGTGATCGCCTCTTTCCTTTCCGTCATCAGCCTGATTTTCTGGGGAACTTTACTTAAAGACAATTCCGGAGAGATACTGCCGGCTATTTCCATTGCATAGCGGGAATTCAAAAACTGATCATCAAATTCGGCAAACAGAGGTATACCAATATTAACATGCTGCCAGCCAAACGATTTAATAATCTGATCATAATATCCGCCAAAGAGAAATTGATTCATGCCCTCTTCCTCATCCCATATATAAAGAGGCGCATATGCCTGCTCAAAACCATCCATACCTTTTTCACGTATCAGATAGCATTTATATTTCAATCCTGGAAATCCATCCGTTTTATTTCCGTTTTCCTCCACCCGTTTTCTGATAATATCCATATCGTAATCAGCTGGAAGTGTTATTACATACTGCATTCCTGTCATTTTATAGATTCCTCCTCTTGTTTTTATAACTTTATTTTACATTACTATTTAATAATAGTATAATAACTAATAATGAATCCAAACATCATTCATAATGATGGATAGGAGAGAAAATATGGAAATAAATGACATTGCTATCTTTATGGAGTTATATAGAAACAGTTCCATAACAAAAACGGCAGAACTCCTGCATTATACCCAGTCCAATGTATCCACCCGTCTTATGAAACTTGAGAAAGAATTTCATGGCACATTTTTTCTCCGTACCAGATCAGGGCTTAAAATACTTCCTGATGGAGAACGTTTTTACCAATATGCCGTTGTAATGGAAGATACGCTTAAAAATCTGTACCAGGAATTTCAGTCGGAAAGCCAGGAAATCCGTGTAGGCTCAACACAGCTTCTTTCCAGGCTCTACTTCCCATGCTTATATGAAAAAAGCAGTCATTTTACCATGCATACTGATGCTGTAAAAAAATTAAACCGTAACTTTAACAGTCAGATTTATGACATAATTATCACTCACATGGCTCAGTCTCCGGAAACTGGAATTTTTCAGGTTCAATACCCGGAAGTCCTTTTATGGACTGCCTCCTCCAGCCTGGAAATGAAATCGGAAGAAGTTTTGCCAGTCATTGTCAGCCGGGATAAGTTATGCCCACTTCGCCATTTAACCTTACAAACCCTAAGTCAGGGAAAAAGGGAATTGTCATTGATCGAAGTGGACACGCTGGATTTACTGATTACTCTGCTGTCATCCAATCGGGCAATTGCATTGCTGCCTGAAAAATTAATAAAACAGGAGAGACGGTTAAAAGTTCTTCCATCTTTTTCACCAGTTACACTTCCTGTGTATGGATATTGCAGAAAAAAGACGGAAGCTGATATCTTAAATCAACTATTCCAAAAAACTTAAGTGATATTTAGTAACAGGACTACCACACATAAGGAATCAACCGATAGGTGCGTTTTTCATATATCTGATTTCTATCTCTGTTTCCTGTATCTCTTTTCTATGCTGCAGCAATAATTTCAAAGAAACACCTCCTGACACGATAAATATAAATCATTCAATCTGTTTACTCAAGTAAATCTGTTTAAAATACCCTGTTAAAGGTATATAATACCTGTAATATGTTTCATTACTTATTTTATTGAAAGGATTGATTCTTATGAAACGGTTGTTAAAAAGGACTGCAGCAATATTCCTGACAATCATGATCCTCTTTATCACTGCATTTTTTATTTATACATCCATCTACTATAAAGCAGATGACGTTGCTATAAACGCACTGAATCAGGATATAAAAAGCGGACGCGCAAAAGAGGAAAAGCAGTATATCCTTTTATCTTCCAAAACCCAGACCGATACGGCTCTTATTTTTTATCCGGGAGGGAAAGTGGAATCTGCAGCCTACTATCCGCTTCTGTCAAAAATCTCCAGCCAGGGAATTACCTGTATCCTTGTAAAAATGCCATTTCATCTCGCTGTATTTAACCCCGATGCAGCAGATAAAATCATGAAGGAGTTTCCGGATATAAAAAACTGGTATATTGGCGGACATTCTCTGGGCGGAGCCATGGCAAGCAGTTATATGGCATCCCACCCTGACTCCTTAAATGGACTGATTCTTCTAGGGGCTTATCCTTATGGGGATATTGACACGCAAAAAGCACTTGTTCTATATGGGACCATGGATGGCGTGTTGAGCCGTGAAAAAATAAAAGGAGCTGCAAATGTGATTCCCATACAGGGTGGAAATCACGCCGGCTTTGGAAGTTATGGAAGTCAGAACGGGGATGGAATTGCTCGTATCCAGGGAGAAGAGCAGCAGGAAATTGCTGCAAAAACTATTCTTGAATTTATACAAAAAAAACAGGACCCCTAATCTTATTAATTGCCAGCATAGCTGCTGTCATGCATTTATAGGAATTCTAAAAGAGCAGGAGAAAAGCTAATAAGGTGCTTTTCTCCTGCTCCGTGTCAATACCCACTCACTGCTTTTTGTTCCGCTCTACCACCCTCCAGATCTTCTCCGGAGTTGCCGGAATGCTTAATTCATCTGGATAACTTCCCAGAGAGCTAAGAGCATCCGTAATAGCAAAGAATACGGATTCTCCATAGATAAACGGCGGTTCTCCAATGGCCTTTGACCGCTTGACTCCAAGCTCATTCATGCAGCCTTCCATCAGTTCAATATGAAATTCCTCGGGAATGTCTCCAATGGTTGGAATTTTATAGGTAGCCGGTGAACTGCTTAAAAGTCTTCCTTTGTCCTGATACACCAGCTCTTCCGTTGTAACCCAGCCCACGCCCTGGATAAAAGCACCCTGGATCTGTCCGATATCTACCATGGGGTTGATACTGCTTGCACAGTCGTGAAGGATATGGGCTGAATCAAGGGTGGTTCGGCCGGTAAGCAAATCAACGGTTACTTCTGTAACTGCAGCTCCAAATACATAATATAAAAATGGATGCCCTTCTCCTTTCTCCCTGTCAAAATAGATGCCGGGAGTTGCATAATACCCGTGATCGCATAAATCAATCCGCTCAACATATGCCTTTTGTACCAGCTCCTTAAACGAAATAAGAGGATTCTCATAATCTGTTTTCCCCTCATGTACCCCATAGACATATCCGTTTTCAAAAACTCCATCTTCTCCGGGATATAGCTTTAATACCAGTTCTTTCAGCCTTCCAAGAATCTTAAGTGCGGCATTCTCTACCGCATGACCGTTTAGATCACATCCGGAAGATGCTGCAGTTGCCGAGGTGTTAGCAACCCGTTTGGTATTATTGCTTTCTATTCTGATTGTTCCAATGGGAACCCCCAGGGTAGTTGCCGCAATCTGAGCGATCTTCGTGTTAACTTCCTGCCCCATCTCGATGGCTCCGTGGGTAACGGAAACTGATCCATCTGTATATACCTGAATCAGGGCACTTCCCTGATTTAAATGGGCTGCCGTAAAAGAAATGCCAAACTTCACCGGGGTGATCCCAAGTCCTTTTTTCTCGTACCGGTTTTTCTGATTGAACGCGGCAATTTCTTTTCTCCGTTCATCCCACCGGCTGTCTGTTCTCAGTTTTTCTAAGATTCTTCCGATGTCTTCCCCATGATTGATTTCCTGCCCGTAAGGAGCCAGATCCCCTTTGTGGTACATGTTCTTCATTCTCACATCATATGGATCCAGTGCCAGGGTATATGCAATTCTCTCAATTACGCTTTCAATTGCGAAAATCCCCTGAGGTCCGCCAAATCCACGGAATGCAGTCGCAGGGTGTAAGTTAGTCTTGCAGGGGCTTCCGATAATTTTAATATTCTCAATGTGATAGCTGTTTTCCGCATGGAGCATTGCCCGTTCCAAAACGGAGGTGCTCACATCGGCAACCGCCCCACAGTTGGAATTAAGCTCTACGGAATACGCAAGAATCTTTCCTTCTTTATCAAATGCCACCCGGTAATCGCTCTCAAATGCATGGCGCTTCCCAGTTGAAAGCATATCCTCATCTCTGGTCAGATGAACCAGCGCAGGCTGCCCGGTATGATGGGCTGTAAGAGCAGCAAGGCAGGCCCAGGAGGTTGCCTGAGATTCCTTCCCTCCAAATCCTCCGCCCAGTCTTTTAATGTCTACTGTAACCATATTCTGAGGCAGCCCCAGAACTCCCGATGCCATCTTCTGAATCTCGTTGGGATTCTGAGAAGAGGAATACAGGGTAATGCCGCCGTTGTCTTCCGGTACGGCGAGGGCACTCTGGGTTTCCAGATAAAAATGTTCCTGTCCCTCATTTCTGATTACGCCCTCCATATAACAGGGGCAGTCAGCAAAAACGGACTCCACATCACCACGTTCAATCTTCCGCACAGGGCCCACATACTGCTCTCTTTTTATGGCTTCTCTTACAGTCAGCACAGGGGTCTCTTCTTCTACCTCAAACAGGATCTTTTCCATGGCTGCTTCCGCTTCCTTTATGCTTTCTGCAGCAATGACTGCAATTGGTTCACCTACAAACTGTACGTGTCCCTGAGCCAGGCATACCTCATCTTTAATGATTCCTCCAATCTGATTCTCACCTGGAATATCCTTTGCGGTCAGAACAGCAGCCACTCCCGGCATTTCGCTGGCCTTTTGTGTATCCAGTTTTACAATCCGTCCGTTTGCAACCGGGCTGACCATGACTTTTACATATAGCAGGTTTCCGGGTTTTGGAATATCGTCAATAAACTGGGAACGGCCCATTACGTGATCACGTCCGCTTACGTGTAACGGTGAGGTTCCTGCCTGCCCCCACTGATTATTTTGTCTCATCTGTTCATTTTTCATGACCATCTGCCTCCTGACTGCTTTCATAAGCCAGATAATGTTTCATTAAAAGATTTTCCATTACAGCTTTCCGGTAATCTGCACTCCCTCTCACATCGCCAATGGGTGATGCCTCTCCACTGATTATGTCATAAGCCTCCAAAAAGGTCTCCTCTGCCATATGCTTTCCCTCCAGGTAACGAGAGGTTTTTGGCATATAAAGTGTAGTAGGACCCACACCTCCGCAGGCCATGGACGCTTTTTTAATCATACCCTCTGATACCTGTAAGGCTATGGCAGAATTAACTGCGGATATGTCCACTTCTTTTCTCTTGCTGACCTTCTCAAAGTGGATAAAATCATACTCACCCACTGGAATGGAAATGGAAGCAACCCACTCGTCTGATTTGTTTTCTGTCTGTTTATAGCCATGATAAAATTCCCGGACAGGAACGCTTCTTGTTCCGTCACGTCCTTTTAAATGTACGACTGCGTTTACTGCCATTAAAAGAGGAACCGTATCTGCTACTGGTGAAGCATTAACAAGATTACCTGCCAGGGTAGCTGACGATCTTACCTGCTCCGAACACATGCCTGAAACTGCATCGGAAAACTGTGGGAAAAATGGATTTACCTGATCAATAATTTCTGACAAAGTAACTCCGCCTCCAATGGTCAGCTGATTATCCCTGCATGAGATATTTTGCAAGGAGGAAATTCTGCTGATATCCACAAGAAGTCTGTAATGCTGGTTTCTTTTCTTGATTCCCACCACTACATCGCTTCCGCCATTTAAAAATCTTAAATTCTGTCCGGAAACAAGCTCTTCATGGTCTCTTATAAAAGCTTCCAGGTTATCTTCTGAAACAGGAGAATAATATGCGTGAACCCCATCATCAATAAAAATATCTTCATGGACAAAAGCCAGCTGTTTTTCTTCTGTCTCCTCCAGATAAGCGGGGCGGATTTCTTCAGTATGAATGGTTAAATCCTCTAAGTATTCGGGTACCTTCCGAATGGATGCATATCCCGTGCACCGGCAGAGATTTCCCTCTAAATATCTGCGGAATTCTTCTTTTCCAGGATTCGGTCGCTCCAGATAAAGAGCCAGTATAGATAAAATTACTCCAGGTGTACAAAATCCGCACTGGGTCGCATGTGCATTTAAAACAGCTTCCTGTATCGGATGAAGCTTTTCTTTTTGTGCAAGCCCCTCAATGGTAATGAGATGCTTCCCCTCCAGCTTTGCTGCCAGATACAAACAGCCCGCAACGGACTTATAATGTACCTTTCCTTCTCTTACCTCCCCAATCACTACCGTACATGCTCCGCAGTCCCCCTCTCCGCAGCCTTCCTTCGTTCCATTTAACTGAAACCGGCTGCGAAGAAGCTCCAATACTGTTGTTTCCCCATTGACTGAAATCTCTTTCAAGTTTCCATTCAGAAAGAAGCGAATCGTTTTTTTCATACCTTTCCTTACTCCTTTACATTCCTGTTTTTGCCTCTGGTCTGCATGCATTTCTTCGGGCATTTGGATAAAAAAAAGCCCCAGGCACACGAAACACACACAAAACTACTGCTTCCTTTGAAGCGGCAGTTCAGTCTGTGCTCATGTAGCCTAGGGCAATTTAAGGTCGCCTGGTCGAGACGCTCAAACCATATTAATGAGCTTATACAAGAAGCAGTCCATATTTAAATACTTCTTTGTATCTTTACAAATAATTATAACGGATTATACCAGATAGTCAATAAATTTTTCTGTTTTCTAGTATTTTCCTAACTTCATATGACCCGCAAGCTCTGTTTTTGATCTCTGCTTAATAACCCATGCTTCATCCTTCGCCTGTGTGAATGCAGATACACATTTGGGATCAAGGTTATCCTCAATTCCTTCCTTGCATAACGCGATCATCTTCTCTGCTAATGTGATCACTTCCATGTGAATGGCATTGGTGCGATCAGAACGGTATATTTTTTCAGCATCTTCCTCGCTGAGTTCTTCAAACTTCTCTGCTCCTACTTTACATTTCGGGCAAACTTCTGGAGCGGTCTCTCCTTCATGAACATAGCCGCATACAGTACATTTAAATAATTTCATATAACATGCCTCCTAATTGAATTATTTTATCAATACTAAAAACTACTATTAGTATCTCTCATACAATCTCATTTGTCAACCAATGAGATTTTTTTCACATTTAACTACAATTTATATATGATTTAACTTGTAGTATCTTCGTTAATGAGTCCGGTGCAAACGCCCGGATTCTCTCTTCCAGTCTTAACAGCGCTGTCTTGACTTTAAAAGCATCAATCTCCGGAGGCGCATAGATTGTAAACAGAACGTCCCTTGTATCCGGAGTTAATCTGGTATCATAGTCCGGCCCTTTTAAAATACTGGAAAACACTCTGGTGTTGTCACTCATTATCATATCACCTGCTGCCGCGGTCAATTCTCTTCCAGAGATAGACTGGTAGCATTCATTTCCCTCAGCCAGACTCAGGTACAGTGGTGGCTTCAGCTTGTTTAAATCATGACCGGCAGTCAGCAGCATACTCTCCAGCTCATTAAAGAACATGGACTGAAGCAGAGGTGATTTTGAAGCGCATGTTTTTTCTCCCTTTAACATGGAATCAAGCTGTGCCAACAGGTGATAGCTTTGTCCAAACCTTTTGTAATAGGCTGCGTAGGCATCAACAGGGCTTTGTTTTTTTAATTCTTTTCTGGTAACCCCCTCATATTTCTTCCTCAGCGCGTTTAAAAATATGACCTCATCTTCTTTTTGGCATTCTGCTTTTTGTGAAATTCCTTTTACAATCAGAACTCCTAAACGAGTGCCTGGATAAATTTTTTCTACGTTTTTTTCAATTATAATCATAATTGCCTCCTGTTTTGTGACTGCCGTCCGATTAAAAGCATGCTTAAAATAATAAAACCTCCTCCAGCCCATTGATTCAGACCAATTGGTTCTTTCAGGAAAAACAGTGACAACAGCATGGAGATAAGTGGAATCATACCTGAAAATGCAGCTGTCGTATAAGCATCAGAGCGCCTGACTCCCTCAAAGAAGAAAATAAAAGCCAATGCAGTAACCACCAGACCGTACCAGCCAAGTGCCAGCCATTCCTTCCAGCCAATGAAGGAAAGTGACGGTACAGACAACTGATAAAACCCAGGAATCAGGGATAATAGAAAGGCAATTAGTGACACCAGATACATCTGTATCATTGGCGGAACGGAACGTAATTCTGTATCATTGCCCCCTTCCCTGTATTTTCTGGAAATAATATTGAATGTTGATTCACTTGCAGCAGCACAGAGAACCAGTAAATTTCCAGCCCCATGGTTTACAGAAAATACAGCTAAATTCTGTGGATTATTCTGTATCAGTATAATTCCCAACACGCTGCTGGTAATGCCTAACACAGTCCAGGAATGGCAGGTTTCTTTTAATATCAGAAATGCCAGAATGGAGGTAATTGCCGGTGTTGTACCCGTTAAAATTCCAGCCTCTACAGTGCTTGTCAGACCCACGCCTGTCAAAAGGAACAGGCGGAATAAAACAATTCCAAAGCCCGCCTGCAACGTAAAAACTGCCAGATCCCTTTTCTTTAGGCGGGCAACCATTCCAATAGACCTGACTCCATAAAATGGGAACAGACATATCAGCATAATCCCTAAACTGATAGGTGTTACCACGCGTCCATTCAACCTTTCCGTAAGCACTGCTCCAGTAACAACGGAAGTCCCAGCTAAGGAAAATCCAAGCATTAAATAAATTTTCCCAGAAATATTTTTCATCTCTTCCCTTTCACACAGCATTGCAATACAGCGGATATTTGCTATAATGATACCGTAAGGAACTGGCTATGATAAGAGCCAGTTAAGACTTATTTTCAATGGTCCAGTGAAAGGAAATAATATGTGGGGAATTGAATTGTGCACCAACAGCGAAATTAGTCTTGCCCGCCAGATTTTCCTCTCCCTTCGAAAACGGATTCTAACAGGAGAGATTCTTCCAGGCGAACCACTGCCCTCCACCAGGGAACTTGCAAAAGGGCTGGGAACCTCACGCAATACTGTATGTGAAGCCTATGACATGCTGTTGACAGAAGGGTTTATTATCAGCCGGCAGGGTGCCCCATCGAGGGTGGCAGAAGGACTTCATATGATACCAGGAAGTACAGGAAGCGCCCAGAATACAGAAAAAGAAGAGCCCATGATCCGTTGGAATTTTAAAACCGGACAACCGGATCTGTCACTTTTTCCGTGGTCTTCATGGAGCCAGATGATTCACAAAGCATTAAACAGTCTTCCTGAACACCAGTTGGGATACAGTGGTCCAAAAGGATATGAACCTTTATGTATCGAGATATCCAGGTGGCTGATGCGCAGCAGAAGCATGGAGGTTAATCCGGAAGATCTTTTTATTACCTCAGGAGCCACCCAGGCATTCTATTTGCTGGTTGATATACTATATAAAAAAGAACGGCCTTTTGCGCTTGAGAATCCTTCCCACCCAGGAATTCGCACTGTCATAAATGACCGGAATTATCCTCTGTGCTACATGCCAGCAGACCGGCAGGGTGCCGATGAATCATGGATTAAAACAATGGATTTATCAGCCGTATATGTCACCCCTTCCCACCAGTTTCCCTTAGGCAGTATTCTGCCTGCTGCGCGCCGCACATCTCTGATTCGGTTGGCCGCAGAAAAGGATTACTATATTATTGAGGATGATTACGACAGTGAATACCGCTACAGAGGCTCACCGGTAACCCCTCTTTACTCCATGGATTCTTCCAGGGTCATCTATGTGGGAACATTTAGCAAAACTCTGTTTCCTGCCCTGAGAATCGGATTTGCCGTAATTCCTAAAGTGCTGCAGGAAAAATGGAGACATTACCGGAATTATCTGGATGTTCAAAATCCCGTATTGGAGCAGATCGCCCTTACGGAATTTTTAAAAAGCAGGAAAATGGACCATCACATTGGGCGTATGCGCAAAGTGTATGCAAAGAAGCGCGAAACCCTTCTGGCAGCGGCGAAGGAGGCATTTGGCAGCCAGATTAATTCCTGGGGCGATGAATCGGGACTTCATGTGGCTCTTGAATTTCCAGATATGAATTTTGGAAATGAATTTGTTTCAGACTGCAGAAAGAACGGCATTCACATACAGACTGTCTCCCAGTACTGCAGTGATGAAAATTTACATACAAATAAATTATTATTGGGCTACGGGCATTTAAGTGAAACGGAAATACTGGATGGCGTAGCGGCATTGAAATCATTAATGGGAAAGGAATCAAAATAAGGGAAGGAAAAGTATGGTTATTATAGAAACCATACTAACGGCTATGAAAAATAAAATTATTACATTTATAAAAATTTTTATACTTTATTTTTTTATATGCACTATTGCATTAATCATTTATGATACAGTAATACACCATACATTTATTACTAATTATGATTTTATAAATGATCTCCGTATAACCGTACCTATAAGTTTGATATGTAGTATTGCTCAGTTAAGAAAATAAAGATTTTAACATTAATCAAAAAAGTACCGGAGAAAAGACAGCCAATGTCTTTTTCTCCGGTCTGATTTTTTGAGCTTCCTCAATCCTATATCAGCTTTACTCCGAAACCGTTCTGAACGTACGCCAGATATTTCAGATCCTTTTCCTTTATCTGCCCGATTACATTCAAACGTTCATCCATCGGAAGATCCACACGGGCAATTTCAAGTTCCCCCATGTACCTTAAGTATTTTTTATTGGAGATGGAGATGCTTCCTGCTTTTCTGATCAGCATCCCATTTTCTATTTCTTTAGCTTCTATCACCTGCTGATACAATCTGGATTCCTGGGAGCGGAACAGATATTCACTGGAATCGGGCCTGTCATGATGAATCTGATCTCTGACAAATTCATAGCCTGGTAATAAGTCAGCCCTCAGCTCCACATAGCCCTGACTGATGCATTTTACCGCTTCCCAGTCCTTCTCTCTGATGTCCACATCTCCAACCATTACCACATCACAGCCTCCCTTCACGGAAAGCTCCAGCATGTTATAAGCCACCTCATCCATACGGCTTCTGTGGTCTTCCACCGTTGGTAAACCTTCAAAAAGCGGTCCTCTGAGCGTTAAATTACCCGGAACAAATGCCATGGTTGTGAAACCCAGATACTTTAATTGGTTGTTGATTTCTCTCACCTGTTTTAAGGACAAAGCGGTGAACTGCTTGGGATAAAAGTTATGGCAGGCTGCAAATTTAGTAAAATCTGCCCCACACTGTTTCCATTCCAGAAGCTCCTCTTCCATAATAGTGGAGGCATTGAAAACCACAAAAAAATGTCTGGAGATTTCAACTACTTCCCTGGGGGAAAATCCATAATCCAGCCTTACATGGGTGATTCCCAGGGACTTTAACTCTTCCATGCTGGCAACGCCAAGCTTTTCATAGGTCTCCGGTCCCACATCTGCGATCAGGTTTAATCTTTCTTTCCTGCAGCAGTCTAAAAGCCGCCTGATGTCCTTACTGTAATCCACCCCTGTCTCTTCCGGTATATGGAGAGAGGTAAATGCATAGGTGACTCCGTTTTTTACTGCCTTTTTTATCAGTGCTTCATTCTTCTCCATACCACTGGAGAAGTAGATGGAAATTCCAGTTTTCATTATTCTTCTCCGTATACCTCATTAATTCTGTTTTCATCTACGCCAAAAAAGTAAGTTACTAAGAATCCGCCTGCGTAGGCTACCAGCATAGCCAGTATAAAGGACAGCTGCTGACCCGGTTTTACAATCAGAAGCCCGAACAGACCGGAAACACCCTGGGAAACAGTTCCCAGATGAAGAAGTGCTGCCAGCGCTCCTCCGAAGCCGCTGCCGATACAGGCAGTTAAAAATGATCTGCCAAGAGGCAGGGTAACTGCGTACATCATTGGTTCTCCAATTCCAAGAATTCCTACAGGAATGGAGTCTCTTATGTATCTTTTTAATTTTTTGTTTTTAGTTTTCACATAAAGAGCAATACCTGCTCCTACCTGACCGCCACCTGCCATCATTAAGATCGGAAGCAGATAATTGATGCCGCCAGTGGCACCTGCCGGGTCATTTAACATGGCATGAATCGGTGTCAGTGCCTGATGGAGTCCAACAGCTACCAGTGGCAGGAAGCCCGCCGACAGAATATAACCGCCGACTACGCCCATTTTTTCATATGCAAAGCTTAATACTGCAAAGATTACCTTGGTCAGTCCGGCTCCCAGAGGCTGAATGACTAACAAAGCAACAATTCCGCCTATAATCAGTACCAGAAGAGGACTGATAAAGGTATCGATTAAATCCGGCATATGCTTTCTGATCCGTTTTTCCAGTTCAGCAAAAAACATGCCTGCAATTAACGCTGCTAAAAGGCCTCCGGAAGCAGGGTTAAACGGAGCGTTGGTAATGGGCAGAAGAATCTGCTTTTCATTAATGGTTGCAAGAAGCGGCATGCCTGCATTGGCTATGGACATAGCTCCTGCAATGGCGCCCAGTGCTCCTGATCCTCCAAACTCTCTTGCTGCATTGTAACCGACCAGAATAGGAAGGTAGGCAAATAAAGCCCAGCCCATGGTTCTGATGCAGGCGAACCACCAGACCCCCGCCAGTGCTCCGTGTGTAGAAACATTGATAACATTGCAGATACCGTTAATTAAACCCGCTGCAATAATTCCCGGTAAAAGTGCTACGAAAATATTGGCAATTTTCTTTAAAAATCTCTGGACAGGCTTATCGTATTTTGCCTTTTGCAGTTCTTTATTTTCTCTTGTTACCGTATTAATATCCTCAACATTTTTCCCGTCATCTGCCTGACCTTTGGGAAGACCGGTAAGCTTATAAAATTCATCTAGCACCTTGTTTACCTTGCCAGGGCCAAAGACGATCTGAAGGGTATCGCTTTCTACCACTCCAAGGACTCCCTCCACCTTTTTCAACTGCTCTAAGTCTACCTTTGATAAATCTTTCACCCCGATGCGAAGCCTTGTCATACATGCAGCATTGGATGTAATGTTGGTTTTTCCTCCCAACAGTGATAACAGTTCTTCACTGACTTGCTTGTAGTCCATTGTTCTCCTCCTTTAATGATAATTTTATAGTTCCGGCTTAGCTGGCAGAACAAAGCCCCCTTTCTTAATCTATTTCAAAGCCTGACGGACTTTCCCGCCTGCTTTTAACAGCTTTTCTCTTGCTTCCTTTGCATTACAGTCAGACAAGATCATAATCACAGCTGTCTTCACATGACCGTCTGCCTGTTCCAGCACCTCTTTTGCTTCCTCTCTTTCACAACCGGTTGCCGTCATCACAATATTTTGTGACCTCACCACAAGCTTTTCGTTGCTCTGTCTGACATCCACCATTAAATTCTGATAAACCTTTCCGATTCCAATCATGCTGCCGGTTGATATCATATTTAAAACCATTTTCTGAGCAGTGCCTGCCTTCAGTCTGGTGGAACCGGTAAGAACCTCCGGCCCTGTGACCGGTTCGATGGCTAACATTGCTTCCTTTCCGATGTCGGAATCCCTGTTGCATGAAATGGCCACGGTTTTACAGCCAAGGGTACGTGCATACCGAAGACCATGAATCACATAGGGCGTTCTGCCGGATGCAGCAAGACCAATCACAATATCTTCCTTTGTCAGCCAAATGGACTTTAATTCCTCTCTGCAGAGAGTTTCACTGTCTTCTGCACCTTCCACTGCCTCCACAAAAGCCTTCTCTCCGCCCGCAATCAACCCCACTACCATCTGACGGGGAACGCCGAAGGTAGGAGGGCATTCCACTGCATCCAGTACTCCCAGGCGGCCTGAGGTTCCAGCTCCTACATAGATGATTCTGCCTCCTGCTTTCAGGCTTTCTGCTGCCCACTCAATTGCCTGGGCGACCTGGGGGAGCACTTCCTCGATTGCCTTGATTACAGCTCCATCCTCCCGGTTCATGATACGGGCAATTTCAATGGGAGACATTTCGTCTAAACCCATGGTATCCGGATTTCTCGACTCCGTTGTCAGCTTTGATAAATCTATCATCTTTTATGTTCCTCCGTCCTTCTGTATATGGGTTCTGCCAAACTGATTCATGCAGAACTCGTAATTCCGATTTACATAAGCGGTAAACAGCACATCCACCACATTTAACTGTGAAATTCTGGAAGACATGGCTCCGCTTCTGTGAATGAGCTCTGTCGCAGCCACAGGCAGGACGTAATCCGCTTCTGCCGCCAGCTTTGATTCAACCGCTCTCGTAATGGCAATTACCTTTGCGCCGTTTGCCTTTGCTTCCTTGGCGCACTGAAGCATCTCTTCTGTCAGACCGGAATAGCTGATGACAATTGCCAGATCACCGGTGCGTAAATTTTTTGCTGTTAAAAACTGGGCATGCCAGTCATCACATAAATTGCAGATCACATCTGCTCTTAATAGCTTAAGATATAAATCCCTTGCCACCAGAAGGGAGGTTCCAAGTCCAAACAGGGAAACGGTCCTGCTGGTTTCCAAAAGTTTCACACATGCAGTGATTGTCTTAGGTTCCAGAAGCTTTCTTGTAGTTTCCAGTGATTCGATATTTTTCTTTGTTACCTTGTAGATAATATCTTCCACGGTGTCCTTCTGGGTAATCTTCTGAAATGCGATGTCCCGGCTCTCCCGGAACAATGCCACCTCATAGGCCAGAGTGCTTTGGAAATCCTTATAACCTTTGCAGCCCAACTTTTTGCACAGCCGGACAATGGTTGCTGGGGAAGTATAGGTTTCTTTTGCAATCTCCTTAATAGTCTTTCTTAACACAGATTCCGGATTTCTCTGAAGCCGGCTTATCAGTTGTTTTTCGGCCTCTCCGGCATTTTGAACATAGTCATCGATTCTTACAAGTAGACCTTTCATTCTCTGTTCCTCTCTAAAAAGCCTGAAGGGATTCCATGCACTTTGCAGTTGTGTTGAATCTCATTCTAGCGGGTTTGTATTATAGTTTCAATATGATAGCAAAAGTATGAAACTTATTTTCATTATATGATGCTTTCGGGGGGATTAACAGAAGAGATTTTTCTTAGGACATGCAAAAAACGGCTCCATTTCAGATAACCTGAAAATGGAACCGGAAGCTTCAATTTTTTATTTTCTCTTTGTACCAACGTAGGAGCCCATTCCGCCCGCCACATTGACTACATCAAAGCCCTTTTTCAAAAGAGCACTGCAGGTACGTTTGCTTCTTGCACCGGACTGGCACATGATATAGTAGGTTTTGTCCTTTATTAAATATTTTTCCGGGTTATTTAATATGGTGCCCATGGGTATGTTTTTCGCGGTTCTCATGGTTCCGCTTTTAAATTCAAAGGGTTCCCGGATATCTATTAACTCAATGCTGCCAATGAGCGAATCTAAATCATTTACGTGAATCACTTTTCCTGTACTTCTTTTTAAAAATTCAAACATATTATTCTCCTCTTATCGTTCCAGATATTTATTAAATTTATTTTTATTATAAATCCTCTTCTATTATTATCCGTGACAAACTCACATATACGGTCGGATGAAACGGCAAAATCCCCGGACAGGCACTTGGCGGTACCTGACCGGGGATCATACTGATTCACTGATTGAATTATTTACAAATACGTTCGATTTGTTCCTTTGTAATTTCGCTGTCAATCTTCTCCTGTATCTTACAGTCCTTAATCCAGACCGCGCAGGGACCGTTTGAAACACCGAGGCGTTTTGCAAGTCCATCAGATTTATAGATATCAATGCAGGATACCCGTATATCGCTGTAACTCTGATCAAATTCCTTGAACACTGTTAAAAGCTCTCTGGAATGTGCATCAACCGCATTATAGATGTATACCAGAGATGGTTTTCCTTCATTCATGATCTGCTGTTCAAATATCTCACACTCTGAAAGATATTTTTCTGCTCCATAGCCTGCTACGGCTCCGTCTCCTACTGCAGTTGCCACCTGCTTTAAGAATTTGTCACGGACATCGCCGACTGCATAAACTCCGGGTATATTGGTTTCCATCCGTTCATTGGTAATTAAATAGCCACCGCGGTTCATATCCAGCATTCCCTTAAATATTTCAGTATTGGGCAGATAGCCGATGAATAAAAAGCAGCTGTCAACAGTAACCGGATTCGCTTCTTCTGTCTTTACATTTTTTAAGACAACCGTCCTCAGTCTTTCATCTCCCTCAAAGCTGTCCACAACCGTATTCCACATAAACTCCATTTTAGGATTGGCAAGTGCCTGAGCTTTGGCAATTTCATTGCAGTCCATCTTTCCGTTTTCATGCATTACGGAAACAATCACCTTATCAGCAAATTTGGTTAAGAACATTCCCTCTTCTATGGCTGCATCTCCGCTGCCAATAACCATAACAGTTTTACCGGTGTTGGCTGCTGCATCACAAGTAGCACAAAAAGAGATTCCCTTATCATAAAGATAGAGCTCCTCGTTCTTTGCACCAGTCAGACGGGGCTTTCCACCACTTCCGATAATCACTGCCTTTGCCTCAAAGATATTGCGGAAGGTTTCCACTTTTTTTACATCTCCCTCAAGAGATACGCTTCTTACATCGGTTAATTTAAACTCCACACCAAATTTTTTCGCCTGCTTATGAAACAGATCCATCAGTCCAAGACCAGTGGCCCCTTCCGGAAAACCAGGATAGTTTTCTATCTCATTGGTATAAGTTGCAAGTCCTCCCACCAAAGTCTTCTCAATAATTAATGTCTTTAATTTTGCTCTTCCGCAATAGATTCCTGCAGTTAAACCGGCAGCACCGCCGCCAATGATGACTACGTCATACTGTAATGTCTTCTTTTCCATGGTAATAAGATCCTTTCTAAACGATTGGAGCAATCATTTCTGATTGCTCCAGTCATTACATAAAATATTTTGCCAGTAATTTGCTTCCGATGAATGCTCCCACCAGAAGGAACGCTCCAAATACCCAGCCGGATAAGGAGAAGGAGGCAATTGCGGTAAACAAAGCTCCAATGTTACAACCGTTTGCAAGTCTTGCTCCGTACCCCATAAGCAGACCGCCCAGGATCGCTGCCACTACCTGACGCAGGGTTTTAATCTTCTTTATTTTAAACTGTGATGCAAATAAGGTGGCTGCCAATGCTCCGAAGATGATTCCAAGATTTCTTATGGAACCGCCGTCTGCCAGAAAGCTGGTATGAAGCTCCTGCTGCATCTTTTCTGATGCATAATAGGCCCAGCTGCCTGCATCTCCACCCAGTGCGTTATAAACCCAGGTTCCCCAGACAGCAAATGTACTGGTTACTCCCCAGCCTTTTTGAAACACTGTGAAATGAGCAATCTGGAAAACGGAAAGTAAAACAGCTCCCGCCACATAGGTTAAAGGTTCCTTTAACAGTTTTTTGTAAATCGGATGATCACCCAGTTTAATAAAAAACTCTTTCAATTCATTCACCTACTTTCAAAGCGGTTATTATTTTGCTTTCTCAATAACGATTTCCCATTCACCGTCGTCTACTTCTTCAATTTCAACATTATGTCCCTGTTTTCTTGCCCATTCAGGAACGTTCTTCATTGCACAGCTGTGGTCGATGGAAACAACCAGCACATCTCCTACAGATAACTCACTCATCTTTTTTTCTGTTTTCATTAACGGTACAGGACAAGCCTCGCCTAAACAATCCAGTGTAAATTCAGCCATTTTTTTATCTCCTTTAAACGATATAATTTATTCAATACTTCCCATTTTCTTCTGCTGCCATTTCACTGCAGCTATGTAGAGCAATACAATAATCAGTCCCTGAACAACAATTGCTCCAAACCAGCCAAACACGTCAGGTAAAAACACCTTCGGAGCATTGGTATTTAATTTGCCCCAGAATCCCATGTCATGAGCACCCCAGACAGAACCTGCAATGAAAAATACCAGTGACAGCATCTGCATCAGGAAGCCCTCTCCTACACGCATTAATGTTCCGGAAGCACAGCCTCCTGCAATTACCATGCCGATTCCAAATAAAACGGCCCCGAGCATTAACGGAAGCCCGATGGGAGATACCCCCGCCATGTTTAAGTTGGTATCTGCGCCTCCCATGGCGCTGGTATACTTAATTGCCACGAATCCCACGCTTGATACAGCAACTGCCACCAGAACAGCTCTCGTTACGGATGTGCTCCCTGTTATGCAGGGATCACGGAACGCTGCTGTAAAACAGAATCTGGAACGCTGCAGAATATAGCCAAATGCAATACCAAAAATCCAGTAAACCGGAAGCTTATTACTCCCCTGCCCCAAATAGAATCCAAAAGCGATAATCAGTGCGGTAAGCAACAGAGCAAATGGAATCTGACTCTTTTTGGGCTTTCTTGGCTTACGCACTCTTTGTGTCCCTGTTTCGGTACTTGAATTAGTCTCTGACACTTGAATCCTCCCTTCTACATTGATAATTATATAACGATCTTTACTGTTAAATTATATCATAATAAATAGAAAGCTGTTAATCAAGATTTTTATATGGTATAAGATATCCTTATACCCAAACAAATCTTGCCACTAGTCATAATGCCGTATATTTGTTATAATTGGCCAAGGGGAAGCGTACAGAATTTTAACAGTTGACAGTTTTAAGAAGGGGGATTCTTATGAACGTTCTAAATCTGAAGATGTTTATTAAAATAATGGAAACAGGAAGTATTTCTAAGGCTGCAGAATTAATGAACATCAGCCAGTCTGCACTAAGCCAGCAGCTTCGGGCCATGGAATTAGAAATCGGCACCCGGCTTTTTGAGCGTAATTATAATGGGGTTGTTCCTACGGATACAGGTAAAATCGTATCCCATTACGCCACAGAAATAACATCTTCTTATGACCGAATGTTTCTTGACATCTCCAACTCTCAAAATCAGAATAAAACCATACATATAATGGCGAATCCCTGTGTCTATTCCTACGCCCTGCCCTGTACTCTTTATCACGTAAAGAACAATTATCCTCAATACACCCTTCAGATGGAGGTCATGTCCAGCCAGAATATTGAGGAAAAAATAACAAAAGGTCAGGCAGATATGGGGATTATCATCGGTAAACCGAAGGATAAAAATCTTTCTTCCAAAAAGGTATTTACCGACCGTTTCTGTCTGGTCGCCGGAGAAAAGATGGAGGTTTGTGACCAGCTGTCCTCTGAGGAACTTTATCATTATCCTCTGCTGATGCTGGTAAAGAACCAGAAAACCAGGCAGCTCCTGGACAAAGCTTTAGTAAAAAGCGGAATTCAGATTAGCAGACTTCATATTCCCTACACGCTGGAATCCACGGAATCCATTAAGCTGTCGGCGATTAACGGTTTCGGGCTGGCTTTTTTGCCCTATATGGCAATAAAAAAAGAGCTTTACCATAAGCAGCTTCGCATCATTGAATGTCCCGGACTGGAGTTTGAAAATGATTACTACTCCATCAAACGTTCTGGTGATGTTCCTGCTTCTCCTGAATCGGCAAAGCTCATAAAATATATTGAAAAAATATTAAAGGATACTATTTGCTAGAAGCTTTTGTTTAAGGGGCGTATTACTCTACTTTTCGGTTCATTGACCCTGCAATAATAATCTCACCCACAATCTGGGTAATGATCAGACTTACCAGGATTACAACGGTTCCAATGATTCCACCCCCCTGAGGAAAGAGAAATGAAATACAGGAACCAATTAAAATAACCATATGATAGACTGCACATGCAATCGCAAACTTATTTCCCGGTGCCTTAAATGGTCTTTCTTTATCTGGATCTGTTTTACGCAGTTTAATAAATGCGAGAGACAGCAAAACATAAGGTGCCAGGTAAACAACTCCTGTAAATGCAAGAATTGACCAGAATAATCCCTCATTGGATGTTGCAATCATTCCATAGAATACAATCAGAACTGTGGCTGCTATTCCTAAAGTGACAGAAGCCCCAACAGGTGAACCATATTTATTCTTAACCGCAAATACTTTTGGAAATTCTCCAGCTTCTGCCGCCTCAAGAATAACTTTGTTTGCCGCCAAAGGCCATGCAAATGCGTTGCTGAAAAATAAGAGTGCAAGACAGATTGCGATGAGAATTACAAAAATTCTGCTGCCTCCATAGATAACCAAGATTGCATCGATCAATCCTGTTGTTCCATCAATTGCATCTGCCGGAAGAATGAATTCTACTGCCATTGTTGAAAAGATATAAAGCCCAACTGATATAAGTGAGGAGATAATCAATGCCTTTGGCATATCTTTCTTTGGATTCTTCATTTCTTCTGACGCACATCCTACGGCATCCATTCCTGTAAGACCATATACAAATACCGGTATTAAAGCAACCAGTGTCAAATCAAATTTCGGAACCATAGTGACGGAATTAAAGGATACAACTGCATTCCCTTTTACCGCATAGTAAATACCTCCGGCGATTAAGGACAGGCAGAATAATATTTTTGCTACTGTACCAATGTTATTTAAATGCTTGGAATCCTTAAGTGGAATAATATTAAATAGCACAATCAGCCAGGTTCCTGCCACACTTAACAGGATTGTCATTGTGAGTGTCATGTCCGGCCAGAATAACTGCTTAAAAATTGCAACAAATGGAATCATAACTGATGGAACAAACCCAACACAGTTTACCCAATACCACCAGTTTGTTCTTCCTGCCCACTTTGGTCCCAATGCTTTCTTCACCCAGGAATAAATTCCGCCCTGCTCCGGGTAGGTGCTTCCAAGTTCCGCACAAAGCACACAATGCGTGTATAAATAGGAGCCGCCTAAAATAATAAATGATACGATGACAGATGGGCCTACCTGTGCCATTGATGCAATCAGCTCCATGGAAACGAAAGCGGATAACGTCATACCTATCATGTCAACCAGCGTCAGAGTTTTTTCTCTTTCCATATGTATTTTCCCCAATCTTTTTCTATGTGCTTTTCCTTCTCCCCCTGATTACAATCTAGGCAAATGTAATAACTGTTCCCGTTTCGCCATTCAGTGCATTCATTGCTTGCTCAAGGCTTGTGATAATTGCCTTTTTCTGTGGATATTCACGAACAAATTTCATAGCAGCTTCTACTTTAGGAAGCATACTCCCCGATGCAAACTGCCCCTCTTCAATGTACTGCGTTGCTTTTTTTAAGCTCATAGATGAAATATTTTCCTGATTTTCTTTGCCCCAATTAATTGCCACCTTATCTACTTCTGTGAGAATCATGAGAATATCAGCCTCAACCTGCTCTGATAACAGTTCTGCTGCAAAGTCTTTATCAATGACTGCTGCAACACCTTCAAGATTTCCATCCGTATTCTCTACGATTGGAATTCCGCCTCCGCCGCATGAAATCACTACAGAAGAATCCCAAAGTTTTTTTATAGCGTCAATCTCCACGATTTTCTTTGGAATAGGAGATGCAACTACTCGTCTCCAGCCACGTCCGGCATCTTCTTTCATGGTATAGCCTTTTGTTTTCTGTAATTCTTTTGCTTCCTCTTCTGTATAGAAAGGTCCTATTGGTTTTGTAGGATTTTTAAATCCCGGATCATCTTTGTCTACCACCATCTGAGTCGCAACTGTAAGTACCGGACAATTAATATTTTTAAGCCTTAATGCGTATCGCAAGGCCTGTTGGATCTGATATCCAATGTATCCTTGTGACATAGCTCCACATACATCAAAGGGCATTGCCGGTGTGACATCTTTTGCCGTTTCAGATGCAAGAAGAATTCTCCCTACCTGTGGCCCGTTTCCGTGTACGATTGCAATTTCGTGTCCATCAGCACAAATCTGTGCCAATGACTCACATGTCTTTCGAATTACTTCCAGCTGCCCTTCTGCTGTCGGTGCACTATTCTTTGACTGAAGCGCATTTCCACCTAATGCTATTACAATTTTTGACATTCTGTTTTACCTCTCAATCAGAAATAATCTCCTTGAAAAGAATTTCCCGGAATTGTAAAATTCCGGGATTTTTGAATAAACTTTTCAATATTCTAATGTACCTGTCTTAATTATTCGATTCCACTATCAGCCATAAATTTCTCTAATGACTCTTTTGCGGCAGCGATTGAAAGTTCAGTTGGAGCCTGCTTTCTCATGTACTGTGTCAGATACACAAGAAGACCTCTCATTGCAGTCAGTCTGTTTCCAGCTTCCAGCCAGCAAAGGGAAGAATCTGAATCAAGAACTTCATCTGTAACATCTTCGTTTCTTGTTGCTGGCAGTGGGTGCATAAATCTGCATCCGATATTTCCCTGTGCCATAAGTTCACGGTTAACCTGATATTTACCAAAGATTGAAACACGAACATCCTTTGGAGTTTCATTTTCATACAGGCCATACCATACGTCTGTGTAAATAACATCGGCTCCTGCTAAAGCAGCTTTGTCTTCTGTTGCAAGGAACGTTGCACCAGATTCTTTGCAGTTCTCAAGAATATGTGGGAGAGCTGCCGCTGAAGGGCTGTGCTCCAGCCAGTATTCTTTCGGTCCAAGGTGTACAAATGTCATACCGATCTTTGTACAGATTGTTGCAAGGGAAGCTGCTGTCTGTGTTCCGTCACCGATATAAACAACTTTCATATCCTCAATTTTCTTCCCCTGTGGAAGGTCCTCAACCATGGTGATCACATCAGCAATTGCCTGTGTTGGATGGCTATAGTCTGACATTCCGTTTAAAACTGGGATGGAACAGGCATTTCCAAGCTCAACAATTGACTTATGCTCAATAACACGTGCCATAACAATATCAATTAACTGTGAAAGGACTTTTCCTGTATCGCCGACTGTCTCATGTCCGCCAAGCTGAATCATGCCAGGTCCCAGATATTGAGCATGTCCACCAAGCTGCTGCATAGCGGTTTCAAAGGATACTCTTGTTCTTGTTGAGGACTGCTGAAAAATCATTCCAAGTGTTTTACCTTTTAACAATGGTGGGTAGTAACCTGCTTTGATACATTTTTTGATTTCGATGGAAAGTTTAACAATTTCCATGATTTCCTCTTTTGAATAATCCTGAATGTTAATAAAGTGTCTTACTCCGTTTGCGTACATAATTATATTCTCCTTTATAAAATCATTTTGCTTTTGGCTGCTGCTGTGTAATACAGTGAATATTTCCACCGCCATATGCAATTTCTGATGTGAGTACTCCTACCACCTTACGATCCGGAAATGCTGCCTGGACCTGCTCCATTGCAAGTGCATCATTCTCGTCTCCATACTGCGGAAGAATGATTGCTCCATTTACAATCAGATAATTCAAATAAGACGCGATAGCGATATCTCCCTCTACACGTGGTATTGCGCCTTCAGAAAAATCAATGGTGTCTGCATTTTTCAAATAACACGGTTCCTTTGTTACACATAATTTGTGCACTTTGAGCTTACGTCCTTTTGCATCGGTCTGCTCTGAGAGGAAGTGATAAGCTGCTTGTGCTTCTTTATAGAATGGATGATTTTCATCCTCTGTGTAAATGCACATAACCTCACCTGGACGAACGAAACAGGCAACATCATCGATATGACCATTTGTCTCGTATGGATCAATGCCATCTTTGACCCAAAGAACTTTTTCTAAATTTAAGTACTCTTTTAATTTCTCTTCAATCTCTTCCTTACTCATCTCTGGATTACGTGATTCATGTAAGAGGCACATCTCTGTTACCATGCAGGTTCCCTCTCCATCAACATGAATGGATCCCCCTTCAAGGATAAAATCTTTATCCTCAACCACAGTATTCTTTGGTTTATATGTATCCACGTTTGCAATTTCACAGACTTTACGAGCAATCAGTTCATCTTCATGCCACGGGAAATATAATCCGTCGACTAAACCACCATATGCGTTGAATCCCCAGTCAACCGCACGAATACCGCCTTTATCATTAACCAGGAATGTGGGACCTGTATCACGAATCCAGGCGTCATCATTTGTCATCTCGATGATCTTGATATTTCCATTGTTAATTGGGGCTATGCGTGCCAATGCATTCTCATACTGGATAGGTGGAACAAGCATATTAACCATCTCAAATTCACTAATCGCTCTTGCCACATCAACATAAGCCGCCTGTGCCGGTTTTGCTCCAAGTCTGTAATTATCATTACGCCATGGCCAAAGTATCCATATACATTCCTGCTCTTCAAATTCTGCAGGCATTCTGTATCCATCAGCTTTTGGAGTTGAACCTTCAATTCTTCTTGCCATAACCTCTCCTCCTTTAACACTTCCAGATTATTAATTCTGAGCTCATTATACGCGCGTCTTTTTATAACCCTCAATTACCCCCTCAATGCATATCTCTTAATAATCCCTTAGTGGCAGTTCTATACTACCTTCTAGAACCTTATATAGAACTCATAGAACCCATAGAACTCATTGCTTTTCCATACCGCCTATTGTATAATCATGAACAAGGAGAGAAATGTTATGAATACAAATAAAGAAGCAGAATCAACCATTATTTCAACGGAAGACTGGGGTATTATCAACGAAATTACTGCTTCCATTTATACCACCCAGCCTTACCCTGATCTAAGTCAGATTATTGAGAAAATGAAGGAAATCGTCCCTTGTTCTCATTCTTTGAGTTGTCTGATTAGTGACGATGATAAACACATTGAATTTTTCTCATATCAGAGTAATGATATCCCTCCTGCTCATATTGAGCTGTACCGCACACAATATATCAATTACGACTTCATCCTTTGGTACAGTGTGTCGCCAAAAGAGATGACCTTCCGTGAATCGGACATTGTGGTGGAAAAGTACATGGCTGAATCCATCTTTATGAAGGAATGGATGGAACCTATCAACGCATATTATGGTGCCGTATCCAACATCGTTGCTGATGATTACAGCTATGGTAATATCTGTCTCTATCGTTCAAAAGAAGAAGGCAATTTTTCTGACCGTGAGATGGCTATCCTTAAGACCATCAACCATCATCTCTGCCTGCGTTTCAAAGATCTTTTTCCAGGAGGTATTCAGAGAAGTTCTTTTGATCAGAGCAAAAGTTTATATAAATCAACGTATCATCTGACAGACCGGGAATTTGAAGTGGTACAACTCATCTGCGATGGTGTCACACGAAAAGATCTGGCAGCGCAGCTTTTTATTTCTGGAAACACACTGAAAAAACATTTGAACAATATTTATTCCAAAATGAATATCAAGAATTTTGAAGGATTATTGATGATCGTCCGCCCAGGAATCAAATATGTAAAATAAATGATCCCCAAAAGCACCTCTGTTACAACAAAAAATCCTTGTAAAGCTTTTATTTAACAGCTTTACAAGGATTTTTGTCATGTCTAAAAGCACCTGGCTTTGACGGTAATAAAAAAAGAGCTCTGCCATAAGCAGCTTCACATCATTAAATGTCCTAAAATACTATTTACTTGCTGTTACAGTGATCTCCCAAACGCCATTCATTACCTCATCCAACTGGTAACTTAATTTATTGGCTTTGCAAAAGGATTCCAGATTTGAAATGGTGCAGCTGTGATCTGTAACCAGCAGATAATCTTCCCCTTTTTGTATGGAATCCATAACTGCCTGCAGTTTCATTACTGGTACCGGGCAGATCTCGCCCAGACAGTCTATTTTTTTCATACTTTTTCCTTTCCTTTTCTGGTGCCAAAACGCATGGGGCAGATAGTTCTGCATCGGTTACATTCCACTGTTTCGAACCCCCGCTTTGTCTTTCCATAGCTAAATAGCCTGCATGGCTTCTGCTCCACAAAACCTGACTTAATAGCCCCCTGAGGACAATTCTCCATACAAAGCCGGCAGTTGTCCGGGCAGATAGAAACAGCCAGTTCATCTGGCTCCACTTCCAGATCGGTGAGAACACAGCCCACGACCAGGCGGTTTCCATAGTTTTTATTTAAAAGCAGCGTATTCTTTCCTAAGGTACCAAGACCCGCCAGACATGCGGCATGCTTCATGGATATAAGCCCCCGCCCCTCCATCTTCTCTTCGTCCCAGTATTCATAGGGAGAATCACATGGAAGCGGAACTGCGCAGGCTTCAAACCTGTCTTCTAATAACCTGGCCGCCTGTAGGGCGATTTTGTCTGCCTGGGGACAGGCAAAACTGTTATAATAGGAATAGGCAAAACGGGAATCAACCTCATATAGCCCGCGGGGTAACGCTATTCCAAATACTACAACACTTTTACAGCGATTAAAAATACTGCCAGGCCGAAAGCCTTCCGGTGCCTGATCAAACTCTTTAGCACTTGCAAATCCGCATACATCCGCCCCCAGCTGAAGGACCGCACTTCGAATCTTTTCCTTCATCTCAAAACCTCCTCAGCTTAACCCTACTCTTTCACCCAGTAGAAAGTACCATCGTTCGTCCGATCCATAAAGCCATATTCAATAAGCGCTCTTCGAATGGCGGCATTATCTTCATAAATTCTTTTTAAGATACGGTTTAACTCCTTCTCTTCATATTGCTTACCTGGGACGAAATTCTTTACAATCTCGCTTAACACAACCAGCTTTTTCTTTTCCCTGGCAGGTATACTCTTTAAACCGCCTTTTTCATTAAAATAGGTTTTTCTGATACTCTCAACCTCTTTGTCTGTTATATTATAGCGGTCATCCACCATGGTGGCAGAGTTGTGTGCGTCATGCAGAACACTTCCTTCCAGCCGGCTGATCTCCTTTTGCGTCTGCTCAGACAGCAGTTCCATCATAGCCAGAAAAACCTTAGCCTGCTTTTCTTTTTCCCTTAATTTATACTTGTGGTTTCGAATGGTTGAATCAGCAACGCCCAGTGCAGAAGCTACCTCCTTATCTGACATCCCCTGTGCTATAAGCTGGAGCACCTTTTGCTGCGCCTGGGTAATTCCAGTATTCCCATAGCTCATATTCAGGACATAGGATAACATAGACCCATGTTTTTCTTTTATATGCTCTTTCATTGATTTTTCTGCGTCATAGAAAAGCCCATCCTTTTCATAGATCCGTCCTTCCAGATAGCTTTCCCCGCAGACAACACAGGTATATGTTTCCCCCTCTTTGATATACCCGTTTTTTAGTTCATCCTTTGATGCGTCCCAAAAAATAATATCATCTCCTTTCCATCTTATATATTGGTTATAATAACACTTTTATTATATTATGTCTATATATTTATGGTTGTTTTAAATATATGTTTACGTTTTATGTTTTTGCGCAAAAAAGCCGCTGCATGTTTTGTCTTTGCAGTGGCTTTAAAACTAACAACTCTTTTTTGCAATTCCAGGTCGTGTCATATTCATGGGATTCAGAACTATATTAACATCAGCCGGAGACAGTAATCCTTTTTTTATAATAAGCTCCCTCACCGGTCTTCCTGTCCGAATGGCCTCTTTCGCAATTTCCGCTGAATCTCTGTAACCGATGTGAGGACATAAAGCAGTAATGACTCCCACACTGTTTTCTACTAATTGACGGCATCTGTCTTCATTTGCAGTAATGCCAGTGATGCAGTGATCCACAAATGTCTGTACTGCATATGTCAACGTATCAAGGGATTGAAACAGGGAATAAAACACAATGGGTTCAAAAGCGTTTAGCTCCAGCTGTCCCGCTTCAGCAGCTAATGTTATGGTCAGATCATTTCCAATAATATGGAAAGCCACCTGATTGACTACCTCGGGAATTACCGGATTTACTTTTCCAGGCATAATGGAAGAGCCGTTCTGTCTTGCCGGAAGGTTGATTTCTCCAAATCCTGTTCTTGGTCCCGAAGACATCAGCCGTAAATCACTGGCTATCTTTGAGAGGGTAACTGCACAGGCTTTAACCGCTCCGGATACTGCTACGAAGGCATCCAGACTTTGTGTTGCATCAAAAAGATCGGTGGCCTGCATCACATCTATGCCAGATATTTCTTTTAACTTTGGCACAATTTGCTTCATGTAATGTTCATCTGCATTAATTCCGGTACCTATGGCGGTTCCGCCTAAATTGACATACCTTATTTCTTCAAATACTTTCTCAATACGGGTCATATCTCTTTTGACAGCCGTTGCATATGCGTGAAATTCCTGGCCCAGACGAATGGGTACTGCATCCTGTAACTGGGTTCTTCCCATTTTAATCACATGATCAAATTCCTTTGATTTTTCCTCAAATGCCTGTTTAAGACGTTCCAGCTGTATGAATGCTTTCTTTAAAAGAACGTAACATGTCATTTTACCTGCTGTAGGAATTACGTCATTGGTGGATTGTCCGCAGTTTACATGATCATTGGGATTCACCAGGCTATAGTCCCCTTTTTCTCCACCCAGGATCTCTATGGCTCTGTTTGCAATGACTTCATTGGCATTCATATTCAGGGAAGTCCCTGCTCCCCCCTGTATGGGATCTACGATAAAATATTCCAGAAACTTTCCTTTCAGTAATTCGTCACATGCCTGTACAATCGCCAGTGAGATTGCTTCATCCAGAATACCCGCTTCAAAGTTGGTAATTGCAGCAGCTTTTTTAATATAAGCTACATTTTTAATAATCTCTGGATGCATGTTGAGTCCTGTAATGTGAAAATTTTCTTTTGCTCTTAGAGATTGACTCCCATAGTAGGCACTTTTTAAAACCTTCAGCTCACCAATGATGTCTTTTTCCACACGATACTCTTCCTCTTTATCAGTTAACCTGTATTCCATCGGATGCCCTCACTTTTTACAATAGTTTGATATGTAATTCTTGTAATAAGTATATATTCCATTTATACTATAATCAAATATCAATTGATTTATAATTATCATAACTTTACATTTATATGGAGGCTACCATGTTTTCCGGAAAAGAATACGTTTATGAGGTCTACAAAGAAAAGAGCTTCTCAAAAGCAGCAAACAATCTCTATATTTCACAACCCTCGTTGAGTTCCACCATTAAAAGGATTGAAACTAAAATCGGTATGCCGATTTTTGACCGAAGCATAACACCTGTGGGACTGACGGAGTGTGGTCTTAAATACATACAGGCAGCCGAATCTATCATGGCCATTGAACAGGATTTTCGTAATTATCTCGATGATGCCAAGAACTTACAGACTGGAACGCTGACCATTGGAGGCAGCAATTTATTTACTTCCTATGTCATTCCCCCTCTTATCTCCAGCCTGCACCAGCAGTTTCCAGGGATTAACGTAACGATCATCGAAGACAATACCAGCAATCTTGAATCCCAGCTTTTACTGGGGTCACTGGATTTTATAGTTGATAACAGCACACTGTGCGAAACCAAGTTTGATTCTTTTTTATACCGGGAAGAACATTTAATGATCGCCGTTCCTAAAAAATACCAGATTAATCAAAACCTTCAGGAATATCAGGTTTCTCTGGAACAGATCCGTTCAAATGCATGTCAGGATCCAAAAGTTCCTGTGGTGCCTTTGATGGAATTTAAGGATTATCCTTTCATCATGCTGAAACCTAATAATGATACCATGCAAAGGGGAAACTATTTATGTAAAGCAAATGGTTTTAAGCCTCATATCCTGTTTGAACTGGATCAGCAGTCAACCGCATATCACATTGCCTGCTCCGGTATGGGGATCTGTTTTGTCAGCGATACCCTTTTATGTAAATCACCAGCACTTACGGATATGATTTATTACAAGCTTGACGAAGAAAAAAGCAAACGCAATATCTGTTTCTTCAGTAAGAAGAACCGCTATATTACGTTTGCCATGTCTGAATTTTTGAAATTAATTTCTTAGCTTATTTAACTCCTATTTCATCATTTCTGCAATCTGATTTGCATCCAGAACATCATCTATCACCTTTGCATAGTGAGCGTATGTTACGGTAAGATCGGGTGTTAGGATAAATGCCGCCGGCAGCTGCAGTTCATCCCCCTCATACCTTCCGTGATTGAACCCTGCTGCCATGGCTTTCCCAACTTTCACCATGGTCTTTAATCCAGCCAGATCTTTTTTACTGGCTGCCGGAAGAATCTCAAACTCCCGGTAGAGCTCTTCCGTTGGATCACAAATGATTTCAAACGGGAACATATCTTCTTTTCCCATATCCTCTCTTAATAAATCCGGATCGCTCTGCAAAACCACCAGCAATTCGCCTCCAGCTGCCGTGATTGTTTCATAATTCCTGGCATACTGGGAAAGATCGTACTGGCACAGCGTACACCCATAATAGCGGAGAAATACAAGAGCCAGTTTCTTTCCGCCTGCTGCCTCACTGAGACGGACATTTTTACGAAAAGGTGTATCAAAAGTAAAATCACGCATCTTGTCATTTACATATATCTTTCCCATATTGTGCACCTCGTTTTTCTGTAAATTTATTTGGCGTTAAAAACATACTCATTCAGGCGCTTCATTGCTTCCTCAACTCTGCTGAAAGGAAGGGCCAGATTCAGACGAATGGAGCATGGTCCGTGGAACATGCGGCCATCCTGCCATGCAACGCCTACATCCCAGCCGGACTTTTCCAGTTCATCAATGGTTTTTCCATTCTCTTTACACCAATCTGTACAGTCCATAAACAGCATATAGGTTCCCTGTGGTTTGGAAAGCTTTACACCTTTGAAATTCTTTGTTATATAGTCATAAGCATAATCCACATTTTTAGTGAGTACCTGGCACAGTTCATCCACCCATTTAGCACCTTCCGTACTATATGCGCCGGTTAACGCATGCATACTCAGCACATTCATATCATTGTAATGGGATTTGCTGCTCTGGGCGCGAACGCGGTCTCTTAAATATGGGTCATAAATAATATGATAGGAACCAATTAATCCTGCCAGGTTAAAGGTTTTGCTCGGTGCATAAAGAGCGACAGTACGCTTGCGGGCATCCTCACTGACAGACTGAACCGGAATATGTTTATTTCCGTCTAGTATAAGATCAGACCAGATTTCGTCAGAAATAACGATACAGTCATTATTCTTATAGACTTCCATTGCCTTTTCAATCTCCCACTTTTCCCATACACGTCCGCATGGATTGTGAGGATTGCAGAAAATAGCGGTATGAATCTTATGAGCCTTTATTTTCTTATCCATATCCTCATAGTCCATACGCCATACGCCGTTCTCATCCTGCTTTAATGGACTATGTATGATTTTACGTCCATTGTTCTCCAGGCTCATGGTAAAACCAATATAGGTAGGAGAATGGAGAAGTACTGCATCGCCTGGTGCTGAAAATGCATTCAGTACAGAGATAACTCCGCCAAGAACACCGTTTTCATATCCAATGCATTCTTTAGTCAGTCCTGTTACCCCGTTTCTCTCCTCCTGCCAGTTGATAATAGCATTGTAATATTCCTCTGACGGGCTGAAATAACCGAAAGCCGGGTGCTGCACACGTTCCACAATGGCTGCACAAATGGATGGCACGGTTGGGAAGTTCATATCTGCAACCCACATCGGAATCGTATCATACCCGTCCTTTGGAAGATCCGGCGCGAAACCTGGTAAAGTTCCAAGACCATCCACAGCAATGGCATCTTTGCCTCTGCGGTCCATAATTGATGTAAAATCGTATTTCATAGCAATATCCTCCTTCATCTTAATTTGCCGTCGCTACACCTTAATGACAGCAAACACCTTGTATTTAGTTTATTGTTTTTACTCCTCATCATCTGCAAGTGCCTGAACAATAATAGCCTTTTTGTTTTCCTCCAGAAACTCCTTTTTCACTGCTCCGGTATGGATCCGAAGTAAGGAGAATAAAACGCATATTGCCAGGATAAAAAGGGAAGCAATGATATCCTTTCCTTTCAGATCTTTAAATAAGTTAAAAGCTACCACTCCAGCACAGGCTGCAGACAGAACACAAATAACATTATACACCGGAATGGGCATGCGAAGTGCACACTTCTTCCACTGATCGGGATATTTTTTCGGCAGTGTAATACATGCCATATTTAAATATACATTCATCACCATGGATGGAATCATGACAAGTGAAATAATGGAATCCAGACTGAAACCAAGCAGGATTGGCATTACGCTAAGTAAATAAAAAGCAAGCTGAATGACCCATGGAAAGCCGTTTTTTGTCGTTTTTTTGAATACAGGAGGAAGCCAACCATCCTCTGCGATCTTCATCAGCGGATAACGGAACATGGCAATACCGCCTAACAGACTGGTGGCTATGGCAAATACACCGCCACCCAGAACAAACATAATATAAATGCTGTTGGGGAATATTGCTTTCGCAGTTGCTCCCAGATTTGCCCCTGCGACCTGATCATATGGCAGTACTCCGGCTGCTACAATACTCATCACACCATATATTACAGCTAAGGCAAGGGTTATCCACAGAATTGCAAGGGGAATGGTTTTTTTCGGTTTTTCAGTAACTGCAACCATGGATACCGGTGCCATGGTGGTTCCCTGGCAGGCCCAGCCCATAATTGCGATTGCACTGACAAATCCAAGTAAAACAAAGATACCTGAACCAATAGCGCCCCCCAAACCAAGACCGAAAATATTTAACATACCGAGCTTTTTGCCATGCTCTTCCATTATGTATTCCTCCTCCATGATCGACTTATGAATTAGCTTTCATACATGCTACAATACTGCGACCGCCTCAATCTCCACTCTGGCATCCTTTGGAAGGCTGCCTACCTGGAATGCCGCTCTGGCCGGGCAGGTACCAGTGAAATATTGTGCATAAACCTCATTCATTTCTGTAAATTCCCCAATATCCTTTAGTAATACGGTGGTTTTCACCACATTCTCCATTCCTGCACCGGCAGATTCTAAAACAGCCCGGATATTCTCCAGAGACTGCCTGGTCTGAGCCTTAATATCATCTCCTGCAAATAATCCGGTAGACGGATCAATGGGAAGCTGTCCCGATACATAGATCGCTCCAGATGCCATAATTGCCTGAGAATAAGGTCCAATCGCAGATGGAGCTTTGTCAGTACTCAGTTCTTTTTTCTGCAACAAAACATCCCTCCTTTTTAATAATTTTTTTATCCTTTTGATTGTAAATTTATCATAACACACTTTTCATAATTTGACAATATTTTTATCAATGTGACAAATTCTTTATATATTTTTTTGTTTCATAATTGATTCTTCATTGAAAAATGATATAATGGAAGAGAGTATGAAAGGAATGTGAGTGATAATGACAGATAACGAAATATTAGATATGTATAAACCAATGGTTTCTTTTTTATCCAGCCTGTGCGGCCCTGGCTGCGAGGTTCTGCTTCATGATGTGTCAAAATCTGATATCGGCACTGTAATAGCGGTTGCCAACGGCCATCACTCCGGACGGGGCATTGGTTCTCCCATGACTGACCTGGCCAATCAGATCAGAAAAGATCAGATTTACAAAACGCAGGACTATCTTACGAATTATCATGGTGTGAGTAAAAGTAAGAATTTTATATCCAACACCTATTTTATTAAGAATGAAGACAGGCTCATCGGCCTTCTCTGCGTGAACCGGAATACAACGGCCATTCATGAATTAGACCTGGCATTATCCAATTTGAAAAAACATTATAATCTGACAGAAGGAAGAACGGATATACAGGAAGATTTAAGCACTCCGGTTGAGGAGATGCTTTCCACCCTGGTAACACAGGCTGTGAAAGACGCGGGAGTCTCACCCCAGCGCATGTCCAGACAAGAAAAGATTAATATTGTAAAGCAGTTGAATGAACAGGGGATTCTAACCATGAAAGGAGCAGTTTCTGAAATCGCAAAGCAGCTTTTTGTTTCGGAGCCCACTGTTTACCGGTATTTAAACCACAAATAGTATAAAATGAAACTGCCGTTATAAACCGGTATATAACCGGAATAAACGGCAGTTTCACTTTTAGCTTTCAATTATCTTATTTTTCAGATTCAAAGGCTTCCTGTAATGCATGAAGAAATGTATCAGGACTCTGAGCTCCAGAGACAGCATACCAATTATTAATTAAAAAATACGGTACTCCATTGATATTCAATTTCCGAGCCATATCTTCTTCCTTTTTCACCTCTGACTTCAGCTGATCGCCAGCCAATTGTATGGTTAGGTCAGCAATATCAAGACCAGCTTCTTCCGCCAGCTTTAGAAGAGCTTCCCTGTCACCAATATCCATTCCTTCTTCAAAATACCCCTGGAAGAAACGGTTCACCAGTTGGTTCGCTTTTCCCTTTGACTTTGCATATTGAATTATTTCATGAGCCAGTCCTGTGCTATTAAGCTTTAATAAATCAAAACGGTAATGAAGACCGACTTCCGCTGCTGCTTTCACAATCATATCATTATTACGTTTTGCCTCCTCATAGCTGATGTGGTACTTATCTGCGATAACCTGATGAATGTCTTTGCCCTTCACAGATTCGCCTGACATGTTTAACTCAAAACTTCTATATACGACTTCTACTTCATCTTTATGCTCAAACTTATTTAATGCCATTTCGAACTTTGTTTTGCCCATATAGCAGAAGGGGCAGACAAAATCGGACCAAATTTCTATTATCATACGATCAGCTCCTTTTCCTTTTTTTGGCGGTTAAAAGTATCTTCCTTTTTTGAAAGATACTTTTATTATACTGACAATATAAAAAAAAGCAAAGGGGATTCTGATTTTTATTTTGTTATTTTCTAATATCAGTCAGCCTTAAAATTCCAGTTCCAGTCACCATGATAGATCATCCGCTTATTCATTCCGCCATCAACAGTAATGGTTTCTCCTGTAATAAAATCCTGATCACATAAAAATGTCACCATTTTTGAAATATCCTCTGGTGTTCCCACTTTTCCGGCCGGAATCGCAGCCACATCTTCCCGGCCAAATTCCTCCTGTTCCGTCACATTAATCCAGCCAGGTGCAATACAATTTACCAAAACTTCCGGACCTAATGAGATAGCAAGTGCATGAGTCAAAGCAACGATTCCACCTTTCGCGCTGGCATAGGCTTCCGTATCAGGCTCTGACTGAAATGCACGGGAAGAAGCAATGTTAATAATTCTACCCTGGTTCTTCTTCAATTCTTCCTTGCATAGACGGCTTAATTCGAAAGGTGCCTTTAATCCGATGGATAGGGTATCGTCGAATTCTTCGTAAGTCAAACCTGACAAAATCCCTTTATTTCCCCGGCAGGCGTTATTGACAAGAACATCAATCCGTTTCAGCTTAGCAAGCGCAAATTCAATGAAACATTTCAGAACTGTCGGATCTGCCACATCTCCATTATAATAAAACAAACCGGGGGTCTGGTTTACAAAATCCAGGGATCTTTTTTCGTCTGAGTCAATAAAACATACCTGATCTCCTGCATTGATAAAATCAGTACAGATTTGTTTCCCTATTCCGTGAGCTCCCCCAGTCACAATCACGCCTCTGTTCATAACCTTCTCCTTGTTCAAAAACAATCATATAGCTCTATCCATGCTGCACAATCTGTACTTCCAGACCGTTGGGGTCTTCCACAAAAAAGAAAGTGGTGGCAGGTGCTGGTGAAAAGGGTCCGCTTTTGATTTCTATCTGATTCTGTTTCAAATGTTCCATTGCTTCTTCAATCGATGGAACTTCAAACCCAATTGATAATCCTTTGCTCTCCTGGGAAATACCGTTCTGTTCAATTAACTCAATAAGCGCATTTCCCGGCTCTCCAAGCATCGCAATTTTCATATGGGGTCCTGCTTCAAATTGACTTACAATGTTAAGACCAATGATGTTGTGGTAAAATCGGATTGATTCATCTAATGATTTTACATGAATGGTCGTCCAGCAAAACTTCATATCCCGCCTCCGTATTTATTATAATATTTTTATTAAGCTGCCTCAAACTGACTGTTATAGAGCTGTGCATAAAATCCGTTCTTTGAAAGCAGTTCCTCATGGCTTCCGCTTTCGATAATATCACCATCCTTCATAACCAGAATTAAATCTGCATTTTTAATGGTTGAAAGCCGGTGAGCGATCACAAACGAAGTTCTTCCTTTTGTGAGCTGATCCATAGCCGTCTGAACCATACGTTCTGTACGGGTATCAACCGAGCTCGTGGCTTCATCAAGGATTAATAAAGGTGCGTTTTGTATCATGGCTCTGGCAATGGTAATCAGCTGCTTCTGACCTTCTGAAAGACTGGCTTTATCATTTAATATTGTATCATAACCCCTGGGTAATGTCATAATAAAATGATGCAGACCTACCGTTTTGCAGGCATTGATCACATCTTCATCCGTCACTCCCTGCTTGCTGTAAATAATATTTTCCCGTATGGTCCCTTCAAAAATCCAGGTATCCTGCAATACCATACTAAACTGTGCATGCACATTCTCTCTTGGTACCTGATTCACCGGTACTCCGTCAATCAGAATTTCTCCTCCATCGGTCTCATAAAATCTCATAAGCAGATTGACCATGGTAGTCTTTCCGGCTCCTGTAGGACCAACGATAGCCACCTTCTGTCCTGCGTCAATTTTTGCAGAAAAGTTGTTGATTACCGGCTTATTGGGTGTGTAACCAAATCTGACATTTTTAAATTCCACAGTTCCTTTTACATGAGTTAAAATATTCTTTTTCTCAGATTCATTCTCAAGTTCCTCTTCGTCAAGGAATTCAAAAACACGTTCACTTGCTGCAGCAGTCCTCTGAAGATTATTCATAGCCTGAGCGATCTGGGATAACGGCTGGGTAAATAAACGGATATACAACATAAATGCCACAATCACACCGAAGGTGATCGTTCCTTTCATAGCAAGAGCCGCACCAACCACACAGACAGCAACATAGCCAAAGTTCCCCACAAAGCTCATCAGAGGCATCATGAGCCCTGAAAGAAACTGTGATTTCCATGCACTGCTGTATAAACTGCGGTTGCTGTTTTCAAAAGCATCTTTCGCTTGCCCGCTGCCATTATAAACCTTAACAACATTATGACCGGTATAAACTTCCTCAATCAGCCCGTTAATCTGACCTAATTCTGTCTGCTGTTGTTTAAAGTATTTCTGTGACTGTTTCATGATAACCATCATGAAACTAAAACCTATTACGCTGGAGCCTACCGCAGTCAACGCAAGAATCCAGCTGTTATAAAACATCATGATCAAAGAACCAGCCAGCATGGTAAAAGCAGTAATTAAGGTTCCAACACTTTGATTTAATGTCTGTCCAATGGCATCCACATCATTGGTCACACGGCTTAATACATCTCCAATGCTTACGGAATCAAAGTATTTCAAAGGAAGGCGGTTCATCTTCTGGGAGATATCTGCCCTCATTTTTTTCGAGATAACCTGTGTAATGGTTGCCATAACCAGACTCTGTATATAGTTTAACACTAGAGATACTGCGTAAAACACCGCCAGCGTCCGTCCAATGTTTAAAACGGCATTCATGTCAATGGTTCCCAGAACAGGTGCTCCATTTACCATGGCAGGAAGCCCTTTCATGATTTCATTTGTTAAATTTTTTAATTGATCCGGTCCAATAATCTGTAATATGGTTCCAGCCGCAGCCGCCACAAGAGCAAAGATAATGGCAGGAAGATATTGTTTGCAATACGTCAGCAGCTTTGTCATTGTAGTATTAAAGTTTTTGGGTTTTTCCACAACCTGCCCCATAGATCCCTTTCCCATGGGACCGCCTGACATTGGGCCTGCATGGGAATTCTTTTTTCCTTGTTGTTCACTCATGATATTAATTCCTCCTGACTAAGCTGTGACATTGCGATTTCCCTGTAAACACTGCAGGTTTGAAGCAACTCTCTGTGTGTTCCTTTTCCAACTATCTTTCCTTCATCAAGGACAATGATCTGATCTGCATCCATGATTGTTCCAATTCTCTGTGCAACAATCAGACTTGTAGCTCCCTGAGATTCCTTTTTAAGAGCAGTTCGTAACACCCGGTCGGTTTTATAGTCCAGTGCAGAAAAGCTGTCATCAAAAATATAAATCTCCGGTTTTCGGCATACGGCCCGGGCAATGGCAAGACGCTGTTTCTGTCCTCCTGATACATTGGTGCCTCCCTGTGCGATTTCTGCCTCATACTGATGTTCCATATTCTCCACAAATTCACTGCCCTGAGCAGTCCTTACTGCAGTTTTAATCTCCTCTGGCAGTGGTTTCTTCTTTCCATTCTCGCCAAATGCCACATTGCTGCTTACCGTCCCGCGAAACATCACTGCTTTCTGGGGTACATATCCAATCTTATTATGAAGAGCCTCTTGTGTATAATCCTTTACATTCACGCCATCAACCAGAATCTCACCTTCTGTTGCGTCATAAAACCTGGGAATCAGACTGATCAGCGTACTTTTTCCGCTTCCGGTAGAGCCGATAAATGCCACTGTCTCACCCTTATCTGCCTGAAAACTAATGTTTTCCAAAACGTAGTCGGCAGCTCCCGGATATTGAAAGCTGACATTTCTAAATTCAATGGTTCCCTCACTCCCTATTTCTCCATCTTTTTTGTCTCCGTCGATAATAACCGGCTTTGTTTCAAGTACCTCATTAATACGTTTTGCAGAGACGGAGGCTCTTGGCAGAAGGATAAAAATCATTACCAGCATCATAAAGGACATAATTACCTGAACTGCATAAGATGAAAATACCACCATGTTGGAGAATATAGTCAGCCGGTCCATGGCCTGGGCAGCGTTAATTAAATTAGCTCCAATCCAGTAAATTGCAAGAGACAACCCGCTCATTAATGTAGTCATCATGGGCATCATAATAGCCATACCGCGGTTGGTATATAACTGGGTGGCCGTCAGTTCCTGATTGGCCTGTTCAAACTTCTCTTCCTGGTAATGCTCTGCATTATATGCTCTTACAACCCGCAGACCAGTTAAATTCTCTCTTGTAACCCTGTTTAAATTGTCCGTCAGTGACTGCATTTTTTTAAATTTGGGCATAATGAATATCATAATTGTTCCAATCACTACAACCATTATTCCGACAGCAACACCCGTTGCCACAGTCCACTCATATCCTTTGCCTGCAATTTTTGTAATTGCCCAAACCACCATAATGGGAGCCTTAATAAGCATCTGAAGCCCCATGGTAATAAGCATCTGCACCTGGGTGATATCATTGGTGGAACGTGTAATTAAACTGTCAGTAGAAAAGCGGTTAATTTCTTCCATAGAAAAAGAATCTACTTTAGAGAACAAAAGACTTCTGAGTCTCTGGGAAAAAGAAGCTGCAATTCTGGCTGCAAAGAAACCGACCGCTACTGCAGAAACCAGACTGCCCAAAGCACACACTAACATTTTTGCTCCTGCCACCCATATGTCTGTCATCTCACTGCCTGGAATCTGTGTCAGTCTGGTAATTTCTGACATATAGTCCGGAAGCTTTAAATCCAGCCAGACCTGAGCGACAATAAAGATCAGACTGGCAAAAACCTGCAGCCATTCTGCCTTTTTCAAGCGTTTTAGTAATTTTATCATGTATGATCCTCCTGTTTACTAACTTTGTTATATACTAATAGTATTAGTTAATTCTGGTAAAATATGCAGCCGATTAATCGGCCGCATCTTAATTAAACTCCTGGGGATTTCTTTCTGCAAGCTTCTTCATTATCCGGATCAACTCCGTCGCATCCGCTTCTCCCAGATATTCAAGCATGCTTCTTGTAATATTTAAAATCATGTCAGTATGTTTTTTCGCCTGTTCTCTTCCTGCTTCAGTTAAATCAACGAGAATTCTTCTGCGATCCTCTGTATCAATTCTCCGGGTAATCAGACCCTTTGACTCCAGACTATTGAGCGCTGCAGCAATTCTGGCAGAGGTGATTCCCATTTCGTTGCTGATTTCACTTGGAATAATACCGCCCTGACGCTTAGAGATATAAAAGAGCATAAAATTTTCGCCATGCATGGAATCATGAATCTTCTTCTGCCCATTCATATTACGCATCTGGTGCATGATCTGCATATATTCACGAGCCAGGTTTGTATAATCCATTTCGTCACCTTCTTGTACTATTTTAATTAGCTAACACAGTTAACTATATACACTATTAATTATTTTGTCAATACTTGTTTCTAAATTTCTTTATTTTTTGTCCAGGATATAACTGGTAACCGTTTTAATATCTTTATTGTTACCGGAGTCATTAATTTCCTGACAAAGCTTATAATCTGTCATAAAGGTACCATCTTCCTGCTGGAAGCAGACATTTGCAATGGGTAATCCGGAAGATCCTTCATACTGATCTGAAACGATGATAACAATATCCTTTAAACCGTCGTTATTTAAATCTTTAAATGAAACAGCCTCCACATCTACGCTGTATGGAAAGGTTGTACTAAACTGATAAAAAATATTACCATCTTCATCAGTCAGATAAAACACGGTAGGAATATGATCCCCTGCAGTTAACTTCCCTGACACAAACTTTACTTTCCCCCACGAATCCAGATCCACCAGAAATGACTGCTCCTCTATGGGCTGGAAGCCTTCTATATTTTTCAGATTATCCGGCGCAAATTCAAAGGTCCCTTCCGGAAGGGTCATGATATTATCTTCTGATTTCTCAGTAATTGCAACTGCAGCTTCCAGAATGCCGGGAGATTTAAAAATAAGCCTGACTGTTCCTTTATTACCCCTGGAATCATCTACAAGTTCACATTCTGCTGTGTCTTTCTCTACCCTGCCCTCAAATCCGGAGCTGTCCATATTATAAGCAGGACCACTGCCTACCGCTGAAATCTCACCTTTAATCTTACCATCTTTAATGCTTGAAATGACTATGGATAAACCTCCATTTTCAGGAAAATTAGTGTCTGTACTTCTGATCCAGTTCTTTTTTAGGTATTGGTTATAATTTGTATTGCTCTCTGTCTCTGCAGCCGCCTGAGAGAGGTTTTCCTTAGAGGACTGTATTGAAATAGTATCATCCGGTGCGCTGCTGACCGTTGTCTTCTCTGTTTCCTGTAAACGGTCCGACTGTGCCGCTTTCCCACAGCCTGCTGCCAGACAGGATACTGCAATTATCGTGAGTAAAATTTTCTTATTCATAATACCTCCATTTTATTCCCACTTCATCTTACCGATGAGATTTCTATTTTTCTATTGCATAACCTTACACCAGATTCCCGATGTGAGATCATGAGGGCTGTTTTATTCTGTATCAATTGTTCTGCTGCCTGTAATACGAACCGTTCTGACTCATAATCCAATCCAGATGTCGCTTCATCAAACAGAATAATGGGAGCATCTTTTAAAAATGCCCTGGCAATTGCTATCCGTTGCCGTTGTCCAAAGGATAAATTACTGCCTTTATCTCCGAAAACGTAATCGTAGCCCCCCGGCAGCTCCATAATGAAATCATGGGCACAGGCTGCCTTAGCCGCCTTGACAATTTGTTCAAAGGACGCTTGTGGATTGCCGTACCGTATATTTTTTTCAATGGTACCATAAAACAGAAATGGCCGTTGTGGTATATATGCAATCATCTGGCGGAGTTCTTTTGCTCCGTATTCCTCCAGACTTTTTCCATCTATTGCTATATAACCCTTATCCGCATTATAAAATCCCATTAATAATTTAAAAATGGTTGATTTACCGCAGCCCGACCTGCCAGTTATGACTGCCACTTCATTTTGGTAAATCTGCATATTGAAATGATTCAGTACTTCTCTGTTGTTTTTATAGCTGAAATCCACATTTCTAAACTCAATAAAGCTCTTATTTTGATTCTCCTCCAGCCGTTCTGGTACACGGATTAATTCTTCCTCCATAGTTAAAAAGGATTGAATGCGTTCCAGGCTTGCAATATTATCAAAAAGTTCCGGGAATCTTTTTGCTGCTGATAAGGCAGCCCAGATAATACTGGATTCCAGACTCATAAGTGCCACCAGAGTACCATAGGTTGTTTTCCCCGACTGTACCATAACAGATCCGGCAACGAGAAATACAATGCTGCATAATACGGTAAAACCACTGTTCATAGCCTCTAAAAATGCACCAATTTTCTCCCTTTCCAGGGCTTTCCCTGCATATTGTTCATTTGCAGCACGAAATTTTCCGGATAAAACCTCATTTAACTGGTATTCCTTAATGGTCAGTATTCCGGACAAAATATCGGATGAACGTTCTGACAGCTTTGCACTTGCACCAGCGGTTAAACGGCCGGCTATTTTTACCCGTTCTGAAAAAGCAGCATTGGCCAAAACACAAAGGATGGAAATAAAAAGCAACAACAGCGTTAATGTATAATCCAGCAGAAACATGGGAATTACACTGGTAATCAAAGCAATAATGGGGTTAAACGCTTCTTTATATTTAGACCGGTAAAGTTCTTCTGCCTTATTTATATCATAGATCATCTGTGAAAGAAACTCTCCGCTGTGGCTGTTTTCAAAATAGGAGACCGGCAGCCTCGCTTTCTTCTCCATCACCTTTCTTCTAAGCCCGGCCTGGAACCGCAGAACACAGCGTCTGTATATGTATTGGGACAGAATTGAAATTACAAAGGACATAAAAAACAGTCCGGTATAAAGGAGCAGTTTCCCCTTCATATGTTCATAGCTTCCACTGACAGAAGCATCAATGAGAACCTGTGGAATCAGGGAGATCGCAATGGCCATTCCCGAATATCCAAATCCCAAGGAAAGAAGAAAGACCAGATACAGTCTCTTTTCATTTCCCAGATAGTCCAGTGTGTCTTTTATTTGAGACAGGTAATGTTTCATACCAACTCCCTCCCCATACGATTCTGGCTGTGAAATAATTGATAATAAAGTCCTTTTTTCCCAATCAGTTCTTCATGGCTCCCCTGTTCTTTCAAATTCCCGTGGTCCATCAGATAAATCCTGTCATAGTCCAGGACTGTATTCAGCTTATGAGCAACAGAGATTATGGTTTTGGACTTTAACGTCCTGTCAATTAATTCCGTGATCTCCTTTTCTGATTTTGGATCAAGAGCCGAAGTTGGTTCATCAAATATAATTACTTCACTGTTTCTAAGAAGTGCTCTTGCTATGGCAAATCTCTGCCTCTGCCCTCCTGACAGATTGACACCATTTTCTTCCAGTATGGTATCATACCCCTCAGGCAGGCTATCAATGAAAGAAGCAAGTCCTGCGTCTCCTACCGCTTTTTCTATCTCTGCTCTGGTTGCACTGCGGTTTCCGTACAATAAATTTTGTTCAATGGTATCCGGAAATAAAAAAGTCTCCTGGGAAACGATGGAAAAACACCCCCGCAACAGTTTCATATCCAGATCTGTAACCCGTGTTCCATAAAGGAAGTAATTCCCCTTCTGAGGCACAAACAGTCCCAGTATCAGATTCATCAAAGTTGTCTTTCCGCTTCCGGAACCTCCCACAAAAGCAATCCGCTCTCCTTTTTTCAATTCAAAGGTCAGATTATTTAAAATTGGATTTAAACCATCATAAGAAAAACAGATATTCTGAAATTGAATCACCGGGTCAAAAAAAGGAAGGCTGGTTATATTGCCTCCACCGCTTTCTTCCGGTGCTTCTAACAGTCTGCGTAACCGGTCTGCACTGACTCCTGCTTTATTCAGTTCCACTAATACTGACGTGAAATTGCTGATGGGCGATGAAATGAACCCCAGCAGTATAAGAAAAGACATAAAATTTTCCGCTGTCAATGCTCCTTTTATCACCATACCAGCTGCAAATATACTGCAAAATAAAACAGGCAGGCAGCGAATCATCGAGCTGAAGGCAGTTGTCATGGCCTCTTTTTTCTGCCGTTTTAAATCAGCCTGATAAACCTGCCAGATATTAGTATCAATTTCAGATAAATTTATCTCCTGTAAATTATAGCTTTTCTCTGTCTCATAGCATTCAAACAGTTCCTGGGTTTTAGCAGTAAGTGCATCCTGTTGTTTCTTCTTTTCTTTGGTAAAACGAGCGATGCCGTTTAAAAATTTATGATATAGTATGGTGGTAAATGGAATCCAGATCATAGATATTAAAGTAAGCTTCCAGTCAGTCGCAAATAAATAAAACAGAATTACCAAAACACTGATTCCATTTAAAAAAACAGAAAACAAAAGCTGCTCAAAGTATCTACTGACATCAGAGATATCTTCATTCAGTTTATTTAAAAAAGTTCCCTTCTGCTGACTCATAAGATAGTCATAACGCATATTCATAATCTTTTCTATTACATCCTGCCTTAAACCACTGGTCATCTGAATACTTAATTTTCCAGTAACCAATTTAGAACTGTAGATTATCATAACCCAAATCAGAGTCAGACAAAGGATTTGAACAATTTTTCCTGCCAGGAAACTACTTTTTCCTGCCAAAGTGCCCTGAATGACATCTTTTAAAAACTGTGAACACGCCACTGTCATGACAGAATTAAGTAAAGATAGCAATAGTGCCAAAACTATGTCTTTTTTATACTTACTATAATAATGAAAAACAAAACGTACCATATTCCCCCCCGACATTCAGTCTTCCTGTGCTTTTATTATTCTTTTTTGACTGGTGATCAAATGAGATGCATTCATAAATTTTACCATACTTCTCAAGCAAACGGTATAATTTTTTAATCGTTTTTCACTATAGCTGCTTCCTATATTGACCTGTTGCCTGCAGACTACTATAATTAAAGTATTAATTTTGAAGGGAGCTGATAATTATGAAATTCGATAAAATGATCACTTGTAGTAACCATAAAAGGAGGGTGACAATAATTTAGCCCTCTTAAGACGGAGGAAATTATGTTCAACCAATTAAGCCATTACTTAAAAAAGCCAAAGCTTTATGCACCAAGTACAGGTAAGTTCTGGGATGATGAGCATGTATCGAAAGGAATGCTTGAAGCACATCTCAACCCTGATTGGAATGCAGCAACCCGGAAACATGATTTTGTTGATAACTCTGTAAGGTGGATTACTTCAATAGCCTCGCCTGCACAATTTCAACAATTACTGGATTTGGGCTGTGGACCTGGTATTTATGCAGAACGTTTTCGTAAGGCGGGTTATACAGTAACAGGTATTGACTTTTCAAAACGTTCTATCGAGTATGCACAAGAGCAAACGTTACTGAACAAAAGTAATATCCAATACTATTACCAAAACTACCTGACAATAGACGATAGAGAACAGTTTGATGTAATCACATTGATTTATTGTGATTATGCGCCGTTATCAATCAACGATAGGCTGATTCTGTTGAGGAAAGTATATCAGGCATTAAAGCCCAACGGTAAGTTCATTTTTGATGTGTTTACACCTCTTATGAGAAAAGAGGAAAACCAGTCATGGTATTACAGTGAAGAGAGTGGATTTTGGAACGAAAAGCCCCATATCTGCTTAAATTCTGTTTATCAATATGATGATGAAGATCATACAGAATTAAAGCAGTCAATCGTATTAACCAAAGATACGATAAATTGTTATAATATTTGGGATCATTATTTTACTAAGGAAAAACTGATATCAGAAATTCAGCCCATCGGCTTTCATACACTTGAATTTTATGGTGATATTGCCGGACAGGAATTTTCAGATACAGGCGAAACTATTTGTGGTGTTTTTACAAAATAGTAATTCCGAATAAACTCATAAAAGTTGCCCGCCTCTGTTCTGTCTCTGGAGGCGGGCACTGAAATTTTAAACCTGCAGTTTTTCTATGTTCCCGTAAGTACAACTGGAAGGTTACCTCATCATCACAAATTGCTGCTTTCACCGTATCTCCTTACTCAGCCTGCTGCCGCAGCAACACAAGCCCACCCTTGCGCTTATATCCAGTCTCCCATAATTCATAGAAGGAAAGCCAGCGAAATCCACCGTAGGTGGCAATTTTTACATAAAACTCATTCTCAAATTCTTCATATCCCACCAGCATAAACCAATGCCAGACCAGATCCTTAAAATTTGCATTCCTATGGCGGAGCTGTAAAAAGGGAATTGGAATTCCCCTGTCAATCTGATCTTTCACGTTATCTGCTGCTTCCTTCCCAGGAGTATCACCAGGGCAGCCCCACAGCGTAAGACTCTTCTCGTTTACATAATTCAAATACTGATTAAAACCATCCATAAACACCTCCAGCGTATCAATTCCGCCGAAGCGGGGTCTTAAATACGGCTTCATTGTGCTGGAAAACTCAATGTAAGCTTCCTTATCAAGTCTTTTTATATCAGATGGATACAGATGAGTTTTGTTGTGATGGAGCGCCAGATTAATGCACACATCACATGCAGCTGCGGCTCCGCAGCCGCCTAAATGCATCATCGGATCCCGGAACCAGTCCTGATTTCCCCCAAAGGAATCTCCAATACTGAAATAGGGTAATTCTTTCTTCATCTTTCTCCTCTCTCATTTTCATTATAAGCGTATTATAATACCAGTTTCCCAGCCCGTAAATACAAATCAAAATACTTAAGAATTAAGCCGGTGAAACAGGGCACCCTGACTGACCGTCAGAGCACCCTGCCTCATTCATTTTTATGCGCCTGTTTAGCTTAAACTGGTTACGAAGGTTGTGACACTTCTGGCTGGAAGCTGGGCAGTGAAGGAATTACCGGATACACGGTAACTGGAACCTGCTGCAAGATTTCTGCTTCCATCTGTGATCCATGAGGATACCGAACCTCCCGTTCCGTTCTGGAATGTAAATTTCTGGCTGACAGCAGATGTATTCTTATTAATTGCTACAATCACTGCCTTATTATCTCCTTTGTAAGCGGAAATATAAACACCATTTGACGGATTGGGGGAAGCATCCACCCTCACATAGCCAGGTCTGACAAATTTGGAGAAATGTGCCATATTATAACCTCGTTTGCTGATTGTTCCGTCTTCCTTCATGGGGCCATACTGTCTGCGGATATACCACCATACGTAAGCCTGGAAATCACCTAAAACCATAGCATTGTGTATGTGATAGGAAACCTCAAGTGCCTCCGGCCATAAATCAGCGGAATTATTATTGCTGTTTGGATAATATACCTCAGTCATCCAAAGTTCTTTATTTGCGCCTTTCTGCTTGAAAAGCGGATACGAGAAGCTCCCCTCCGGTGTACCATAAAGATGTGCTCCAAGAATATCCATATTTGCAAGAGCCTGAGAATCATTTAATATGGGATCTGACATGTTCTTCATGTAAGAAAATGATTCCGGTGCGATAACTTTGCAGTTAATGGATCCCGCATAGTTTTTCATGAAGTTCAGCATTTCAGAAGGAGTCCACCAGGTCCAGGTATGTGCATAATCAGGCTCATTCTGAACGGATATGGCGTAAAGCTCTACTCCATTGTTCTTCATAAAGGTGACAAAATCATTTAAATACTGGGCATAGGCACCATACTTATCGTACTTAAGCCGCTTCTGATTCGCTACACCATTGCGGGTGAATGTCTCTGCCATATCACTGGGCGGATTCCATGGAGAAGCAAATAGTAAGGCTCCCTTTTCCTTTGCCTTTTTCGCCGTCGCCAGTTCCCTGCTCCAGTTGTTCTTATTTTCATCAATATAAATTCTTAAAATACTAAATCCCAGCTGGTTAGTTCCGTTTCCAAATGCAGTCTCTCTCTGAGCCGCCGTCAGATCGCCAATCCATGCAGGGTGGTTGATTCCTCCGTACCCCCGGATCAGCTGCTTTTGTGCTGCCAGATTAATTGCTGCATCTCCGCCTGACGCAGATACCGCCATACTTGTTTCCAGCATATCTTCTGCGACGGATGCCTCCATAGTACCTGTTGTTTTTTTATTTGAGGAGACAAAACGGAACCAGTTAACATCAATGAATCCACCGGCTGATGCAGTGTTAAAGTTGTAGATACCAAACTTATCTCCCTGGAAGAACCCAAGGTCAAACGGCATATTCAGCTGTCCTCCAAGCTGAGTAAAATTCACATTGTCTGTACTGTAAGAAAAGACTGCCCTATCTGTAAGAAGATTTGCACTGGCCCGTAAGTACACAATATTACTGCGAAGTTCAGGACCATTTGTAATCACTCCTTTGGCATCTTCCTTAGCATTAATATTGGCTACTATCTTTTTCACACCTGCGGATTTCACCACACCAATGGAGCCATAAGGAATGTTTAACAGGCAAAGTCCTGCCTGATCCCCATCTGCCATATTGGCAGTATCCAGCTCAATGGTTCCCTGACAGTCAGGTCCCTGAACTCTCTGGGTAAGCGTATTGGTCGCTCTCCACAGATTATTGGCCTGTTTTGCCCGAAGCCGTAAATACCCGGGACGCTCGCTCAGTGACCATTTGCTGTTGTCCGGATAATGGTTCCACTGCCACTGAACTCCCAGAACAGTGGAATTAAATTCATCGCTGTCAGGAATAGACACTACCGGATAAGAAGCTCCCACATTTGGTTTTCTGTACGTAATTGGCACACTTCCCATAGGGTAGCTCTTTCCTCCGATTGTCACATTCTTAACGGTAGACGGATCACCCAGCACCGGCCAGTCATTCTGCCACTGCATAGGTACCAGAATATCACGGCGTCCTAAACCGTTTCCATCCTGAAATACATAGAACCACCACTCCCCGGTCGGTGTATCAATGGGACCGCCCTGATGAATCTGGCTTCCCCCCGGTATCCTTGGCCCATTTAAAAGAATTCTCATTTCATAAGGTCCGTAAATATTTTTAGACCGCAGACAATAAGTATAGGATTCTGGTGGTGTAGAATTCCGGAATATGTAGTAATACCCGTTCTTTTTTATAACGTGAGTGCCTTCCACCAGATACTTTCCGGTGATACCTTCAATCCGGGTGGATACTCTGCTGTTTACCACAGACTTGTAATCTCCGCTCAGCTTACTGATCTTCACATCATTTGCTTCTGAAATAATATATCCTGTCCCATCGTCATCAAGAAACAGCGCCGGATCATGAAATCCCTGATTAAATACTGTTTTCGTATAAGGCCCCGCCGGGTTGGTGGAAGTACACAGAATAAATTTGCCCTGTGCCTGATAAATACCCACATAATAAACACCGTTACGGTAGGCAATGGTGGGTGCCCAGCAGCCATGCCCATAATCCTCAAAATTGTTAGTGAGGGTATAAGATTTCCCGGTTCCGTTTAAATCTGCAGTCACATATCCGATTATCTCCCAGTTTACCAGATCCCTGGAATGCATGATTGGAATAGAGGGAAAGGACACAAACGTAGAGCTGACCATATAAAAATCTTTTCCAACCCGAATTGCTGCAATGTCTGGATAATCCGCATTTAAAATCGGATTGGTGTAAGTGCCATTTCCATTGTCAGACTGCCAGGCTGCTTTTATTGTTTCATTTATACTATTATCCATATAGATCCCCTTTACACAAACTGCCAATAGTCGAAATTAAATAAGTTTCCGCTGCCATTTCCAGTAAACGTAAAGAACAGTTTATGTACCCCTTTGGCACCGCTGATTGTTGTTTCTACTTCTCTCCAGTTCTGCATACCGCCGGTATTGGGCACATTTAAAGTTCCTACCACGGTACCGTTTTCACTATCAAGACGAACCTCAATCTTACCTCCGGATGTTGAAGCAACGTTAGCCTTAAAACGTTTGGCACCTGTTGAACCAAAATCTGCATTTCCCACAGCAATCCAGTCTCCATTGTGAATACCTGTTACATTCTGATTGTATACAGGGCCTCCGGAAGCAGAACTCTTTTCTGTTAAAATTCTTCCGTTCCAGCCAATGGTTTCTGCTTCCACCCGCTTATATGGATTTAAATTGGAAAGCTGACCCACGCCTGCATAGTTTGCTGCAACCTCACGAATGGTTCCATCGCTGTTGTGGAACAACTGGTTAATGTGCGGGGAACGGTAACCTTTACCGGAACCATATAATGCAAGACTCACGGTCTGAGTATGATAAACCACGTACCACTGATTTTTAAACTGGAAAACGCAATGATGGTTATTGCCTCCGCCACCAAAAAAGTTGCCCGGATTCTTTAAGAAATGACCTCTATAGGTAAATGGTCCCATAGGACTGTTACTAGTCATATATCCGATTTCTCCTGGAGGAACGCTTCCTGGATGAGAGCCGGAGAAATTAATGCAGTAAGAGTAGTAATAAACCCCATTATACTTGTGGATTCCTGAATCTTCAAACATAAAAGGAGCATCAATGGTCGAAGCGCTACCTACAGTACTGATCATATCCTGGCCCAGCCTGATTACTCTGGCGGTCTTTGGATTTGCCCACTGGGACTGTGACGGATTATTGCCTCCCGGAATTCCGCCGCCGCAGTAAAGATATCCTGTTCCGTCACTGTCTACAAAGACAGCCGGATCAAAGAGCCATACTACACCGGAGATACCTGGTGTATTGCCAGATACCAGCGCTCTGCCCAGAGGATCACTCCATGGACCAATGGGGCTGTCAGCCGTCAATACGCCGATACCGTTTCCGCCGTTGGCGAAATAAAGGAAAAATTTGTCTTTGCCATTGATATTTTTCACCGCAGCTGCCGGTGCCCAGGAGCCGCCTGCCCATTTTGCAATTCCCTGCCCTGCGTTAGCACCGTTTGCACCTGCTACCGGAATCGCTCCATGATCGGTCCAGTTAACCATATCTTCTGAAGATATTACAAAAACACTCTTTAAATTATTAAAACTGTTTTCTTTGATTGATCCATCTGCGTTGTACTCATAATTGTCGCTGGACATATAGATGTAAACTCTTCCATTGTAAGTCAGGGCAAAGGGATCTGCTCCTAAGTGGTGATCGATCAGAGGGTTGGAATTACCTACTGATTTTGCAATTGTTTTATTCATCTTTTATTTCCTCCTGGAATTTTAATGTTTCAAATGGCCCTCCTTAGCCGGCATAGACGGAGAGGCAATTGATCTGCAAATCTACCTGATAAAAAGAATGGGAGGAGTGATTTGTAAACTAAAAAATAAATTATTATTTAGTAAACGTTTGAAGTTTACAAATATGACTTATATCTTCTTTTTTATTATTAAAATTGCACATTCAAAAAAGGAGAGACAATTATGGCTGATTATGATAACTCCAGATATACATACACCCAGGTAAAAACTACTCTTACCCCTCTTGATAAGGCCACCTCCGGCGGCAGCTCTGATGCCAGCACCGCCGCAAATAACCTCAAAAAGAAATTTGGATCAATTATCTCTTCCTTTGCTTCAAAATACTCAATTGGTGAAGATGTCTTAGGTGGCTTTATTATCACGGAATCCTCAGGATCATATATTACCAGCATAAAACTATTAATCCGTTTTGAAAACCATATCTTCTTAAAAAATGTTTTAAACGCCTCCAAGACCTTTAAAGTTGAGGATAACGTACATTATTATCACAAAAATGGAACATGGAATAAAACCCACACCGGAAATCAGGCCAGTGAATACGATGCATTTAATCTGGCAATTGGAATTAACGAATACTACGCTTATTATTCCATTAGTATGGGACTTCCCCAGATAATGGGCTTTAACTATGAGGTCACAGGTTTTAGTTCACCAAAGGCAATGTTTCATGACTTTAGCATCAGCGAAGACAACCAGATGAAAGGTTTTTGCACCTTTATTGCAAAGTACAGCAACGGTTATCTGCTAAAAGCCTGCCAGTCACGGGATTTTAATAAGATGGGAGCAATCTACAATGGAGATGGCGCCACCTATGGTCCCAAGCTCAAAACAAATGCAGCCGATTACGCAAAAGCATAATCCCATGAATATAAAAACAAGCACTCCCAGTGTCCTATGAACACCTGGGGCGCTTGTTTAAATAAGCCATATAAGCAATGAGAATTCATTTGTTTTTCATATAATCGTAAATGTGCCCCATGCTCATATCTTCTTCCTCAATATGATCATTTACGTCATCTGTCAAATCCTTCTCCAGAATAAAGCCCTTTTTATCCGCGAGGAATATTCTGGCTTTGGGACGTGGTTCCATCCCCTGGGGGCCGGCACCGGTAATGTAGTTAATAATAACAATTACATCCTTTAAATTATCCCCATTTACATCATGAAACGCCACCGCCTCCACACTGTCAAAAAGACCGGCATATTGATCCGTCTTATTATTTTCACCATAATAGGGAAATGCAAAAACCACCTTACCATTTTTCATCAGGTAAAATGAGACATCTTCAAAATCCGAGCCAGCTGCCGGACCGTATGATACAAACCTTACATCTCCCCAATCACCCAGTTCAGTATGAAAGGACTGCTCAAGTATAATCCGGTTTTCATCCAGCTTTACATCTAAACCGGTTTCATTTTTGATATCGAGCCCACTGGTGGTTTCTGACTCCTGAGGCAGGTTTTCATTCTTTTGCTTCTGGCAGCCCACAGTAAGACTTAAAGTAAGTATTGCTGCTGCTAATAAAATCACCTTTCTTTTCATTCTCTTTCCCCTTAAACTATTATTAATCAATAACTTATTATATCTTTGGCTGATCAGCAATCAGGTCTATTCATCTAAATATAAGACTACACCTTATATTGATAATACATATCCACAAGATTTACCCTTTTTAACAGTTCCACATCTTTTAGCAGTTCTTCTGTCAACCTATCTGCCACAATGGTATGGGATTCACCAAAAAGAACAGCTCTATTGGATATTTCATGCACAAGCTCAAGATTATGAGTGGAAGTAATTAAAGTCTTCCCTGCTTTATTTAACTTTTTCAGAAAATCCACAAGCCATCTCTGGGTCTTGGGATCAAGTCCGTTCATTGGTTCATCAAGAACCAGAACCTCAGGATTTAATGACAGCACGCAGGCAATCGCAACTTTCCGCTTTTCTCCTCCGCTTAAGTGATATGGAATTCTATTGCTGAATTCCTGTATCCCCAGCAAAGCAAGGCAGTCATTTACCCGATGTTTAACCTCTGATTCTTCAACACCCATCTGCCTTGGTCCAAACGCCACTTCATCATAAACACTGGAACAAAACAGCTGCGTATCCGAATTCTGAAATACGAATCCAATTTTTTGATGAAGAAGCTTTGAAAACTTTTCATCCTGAAGTTTTTTATGAGTGACTTCTTCCCCATGAAACTGATAGCTTCCAACGTCTGGAGAAATAATTCCATTTAATAGCTTTAACAGCGTGGACTTGCCGCAGCCATTGGCCCCCATTAACGCAATTGCTTCCCCTGTTTTTATACTGAGATTAATGTGATCCAATGCAATCATATCCGAATATGAAAAACAGACATCCTTAAGTTCAATCATGTTACACCCTTCCAAAGTAAATAAATAAAGTAAAAAAAACAGCAATTATCCCCATATAGAGGTAATCCCTCCATTTAAACTTTGATTTATCATTTAACTGATATTCTCCCGTAAATCCTCTGCATTCCATGGCATGATACATATCCTCGGCCATTTCTTTGGACTGAAGAAATACAGTTCCTGCAATTCCTGCCATTGACGAATACTTGCTGCCGTTCTTTCCCACAGACCGGAGCTTTAATGCATAAAACATATTTAAGGAGAATTCACCCAGCATATAAATATATTTGATTGTAATATCAAGTATGAATATAAAAATATCAGGTAAATAAAATCGTTTCAGCGCCTGAGTCAGTGCACTCCACCTTGTGGAATGAGAAAGCAGACCCATGGCAGTGATTGTAGCAAACACCTTTGTAGTGATCATGATACTGCTATAGGTATTACCGAAAACAAATGCCGGAAGCATGATAATAGCCGTGAAAAAAGTGATACCCATACTCAGCTTTAAGATTACTATCATACGCGTTGTATCCGTCATACTTAAGACTGCCAATAACCAGACATTTACAATTATAACAAATACAAAGCTTCTTGTAAGTGAAACCAGTAAAATTAAAACGAGTGTGCCAAAAACCTTAAGAGGTACATTGATTTGAAAAACTGTTTCCCCTGGTGAATCCTGTTTTTTTATTCTGGATAACACCTTAAATACAGACAGGATACTTTTGTTAACAAAAGTATCCTTATCGGCCGACGGTATGTATTTCTCGTTTTTTAAAAGCCATTCCGGCATATCATTTACTTTAATTTCTGTATTATCCAACGTTGTTTCCAGCCTTGTCTTTTTTCATATTACCAAGTATCTTAAAGAAAATAATCATGATTGCCACACCCGCAACTGCAGACAATAAATATCCTGCTACTTCCGTCAGACCGCTCACTGCATAATCCGGCATAACAGCACTAAAATTGAAACCTTCCTTCATACCGTGAGGAACAAATCCCAATGCATTCCCCCCAGATACTACTTCTTTAATTTCATCTGCTCCCCATTCACCCCACGCGGTTCCTGTCGCCAGAAGACCAAGGGGAGTAAAGCAGATAAGCCCGGCTACCAGACCGTAAACAGCTCTCGTCTTTTCTTTGGCCCCCTTATAAAATGTACCTGGAGAGACCTTTTTTATGTAAACAACAATTGCAACCGTAAAAACAGCTTCCACAATTCCTGCAACCAGCAGATGGGGAATCAGCATGGCAGGTATGGAAACAGAGAGGGGGTAAGGACAATAAAGTGCCTGCCCCCCGCCATCTTTAAATAAAAGAGGCTGAATTCCAAATTCAATGGCGGCACAGAATGCAGCTATATTAATTCCAGCATAGGATCCCAGAATAATACCCAGGTATTCCCCTTTTTCTGACCTGACATGATCTTTAATCAGTTTAAAAATATAATATCCAAAGAACGGCAGAACAAATGCCATATTAAAACAATTCGCCCCAAAAGCAAGTATACCACCATCGCCAAATAAGAAAGCCTGAATAAAGAGAGCAACCGTAACGCTGATACAGGCGGCATATGGGCCCATTAAAATAGCCAGCAGAGTACCACCTACAGCATGCCCTGTTGTCCCTCCTGGAAGCGGCACATTAAACATCATAAGAAGAAATGAAAACGCTGCTCCCACACCAAGCAGGGGTATCTTTGCTTTAGGAATCTCTTCCTTTACCTTCCTGATTGCCTTTGTCCAAACAGGAACCATAGCAGCCCCCATAGCGGCACAGGTTGACGGGCTTAAATAATTGTCTGGAATATGCATGTTCTTACCAACCTTTCATAATTTTACTTTCTGCTAAGTACAATTATAAAACGTTATTTCATCTCAACAAGCCCCGGTGGAGGATATAATTTTATATTCTTATGTTAACTTGTAACCCTGCTTTCATAAATTCTGTCTGCAATAAAATTTTTAAAATCCTTTTTGTCTCCAATAACAAAGCTGTCCTTGGGAATCCGGAAAACAAAATCCGAATTGTGCCATAGATAAAAGTACTCATTATCTTCTGTGATTTTTTTAATGTGAGAATATTCGTAAACACTTTCCGTGTTTCCTTCTTTTATTTTCATTACATCAGTAAATGTTGTGGATCTGATCCAATCGGACGAATCCAGCGACTTTCGCATACAATTATAAACCTTTGTATTTACTCTGTTAGACTGATAAAAGTACTTATAAGTAAAACCTGCACCAAGACCAAGAAGCACACACGCTCCTATCAATTCTTTCAATAACGCAAGTATCAATGCACATAGTAACGATATAATAAGAAATAAAATATTTCTACTTTTCCATGCCCGGTACTTTCTTTTTGCCTCCTCACCAACAAGATTGTTACAAAAATATAAATACCTGTCCAATGTCATGGTAAATTCACTCTTAAATATGATCTCCAAACGTCCCCCCTGTTCCCAGTCCCTTATGAACTGCCGCCTGCAATCCCTACAGCAAAAGCCTTTTTCAATTCATTCAATTCTCCCGCCAAAATATTTCCTACATAAATTACTAAAATCTATCAAAATGCAGCTTTTCCCGCTTGAGCATATCTTCCTCATACGGTTTCTTCTCTTCAGCAGGATAACCAATGGCTATCAGGCATTCAACACAGTACTGTCCGGGTATACCCAGAACTTCTCTGATATAATCTCCAGCCGTTTCCTGCTCTTTATGAAATCGTTCCCTAACCTGAATCCAACACGAGCCAAGGCCTAAATCCTGAGCTGTTAACTGTATTATTGTTGCAGCTATGGACACATCTTCAATCCAAACGTCACTAAGTGTATGATCTGCAATTACCGCAACTGCAAGAGGGGCACCTGCCAAAAACCCCGAACCAGGATCTCTGCTTTGTGAAAGCTGGTTTATTATTTCTTTGTTGGTGACTGCTACAAATTCCCAGGGTCTTATGGAGCGGGATGAGGGGGCCAGCAGCGCACTTTTTAGAATGGTATCAACCTTTTCCTGTTCAATCTCTTTGTTTTGAAACTTCCTGATGCTTCTTCTGGATTTCAAAATATCCAATAACATAATTTTTTACCTCCCATTTAAACATAGATAATTACATTATATAACGAAATAAAATAAAAACAATCATTTGCCATTCTGTCATTGGTTTGTTATCATGTAAGCAGATACATTTATAAAAGATATTTTAAGAAGGTGGAACAAAAATGGATAATCAGGAACAAAAACATCAGCGCCGTCCCAGATACAAAGGGACTCATCCAAAGGCTTTTAAGGATAAATATAAAGAATTAAATCCACAACTATATTCTGATACCGTTGCTAAGGTGATTCAAAAGGGCAATACACCAGCTGGCATGCATCGCTCTATCTGCGTACAGGAAATACTGGATATTTTAAAAATCACCCCCGGCGAGACCGGATTAGATGCAACCTTAGGCTACGGCGGTCATACGTTAGAGATGCTTAAATGTCTTAATTCAAACGGGCATTTGTATGCAACCGATGTGGATTCTATCGAATTACCCCGGACACGGGAACGCCTGGAGAATCTGGGATATGGTCCGGAGATACTGACAATCAGGCAAACCAATTTTTCCAATATTGATGAGATAATCCCAGAGTCAGGTCCCCTGGATTTTATCCTGGCTGATTTAGGTGTATCTTCCATGCAGATAGACAACCCGGTTCGGGGATTTTCATTTAAAACCGAGGGTCCTCTTGATCTGCGGCTGAATCCGTCAAAGGGAATCTCTGCTGCTGAGCGCTTAAAAACCGTATCCCAGAATGAATTATGCGGCATGCTTTTAGAGAATGCAGATGAGCCTCATGCTGAAGAAATTGCCCGTGCGGTAACTTTAGCAATAAAAAAAGGGGAAGAGGTTGCAACAACCGGCCAGCTCCGGCAGATTATTAAAGATACGCTGAAATTTATTCCGGAAAAGGACAGAGAGAATGAAATTAAAAAATCCTGCCAGCGATGCTTCCAGGCGCTGCGGATTGATGTGAACAATGAATTTGAGGTATTATACGACTTTTTAGAAAAGCTTCCGGATGCTCTGGCCAAAGGGGGTCGTGTGGCGATTCTTACTTTTCACTCAGGGGAAGATCGTCTTGTGAAAAAATCGTTTCAGCGTCTCCATCGAAGCGGTATATATAAAGAAATCGCCCCTGATGCAATCAGACCTTCTGCAGAAGAATGTAATTCCAACGGACGTGCCCGGTGTGCTAAATTACGCTGGGCCATAAAATCATAACTCTGAAAGGAATAATTATGCCAAAGCCAGATTCCAATCATATGAACGGGTATATGAAACATCTATTATGTTTTGTCGTAAGTACTTACCTGGTTACATGGGGCTTATGGCTTGCGGCCTTTCAAATTAATGGTTTCTTTCGTATTTTAGGTTCCTTTGTCCCTTCTGTTATGGGTATTTTATTTATTTATCGAAAAAGTGGAAAAGAAGGTTTAAGGACATTATTTAACCATCTTAAGCACTATCGGGTTAAATGGTATGTGTATTTATTCGTTACGTTTTATACGATTTTTTCCTTACTAATCCCCCATTTACTGGCTGGTATATTTCAACATTCAGTGCCATTTCAGGTTAATAAGAATATTGGCATCTTTAATATATCTGACCCAATCGCTGCTTTTGTCTGCTTTTTGGCAATTTTAATAGCCGGCGGACCGCTGGGCGAAGAATTTGGCTGGAGAGGTTTCCTGCTTCCCGAGCTGGAGAAAAAACTATCTCCATGTACTTCTGGTATTGTAGTTGGAATTGTCTGGACATGTTGGCATTTACCCATGTTTCTGTTCCATGTAGATGGTTATGAGATTTCGTTTATATTGTATTTAATTCAGACGATCTCTTTAAGCATAATCTGCACTTGGATCTACCATGCTTCAGGTAAAAGTATATTGATGATTCTTTTGTTTCATACAGCAGATAATTTTGTCTGCTCCATAGCTTATCAAGCATTGTTAAATGGGAAAAATATCTACACAGCTTTTTACTGGATTATTCAGATAATAATGTTAATTTACATTGTATCAGATCTGAGAAAATACAATGAATCTGACCGGGTTTATTAAAATGCAAAAAAGCTGCCGCAATTGGGTAATTAACCGCTTGCGGCAGCTTTTTATCATTCAAAATACATTTTATAATAATTAATCAATCATGAGACTGGCTACACCGATGTTATTCAGTGTAATAATTGGCTTACACCAGAATGTGTTCCAACAGTTCTCACACATCCTTACTTTTAAAATATAGCAGCCATCATAAGGAGCTGCAAATTCAAAGCAGCCACAACCACAGATCTTGATACAGAACATCATTGTATCAACATCATTGACCCTCTTGTATAACTTTACTTCCCAATCATGGAAATCACCACAGCCGCATCCCCAGATACAGCCAGCAATAATACCTGGCTTAATCAGACATTCCTGGCAGACTGGACATGGCTCTGGCTTTGGACATTCCGGACAGACCGGGCAGACCGGACAGGGTTCTGGTTTCGGGCACTCCGGACAAACCGGACAGACCGGACATGTTGGACAGGGCTTTGGCTTCGGACATTCCGGGCACACCGGACAAGTTGGACAGGGCTCGGGCTTCGGACACGCCGGACAAGTCGGACAGGGCTCGGGCTTCGGGCACTCCGGACAGGTCGGGCACGGCTGAGGTTTGGGACATGCTGGGCAGGGCTCGGGCTTCGGGCACACTGGACAAGCAGGGCATGGTTCCGGCTTGGGGCATGGCGGCGGAGTCGGGCAGGTGGGGCATGGCGGCGGGGTCGGACATGGCGCAGGGGTCGGACATGGCGGCGGAGTCGGGCATGGTACAGGTGCAGGGGGTGCCGGACAAGTCGGACATACCACAGGCTGCTCCTCCTTTCCCGGTGATACCTCTGGCACTTCTGGTGCCGGAACCTGGCACATTACGCCTCCCACAAAGGGGTAATAATGAAATTCAAAGCCGCTTTCCGCATTGACTGCAAATGACCCCAAAGCTGCGTTACCACTTACATGACCGCCAGTGGGATGGGCATGGAACATTGCCTGGGGTGCCAGTATACTTCCCCAGATATCGGAGGATTTTTCCATATAAATATTTGTGGCATCCTCAAATACATACAAAGTCCGGTTAGCTTTGCTTTCTTCTCCATAGAGACCATATTGAAGATGAGCATCAGGGCCTGTTCTCAGCCTTACGATAACATTACTTCCCTCGGGAACTTCTGCACGGATTCCTTTGTTAATCAGACCGTTTGGTCTTACATCAATGAGGAATACGTTCTGTACAGGATCATTTCCCCTTAATATCCATTCGTAATTATTATCTACTACAGTTCCGGTTGGTGTTAAATTATCAATACAGTTTTTATAGTATCCAATTCCGTTCTTTGCATCCTGAAAGAATTTTGAAACGTCTGCATGTATTCTGCCTGCAGGTATATATCTTGGAACATCATAGCTGGAAATTAAATAATGATTTCCTTTGTCTGATGGTGTCCAATACTGACTTCCGCCATTGGCCTGATATAAAGCTGCGAGCTCTTTTGCCTGATCCGCCTTTCCACTTTTTCCAATTAAGTATGTGCTTCCCTTGCCTGCACGGAAGCCGCCGCCGACAACCGTATGACCTACAATCACCAGTGGCTCACTCATTGCCACATTGCCGCCAACGAGAAAACGCACCAAATCCGGTGAGTAATTGGTATCTCTGCTACCCTTATCTCTGGAAAAACCAGCGCTGAAACCTCTTGGGCTGTAAAAACTTCCTCCAATGGCCACAGGTCCTTCCACGTCAACAATGTTATTGGCATCATTAAATACAATAACATTTAATTTGGAGGCTGGACCAAAGGGCTGACCTTCTATATCATACCAGTTTATATTATCATAGGGTAATCCAGCACTCGCTATTGCTCCACTACTATAACTACTACCATCCATATAAACTCCTGTAAACTGCTCCGATTGCATTTTTATTCTCAGTTCATTTTATTCCTATGGAAATGGTTCTGTGCGGTTTTTTCGTGTTATTAAATATATTTTCAATCAATATTTCAACTATCTTTTAATTGCTTTTATAACAAACGTAACAGGGAGCATACTGGCTTTCTTAGCAAAGCTGTTGTCCTTTGATTTTATTATGTCCTCATCAGATTCTTCAATTAACTGTTCAATGATGAATCCAGCTCGTGCCAATGCATTGATATAAGTTGATAATTTACGGTCTGACAGTGACAGCACGCCTTCTCCAACGGAGACGGAGTACCATGATTCGTCAAAATAACATTTCTTAAAGACAAGCATATCGTCTTCCGCTGCCACACATTTATGTATGGGATGTGACCAGCTGAAAATAAATACACCTCCTTTTTTGAGATAAGAGGCTATCCGACGGAATGTTCCAGCCAGATCAGTGGTCCAGCTGGTTTTCCCGAAAGATTATTTTCAATATATTCCATTGCCCGGTTCATTTGCTTTTGCCAATCCATCGCCTTACCTCCAGTGGGAATTATATCAGAGAATTGCACGGTATACTTTGCAGCAGGTGTATTTAAATGCAAAGGCCGTTTTATTTGATATCAGAATTGTATCTGATGTGATCAGCTTTGTCTATCTTTCCCCTTATATATGAACATGTACTTTAGTAAAAGAGAGGTATTGAGATTTTCATCAATCTCAATACCTCTCTTATTTATTTGCTGCTTTTTCTTCTTGTTGAAAAACTATTATAACTCTTTTTCTCTTTTAATGTACCATCCGCTGTCATCCGATATTTTTTATTTGCGGCTGATGCCTTTTTTCCCGTTACGGGCTGGTGTGATTCTCTTTTTGATGTCCCATTGGATTTCTGTGAGGATGGATGGCTTTTTGCCTTTTCTGTACGTCCTGTATCTCTTTTTGGCTGAGTGGTTTTTATTGCCGGAAAGTTATTTTTTAATGGATAGGGATGATCGCTCACCTCTGTTAATTTTTTTCCAATTAACCGTTCAATATCTTTCAGCTGCTCTTTTTCATCAAAATCGCAAAAGGATATTGCTGTTCCGGAAAGGCCTGCTCTGCCTGTACGCCCAATCCGGTGTACATACGTCTCAGGAGTATCCGGCAAGTCAAAGTTTATGACATGGGTTAATTCATCAATGTCGATTCCTCTTGCTGCAATATCTGTAGCAAGCAGAATCCGCAGTGTTTTGTCTTTAAAGCAGCTTAGTGCACGCTGACGTGCTCCCTGGGATTTATCCCCGTGAATCGCCTGTGCCGATACGTTACTTCTTGCCAATTGCTTGATCAGACGGTCCGCACCATGCTTTGTACGTACAAATACCAGGACAGAAACAATCTCTTTATTTTCCAGAATGTGCAAAAGCAAATCCTTTTTATTGCTTTTATCCGTGTAATAGAGATACTGGTTAATGGTATCCACGGTTGAAGATACCGGGGTTATTTTTACTTCCGCTGGATTTTTAAGAATCGTACCTGCCAGCCTGGCAATGTCTGGTGGCATCGTAGCGGAAAAAAATAAGGTCTGCTTCATTGGGGGTGTTTTTGCTATGATCTTTTTCACATCATTTATAAATCCCATATCCAGCATACGGTCAGCTTCGTCCAGGATCAGTATTTTTATATGATCTATATTAACAATCTTCTGATCCATGAGTGCCAGCAGTCTGCCCGGAGTTGCCACAAGGATATCAACTCCCCGTTTTAACTCTTCCTCCTGTGGTTTTTGAGATACTCCCCCAAAGACCACACAGCTTTTTAAATTGGTAAACTGTCCGTAGGTATGAAAACTTTCATGAATCTGAAGAGCCAGTTCTCTGGTTGGTGTTATGACAAGCGCCCTAATATTTTGTTTTGAAGTACGAGGGGCATTTTCCTTGCTTAGAAGCTGAAGGGTTGGTATGGCAAATGCGGCCGTCTTTCCAGTACCAGTCTGGGCACAGCCCAATAAATCCCTGCCTTCCAATATAACAGGTATTGCTTCTTCCTGAATCGGTGTGGGAGTTTCGTAATTTTCTTTTTCCAGTGCCTTAATAATATCAGGCATAATCTTTAAATCTTTAAACTGCATGCATTCTCCTCTAGAATCTGTATTGTCTTTCCTAATTCACATTTACTGTGAAATTTTATGTGTTCTTGTAAATTCAATGCCTATATTTTTATTCCTCTTTTCAACTTTACCACAACCAATTTTCTTTTCTGCCTGTAAAAAAGCACCCTTGGATTTCTTCTCTTCCAGTAATTTTTTCATTTTTTCTATATCGTTCATTGACATCTCGTATTCCTCCAATCATTTATTGATCTATTATCTTTCAAAGGTAAAGGCTCTATTCTTCAAGAATAGAGCCTCTAAAAACGTTTGAAAATAGTTACCTATCTATGGTGTCAGTATACAGAATAAGTGGCTGTTTGTCAAGAATACAGGCTAATTAGTCAATTTTGACAATTATTTTATATTTAAATTCTATGTCTTAAGTGCATTGGGATTGCTCCACGCCTTTGATAATTGCTGGATTCCTTTGGTCAGTTGTTTTTCTGATACATTTCCAAAGCCTAATAAAACCATATTATTAGAATAACAATGAACATCATGCCAAAATACTGATACGGGATAGACCAATACCCCATATTCCTTTGCACGTTCAATCATTTCCTTTTCCGTTAATCCCTGTGTGGATTCAAGCAGAATATGAAAGCCTGCATATTTACCATGAATCACTACGTTATTGCTCATTAATTCATGAATCAGACGCACCAGCAGATCATGCTTACGTTTATTTATAACACATAACTTACGTAAATGACTTTCAAAATGTCCGGAGTAAATAAATTCATAAAGAATTCGCTGTTGAATTATGGATACAGGCGATTGATATAAATTAAACTTTTCATTATAACGTTTCAGCCATTTTTGAGGCAATACCATATAGCTGACCCGTAAACTTGGGGATAATGATTTCGACATCGTTCCAATATATATAACATTATCATTCCCGGAGACATTGCTGATTGATGGAATGGGCCTTGTATTGTAACGTAACTCACTGTCATAATCATCTTCAATAATTATTCCATTGTTTTTTTCAGCCCACTCCAGCAAAAGCAATCTCTTTTGTATGGGCATAACTCCACCTGTTGGAAACTGATGGGATGGTGTTACATAAATCACCTGAGCTGAGCTCTTTTCTAACTCTTTAACATTTACCCCATCTTTTTCAACCCTTACAGAGACTGTGTTAAATCCATTATGCTCAAAAATCTCTCTTGCACCGAAATAGCCAGGCTCTTCAAAAGCGATCTGACTGTAAGTATTCCGAAACAGCTGACTTAATAAAGATAATGCAGACTCTAAACCGGAGCATAAAATAATCTGCTCTGCACTGCAGGTAACTCCTCTGGATTTCCTTAAATATTCTGCCAGTTTTTTTCTTAACTGCAGTTCACCCTTGGGATCACTATACATTATCATATCTTCTGCATTCAATGATGCCAACGCTTTCATTGAAACTTTCCGCCATATATTTTGAGGGAAATCCTGTGGACTTAAGTATCCATATTGAAAATTACAGATAATATTTTCCTGTAATTCTCTTCCTTTATGCTCTGATGGAAACTCAACATTCTTTCTGTCATTCCCCAGGGAAAATATATTATGAATGTTCTGCACATAAAATCCGCTTCCAACTCTGCTTTCAATATATCCTTCTGAAGAAAGCTGCAGGTAAGCCTTTTCTACCGTATTTCTGCCAACTGCAAGTGATTCTGCAAGATAGCGGGTAGATACTAATTTTGAACCCTCAGGCAACTCCCCTCTTATGATTTCATTTCTAAGCTGTTCATAAATTTGTATATATTTAGGAGTTTGTACATTGTTATTTAATATTATCATATTCTCCTCTAACTGTATCCTCTAAATAGTTCATAATTGGTTCTTCCATACATGCCAATTTAATATTATACTCATATTGCAAATATGTCAATTTACAAAACTAAAGGAGGATTTATATGTCCAACGAAAAATTATATGAAGTTATTAGACACGAAGGTGTAGTCGCAATTGTATCCAGCGGAAGTGACGAACCACATGTCGTTAATACGTGGAATTCATATGTTGTCATAGAAAACAACAAAATGCTTATCCCTGCTGCCGGGATGCGCAAAACACAAAAGAACATCGAACATAATAATCGTGTATTGGTCACATTAGGAAGCAAAGAAGTAATGGGGCACAAACATATGGGTGCAGGATTTCTGATCAATGGAACCGCAGATTTTCTGGAATCTGGTACAGAATTTGATATGATGAAAGAAAAATTTCCATTTCTAAGCAGAGTTCTGGAAATTACATTTGACACAGTGAAACAAACAATTTAGACCTGAAAAACAATATTAACAACTTTTCCGGGAGCTTTAAAGGGGCGTCAGTTACAGCTGCAGATTTAACCTTTAAAGCTCCCATTTTTTATACCAGGCATATTCTTATGGATTCTATATCACTCTTGTGCAAATTCAGGATCGCAGATTTTACCAACAATGACGATCGCTATGGTATAGATTGTAAATGTAAATATAAATGGTAAACGGCGGTCTATACTGGACAGCCAGCCTGCCAGGTAACCAAAGGGAGAAGCAAATGCAATGGTAAATGACATAATAAGAGCATTAATACGAGCCCGTTCATTGGGATTAATGTTTAGCTGAAGCAAGGCATCTTTTCGAGGCATTACAAGTCCGCCTGCCACCGCCCCAACAAAAACATAGACGATAATAAACGGCATACTGCTGCCAATAGGGGTCAGGATCAGGAGAACGGAGCACGCGGCATATAATACCAGACCGATCCACATTGGTATGCGAAATTTCACAGATTCCAAACGGTGCTGTACACCAATCATAAAAATCAGCATTACTGCGGCATTTAAAATAGGGAAAAATGCAAGATAACGGTCTGCAATTCCCAGCCTTTGCGTTACATACAGACTAAAGAAGCTGGTGTTTACCAGATTTGCTATATGTAATATTACACAGACAATCAGCACTTTCACAATCTCTTTATTCATCAGTACTTTTGGTATTAAGTCCTTATATTCATAAATCATCTGAAAGACAGAGGTGTTTTTCGTTTCAGCCATACGAATCTTGCCCTGACGGGTTTCTTCACAATACCGGAACGTAATAATCACTTTAATCAGCATATTCACAGCAAAAACAACATATAGAACGCGTACAACCGGAATCACGGAAAAGGTATTGATCAGCAATCCAGAAATTGGTGCAAAAAAGATTGCAATCAGACCGCCAATATTTACCCATGTATAGATTCCGATTAAATCCCTGGAGTCTGCATCCTCTATCAGCAGACAGTACCAGGCAGTCTGGTTAATCTGTTCAAAACTGTTAAATAAAACTGCTGCCAAAAAGAACCAGAAATTACCAGAAGCAGCCCATATGAGGCAGGCAACACCCCAGCCGAAGAAATCTCCCATCATGGTTGTGAATTTACGTCCCAGTTTATCAGTAAGGATCCCTCCAACAAAAGAAAAAAGCACCTGAACAACCATGGAAACCGATAGAATCAAACCTATCTGAACGTCTGTAATTCCCTGTGTATACATATATAATGTGGCAAAAGGTGCAATCAAATTATAGGGAATACCCCAGAGAGGCTCCATTAAAATCAGAGTCTTTGGATTTCCCTTGTTGTTTTTTAACAATTCAATCAGTGGATGCTTTAACAACGAATTCTCCATTTTGTGATCGTTTCCTTCTTTACATTTACTTTAACTCAAAATAATCCATAACCGATGTTTCCTGAAATCCGCAGGATTTGTATAAGTTGAGAGCCGTTCCATTTTCCGCAGCTACCTGAAGCATCACCTCTGTGGCTTTTGCATCTTTCAGCTTTTCCACCCCAAAAGTGAGAATTGCCCTTCCAAACCCTTTTCCCCTAAACTCAGGCAATACACCAAGACCATAGATTCCGCCAGTACCACTATCAGACATCTGAAGATTTACCTTCCCGATTACCTTTTCTTCCTTTTCAGCAATATAGATGGTCATGCCTCGTTTTTCTTCCTCTTCGGGCAGAAGAATACCACTATCTTCAGAATCCTCATTTTCTTCTTCCCACTCATCACCAAAATATATCATGTTTTGCCGGGTTATCTCTGAAGCGTCTGCATTGACAGCTTTTCTGAATGTGATGCCAGAAGGCTGCTGTTTTTCCAACGTCTCATATGATTTATGATTCAGATACATTTCAAATTCAGAAAATTTATAAACAGCGCTGATCTTTTTTAAAAACCCCTGACCGGAAATGGATTTTTTATCACACAAGGCCAGAATCCCTTCTGCATTTCTTCTTCTGCATTCTGCAATGACCAGTTCCATCAGTTTTGAAAAAATCCCCTGACGTCTGTACTCAGGGTGTACCATTCCGGTAATCTCCAGTGGTTGTGTTATTCCTCCAAAATTGCATATCCCCATATATCCAATTAATTCTTCACCGTTAAAATACATGAATTCATTTATATCGGAAATTGGAGTATCCGCCGTTCTGTTTTGAGCATCACTCAGTTTATAGTCCAGCTCAAGCTTCAGAGTGATTTGATCATTCTGGAGACATTGTATTTCAAGCATGTGAATTAATTCATAATCTTTTTGGTCAAGATTGTTTTTTAACTTCAAATAGGCACCTTCCATTGTTTTAACCATATATCATTCTCCCTTAGAATTTAGATATCATATAGTGACTGATCGATCGTGTTTTATTTGCCAATTAAAAAGGCAGGACTGGACGCCAATCGGATGAATTTTATTGATGAGTCGCCATAAAACAGCTGTCCTCAACAAGTTTTACTTCATCTTCTTTGTGTCTGCTCCTGCCTTTTTTATTTTGCCAGATTTAACTGATTCACTTAACCATATGATATCCTAACCAATATGTAGCAATCATACTTGTCAGAAACAGATAAAAAAGACCATATCCAAAAAACAGGCCAGTCAAAAACCTCCTGATATTGGTGCTTTCATATTTAGTCAGTAACTGAATGCCACCGTCAAGTATCATGGGAATCAAGAAAATCAAAGCATATAAAATTGGTGGGCGATACATGGCATAGGTTATTCCCAATAACAGGATCCCCACCAGTTCACCGGTACATCTTGCACAAATTGGAAATTGCTTTCCATTCAGAAAAAATGAACGTTCTGCCCTGCAATGGCAACCAAAAAAAATTGGCAGCCATTGATAGAAAAAACCACTCATAACAAGTAGGGCCGCCGGATTTAATAACCCGCCATAGCACCCAGAAGTCCCAGTCCAAATAACAATGCATATACAAGAACACCACAAACTACACTAATTAAAGCACCAATGCCTGCTGCCTTTGCAGTCTTTGGTTTCGTATTATTCCAAACCAGAAACAGAATGAATCCTACTAATGGAATACAGCAGCCTAAAAGTCCCCACCCAAAACCGCCATTATCAACCACTTGAGGAGCCTGTGCCACACCACAATGTGGACAGATGGCTGCTTTGTCATCAATCTCTTTTGCACAATTTTTACAATACATCTTTTGTATCCTCCACTTTTATATAATAATAATTTAAATTAGAAGCAAATTAGGTTTCTTCTAATATAATAAAATATATCATATTTTGACATATTATTCCATAATGTTTTGCATGATTACAAAAAAACGTCACAATTACTATTGTTCTGACATTTTCTACCACTAATCTGCAACATACCGTAACATTTTTCCGATTGTAAATATTAGAAACCAATTATTATCTCAACATTACCAGTACTTTTCTGCTTTATGAAAGTAAGATTCACCTCATAATAGTACTGGAACATATTAAAAGTAAAACCATATATTTATAAATTTTTATAATATATTTGATTTTCATATTGACAGTTGAACACATATTCAACTATAATATAATTGAAGGATCATTCAACAGTTAATTTTTACCCTAGCGATAAAAGGAAGGAAGGTTATTAATATGGCACATAATCATGAACATTCCCACAGCCATTCCCACTCCCATGATCATGCACACGAGCATGAAGGAGGAGACTTGAACAAGAGAAAAATTATACAGCTGTTATCAGGTATCATTCTGTTTGCAGCAGGTCTGGTACTGAAAAAAGCTTACCCAGATGAAGTCACATATCACTTTGCTATATTTGGAATCAGCTATTTAATCCTTGGCGGAGAGGTTGTCTGGCAGGCATTAAAAAACATAACCAAAGGTCAGATTTTTGACGAAAACTTTTTGATGAGTGTTGCTACAATCGGAGCATTTGCAATTGGTGATTTCCCAGAGGGTGTTGCTGTAATGCTTTTTTATCAGATTGGTGAGTATTTTCAGGATGCCGCAGTGCAAAAGTCAAAAAAATCCATTACTTCACTTATGGATATCCGTCCCGATTACGCCAATTTAAAGAGGGGCAATGATACAGAAAAGGTTGCACCTGACACGGTTAAAATCGGTGATATTATTTTGATTCGCCCAGGTGAAAAGATCCCGTTAGACGGATCGGTATTAGATGGCGAATCCATGCTGGATACCAGCGCACTTACCGGGGAATCGGTTCCTCGTTCTGTAAAAACAGGGGAAGCGGTTCTGGCGGGCTGTATTAACCAAAGCGGTGTATTGACAGTGGAGGTTACCCGGGAATTTGGTGAATCAACCGTTGCAAAGATTATTGATCTGGTTGAGAATGCCAGCAGCAAAAAAGCGCCCTCTGAAAACTTTATCACAACTTTTTCACGTTACTATACGCCGGTTGTGGTGGGGCTTGCACTTCTGCTGGCCGTCATTCCACCGCTGTTCTTTGGTGGCACCTGGACGGAATGGATTAACCGTGGGCTCATCTTCCTTGTAATCTCCTGCCCCTGCGCACTGGTTATTTCAATCCCGCTTGGTTTTTTTGGAGGAATCGGAGCTGCTTCCAAACGGGGCATCCTGGTAAAGGGCAGCAACTATCTGGAAGCGCTTAACAGTCTGGATACTGTTGTGTTTGATAAAACTGGTACACTTACCAAAGGTGTTTTCGAAGTCACAAGCCTGTACCCTGCCGGTGAAACGACAAAAGAGCGTCTGTTGGAATACGCAGCTAAAGCCGAAAGCTTTTCCAACCACCCCATTGCACGTTCCATTATGAAAGCATATGGCGGTGAAATAGAAAAGGACGCTCTGCGTGATTATGAAGAAATTTCCGGCCATGGCATCCGTGTCACATCTGATGAATCGGTGATTCTTGCTGGTAATGATAAACTGATGAAGCGTGAAAACATTGATTTCCAGCAAAATGATGAAATTGGTACCAAGGTCTATGTGGCGGTAAATGGAATCTTTGCCGGAGCAATTGTTATTGCCGACGAAATCAAGGCCGACAGCCGTTTAGCAATTGCACGCCTTAAGGAAGCCGGAGTCCGAAAGACAGTCATGCTGACCGGAGATAATGTACAAATTGCTGAGGCCATTGCAAATGAGCTGGGTCTTAGTGAGGTTCATGCCCAGCTGCTTCCCGATCAAAAAGTGGAACAGGTTGAAATTTTAGATAAAAACAAACCTGCAAAGGGCAAACTGGCTTTTGTAGGAGACGGCATTAACGATGCACCAGTCCTGGCGCGTGCGGATATCGGCATCGCCATGGGCGGTCTGGGCTCGGATGCTGCCATTGAAGCGGCAGACGTAGTGCTGATGACGGATGAACCCACAAAGCTTGTGGAGGCCATTGCCATTGCACGCAAAACAAAACGGATCGTCTGGCAGAATATCGGGTTTGCACTTGGAGTAAAAGGTATCATCCTTTTGTTTGGTGCCTTCGGCATTGCCACTATGTGGGAAGCGGTTTTCGCAGATGTGGGCGTATCACTGATTGCAATTCTCAACGCTATGCGGGTGCTGCGGACAAAAGACTGATTTCACAGGAGGTGCTATGAATAGCACCTCCAAAAAAATCTGTTTAGAGGTTCAAAATCTAATAGAAAGGGGTAACGATATGGATCCATTCAATATGTTAGGTTTCATTGTATTAATCTTGTTTTATGGCAGTTACTTATGTAAACAAGTTTTGTTAAAAAGAAAGGGCATCGATACGAACCGCCTTGGCCGTGGGAATAAACCAGCACGTACATTCAAAATTGAAACGACTCTTAAGCTTGCAACTTTTTCCATGGCAGCCGTGCAGATACTCAGCCTGTTTGTGATAAAAGAAGGGGATTTTCTTCTGACACAGCCTGCCATTCGTTTCACCGGAATCTGTATAGCCTTTCTTGGAACAGGGGTTTTTATTACGGCTATGGCATGTATGAAGTACAGCTGGCGGGCTGGTGTGGATACAACTCAAAAAACAGTTCTTATTAAAAGCGGAATTTATCGTATCAGCCGCAATCCTGCCTTTCTGGGTTTTGATCTGTTTTACATTGGCTTTGGGCTCGCTTTTTCCAACCCTCTTCAAATCATGTTTACGCTTTTGTGCCTAGTAATCCTTCACTTGCAGATTCTGGAGGAAGAACGTTTTCTTCCTGCTGTTTTCGGTATGGCCTATGAGGAATACAAACAGGTTACCCCCCGGTATTTCTTATTCTTTTAGGTTCGTATGACTATAAACCTTTTTATTATTTCTTATATTCATCTATGACTTGGGTAAAGAACGACACAATATCCGCGTTTATCTCTGGTGTGGTTCCATGCCCAACACCAAAATACGTATTGAACTGGGCACGAATATTTTGGCTCCTGTAAAATTTTTGACAGTTTTCCCACCGATCGCTCATATTTTCTCCCAGAACCTTAATAATCAGCTCGCGTTCCAAAGGAGAAAAAGCATCATCAAAAGGAAGAGTGTCGTTTTCATCATCTGCCCCCATGTAATAATACTGGGGAACTGATGCATATGTGGACGGATCAAAGTCCAGGCCCGCAATTTGCTTTATATCTGAAATACCTACTGGATAGATAAGCTCATTGCCATTTATATTTTCCACAGGCAGAATTGCCATACCATTAATGCCACCGGCTGCAACCGCCGCGACTCTTTCGGGATAAAGGGCAGTAAAACGGTTTACATAGCTGCCTGATGCAGAAAAACCATTGAGTAAAACCTTATCCTTCACCTGAATATTATGGGAATTAAGATACGTTTTTGCGTCATCAATCATGCAATTTAACTGTTTGTCAATCCGTACCAACGGATATTTTTCGCACAAAAGGGTATCTCTGTCCAGGGCATGTGTATAGATTTGCCAATCCTGTTTCGGTCTGTCAAAGCATGGCACAAGCAAAGGGATTCTCAGTTTTCGGGCGATTTGACTGGACTGACCAAAACGGATGGTATCATAGGCCGCTCTCTTATGCTTTTTATGTCTGTCATCAACAAATCCCGTATTATTCGGTTCTACCAGTAAAAATGTAGAATCGGACACGCTTAATGTATCCGGTATATATAAATAGTACTCTGTATTAAATCCTTTATCAGATGCCGCACCTACTTTAATAATTCTCCCATTGATTCCTGTAAATCTGTAAGCCAGGAAGAAAATTACAAGCAGTAAAACTGCAATTATAAAAAAGACATATCTTTTCTTCATCCGTACCTCCTGATTTTTGATGATATATTTAATTAAATATTTCTTACAGCACAACATTATAACAATAATTACCTTCAAAATAGTAAGTAACTAAAAAGCAGTACTTGAACGATGCTTCGTAAATATTTATTATATATTATATATCAATAACATAGTGGAACAATTGTTTAAATGGAGGATTAAGGGTCATGAATACAAATTTAAGCATCATTTATTTTAGTGCTACAGGGGGCACAGCAAAAGTTGTAAAGGAAGTTGCAGAGGGAATTAGTAACAACTATAAAGAATATAATATTACCTTACCAGCCATGAGGGAGAATCACATTACCTTTGACTCAGATGATCTGGTAATCGTGGGTGTGCCTGTATATGCCGGCAGAGTGCCAAAGTTCTTAATTGATTTTTTCTCAAATGTAAGGGGAAATAATACGGCTGCTGTTTTTATCACCGTCTATGGAAACCGTAATTATGATGATGCACTTATAGAGTTAAAAGATTACTTTGAGGAGAATGGTTTTATTGGAATATCAGCTGCTGCTTTTATAGCAGAGCATTCCTATACCACAAAAGTCGGAACTAACAGGCCAGATGAACTGGACTTAGAAACAGCAAAAAAATTTGGGGAAGATATTCGAAATAAACTGGAAAACTTACATAATCTTCTGCAACTGCCCAGACTTATTGTCAAAGGAAATAATCCATATAAAGAGAGAGTCACTGCTCCTCCAATCGCTCCGGATACAAGCGACACTTGTATTGGTTGTGGCATATGTGCAACGCATTGCCCAATGGGCGCCATTGACAATCATAACTTTAAAAAAATCGACTCTTTAAAGTGCATTCGATGCTGCAGTTGTATTAAAAAATGTCCGGTAAATGCCAAAGCAATTAACCATGAATTAGTAAATAAAATTACAAAGAATTTAATTGATCACTTTAGCATGATTAGAAATGAACCTGAATTATTTTAGATCCAATTTATAATATATTCTAAAGACTCTGAATAAAAAATCATCAACCGTGGTTATTGATATCCGGGTTTCGATAACCATGATTGATGACTTGAAAAAATAGCCTTTATTTTACTTTATTCCAGCGATATTGATAAACATAATCCATATTTCCTTCATCCTGACTTATTTTATATAAGTTACCGTTGGAAATGATATAAAACCAACCATCTTCTTTCGATATGGATATAGCATCTTTCGATATACCAGTATTTTGGTACTCGATAGTTTTAGTCCATTTAATGGAACGCTGGTTAAGCGAAACCATGGAAATGCTTAAATTCTCATCATTTCTCTTTTGATGGTGAGCAATTAGTGCTGAATTTCTATCCTCAGCCCACAATATGCTCATATCTAACAGATCTGAATAATAAACAGTCCCTGCCTGTTGTACCCACTGCATATCCTCTTCTGACAACTTCATTGTGTTCCTTGAATTGAAAAATTTTTCATCTAAAACATTCTTATAATCCGGACTTTCTGTTACTATATTGTTAACCATATCAACCTTATAGTATTTACCATCCAATGCATATAAATATAATTCGTTTTCCGAAACAAGTTCATAATCATTTTCATTATAGCTTAGATTATCTTTTAATTCCGGAAGTTTTTTTACCCATTCATTCTCCGAAATATTTATTTTACCTGTTTTCGGGTTTATAAAGTTCAGCACCTTTTTCTTATTATCTACAGTCAGAATGCCATTGGCACTTTCCCCTATGACGTATTCCTGCCAGCCAGATAAGCGGGTCCAGCACTTTTTTCCGTCCTTTAAGTTAACTGCAACAAGTGTAAATTTAACAACATTTGTGGTTATTCCATTTTCAACTCCGTTGGGAAGCACCATTCTCATTTTATTGATCGCTAATGTCTCGTTCCCTTCGCCTACCATTACCGTAGGAGACTCTAATTCAACCCTGACAGAACTCAGGGCACCATTAAATACGATCAGAGCAAAAGAACCTATCAGAAATTCCGAAAAAAGAATCATAATAACGGTCCAAATCGTATCCCCTATACTCTTCTCTCTCTTTAGAATCTTCTTTATCCCTCTTACCAGAGATAACAGACAGCTGACAACCATGACTGAGTAGATTATATATAGTACAATGTCCTGCATAAACCAGCCACCAGGTAACCAATTAATAAAAAACCGTTTCCTAAGTAATAGAAAAATAAGTTCACCTAATAAAAAATACGTTATTAAAAGCAGGAATAGCTTGCGGAAATAAAAATGCTTCTTTTCTTCCCTTGTACTTTTAATATTCTTATAGGTAAGCAAACATATACGAAATAAAACCCAGCCATATAACACGGTTAATACAACATTATGAGTAATATCCTTATTGTAAATCCATGAAACAAATAAATTCAATATATTTCTCTCCTTAAAATTTTAATAACATCTTACAAAAACTTCATTAACCCCTTCGTAGTACCCAACCATAAATACTGTTTTTGTACTGTCCATGCCGTCGGTAGCAAATTTGTTATATCGGCTTGCGTTCTCCGTGATTGGGTTATCATCTGTTATATCCTCGAAATTCGTAATACCCAGCCTTTCCAGCCAGGCTTTTGCAAGAGTATCTGGTTCAAAATTCTCCCCATCCAGTTGCTTCAGCCTGAATGCAAAACCATAAAGTCTTCCAGTTTCCGCATCTACATAAGCTTCCATCAATGCAAATGGTAAATTATCATCTGGCACAGGGGGAACAGCGGTACTGTACTCTATTTGCCAGACAGGTACATTTTTCTGAGGATCAAGCATATAGACTGCAGAATAAAGCTGACCGCTGTACGGGTTTAAGTTCAAATCCTGCAGGCTCCTGTTCTCTTTAAGGCCAGTACAGGCACCGATAATTTCATTCAGTTCAGTTTTGCAGGCCTCCGCTGCCTGATTCACATCAAGTTCATCTCCATAGGCGCCGCGATTGTTTTTCACATAAGCGAATGACATAACGGTATCGCCCCTTCCCGATCGTATGGCCTTTTCCCGAAGGGCTGCTGCGTAATCACTTTGTAGTATATTACGGTTGCCCAGTGCCATTGACACGATATTAAGCCTCTCTTGCTCAGATAACGAGGAATATTGAAAGCTCTCCGGCGATATGGCATTATTTTCCCTGTGCACCACATTCATCATGGAATTGTCGCGGAAACGAGCCAGTCTTGCTGGCATGAATATAGAAAGTGCAATAACTAAAGTAACCAGCAACAAAACTACTGCATATTTTTTATTCATGATTTAAAACCTCCAGATTGAAGCTTACCGTAGTCCCCCTACCGACTAAACTCCCAATTGTGAGATCCGTGCCATGCAACCGTGCAATTTCAGCACAAAGCGTAAGCCCAAGTCCTGCACCGTGACGACTGCGTGAACGTGATTTGTCAACCATATAAAACGCTTCTGTAAGCCTGCTCAAATGTTCCGGCGGAATGCCGCAGCCACAATCATGGATCGTAAATGTATACCTGTCATCTTCTGCGGCTCCCATCACTTCTACCAACCCCGATGGCTCGGAGACTTTAACAGCGTTATCCACCAGATTTGCTACCATTGTTTTTATAAGTGACATCTCCCCACAAACCTCACGGTCCTGGTACTGAATACGCAAATTGATGTCAAACTTAGAGAACGTATCACGTATGTATTCAAAAATGGCTTTTGTATGAAACGTGCCGGCTGGCTTTTCCGTTCGTTTCAAAACGATCAGATCCAGCAGATTAAAGCTCAGCTTTTCCAGCCTTCGCCCCTCCTGATAAATATAGTCAGCGGAGAGTAACAGCTTTTCTTCCTCAAGCTTTTGAGATCTCATCATATCTGCATAGCCGATGATTGCGGTCAGGGGTGTCTTGAGTTCATGGGCGAATACACCTACAAACTCCTCCTGGGCCCGCGCTGCCTCCTGCAGCTGATAGACATTTTCTTCCAGCGACATGGCCATCTCATTAAAGTCCTGGGTAAGGGATCCAAGTTCATCGCTGCTTATTTTTTTCGCCCGTGCCCCATAATTACCTTTCGCCATCTTTTTTGCTGCTACGGAAAGAAATCTTACGGGACGCGTCAACCAATAGGAAGACATAAGAATAATGATTCCCTCACAAATCAGAATGACAATGCAAACACGTCTATAAATAGAAAACCCTGTCTCACGCTCTGTAAACACATTCGTAATGTCAGTCAACGTTTCAAGGGAAAGCGAACGGTCGATAATATCAAGCGTCGCAGCCGTCTGGATATAATAGCGTCTGTCGATGGGAATGATCCGGTATGCCAGTTCTTTGGCGCTTCCGCCTTCCTCAAATCCCTGATCCATATCCCCTTTCATGCTTACGCTGCCTGCTGGGAAGCCTTCACTGGCGTATAGTGGAGCACTATCCTCGCCACATATTCGGACATAGCGGTTCTCACCGCCCGTATCCAGCCTTTGTGCGATTCGGGCAATGTCCTGATCTTGTAAGTGCTCATATTTATAAGGAATGTTCAGTGCTGATATTTCAAAACCGAAGCGGATTATTCCGCTTTCGTCCATTACCTGCTTGGTCTCACGTGCAAGGGAGGTCTGAAACATTGAATTCACAATATAATAACCGCCGACCGCCAGGGTGGCTGCGACGATTGAAATTGTCCATAAAAATAATTTCAATGAGAATTTCACTTAGGTACCTCCAGCCTGTAACCCACCTTGAATACGGTAACCAGACAATGCTCCCAGCCCAGCTTTTTACGCAAACGCTGAACGTGTAGATCCACCGTACGGCTGTCGCCGTCAAAATCGCTCTCCCAAACCCGCTCGTATATCATATCACGATAAAGCGCAATGTTTTTATTATGTACGAACAGGCTGAGTAAGCCGAACTCTTTTGCGGTAAGTTCTAATTTACGTCCATTCTTATCGGCTCTGTATGCGTCAAAATCTATGGTTACTCCCTCAATTTCCATAACACTTTCGGCTTTGTGATAACGCCTGAGCACAGCTTCAACACGCGCCAGCAGTTCCACCATATCAAAAGGCTTAACAAGGTAATCATCTGCTCCCAGCCGTAATCCTTTCACTCTGTCCCTCACCTCATGTTTCGCCGTAATGAATATAACCGGCGTTTTTGTGGGCCGAATGTAGTCCATCAGTTCAAAGCCGGAAACTCCTGGCAACATGATGTCCAGCAATATCAGGTCAAAACTATTTGCTTCAATCAGGTTGGCCCCTATTACACCGTCCTCTGCCGTCTGGCAATCATAGCCCGCTAAAGTAAGCTGCATATCAAGCAAATCACGAATCGCTTTTTCATCTTCTACAATTAATATTCTCATCATATCTACCAACCCCAATACTTACGCGCCGCCTGCACGACGTCGTCCATTGTTTCTCTTCCTGTAAGTTTACTGACAAACGCTTTATGAAAATCAGTGTCCTCAAAAAAATATCCATCACGCTGATAATAAATCGAAAAATCAGTTACAGCATGAGTTTCGTCATTGTCGTCCAGTTTGATGTAATTGGCAAGCACGGATAAGTCAGCCCAGCCGTCACCGTCCACATCTTTAAAAGAAATCCCCGGCATTTCGCTAAAGTTATCGTAATCCCTCATAGCCTGAAAATTCCAGAGAACCCGTCCCTCTTTATCTACGAGGTACAGGACAAAAATATAATGACTGCCCATTTTATATGTCCCCGGAACTACGGAGACCGCACCGAACTTTTCAAAGTTTGCATCAAAAGTTTGATATTTAAGCGGCTTAAAACCGCCTTCTATCAACTCATCCATTGTCCCAGCACTATATAAAAATTCGGAAGACTGCCCACCTCCCGCAAATGCATCCATCATGTTAATGTCTGTATTCATATTAAAGCGGTTAATCTTATCACTAATGCGCCAATCCCTGTAAAAACCGTCCGTTTTTGCATTTTGAAATAATATATCGCCGATTTTATATTCCACTCCATCGTAGATACAATGGGTAATTAACAAAATATCTAAAAGACCGTCGTGGTTAACGTCCCTGGTTCCAATTGCAGCTATTGAACTATTGGGCTGGTATAGAGCACCTTTTTCAACAAAGTTGCATTCAAGATCTTCTGTTTTATATATAATATTACCGTCGTCGTCAGCAAAAAACAGTGCAACTCTGCCCAGTTCAGAATGAACTGCGGCATACACAACGCAGTCTTTTTTCTTACCACTTTTACCGCTGCTCAGCGAAAAAACGTCAATCACATGCTGTTTATCTAATGTTATATAACCGTTTGCAGCTACATCGGTAAGGGTGGTTATGGATTGAAACCTGGCGAGGTGGGAAGCTGCAGTGGGCGTTTCAGCATAAACATCAGAAGTCAGAGACAGGAATGCAGTCAGGATTGTCAAACACAATAAAAGCGGAATGTAACTCTTTTTCATAATAGAAACTTCCTCACAATGTTTTTTATTGTTTTATTAAATCTTAACATAAGATTTTCACGAAAGCTATCAGATATTTGTTTATGATACAATTCCGATACATCTTTGAAGCTTTTATGATGGATGAACAAGATAGTATTTACTCATAAAACAAAAGATAAAGGGGTATATCAAATGAGTAAATTGAAAAAGTTTTTTTACTTAAATCTGTTCCTATTGCTTTTAACAACTCCCGCCGTCACGGTGTTTGCCGATGATCTTCCAGAAGAGGACCAAAACAGGATTCTTGCGCCATACTTTTTTATAGAAGATGGCGATCCATTAACAGACCAATTTCCATTAAAAGAGACAGATGTGAAAACAAATATCAACGGTATCATAGCCGAAACTTATGTCACACAGATATATACCAATGAAGGTCAAAAACCAATTAATGCGATTTATGTTTTTCCTGGTTCAACAAAAGTTGCAGTGCACGGCATGACCATGCAGATAGGCGATGAGATCATTAAGGCAAAAATCAAAGAACGTGTGGAAGCGAGACAGGAATTTGAGGAAGCAAAAAATGAAGGCAAAAGCGCTTCTTTGCTGGAGGAGGAACGTCCCAATGTCTTTACTATGAATGTTGCAAACATTATGCCAGGCGATATTGTTAAAGTTGAACTGCATTACACGGAAACAATCACCTCAACCGATGGTAAATATGAGTTTGTTTTTCCAACAGTGGTTGGTCCAAGGTACGTAAGCCCTGCAACTGACGTGTCCGATGACCACAATAATTTTACAGAAAGTCCCTACCTCATGGACGGCAAAACACCACCTGGCAAATATAACATAACGGTTCATTTAAATTCTGCAGTTCCAATTTCCAATGTTAACTGTCAGTCACATAAAATTGTAACAGATATGAATAACAACAAGGCGCTCATCACTTTGGAGAACCCAGAAGAATACGCTGGTAATCGTGATTTTATCCTTGATTATTCGCTTACCGGCAGTGAGATAAACAGCGGGCTTATGCTTAACAAAGGGGGCCTTGCCGGTGAGAATACTCCAAAAGAGAACTTTTTTATGCTGACAGTTCAGCCGCCAGAACGCGTCACGTTGAAAGACATACTTCCCCGTGAGTATATTTTCGTGTTGGACGTTTCCGGTTCCATGAACGGTTTTCCAATTAACACAGCAAAGATTCTGATCGGGAATCTGGTCAGCAGTCTTCGCCGCACGGATACCTTTAATGTAATTTTATTTGCCGGCACATCGGCACAAATGTCACCGAAATCGGTGCCAGCAACCAGTTATAACATTAACCGGGCGCTGGATCTAATAGAACAGGAAGAAGGCGGCGGCGGGACGGAGCTTGTCCCTGCACTGCAATCCGCAATAGATATCCCTCGAACAAGTAAAGATGTGGCGCGCAGCGTAATCATAATAACCGATGGTTACATTTCTGAGGAATCAGAAATCTTTGACATCATAGGTAAGAACTTAGGCGAAACAGACTTTTTTTCCTTTGGAATTGGTGACGGTGTAAACCGCTATTTAATTGAAGGTATCGCAAAAGTGGGACAGGGGGAAGCGTTTGTTATAACAGACCCTGCAAAAGCTAATGAAGAAGCAACGAATTTCCGCAGATATATACAATCGCCGATTCTACGAAACATTAAGGTAACGTATAACGGTTTTGACGCCTACGATGTGGAGCCAGAGAAATCGCCTACACTTTTTGCAAAAAGACCAATCGTGATGTATGGTAAATGGAAAGGTGAGGCAGAGGGAACCATAGAAATAACAGGAACGAAAGGCAATGGAGAAGCTTACAGGCAGGTAATTCAAGTTGCCGGCGCACAACCCATGGAAAATAATTCAGCTTTGCCATACTTGTGGGCCCGGGCAAGGGTGGAGCAGCTTATGGACTATGGCACCCTGGAAGATGAAAATAGTATGGAGCAGGTCAAAAAAGAAGTGACTCAAATCGGGCTGGATTACAGCATGCTTACACCGTTTACCTCTTTCATTGCCATTACGGAACAGGTTCGCAACACTGGTAGTGAAGCCAAAGATGTTAATCAGCCGCTTCCACTCCCACTCCATGTTTCGAATAATTCAGTAGGCTCATACACCAGCGGTTCTGAGCCGGGAATTGCCGCTGTAATCGTGATTGGGGCACTTACGTTGATAATGGGAGGTGTGCGGCTATTTAGGAAGCGTGCGGCATGAAGAAGCAACATTTATTAGCGCTGTATCTTATAGGATTGTTTGTTATTCTTGGAATAAAATATGGTTACAGCAGAGCAGGCTTTGGGGAGCTGGATTTTATACTGGCTCCTACCGCCCGCTGGGTCACGTTCCTTAGCGGAATTAATTTCAACAGACAGGTGGATGTCGGCTACATAAACCACAGCATACGATTTATTATCGCGCCCAGTTGCTCAGGTGTACAGTTTATGTTGATCACATTTTCTTCACTCTTCTTTCCTCTGGTTCACAGAATGAATTCAGTGAAGAAGGGAGTCTGCTGGTTTGCTGGCAGTTTCCTATCCTCATTTCCATTTACAGTTTTTGTGAACGGTATCAGAATTGTATTGTCAATTTATATACCAGTTTATTTCAACAAATGGAATATTTACACAAACTGGCTTACAGCCCAACGGCTGCATACGATTATTGGAACAGTTGTGTATGTGACAGCGCTGTTGGCTGTATACCACCTGGCAGGTCTGGTTTCAAGTTCAAATGTAAAAATATCACCTGATATGCACGGTATATTTCCAAGTAAGGTGGTATTAAAAATGGTTAATCGCATTGTACCTCCAATACTTTGCTATTTTTTCATTGTGCTTATCATTCCTTTGATTCACAATGCACGTCAGAATGACCTTAAAAAATTTGGGGAGTATGCTTCATTAATAACTTCTGTATGCTTTGCTTTAATACTTTTATCTTCTATCGTATATACGGTTCAGGATCATCTTAGTGGAAAGCAGTGAGTTATCTTCAAGGTTTTGCAAATGAAAATTAAGTTTTGAACGAACAATGATCCATGTTTTAAGAATGGAATTATATTTAAAAGAAATGGGATACCATTAAGAAACCTGGTCTTATAAATTGGGTACAAAAATAGCAGCATATTACAGCTGCTATTTTTGTTTCTTATGATTTATTTCTATACAATTCCATATTATGAAAATATCCCACAATATATATAGAATTCATCTCCTCATCAATTCGAAAAATCATGACATAATTGTAGTGTGAAATTACTGCTTTTCGATAATTTCCTGATTTCATAAAAAGGTCTTCCGAATAAGAATACATCTCAGGATTACATTCTAAATTAATGTATACACGCTCTATCTCTATTAATAAATTCCCGGCTGCTTGTGGATTCTTCAACTTATTAATAATATAATGGATGATATTATCAAGTAACTCCTCAGCTCTCTCGGTTATAATAAGCTTATATTGCATACTTCTCTCTTAAATTATCCAGAGACTCTCTTGCTTCCTTCGTCTTTCCTGCTTCGATCTGTTTTTCAGAAAGCTCTAATTCACGATACAGGTTTAATCTCTTAATTATACTTTCATACATGTCGATACTCATAATAACCATATCTCCATAACCATTTTTCGTTATAAAAATTGGTTCTTCCGCTACATGGCACATTTCTGAAATCTCTGATGTATTTTTTAAATCTTTAATAGGAATAATCTGTGGCATAATATCAACCTCCTTAAATTATGTACTAATTATACCATAATTATCCCATAGTAACAACCGGAAAATTATTGTACCATTGTTTAAATATAGAATTCAGGCTCATGAATATGCAGTTCAGGGCAGTCGTATGGCTGCCCCGGATTGTCCATGTTTTATTTAGACTTTATTTTTAAATCACCCATCTTTGTAATAGCAATGGCATTGATCATACCATTTATAAACGTTCCTGAAATCGTGTAAGGTATTGTACCCATCGTTGTTTTCAAATTGCCTTTAAAAGTAATATTTCCATCTGCATCAATGGATCCCCCGGAAAAAGCATTATTATTTTTCATGAAGGATATAATGCCAGACAAAGAAGCTCCCTCCATGTTCAGCACAATTTTTCCGGGCATTTCACCCATTGGTGTGGATATTAAGACTTCATATTCATTCTCCATAAGGTCAGGGTCATCTTTTATTTCACTTCTGGGCGTGGTAAGAACAATTCTCCGGGTATTATCATTCAGCGAATCGTGTATGGCATTTTCTCCGCCGCGGCGCTTTGTAGTATCAATCCCCAACAGCTTTCCAAGGTTACCGCCGAAAATCTTACGTTTATCCTCATCGGAAAGTGGCAGGTATCCATATTTCCGCTGCAGTTCCTCCGGAATCTGAAAATCAAGCAGGCCCAAAGACGCTGCTCCGATTTGTGCACCATAACCGGCACTGTCCGTTCCCCAGATAATTCTGTCTGGACCAACAAAGCGGATCGCCTCTCCAAGAATATGTGCGAATTTGTATGGAGCAGTCAGTGCCCAAGGCACCAGCAGACTCAGACACAAATACACATTGGGATGTCCAAGTGCAACCATATTCAGTGCGTCAGAGTACGGATACCCCATATGGAATGCAACAATCTTCAGTCCGGGAAAATCCCGGGCTACATCATCAAGCTGAGTGGGGTGGCAGTATTTGCTCTTACCAGGGGGAACCCAGGAAAATCCGGTATGCATGCACAAAACAGCGCCCAGTTCTTCGGCCCGTTTGTAAAATGGCCACAGTTCGGGATCATTCATATATGTATCTTCAGGTGAGTAATATTTGAAAATCTTCGCACCTTTATCCATCCAGTATTCCATTTCCCATATGGCATTTTTAACGCCTCTCTGTTTAATAGGGGACAGATTTGGCTCAATAATAAAGCGATCGGGATGGGTCTGCACCGCCTTCCATGCATCACCATTTGTGCACCAGCGGCTGGAGTGTCCCGTAGTATCCATCATGGATTCAGGCAGGAGGCAAGCCACATCCACACCATACTTATCCATAGCCCGAATAATATTTTCGGGATCTGTACTTTTCGTCATCTCCCATGGTTCAATGGTATTTAAAAGAGACTCAGGCGCACACTGCAGTGTAGGACGCATAATTCCATCAATGGCACGCCACCACATCTGAACGCCGGGGTAATGATTGACCGGCTCCATATCTCCAATAATATGACATTCCGGATCAATTTTAAAAAAGCCGTCTTCCCATACATTATGATTCATAAGCGTAATCTCCTTTCCTTAGATCAGTGACAAGCCATTGCATTTTTCCATAAACTTCTTAGCACGGACATCCATCAGACCATCCGTTTTCCAAAGTTCCGGATAATATTTCTCAAAACCCGCAGTTGGATTAACAGCGCAGCGAATCCAGCGGTTTTCAAATAAGTTCATGTAACATTGCTGGCAACGTGCACATTTGACAACGTCGCACTCACGTCCTTCCTTCACCTTTGCGGGCCAGTAAGGATCGGCAATGGATTGACGCCCCAAAGAAATGATATCCGTTTTTCCGGATGCAATGGCCTTTGCAGCTGTTTCAGGATTCATAAAGCTTGGTGTTATAATAGGCAGTCCGCCAGAAGCCGTTTTAAAACCTGGCGCCCATTTTGTAAAGTCATCTTCACCATCTGGTGCAAATCCCGCCCCCAGATTCTCATAACCGCCCTGTGATACATTGAAATAATTAGCTCCCGCATCTGTAAAAAGCTTTACAAATGCACATGCCTCTTCATTGGTCAGACCCTGTGGCATAAGCTCATCGCCAGACAGACGGCATCCCAGCACCTTATCCGGACCGGCTTTTGTGCGTACGCGCTCAATAATGTTTGTTACTACACGACCGCGGTTTTCTATGCTGCCGCCATAGGAGTCGGTACGTTGATTGGATCGTCCTGACAGAAACTGGTGGAGCAGGTACCCATGAGGGGTGTGCAGTTCCACGCCATCGAAGCCAAGATCGTAGCAGGCACATACCGCTTCCACCATGAAATCCTCAAGCTTTTCAATCTCACTGATTGTCAGTTCACGGGGGGTCTGCCCACATATAATGTGGTAATATTCCGGAGCTTTTTCCTTTAACATGTTGAGAATATGAGGTTTGATTGCTTCGTATTCGTCATCGCTTAAGCTTTTGATTTTATCGTAGTCCCAGATATCTGAGGGGAGAGAGATTCCCGCCTGTTTCATTATGCGGCTTAATTGCCGGTACCAGCCTTTGTTAATGTTTCGCAAGTCAATATTAAGGGGTACCGCACTGGGTGCGCCAGATGCAATGCCATTCTCATCGGGATGCCCCTGCCGTCCCCAACCTGGGGAAATCTGGACAAATACCTTTGTTCCTTTATAGGAATGGATCACATCTGCCATCTGGCTAAGCTGGCGGTACTTCTTCTGACTATCTGCCAGCAACGGATTCAGGCTGTCGCTGCCACGCCAGGGAAAAGGATTCGCCACGACACATTCTGTGATAATCAGACCAAACCCACCTCTGGCGCGGGTTGCATACCAGGCATTGGACTGTTCGCTGGTATAGCCCTCCGGTCCAGTATACCCCATGTTCATGGGGGACATGGCAATTCGATTTTTCAGTTCCACATTACCCACCTGAATAGGCTCAAATAATACATCAGTGTTCATAATAAAAACTCCTTTCAGTATTCAATATAGTTACAGACGATAATTAATTGACATCTGTCACTATATTTATTATACTTTTAAGGAGTATAAATACAACGCTCAAAGTGTACGCGAATGTAACTTAACTGACAAAGACCCTGTAATTGTTTCCCAACGAATGGAGCTGTGAAGAAAAATGGACTTACGAATACAAAAAACCTATATGGCGCTAACCAGTACTTTTTTTGAATTGCTGGAAGAAAAGCGTTTCGAGGATATTACCGTCAATGAACTCTGTGACCGGGCAATGATACGCAGAGCTACATTTTACAAGCACTTCGGTGACAAATATGAGCTTTTTACCTTTATCATCCGAGAGATTCAGGCGGAGTTTGACAAGGAAATCGCAGACAGCTTAGACACTGACATGCCTATTGATTTTTACATCACCATTGTCCGCCGCGTCATACAGTTTTTCACCGAAAAGGAGAGGCTCATCCAATCTGTTCTGAAAAGTGAATGTTTCCCGTCTTTACTTCGAATTTTTTCGGAGCAGGTTGAATTTGATATCCATCAAAAGCTCAAAGAAAATGCTGAAAAGGGGTATAAGCTCATTGCTGACCCAGAGGTTATGGCTCATTTTTTTACGGGTGCCATCCTTGAAACTTTACAATGGTGGTTAACTCATAAAAAACCAATTTCTATGGAAAGCGTTGAGAAGCAAATCGTGGATATGATGAAAGCGGTCTATCTGTCGGCAAATGCTGATTAATATTTAGGAGGCAGAATTATTCTTCTGAAAACGCTCCCTTATTTTCATCAGTCGCTCATAAGTACCCTCTTCATCAATGGCCATGTCGTACATTTGGTGTGCAAGTTGGAATCCCTGATCACTGACAAGGGCTTTTTTCCATGGACGCGACAAGATTGAATGAGTTAGATGTCTTGTAGATCGGGGAGCCTGCATTATCATCTCTGCAAGTTCCCATGCACGGGGAAGAAGCTTTTCATGAGGCATTACCTCACTTACAATACCCAGGTCTAATGCCACCTGTGCATTTATGTTCATGCCTGTATATGCGCAAAATGACGCTCTCTTAATACCTGTTAAATTTTGAAGCGCTAATACAATCCCATCACCAGGAGACACACCGCCCAGGTAATGTGCATCGAAAAAACTTGTGTCCTGGGCACAGATTGTAATATCACATAATGTTCCCATTTGCCAGTGTGATCCTGTCCCATTGATTACCCCAATTGTGGGTATGTCGATACAAAAGATCATATTTTCAATCATTCTCAATGATTCATGATACATTTCCAGTTTACGGTTCTTCGGCCAGTCCATGAATTTTGTTTTCCAGATTTCGGGGTTTGCTACCTGCCATTTATCTCCCGTTCCAGTGAGAATCATTACTTCGTTTTCAGGATCACGGCCAATATCCGACCATGCATTCCCATATGCAGTCAGAACTGGCCAGTCAAATTGAAGCGATTCCCCCCGCGTGTGCATACGTACTTCCAAAATGCCGTTACGGCGGGTCATTAAAAGCAGGTCTTTGTACTTTTCCGAATATTCTTCGAATTTTGTAGGTCCTGCCATACATTGCTCTGACATTTTAATTCCTCCGATCTTATAATGGGGCTGTCTTTCATGAAAATGGCAAGGGGCTGTGTACCTATGTTACATCAAAAACGGGATAGCCCCCCTGCCATTATTCCATTGCTATGAGTACCGGTTAACTGCCAGTGACTTTATTTGCCCATTAATCGTCCTTTCATTTTTGTCAGTCGTTCAAACGCACCTTCTTCGTCGATCGCCATATCGTACATCTGGTGAGCAAGGTGGAATCCCTGATCACTGACTAAGGCTTGTTTCCATGGACGGGATAATATGGAATGGGTAAGATGTCTGGTGGAACGAGGTGCCTGCATTATCATCTCTGCAAGTTCCCAGGCGCGGGGAAGCAGATTTTCACGGGGCAGCACTTCACTGACGATTCCAAGATCCAAAGCGGTCTTTCCATCGATATTCTTACCAGTATATGCGTAGTATGCTGCTTTCTTAAAACCTAACATATTCTGAAGAGTAAGTATCATTCCGTCCCCTGGAGGTGTTCCTCCCAGAAAATGGGGATCAAAAAAGTCCGCATCCTCTGTACATATGGTAATGTCGCAGAGCGTTGCGATTTCACAGTGGGTTCCCGGTCCATTGATTGCTCCGATTGTAGGGATGTCGATGCAGAATATCATATTTTCAAGCAGTCTCAGGGATTCATGATATTGTTCCAGTTTCTTTTGCTTCGGCCAATCCATAAATTTTGTGTTCCAGACATCGGGGTTTCCAACAACCCATTTATCTCCTGTTCCAGATATAATCAAAACCTCATTTTCAGGGTCACGGCCGATATCTGACCATGCATGAGACCATGCCGTATGGGCTTCCCAATTATGATGATAAGGGCCCCCGTCGGTGTGCAGCCGCACTTCAATTATTCCGTCACGACGGGTCATTAATAGAAATTCTTTGTACTTCTCCGAGTATTCTTCAAATTTTGTTGGTCCAATCATACGTCTCTCTGTCATTCTAATTCCTCCTTGTTTTGTTTAGATATCATCTATTACTTTCAAGCCAGTCTCTGGCGAAAGCAGCGTAAACCGCAGCTCCTTTACTAAGCACATCATCCGAAAACATTACCTTTGGATGGTGCATAGGGTAGCTATAACCTTCTTTGGAATTGTCTGCGGTAATAAACACTGAGGTACTTGGTACCGCTTGTGTTACAAATGCGAAATCTTCCGATCCCATTAATTTACCACCAGGTATCAATTGTGTCAGATCGATGAAAGAACTGGCGCCAAAAGTGTCTGTAATCGTTGTTCTCATCTGATGGTTAAGTCTGCTGTCAACTTTCACCTCAGGACAGCCCCTGGTATAAATCACATCTGCCTTTGCATGATATGTTTCCCCAATACCTGTAGATATTTCGTGAATACGGGTTTCAATCTTATCACGCAATACGGCGTTAAAAGTGCGTACACTGCCTTTCATTCTGGCAATATTAGGGATCACATTGTTTGTACTTCCACCTTCCATCACTCCAATTGTAAGAACCGCACTCTCAATCGGAGAGATTTCACGGCTTATGATACCCTGAAGCGCCAGATGAAGATGAGCAGCTACATTTAACGGATCCACCGCGGCATCGGGCATAGCTCCATGCGCTCCTCTTCCGTGGATGACTATTTCGAACCAATCTGAGGAAGCCGAAATCGCTTCTCCAGCCTCAGGAATTACGAATTGCCCCGCAGGGATTGGCATTCCAGACAACACATGGAGCATCATTGCTGCATCCACTTTTGGATTTTCGAGAATCCCATTTTCAAGCATCATCTTTGCCCCGTGCAGGGTTTCTTCCCCTGGCTGAAACATTAGTTTGACCGTGCCGCAAAGCTGCTCTTCCTTTTCCTTTAGTATCTCCGCGGCTCCCAGCAGCATGGAAGTATGCAGGTCATGACCGCACGCGTGCATATTTCCATTTGATGATGCAAAGGAAATATCCGCTTCTTCTTTCATTGGCAGCCCATCCATATCCGCACGGATAAGAATCACCTTTCCCGGACGTTGTCCGCCAATGGTAACCATTAGGCCTGATTCTCCCACAGAAGTGGGCATAAGACCGATCGACTCCAACATCTCTTTTACATAAGCAGTCGTCCTGGGTAAACTCAAATCAAGTTCCGGAATCGCATGAAGATGATGCCTGTACATAACTAACTTTTCCTGCAGCTGATTGGCCAAATTCAAAAAGTCTCCGGTTTTTTTGATCACAATTAACACCTCCTATCATACAAATCGAATTAGCAAACAACTGAATAAAATTGCTTACTTTATATTTTAAGACATTTTAAGAACACTTTTATTATACTGATAAGCCTATCCCATGTCAAGAATAATTTTAGACATTTTAAGAACGCTTTCTTCCAACCCCTGAGAAGATTGAAATATCACGTTTATTATGATATAATTCTTTTCATTGAATTTGTTTATGAAAGGAATCTACCATGAAAATCAAGCTGGGTATAATCACGCCTGAGACCCATATGGACTATTTTCGCGCCATTGAAGAAGAAATGCGGTCGGTATGTCAGTTTCGTTTTCTTACAATAAGCAACTTCCGGGAAACAAAAGACGTATATTTGAAAAATTTAGGTTTGGTGGACGGGTTTGTTATCAGTGGCAGATTGCTCTACGAATCAATCGATAAGGAATGTTTGGATACCAAAGTACCCACTCACATTTTGCAGGATAATGAAAACCTTCTTTATAGAGAACTTTTCAGACTATTGGTCACAGAACCTAAGCTTGACATCTCCAGAATCTATGTGGATTATGCATATATTATCGATTCTTTCAGTGAATTTCAAAAATACCTGACTCATGAGGGGAAGCCTTTTGACAGCAGCGATCTTTTCCAACGAGTGGAAACAATGCTGGAGAACCATATAACTCTGTGGGAAGAGAGAAAAACAGACTTGTCCATCACGGCGTTCGGCCACTTTGTTCCGGAACTCAAAAAGCATGGGGTAAGGTATATCTTAATACGCCCCACTTTGGAAAACGTGAAAGAGACCATAAGAGAGATCATCAATGAAATTACCATCCTTAAGCTCAAGAACCAGAGAGCAGTCGTAGCATGCTTATCGATCGAAACTGCGCAGCCGCCAACGACAGAGAAGCTTCAAGAGCTGAAGGATCTTGTCAGCAGATTTCTGCTCAGTGTGAATCTGGCGGATACAGCCCAGATTTCAGAAGGCTATGTGAGACTTTACACCACATACGGTAATTTTATGAAAATCACCTCTGAGGCTCATAACTGTACCCTGCTGGAATATCTGGGTGAGTCTGGAAGCGAAACAGTGAAAATAGGGTGGGGCTCGGGACATGAATATTATCAAGCGAATGAGAACGCCACGAAAGCTCACAGACAGGCGAAAGCCTTTACCGGCAGCTGCAGCTTTTTTATAAACGAGAATCAGAAGGTTATCGGACCGATGAGGAGTATGAATGTCATACAGTTCTCCGAACAGGGGGACCCTGAGATCATCGCATTAGCCAAAAGTATGGGGATAAATAACATCAATTTACAGAAAATCATATCCTATGCGGAAATAATGAGAACAAACAAATTATCCTCTGAGGATGTTGCTCAATGTCTGTCCATGACCGTCAGAGGCGCAAATCGTATTCTTAACAAAATTGAAGAAAAAAAATACGTACAAACAGTATTTGAAAAGCGGGACAATGGTAAGGGACGGCCAAAAAAATACTATGAGCTGTTATTTCTTGACAAAGATGGAAACAAATCAGAAGAGTAACTGCCAGACAGAAAGCCACCTTTTTTGCCTTTGTATAAAGCAAAAAAAGTGGCTTTTTAAAAATTGAGCTGGTTATATCCGATCAGAATAACTGGTTAAGCTTGCTTTCAGGCTCTTCACCATTTTCAACACATCTTATATTATTGACAAAGAAATCATATCTCTTTTTATGGAGTTTGAGACCATCAGGCATTCCTGCCGTATGGGGTGTGAGTATCACATTACTCAGATTACGAAGTTCACTGTCAATTGGAAGTGGCTCCGTTTCAAACACATCAAGGCACGCACCTGCAATTTCTCTGTTTTTTAACGCATCTATTAAGTCTTCTTCATTTACAATCCGACCACGGGCGGTATTGATAAATAGTGCTGTGTTCTTCATTTTCCTGAATACTTCTTTGTCGATCAGCTTCTGGGTTTGCTGGTTTAAAGCTGAATGTATCGTTACAATATCTGACGTGCTTATAAGATCATCAAAATCAGTTTTCTGAATACCCCCATAAGGCTGTACAGCAGTATTTCTTGTGTAAACCAGCACATTCATATCAAACGCTTTGCAAAATCCGGCTACTTTTTTACCAATAGCGCCAAATCCAATAATTCCAATGGTTTTGCCTTCTAACTCGCTTCCTGTATACTCCAATTGATTTTGATCTGCCTTGCTTTTCATGAAACCGTCAAGAAGTGGTATATTTTTATAGTAAGATAATATGAATGCCATTACATGCTCCGCAACTGCCTTGGCATTCACTCCAGCTGCATTGGCCGCCCAAATACCCAGTTGTGTACAGGCATCAATATCTACATTATCGTATCCCGCACCTGTTTGAACCAATTTTAATTGTTTCGCTTTTGAAAGTAGATTTCTGTCAATCTTAACATGCTCTGGTATAATCACCTGGCAATCTTCGATATGATGCAGCATTTCTTCCCCAGGTGGAACGATTATGATGTCCCATTCTTTTGGAAAACAATTTATAATATTTAATTTTGATGTCTCAGTGAAATAGCCGACTATAAGAATTTTCATTTTAAAACCCCTTTCATAAGTTCTTTATAAAAGCAATCCATTACTAAATTATAATATTTTATTTTCTAAATTTAGTATAGTTAGTCCCACTTGTACAGTCAAGTTCTATTCTTAATCCATCCATTTGGTTTTAGAGAAAGGAAAGGAGCGGGGGCCTGCTCTAACCTAAATATTTTTTCAGAGCAAAAACAGAATCATTACTGATAATATGCTCCATTTTGCAGGCATCTGCACTTGCAGTCAGTTCATTGACATTACAACATGCAATGAGAAACTTTTTAATTATCTGAAACTTGGTTGTAATAATCTCACCCTGTTTACGCCCTTCCTCAGTGAGCTGAATTTCCCCACCTAACGGTTTGATAACCAGCCCTTCATCCTGCAATACATTTACTGCGCTATGGACACTAGGCTTGGAAACCCCTAAATATACAGCAATATCAATTGAGCGTACTAATTGAGATCTTTGAGAAAGCATATAGATAGCCTTTAAATATTCTTCCCTTGATGGACTAAGTTTCTTTCTCAATAAATCATTCTTATCCTGTTTCACAGCTAATCCTCCACTTTTGTACCGTGGTGCAAAGCGTATAGTTACCATACTCTACGGCACAATTACTTTTTTGTCTTTGAACTCTTATTCTTCTCGTTATCCACCGGTTGATTGATAAACGAATCAGTTTCTGTAAATACGGAACGGTCATACGGATAAATAGGTGCACTGAAGCATTGAGAAAATGAATTAAAAAGTGCTTCAAGTAATTTTTGATTAACTTTGAGTTTTTGTTGATACTGCTGTTCGGTAACCTCACTATGATCATGAGTATGATGTTTGATTATTTTCTTTTTCATGTTAGTTCCTCCTAACTTTATGCCGTGAAAAATGCGTATAGTTACCATACGCTTATGCAAAATTTTTATTTAATTATATCTTCATCAAAATTTTGAATCCTGTTAATTAAGCCTGACAAGAATTCTGACAAAAATTTTATATTTGAATCTGTAGCATCTTGCAGTTCATTTTCCACCATGCTGTTTATGATTGCATGATAATACATGTGGTTTTTATGAGCGTTTTCTCCTTTTTCTGTCAGGCTCAGTAAATATCTGGATAGATTTAGTTCGTCAACTTCTTTTTTAACCAGAGCCTTTCTCTCCAGCTTTCTGAGAATTTCGGAAACAGCCCCCTTTGTTACACCCAGAATATCCGCCAGACCGCCCACGTGAATGCAGGGGTGTTCTGCTATCGCCTTTATTACATGGATCTCAGAGTGGTATATTGGTACATCCGTTCCGTAGTAACGTGTTTTTTTATCTAATTCCATTAGTGCAAACGCCAAATCTAAGGATTCATATGCAATTTCATGTTTGTTGTTTTTATTTTTTTCCATACCAACAGTATATGGTTGCCATACACTTTTGTCAAGAATAATTTCTCTATGCAGAGAGAGGGGCGCATATCCCACGGTATTTTTCATGTTCATAAAAAGAGCAGGGTACCAATTTCTATACCTTGCTCTTTAAAGAAGATCAAATTTTATTCTTACCCAACTGACTTTGATTTGGAAGCATACCAATAAGGTACTGCCAGCAGAAGAGACCCCCCTGTCATATTACCAACGGTAACAATCAATATATTTTTTATTACAGCTAAAACAGTCAAACCAGCTTCATGAGGTAACATTAAAGCAATTGAGAAAATCCCCATGTTGGCAATGGAATGCTCAAACCCGGAAGCCGAAAATGCCAATACACAAAATAGCATCATAAACAGCTTCGCGCTTTCCTCTTTCATCTTGTAACACAACCAGATTGCTAGGCAAACAACAAAATTACACAGTACAGCCCGGAAAAATAGCTGTCCCCAAGGGATACCAAGTTTTAAAATTGCTGTTTTTTCAATATATACATCAGATATTCCAATCATAGCTTTACTTTGCACATAAATAAAAGATAATACCACGCTGCCCAGGAGATTTCCAATATAGTTTATCAGAAGCAGCTTTGCCGCGTTTTTTAGACTTACCGTTCTTTCCAGACAACCGACTGTAAATACAAAACAATTTCCAGTAAAAAGTTCACCTCCAGCAAATGCCAATAGTCCAAGAGCTACCCAAAAGGTAAGCCCGATTGCTATTTTTCCATAAAATTTTCCTTCTACCTGGGTAATTGCAGCTACGGAAAAGGAAAGGGCAATTCCTATAATAATAAAAAATCCGGACATCATTGCCAATACAACATATTTTGCGAGGTTTCCGCTTAAAAAATCACTTTTATTCTGTGCCGACTCTGCAACTTTTTTAATTTCATCTGCATACATAACCGCACCTGCCTTTATTAAATCTCCTCCATGTTACAGTCGAACACTTCATCCATCCAGTCAAACATGACCTGATGGAAAAGTGCATGATTTCCCTCCTGGCAATGCTCTTCCGCCCCTTCCTCAATGGTAAATACACGGACTGTCCTGGGAGCTTTTATTTCTTCCAGCAAAGTATCCAACTGATCTTTGGATACAAAGTGGTCTGTCTCTCCCATGGTAAGCAAAACAGGACATTTAATATTTCCGGCAATTCCTTTTAATGAAGCTTTTTTCATCTCGTTAAATACTTCATAACGATGCTGTAAGCCAAACACCCATTTTCCATTGTTAAGCATCCATTTTAGATTAGAATTGTGTTCCTCTGCCATAGCAAGCATCTGTTCTCTTTTTTCCTCTGGAAGCAGCAGTACTTGTGCCAGCTGGGGATTTTGATTCAGGGTAGAATCAAAGGTATCATAAAATACATTAAATGCAATGCAGGCCTTAATCCGCTCATCAAATGCCGCTGCTCTCGGTGCAAAATAACCACCAAGACTCATACCAAGCAGTGCCAGCTTCTCCATATCAACCTCTGGTCTCGTCTCTAAATAATCAAGAGCGGCACTTACCGGAACTTCTGCGTCATGGCGCATGAAAAGATTCTGTTTCCGTAACGCTTCTCCCTGCCCTGGCATTTCAAATACAAGACAATGATAGCCTCTTTTAATTGCTGCAGCGGCACCGCAGAAATACAGTTCCTGTAAAGTAGAATCATATCCGCCTATAAATACTAGAACGGGACGTTTTTTAAGCTCTCCTTTTTTATCCTCTGATGCACCGTAAAAATATCCTTTCAGATGAGTTCCTTCGTAAGGGATTTTAACAACTTCAAAATGTGTATCTAAAAGTTCCATTCCCTTTTCAAATGCCACGACGCTTTTATCAAAATTTTCCATTCTTCTTTCATCACTACCATCTAAAAAGAATTCTCCAGTGCGATAGTAATTATGAGCCCGTAAAAATGCCTCTCTGGCACTTACCTTATGCTTCCTATTTAAGCAATCCATTGCCGTCTGGTAGGTTCTGTCAGCTGTTTTTTTCCATTCCAGAAACCAGCTTTCAAAATTGCCCTCTTCTATTTTTGCTGCTGTTGCAAGGCACTCCCCTACTTCTGCCCCTTGATAACCTGCGTAGGCTGCTGCCCTTAATAATTCAAATGAAAATGCCTGATTGTTAAAATAAAATTTCATATAGATTTCCTCCTTGTAATTATGATATTAATTGAAATAAGTTGCTTTCTAAATACTCATTGAACATTCAGTGAATATTATGTTTTAAATAATACCTGGGAAATAATCTATTTTATTTTCCAGGTTTAAAATTGTACTCAACATTTTCGTTCACCGATTGTTCAATCAATATTATATATCAATGTTTTTTTTAATGCAATAGTTTTTTATTGATAAATTATTACATAGTAGCTATACGCTTGCACTGGTTAAGATACTGTTATTGAATTCTATTATTTTACATAAATAACCTTAGCAGCCGTTAAGTTGAGATCTGCTGTTGTTGAATCATCTGTTTTATTATAAATAATAACTTTCCCTGTTGCTAGCTTGGCAAAGATTCTATTATATTCCTGCTTTGATTAGATGTTTCCATAGGAAGTCCTATGCCATTAAAGTAATAGTATCAGCATAGCTATCAAGGTTATTATAAGTTATTCCTTTATGAAGCTTTTATCCCAGTTCGGTATACCACTATCATCAGATACATACCTCTCTACTCGCATATGAAGGTTATACTTATCACGAAGTTTTATAATTTGTTCCATCATTGGAGAGGAGTGATGGAAATCAATAGATCTTTGGTCTTTCCAACTGTCAATCAATAAGACCGTTTCCTTGTCATCCATTGGAAAGAAATATTCATATTTGATATTTCCATACTCAGCACGAATATTGTTTACAACATTACTTTCAACCATTTCTTCTGCAAACTTTCTTGCACTTCCATTTTCCCCACTGTAATAAATATTTATTGTGATTGCCATATTCTATTTCCTCAACAAATTCAAATTTGATCTTTACCTTGCCAACTCAAATACCAGTACATCTTAAGTAATCAATAGTCCGTATCCTTTTCCTTCTCACGTCCACCTAGTCGAAAATTGCTTATTCTTTTCCTACTAGGTCTTTTTTGGAAAACGGAAATATACTTGTCCAGTTTTATCATCATAAGTAGGCAATGCGAAATGGACATCATATTGATGCCACCCATACCTAGCATTTTTCTCATGCTTTTTCTTAGTATTCTCAGAAAATTCCCGCTTCATTACTATCTGAATTAGCTCTGAAATTTTTTGTGCTGCATTCGCCTATATTTACTTTTACTCGTATGTTCATCATTATATTTAAATATCAAAAATTATGCAAATTTATCTAATATACATTTCAATATCTGCAATGTCTAAGTCCCAAAAATGATACGGAACTCTGTCCAAATCAGTCGTAAACTGGTTAAATAATTTTACTGGAATTTTATTTTTCTTTAACGATGCTATTTCTTTTAAATGTTGTTGAGACACACCAACAAGTTTGAAATTTTTATAAGGGGATAAACATTTTTTTTGAAATTTTTCCGCAAAATACTTACTTTCAAAAAGTAAAATTCCATCTTTTAAAAATAAATTTCGCTCTATTGAATTATTTCCACTGGAGTTCATAAACATCCAAAAAGGGTCACCTATAGTTTTATAATCTGGTATCAAATATTGTTCGTATCGTCCATTAATAAATTTCTCGAATTCATTATATTTAACAAGTTTAATCCCATAGTAATCAGATACCTTTTTTGCACCATCCTGAAACTCACTTTCTGCTGAAATAAAAATTCCATTAATATTACCTATATGTTCTAGCTTATAAGAAAAATTTCTGAGTTCACCAACATTTATAGGATTCTTCCAATTTTTACATTCAATCGCCACTCGATAGTTCAAACCAAAATGTTCAAAAGAATAGAGCACATCAATTTCATGGCTTGCATCGTCATTCCCCAACATAGGTACTCTCTTCTCCACAACTGCTTTTATTCGTTCATTCTTTGCAATTTGACTGTAAAGTTTTTCAATCACAGACTCAAACTTTTCTCCTTTTGTTTGTGATGTTTTACTCATTAGTATCACCTCGTAAATAGATTTTTCTAAACTTTTCATGACTAATGTTATAACAATTAATGGATGATTCATTGGTTTGTTTAAATTCTGGAAACGCTATACAAAAATTCGGAAATAATTTCTTTTCTTGTAGACTAATTAACACAGTCAAGTGCTTTTGTGAAATTCCAAATACTTTAGAGTTATCTTTTAATTTTCTACAATAACTGTCCGCTTGTTTCTTTGATAAAAATAATATAATCTTATCATTAATCATATTATAACTTCCCGTATTTTCATCAACTTCGTTCTTTACTGTTGTCATAATAACCCAAAACGGGTCTCCTACTACATCGTTCCCCGGAAGAATTATTTCAAGCGAACCTAAAACGCTTTTTTTAATTTCATTTAAAAAATCAAATTTTTTTAAATCTATATTTGCCAATTTAGCCGCCTTTTCTGCATCAATAGAGACTTTTTCATCATAATACATAATCCCTTTTGCTAAAAAACGTAAGTCTTTTAATACGTATGCAAATTCCCAAACATCTTCCTCTGTTAGCTCTTTACCTTCTATTGTTTTTATTATTGTTCGTTCTAAATTATTCATTTGAATAAATTCAAAATAAATATCAACTTTGTGTTCTTTTTTCACTTTACCTGAGATTTTATGATCTTCTATAATCTTAGGTCTTAAAAACCCTTCTCTTTGGAAATGACTTTTAAACATTGAAATAACATTAGCCTTTAATCCCGGATTCTTTCCCGACTCCACTACTTCATCCTCCTTTGTTACACAGAATATTTAAGTTTTGTTGTGTTCCCACTTACTAGGTCTATAACGACCGACATATTAATGTAGTCACTAATCTTCTTATTTTATATTTTAAGCACCATTATCTGTGAATAATATATCCATTAAAAGCACCTAAAATTAAGGATTTCCAGTATTAGCATCGTTGTAGCAACACTATTGTCTCCACATGGGTCGTACAGGGAAACATGTCACATCCTCTCACCCGGTCAAACTCATACCCACGCTCCGCCAGATACTTCAAATCCCTTGCTAATGTCACAGAGTCACAGCTGACATACACCACCGCTTCGGCCCCATCTTCACAATGGTCTCCAGGCATTTTTCATCGCAAGCTTTCCTTGGCGGGTCCACCACAATCACATCAGCATAAACCTGGTTCTTTTCATACTGTTCCGGCAGTACCTCCTCTGCCTTCCCTACAAAAAACTCTGCGTTCTCAATCCCATTTACCCTTGCATTCTCCCTAGCATCATCAATCGCCTTAGGAACGATCTCCACTCCATAGACTTTCTTTGCCTTCTGCGTGCTTTATTACGATATCTCCATGACTCGTCCAGCCCCATGATTGGAAGCATTGAAACATCTTTAAAGCCGCCGATCCGGGTAATATTGCCATAGATTTTAAACCAGATGGAACCGTAAGTTTTACCAATTCCTTCTCCTGTCACACTCAGATCCACAATTAACACCTGAATCCTGTCATTTTTTACCACTCTGCCATTTCGTCCTTCAATTGACTCCCCATTTGAACTAATTTTATTCTGTTTTTTCTCAGGAAGCAAGAAAAATGGCTCAAAGCAAAGAATGGAGCGAGATTCATTGAATCCCACCCCAACTATTGACAAAGAGCCCAAAAAATATCGCCAGTCAATAACATGGCTGACGATACAAAAATTTATAGTTTTTTATTGTCCTCTTGACAGGTAACTCACCAGAATTCGTTTTAAATTTTCCATTCCATTTGAAATATTGTCCATGTTTGCTTTGGTATGGCCAGGGGCTACTAACATAATTCCCATTCACCAATCCATTTTTCTCTGGAATAATTATATTGGCGCCTATACATTTTTCCATCCTCTGACTTGTAACGCCAGCCTATAATATTAGCGTTTGGATAATATGCATCTAATAAACTATTCTGTGAAGAAGTAATGGAAACTGGCGATGCAACATCTTGCGATTGAGCCGAAGTATCAATTGGCAGCATAAGTATACTTACTGTTAAAACAGCTAATGATAACATTATTCTTTCACTTTTCTTTTTCATTTAATAATGCCTCCTCAAGATTATTATAAATTAATAAATTAGAGTATGAATCTCTAATTGCTGTTACCGAAGCAAAATATTCATTATTAATGTAGACATCATATCCATTATCAGCATTTATAATTAGATATGCATCCTCTGGTGTTAATTCTAACGTTTTTTCCTGGTCTTTGGGATTAATTGAATATGGCTCAAATACAAAAAATGAACTTAAAAAAAAGATAAATATCATAGAGATAAGTAGTATTACATTTTTAATTTTTGACTTTTTAAATTCTTCCCCATCCAGAACGATATGGAATCGTTGAGATAGAACAGAAACAGTTCTGCTATCAAAAGACAGAGCAAAATCACTTATTTCAGTAGAAGCAGTTTCCTTTGCAATCCTTATTAAACATTCTAAATAATTAACTTTTTCTGCTTCATTAAGCGTTTTTGTAACAGCCATATCAACTCTTATCTCCAAAATTTTATCTACTTCGTGTTTTAGCAAAAAAACAAATGGATTCCACCAATAGATAATACTTATACACTCAACAAACAACTTAATCCACAAATCATTATTATAATAATGTGTGGCTTCATGCCCTAATATATAATATAGTTCATGATCGGATAATTCAATTTTGGGTAATATAATTAACGGTCTAAACAAACCTAGGTACATTGGAATAGAAACTTTGCTTGTCCTAATAATTATAAAATTACTTGATTTCTTATTTGTATCCTCAATTTTTTTTATAATTTTTTTTATTTTTTCATCACATAGATCTGCTTCTCGGTTAATTATGTATAGAAACCTTATATAACATAACAAATTCTTTATACTGAAAAATAAAATACCTAAGCCCCAAATTAATAGTATAAAATGGTATACATAAATTCCTGTAGCAACAGACTCCAATACAGGTGTATAAAGTATTAAAAATAAGACTGGAAATATATTTTTTTCACTTATCGTTTGTTGGAATGAGAATTCCATTGGCACTAATAACCGCAATACAACTAATAGAATCCCCAATAACATGGTACTTAAATTTATTTGCATAATTCTTCTATGGCTTTTCAAAAAAAGACATAGAAGAATTATTGATAAGTTAATAATTAATAAAACAGTTATTAATACGGCTGGTGACAAAAACATGCTATTTTTCCTCTTGGTCAAGTACTTTTTTTCGTTCCTCGAGTATTTTTTCAAGCTTTTCTATTGTTTCTTTTTCGTTTTTTTCGTGCTTTAGTAAGGTTCCCACTAAACTAGGTATTGGAATACTATCTTCACTTTTATTAAATTGGTTAATAAATTGTTCAATAATCAAATCCTTTTTTGATACTACAGGTTTATAACTACGGGTTAATACAGTACCGCTATAAACAATATCTGCCACCTCAATATATTTTTTAGTCATCAATTTTCTAAGAACAGATTGAACAGTATTGTTACTTAGTGATTCATCTTTTTTAGCTATTTCAGATGCTACTAGTGGTTTTTTACTATTCCACAATATTTTCATAATATCCATTTCTCTTCCTGTTAGCAACAACGCATTTTTAACTCTCGGCATCTTTTTTCTCTCCTTAATACCTTTTGCACATACTACACTTGCATCATACAATATTTTTATATGTATGTCAATATTTTACGAATTATATGTTATTTATAATATTTTAATACACTTTTATAATAATATATTTTTAAATTAATTAGTAGTTACTTTATTAAATATCTTATTTAACTATTTACCATTTAATTTCCTTATCAGCTACTCTTAACGCTATTTTTTAGAAATTAGTTGACATTCTAGCGATAAACATGCTTTAATTATATTGTATTATAAATAATTTGTTATTATTTAACCGTTTTATTTCAAATTCTAAACATAATATTTTTACATAAAACCTTGTTTTTTTAATTCATCGTTTAATATAGTGAAAGGGTGATTCCAATGTTTTCATGAGTTTAACTATTATAGTATCAATTTTTATCCCAAATAATTGAAAGTGAGGATTGTTATGTTTAAAAAAATATTTTCATTATCTTTATCAGCATTAATGGTTATGTCAATAAGTACAACTGTTTTTGCTTCATCATCTCAACATAATCACGAACTTGTTTCAGTTGGTAATGTCATTCATACTGAAACAGGTAATGATGTGGTAATCAAAGTAAACGAAGATCAATCATTTTATACAGCACCTTTAATTAACTCTTTGTTAAAGGCTACAGAAACCTGCTATCATAATCAATTAGAGGCATATGGATCTATCTCCGCTCAAAGTGAGAGTTATAATAAGTCAGATTCTACATATTGTTATAGGACTAGAACTGTTCAAAATGCACGTTGTGTGCAATGTAAAAGAACTGGTTTTAAATTTTATGGCTCGTGGACAAAACATAAACACTCCTACCCTTTATTGAGCAATACATGTAAAACTTGCAGTTATAAAAAATAACATAAGTAGACGACTCATTTAGTTGGACAAGTTAAACCAAAAGTAAGTGAAGTAAACGCTATCTGCCTAAATGGAGATGTTATAATCATTTGGGTTCAAGGGTTTGCTGCCTATATCCGAACTTGAGGCAGTAAACCCTTAAATTGTATTATTCCAATAATAAAGAAAATTCATGTCTATTATAGAATGTTATATATATTGATACCACATTTTAAATAATCTATACTGAACAAAGAGGTGTCACACTGTGTATTTAGCAGAACACAACGTTACTAAAGCATAATTACCTTTTTTGCTCAAACTGAGATAACTTTTACACCCCTTGAAAAAAACTTTAGTATCCTATTCAAATAATTTTATATTTCAATGTAACGAATTACAACTAAAATGGATATATGTTTTAGGAGGTGATTCCATTGATAAATTAATTATCCGCATAAGGAGCTATATAATTATTAAAAAGAAATGAGGTGCTTTTATGCTTAACAAAATCAGAAAGCCATTGTCTGCAATATGTTTAGTGGCTGTAATAGGATTGTTAACATGCGGTATCGTATACGCAAAGGCTAATCCTACTTTGTTGCAGTTTATAGGTAAAAATAATACTAAGGTTACATTATCTGTCGATAAACAAAACCCTATTCAAAGTGACTCCATGGCAGACAATGAAGATTCGAATCTTGAGATAGGCCAGGTTATTGAATCCAATGGAGTGAAAGAAATCATTTTTGCCTTAGGGCCAGATGGTTCATATATAACTATTCCAGCATCAGATTAACCGATGGGCAGGCGCTCATCTATATGGGCGTCTGCCCCATTTGAAAGATTTCAACAATCTGCTTTGAAGCAAACATCGGCTCAGGAGGTGATTGTGTGTGGGAAATGGATGGGATTTACAAAGAATACGCAGATTTAATTTATAAATACTTGTTTTCCCTTTCTTTAAACGCTCATACAGCGGAAGATTTGACACAAGAGACTTTTTATCGTGCCATGTTATCCATTAATACATATAACGGAAGCTGTAAAATGTCTACATGGCTCTGCCAGATCGCGAAACATCTATGGTATCAGGAATTGGATAAAAACCGACGAAAAAAAACTGAACCATTGGATGAAACATTTCCTGATTATTCAAAATCCGTCGAGTCTACGGTATTAGATAAGCAGGATAAAATGTCAATATACCGAATGCTTCACAATCTGCCCGAGCCTATGAGAGAGGTTATGTATCTTAGGCTTTCAGGAGAACTTAGTTTCAGAGAAATAGGAGAGCTTTTAAATCAATCAGAGACATGGGCACGGGTAACCTTTTATCGAGGTAAGAAAAAATTAATGGAGGGATTGGAATGAAAAATACATTAGATTGTAATATCGTTCGGGATATGCTCCCATTGTTTGTTGAAAATCTAACCAGTGAAGATAGTAATAATGCAATCCATCAGCATCTGGAACAGTGCGAGTCCTGCAGAAAATACCTTGAAAATATACAAAAGCCTCTTGACTGCCCGACAGTACCAAAAAAGGAAATTGACTATATGCGAAAAGTAAAACGCTCCTTTAAACAGAGAGCTTATATCTTGTCGGGGGTTATTACCATTTTCTGCATTATACTAATTGGAATTTTTCTCCGCTTATTTATTATTGGCACTCCTATATTTATTGGAGATGCACCCATTAATTATGAATGGAATTATGATATGGATAGTAAAGTTTATTGGATACATGGAACTATTGAGGGAACAAATACAAGTGCCAGAATTAAGATTTATGAGGATAAAAAAAACAATCAAATCAAGATTAAGATATATGAGATTATACCATCTGTTTTCTATTCCAATAATCAATTCTCAGTTAAAATTCCATGGAATGGAGAATCAGATATTGTATGGCAAGGAAAGGATAGTCGGCAAGTTATTACAAGTTCTCAATATTTGAATTTGTCTATTTCTGAATTTCAAAAAGGATATTACCAAAATATTATAGATTTATATGATATAAATGGGGCATCCATGATTAAAAAGTTGTATGATAATGCTACGGAGGCTTCTAGCGAGGCACTTATGTCTTTTGACGAAGAAAAATATGATAAATACTTTATTATCAGCTTACCTCTTACCACCGGTATATACTCTGAATGGGTTAGAGATGATAATACATCACAAAAAGTAGAACAAGTGGATGAACGTATTTTTCTATATCAAGAAGAGGGACAATATTATTTGTACAAACAGGGACAACATTTGAAAAAGATTTCTGAAGATGATATGGACAAAATATTAGATTATATTAAAATTAATAGAATTAGCTAATAAAGTGTTATCAGACCAGTTATGCCAGTTATTAAGTTTCAAGTTTCGGAAAACTCGCAGTGGTAGACCTTGCATGTCTACCACTTGCACTATCGTTTCTATTGTATATGACTGACCGTGTAATTTCCCTGCAAAACCCGGCTGATTATAAATTTCCTTCAAGGTGCTTTTCCCGATCACCCTTGGCCAGTTATAGTTACTTTTCATTTTTTTTAATAGAAATCTCATTCTTTTCAATAACAATCTCATAATTTACTATTGTATCTTCATTAAAATTTTCTTCAAACTCTTGGCTAACAGAGTAATTATTTTTGGGATTGAGCGTTATTCTAAAATTATATAGTCCAACATTAGTTATATTAAACTTTCCAACTTCTCCGGTTTTAATATTACTGTCTATAAGTGCATCAGCACTTTCATTATTTTTGTTAATATCACTATTTTTTATGACAATACTTTTCAAAAACAATGGAGTATTATTTGTAATTAATAGATTGTAAGTGTTATTATTTGCTGTTTCCTCGTATTCTTTACTGCTGCTTTTAATTCCACAACCTTGTATTGATAAAAATAGAATACATACCAAAATAATTAGAACCCTATGTTTCATAAATTTATTCCTTTCTCTTCGCACTTTCAAAACCAATACTCCTCACCTCGAGCTTTTATTTAATTATTAAAAAAGCAGATAGGTTCAAAAGGTACAAGATCCTGTTCTTTCCCTGAAAACCTTATTTTAATTTTGGGTTGAAAAGTAATATTTGACTCTTTCTTTATTATATATTCACAACGAACTTCATAGACCTTTAATTTACTTAAAGATTCTTTGCTTACAGTATTTTTATAATCTTCTTTAATTTGCTTTTCTGTATTTATATCTCTCGTAGTTATGAGTCCCTTTATATCTATATAATTACGAACATTCTCAGGATAAATCATTTCAACTTCAATATCATCGGAAATGATGCCATTTGCATCCAGAATCTTATATGCATACGAATACTTCTTATCTACAGAAACTTTATTTTGAGGCGCAATTGGAGATTCCATAATGGAAATTCCATTATTTTCACTTGTACATACATCTAAATAAATTGGTTGAACATTCATAGTCACTCTGGTTTTATCACTTGTAAAAACAATATACTTAAAAACCATTTGGTTAATATCTTTCGTTCTATCAAAGATTAAGCGTAAAGAAATCCCATTTTTAAGTAAATTGGGATCACACTGCTGCCATTCAATATTATCTGGTTTTAACATTATTTTTTTATTATCATCCGCTATTAACATAATATGTATATTAGAGTTAACTAAATAATCAAACTCTTCATCACTTAAGTCGCTCGTACTTGCAAAGAGTAACATGGAGTCAGTATCTTTAGAATTGTCAATATAATATAAACTAATATCTTGATTAAAGTCAACCTTTTCAAGAATCCTTTGGAGTTCATTTTCATTACACCCACTTATCAATATTATTAATGAAGTTACCATTAAGATAATTAGTTTTTTCATAATTGTAATCCTTTCACCTCTCAAAGCACAAATTAGCCAACTTTTTATCAAACGTATTAAGTAAAGGAGTGAATAAGTTATCTATCCACTCCTATGCTTTATATTTACGTTACCATACTATCTTAATGATATCTGTTGTAACGCATAATACTCATCATAAGCTGCGGTATACCCAGAGCAATTATACGATTTACTATTTTTTGTTACTGTATATGTGTAACGATCCTGTGAATATCTTAGTACTATTCTCCCCTTATATCCAGAAGAAACAGGATAAGAAATAGTCTGTGTTGTAGTAAATGTAACAGAACTGCCAATTGTAGAAGCTACATTGGCTTTTAAAATTTCTGCATCTACCGTAACGCCACCAGTAACGGAAGCACTGATAGTAGTGCTGACCCCTCTTGAAACTGAGACAGTTCCTGGAGCAGCAACATAATTGGATATTGGTTGAAATAAATTATATCTTGTAGGTTTACTTACTTTTGAAATAACAATAACATCCTTTTTTGCAAGCCCAACTCTTGACTGAGGTTGAAAGTCTGCCACGTTTTTGGTGGAAAAATTACCTAACCTTGTTTCCTCCGCCCCCGCTTCAGTCTGAGTAACCACATCCTGATACTGAGTGGCCGCAAATGCTGTCATATTGCTTCCTAATATAAGGAAACAAGAAAGAAATATTCCTAAGTACCTTTTTACACTTTCCATATACATTCCCTCCAAATTTCTAATAGTATCTGTTACAATATTAATTTTTAATCTTAAACCTCAAATCCCAATGGAATCACAACCTTTCATTGATTATATTGTAAAATAAATAATATGTTATTATCTATTTTACAATATAATTAAAGCATAGTATAATATTATTTGTCAAGCTAAAGTGACAACATAAAAATTGATAATGTATTAATAATAATATATTATTATCATTATTATTAAGCTTGTTATGCAAAAAAAGAATCTCAAAAAGTTTGTAGCAAATATTAAATAAAAAAAGCGGGCCAAAAATCGTAATTTTCAGCCCTTTTCTTCGCTCATTTCTTTCGTACACCACTATATCTTGTGGTCCAACCAATCTATATTTTCTCCTTACCTTTAAAGGTCATCAGTATCACCGTCTCCACATGGGTGGTCCAGGGAAACATGTCACACCCTCTCACCCGGTCAAGCTCATACCCGTGCTCCGCCAGATACTTCAAATCCCTTGCTAATGTCGCAGAGTCACAGCTGACATACACCACCCGCTTCGGCTCCATCTTCACAATGGTCTCCAGGCATTTTTCATCACACCCTTTTCTTGGCGGGTCCACCACAATCACATCGGCATAAACCTGGTTCTTTTCAAACTGTTCCGGCAGTACCTCCTCTGCCTTCCCTACAAAAAACTCTGCGTTCTCAATCCCATTTACCCTTGCATTCTCCCTAGCATCATCAATCGCCTGAGGAACGATCTCCACTCCATAGACATTCTTTGCTTTCTGCGCCAGAAACAGGGATATTGTTCCAATTCCGCAATACAGATCCCATACCGTCTCCCCTCCGGTAAGTCCCGCATACTCCAAAGCAGTTTCATATAGCTTCTTAGTCTGTACCGGATTAACCTGATAAAAAGAAAGAGGGGAAATACGGTATTGAACGGAGCCAATATAATCGGTGATATATCCAGGCCCAAAAAGATTTTCCACCTTGTTTCCCAGTATCACATTGGTCTGTTCCTTATTCACATTCAGGGATATACTTGCCATTCCCGGGATCTCAAGCAGACTTTTTACCAGTTCTTCACTGTGCGGCAGCTGATTCCCGTTAATCACCTGACACACCATCAGCTCACCTGTCTGAAATCCTTTCCGGATCAGCGTATGGCGGATCAGTCCCTTATGAGTGGCTTCATCATAAGGAGCCAGATGATACCGCTCCATGTGAGCCTTAACACGACCTAAAACTTCCCGGTTCTCTTCCACCCCCAACAGACAATCCTCACACCCGATAATGGCATGAGTCCTTCCTGCATAAAAACCTGCCACAGGCCTCCCAGCCTTATCCAGTCCCCAGGGAAACTGTGCTTTATTCCGATATCTCCATGGCTCGTCCATCCCCATGATTGGAAGCATCGGAACATCTTGAAAGCCGCCGATCCGGGTAATATTGCCATAGATTTTGCCTTCCTTGTAGCGAAGTTCCTCTTCGTAGCTCATGGACTGAAGCTGACAGCCCCCGCACTGCTTCGCTACCGGACACAGGGGGGTAATTCTGCTTTCTGACGGCGTGACAATTCGTTCTAAATGTGCGAAGCCGTAAGATTTTTTCACCTTCATTGCTTTTGCTTCCACCTGATCACCAATTACTGTATCCTTTATAAACCAGGTAAAACCATCGGTTTTACCAATTCCTTCTCCGGTTTCACTTAGATCCTCAATTAACACCTGAATCCTGTCATTTTTTTTCCACTCTGCCATTTCGTCCTCCAATTGACTCCTCATTTGAACTAATTGTATCCTGTTTTCTCTCAGGAAGCAAGAAAAAAACAGGAGCTAAACACCTCCGGTAAGACAGGCCGTCTTCCTTCGTTGTTCAGCTCCCGAAAATTTATTTGCCTTTTCCGTTGGCTTTTTCCATATGGATATTTTTACCCTTAATTTTTACATCCTTCATAGCAGTTAACACAGCATCAGCGCTTTCTCTTGGAACTTCTACAAATGTATATTTGTCATACATGTCGATACTTCCAACCATCTTGCCGGGCATACCGGATTCTCCGGCAATGGCACCAAGAATATCTCCTGGTTTGACGTTCTGGTTCTTACCGATGTTAATGAATAAACGAGCCATATCATCTCTGGAAGAAGAATCATATCTTCCGCTGTTTCCTCCACGGCTGTTGTTGTTGCTTCTTCCTCTGCCGCCTCTGCTGTTGTTTCCGCCTCCGAAGCCTTCCAGCTCGTCAAGGTTGCGAGGTTCTCTGGTATCGATGATGTCTTCATTCTCTTCGCCCATCATCTTACGTAAGAGAGCCGCTGCCAGATCAAGAGAGGTGTAATCCTCTTCCAACAGCTTCTTCTCGATGATATTAACTGTTTTGCTGAGATCTGTATCACCAATGATTGCTGCAACGCCTTCTAAAATCTTGTCTACCTTAATGGCAGTTACATCGTTGAGTGATGGAATTGCCTGAGGTACGATCTTGGTTTTGCAGTAACGCTGAATGTCACGAAGCTTGTACACTTCCTTACCAACCACGAAGCTAAATGCGATTCCTTCACGGCCAGCACGACCTGTACGGCCAATACGGTGTACATAATACTCGTCATCCTGAGGAAGGTCATAGTTAAATACCGCTTCAACGTCGTCTACGTCGATTCCTCGGGCTGCTACATCAGTAGCCACAAGAATCTCTGTCTTGCCGTTACGGAAGCTGTTCATGACACGATCACGCTGGATCTGCTTTAAGTCTCCGTGAAGACCTTCCGCAAAATATCCTCTTCCCTGAAGGGACTGTACCAGTTCATCTACCTGCTTTTTCGTGTTACAGAAAACAACGGAAAGCTTCGGTGCATACATGTCTAAAAGACGACACATTACTTCCAATTTACTCTTTGGTTTCACCTCATAGTAATACTGGGTTACTTTCGGCACTGTCAGTTCTTTCTTTACTACCTTTACATTTACCGGTTCTTTCTGGAACTTTCTTGCAATGTCCGAAATTGCCGGAGGCATGGTAGCTGAAAACATAACTGTCTGCCGATCTTCGGGAAGCTGACTTAAAATGGTTTCCATGTCCTCTAAAAATCCCATGTTCAGCATCTCATCTGCCTCATCCATAACAACTGTATGGACAAAATCAAACTTAACGGTTTTCCGGCGCATATGGTCCATAACACGTCCCGGTGTTCCGATGATGATCTGAGTACCGTCTTTTAAGGAACGGATCTGTTTCACGATGTCCTGGCCGCCGTAGATAGGGACGACCTTCACACCATGCATATATTTAGCAAGCCTGCGGATCTCATCTGCCACCTGAATAGCAAGCTCTCTGGTTGGACAGAGGGCCACCGCCTGAAGCTTTTTTACCTTAGGGTCAACTTTTTGTAACAGGGGAATTCCAAAGGCAGCGGTCTTTCCCGTTCCTGTCTGGGCCTGACCAATAATATCTCTTCCTTCCATCTGAACCGGTATTGCCTGGGTCTGGATCGGAGATGCCTCTTCAAATCCCATATCTGCTACTGCCCGCAGAATTCTTTCATCTAATTGTAACTCATCAAATCTAACTGTTTCCATAAATGATTAATTCCTTTCTCATTGCCAGCCGGGTTCTTATGTTGCCGACGGCCGCACAAACACACTATCGCAAATAAAACGAGAGGTATCAGGCACGTTTCAGACCTTCATCCTCTCGTTTCACACGAAAGTAAAGTATAACAGGTTTTTTTTTTCATGTCAAGGGAATCATATTAATTTTTTTACTGTTTTATGAGAATTTTATTCCTGTCTCCTGTTATTTTTTTAACCACCCTTTTTTCGTAAAATACCATATTTCCAATCCAATCAAAAGGATGCTTAAAAGAATGCAGAACGGATATCCATAAGTCCAGTTAAGCTCCGGCATATTTTTAAAGTTCATGCCGTACCAGCCTGCTATGAGAGAGAGGGGAGCAAAAACAGCGGTGACCATGGTCAGAAAGGATAATGCATGATTCTGCTTCATTTCCATCCTCACCTGATACATCTCCCGAATCTGCTGAGCGTATTCTCTCAGTTCTCTCCCGTATTCCAAAAGCCTTGCCACTCTGCCGGCAAACAGGTGAAACAGGGCCCGTTCTTCATCCTTTAACAGACCATTATAATTCTCCGTTAAGGTCTGACTCATATTCATCAGCTGCCCATAATAAGACGTCACCTTTGCAAGTTCCTTCCTGGCCTTTAAAATAATCCCCAGAACGTCTTCCTTATCCCTTCTGCCGCTCATGATTCTGTCTTCCATTTCCGTTAAGTATTCCTCATATTTCTGAAGATATTCAATGTCATCTCTGACCTGATATTCTAAAAACTCAAACAGGAGATGGGCCGGATACGTCTTCTCAAAAATCTGAGTCTTATCAATCTCCTTTAACATTCTATCAGCTTCTCCGCTGTCATCAATCAGGATCAGGCGGTTTTCATTCATATAATAACCAAATATCAGTGGACGTTTCAAAGGATTTTTCTTCACAGGTATTACCAGGGTACCTACCACACAGTCTTTTAACAAATCTGTTCTGCAGTACTGGCCCCGTTCCAGACTCCGGATTAGTATATGATCCTCGTAACGGGTATGATGTCCCTTTAAATATTCTTCTCTGCTTAAAATATCAATCAGAACATCATCTTCCGATACCGTTTCTTCCCCCTTTACAGGAATCAGTCTTTTGTCTAATTTATATCTCACATCTGTTTCCTCCTAAAACCCGATACTCGGTCCTGTTTTCTGACCTGCCTTTTCTAAGTTTAGTACCTGATATTTCACTTGTCAATAGAACAGGCCTTTTAGGCAAACGCTTCGGACTCCCATCCTAGTTTCACCAAAAAGGCCTATTTTAATAGGAAACTTCTGAATTCATTTTATGATTCAAATAACTGATGTACAATCTCTGCGATTAACTTTGCGGTTCCAGTCACGCCAAGTAAAGAGGAGTCAATCATCAGCTGCTTATGCTCTGGATCGTTCGGTAAATAACCTGCATATTTTTTATGATATGCGTTGCGTGCTTTGTCTACGGAAAGAATCATCCGTTTGGCCTCTGCCTCTGTCATACCAAGTGTGTCCACGCAGTTTTGCAGACGTTTCTCGTAAGAAGCGTAAATAAAAATGTTGATGTTGTTTTTTTCCTTTTCAAGAAGAACATCAGAGCATCTGCCAACCAGGATACAGCTTGATTTTCTTGCCAGATTAAGAATAATATCCTTCTGCACATCAAATATAATATCCTGCATATATTCCTCATCAGTTCCAAGAGGGAACATTCTTGGAAAAAAGCTGTGCCTGGATCTTTCCTCCTCGTTGCTGACTGTTGAAACCGGCAGATTCAGCTTATTGGCAACTTCCTCCACAATATCCCGGTCATAAAACTCCACTCCCAGAATCTGTGACAGTTCCCTGGCAATGGACCGCCCCAGACTGCCAAACTCACGGGTAATGGTGATCGTAAACTTCTCCATAACAGATGTACCTCCCTAACCGGTTACAATTGTTTTCTGATATCCCCTGACTACACAGCTGAGGGCAAAACAGATGGTAAAATAACAAAGCGCCTCGAAAGCAAACAGCAGCATCATTCCTCTGACATCGTAGATACTGCCAAGGACAACGGCGCAGTTTCTCATGAATTCCGCAACGTCTACCATCTTTAAGAATGAGGTATCCTTAATGATGGTAATAACCTGGCTTAAGAGAGCCGGAATAACCTTTTTATATGTCTGTGGCAGTACAATGTACCACAATGTCTGCAAAAAGCTAAAGCCCTGGGACTGAGCTCCTTCAAACTGACCCTTGGGAATGGAATTTAATCCGCCCCGAAAGATCTCCGCCACAACTGCAGAAGTGAACAGAGTAATAGCAAATACCGATACTCCTACTTTATTCCCTTTTACGGTAAAATAGATCCAGAGAATCCATAAAAGGTTAGGGGTACAGCGGAAGAATTCTGTATAAACTGCTACCAAAGTTCCGGCCCACTTCCATTTACCAGAAGAATAAGTACGAATCAGTGCCAGTATGGTTCCGAAAAATATACTGAGGATCGTAGCAAGTACGGCGATCATAACTGTCATCTGTAAGCCCTTCAGCATGAACAATACATTAGCCGGTGTAAATATCTGTTGAAATAATTCGATCATACTGCCTCCTCGTCTGCCTGTATATCAAGCTTTTTTGCAACTGGCAGCCGCATGGAACGGATCTCCAAATATCTTGCCAGTCTGGCTAACGGGAAACAGATAATAAAGTACATCACTGCACTTGTTAAATATGCCTGGGCAAAATACCCTCTGTCCGCGCCCCATGAATCCGTAAAATACATCAGATCCATGCCCGCAACCATGGCAAGTATAGAAGTATTCTTAACCAGATTTAAAGCCTGATTGGCAAGAGGCGGCATAATAATTTTAATGGTCTGAGGCAGAATGATATGATACATGGTTTCCAGATAGCTAAAACCCTGAGATGCTGCTGCCTCAGACTGCCCTTTTGGTATGGCTTCAATTCCGGTTCTTATAACCTCAGAAATATAGGCACCATGATAAACTCCTACCCCGATGACCCCTAACACGAACTTAGGGATGCGAAACCCGGAACTGGAAAACAGCATGGGAAGAACCGAGTAATAACACATGACCTGTAAAGCCAGGGGCGTATTCTGTATGAATTCCACATAGATTCGTGAAATGATCGTAAGCAGCTTCCACTTGGATGATGAGAACATGCCGAATATCACTCCAAGGACCAGCGCAACCGCCAGTCCTACCAGTGATATTTTAAGCGTCATAAGAAATCCAGGGATATAATATTCGGGGAACGCCGCAAAGAGGGCACTCCATCGTTTTCCATCAAAAAGACCTTTAATCATGTCATTTTTCCTTTACTTAAAACAGCTTACTGTAATCCCCACTGATCCTGAAGTTTCTTGATGGAACCATCAGAAAGCATGGAAGTAACTTTTTTCTCTACAGCCTCTGCAAGACCTGTGTTTTCCTTTGCAGCTGCAACACCGTAATCCTGCTCTGCGAAGCGGTCTTCCAGAATCATATTGCCGTCATTTACATAACCTGCAAGAATTGCGCGGTCAACAGAGAAGCAGTCAATCTGCTTGGTTGCCAGTGCCTGAGCCAGCGCAGGATAACCGTCAAACTCCTGGAACTGGGGATTTACCTTAAATCCCTTTTCATCCACGTACTTTTTAAATCCGTCCTTTGTTGTGGAAGACTGTGCCACACCGATTACTTTCCCGTCTAAATCCTGAATGGATTTGATTCCGGAATCTTTGTTTACTAAAAGACCAACTGCATCGGTATAGTATGGTGTGGAGAAATTATAGGTTTCTTTTCTTTCTGGTGTAATGGTAAAGGTTGCAATAACCAGATCGATTTCCCCATTCTCTAATAAAGGTCCTCTTGTTTTAGCCGTTACGCCCTGGAATTCCACCAGTTTCTTTTCCTTTGCCTCAGCTGCGCTGCAGCCGAAGATGGATCCGGCGATCTCATATGCAAGATCATCCTCAAATCCTTCATACTGTCCAGTTGCTGTATTCTGTAAGCTGAACTTTGGGATATCTGATTTACAGCCTACTTTTAACACTCCGCGGTCAATAATCTTCTGCACGTCTTTTGCATCTTTGCCTGCTGCACCTGCTCCGGTTGTTGCCTCTGCAGAAGAACCTGCTGCTTTGGTATCTGCCGGCGCTTTCGTTGTCTCCGGTGCTTTGGAACCGCATGCGGTTAAGGTTGCTGCCATAGCAAACGTCAGTGCCAGGGATAACATTTTCTTCATCATAATTGTTTCCTCCTCAATCATCTTATTATATTAAACATCACCCTAATGAAGGATTTTGCTTAAGAACGCTTTTGTCCGCTCATGTTCCGGACATTCAAAGAAGTGTTCTGGTGTTCCCTCTTCCAGAATATACCCACCATCCATGAAAATTACTCGGTCTGCAACCTGACGGGCAAAGCCCATCTCATGTGTCACACAGATCATGGTAATGTTTTCATGAGCCAGCTCCACCATAACATTTAATACCTCCTGCACCATCTCAGGGTCCAGTGCTGAAGTCGGTTCATCAAATAAAATCAATGGCTGCTTCGTGCATAATGCTCTGGCAATTGCCACCCTCTGCTGCTGTCCGCCGGAAAGCTGTACCGGATAATTACCCGCTTTTTCTTTTAAACCTACACGTTCCAGACAATTCATCGCTATCTTTTTTGCTTCTTCCTTGGGAACGTGCTGAAGTTTAACGGGTGCCAGTGTCAGATTTTCCAGAACAGTCAGATGGGGATATAAATTAAATTGCTGAAATACCATAGACGAATATTTTTTTGCCATTTCCAAATGATTTTTCTTTGTAACCTGTGTTCCTGCCACGGTAATGGTACCGCTGGTAGGCTCCTCTAAATAGTTAATACAACGGATAAACGTGGATTTACCGGAGCCGGATGGTCCGATGATAACCAGTTTTTCCCCTTCCCTGACCGTAAGACTGATATCCTTTAACACCTCAAGGTCTCCGAAGTTCTTTTTTAAGTTTTCAACTTTCACCATATCTGGCATATTTCCAGCCCCTCTCTGCGTAATTTCTTAAAAAAAGCACAAAGGCGCCTAAGAATCTTAAGTTCTTAGGCGCCTTTGCCTGGTTGCGTTTTTATATTGTTGTTATTATAAAAAGTTTTGCATCAAAAGTCAAGAATTATTTTCCCCTGCATAGGGGCAGGATACAAAATGACCGGGAGAAATTTCCACCATTTCCGGAATATGGTTTTTACAGTCTTCCCTGGCATACATACACCTGGTATGGAAGTGACAGCCAGCTGGAACATTCATGGGGCTTGGAAGCTCACCGCTTAGCATCACCCGTTTTGACTGGGCTGCCAGCTTTGGATCTGCCAGGGGAATGGCGGAAAGCAGAGCCTTTGTGTAGGGGTGTAAGGGATTTTCATAAAGCTCATCACTATCAGCAATCTCTACCAGCCTGCCTAAATACATGACGCCGATCCTGGTAGAAATGTGGCGGACCATGGATAAATCATGGGCAACAAACAGATAAGTAAGCCCCATCTCTTTTTGTAAATCCTCCAAAAGATTAACCACCTGGGCTTGTATGGATACGTCAAGGGCGGAGATGGGCTCATCGCACAGAAGAAACTCCGGTTCTACTAACAAAGCTCTGGCAATCCCGATTCTCTGACGCTGTCCGCCGGAAAATTCATATGCATATTTATACATATCATCCGATTTCAATCCAACCTTTTTTAAGATCTCTTCCATTCTGCCTTCCATCTCATCTGTGGATAAGCCGGAAACTGCAGTCAGGGACTCTTTTAATATCTCCCGCACATTGTGGTGGGGATCTAAGGAAGAATAGGGATCCTGGAATATGATCTGCATCTGTTTGTGAACAGGTAGAAGCTGCCTTCCCTTTAAGCCGGTGATATCCTGATCCTTAAACAAAATAGAACCGGAAGTCGGATCATACATACGGATTAAAGTGCGGCCAAGGGTGGACTTTCCGCACCCGGATTCGCCTACAAGACCAAATGTCTCTCCTCTTCGGATGGCCAGATTAATATGATCAACTGCCTTTACCTCCGCTTTCTTCCTGCCAAAGAAATCTCTGGCTGGAAAATACTTACAAAGATCTCTGGCCTCCAGAAGTATCTCATTGTTTTTATTATCCATGGGATTCTACCTCCCCTTCCTTATGATCCAGCTCTTCCCCGGAATAGATGCACATGGCTCTTTGAGTTTCACTGTAAGTGCGGTACTGGGGAATTTCTTTCCTGCAGTCTTCACAGGCGAATTTGCACCGTTCCGCAAAAGGACATCCAGATGGTGGGTTAATCAGTGATGGTGCCATACCCGGTATGGGTTCCAGTCGTTCTTTCCCTGCTGAACGGGGTTTTGGTACTGCATGAAGAAGTGCCCTGGTATAAGGATGCTTTGGAGAATAAAAGATCTCCTCTGTAGTTCCTTCCTCCATTAAAAGTCCGCCGTACATAACTGCAATTCTATGGCTTAAACTGGCTACCACCCCTAAGTCATGGGTAATGAGAATAATGCTCATTCCGGTCTCTTCCTGAAGACTCTTAAGCAGATCCAGAATCTGTGCCTGAATTGTCACGTCAAGAGCAGTGGTTGGTTCATCGGCAATTAAAAGCTTAGGCCTGCAGCAAAGAGCCATGGCTATTAAAACCCTTTGTCTCATCCCTCCGGAAAATTCGTGTGGGTACTGTCCCAACCGCTTCTCCGGAGAGGGAATTCCCACCTGGTTTAATACCGCAATCGCTTCTTTTCTTGCCGCTTCTTTATCCATTCCCCGGTGGCGTTTTAATACCTCCATTAAGTGAGAGCCGATGGTCTTTAAAGGATTTAAGGCAGTCATGGGATCCTGGAAAATCATGGCCATTTCTTTTCCCCGCATCTTTCTTAACTGCTCCGGATCCATAGCCATCATATCCTGCCCGACAAACGTAAGTTCATCAGCCTTCACCTCTGCATTATCAGGCATCAGTCCCATAACCGATTTCATAAGTACACTTTTTCCGCTTCCTGATTCTCCAACCACTGCCAGAATCTCACCGGATTCCACATACAGACTGACTCCACGCACTGCCTGCACGGTCCTGCCATGAGTATGGAAGGTGGTCCGAATGTCTGCAGCAGACAGTATTTTATCTTTCTTTTTTAATGTCTCTTCCAATTCTTCGTCCCTCCTTTACTCTTTCTCACCGCTCATTACCTTTGGTTCTACATAGACGCGGAGCAGATTACCAAGCTTGTTAAATGCAAAAATTGTAATAATAATTAAAAGACCCGGAATTAAAGCCATATGAAAACTGTTCTGCATGGTTCCCTGGGCATTTTGCAAAAGGCTTCCCCAGGAAGACATGGGCTGCTGAATACCAACTCCAAGAAAGCTTAAAGAAGATTCCGTCATAATGGCATTGGCCATGCTGGTGGTTGCTGCCACAATAATAGTCGGGAAAACCGAAGGTATAATATGGCTGATAATTATTTTCCATTTACTGACTCCGGAAAAACCAGCATAAAGAATAAACTCACGCTCTTTTAAAGACAGCGTCTCGGCCCGCACAAGCCGTGCAATCTCCATCCATGTAAAAAGACCAATAACCAGTATAATAGACTGAATTCCCGGCTTTAAGAAAATGCTGACAACGGTAACCAGTACCATCCACGGTATAGAATGAAGGATATCAACGATTCTCATCAGAATCATATCCACGATTCCGCCGGTCAGGCCTGCAATGGTTCCTGCAGCCACACCAATGGTTAAACTTGTAAGCATGGCTAAAAACGCTACGATCAGGGAAACCCTGCCGCCATAGATCACCCTTGCAAAATAATCTCTTCCCACTTCATCTGTACCAAACCAATGGGTAAGAGACGGTTCTTTCAGTCTGTTGGCAATATCCGTTGCATTGGGCTCCATGGGAAGAAACGGTGCCAGAAGCGCAAACAGGATAATGATCCCTAAAAGGATCAGGGAAATAACTGCTGCTTTATCATGCTTTAAAGCCAGTTTAACACTGTCAATCCGAATTGATTTATCTTTATTTTTCGTTTCGTTTTTCATATCCTGTCACCCCATTTCCTTAATCCGCGGATCAATCAGACAATACAGGATATCCGATAGTAAATTCCCTAAGATAACCAAAGTGGAGGACAATACCAGAATGATCATGACGATGGGATAATCCATACCCTGAATCGCTTTGATGAAATAAGGCCCCACTCCTGGCCAGCTAAACACTGTCTCTGTGATAATAGCTCCTGTTACCAAAAGCGGCAATGCCATACCAAGGCGCGTGATCACAGGCAGAAGCACATTCTTGCATACATGCTTAAACATGATTTCACTTTTTGTCGCGCCAAACGCCCGCTGAACCAGAACATAGTCCTCAGAGAATTGTGTTAGAGTAGAGGAACGGACAAATTTAATGTTCGCCGGCATAAAGGATACGGTGAGAGTAAGAAACGGCATGATAAAGTGCTTTAAAAAGTCAACTATGGAGGATTCCTTCCCCACTGCATGCATTCCAACAATGGGCAGAAGCTTAAGCTTATAACCCAGAACAAAGATGAGAAGCATGGCAAACCAGAAGGAAGGAACTGCAATTCCCACGGAAGAAACCGCATCTATGATCTTATCCGCTTTTTTATTTTTATTGGCACCAGCAATAAGACCCAGAACAACCGCCAGGATATAAGCGATTATAAAAGCGGGAAGTACCAGTTTTACCGTATTGGGAAGTCTTACAGCAAGGTCTGCCGCAATACTTTGTTTTGTCACGATGGAATATCCGAAATTACCGTTCATAATCCCGTCAAGCCAGCGGACATACTGAACATACACCGGCTGGTCATAACCGTATTTTGCTTTGATTAAATTTATTGTCTCCTGTGACATCTTTGGGGTTGTCATGGCGTCAATGGCATCATAGGGCGCAAAATGCATCAGCGCAAAGCATAGAACAGTTATGAGAAGGACCATAGGGATGGCTGTTAATATTCGTTTCAATATATATCTGGCCATATCATTTCTCCTTAATAAAGAAAGAGGTGTCTGCTGCAGCTAAGGCAGCGAAACACCATTCTCTCTCTTTTTTGCAGTTGCAATTACTTTTTCTGTAACTTGGAGGTATCCTCAAAGGTATAAACAGGAACCAGCTTTGCAGCATCAATACCTGATACATTTTTAGAAACAACTAAGAGGCGTTTGTTGGAATATAACGGATAGAAGCAGGCTGTATCCTGAATCTTCTTCTGAATATTGGTGTAGATTTCTTTCCGTTTTGTCTCGTCTGTTTCTTTACGTCCCTGTGCAAACAGTTCGTTGATTTCAGGCTGATCATAATACATATAATTGAATCCAGCGCCTGTTTCAAATAAGCTGGAGAAGGTGTCAGGATCAATTCCCATGATATAACCACCAAAGTACATATCATAGGTATTATTCTTATCCTTCATCTGCTGGCTGAGCGCTTTCGAATCAATACCGGAAAGAGTCACTTTAAATCCAGCCTTTTCAAGCTGTTCCTGTACCAGTAAAGCTGAAGTAGACTGTAAGCTGTCTGATCCGCTGTATGCAAGGTTCAGTTCAGGTTTCTGTACGCCGGAAGCTGCAAGATATTCTTTGGATTTATCAAGGTTCTGCTCGTATTTCTCCACATCCTCTGTAAAGAACTTGCTGTTTGGTGGCATAAAGCTCCATGGCAGATCGTAATAATCAGAGCTTAAGAGAGCCGCATCTGCAATTGCCTTCTTATCAAGTGCATACAGAATTGCTTTTCTTAAATCCTCATTCTGAACCCGGGCAGCATTGATCATCATATATGCCACACGGCCTTCCTGATAAGGATAAACAGTTAAGTTAGCAGAATCCAGATTCATCTGGGCAACCTGAGCCGGAGTACCAATCCATGCATCTACTTCGCCGCTCTGGATCGCTGTCATGGCTGTATTCTCATTTTCAATAATACGATATACGATATTATCAATAGAAGGTGCTCCCAGGAAATAGTTCTCATTCTTTGTGAACTTCACATAGGAACCTGCTGAGTATTCAGACATTACATAAGGACCGGTTCCTACTGGTTTTGTATTAACATCATTATTTTCAAAATTAGTTACATTCTCATACACATGCTTTGGCATGATGAAAATCTGGGAGAACATCTCCACTGCTGCGGAATTTACAAAAGGCATGGTTAATTTAACTGTATAATCATCAACCTTTTCGATCTTTACCGCACCTTCCTTATATACTAACTGGGAATAAGCCCAGCCTGCATTCTCTTCCTTCTCCATCGCCTCAAATGTAAAGACAACATCATCAGCGGTAAATTTCTCTCCGTCTGACCACTTTACATCGTCGCGTAAATGCATGGTATAGGTTAAATTATCATCGGAGGTATCAATGCTCTTTGCAAGGAAATAGTTAATTCCGTCCGCATTATACATATATAACGGGGAATAGATCATCTTGAGGGTCATAAGACCAAAACGGTCACTGGTTGTAATTACATTTACATTGGCACCCGGATCACCTGCAATGGCATAGGTAAATGTACTTTCTCCTCCATCAGACGGTTTAGCCGCCTCTGCTGTCGTCTCACCAGCCCCTGCTGAGCTGCCGGATACTGCTGTTGTTCCTTCTGCTGCCGGATCTTTGCCGCCGCACGCGGTAAGTCCTCCAAGCACCATAACAGTTGCCAAAAGAATGCCCGCACGTTTCATAAAATTCTTTTTCATAATTTTCTCCTTTCATATACTGTCCCTTAAAACTCATCTGTCATTAATCAGAAAAAGTTAAAATCATTATATAACGAACTACCTACTTTTATCAACATATTTCGACATAAATCCTATTTTTCTATAGTTTTTATATGTTTATAATAGTTTCACCATAAGCCAAGTAGTAAAAAAGACAGTCGTCAAGCCGGACAACTGCCTCTTTTGGCATATGATATATTTATTATGAACAATCTTGCAAATATGACTCTGCTTTTTTTATATATTTCGAATGGAAAACGTTCTTTCATAAGGTGTATAGTCATTTAAGTAGAGAGTAAAGCCGGTTGTGTTAATTTCCTCCCCTGAGTAATGACCGCCGAACTCATGTGTTCCGTAACCCGGTCCGATGAGAAGCTTCTGATCTTCGTGAATCAGATTGACGAAGCCGTCCCTGAGAACCATCTCTCCTGCCTTTTCCGCTCTCATGTGGAAGTGCTCGTTTTCCAGAACACTGCCTGCCGGAATACAAATTTCGACACGAAGAGGGGCTTTATCAAGTCCTTCCGCCTTAACAGTCACTTCCATACCGTCAGCTAATTCTTTCAGTGTAACTGTCATATGAATTTCACTGCTGTTTAATATCTCACGTTTCTTATGATCCATCTTCCACCAGTCAGTTGTATCCTGCTTTTCCTTAAACGGAAGATAATACCAGCCTTTGGCTACAGAAGTCAGAACACAGACTCCGTCTTTTTCCTCTATGGTCTGGGGGACAAAGTTACGAATATCGCAGTAGCTTTCGCCTATTTTTAAATATACCAGAGTTTCTTTAAATTTCAAGAACAAAAATGCACTTTTTCCCTTGAGAATACTGTAGCCGTAATTGGACGTCTTTCCTCTGATTACGCCTGCTTCCTCAAAATGCTTGTGGTAGGTATCCAGAAAGCCGTAGCCCTTAAACTCATACTGTTCCATAAAATCATGAAGCATGATTATATGCAGGCATTCCGGTGCCATATCGCCCCTCTCCATATTGTCTTTGATAATTTTATGAGCAGCCCGGTCAAAGATTTCATCTCCCGTTTTTGCAGCCATATATAAATACTGGTAGAAATACTTGTCTGGATAATCGGCTTTACCCTGATCCTGCCTTGTTGAATTCTGTGTGAAAATGGTATCGTCCGGGTCAATGTAAAAGAGCATCATCTTTAAGTTTCGCTCTACATAGCCAAGGTAATTTTCATCGCCGGTTTCCTCATACATAGCCATCATGGCATTGTTAACCACTGCATTGTAATTGCCGGTGGAACGTTCTGCGTATTCCCCTTCCTCGTTACCGTCAATTCCTTCTGCCAGATACTGATCAGCCCGGGCAAGAAGCTGAGCCGCAAATTCAGGATTGTCTTCTTTTACAAGATTCGCACCCTGCATCAGAGCTGCGGTAATGCCCCAGCGGTGGTTCGGGGTGTGAAAACCACCAGTTAAAAGTGCGTTTAAGGATTCTTCCAATATAAAACGATAACCATCTTTCAGTTTGTCCAGTTCGCCTTCCCCGGTATATTTTAAAAACAGACGGTAAGTTGCGATGAGACGTTTAAAGCAAAAAGAGGTGTCCGGCGCAGATTTAAAATTGCAAGATGGATAATCAAAGCTTCCATCTTCTCTCTGGCAGTTTGCAATAAAGGTTACAGCTGCCTCCATGGCACGAAGAAGTGCAGCGTCCTTATAATATCTGCTCTCAGAATTTAAATAAACCGATGCTGCATCTGCCATCACATAGATGGTTGGCTTTACCTCTAAAATGGCACGTTTCATTCCGCCATAAAAAGGGTCCTTCTCATTGGTGACCTGAGTGCTTAAAAAATGATCCACCCGCTTCTCTGCGGAACGTATCAGATGTCCCATATATCGTTTCATAATTATTGTCCTCTTTTCTTCTAGTCTAATAAAGCAGCTCCGATCAGCCCTGCATCATTGTCCAACACAGCTGGAACAATTCTTGTCCGGCGTTTTGAGGTTCTTGCATAGTCGCCCTGATCAATTACCTTTTTCAATGGTTCTAGCAGCAAATCGCCGGCTTTGCTGATGCCTCCGCCGATGCAGATTAACTCCGGCTGGAATATATTGATTAAATCCAGCAGACCCGCTGCCAGATATTCAATGTACCGGTCAAAAACCTTAAGCGCCGTTTCATCCTGTCTTCTGACACCGTCAAAAAGTGTCTTGCCTTCCACACGCTCAATCTCCCCGCCGCAAAGTTCCCAGAGGATGGATTGTGGATTTTCAAGCATTGCATCCTTTGTCTGGGAAATCAGGGCAGTGGCAGACGCATAAGCCTCAAAACATCCTTTTCTTCCGCAATTGCAGGGAATTCCGTTCCGGTCTATGGTGAAATGCCCAAATTCTCCTGCTGCATAGTTGATTCCCTCAAATAGTTTTCCATCAAGTATGATTCCGCCGCCTACACCGGTTCCCAGAGTAACCGCCAGCATGGAGCTCACACCTTTACCGCTTCCTGCTATATATTCTCCCCAGGCAGCCGCATTGGCATCATTATCAAAACGAATTTTTTTACCAGGGAGTGCTTCTTCCATCATGGAAACAACCGGCTCATCATAAAACCCCAGATTATTGGCATATTCCACCATGCCAGTTTCCTTGTTGGCTGTCCCCGGCACTCCAAGTCCTACCGCTTCAATCTCTTCCCAGGCAATATTTCCTTCCCCCGCAGCCTTCTTAGCCAGCTCTGCCATGTCCTGAACAATTTCCCCTGCAGTTCTTCCGCTTCTGGTTGGTACAGACAGGCGGGTAAAAAGAGTTCCGTCTTCTCCTACCAGACCTGCGGCTATATTGGTTCCACCTAAATCTATTCCGATATAATACTTCATTTTCTATCCGCTCCCTTCCGCGCACAACTGCCGGAGCGCAACAACGCCCCGGCACTCTTTTCTCTACTGCACTCTCCGTCTATGAAGTAACCAGGATTCCAACTGCTTCAAGTCTGCATTAACCACCAGTTCTTCCGGAAAGTCCAGGCTGTTTAACAAGGATAGCGCTTCATCAAACACTCCCACACTGCGGCAAAAATGTGCATCAGAGCTGATTATCACAGGAACGCTGTATTTCATACATAGTCTGGCAATGGTCCGGCAATTTTGTGCAGAACTTTTCCTGACACGAAAGGTCCCTTCATTAATCTCTACCACCTTGCCATTCTTTCCAAACTCCGGTATCAACCGTTCATAATCATATTCGTAACAGGCAGTCCCGCTGTGACCAATAATATCCACCAGCGGATTTGCTGCTGCTCGAAGATACGCTCTTGTATGATCCTCTACGCTTCCCGGTGGTATCACATCATCATGAAAAGAGGCTATGGTATAGTCCAGACGGTTTATTATGGTATCAGGGCTTAAATCAATTTCACCTTCAAAATTAGTAAAATTCAGTTCAGCCCCACGATATACACGGATACTGTCCACCCACTCCGGTATCACCCTGAGATTTCGAAAATGACCTTCAGGCGCCCCATCCGGATGAGCCGGGCAGTGGTTGCTGATTCCTACAGCCATTAAACCGGAATCCTTTGCTGCCGTTATGATTTCATAAACGGTACTGTAAGCATGCCTGCTTATGTCTGTATGAGTGTGCAAATCTGCAGCAAGATGTTTTATCATAAATTTCCCACTTTACTTTTTCTCATGTACTTACCCGATGAGTATATCCCTTTTACCCGCAAGGCTTCTACATTATTTTTGTCTTTCTTTCAATAATTATTGCAATTTTTGTTTTTCTCATTCTATCCGTTGACAGAATCAATCCGTTTATCATTTGACAGACGGATAACCAGATCATTTTTTTCATATCCGGCGGGATAAAGCAGATCAAGTTCGATCTTTGTTCCGTCCTTGGATTTACCGATCTTTACATTCAACACCTTTACCTTATCCTCATTGAGCTTATGAAACAACTCTGTAATGACGGCGTCATAATGGGATGTGTTGATTTTCAGCATGCAACGGTAAGGTTCCTTGGACAAAAAGGGAACATCATGGAGCAGAACCTGTATCATAATCAACAGAAACGCAGAACCGCAGCCCAGATAATAAGCACCGGCTCCTACCGCCATGCCCACGCCTGCAGTTGCCCAGATCCCGGCAGCCGTAGTCAGACCGCTCACTGAATTATTCTTTACAAAAATAACGCCCGCTCCCAGGAAACCAATTCCCGATACAATCTGGGCGGCGATTCTGGAGCCGTCAAAATTCGGAATATCCCGGAAGCCGTACTTGGATACAACCATCATAAGAGCAGCTCCCATAGCCACGATGGCATGGGTTCTCATTCCAGCCCCTTTATTCCGGTTTTTTCGTTCGTATCCAATTAAATATCCCGAAAATCCAGCTACAATAATCCGTAAAAGCAAACTGGTCTGATAGACCAGATCATAACGCTCCACCCAGCCGATCAACATCTGTTCCAATTGATACATGATAACTCCTCTTTTCTGTAATAAACTATATCTAATAAAATATGCTTTTAATTTAACATGTTTGAACGGAAACGTCAGCGCATAAATTGCTTTTTCTTTGCTGGTTACTATGCACTTTTTGTACTTTATAAGCTAACTGGAGGATATTGAAAAAAGACCTGCCAGATAAGAGGCAGGTCCTTTGTCTTACATCGTAATTTCGGAGATTCTAACCGGTCTGTGCTCTTTCACAGATTTCTTTGCTGCGATTCCCATTAATACCGGTTTTAAACCATCTAATACGCCAAGAGGAGTGTCTGTATTGTTCTCAATGGCTTCGATAAAGCAGTTCACTTCTTTTGCAAAGGACTGCATATAACGCTCTAAGAAGAAGTAAAGAGGTTTCTCGCCGGTCACACCGTCAGCAGTGCTTAAAACTGCACTGGATTCTGTGTCGTTGGAGGTTGCAACCATACCCTTGGAGCCGAATACTTCTGCTCTCTGGTCATAGCCGTAAGCTGCTTTTCTGGAGTTATCAATGACTGCAATTGCGCCATTCTCCATCTTGATGGTGATAACAGCAGTATCTACATCGCCAGCTTCTCCAATTGCAGGATCAACTAAAACTGCAGACTGTACATAGATCTCTTCTGCATCACATCCAGCCAGGTAACGTACCATATCAAAATCATGAATGGTCATATCAAGGAACATACCGCCGGATACAGCTGCATATTCTGCGCTGGGTGGCTCAGGATCTCTGGAAGTCACTTTGATAATATGGGGATCACCAATTTTACCTGCTGCAACTGCATTTCTCACTGCTTCAAAGTTGTGGTCAAAGCGGCGGTTAAAGCCTACCTGATATTTAACCTTACTGTCCTTTAATGCATCAATTACTTCTTTGATCTTTTCTACATCATGATCAATTGGCTTCTCGCAGAATACATGCTTTCCAGCCTTAATTGCTTCTACAGAGATAGGAGAATGAGTGTTTGTAGAGGAGCAGATTAAAACTGCATCGATCTCCGGATCTGCCAGAATTTCTTTATAATCCTTGGTTGTATTGGATACACCCATGCTTTTTGCCCAGTTTGCTGTTTCTTCGTTCATAAATGGGTCAGCGATTGTCTTAATTGTTGCGTTCTTAACGATATTGCAGATGCTTGCGGTATGAACCTTTCCGATTCTGCCTGCTCCGATAATTCCTACGGTTACCATAATATTCTTCTCCTTTTATCCTTTAAATTAAAGACCTGTTTTTTCAGCAATGAACTTTCTTGCGCGGATTGCATATTCTAATGGATTGGCCTTAGCCGGATCCTGCTCTGCTTCCACTACCATATATCCCTCATAAGCTGCATCTTCCAGAACCTTGAAGATTGGCTCAAACTCTACACAACCATCGCCTGGAATGGTGAATGCGCCTGCGCGAACGCCTGCTAAGAAGCTCATCTTCTCTTCTCTCACCTTTTTAACTACTTCCGGACGGATATCTTTTAAATGAACATGTTTAATACGTTTGATGTGCTTTGTTACCATCTCAACCGGATTCTCTCCGCAGTAAGCAAAGTGGCCGCTGTCAAAAAGCAGGCTTACGTATTCCGGATCTGTGTGTTCCATCATGCGGTCAGTCTCTGCAGCTGACTGAACTACAGTTCCCATATGATGGTGGAATGTTAATGCCACACCGTATTTTTCTTTGGACAACTTGCCAAGACGGTTTAAGCCTGTGCACAGAAGATCCCATTCTCTGTCGTCCATCTCATGCTTTCCTTCGAAAACCGGCTGATCCTGAATTCCCTGTGTGCTGTAGCTCTGCTCGGAAACACCAACTACTTTGGCGCCCATGGCAGCTAAGAAAGCTACATGCTTCTCAAACTCTGCCTCAGTCTCTTCGTAAGGCTTGCTGATTAAGAATGTGGAAAACCATGCATTGCAGATCTCAACTCCCCTTAATTCCAGAGCCTTCTTTAAAACCTCCGGATCTTTGGGGTATTTATTACCCACTTCAGAACCGGTAAATCCTGCAAGTGCCATTTCGCTGACACACTGCTCGAAGGTATTCTCCTTACCTAAATCCGGAAGATCATCGTTTGTCCATGCAATTGGTGCAATTCCTAATTTAACTTTCTCCTTGTTTAACATTTTTGCTTCCCTTCCCTGTCTTATCATATTTTTATACCGCTGGTTTCGCGGCGATTAACCCCTGACTCGTTTAAAACTCAGCATCATGCAGCCACACGTATCGTTCATCTTCGTTGCGGTCAGTCTGATTCCATGGATTGCCCTCCAGATGGCGGATCATCCAGCAGGTATACATCTGGTATCCCGGTGCCACTGCCTGGGGATGAAGCTCCCCTCCCGGAATTGCGGAAAAGCTTCCGTCTGTGCTTTTAAATACCTGGTCGCCTACAAAGCTTGCGCCGAATCCTTCGGGGTGGTCAAAAAGGAAATAGTAGGTCTCCGGCTGTGGATGTCTGTGAGGAAGATAACCGGACCAGTTTCCCCGGTCATTTAAAACCTCTCCTAAAACCATATTGGAATAAGGAGCGATCTCTATATCAAAAATCGTATTCACCTGGCGTTTTGCCACATTTCCAAACTTGCCCAAAGAAGAATACTTCCATGGTGCATCTTCAGGCTGATACAGTTTTACTTCAAAACTTCTTTTATTTTCTGCTGACTGGACTAAAATTTCTGAATCCTCTTTTGCTTCCACGGAAATCTCTGTTCCTGCACAGCCATGCAGGCACCATGGTCCCTCCGTGAAAACATCAATTCTCGAGGCTTCCTGTTCCACATTGCCACCGCGGTATACGATCTTACCCTTTAAAAGAAGAACAGCAGTTTCCTCTTCTTCTTTTAAGAAGGTTCTGGTTTCCCCGGCTTTCATGCGGTAAACACGAATGTCCATGTTCATCTCCTTATACTCATTGGTATAAGTTGTTAAAATCTTTTCTCCGGACTCATCAAATTCCGGATATCCGAATACCTGACTCATATTATCTTCCTTTCCGGTCATATCCGGCCGTTTAATACTTTCTTGCTGCGTTTCTGCCTTCCATGACTCTTCCAAACGCTTCGTTTACGCTGGTTTTTTCAGACGTATCAGCAAGTCCCACATTCCACCAGGATTCATATCCGTCGGACATGGTCTTTGGAATTACCTTTAAGTCAAACAGGCAGGCTCTCTCCTGGCTCTTGGCATCATTTAATGCATCTTCCAGCTCTGCAATGGTACGGCAGGTATAAGTCTTTAATCCATAACCCTCTCCTACCTTTGCATAGTCTACAGGGATTAAATCGCCGGTTGGTTTTTTCCCGTCCGTATAGCGGTACTCGGTTGCTAGGCTTCCAATTCCATGGTTCATCTCCAGGTTGTTGATACAGCCAAAGCCGCAGTTATCAAAGATCAGAATATTGACTTTTTGTCTTTCCTGCATAATGGTCATAATTTCACTGTGCAGCATCTGGAAACTGGAATCGCCGACTACGCAGTAAACCTCATGTTCCGGCTCTGCAAATTTAACGCCCAGGGTTGCTGCCACTTCATATCCCATACAGGAATATCCATATTCTGCATGATATCCGCCCCGCTTGTCAGTGGTCCACATACGCTGCATACAGCTTGGAAGGGAACCTCCTGCCGTAATGATTGTGGCATCTGCATCGATCACTCTTCTGATTGCTGCCAGTGCTGCGGTCTGGGTGATCTTACCATTGGTCAGACGAACAAATTCCGGAATTGTTCTGGGATCTCTTGCCTTGATAATGGGCTCGAAATCATCTCCGGTATACTCAATGCTGCCCAGGCGTACCATCTCTTCATCCCACTTTTTCTTTGCATCTGTAATCTCATTCCGGTACTGGGACACATACTGTTTTTCTCTCAGCTTTTCTGTCAGTGCCTCTACCGTTACTTTTGCATCTCCCACTGCCATGGATGCATCCATCTTATAGGCATGGAATCTGCTGTTATTTATGGTAACAAATTTCACATTGTCTCTTTTAAACAGCCACTTGGAGCTGGTAGTAAAGTCGCTCAGTCTGGTTCCAATGGCGATTACCACATCAGCATCCTTTGCAATGACATTGGAGGCATAAGTACCGGTCACTCCAATTCCTCCAAGGCAGTATGGATGGCTTGATTTGCAGGCACTCTTCCCAGCCTGGCTCTCTCCAAAGGGGATCTTAAATTCTTCACAGAATTGTTCTACAACTTCTCCTGCATCCGAGTAGCGAACTCCTCCGCCCACAATCACGATAGGCTTCTTCGCTTCTGCTATGATGTCAGCAATCTCTTCCAGTTCTTCTTCCACTGCCACAGGTCTTGTAATCTTATGAACCCGTTTCTTAAAGAAATACTCGGGATAATCAAAGGATTCTCCCTCTACATCCTGACAAAGGGAAATACAGCACGCTCCCGTCTCTGCCGGATCTGTGAGCACACGCATAGCATTAATCAAGGCGCTCATAATCATCTCAGGTCTTGTAATTCTGTCCCAGTACTTGCAAACCGGTTTAAATGCATCGTTGGTGGTAGTTGCAAGGCTGCTGCTCTGCTCTAACTGCTGAAGCACCGGATCAGGCTGTCTGGATGCAAAAGTATCCGCCGGAAATACCAGTAACGGAATGTTGTTCACAGTTGCAGTGGCGCAGGCTGTCACCATATTGGCAGCGCCAGGTCCTACTGAGGAAGCACAGGGAATAATTCTTCTGCGCTGGTTCTGTTTGGCAAATGCAATGGCTGTATGGCACATCCCCTGCTCGTTTCTTCCCTGAAGAACCCGAAGCTGTCCCGGATTTGTGTCCAGTGCCTCTCCCAGACCAACTGCAATTCCATGGCCGAAGATTGTAAAAAAGCCTTCAACAAACTTTATTTCTGTTCCATCCACTGAAACATACTGGTTATCCAGGAACTTAACAAGTGCCTGTGCTGTAGTCATTCTTATTGTTTTTGACATGTTCCGCTCTCCTTTATATTTTTATACACGGGCGATCATCTCACCGAATTTTTCCTTTTCTTCTTTTATAAATGCATGCACTTCCTCTGGTGTGGGAAGAGAGTCCGAGCAGTTATTGCTCTTTACCATCATGGACGCTTCTGCAGAACCAAATTCCAGGCAGTCAATAATATCCCAGCCCTGATACAGACCATACAGGAAACCGGAACCATATCCGTCTCCGCCTCCAAAGCCTTTTCTAGCCTCTACCGGGAACGGCTTAATGGAAAATGACTGGCCATCGCGGGTATATGCGGTAGACCCCTTCATACCGTGCTTGATTACCACGATTGCTGCATGATATCCCTGCCATAAAGCGGCACTTTCTTCATCTGTCATACCAGGTTTAATCAGCTTTTCTGTCAGATCAAATTCTTCTCTTGATCCCATAATAATATCCGCTTCTTTTGCAACAGTTGAATAGTATATGGATAACTCATCTGTATTTTTCCAGTTATAAGCCCTGTAATCAATATCAAATATAATTCTTACATCGTTTCGCTTAGCCAGCATCACAGCCTTAAGAGCCGCTTCTCTTGACGGGCTTTCCGCAAGTGCCGTACCTGAAATTAAAATGGCTTTTGCTTTTTTAATGTATTCTTCGTCAATGTCTTCTACACTCAGCTGTAAATCAGCAATGCAGTTTCGATACATCAGAATGCTGCTTTCGCTGGAAGATAACATCTCAGTAAAGGTAAGTCCCAGTTTTTCACCATTTTTGCATTTTGTAATGTGGGAGGTATCAATTCCCTGCTCATTAAAATAGTCCACCACAAATTCGCCGAACTGATCATCTGATACTTTTCCGATAAATCCAGCTTTCATACCATGTCTGGTCACGCCCACGGCAATGTTGGCAGGAGAACCGCCTACAAATTTTTCAAACATATGAACTTTCTTAAGTGGTTTAAACTCTTCCTTCACCTGCTCATTATAAGCAGGGTTAAAATCAATGGCCACTCTGCCAAGAAGTATTAAATCAAGCTCTCTGGCTTCGTTAAATTTTATATATTCCATCGTTACATCTCTCCCATCTGTTTGCGTGCTTTTTTGCTCATCTCATGTGCCTACATTATACCACGCACGCAGTCCGCGTGCAAGTGATTTCGATTAGTTAATAAAAAAAATCAGGACCTGTTTTTTATCCTGAACAGACCCCTGATTCCATGGTGATTTTAAATATTGTATTTTGTTTTAATAATAATATCCGTGTAAAAAAATTCCTGCTCTTTTCTGCTCCCGGCCTGCATGATATCCGTAAGGATGAACAGGGCCCGGTACCCTTGTGTATAGCCATTCTGGTCAATGAGAAAATCCGCAATTCCCTCTTCCAGTGCTTTGATATTTCCCGTAGTTAAATCATAGATAATAATATGGGGCTTTTTTTCTGGCTTCAGCTCTTCAAACGCCTTTTTTACGCCCCCCTGGCCTCCTGAGAATATCACCGCACCCTGGAGATCAGGATAAGCAGTCAGGGTGTTGACAAGGATTTTTTCCACCTCTTCCTTTTCATCAAAGCTGCTTTGTACTCCTACAAGCTCGAGCCCCGGAAATGTCCTCTTTATCTCATCCACAAACCCATCCACACGCATACTGTTAACACTATTCCCAAAATATCCTGTAATAGCGAGAATCTTTCCCTGTCCGCCGGTGAGCATTCCCATAAGCCCAGCCGCCGTGCGTCCGCTCCGTTTGTTGTCCTGGCCTACAAAACAGCTTCGTTTTGTCCCTACAATATCCGTATTAAACGTAACGACTGAGATTCCCTGTTCAATCAGGGCATTGATCTTATCCCTTATTTTATCGCACTCTACAGGCATAATTGCAATGCCTGACACCTTGTTTTTTTCCAGCCTTTCAATGGCTGCAAGCTGCTCTTCCTCGCTCACAGTGACACACTCTTCCATTACAAAGACAATTCCTCTTTTTTTCAATTCTTTTTGAGCATCTTCTAACCCTTTTCTGATAGGAATCATAAATGACGATTTAGCCAGCTGGGTTACAATGCCGATTTTAACCGATTCCTTTTTTACTGCCGTTTTTTCTTTTTTCGGCACATAACCGATTTCATCTGCAATCTGGAAGATCCGCTCTTCCACTTCCTTGTCAATCCGCCCCCGTTTATTTAACGCGCGGTCAACAGTACCTCTGGACACACCTGCCCGCTCTGCTATTTCCCGAATCGTTCCCGCCATCTGTTCTCTCCTTTAAGCAATTCACTTTAACCATCATATCACACATAAAAATAGCACGCAAGTGTATGCGTGCTATTTTTTCAATAAAAACAACGTTTAGATTGTTCCATCCCAGGTATTAACAGCTGTGGATTCTCCGGTTTCTTCGTCAAACCATCTGGTGGTAACAACTTTATTCTCTGTATAGAATCTGAAACCATCTTTTCCTAAGCAGTGAAGATCTCCAATAAATGACAGCTTATTGCCGTTGAATGGGAACATACCAACCGGAACCGGAATTCCTACGTTGATACCGATCATACCGCCGTCTGTATGTCTTGCAAACTCTCTTGCATAGCGACCATTCTGTGTAAAGATAACAGAACCGTTGGCATATGGATTGGCATTCATGACTGCAAGTCCTTCTTCAAAGTTCTTTACTCTCTTAATACACAGTACCGGTCCAAAGATTTCTCTTTCGCCTACGCTCATTTCAGGAGTAACATGATCAAGAATAGTTGGCCCTAAATAGAATCCGTTTTCAAAACCTTCTACTACCACATCACGGCCGTCCAGTACCACTTTGGCACCTTCTGCGATTCCTGTCTCGATCCATTTTACAACAGAATCTTTGTGTGCCTGATTGATAACCGGTCCAAGATTTGTGGTTTTATCATAAGCGGGTCCTACTTTTAACTTCTTAGCCTGAGCTACGATTTCTGCTACAAGTGCATCAGCAATCTCTTCCTGAACAACTACTACCGGAAGAGCCATACATCTTTCACCAGCACAGCCAAAGGTGGAGTTGATAATACCTGCTGCCACACGTTTAACAGGAGCATCTTTTAATACAAGAGCGTGGTTCTTGGCTTCACAAAGAGCCTGAACTCTCTTTCCTGTTGCTGCAGCTGTGGAATAAATATGCTTTCCTACAGATGTGGAACCTACAAAGGTAATTCCCTTAACATCGTCGTGTGTAAGAAGAATCTCTGCTTCATTTCTGGAGCAGGTAACGATATTAATTACGCCGTCCGGAAGTCCTGCTTCTTTGTACAGCTCAGCGATACGCATGCTTGACTGAGGAGTAAAGGAAGCTGCTTTTATTACGATGGTATTACCACATGCGATACACATGGGAGTCATCCAGCCCATTGGAATCATAGCCGGGAAGTTAAATGGTACAATACCTGCAAATACGCCCAAAGGCATACGATAAAGTACTGTGTCAAATCCGGTGGAAGCGTCCATTAAACTTTCTCCCATCATCAGTGACGGAGCGCTTATTGCCTGCTCTGTTCCTTCTTTTGCTTTCAGTACATCACCCTGAGCTTCTTCCCAGTTTTTACCGTTTTCTTTAGCTACCAGCATGGTCAGTTCATCCATATGCTCGATCAGTAAATCTCTCAGTTTATAAAGAATCTGAACTCTTTTAATAACCGGAGTTGCTGACCAGGATGGAAATGCTGCTTTCGCTGCTGCTACAGCCTCTTCCACTTCATCTGGAGTACAGCATGGTACTTTCGCAATCACTTCACCAGTGCTTGGATCAAAAGCATCTGTATACTTCGTTGTTTTAGATTCCTTCCACTGACCGTTTACAAAATACTTTAATGTTTTTACTTCTCCCATCTTTCTATCCATTCCTTTCTTAGCGGTTTTATTTATTTAATAGTTAATATTATAGCGGCTCTACACAGTTAAAGATCTTGATGTGCTGCTTCACATTCTCGTACACACCCTGGACCATGGCTTCATTCAGTCCAAAGTAATCATGTCTGCCTTCTGATTTTAAATATTTTTCAGCTTCCCTGGTAAGACTGTCAAAGCTGGCTGTTGCAATGTTGATCTTGCGGATTCCTAGTCCAACCGCTTTTCTGAAGTCTTCCGGAGTGATTCCGGTTCCGCCGTGCAGCACCAGGGGAACATCTGTCTTTTCATCAATTGCCTTTAAAACATCAAATGCCAGTCTGGGTGCTACCGGGTAGTTTCCGTGGGCATTGCCAATAGCTACTGCCAACGCGTCCACACCTGTCTTTTCACAAAACACTTTGGCGTCCTCCGGATTGGTACAGCGGATTCCCTCATCTGTGCTCCCATCCTCACTTCCGCCTACAAGACCAAGCTCCGCTTCTACGGTGGCCCCATATTCTTTCGCCAGACGGGCCGCTTCTAAGGTTTTGTTTATGTTCTCTTCAAAGGGAAGTGTGGAGCCATCCATCATGACTGAGGTAAATCCATATTCCAGAGCCTGTCTCAACACACCAATGGTCTTGCCGTGATCTAAATGAACTGCAATCTCTACCTTTGCGTTCCTTGCAGCTTCCACCATCATAGGCCCCATGAGTGATAGCGGGGAATGTGGCAGACGAACTTCTGCAATCTGTAAGATAATAGGAGTGTTCATTTCTTCAGCTGCCTTTATCGCACCTTTTATCATCTCCAGATTCCCAACACTGAATGCTCCCACTGCACGATTTTGCTCTGATGCCTGATTTAGCAAATCTTTCATTTTTACTAATCCCATGTCCTGTTTTCCTCTCTCTTCCTCCCTTTGTGAGTATATTTTGATTTTGTTTTTGTAATGTGTTGGTTATATTTTAACACTTTAATCGAAAGTGGTCAAGATCTACTGAAAAAAAATTTTCTTGATTTGGTGATCTATTGGTGATTTCTTGATATTTTTGCTTGTGTCTGATATAATAGGTCAATAACAGAAGAACAATGGAACCGCCATATAAGGAGTACAAGCTATGAGAATTTCCCGAATTGAACAAATAGAGCAATATATACTGGAGCACAAATCCGCATCCATCGATACCCTGTGTGAATTATTTCAGATATCCAAAAATACGCTGCGCCGGGATCTGGAGGTGCTTGTGGGAAGAGGAACTGTGGAAAAAGTCTATGGAGGTGTGATTGCCTCTGAAAATATTCCTCCAATCCCAGATCTTGTTACATTTCAGGACAGGGCCAGCCGTAATTTTTTAAGCAAACAGCGAATTGCATCTCTTGCCGCTTCCTTTGTACGAGACAGAGATATTATATTCATTGACAGTGGAACCACTACCATGAATATTGTAGACTTTCTCACTCATTTAAATACAGTCACTGTTATAACAAACAGCATTCAGGTCATTAACAAATCCATGAACTATCCGAATATTGACTTAATCGTGCTCCCAGGTACCTTAAAAAGGGATACGGCTTCTCTGACCGGCAGCTCCTGTGTGGAATATTTAGAGGATTATAACATCGTACGTGCATTTATGGCATGTACCGGTATTTCCGTGGAATCAGGAATCTGTAATGCATCAACAGATGAGTATAACATAAAAAAAGCAGCATTAAAAAAAAGCCAGAAGCATTATCTTCTGGCGGATTCTTCCAAGTTTGGCCGGGCATCCCTTATGACCTATGGAGATATGAATCAGTTTGATTATATTTTAACTGAAAAGATGCCGGATGACGCGTTCTGCTCCTATTGCAAAGAGCAAAACTGCGCCATTTCCATTGCTTCTTATGAGGATTAGATGGTGATTTCTTCTGCGTGGCTTAAGGTGACATCCTGTTTGTAGAACGGTCTCATACCTTCCGCCACCTGAATCTTCACATGCTCAAACCGGATATCCCTGGCATACTCTGCATAAATTCCGGATATTTTAGTACGAATCAGTCCATCTCCCTGGCAGGGGCGGATATCATATCCCTCAATCTCCCAGCGGGAGGTTTTCTCCAGAGTGAGGTGGATGTTTTCAAAACTCACGTCTTCAATATAGTTATCTTCGCTTCCCCGGATAAAGATACCGTTTTCACCCTTGCAGCTGATATTTTCAAACCGAACATTTCTGATTTTTCCGGCCTTTACACCCGGCTTTCTGTCATGGGCTGTAATGCAGATCGGTTCTGCCCTTCCCCACCACTCATGGGAGAAGCGGCGTGTCTCAATGGTGATATTGGAGAATACCACATTTTCAACATTTCCTCCGTCCCTGATCTGTATGGAGATACCACGGTTGCTTTTACTGATGGTACAGTTTTCTACGAGAACGTTTCTAAAATCACTTTCCCCTTCCGTTCCGAACTTGATCGCAGCACTGGTGGAGATTAAAGTACAGTTTGAAATTACAATATTCTCACAGGGACCGTACTGCTTATAGTCACCGGAATTTTTTAATACAATTGCATCGTCGCCGCATTCAATGTGGCAGCCGATAATCCGTACATTAGTGCAGTGATCCGGATCAATGCCGTCGGAATTAGCCATCTGTAAGTTATTAATAAGGCGGATTCCCTCGATTAAGACATCGTTGCAGCCCACCAGATGAACGGTCCAGAATGCGCAGTTTACCAGCTTCACGTCACGGATGGTGAGATGTTTGAATTTTTCCAAGAGCATCAGGGGAATTCGAGGGTAATAAGTTCCTTCAATGTGGTAACCGGAATTATCCCCATAAAAGATTGATTCATTGGCATCTATGGTGCCAAAGCCTGTGATTGCCACATTCTCCTGGTCATAGCCGTATATAAATGCGTGAAATGGTCTGCCATTATATTCACTGTTTAAAAAAGATGGAAGACCGGATTCATGAGCCACGATCTTTCCTCCGTTAGCCAGGGGATAATAATCATTTAAATCATCGCTGGCTTTCAATACCGCCCCCATCTCTAAATGAAGTTCTACATTTGATTTCAGAAGAATTGAACCGCTGTTATAGATATGTCCGCCGGGAAGGAGTACACGGCCGCCGCCTGCGCCAGTGCATTCGTCAATTGCTTTCTGAATTGCTGCAGCGTCATTTGTTTTCCCATCGCCTTTTGCTCCAAATTCCAATACATTGTAAATCATAATTTCCTCCATTTCCTGTGCCTCAACCAGATTGTACTACTAAACTGCCCAATTATACCAATTTAGACTGACAAATGAAAGGTCTAAACTAAAAAAAATAACAGAGGCGCACAAAAAAGCTGTTTTTTGTACTGCCTCTGCCATATTTTAACCTTTTAATCCAGATGTGCTGATTCCTTCCACCAGATACTTCTGCAGGCTGATAAAAATAATAACTGCAGGCATAATGGAGAGTGTTGCCATTGCAAACATGGCTCCGTAATCAGAGGATGATCCTGGATCACAGAACAATTTTAATGCAAGGCTGACGGGATATTTTGCGGATTCATTAATGTATAGGAGGGCGGAAAGGAAATCATCCCATCTCCACATGAATGAAAAAATGCTTGCAGTAATTAAAGCCGGTGTAATTAAGGGCAGTATAATTCTTGCAAAGATACCGTAGTAGGAGCAGCCGTCAATCTTAGCCGCTTCATCAAGTTCCCTGGGAATTCCGTCAATGAAGTTAATCATCAGGTAGATGAAGAATCCCTGAATTGCAAAATAATAGGGGACAATCAGGGGTCTGTAACTTCCTACCCAGCCCAGCTTCTGATACCATAAATACTGGGGAATCATTAATACCTGCGCCGGCAGCATCATGGAAAGAAGCATAGCTACGAACAGGAACTTTCTTCCGAAAAATCTGCATCTGGCAAGTCCATATGCCACAAAGGCAGAGGAGAATACCGTACCAATCGTTGCAACAACGGCAATAAACATGGAATTTCTTAAAAATACAACAAATCCTGTTTTTGCAAATCCCTTCCAGCCGGTTGCATAATTGGCAAACACGAACTTTTTGGGTATCAGCTGGCCTGCTGTGATAAAAATAGTATTGCTCTCCTTAAAGGAACTCATGATCATCCAAACAAGAGGGTAAATCATGATCAGACCAAGGCCGCAGACAATGACGTGATAGACAATCCCGCCGATTCTTTTCCTTGTTTTCATGAATATTACACTCCTTCCGTATAGACCCAGAATTTTTTAGTAGCAAATAAGAGTAACGTGATCAGCCCGATCATTCCCAGCATCACCCATGCCAGAGCAGCACCGTAGCCGGTATTATAAAACTCAAAGGATTGCTGGTACATATAAACCGTGTAAAACAAAGTGGAATTTAAGGGTTTCCCCTGTGTAATAATAAAACACTGAGTAAATGCCAAAAATCCATTGATGGTCTGCATAACAAGATTAAAAAAGATGGTGGGCGTCAAAAGAGGCAGTGTGATCTTAAAAAACTGGGAAAACCGGTTTGCCCCGTCCACTCTTGCGGCTTCATAAAGCGTAACCGGAATCTGTTTCAATGATGATAAGAAGATCAGCATGGAAGAGCCAAACTGCCAGACAGCCAGTATAATCAGGGTCCAGATGGCTGTATTTACATTACCAAGCCATGGGAAACTGGTTTTTATTCCAATGATCCGAAGCAGCTGATTTATCACCCCATCGGTTGCAAAAATACGCTTCCAGAGAATTGCCACCGCCACCGAACCACCAATAATAGACGGCAGATAGTAGGCTGCGCGGTAGAATGCCGTAGCTTTTGTAGTCCTAAATAAGATAAGTGCTACAATCAGGGCAAATACCAGACGCATGGGAACCGATACAAATGCAAAATAAAAGGTAACTCCGATGGTTTTTAAAAACACCGGATCATCTGTAAACATCTTTATGTAATTTTTCATTCCTACAAAGACTGGCGGTGCCAGAATATTATAGTCACAAAAGGAATAATAAAGGGACAGCCCCATGGGAACTACCATGAACATGAGAAATCCTATGCTAAACGGAAGGCTGAATACGAATCCTGCCGTGCTTTCCCTGTTCATAAAATGTCTGAAGCTTTCCCTCTTTTTTTCTTTCATATACGTCCCCTCCGTTCACATATCACTGCTCTGATTGAAAACGGGGCAGAGCGTTCTCTGCCCCGAATATTACCGGTAATTATTTCTGGCTCATGATTTTATTGGCACTATTATAGAATTCCTCAGCAGCTGCTTTCGAATCAAATGTACCATAGCAAAGCTGTTCCTGAACCTGATTTAACAGATTAAATACCTCACTTGCCCCATCTGGCTGGGGAGGATTAATCGGTGAACTGTTAGGCGTTACAACATCGTTGATATAGCGGATGATCTCCTGGTTGATGGCATCCATTTTAGGTGAAAGCTCCTGTGCAATCTTGCTGGATGCAGGAACGCCTCGTTCGCCTAAAAGAATGTTGTTTGCGTCGCTTGAATTAACCAGAAAATTTAACACTTTCACTGCTTCATCCGGATTCTTTGTATGAGCTCCGATGGAGAAGAACTGGCTGGATTTTAAGTAGCCGGATTTCTTGGGATCAGGAGACGGCCAGGTAGTCATACCAATGGTCACGCCTTCCGGAGCAGCGTTCTGAACCGCTGTCAGCTGGTTGGAGTTTGCAAATGCACACCAGGACATGGTTTCCGGGCTGGAACCATTTACCATAGGATCCTGTTCAACAGAACCAATGGAAATTTCCGCAAATACGCCTGGATCAATGAGCCATCCCTCTTTTAAGCCGGTCTCATACATCTGGAAGAATGGAACGTAATCCTCTGCTTTTCCGCCCATCTTCTTGTCGCCAAATAAAACCACATCGTATGCTCTCATAAAATAGTCCAGATAAGTCTGGGCTGTGCCGTAAACGATAGATGTCTTATATCCGGTTTTTTCATATACCTGACGGCAGACTGCCTCAAAATCGTCAATGGTCATATAGTCCTTGATTGTAATGCCGTTCTTATCAAGTAAAGTCTTGTTATACATCATGGCCGGAGAGTTAATCCCTGCACAGATTGCATAAACGCCTCCGTCTACGGTACCGGAAGCCATGGTGTTTTCCGAAATACTGGATACATCCAGGGCACCCTTTTCAATGTAAGGCTTTAAATCAACTAATAGGTTATTCTTTACATACTGGTCTATGTACATGTAATCCATCTGAACAAGATCAGGAAGTGACTGACCTGCTGCCGATGTGGCAAGCTTGTTCCAGTAATCAGACCACTCGGAAAACTGTCCTTCAATGGTTACTCCCTTATTCTGTTCGGAATAAAGGTCTAAAGCTGCCTGTGTTCTCTCATTTCTGACCTGGTTCCCCCACCAGCTCATCGTAAGTTTTACATCTTGGCTTCCACCGGAGGCTTCCTTAGAAGGAGCCGCTGTGGCTGCCTGTGTGGTTGCAGGTGCCTGAGTTGCAGCTGTGGTAGCACTTGCAGAACTTCCTCCGCACCCTGCCAGAGAAGCTGCCGCCATACAGCATGACATCAGTAATGCAATTTTTTTCTTCATAATACCTTCCTCCTTAAAATTAATTACTCATCTTAGGTAGTTTTATTATACGTTTCTAAGAATAAGCAGTAAATGTGGAAAACCGAGTTCAAAGTGGAAAAAACCGAGTCTTTTTGTATATTTTGTATATTTTTAACGGTTTTGTGTTGTATTATTGTCGCGTTTTATATATAATCTGTTTATCAGACCAGGGCTGTCCCGTTAAGGAGGACGTATGAAAGCATTTATCCGGAATCTTACATTAAAAAAGAAGATTCAGTCCATTGTGTTTCTATGTATCCTGCTCCTTACTTCCGTTTCTGTATTTAATATCCGTATGATTTCTGTGGCTCACCAGAAGGTTCTTTATCAGACAGTCGCTTCCTCTTTGTCTTTTTCCGCCAAGGAACTGAATAACCATCTGGACGTGATCAGCACCATGGCGGATATGGTGCTTGCAGACAGTACCATGCAGAAAAATCTGGGAATTCTAAAGGATACAGAGCAGATCCAGGAACGCACCATGGCCTATAAGGCTATTTATGGTATGTTAAATGAATACTATTTTAACTTCAGGAAAAATAACATCCGCTACATGAGCTTGTACCAGGGTAATTTTTCCATACACACCCACATTATCAATAAAGAAAAACTTCCCGATTCCATACGCAAGGACTTAATTTCACGAGCTGAGGCGGCAAAGGGGAAGACCATACTGGTAACGGAATACAGCGGCCAGTACGGACTTTTTATGGTTAAGAACATCCGCCGCACCCAGTTTCTAAAGCTGGATTCCATCGGCAGTCTGATCATAAACATAGATATGAAGCAGCTGATTGACTCGTCAACGGATAACAGTCATCTTTACGAATCCGCCGATTATATCCTGTATGATGGGGATAATTTAATCTATCAGTCTTCTGCCGTTACTGATAAAGATCCCACGGTAATCTCAAAAATCTTTTTATCCCATTACGGTCTGTTTCAGTCCCTGGGAAAGAACTACTTCTATGTAAGACAGGCTCTATCCAATTATAACTGGGATTATGTCTGCATCATTCCTTATGACAACATCCTGGCTTCTCTTACGACAAGTTTTCGCTTCTCTTTTATTATCACTATCATTGCCGTGATTATTTCCAGCATCTTATCTTCTGCGCTGATTGACTCCATAATCAGGCATTTTAATAACCTGTTGTTAAAAATGAAGAACTTTGCTGACGGGCAGAAAGAATCCCTTGATATTCCCTATGATTATGCTGGGCGTACCGATGAACTGGGTATCCTTCATACCCAGTTTGACCAGATGGTAAACCAGGTAAATGAACTGATCCAGAACGGCTACTTAAACGAGATTCTAAGAAAGGAAGCGCAGCTGAAAGCCCTGGAAACCCAGATGAATCCCCACTTTCTCTACAACACGCTGGAATCCATTAACTGGAGAGCCAAATCGGTAGGTGCAAAGGATATCTCTTCTATGGCTGAGAATCTGGGCACGCTTTTAAGAATCACTCTGGATCAGAATAGCAAAGAGGTTCCGTTAAGGAGGGAGCTTGAGCTGGTACAGTGCTATATGACCATTCAGAAGTTCCGTTATGAAGACCGGTTGGAATATAAAATCACTGTGCCGGAGGACCTTTACTCCTGCTACGTGTTAAAGCTCACCCTGCAGCCATTGGTGGAAAACTCCATACGATACGGACTGGAAGAGAATACAGAAGGCTGTTTTATTCATATATTGGCAGAACGGACTTCTGATATTCTTTATGTTTACATAAAAAATAACGGATCTGCTTTTGAGGACCAGCTGTTAGAAAAGCTGAAGACCAATCAAATCAGCCCCCATGGCTTTGGAATCGGGCTGCTTAACATTCTGCAGCGAATGCAGCTGACCTACGGAGAAGAATACGGTCTCACCCTTTATAATGAAAATGAACAGGCAGTGGCAAGGCTTGCCTTTCCTCTTGTCCGAAAGGAGAATGGAAATTGCTGAAATTAATGATTGCAGATGATGAACGTATGATACGGGAATCCATTTCCAGTTTAATAGACTGGAACAGTCTGGGAATTGAGCTGATCGGAAGCTGCAGCGATGGCATCGAAGCCTATAACATGATACTGGATGAATCTCCTGATATTGTTCTGACTGACATCCGTATGCCGGGTATTTCCGGTCTTGAACTGGTCGAGCGGATCTCACAGACAGATATGGAAATCCAGTTTATTATTCTTTCCGGGTTTGGAGAATTTGAATATGCCAAGCAGGCTATGAAATACCGGGTACACCATTACCTGCTAAAGCCCAGCAATGAAGAGCAGATTATAGAAAGTATGAAAGATGTGATTAAGGAATATTATCACAGGCGTGCGTTTAAAGATCTGCAGGACAGGCAGAAAGCGCTGACCTGCCACCTTCATTACAGTGTGCTGGCAAATATTATTAACGAAGGGATTTTTATGGAGGAGGGTTCCGGCCCCGGCTGGGAAGTCTATTCCGGCTTTATGGATTTCTGCTACACCGGTTACGAGCTGTGCTACCTTCATTATCTGGAGGAACCTCTCCTGGAGACAGCCCTCCAGCTGATTTATGACTATATGACCGAAAGTGCACCAGGCATTGCCGTATACACCATCTACGTTAAAAACACCCTGATATTGTTTTTTGAAAGCCACCAGGTATCCTATGAACTTCTGGATGATTTTATGAGTCGGCTAGCAATAAACGATCTGTCTGTTACACTGGATTATCACAGAAGCACCTATCCAAATCTGATTCAGCTGATCGAGGCCTTAACCGCAAAGATCAGACGGTATGGTATGATATATTTTATGAATGGCTTAAGACCAGTACCAATCTGCAATTATAAAAATCTGATTGAGAAGCTGGAACAACTGACCACTCTTTTGATGGAAGCAGATATGAAAGAACAACAAATGGGCCTAAAAGAACTGAAGGACACGCTTCACGATATCAGCAATCCTGATTTTTTGAAGCAGGCAGGTTCCCGCATTATTATTAAATTAACAGCCGGAAACCGCTATGGCTCTTCCATCGTAGCCACCGAATATTTATTGACCTTAAACCAGCAGACGGATCCCGAAATCATACGCAATATGCTGATGGAGAAAATAAACAGGATACTGGAAGACTCTTTGGAAACCACCAGGTCTTACAGTCCGTTTATTGAAAAAGTCATGCAGTATGTGGAGAACAATTTAGACAACCCAAGTCTGACACTGAAATGGATTGCTGACAACTACTTATTTATGAATGTGGATTATGTAAGTGCCCGTTTTATGAGAGAAACCCGGCAAAAATTTTCCAATTACCTGACTACACAGCGAATTCAGAAAGCAAAGCAGCTTCTGGCTGAGGGGCACGCAGAGCAGATTCAATGGATTGCAGAAAAGGTAGGCTGTGGAAACAATCCCCAGTATTTCAGTCAGATTTTCAAGAAAAATACCGGTATGTCGCCCAGTGCTTACGTGAAAAAAATTAATGGAGGCGAATAAAAGAACCGCCATAGACTGGTTTGAAATTTCCAGCCCATGGCGGCTTCAGCTACTAAAAAACTGGTATTTAAGAAATATGATTCAGTATTTTAATCAGAGAATCATGAGCTAAGGTAAACGCTTCTTCTCCGCTCATTTTTTTCTTCTGTTCTCCATGTTGCTCCAGTGCGGAGAAGCCGGCGAAATCACTGAGATGTGGTTCCAGGGATAAAAAGCCCTGATATCCACTCTCTTTTAAGTTTCCAAGTATCTTTTCCACATTTCCGTCTCCCATTCCTGCAGGAACCACGCTTGCATCTGCCCAGAGCGCATCCTTTATATGAATGTATGAAATATAAGGTTTTAACATCTCATAAGCTTCCATGGTATCCTGTTTGCACTGGACGAAGTTGGCAAAATCAAATACTGCCTTGAAATGATCCCCATAAAATTCCTTCATAATTTCCAGGCATCGGTCTGCCATATCGCCATAGATATCCTTCTCATTTTCATGAAGAAGAATCACATTATTTGCTTTGGCATAATCCACAAACTGACCCAGCTGATCCATCACCTTGTTTTTATAAGGCTCATAGCTGGAATTTTCCGGCATAAAAAAGCTGAACATACGGATATTGGAAGTTTCCATTACATGTGCCAGTTCCACAGTATGCTTAAATAACTCCATATGAGGAGCAAATTCATCTTCAATTTTAATTTTTCCAATGGGAGAACCAACGGATGATAATTTTATTCCATTGCTGTCAAGACGTCTTTTAATCTCTTTTGCCTCATCTGTTGTATGCTCCACCAGGCCCTTACCATCTACTCCTCGCATCTCTACATATGACATTTCCAGTTTTTTAAGCACGTTCATCTGAACGTCTAAATCCATATCAATCTCATCTGCAAATCCGGATAGTTTTATTTTGTCCCACATTATGCTCTCTCCTTTTTTAATAACTTCCTTCAGTATCAAATACCACGCCAGTTCCCTCTTTTTTTCTGGAAGCAGCACGTCTTTTATTTAATTCCTCTAAAAACAGATTTTCATCAAATGGAATTTCAACTTCCCGATTCAGCCAGCTGGATAAATGCATGGCGTTTGATAAGGTCAGTCCATTGATTCCTTCCACCCCTTCTGCCACCAGAGGTGTTCCTCTTAAAATTCTTCCTGCAAATGCCTTTAATACTCCTACATGCTGCTCGTTGACACCATCTGTCTCCACCTCTGTGACCGTACATTCTGGTGTGTCAAATCCGCCTTTTGCGGTTTTGCAGAAGGTTCGCTCATTTTCCGCCAGTTTATAAAGCATAAGCCGGTCATTTTCACAAACCACTTTACCCATCTCCATGGTAATCTCGAACCGGTTTGTACCGGGTGCATCTGCTGTTGTGGTTACAAAGACTCCTGTTGCCCCGTTCGGATATTCCAGATAGGCTGTCACATCATCTTCCACCTCAATATCATGCCATTTTCCGTTGTGACAGAAGGCACGTACCTTATCCGGCATCCCGCAGATCCATTGAAGCAGGTCCATATTATGAGGACACTGATTTAGCAGTACGCCTCCCCCTTCTCCGTCCCAGGTTGCTCTCCAGCTGCCGGAATCATAATAAGACTGTGTTCTGTACCAGTCAGTTACAATCCAGTTAACCCGTTTGATTGCTCCTAACTCTCCGCCAGTTACCAGCTCATGCAGCTTTCTGTAAATGCAGTTGGTTCTTTGATTGAACATCATGGCAAATATCCGGTCAGATTTTTGTGCTGCTTCATTCATCTCTCTAACCTGGGCTGTGTAAACGCCTGCAGGCTTCTCACACAAAACATGGTGGCCGTGCTCCATAGCATAGATTGTAAGCTCCGGATGCTGATAATGAGGTACAGCAATTAATACAGCATCACACACTCCTGCATCGATTAAATCCGATCCTTCTTTAAAAAACAAAGTCTCAGCAGGCATATATTCTTTCGCCCAGGCAATCCGTCCTTCTTCCCTGTCAGCCACTGCTGTCACTTCAATCTCCGGAACCTTCCCTTCCTGAATACTCTTCAAATGGTTGGTGCCCATATTACCAATTCCGATAATTCCCAGTCTCACTTTTTCCATGGTTTATTTCTCCTCACTTCCTGCAGATTCATAGATATCCATCATTGTATTAAATGTAAGCCGAACTGACTTAAGATCATTTCCATAAGCTTTTCCTGTGCTGACGCAGTCATAAAAATCGTGAATGCAGGCTTCATGTCCACTGCCCCAATAAGATTTTCCCGGTACAAGGCTTTTTTTCGAACGCCAGATAACAGGTTCCATCTCTCCTGCCTCCTGATAAGTGACTGTATCTCCTTCCACCCGGATAAATCCTCTTTCCCCTGCAATCTCAATGAGAACAGGCGCGTCACTGACGTATGCAGTCGTGGCGAAAAAGCTGGCTCTTACAGGATCTTTCCCCTGGGTAAACTCCATATAGGCTTCCAGTGTATCCTCCACCTCCACAATCCCCTTTAAGTGATGGTTGCTCACGGAAGCTTCTGTTTTGAGCGGCTTGCCAAGCCAGCGAAGCAGCAGATCAAGAGCATGTATGGACTGATTCATAAGGGCTCCGCCGCCTTCTGTCTCAAGCTTCCCTCTCCATCCGCTTTCCGTGTAATAAGGCGCATCTCTATGCCAGGTGACAAATGCTCTGCCTCCCCGAATGGAGCCGATCTTTCCTTCCTCAATCAACTCGGTTGCTTTTTTGGTGGTCTCGTTATACCGGTTCTGAAAGCAGATACCAAGTCTTGCGCCGCTTTTTAAGGATGCCTTTTCTAACTGTTCAAATTGCTGCCTGCTAATAGCCGGCGGCTTCTCCATAAATACGTGAAGGCCCTTCTTTAAGGCCATTTCCGCCATGGGAACATGACAAAAATGAGGCGTACAAATATGAATTCCATCCAGCTCTTCTTTCTCAAGCATCTCTTCTAAAGATTCATATGCATGTCCCTTTCCTTCCGTATATTGGCGGCAGAATTCCTCCGCCCTGTCTATACGAATATCTGCCATGGCACAGAGCCTGACTTCTTTTAATTCCTTTAAGATCATGGAATGGACTTTTCCGATATTTCCGCAGCCAATCACTCCAACCCGAACCATAATCATTCCTCTTTTCTTTTCCTTGTTTCTTCTGTATTTCTATTATATAATTATTTTAACGCAATTTGTTTGCGCAGATTGACTATAAACATGCGTAGATTGTCTATTTAAGGAGGCGTCCATGAAAAAAGAAAGCCCCTATCATTACAGCGAATTTTCCGATCCCATCAGCTGTGATTTCACCACCAGCAACATGGCTGGCAATGTGGATTTTCACATGCATAACAGTCATGAAATTTATCTTCTGGTAGATGGCCATATCCAGTATTTTGTGGAAAATGCATGCTATGACATGAATCCCGGCAGCCTGATTCTGTTCTCCAACCGGGAGATTCATAAAGCCATTAATACCTCCAATGAACCCTTTACCAGACTGGTGATTCATGTTAATCCATCTTACATCCGGCCTTATTGTACCCCATTAACCAATCTCTTAGACTGCTTTCACAGAGATCCAGGAAAAAACAATCTGGTATTGCTGTCCCAGACCGATCATGAACTTCTTATTTCCATGGCGAAAAATTTGGAGAAGGCAATAAAAAATCGCCGCCCTTACGGCAGCGATTTAACAGCGTTAACAACCATTATTCAGATTCTCATACTTATCAATCAGGCCTGGCAGAATACCGGCTCTGTAAAAACAGCACCAAGGCCTCATAGGGCACAGGCAATCATGAATTATATTGATGACCATCTGACGGAACCCCTTACACTGGACTCCATCTCTCTTGCCCTGTCCCTTGATAAATATTACCTAAGTCACTTATTTAAATCGGAAACAGAAAGCAGCATCTTCCAGTATATTGTGGTGAAGCGGGTAGCCCTTGCAAAGGAACTGCTCTTAAAAGGTCATACGGTTTCAGAAGCCTGCCATCTGTCTGGTTTTGTAGATTACTCCAACTTTATCCGTACGTTCCGGCAGACAACCGGCTGCACACCGGGTCAATTTAAGCGGCTTAATCCATAGCCAGTAAAACAGACTATTTCTGCTTATAGGGAGGATCAGCAGGGTATCCTCCCCTGATCTTCTGCATGCCGCGCTGAACGGCATCCTTTGACTGCTTCCAGTCCGCATCCCTGTTTAAGTAATCATACTTTTCAATAAACCAGTCTACGTCACCGGAAACCCGTTCCATATTTGTAAGCATCAGTGGAAAAATCAGAGAATACAGCCGGGTCCGTTCTTCGTCATTTAAATACCGGTCTGACTCTCTTAACAGGTCTCTAAAGTGATGAAGGCAGAAACCTTTGCTTTTCTTCAGCTTTTCAGGAAAGGAAGCATCCTTTTTATATAGATGATAAAACGTAGCGATGTAGCGGTCATAAACCGCCAAAGACCTGTCGCAGATATAGCAGGTCTTCTCTTTGCCTTCAATCCAGCTGCAGATGGAATTTTCCTCTGTCTTCCTGCCAGTGATCCGGTCCTTCAGGGATTTTTTACCGGGGGAAAAATTCTTAAATTCTTCCTGCATTTCCGATATCATCTTCTTATAATAGGTTTTTAATATCCAGCCATTGCCCAGGGCATTGCCGTAATCAAACATCCGCTTCTGGTGGGTTCGGCAAAAGCCTGCACTGTCGGTCTTCTCTCTGGTATCACTCTCCATATAGGAGGCACAGGAGCCTAATACGAAGTCCATCAGCTCTTCTTCCCCTTTGCGCTCCAAATAGCAAAACGGACATTCTTCATCTGCATCCATCGCATCATTTAGGGGAATCTCGTATAGTTTTTCCTTCATTATTACACCTTAAAGCGGTAACCAACGCCCCAGATTGTCTCGATATACTGAGGTTTCGCCGTGTTGAATTCAATTTTTTCCCTGATCTTTTTAATATGCACCGTAACTGTAGCGATATCTCCGATGGATTCCATATCCCAGATCTTATTAAACAGCTCTTCTTTCGTATAAACATGGTTTGGGTTCTGAGCCAGGAATGTAAGCAGATCGAATTCCTTGGTAGTAAAGTTCTTCTCTTCCCCATTCACCCATACACGCCTTGCCGTTTTATCGATCTTAAGTCCTCGGATCTCGATTATCTCATTATCCGGCATACCGCTGCCAATCAGCCGCTCATAGCGGGCAAGATGAGCCTTTACGCGGGCAACCATCTCGCTGGGAGAGAAGGGTTTTGTAATATAATCATCGGCACCCAGTCCAAGTCCCCTTATTTTATCGATGTCCTCTTTTTTAGCAGAAACCATAATAATGGGAGTGTTTTTCACTTCACGAACCTTCCTGCATATCTCAAATCCATCCACTCCAGGAAGCATGAGATCCAGTATGAGTAAATCAAAATCCTCATGGAGCGCCAGCTTAAGCCCTTCTTCTCCGTCATTTTCAATCTCAACTTCAAAACCGCTTAACTCAAGATAATCCTTCTCCAGCTCTGCGATGCTCTCTTCATCTTCCACAATCAATATTCTGCTCATTCCTGCATGACCTCCTGGTATTTTCTTAAAACAAAGTGTATCTCAGTTCCAATTCCTTCTTTGCTGGTGGCCCAGATTCTGCCTCCGTGATCCTCAATGATCTTCTTAACAATGGATAAACCAATTCCGCTTCCGCCCTGGGAAGAATTTCGCGAGGAATCAGTCCGGTAGAAGCGGTCAAAAATACTCGGTAAGTCCTTCGCCGGAATTCCCTTTCCGTTGTCTTCAATCTCCACCTGGATAAAATCACCTACATCCTTGATCCGGATATTAATGATTCCGCTTTTCTTATCCATATACTTTACAGAGTTGCTGACGATGTTGTTAATGACTCTTCTCATCTGCTCCGCATCCGCTATAATAATCACATCTTCATCTACATAATTAAAATAACCAAGCTCAATGCTCCTTGCCTCCATCTCCAGGCCGACCTCATCGATGCAGTCACCAAAATAATTGGACACATTAATTTTGGAAAAGGTATAAGGAATCTTATTGGTATCGATCTTGGAATAAAATGTCAGCTCATCAATCAGCTTATCCATGTCGTTGGCTTTGTTGTAGATTGTCCGGATATAACGGTCTAACTTCTCCGGGGATGAGGCAACCCCATCCATAATTCCCTCCACATAGCCTTTAATGGCGGTAATGGGAGTCTTTAAATCATGGGAAATGTTACTGATCAGTTCCTTGTTCTCCTTGTCGTACTGAACCTTTTCCTCTGCTGATTCCTTTAACCGGATTCTCATCTCTTCAAAATCCTGGCAGAGCTGACCGATCTCATCATCGTTCTCTACCTCCAGATTAAAATCCAGATTCCCATCCTTGATCTTTTTCGTGGCTACCTGAAGCCGTCCCAGCGGACTTACTACGGACCGGTATACCCACATCATTAAAATCGCATCCGTAAATAATATGATCATAATGGCTGCAAACAGCATCTCCGCCATCATAACCTTGATTTCAGGCAGAAGACCGTCTACGTTGGATACGATGAAAACACTTCCTGTCTCGTGGTCTGAATACAGGAAATCCATCTGCTTTACCAGATGCTGTGTCTCCCCATCCAGATAAATGGCTCCGTCAAGTGTGCTGTCTATCTCCTCATACTTGGGCAGCTGTTCAAAAATCCCCTGAGTAATATGGCTGTTGCCGTCATAAATCAGAGTATTCCCTTTTCGCACAATCATATATGCATATTTGGATGCCAGATTATCATCGAGCTTCTGCAAAAAATCCTGATCATTAAACTGGTCAGGGTCGCTTTGTAATATCCTGCTGATCTCTTTTTGGGTTTCTCTGGTTAAACGGTTAAATATCTGCAGGGAATTGCCGGATAACAGATCTACATGCTCCGTTAAGTTATAGGCTTTGCGGAATGCTTTCATCTGATAACTTCCAAGACCTGCCACCACTGCAAAAATCATGGTCAGAGGAACGACCGTTATGATTATAAACGCTACGACCAGGCGTGTTCTTAATTTTAGTTTCACCTTTTCGTCACTCCTAAGTTATCTTTGATTTATAACAAAAATTTAATATTACGTAAAGGTATTATAACACACATAGCTCACAAAATTTATAAAACAATTCTAAAATTTAAGGCATTATGTAAAATAAATGATATTACCGTTTTTATTTATAAAAAAAGGGATCGTCGATTCATAAGTTTCAATATCACTTATGGACCAATGATCCCTGATTTGTATTTATTTATAATTCATTTGGATTAATACCAAAATGATCAAAAAGAATCTTCTCTGCATCCCGATTCCATAATCCCTTATGGGCATTGCAGGATTCACTGAGCTTTTTAAAAAGCGGATCAGTTTTTCCCAGTTTTTCAAAATCGTCAATGGCTGTTAAAGGCAGATCGAATTGGGTATAGGTGAGTTTTTTCCCTCCGGGAATGGAAGGCAGATTCTTTGTCGCCTCTGCAATGCTGTCGATTCCTCCCACATGGGTTACCATAACAGCCGCTTCAATGGCTCCATCGGCTGACAGCTGATTGGCCTCTACCAGATCATCTGTATTACCGCCAGTCGTTCCCATAATGTGTGTACTTGTGTAATGGCAGTTGTAAAGATTGATTTCCGCCTTAAACTGGCTGTCAGAGGGTCCGGCAAAAAAATTCATGCAGCCGTCAAATGCCAGGAGTTTATCTCCCATCTGTGCTACCTCTTTCACAGGTACATACACAAATACATCATCATAACCATGTCCTTCCGTAAATGCCATAAGTTCCGAAACGGGATCAGCCATGGCAGCTGTATTTACATAGCGTAGCTCAATTCCTCTCTCCAAAGCAGACTCTTCTGTAATAACTTCCTTTGCCCGGGCAATCCGCTCATCGCTGATATCCGTTACCACAATTTTCTTTGGCTTATTTTCAAACTGCAGACCATAGCTGACTGCTCCCAGTCCCATGGGGCCGCAGCCTCCCATGATCAGGATATTACCATCTGCTTTGGTTCCCATGGCATGATCGTAATTCCTTTTGTTGGTATGATAATTGGCATGAAATCCACCAATGATACAGCTCATTGGCTCTCCCAGTGATGCTTCAAAAAAGCTCTCACCGGTATAATCAAGAAGACATCCCAGCTCCATAACCTCGTTAGGCATAATACAGTAAGTACAGGCCCCTCCGCAGAATTCATAGGAATATCCTGGTGAATCCAGCTTTCCCTTGTAATTTAACGCTGGCTGCAGAGAAAACTTCTGTCCCGGCCGAAACTGGTCCTTCCACTTGCTCCCAACTTCCACAATCAGCCCGGCACACTCATGACCCACAATGACTGGATTGGTATCCATGTTCTGAGGTGCTCTTTTATGCTTTTTCCCCTGCTTTACCAGTTTGTAGGTAGACATACAGATACTGTCGCTTACGATTTTTACAAGAATCTCATCTTCCTTAATGGGAGGAAGTTCAAACTCCTCCAGTCTTAAGTCATCTGCACCGTACATTCTTACCGCTTTTGTTTTCATATTTCCAGCCTCCAGCCTATTCATGAATTTTAGTATTAAATCTCCAACAGCTCTACCCGCTCCACCAGTTCATCCACCAGGCTGCGTTTAGGCGGCTTGGTTCCTATGCTGGTGACCGCGCCTGCTGAAGCCCCCATACATAAACGGATACAGGTTTCAAGGGGAAGCTTTTCATCCCAGCTGTATGCCATGGCTGCAACCAGTGCATCTCCGGCGCCTACCGTGGAATGGGCCTTTACCCGAAGTCCGGGACAACGGTACCGTTTTCCCTTTGTTAAGAAAATGGCCCCCATTTGTCCAAGAGAGATTGCTGCCATGGAGACTCCCTGGTCAAGAAGCTTTTCTCCCATGGAGACCAGTTCCTGTTCGGAAGCCCTGTAATCCATCTGATAATACCGTTCCAGTTCTGAGCGGTTGGGCTTTAACATATCCGGCTTTCCTTTTAAGGATTCGGAAAACAGCACACCGTCTGCATCCAGCAAAACCTTTGCACCTTTTTGGTGAACCTGTTCCGTGATTTTTCTGTATATATCCGTTGGTATCCCCGCGGGTATGCTTCCTGCCAGTACAAACAGGGTATCCGGATTTGCATAACCTTCCAGCCTGTTAAGAAGATCGTTAAGCTGATCCTTTGATACTTCCGGTCCAGGCTCATTTAACTCTGTCACCTCACCGGTTTCCTCCACTACCTTTAAGTTCGTTCTCGTCTCCCCTTTTACTTCCACGAAATCCGTCCTGAGTCCCAGGTCCGTCAGAACCTGTTTGATGATGGTGCCGCTGGTTCCTCCCACAAAACCTGTGGCAATACTTTCCCCTCCTAATTCTCTGATTGTTTTGGAAACGTTAATGCCTTTTCCTCCGGTATCAATTTCCACCCGCTTTATTCTGTTTAAATCTCCCCGTTCAAATTTTCCAATATCCACTGTTTTATCAATGGCTGGATTCATTGTTACTGTAACGATCATTTAAGTACACCCCTTTCCGGTAAACATGGTATAGATCTCCTTGGCACTGCATCTGGTGATCCGTTCCACATCGTCCGGATCAGCAAGACACTGTGCAATGACAGAAAGTATTTCCAAATGCTCCTCTCCTGCTCCAGCAATTCCTATAACCAGTTTTACCGTCTCTCCTCCCCAGTCTGTTCCATCAGGAAATACCATGACTGCAATACCGGAACGTCTGATGTTTTTTTTGGCTTCCTCCACACCGTGAGGAAGTGCAATTCCATTGCCGATATTAGTTGGAAAGGTCAGTTCCCGCCGAAGCATTGCCTCTATATAGGATTCATCCACGCAGCCACTTTCGCAAAGCATTCTCCCCACTTCCCTTATGACTGTATCTTTTTCTCCAGATCTGCAATTCAGGCGGATATTACCAAGTTCCAACAGTTCTGTATTCTTTTCTTCATTTTTTTTTCCGTATCCAAACACGCTGTTCCCCTCCTTCGCTGGTGTTCTATTAAATTATAGGGTTCCTGTCTTATGTTTTTCAACGAAAACAAAATGGCATTTGGCGTCATCAGATAATGCCAAAATTAAAAAGCACAAAAAAAACCAGATCCTTTACGGACCCGGCTTTCCTGCTTTTATTCGTCAGATTTTATCCAGATAATGTCTGAAATATTGATTCAGATATTTTGAAACAAATGCTCTAATTTCCTCTTTTCCTCCATGCCTCACAGCTTCTAAAAACTCCTCTTCCTCAATCAGCCGCTCGCTTAAGACCCCCAGAATTTCACTGTTTTCAGCTGTGTGGTCATCCTTTGGAACCAGCATAACCAGTACAACACATACTCCTTTAAAATATGGATCAGAAAATGGTGTTCCGTCTTTTGTCTGGCAGACCGAAAATACCGGCTTACCTACCCCTTCCGTCCTGGCATGAATCAGCGCGAAGTTTAAATCAGGAAATATCTGGCTGCAAAGCCGTTCTCTCCGCATCAAATCCTCCTGTATCATGATCTGACGTTCCGGATAGGAAGCCAGCTTTTCACTGACAGCGATCAAAAGCTCCTCAAAGGTGATCCCATTGTCCACCCGCTGATACTCCATGAGCCTGATTACATTTTTGATCTGGACCGCCATAAAATTCACCTGGTCCAGCTGTATGGTAAACTCCTTGTTATCCTGCCTTTTGGGCATATATTCGCATTGGCGCACCTTCCCCGCAATCCGTTCCATTTCTTCCACGGTAAGCAGAGGACTCACATACAGAATGTCTGCCTCTTCTTTCAGCGATACCGTAGATACAAAGAAATCTGTCTTGTTTAGCACATAGGGCGATAAGTCCGTCATACCATAAACAGACAGCTCCACCCTGTCTGAAAAATCTCGGGCAATTCTGGAAGACATAAGCCGGGAAATTCCGATTCCGCTGGCGCAGACGATCCCTATATTCACTTTTCTCCGGCTTTCCTTTCTGCTCTCCATACGGACTTCAGCCGCGCCAAAGTGTACGGCAAGAAACCCGATCTCCGGCTCCGGCACCTCATATCCGTATCGGTCTTCAATTACCCTGGCAACGGTTCTGCAACGATCAAATATGGCCGGATAATCCCGTTTGATCTGCTCCAGCAAAGGATTCTGGATCTTCATGCCATTGGCAAGGCGAACCAGAGTGGGCTTTAAATGGGCAATCAGTCCCTGGATTACAAATTCTTCATCCTGCTTCAGTAAATATGCCATGCCGTCGTTATAGCAGTCAATCATTTCATTAACCACCTCCCACAGCTCCCTGGATTCCTCTATTTCACTTTTTGACTTTTCATCAATATTCAGCTGCTGAATCTTAGAGCCTTTGATGTGCAGGCAGATATAGGCACACTCAATCTCCGGAATCTGAATCCGGAATTCTTCTTCCAGGGATTTGGTTATGGTTTTTGCAAGATCATAATCCTGATCTTTCTGCAGAAAATCTGCCATTATGGGATTTTCTTCTATGATCTCCTGGCGGCGGATCCGGTTTACGGCAATTGCCACATGAATCACCAGACCAAGATAGGAATCCTGGGTCAGATTCAGTATTCGCTTATCTCTTATCCTTAAGATACAGGCAGTCACCCGCTTTACAATATCATCATCTAGGATTCTGTAAATGTTTCTCTCACTCTTATTTTGAATTACATCTAACACGGTCTGGTTTCTGTCTTCATACATCCCCTGAATCATCTCTGTATGAATGTTTTCATCAATAAAAACCCGGAGAGCCCTGCGAAAATCCCGTTCACTGCCCTCAATAAACACACCGTATCCCGGTTTTCTCTTAATCTCCAGATGATATCTGTGAAACCACTCTTTTACCGCTTCCAAATCTGAGCTGACAGTTGCCTCGCTTACCCCAAATATATCACTGTAATAATACAGTTTCTTTAACGTCTTATCCTTGAGAATTTCCAGGATCAGACGCTTCTGGCGTTCGATCCGGTCGGAAACATCAAGGGCATCATCTGCTTCAAGTTCGGCCTTTAAGGCTTCGATCTGAGTCCTGTCTCCTTCCAGCCAGATACCAGTCCCGGTTTTGGAGCAAAAAGTCAGCCCGTATTTCTTCAACGCCCTGGGAATGTACTCCAGCTCCCGTTGTACTGTTCTTTTGCTGATGCGGATCTGGTCTGCAAGCTGCTTTACAGGAACAGGCCCCTGTTCTTTAATTAATGCCAGAACGATTTGCTGCATTCTGGGCGTAAAATCACTGCCTCCCATCTTATTCACCTCCCATTAACCAGTTCAGGAGTTCCTTATAACCAGACATATCGGTTAAATTGTCCACCGTAAAGCACGGAATATGAATTTGCGGCAAAGTACGGGCAAAATCCTTCTGGCAGACAACCGCATCTGCATCAGCAGGAATCCGGTCAGCGGACACATGGAATACCTCTATACCCGTTAATCCTTCCAGTCTCAGTCTCTTCTTAAATACAGCACTGGCCATGGCGCTGGATCCCATTCCTACATCGCAGACAAAATATATTTTTGCATGTTCCTTTCTCATTGGCATCACTTCATCCTTTTGTTCCTTTTCTGTATCATCAGATGATTTCACCCTGTTTCCCAACAGAATCAGGCAGGATACAAGGCAGGCCACAGCCGCGGAAATAAAAATCCCCATAACAATCCCCAGCCAGTGCTTTTTATCCGCCATAATCAGTATGGTAATCAGGCTTCCAGGGGAAGCTGGACCCAGAAGTCCGCTGCCTGTCATCATGAAACAGTAATTCCCCGCAATACTTCCGGCTATGGCGCCGGCCAATAACCGGATATCTGACAGGATATAGGGGAAATAAACCTCATGAATGCCTCCCAGAGATTGTATAATAAGGCTGGAAACCATTGTTTTTCTCATATTGGGATGAACCAGGGCATAAGCAAGAAGAACACCAAATCCCGGTCCGGGATTGGTCTCCAAAAGAAACAAAATGGAACTCTCCTGGGTTTTTAACTGTTCCAACCCCAGCGGCAGAAAAAAGCCGTGATTAATCCAGTTATTAAAGAAAACAATTTTTAACGGCTCTACTATAAAGCTGATAAAGGGGATGATTCCCCTGTCTATCATAAATGATAAACCATTTCCTAAAAACCCCAACAGCCATTCTGCCTCCGGTATCACAAAAAGATAGGCAGCGCCTCCCGCAAGCAGACCTAAAGATGCTAAATATAAGTTGCTAAAAAGCATCTCAAAACCGGAAGGAATCCAATTCTTGATCCGGTCTAACCCTTTCCTGCATAGAAACCCGGCCATACTGCCTACCACTACAGACAGAACCATGGCAGAGGCAGGCTCTGCCATAACAACAACAGAAGCGGCAAGGGTGCCGGCTAAACCGCCGACCTCCCCGCCGCACACATGGCCTGCTTTATATCCCATAAACACCGGAATCACCAGAGAAGATAAAATTTTGGACATTTCATACAGGTGCTCATTCTGGAATATGCCTGCCGAAAAGGCTGACAGCAGTCCTGCTGTCACAAAAAGAGGTATGCATTCAGCAATCACCCTGCTGTAATACTTCAGTACTTTCCCCGCTAATTTCATCTGTGAAATTCCCCTTTTTAACCCATTATATATTTTTGTAAGTATTATAACATGGTTTACTATCAGATAAAAGGCAGTAGTTTCACAATGAATTAATCTAATTTTCTTTTAATGATTCCACCAGCTGGTCATATTCCGGAGCTGCCATAAAATTTGTAATCAGAACCAGCTGTGCATCCGGATTGCTGTGAGCCGCACGCTCCTTTAATTCCTTATGAGTTACCACGATCTGGGCATCCTGAGGAATGGAGGATACGGGTGAGTGAACCACTGAAATATCTCCAAATCCTGCTGCTGCCAGCTTTTTCTTCAATACAGTAGCTCCCATTGCGCTGGAACCCATACCTGCATCACAGGCAAATACAATTTTTTTAACATTACCATTATATACCGCTTTCATCTCCGATGTCTGATTTCCTTTTGACTCCTGCTTCATCTTATTCACTAAATCCTTCATATCATCCAGATCTCCGCTTTTTCCTGTAAACCGGAGCAGAGGAAGCGCCACAAAGAAGGAAACAGCGGCAGCTACTGCAACACCTGCCAGCGTACCAAAGTATCCGCCTTTTGGTGTCATTGCAAGAACAGCCAGAATGCTTCCGGGAGATGCCGGTGAGATTAATCCCACGCCCAGGATCTGGAAGACAAAAATTCCACTGGCCCCACCTGCTATAACCGCCAGAAGTAAAAGCGGATTCATCAGGATATAAGGGAAATAAATCTCATGGATTCCCCCTAAAAAGTGAATGATGATTGCGCCGGGTGCTGAGCTCTTGGCTGATCCTTTACCCGCGATACAATATGCCAGTAAAATGCCAAGTCCCGGTCCCGGGTTCGCCTCCAGAAGAAAGAATATGGATTTCCCCACTTCCTCTACTTGCTGGATTCCCATAGGAGAAAGAATCCCGTGGTTGACGGCATTGTTTAAAAACAGGACCTTGGCAGGTTCAATAAACACACTTGCCAGAGGCAGCAGTTTATGATCCACAAAGAACCCGACCCCTGATTCCATTACCCGGTTCAAAACCTCTACAACAGGAGCAACTCCCTTTAAGGCAATCGCTGTTAAGATGGCACCGATGATGCCCAGGGAAAAGTTATTAATCAACATCTCAAAACCGGCAGGAATCTTTTTCTCTATTTTCCGGTCAAACTGCTTAAGTACCCAGGCACTGACCGGACCCACGATCATTGCCCCCATAAACATGGGAATACTGGATCCAACGATTACTCCCATCGCTGTGATTGCGCCAATCACGCCGCCCCTCTGACCATAAACTACCGTACCGCCCGTATAGGCGATCAAAAGCGGCAGAAGCATACTGGCCATTGGAGAAACCAGTGCTCCAATGGCTTCATTGGGATACCAGCCCGTTGGGATAAACAATGCCGTAATCAGTCCCCATGCAATAAATGCACCGATGTTCGGCATTACCATACCGCTTAAAAAGCGGCCAAATATTTGTACCTTCTCTTTCATTTTGCATACCCTCACTTTATGATATAGTATTTACTGTGTGACCCGTGGAAGGTATGATTGGCCAATCAATTCCTTTTCATAGCCCTATTATAATCAATGTGAGGTTTAAATTTCAACACGAAGTAACTGGGATTTGGCGCTAGTTTTAGCGCCAAATATTAAAAACCATAGTCCTCTGTCTGTTTATCCAAAAAAAAGATGCCGCTTTCAGCTGTAAATCAGCTGTCTTGCGGCATCTTTCTCATGTCATAATTATAAATATGCTTTTAAAAGGGAAACCTTATCAAGCTTCTCCCATGGCAGATCTAAATCGTTTCTTCCAAAATGACCATAAGCAGCAGTCTGCTTATAAATCGGACGGCGTAAATCCAGCATCTTAATAATTCCAGCCGGACGTAAGTCAAAGTTTTCCCGGACAATCTCAACCAGCTTTTCATTGCTTAGTTTACCGGTTCCAAAGGTATCAACCATAATGGAGGTGGGGTGAGCAACTCCAATGGCATAGGACAGCTGAATCTCGCACTTATCGGCAAGGCCTGCTGCCACGATGTTCTTTGCAACGTAACGGGCTGCATAAGCGGCTGAACGGTCTACCTTGGTGCAGTCCTTTCCAGAGAATGCTCCGCCGCCGTGACGTGCATAACCGCCATAGGTGTCTACAATGATCTTACGACCGGTAAGACCGCTGTCTCCATGAGGTCCGCCGATTACAAAACGGCCGGTAGGATTAATGAAAAATTTAGTATGATCATCAACCAGTTCAGCAGGAATGATCTCATCAAATACATATTTTTTAATATCTTTGTGAATCTGTTCCTGGCTGACATCTTCATCATGCTGGGTAGATAATACCACCGCATCAAGGCGAAGAGGCTTGCCATTCTCATCGTATTCTACTGTCACCTGGGTTTTTCCATCGGGACGAAGATACGTTAACGTTCCGTTCTTACGAACTTTTGTCAGCTGAAGTGCAAGCTTATGAGCCAGTGCAATGGGATATGGCATATATTCTTCTGTCTCGTTGCTGGCGTAACCGAACATCATACCCTGATCTCCGGCTCCGATGGCATCAATTTCTTTGTCTGACATCTTGTTTTCTTTTGCTTCGAGAGCGCGGTCTACACCCATAGCGATATCCTGGGACTGTTCATCAAGAGCAACAATCACACCGCAGGTGTCACAGTCAAAACCATATTTTGCACGGTCATAACCAATTTCTCTTACTGTTTCACGCACTACTTTCTGAATGTCTACATATGCCTGGGTTGTGATCTCCCCCATTACCATAACAAGACCGGTGGTAGTACAGGTCTCACAGGCTACCCTGCTCATGGGGTCCTGTTTTAACATCTCATCAAGAATTGCATCTGAAATCTGATCACACATTTTATCCGGATGTCCTTCAGTAACGGATTCTGATGTAAATAATAATTTTTCCATGTTGTCATTTCCTCCTCTACTTTACATGGGGGAATAACAAAAAGAAAAGTCCGCAGCAACGCGGACTTGATTCATATTTGTATCAAATCCTCTTATTGCTCGATTTCTCGCTCAGGTTGGCACCTTCCGGACGTTTTTCATGGTTAAAAACCACAAAACCGACTGGGGTTGCCGTGACTTCACAGATCCTTTGTATCTCCATCACTCTGAATAAGGGATATTACGACTTTTCATTTGTTATTCAATTTTAGCAGTAACGATATCTGCTTTTTCATTTTACTCTAATAACGGGCATATGTCAATAGGTCAGTCCCAAAGCTTTTCGGGGTAAAGACCAGCGGCTTTAAAGCCTGCAATTGCGTCCACTACTGTCTTTTTATCTTCCTGATAAGTGACACCATACCAGCGGTCTGTACTCTTTAAAACAGTTACCTCTGCTTTTTCCTCTTTAAGCAGCTCATCTACCACAAAGGGAAGAAAGTATTCACATTTAAGAGGGTTCTCTTTTAATTCTTTGTTTAAAAAGACAGGGAACCGTTCTTTCAGCTCCGTTAATATACTTCTGGTAAATCCCCATAAATTCATGGATACAAGGGTATCTTCGGAAAGACCGGTCCAGGTTGCACCATCATCTTCCGTAAATTCCGCCTTCTCTCCATGTTTTTCTATTCTGGTTCTCTCACAGATATCGGTGAGCAATCCATGTTCCGAAACGGTGCATACACCTCTTGCAACATGGCCATTCTCTGTCAGCGTGTTATAGAGCTTATAGCCAACCATGGAAAACTGGTATTTATTCTCGTCCTGAGCCTGGGATAAGAAGTTGAAAACAGATTGAAAGGCACTTTTTCCATAATAATCATCAGCATTGATCACGGCAAAAGGACCATCAATCACTTCTTCACAGCAAAGGATGGCATGACCCGTTCCCCAGGGTTTTACCCGTCCGTCCGGTACCTCAAATCCGTCAGGCAGTTTAAAAAGCTCCTGATAGACATATTCCACCTTTACGTGAGCTGCCATGCGGTCACCGATATGTTCTTTAAACTCTTTCTCAATAGCTTTCTTAATGATGAAAACCACCTTTTCAAAGCCTGCCTCTACTGCATCGTAAATAGAAAAATCAATAATCTTGTTTCCATGGGCATCCACCGGATCAATCTGTTTTAATCCGCCGTACCGGCTGCCCATCCCCGCTGCCATAATAACAAGCACCGGTTTCTTCTTCATTTCCATAGCCCCATCCTCCTGTCAAGCAAAACGGCGGGGGTAGCCCCCGCCTATCCTACTTTTAATTTAAATTTCTGAGCTTCTTTTTCTGAGTCCACTTTTTCAATCATGGCTCCCAGACCCTGAAGCTTATCTTCAAAGCACTCATAACCTCTTTGTATATAACCAATTTCATCTACTACAGTATATCCGTCTGCAGCAAGACCGGCAATCACCAATGCTGCCCCTGCTCTTAAATCAGGTGCGTTCACAAATGCTCCGGTTAAACCGGTTACGCCGTCAATGACAGCCACGTTGCCTTCCACCTTTACGTTAGCACCCATGCGGGAAAGCTCATCCACATAGCGGAAGCGGTTCTCAAATATACTCTCAGTTACCACACTGGTACCGCCTGCCAGAGCAAGTGTTACTGCCATCTGAGGCTGCATATCAGTTGGGAATCCCGGATAGGGAAGTGTTTTAATATCGGTATGCTTCTGATTGGTTTTACCTACTACACGGACTGCGTCGTCGAATTCCACCACTTCACACCCCATCTCCAGAAGCTTGGCGGAAATGGCTTCCAGGTGCTTAGGAATTACATTCTTCACCATGACATCTCCCCGAGTAATTGCTGCTGCACACATAAATGTACCAGCCTCAATCTGATCAGGAATAATGGAATATTCTGTCCCGTGAAGTCTGGAAACGCCTTTGATTCGGATGGTGTCGGTTCCAGCTCCCTTAATGTTGGCGCCCATACTGTTTAAAAAGTTAGCGACGTCAACAACGTGAGGTTCCTTCGCCACGTTCTCTAAAATGGTCTGTCCTTCTGCAAGAGTTGCCGCCATCATAATGTTGATGGTTGCGCCAACACTTACCACGTCAAGATAGATATGGCTGGCTACCAGATCAATGGCATGAACGATGACTGCTCCCCGTTCAATCTTTACATCGGCACCCAAAGCACGAAAGCCCTTTAAATGCTGGTCAATTGGTCTGCTTCCGATGTTACAGCCTCCTGGAAGAGGAACCTGTGCACTTTTGTATTTGCCAAGCATGGCTCCGATAAAATAGTACGAAGCCCTGATTCTGCGGATATATTCATCATCAACCGATACTTCACGGATTGTCTGTCCATTAATGCGGACCGTATGTCTGTCAATCCGCTCTACTGTAGCTCCGATTTCCTCGATTGCTTCCAGTAATACATTAATATCTCTTACATCAGGCAGATTATCAATCAGCACATCCTCATCTGTCATGATAGCTGCTGCAAGAATTCCCAAAGCGGCATTCTTGGCTCCTCCAATGGTCACTTCTCCGACCAGGGGATTACCGCCTTTCATAATATACTGCTCCATTTCACACCTCTGACTATCTTTTATCTATTACAATTCTCTTAATTTTTAACATTCGCCTTTCATGATTATAACATATCTTACGGATTTGTAAAGAGAACGCATTTTCTTATTCCATTATTACCCCGCAGATAAAATCATTTCCAAGGCCCGAGAAGTAAGCAGAGGCATCATTTAGGCCCATTTTCTGACTATCCTTCGTTTCCGGATTATATAGTGTGACATTATACTGGTCATAGCCTGAGATAAGCACATACCCTCCCTGACCTGTGTAGGCAGCAACCGGACACCCCTGACCAATAAAATAAAGTATCTGATTTAAGGTGGCACCTCTGGCATCAATCATAAAGACTCCATCCATGAATCCATCATCTTCAAAGCCTGACAGATTCCGGTTAAAAGCTGCGCCTTTCTTCAATGGGTCTTTCATGGTTTTAACAGGAGGCCGGTTCACCCGGTTCCACAAAATCTCCTGATTCTGGTCAGTCACAATTCCCATCTTATCATAGGCAAGCTGAAGCGCCTTAATAAAACTTCTGCTGCTTCCCAGATAATGACCTCCTGCATAGGCCAGATATCTGTTATCCTGATTCTTAGGTCGGCTCTTTAACTCAACCACCTCGGTAGTTTCATAGGCTACCTTCTTTGGAACTGCAACGGTTACCTCCCGGCTGGATGCTTCCTGATCCAGCTGTACATAATAAATCTTCTTGCGGTCCTCGGAAGCGTACCAGCCGATCCCCTTTAATTCTTCATTGGAAATCTCCTGGTTGCAGACAATGGTATCCTGCCTGGAGACCGAATAGGACTGGCTGTCGTTTTTAAGTACCTGGGTTAAGTGAATCCGGCTTCCATCTACGGTCACATCTGCAATATAAGTCTGATCCTGCTCATATTTCTTAACGATCGAACCTCCTTGATCCATAATCTCAATCCGGTACATGGGAGCATCAAGAACCCTGCCGTTTTGAGACCAGATGTCACCGTTTTTCGCAATTCCATATATGAAATCATCGCCTACAAAGCCCAAAGGACGAAAACGATTGTCCTCTCCTCCACTGATTTCTCTTTTAATTCCGGTATCCAGATCCATCAGATGAATCACACTGGCACCGAAAACGTCATTTCCTTCCTGCCATGCAAAGTGGCGTTCTGTACTACTGACCGCATAGCCTCCCTCAGAAACAGAATCTGCCAGCACCATATATTCGTTGCTGTTTAAATCAATTCCATAAACAGACCTGCCGGCCATAAGATAGAGCATTCCATTGGTTCCCAAATGAGAAAGCTGGCCCACTTCTTCTTTCAGTATCTCAAAGGATGAGGTAACCGGTGTAAAGAACCGCTCCCCTATAGCATTCTCACCGCTGCTGTACCGGTAGAGAGCGATACCCATGCTCCCTTCATGTATCCCCCGGTTCATATATCCGTAGACCAGAAAATCCACATCGCCGTTGTCACTTACGGAAAGGACCTTGATGTCATGCTGGTTATAACCACTGCGAAGACCATCATCAGTTCCGCTCCGGAATGAAAATACCTTTACTGCATGACCCTGTTTCTGATCGTAAGTCCATAAATCCCTATTTATTCCATATGCAATACAATTTCCGCCAGGACTTTTCTTTGTCTGTACCTCATCTGCATTGGTGATCCCAAGTGTGATTCGTTTTCCAGAAAACAGTTCTTTCTGTCCGGAAAATATCTGATTGGTATTCCGTTCAAAGTCCATCAGATAAATGCGGCGGCTGTCCCATTTCATTGTATAGGTATCTTCCACCTCATACAGTTCTGAATCGACTCCTTCACCAGCCCTCTCAGCCTGGTACTCCAGACTGACACTGCACATCACACCATCCAGATCTTTCAAAGTGGTTCGGATTTCTCCAACTGGTTTCATAGACATTCCTCCCCAGGTGAGCTGGGAAAAACTGGACCGTATGGAAACATGACCCAGAGAACTGTTATCTTCCGTATTACTGGTCTCCAGATAAGTGGTGAGATCCCTTGCCTGGTCATAGTTAAATGTCTTCGTTGTAAAATCAACTGCAAAATCAATCATATCCTTTGCATTGGTACTGTCCGTCCACATGATCCGGGTGTAATAATAAAGTGTTCTGTTATCCGAAGTGTTCAATGTTAGAACCAGTATATATTCCTTGTCTTTTGTCAGAAGATTCTGTATGGGAAGAGATGCCTTTATGACTCCTTCTTCCTGATCCCATTTGCTAAGGCTGGTGCGCTCCACAAGGCGGCTTAAATCAAGACTGCGCACTTCATACTGTATACCGGTTATGGTGCCGTTATAATCTGCAATCCCAAGGTTTAAATTCCGGTCCTGGGGAAGTACGGTTAGAGCCTCCCTTGTTACAGTCTGTGCCATATCCTGAACATAGCCATGAAGAAGATTCATCTTTCTGCCGTACATGTCCGCGTATACAACGGGAAGGGCAGCCTCATCCATGGAGGTATATACCATTACATCATTTTTTTCTGTATTTCTCTGATTCCACATAAAATAAACTGCGATAGCCATTACGAATACCACAGATAAAATTCCAATCTTTTTAGCCAAACGATTCATATAAAACATCCTTTATTTTCCCAGTTTTGATCTTCTTTATTGTAAACAATAATGAACAAAACTACAATGAAAACTTTCTTAAACATTCGTTAAATGAAAAAAAGACAGCCTCCCTTTTATAGGAAGCTGTCTTTTCTATTACCTATCTGCACCGTCCGGAGTTACATCTTCTTCGGTGCATTTCATTCAGAAGCAGTACTGACACAATATCTCCCAGCAGACCATTGCCCTGAGGCGGTCCGGGATTTGCTCCCCAATAAGGTGGCTTTGGGCCTGGTCCTGGACCCCAGTAAGGTGGTTTCGGGCCTGGTCCTGGACCCCAGTAGGGTGGTTTCGGGCCTGGCCCTGGACCCCAGTAAGGCGGTCTTGGTCCGGGTCCCCAGTAAGGTGGTCTTGGTCCGGGCGGACCCCAGTAAGGCGGCCTCGGTCCGGGCGGCGGTCTCCAACCAGGAGGTTTTGGTCCGGGCGGGCCCCAACCGGGAGGTCCCCATGTGGAGTACCTGTCACTCAGTTCCGCTTTTTCCAACTCCTCATTTTCCCAATCCGTTGGCTCTTGCTGCATCTGCGCTGCTGTCTCAGTCTTTTCATTGTTCCCCATCAGCAATTCGTCCGTTATGGTTCCTTCTTCGCGAATCTTTGCGCAAATGGAATCACAAACCTGATGAATCAGCAGACGGTCGGGGAATTCATCGTACATTGGGCTGTCTTTATAATCCAGGTGATCACATGCGGAAACGACGTATTCCTGCAGACGTTTCATATGTCCCGGGTACATTCCCTGTAAATATTCCAGATCCTTTGCAATGATATCCTTCGGCTCCAGAGAACTTTCCCTGATGCTCCTGTCACCATAAAGCATATATGGGGGCAGGCTCTCATTATCCTCTCCATAAGTATAGTCCGGGTTGCCTGGCACGGTTGTTATCACTCCCTGCTTTTAGCTTATACAACACCATTCTATGCAGGGAAGTACCAAAAAGTGCGGATATTACCACTAAAAAAGGCGATCGGGATAAATTCCTTTTGAAACCAGATCTCTAATTGCAGCTGAAACAGCTGGTTTATCTTCTTTATAAGTTACTCCAAACCATTTATCTTTTGTCTCCAGTACATGAACTCTGGCTTTATCCTGGCTGATCAGCCGGTCAATGATCTTTGGAAGAAGATATTCGGTTTTGATATCCCCTTCGTTCAGACTCTCTAAAAATGTCGGAAATCCTCGCTCCAGTTCCATTAAAAATGCAGGTGAAAGTCCCCACATATTCATGGATACATTCTGATCTAAAGAGACCTTTACCGGATTACCCGCCTCATCTCTTCCGCAGGCTTCCCTACCATCCATCATGAGCTCATAAGTCTCCGTAACTTTCTCTAAGACACCGTCAGACCCCACCTGACATACGCCTCTGGTCACGCCTCCATTTTCGCTTAAGGTATTACCCAGGATAAACCCGCTCATGCACAGATCAAATGGTCTTACATCCGGTTTCATCTCATTGACCAGATAATCATGAATCTTTACAAACCCTTCTTTACCATAATAGTCATCTGCATTGATTACCGCAAACGGCTCCTTTATCACATCTTTTGCACACAGAATTGCCTGTCCTGTTCCCCAGGGTTTGGTTCTTTCTTCCGGTTTATGAAAGCCCGCCGGCAGATCATCAAGTTCCTGGAACGCATACTCCACCGATGCAATCTTTTCAATCCGGTTGCCAATAATCTCTTTAAAATCCTGTTCCAGATCTTTACGAATGATAAATACAATTTTGTTAAAGCCTGCATTCAAAGCATCATAAATGGAATAGTCCATTATGATCTCACCACTGGGTCCAACTGGTTCCAGCTGTTTGATTCCACCGCCAAACCGGCTCCCGATTCCGGCTGCCATAATAACTAATGATGTTTCTTTCATAATACATTCTCCCTATTTCGTTTTATCTGTTCCATAGTATAGCATAATTTTGGCAGATAATCCACAATCAGGGGAAAATGCTGTAGTTATTGATGACATTGAAGACAGCAAAAAATCCCCAGAACTGTCTGTCCTGAGGATTTGAAAATACTTGCTTATTATTCCACTGCAAACGAAACAGAATTTTCAGTTGCAGAATCTGCTCCGATAAAAAGCTTAAAAGAACCAGGTTCACAGACATAGTGCATGGTATTATCATAGAATTTCAGCATGGAAGTATTGATATCAAAAACCACCTCTGCCTCTTCTCCCGGTTTTAAATATACTTTTTGAAATCCCTTAAGTTCCCGGTTGGGTCGCGAAACACTTCCCACTTCGTCCTTAATGTATAGCTGAATAACCTGTACCCCTGCCCGGTGTCCGGTGTTTTTCACACTGACAGATGCCCGGATCGATCCAGCGCCACTCAGAATTTTGTGGCTTAAAGTGATGGGTGAAATTTCAAACTCTGTATAAGACAAGCCGTATCCAAATGGGAATAAAGGCTCGTTGGGACAGTCAATATATTGGGAAAGGTACTTTTCCTTTTTGCCCAGCACCGGTCTGCCTGTAGGGAAGTCGTTATAATATATGGGAATCTGACCCTCTGTCCTTGGAAAACTCATAGATAGTTTTCCAGAAGGGGTTACGTCACCAAATAAAATATCCGCAATTGCATTGCCTCCTTCTGTCCCCGGAAGCCACGCCTCCAGAACTGCCTTTGAATCTGCAAGTACATCTTCTATAATAAGGGGTCTTCCATTGAGTAATACAGTAACTATGTTTGAGTTTATTTTCTTCACCTGGCGGAGTAGCTCCAGCTGCAGCGGATCCAAATGCAGATTGGTTCTGGACGCAGCCTCTCCTGATTGGGCAGGATGTTCTCCCAGCGCCAAGACAACAATATCTGAATCCTCAGCAGCAAGCAGTGCCTCTTTTAACAGATCTTTGGAAGCATTAATATCCGCCTCAATCTGTGCCCTTACTTCGGATTGCAGTTCCAGCTTTGCAAAGTCAGATACAACTGGAGCCCCTCGGTAAAAGGAAGCCTTCCTCACACCAGCCCGCTTTACTCCCTCTTTTATTGTTATCACATCTTCCATTCTGCCAAAGATTGACCACACTCCCATCAGATATGGACTGTCTGAATGAGGACCGATAAATGCTATTTTTTGTCCTTCCTTTTTTAGCGGCAGTATCTGATCCTCATTTTTAAGCAGCACCATTGTCTGCGCAGCTGCATGTCTGGCCAGTTCCCTATGCTCTTTTGAAAGAATCACGCCTTCTTCCCTCTTGCTGTTGGCATCTTTAAATGGACTTTCAAATAATCCAAGCTTATTTTTCAAGACCAGAACCCGATAAACAGCTTCATCAAGCAATGCTGAATCGATTTTATTCTCTTCCAGCAATTCTTTGATATTTCTGCAATAACAGGTCGTCATCATATCAATATCCACACCTGCTTCCAGAGCCAGCTTTGCCGCCTGCTTTTTCCCCTCTGCTACACCATGATGAATAATTTCTTCTATTGCTGCCCAGTCAGAAATCAATACTCCTTCAAAACCCATATGTGTTCTTAAAATGTCCCTCATCAGCCACTTATTTGCCGTTGACGGAATTCTGTCTAATGTATTGAAAGAGGTCATGGCAGTTGCACAGCCAGCATCGATGGCTGCCTGATAGGCCGGAAGATAACTGTCAAATAATGTGCGGTTGGATAATTCCACCGTATTGTATTCTCTGCCTGCCATGGGGGCACCATATCCTGCAAAATGCTTTACACACGCTGCAATTTTATAAGGCTGGCTTAATTCCCCATCCCCCTGATAACCTCTGACCATAGCCCGTGCAAATTCACTGTTTAAATAGGGATCTTCACCTGTGGACTCCATTACTCTACCCCACCTTGGGTCTCTGACCAGATCAACCATTGGGGAAAATGTCAGATGCAGTCCGGATACTGCCGACTCTTTCGCGGCAACCTCCGCTCCAGTCTTAGCAATCTCTGGATCGAAGCTGCATCCCTGAGCTAGTGGTATGGGGAAAATCGTACGAAATCCATTTATGATATCCGCCATAAACAGCAGCGGTATCTGATGGGGCTGTTTTTCCATGTATTTTTTCTGTATACCAATTAGTTTATCCGCACCGGCAATTCCAAGTACAGAACCGGCAAGATCAACTTCCTGCTGCATAAAGCCTGCATGGTTATTGGGGCCTGTCACGACTCCCTCTTCTTCAAAATAATAGCCCGTCACCTGTAACAGCTGGTCTATTTTTTCTTCTATTGACATATCACTCAGTAATTCTTTTAATTTTCGTTCTTCCATCTTTCTTTCCTTTACGAATGGCTGGTAAGTCCAATACAGGACCCCCGTTTAAGCAGAACCGCTTCATATACTATGTGGCTGGTTTTTTCTCCCTGTATCATTGCAAACAATGCGTCAATCGCACTCACTGCCATCTGCTCCGCCGGCTGAGAAATCGTATCCAGTGCAGGACTGTAATATTCCGCCACTTCTATACCATCAAAGCCAATGACAGAAATATCCTCTGGTATACGTAAGCCTTCAGATAAAATCGCCTTAGCCGCTCCTACCGCCATGATATCCGCCATGGCAACAACAGCTGTCATATCTTTATTTCTCATCATCAGGTTTTTCATCATATTAAACCCGAATTCATAACCGGACTGGGAGGTGTTAAAACTGGATACCAGCAATGGATCAAACGGGATTCCATTTTCCAGAAGAGCCCTTTTATATCCTTCAAACCGAAGGGTATTGGGAGTCTTAAGCTGACCATATGCATTATAGATACAGCCAATTCTTCTATGCCCTAATTTGATCAGGTAGTCGGTTGCTTTAAAATTCTCAGCCTCATCGTCAATGATCACACTGGAATACAGGTCTTTATTTACCTTATCATCAGCTGATACAGTCAGCAGCACACATGGCACACCTAAATGCTTAAAGTCCTCTTCTATGTATTCAAATCCTCCTCCCATCAAAATGATACCACATAGATTTTTATCCATAACTTCCTGCTTTGCAATCAGCATTTCCTGCCCGTTGGAGTTAACATTGCGAAGTTCCAGGCTGTAACCCCGCAGCATGGTTTTTTGCTCTATAGTATGAATCATTTTCTGAAAAAAGGGATTTGTTATACTTTTTACCAGAACCGCAATCGTCTTCGTCTGGGTCCTTTTCAAATTTCTTGCATTATTATTGGGTATATAATTCAACTCATGCACAGCCGCCATAACTTTCTGCTTTGTCACCGGACTGGCGAAACCGCTTCCATTTAACACCCGTGATACAGTGGAAATACCAACTCCCGATAATTTTGCAATATCTTTTATTGTTACACTCATGTGCTGCATCCTTTCCTGCCCTGTCTTAACCCTAAAACTAAACTAACACTATTTTAACATTTCCCCTTGTGAAAATCTACAAATCATTTCTTCTCTGCTGATGTATATTCCGTTAACTGATCATTGACAGCTTTAATTACGTCGTTAACCCCTGCTGCCTCCAGTTGTTTTCTGTATTCTGCCACAGCTTCTTTGGGATCCTGCTTTGTCAGACCCAGCATAATCTGTATTCCAAGCTGAGAATCTACATTAGAAATTGCAGACAGCTGTGAAGATACAGTAGAACTATCAAAACTGAAACCAGCGTACGGATTGTCAATTGCAGACTTACCCCATTCGTCGTTTAATGTATAACGACGCGGATCCTCGGTGGCCTGTGGTATATTTAATGAATCTGTCCGTAATCCCCAGCCGGCAAATCCAAACCCGTCTTTATCGGAATTAAAGGTATCTGGCTGCTTAATCACACCGTCATTTACTTCATATTCTCTTCCAAGTATTCCATACTGGAACAGATCATAACATTCTTTATCTGTCATCAGCTTTTCAATCACTTTTAAGCAGCGATCCGGATATTTTGAATTCGCACTGATTCCTGTCGCATTCTCTACCCCCATTTTCCGTTCAATTTTGTTCGAAGCTTCTGCAAAAGCGTAGAATTCCGTTTCAACATCGGGTAATTTCTTTTTTTGTGTTCCATAGGAACCTGTCCAGTCTGGCTGATGGCTGATGTAGGAAGCTGATAATCCATTATAAAAATTATCCTTGTCATCCTGGGCAGAAGATAAAACATCTTTTCCCCAATATCCTTTTTCAGCCCATTCATGCATTTTAATTGCAAAGGTTTCAAATTCACTGGTAAATGCAGGATGAAATACTTTGTTTGTATTCCCAAGGGAAGAAGTCAGATACATCTCTGTATTGGGCACACCTGGAGCATCAATCCAGTCGCCGGTTGTACCAACGAACATTCGGTACAAATCCATAGATAGGTTGGCACTTCCGTTTAAAGGTGCCCAGCCATTTTCTTTTGCCGCATCCATGTAGCGTTCCATATCTTCTACTGAATTTACCTTAGCAATCCCAGTCTTTTCCAATAAATCTTTCCGGGTAACAAAGCCATAGGCCGTATACTCACTATAAGTACTTGGGACACCATAAATCTTACCGTTTACTTTCATGCTCTTCCAGTAATCGTCACCAATGGCAGACTTTAAAGACGGTGCTTCACTGGTCAGCAGATCTGTAATGTCTGCAAGCGTTCCCTGTTTTGCCAGTGTTGCATATGGTACCGGAGCGGTTCCTGATACATATGCCATATCAAATTTTTCTCCAGATGCCCACAGCAGGGGATACTTAGTTGGTACATCATTCCAGTCAATATACTTAATCTCCAGAGTGGTATTCATGCTGGCGTTCAGTTTTTCATTTAATGCGGAAAGTACATCTTTATTCGCCACACCTTCTGTGCCATATAAATACATAACAAGATTTACCCCATCACTGTCCTTTGTTTTTGCTGCTCCTTCATTCGTGCTTTTATTTGCGCAGCCTGTGACAAGACCTGCAGCTACAGTTACTGCCAGAATTGCTGAAACCAGTTTTTTTATCATTTCCATTTCCTCCTGTTGTAGAATTTTGCCGGGTATGGGCTAGCCCTTTACGGCTCCTATGGTAAGTCCGCTTACAAAATATTTCTGAACAAACGGATAAAGCAGAACAATGGGACCGGTTGCAATCACTGCAGTCGCCATTTTAATTGATTCAGACGGCAAGTCTCCCGTGTTAATGGTCAGACCCTGCTGAATCAGCAGTTGAATATTAGCCTGACTTACAATTCTCTGTAAAAAATACTGCAAAGGAAACTTTGCCGGTGTCTGGATATAGAGCATTGCATTATACCACTCATTCCAGTATCCCAGAACCTGGAACAGTCCAATTGTTGCAAGGGAAGCTTTTGCCAGAGGCATATAGATCTGCCAGTAGATTCTGAAATCATCTGCTCCATCTATATTTGCCGATTCATACAGGGAATCCGGAATGGATTTCATAAAATTTTTCATTAAAAAAATGGACCAGGGGCTCATAAGACCCGGTAAAACCATAGACCAGATGCTGTCCTTTAAACCCAGTCCATTGACATACAGCATGTACGTTGGAATCAGTCCGCCGCTGAACAGTGTGGTAAAATAAATAAAAAATGAAATCTGGTTTCTATAGCGGAAATCTTTACGGCATAAAACATATCCAGCCATAGACATAAAAAACAATCCAAAAACAGTTCCTGCAACAGCAATGAAAATTGTTACTTTGTAAGCATTAAATAAATTAGTGAAATTGCGAAACAGAAACTTGTAAGCACTCAGGGAGACCGTATCAGGAATTAACTTATATCCCTCACTTACAATTTCCTTCTCACTCATAAACGAAGATGTAACCATTAACAAAAAGGGAAAGAGACAGGACAACGCAAAAATTGTAATAATTATATAAAAACATATCTTCATGATTTTTTCACTGCTTCCTGCAATGTTTTTCATTTCCATATATATCCTCCTGATCTAATAGACTAAAACAATGCACTGTCCGGCTCGATCTTTTTCACTATGGCATTTACCGTCAGAACTAGTACCAGGCCGAATACCGATTGGTAAAATCCAACAGCCGCTCCCTGAGAGAAATTAAACTGCCCAACCAGGCTGCGGAAAACAAAGGTGTCAATCACGTCTGTCTGTGGATAAAGTACGGAATTTGTCCCAATTAAATTGTAGAACAAATCAAAAGAACCTTTTAAAATTCCACCAAGCCCAAAAAGAATTAACAATATCATTGTTGGTTTCAGCATGGGGAATGTAATATACCGGATTTTCTGCATGGGGGACGCCCCATCTAAAGATGCCGCTTCATAAATATCCTGTTCAATTCCGGCAATGGATGCCAGATAAATAATCATTCCATATCCAGTGCCAGACCAGATTTTAAAAAATACAATAATATACTTCCATATTCCCTGATCGGAGTAAAATTCATGTTTGGGGAATCCCAGACCAGCCAATATGGTATTAATGAAACCATAATCATAATTAAATAAGTTGTAGGAAAAGAATCCTACAATTACCATGGAGATAAAATAAGGCAATAATATAATGGACTGGGATATTTTCTTAAACCACTTATTCCCTACTTCTGAAATCATAACAGCAAACATTATCTGGAATGCATTACCCAAAATAAGAAATACAAGATTATATAGAATTGTATTTTTAGTAATGCGTAGCAGATCTCCGGTACGAAACAGAAATTCGAAGTTTTTGAGCCCGACAAAGGCACTTCCAAAAATACCTTTTCCAATGTTATAATCAACAAACGCAATATATGCACCCGGCATAGGTATGTAAGCAAATATAAAAAAATAAATTAAGACCGGTAAAACCATAAGAAACATAATATATTTCTTTTTCACTTCATGGACGAAATGATTCAGGTGTAGCTTTATACTCTTCAAATTATTCTCTTCCTTTCTGCAGCATAGTTTTTTTACAGTCTGGGATCAGCTCCATAAGCTGTAAATTTATTCGTTTTTTACATGGAAACGTTTTCATATGCTTTTCATTTTGTGTCTTATGCACTGATTATATTATTCATTTTACGCTTTGTCAAACACTTTTTTGTCATTTTTCATTCTAAAACCAGGCATTTCTCTACTAGTTTTAATTAAATTGTTGACTTTCATATTTTTTTCTTCTATACTTTGCATTAAGTTTAACTGTTTTCATATTTTTATGGAAACGTTTTCACATAGGCATAATTATTACAAGATTTGACTACAGAAAGGATACTCATTATGAAACAACCCCATGATTTACTCTCCCTGCACTCGGACATGCTTGATTTTCTGCTCGTTCCAACTGGAGACATATTTGAAATGAGTTCAGGCTCAGTCCTCATCAATCAATTTCGTGGAAATGCAAAGGACGGTTCAGCCAATAATATCTTTTTAAGAATATATGAAAACAACAAAGTAAAATCAGTCCATCCTCTCTTAGGACAGCAATCCGCCTGTCGCATCAGTCGTCAGGAAAACTGTATCCGGTACGAAGGGTGCTGCGCCGGAATCACCTATACAGCAGATCTGTTTCTAATTGAAAACTCATGGTTTTACGAAATTACTCTGGACAGCAAAGACGAGATAATGGTTGACTTATTGTACGGACAGGACATTGGCTTATCCGGAAAAGAAAATGTTCTCACCAACGAACTTTATACATCTCAATATCTGGGACACAGTGTTTTTGAGGGAGAATATGGATATACCATCTGTTCCAGACAAAACATGCCGGACAATGGCTGTAATCCATATCTGCAGCAAGGATCTCTGACGCACAAAATCATACACTACTCAACTGACGGTCTGGATTTTTTTGGTCTGGAATACAAAAAGACCAATACACCAACAGCATTGCTAAACGGACTTACGGACCGAAATCTTCAGTATGAGTTTGCATACAGTTCACTTCTGACAGAGCCATTCACATTTTCAGGAAGTGATACATCAGTTTTCTACGGTCATTTTCTAAAACACCACAAAGACAAAGTGACTCATGCAGATTTTCTAACCGTCATAAAAGAGCAGTATAAACAGAAGCCCTCCAAAGAAGGTACATTCAGCCCGGTTCAAACTTACCGGATAAAGGAAATGTATGGAGCACCCTTAAACTCCCTCGAAATGAGCAGTGATGAGATAAGGGGTCTGTTTCCCCAACAGCTTTTGGCGGAAACACTAGATTCACAGATCATTTCTTTCTTTACACCGGATCATAGCCATGTTGTGACTGCAAAAAAGGAAGAACAGGTAATCCGCCCTCATGGAACCATTATTATTACGCCTCCTGATGGAAGTACCATCTCCAACGATCTTATATCCTCTACTCATTATATGAACGGCGTTTTTAACAGCCATGTTGTTTTAGGAAATACCAACCTCCATAAATTGATATCCACTCCAAGAGGCTTTTTAAATATACTCAAAAACAGCGGACAGCGTATCTATGTTCGCAAAGCCAGGCAGTTTCACCTGCTTTCTCTTCCTGGCCTTTATGAGATGGGCATGAGCTACTCCCGCTGGTACTATAAAACCGAAGATGACCTTATTCTTGTCACCGCCTATTGCAGCAGCAAAAATCCAGTTCATGATAAAGCTCTGCCTAAGGCTTTACAGGTGCATCTGGAAGTGTCAAGTGTCAATGGCTGTAAATATGACTTCATTGTTACCAATCAGTTATCTATGGGTACCAATGAATTCACTCACGACATATCAGGTACCATTACAGAAAACAAAATACACGTACCGTTTCAGACAGATAAATACGAGAATCTTTCTTATGATATTATCTCACATGAATCATGCATTATTTCTGACGACCGTATTTTCTATGTTGAAGAACGTCCTTTTGATGAGACCTTTGTTACGTTCTCCTACACAAATACGGATACCCTCCATCTGGCAATCGGAGGCAGCTTTGATCCCAACCCTTCCATCTCCAGTATGGCTGATTTCGGGAAAGAAAAAGCATGTGCATTGGAACAGTATGCTTCCATTATGAAACAGTTTCATTTATATACCTCGGAAGGAAATGAACGTTTCTCTATTTTAAACGAGACTGCCTGGTGGTATACCCACAACGCCATGATTCATTTTTTGATGCCACACGGACTGGAGCAGCCCGGAGGTGCGGCATGGGGAACAAGAGATATCTGCCAGGGACCTTTTGAATATTTCCTGTCTACCGGCAATTATGAGATCATACGGGAAATACTATTAAACATATTTTCGCATCAGGAGAGTACGACCAGCGAGTGGCCACAATGGTTCATGTTTGACCTCTATGAAATGAATGCCGGCGAATGCCATGGAGATGTGATCTTCTGGCCTTTAAAGAGCCTTGCAGATTATCTTACTGCCAGCCAGGACTACACCATATTGCAGGAAATTCTACCGCATGCGGATCATTGGGAGAAAAAAGAATCTCTGTTTGCCCATGTTCAGGCTGCAGTATCCCAGATACAGAAAAACCGTTTTATTCCTGGCACAGGGTTGATTACTTATGCAGGTGGGGACTGGGATGATACGTTACAGCCGGAAAATCCGGAAATGAAGGAAAAACTGGTCAGCACCTGGACCCAGGCTTTGGCATGTCAGACCTTTACCCTGTTGGGAAAAGCTCTATCCGATTATGATGGGGCTTACTCACGCACCCTCTTGGATTTAGGGGATTATACCAGAAAAGCATTTTCAGACTATGCAGTAAAAGACCACATTATAGCAGGATTTTTAGAGTGGGACTCAACTGCTAAACACTTATTGCATCCATCAGACAGCCAGACGAACATTCATTACCGGCTATTGCCTCAAACCAGAAGTATCATAGCAGAGCTGGCAGATCCAAATCAGGCTGCCAAAAATATTGAAATTATCCATCAGCATCTGGAATGTCCGGATGGAGTCAGGCTGATGGATGCCCCGGCGTCTTACGATGGAGGCGTAAGCCATCTGTTCAAACGAGCGGAACAGGCAGCAAACGTAGGAAGGGAAATCAGTCTCCAATACACCCATGCTCATATTCGTTACATTGAAGCAATGGCAAAATACGGAAACGCGGAGAAAGCATGGGAAGGATTGTTCCGTATTAATCCCGTTCTCATTCAAAAAACTGTTCCAAATGCCTGCCTCCGTCAAAGTAACATGTACTTTAGCAGCTCCGACGGAGATTATAAGGACCGTTATGAATACCAGCAGGATTTCCACCTGCTGCGCAGCGGCAGTATTCCGGTAAAAGGGGGATGGCGCCTTTATTCCTCTGGTCCAGGCATCTATATGCACCAGTTAATCAGTCATATTCTGGGAATCCGTTTTCAGGCAGATTCCATTATCATCGATCCTGTTCTTCCTGATCAGCTGGGGGATTTTGAGCTTTGTCTGGAATGTTTTGGTACGGTATGCACCTTTCATTATCGTAAGAGTGAATCAGATTGTGTTCAGCTCCTTAACAACGAAACCAGTCTCAAACACACATACTGTGAAAACCCATACCGCAGCGGCGGAATCAAAATTGATAAAAATACATTTTTAAGTGTTCAGGCAAAAGAATTTACTGTTACATATTAATCCACTTATAATGGCAAAAAGGGACTTAAACCATAACGGTTTAAATCCCTTTTTATTATTTCGTAAGCGAAATTCTAACCAGAGCCTTTTTCAGCGCTGTTTCCGCTCTTACTATATCGATCTCTCCGCTCTGCTCTTTCAAGCGGCGTTCTGCACGGACCTTAGCCTCTTGTGCACGGTTTATATCGATCTCCTCCGGCCACTCTGCCACTTCAGCCATAATAACAATTTTCTCCGGTAAAATCTCAAGAAATCCAGACATCAGAGCAGCTTCTTTTATGCCGCCAGCTTCGTGAATTTTTAAGACTCCCGGTGCTACAATCGCTGTCATTGGAATATGTCCCCGGTAAACACCGATTTCACCTTCAGTTGTAGTGAGTTCCACCATAGAGGCCTCTCCCTCATAAAACTTTCGTTCGGGAGTTATGATCTGCAGTTTGAATAAATCAGCCATCTTCCCACCCCCTATTTTTTCACGCGGGCAAGAACGTCATCGATGCTACCTGCATTTAAGAAATAGCTTTCTGGTATATCATCATGCTTTCCTTCCAGAATCTCCTTAAAGCCCTGAATGGTTTCGGTAAGAGGCACGTAACGTCCCTCCAGACCCGTAAACTGGCCAGCAACGAAGAAAGGCTGGGATAAGAATCTCTGGATCTTTCTTGCACGTGCTACTGTCAGCTTATCTTCCTCAGAAAGCTCATCCATACCAAGCATGGCAATGATATCCTGAAGCTCTTTGTACTTCTGAAGAACTTCCTGCACGCCACGGGCAACACGGTAATGTTCTTCACCCACAATACGTGGATCAAGAATTCTTGATGTAGACCCAAGGGGATCAACTGCCGGATAGATACCAAGCTCTACGATGGAACGGTCAAGAACCGTGGTTGCATCAAGATGAGCGAAGGTATTAGCCGGAGCCGGGTCAGTTAAGTCATCTGCAGGCACGTAAACTGCCTGAACAGAGGTGATAGAACCGTTCTTAGTTGATGTGATACGCTCCTGAAGTGCACCCATCTCTGTCTGAAGAGTGGGCTGATATCCAACGGCTGAAGGCATACGTCCAAGAAGTGCTGATACCTCAGAACCTGCCTGGGTAAAACGGAAGATGTTATCAATAAATAAAAGAACATCCTTACCACCCTGGTCACGGAAATATTCTGCCATGGTAAGTCCAGTCAGACCCACTCTCATACGTGCACCCGGCGGTTCGTTCATCTGGCCAAATACCATGGTTGTTTTATTAATAACGCCTGATTCCTGCATTTCGTGATATAAGTCATTTCCTTCACGGGTTCTCTCGCCAACTCCCGTAAATACAGAATATCCGCCGTGCTCTGTGGCAATGTTACGGATTAATTCCTGAATTAATACGGTTTTTCCAACTCCGGCACCGCCAAATAGTCCGATCTTACCGCCCTTCTGATAAGGACAGAGAAGATCAACGACTTTGATTCCGGTCTCCAGAATTTCCGTTTCTGTCAACTGCTCCGCAAAGGAGGGAGCTGGTCTGTGAATCGGGAAATACTCTTTTACTTCCGGTGCTGGTTTCTTATCGATTGGATCACCCAGAACGTTAAAGATACGTCCCAGAGTTTCTTCTCCAACCGGCACGGTAATAGGAGCGCCTGTTGCTGCAGCTTCCATACCACGTACCAGTCCATCGGTTGTGCCCATGGCGATACATCTTACGGTATCATCGCCAAGATGCTGGGATACTTCTACAACCAGTTTGCCGCCGTCTTTTGTGGTGATATCAATGGCTTCATTGATGTCCGGCAGTTTGCCCTGGCTGAACTTTATATCCAGTACGGCACCGATGATCTGGGTGATCTTACCAATACTTTGTTCTGCCATCTTGTTTCTCCTTTATTTATATTTCTTTACAGTTATGATATTGCGTTGGCACCGGCTATAATTTCGGTAAGCTCCTGGGTAATGGAACCCTGCCTTGCCCTGTTATAAATCAGCCCAAGCTCTTCTATCATATCTTCCGCATTATTGGTCGCAGAATCCATGGCAGTCATTCTGGCTCCGTTCTCACTGGCTACAGCCTCTAATAAAGCGCCGTAAATCAGACTGCTCATATATTTGGGAATAATGGAATCCAGAACCTCATCTTCATTCGGCTCATAGTTCATAAGCGCCAGATCCGTTTTTTCACTTCCCTCTGCCATCTCAACAGGAAGAAGTTTTTTTAAGGTGGGGATCTGTGTCACTGTATTTTTAAATGAAGTATAAACCAGATAGATCTCTCCGATCCGGTTTTGTCCGAATGCATCCAAAAGCTCCATGGTTATGTCAGCAGCATCGCGGTAAATAGGCTCATTAATCACTTCGGAATAATCCTGAGCAATGTGATAGCCCTTTTTACCAAGTGATTCCTTGCCTTTTCGTCCGATCGCATAGATATCCGTAAGCTCCGGTTCTAACCGTTCATCCTGAAGGACAAGCTTTGCAATGTTGCTGTTGTATCCGCCGGCAAGACCCCTGTTGGAAGTAATCACTATCACTGCCTTCCGTTTGGAATCACCTGCCTTTAAATACTTATGCTCAATTGATCCGGATTTTCTAAGCATGGAGTTTATGGTATCGTACATCATATCATAATAAGGCTTGGAAGCTTCCGCTTTCGCTCTGGATTTCTGCAGTTTAACGGTAGATATGAGTTTCATGGCTTTGGTAATCTGTTCGGTACTTTGAATACTATCTCTTCTTCGTTTGATATCCCTTATGGATGCCATGATTTTCACCTGCCTTTAAAAAACACCTGCTTTGCACTCATTGATTGCTTTCACCAACAGTTCTTCTGTCTCAGGTGTAATCTGTTTTGTTTCACGGATACTTGCAGGAATCTCAGAATATTTGCTGTCAATAAAGCTTCTTAAAGCCTTCTCAAAGTCGAGAATTTTCGCTGTTGGAATATCCAAAAGCAGTTTTCTCGTGGCTGCAAATATAATGATAATCTGATATTCAACCGGAATTGGCTGATACTGACCCTGCTTTAATACTTCCCTGATTCTCTCGCCCTGTGCCAGCTGCTCGGTTGTCTCCTTGTCAAGCTCGGAACCAAACTGGGCAAAGCTTGCAAGCTCTCTGTACTGAGCCAGCTCCACACGGATGGGAGCGGCGATCTTTTTCATCGCCTTAATCTGAGCAGATCCACCAACTCGGGATACGGAAAGACCTGCGTTGATCGCAGGACGGAATCCTGAGTTAAACATCTCTGTTTCCAGATAAATCTGACCGTCTGTGATGGAAATAACATTGGTCGGAATGTAAGCCGATACATCGCCTGCCTGAGTCTCAATAATTGGAAGTGCGGTTAAGGAACCTCCGCCTAACTCATCGGAAAGTCTGGAAGCACGTTCCAGAAGTCTGGAATGAAGATAGAATACATCTCCAGGATAAGCTTCACGGCCCGGCGGTCTCTTAAGAAGAAGTGACAGGGTACGGTAAGCTGCGGCATGTTTACTTAAATCATCATAAATAACAAGCACATCTCCACCATTCTCCATCCACTCTTCTCCGATTGCACAGCCGGAGTAAGGAGCGATATACTGAAGAGGAGCTAAATCAGAAGCAGTGGATACCACGATGGTGGTGTAATCCATAGCGCCGTACTCTTCCAGTGTTTTAACGATAGTCGCAACGGTAGATGATTTCTGACCGATGGCTACATAGATACAGTGCACGCCCTGTCCCTTCTGATTAATGATGGTATCAAGAGCTATGGCTGTCTTACCTGTCTGACGGTCTCCGATAATCAGCTCTCTTTGGCCTCTTCCGATGGGGATCATGGCATCAATTGCCTTAATACCGGTCTGAAGTGGGGTGTCTACTGATTTTCTGTCGATAACGCCGTGAGCAACACGCTCAATTTTACGGAACTTGTCTGTCTGAATCGGTCCTTTTCCATCGATCGGCTGACCAAGGGCATTGACTACACGCCCGGTCAGAGCATCTCCTACCGGAACCTCTACCACTCGTCCGGTAGTTTTTACTGTATCGCCTTCACTGATCGCGCCGGTACCAAGTAAAACTGCACCAACGTTGTCTTCCTCCAGGTTGAGAACCATGCCGTAGATTTCTCCTGGAAATTCCAGAAGCTCACCCTGCATTGCATTCTCAAGACCGTGAATACGGGCAATACCGTCCGCTACCTGAATGACTGTACCGACATCAGAGACTTCCAGCTTCGTTGAATATCTTTGAATCTGTTCCTTGATGACGGAACTGATCTCTTCTGGTCTTAAATTCATTAAGGTCTGCACCTTCTTTCTGCAAAGTTTCTGTTACGATATCTGCAGCTTTAACAAGCTGCGGCGCAGCTCATAAATCTGCGTCTTAATACTGGAATCCACTACCCGGTCACCGATCCGGATCACCAGACCACCGATAATGGAGGGATCAACCTGATAAACCATCTCAAACTCCTGATAGCTGGTTGTGCCAAGCAGTTTCCCCAGAAGCTGGGTTTTCTGTTCCTCTTTTAATTCCACAGCACTGGTCACATAGGCCACGCCGATTTTTTTATGTCCCTTGACAGTGTTTATAAAGTACTCACAGATTGCATTGATTTCCTTTTGTCTGCCTTTTTCGACAATGACTGTTAAAAAACCCATGAGAGTTTCCGATACCCGTCCGCCGAATACTTCCTGAACAATTCCTTTTTTTTCTTCCTTGCCTATCTTCGGATTATCAAGAAGTCCTGCAAGGTCCTGATTGTTAACAAAGACTGCCTGCAGGCTTTTTACTTCCTCGAACAAAGCGTCCACTTCCTGTCGTTCCAGGGCTTCCTCAAACAATGCATCACCGTATACTTTTGATACTAGCTTTGCCATGTGCTCTCACCCATCTCTTTCAAGGTTTCATCAATAAGAGAATCCTGTATGGAAGTATTGATGGATGCTGCCACGACTTTGCCGGCCATGACAGATGCGATGGATATGATCTGTTCTTTCATATCATCAAGCGCTTTCTTTCTCTCCAGTTCCACTTCACGATTTCCTCTCATAACAATGCGGCTCGCTTCTTCCCTGGCTTCTGATAAAATCTCTGCCTCACGCTGCTTTGCTCTTTTTCTTGCATCCTCCAGAATCTCTTCCGCCTCTTTTCTGACTTCTAAAAGTCTGGCCTCGTATTCTTCCTTCATTACATGAGCTGCTTCTTTATCTTCTGCAGCGCTTTTCAACTCTCCTGCAATTTTTAACTTTCTGTTCTCCAGAGCATTGCGCACTGGGTTAAAAAGCTTATAGGATAAAACAAAAAACAGAAGGAATACGTTAATGCCAGTGATAAACGCATCGAAAAGCAGCTGTGGGTCAAATCCCAATAATCTGTCCAAGGTTTCGCCTCCTCTCGCTCTTTCTTTTTATTCCTGCCAGACCTCTGTTTAGCTGAATGGCTTTAAGAACATAAGAATAGCGGCAACTGCGAAACCATAAAGACCGGTTGTCTCGGCAACAGCCTGTCCTAAAAGCATGGTAGATGTAATATCAGACTTTGCGCCTGGATTACGTCCTACTGCTGCAGCTGCGTGTCCAGCTGCGATACCCTGTCCAACACCAGGTCCGATACCTGCGATCATGGCAATACCTGCACCGATTGCTGAGCAACCGTAGATAAAATCCTGTCCTGAAATTCCGTTCATAGATAAAATCCTCCTGAATTAAAATAATTAGTAATTTGTTTGATTAATCCAACTTATCATTTACATATACCATGGTCAGCATACAGAACACATAAGTCTGTATACAGCCTGAGAATAAATCACAGTATACATGTAAAAATGATGGGATACCGATCTTGACGAAGATTGGCATCATCCCATACCACAATCCCATGATTACAACTCCTGACATCATGTTACCAAACAAACGGAGCGCCTGGGATAATGGGTTTGTAATCTCTCCGATTAAGTTAATCGGAAATAAAACCACAAACGGCTGTGCCAGACTTGTAAGATGCCCGATTCCGTGGTTCTTGATTCCCTGGTACTGAACGATGCAGAATGTGAATACACCGAGCATAAATGTGACACCAAAGTCTCCGGTTGGGGTTCTAAGCCCGAATAAACCGCTGATATTACAGAATAAAATAAAGAGAAAGATTGTTCCGATATAATTAACAAACTTCTTTGCATTATGCCCCATGGTTTCCTTCACCAGCTTATCCAGTGATTCCACCATCAGTTCCATGATATTCTGAAATGTGCCCGGCACTTCTGTCGCTCGTTTCATCTTCCGGTCCGTAACAAATGCTAGAATCAAAATCGTGATTGTAATAATGCTAAGACCGATTTCTGTTGTAGTTACCCACAGATCCTGCCCGAACGCGTGAAACTTTGTAACACCTTTGATCATAAAGTCCACATTACTGGCATTCGCAATGACCATACGCTATAGCCTCCTTTCTTTAAAAATAATACACAAGACCGCAAAAAATTACCTGTTGTTATCCTTGCGGGATGCAATCCTGTGAATGACAGGCTGCAAGAATGCTCCTGCTTTGAGTCCAAGGACTCCGATTACTACTGCTACCGGATTAAACCGGTCTGAAAACCAATGAATGACTATTACCAATATGCCAATAAGCAGCAGATAACGGACCGCTGCGCTGACTATTCCCCGTTTCTGAACGGTTCTGGGATCCTGGGATTTCATGGATCGGTCAAGCACCAGTGCCATGGAAAGAAACATTACAAGAGCAAGTACCATTCCCAGAAGCAGACCAGCAAATACGGAGGCTCTGGGGTATAAAAAAAATGACCCCAGCATAAGCACCGCAGTAAAAATCACAATCCCTGCTGAAACCTCAACAATCAAATTCTTTGTTGCTTTTTCCATTACAAGTCCTCCTGCTTATTTTAGCTTCTCGTCATTGCTCTTTTTTATACGGCTTGGCTGCTTGGGTTTACTCACCATGGTCCTTGTTGCTCTTTGACTCTCCATGCGTGCTTTCCGATCCTCTTCCTTTTCTTCCCTCTCGTTCATGGCTAGTGTGGCTTTCGCAATCTTATATGCATTCCGGCCACCCGCCAGAAAGCCAACAACAAGGAACAGCAGCAGCAACTTAGTTCCTGCATACCGGTCGAAATAGTAACCGGCAAGAATACAAACGAATACAGGCACCATCACACTTAACCCCAGTTGGGTTACCATCAAAAGACTTCTCATTACACTTTTGTTATGTCGCATGAATTCACCTGCCTTCTGCCTCCTGCACATATAATAAATATTATACCTAATAAATTTCGCTTTGTCTATTATATACGGAAATTTAGGTCGTTTTTTATTAAACATGTATAATAAACCAGTAATTGTACATGAATAAAGTATAGAAATGCTTTAATATTTGTAACCAACAAAAAAAATTATTATTCTACATATTATTTACGAAAACTGTAAAAAAACACCCGGCTCTCGTCTGGAAAAAAGCCAGAGAGAACCAGGTGCTTTCATTATGACAATTAGATTTCTTTTGCTGCTGGAAGAATTGTTTCAACTTCTGCATGTGGACGAGGAATTACATGTACAGAAACCAGTTCGCCTACACGCTGAGCTGCTGCTGCACCTGCATCAGTTGCTGCCTTAACAGCTCCTACATCGCCTCTTACCATAACAGTTACAAGACCGCCGCCTACGAATTCTTTACCAATTAAAGTTACGTTAGCTGCCTTAACCATAGCATCTGCTGCCTCGATGGATCCAATTAAACCTTTAGTCTCGATCATTCCTAATGCATCATATTTCATTTTTAAATCCTCCTGGGTTTTTATAATTAATTTTTAATAGTTCCCTATTTAACAATTGTTACCTTAGATGAACCGGAAAGGCCCATAGCATTGGCTTCTTCCGTGTCTAAGTGGCATTCTAACGCTGAGGTCTCTGTTACGCGGATTGCCACGTTGTTAAAGATTCCTCCACGGATGCCTTCTGTTTCAATTTTAACTGTTTCACCATCATGTACGCCGAATTTTAAAGCGTCAGCTGGTGACATGTGAATATGTCTCTGGGCAATGATTAAGCCCTCTTTTGTTGCTACGGTACCTTTGGGTCCCACCAGTGTAATTCCTGGTGTTCCTGCCAGCTCGCCGGACATTTTAGGTGTTGTATTTCTGCCAAGTTTAAAGCAGTCGGCAGCCAGAATTTCTACCTGGGTCTGCTTTCTTACAGGTCCTAAAATGCGGACTTTTTCAATGGCTCCCTTGGGGCCGCATACCGTTACCATTTCCTTGCATGCATACTGTCCAGGCTGAGACAGCTCTTTCATATTGGTCAGCTCGTAGCCTTTTCCAAAAAGAGTGTCTAAATCTTCCTGAGACAAATGTACATGGCGGTTGGAAACGCCTACCGGAATCGTCAGTTCATCACTGCCGCCTTCTGATTTTACAGCGTCCATTAAGAGCTTGATTACCGCTTCATACTTATCCATTGCTGTTCTCCTTTTTCAGTTCTGATTACTGGCCCTTCATAGCCAGAACGATTTCCTTTACAAGAGCCGCAAGCTTGTCATTGTCTTCGCAGCCGCTCTGACAGGAAGCTGCCGGAGCACTTTCCTTTTTCTCAAAGGAAGCAACCAGCTCAGCAGGGCTAAAGGAAGAGGAAGCCTGTGATTTTTCTTTCCACATGAAAGTTGGGTCATCTTCTACAATGGTTGAGCAGTCTTTTAAGCCGAATGCTACTGTCTTAACGTTGAGTAAGTGTTTCGGGCTTACATTTTCAGAAACGGAGCTTCCGCCGCAGGTTCCGCAGCCTAATGTGAAGGCAATTGGAAGACCTGTGCTGATTCCGGTTCCGCCCTGGCTTCCGCCTGTGTTTACAAGAATTCTGGAAGCTGGTTTTGCTGCAAATTTTAATACCATATCTCTGTCCTGAGTATGAATGCTCATGGTATGTCCGATTCCGTTCTGTAACAGACGGTAGCTTAAACCACATGCTTCTTCCCAGTCCTTAACAGTATAGAAACCAAGAACAGTTGTCAGCTTTTCGTAGGATAACGGATATCCTTCGCCTACGCCTTCCTGCTTACCGATTAACACTCTTGTGCCTTCCGGAATGGTAATACCTGCTGCTGCAGCGATCACCTGAGGAGAACGTCCTACAAACTTCGCGTTCATGTTATGACCGTTTTTGAATAACAGATTGCAAACCTTGTCGGTTTCTTCTTTTGTCATGAAGTAGCCGCCCTGGCTCTTTAATTCTGCTACAACCTCTGCATGGTTGCTTTCTTCACAGATGATGGACTGCTCGGAAGCACAGATGGTACCGTAGTCAAATGTCTTGCTGGCCATAATGGTTCTTACTGCATGTTTAACATCAGCAGTCTTTTCGATGTATGCCGGAGAGTTTCCTGCACCTACGCCGATTGCTGGTTTTCCTGCACTGTAAGCAGCTTTTACCATACCAGGACCGCCAGTTGCGATGATAATGGAAACTTCTTTACATTTCATCAGCTCATTGGTGGATCCCATGGAAGGCATGGTTACGCAGCTGATAATTCCCTCTGGTGCACCAGCTGCAATTGCTGCTTCACACATAACCTCTGCTGCCTTCTGAGTACATTTTGCTGCAGATGGATGAGGGGAAAATACGATTGCATTTCCTGATTTAATTGCGATCATGGATTTGAAGAATACAGTAGAGGTTGGGTTTGTGGAAGGTACGATACCCATTACAAGTCCTACCGGCTCTGCTACGTCAAAGGTCTGCTTTGTGGTATCTTCACAAAGAATTCCTCTTGTCTTCATGTCCTTGATCTCTTCATATAAAAGTGTGGAAGCTGCATGGTTCTTATAAGCCTTATCCATCACTTTACCAAATCCTGTTTCTTCAACAGCCATCTGAGCCAGACACAGGGAGTGCTCCTCGCCTGCCTTTGCCATGCTTTTTAAAATAACATCGATCTGTTCTGCTGTATATCCTGCGATTTTCTTTGCTGCCGCTTCGCCGTTTCTGGCTAAATCCCTTGCTTCCTGGATGGAACGCAAATCATAATCAAAATTTTCCATGTTCCGTATCTCCTCTTCTAAAAATCTTAATCATTTTGTCCGTAATACTTCCTGAATTCTTCCAGCAGCAGGGTTTTATTTGCCTTTGAAATCTCTCTTCCAGCTATGCTGAATTCGGGATATTCACGGGCAAGCGTCCTAAGCTCTGTTACCTTCATATCTTCAAGTATCTTCATGGTCTCAGTAAGACCGTCCTGGTGCATCCAAAGATCAATTGTCTCTCTCTTTATGGTATCCACCAGCTCTGTCTCTGAGTTTGGTTCTTCGTCTGTTATCTGAGCAGATGATTCAACTGTCTCTTCGACTGGTACGGCTGCCTCTTCTTCCGGTTCCATGGTAATCTCCGGTACTGGTGCCTGCTCCGGTTCATCTGGAGTGTTGCCGCCGATGACAGCTGCAAGTTCCTCATGAGGCCTTGGAATCACATGGCGTGTGATTAGTGCGGCACTGTTAATTCGCTCCACTGCCGCCGCTCCGGCCTCAACCGCTGCCTTCACTGCCGCCACATCGCCGGTCACCGTAACAGTAATGAGACCTCCGCCAACTTTGGTTTTCTCTACCAGAGACACATCCGCTGCCTTTAACATGGCATCGGCAGCTTCAATTGCCACCAGCACACCTTTTGTTTCTATAAAGCCAAGTGCCTGCATCATTTACCTCCTTAAACCAAGTCAGCCCAGTTAGCCGGATAGGTTGAGTAGAATACTCTTGCCTTGTCCGGAGAACCCCAGATTACCTTTGATCCTGACGGTACAAAGAGCACATCTCCGGCTTTTGCCGTAAAGGTCTTTCCGTCAATGGTCACAGTTAAGGTTCCTTCGATTACATAGTCGATTTCTTCATAGGTCAGTTCCCATTCAAATTCAGAATGGTCAATCACCAGGAAGCCAGCGCTCATTTTTGATTCTTCTTTGCTTACAAGCTCCTGATAATAAGCTTTTACATTTGGATCACCTGTATCGAATACATCCATCTTTACAGAACTTCCGCGAACAACCTTTAAACCGTTGCCATGGCTTTCTGACTCATATGGTTTTAAAATGTCGTTTAACATTCCCTTCTCCATAAGAGCCTTCAGTACCATATAAATTTTCTCGCTGTCAATATCCATTCCTGCAAACGCTCCTTTCGCTTCTGCCTTCTCTTCTGCTTTGTCGCAGAAGGTGATTCCGTAAGCATCTGCTGCATCCTTTGCTGACGGTGTGATAATGCTTCCGCTCTCTACGTGAAATACACTCTTGCCTTCTGCATGCAATGTTTCCACGTCTTTTGCGCATATCAACTGCTTCATATGATCACTTCCCTTCTATATAAACTGGCAGTCTTCATCAATAATCCCAATTACTACGGCATCAACGGGGATCTCATCGTTTCCCAGCATGCGTCTGGCTGAAGAGCCGGTGGAAATGATCACGCGGTCACCGATTCCGGCGCTGATGATGTCTGCCACAATCAGCCGTTCACCTTCCCGTGTACCACCAATGATCTCGGCAAGCATAAACTTATAACCGTTTAAAGACTCTGCCTTTCTGGTCGCCCAGATATTGTCAATCAGTCTTGCTGCTACCATTCTATCCCGCCTCTCTTCTCTCTTAGCCTGATTTCTTCCATCGCTGCCTCTACCGATGCCGTATCTCCAAAAATCGCTAGCATGATCATGTTCTGTGGGCAGCTACCCTTGATATCTTCTACTGTAACACCCACGGCTTTTTCTGCCACATCTGCGGCACATACCATTTCGATAATCCGTCCCTGAACGAGACCAATGGCATCCACCTTTCCGATGGGAGTGGAAGCTCCTGAGCCTTTTCTGCGGTTTAAAATATCAACGGTTCCAGGTGACGGCGATTTAATAATCCGATATTCCATACGTCCACTTCCTTTTAATCCATTTCCTCCTGAGTACAGGAGAATGCGATTCCCAGAGGAGTTACAAACATGGGGTTGTCCGGTTTACGTGTATGGATCCCAGTCTGCTTCTCAATAATTGTTTCGATTCCTGCTAAACAGCAGGTACCGCCTACTAAGTAAATCTCATCTACGTCATATCCTTTGATGTGGCGGTTAATAATGGAGGCTACCTTTTCAATTACCGGCTTTAATACCGGAAGCAACTCTTTGTGGTTTTCTTCTTTTCGCTTATAAAGCTCTGCTTCTGAAAAAGAGAGGTTATAAGCTCCGGATACAACCAGGGAAAAATGAGTTCCTCCCGTGGGCTCATCAGCTACGTAAACTACTTTTCCATCTTTTAAAATAGAAATTCCAGTGGTTCCGCCGCCGATATCCACCACTGCGCCGTTTTGTATCTTTAGTACTGCGTTTGCTGCCGTCGGTTCATCAAGAAGGGCGGTGATTTCAAATCCGGCTCCCTGTACCACATTCTTGATTGCGCCTCCGTCCAGTGAATCGGTTCCCGGAGGAATGGCTGCAGCTGCATAAAGCAGTTCCGTGTTAAGCTTTTCCTCCAGTTCTGCCTTTAACTCACGAACAATCCGGATTGCACCGATATAATCAACTACCATTCCGTCACGGACTACATCCGCATACCGGTAAGCGCCGGCCACTGGCCTGAAATTCTCATCAAGTACAGCCACTACCACGCACGCTGTTCCTAAATCCACCCCCGTATAATAAACGGAGGAACGTTCCCTGACAGGATTTTTTACCACTGCTTCAAACTGGCTTACCAGTTCGTTGCAGCTATCAAATGTTATTTCTTTCTTTGACATGCATTTCCTCCATACAACAGGCAGATCATCTGGGATAAGCGGTTAATAACCGGGTTAAAATTCTTTTCTCCTGCTTCTGCCGCAAGTTCCCGAACGCAGCAGCGCAGACGGTGTAACAGGACTATTTCTCTTCCTTTTTCGGATTGGGCATGAAAGCCGGTGATCTCAAAACAGTCAGAGTATGGTTCGTTTTGGTTTTCCTTATTAAATCCGGTGCAGGACTCAAATTGATTTATGTCGCCCGAAGCACCTTTCCCCACGAAAGATAACTTCCGCTCTAAATCAAATACCTGCTCTGCTAACAGCACGTCCCTGTCTAATAAGGAAATTCCGGCTTCCAGAAACTGTGCCTTTAAGGTTTCCAGTTTTAATAAGAAACGATCTGGCGCAGGCTCTGTAACTGTAACTGGTGTCTCTACGACCACTTCTGCAGGTTTTGATGGTTTGCGTTTTGCCGTCATGGGATCATCGCAAAATGATATCTTCTTGTCCAACAGAAACTGACGGGCTCCTGGTGTAAGCTTTGCCTGCGCAGGAAGATCATAAGAGGCAAAGGGTTCTCTTCTGAATAAAATTCTCAAATCTTCTTCGGTGATGAATTTCATTAATAGCCCCCCTTACAAAGCTTACGGTAAATTGTTTCGATCTCTTCTACCGTAGGCACTCTTGGGTTGGTCAATGTGCAGTTATCCTTTAGTGCTTTCTCTGCCATTTCCCGTACAGCCTGTTCGAATTCGTCTTTGTCCACGTTTAAATCGGTGATCTGCTGCGGTATTTTAATCTTACTCATAAGATTTTTAATGTGACGCACCAGGCCGTGTACCGTGGCTTTCTCTGTTCCTGCTGCTATGCCAAGCATGTTGGCAATGGCAACATATCTGCTGCATGCTGCAAAATCTCCTGCATCCTCTAAACCAGCGTTATAGCTGATTACATGATGAAGCAGCATTGCATTGCTTCTTCCATGCGGAATGTGGAAACGGGCTCCCAGTGCATGTGCCATACTATGGCAAAGTCCTAAAGACGCACCGTTAAAAGCAACTCCTGCCAGACAGGAAGCATTGTGCATGTGAGTTCTTGCCTCCATGTCGCTTCCTTCTTCCACAGTACGAGCCAGATAGCTCCATACCAGTCTGACTGCCTTTTCCGCACATGCATCAGTAAAATCACCTGCATTGGTTGAAACATAGGCTTCTAACGCATGGGTTAAAACATCCATACCGGTATCTGCCGTAATATGAGGCGGTACTGACACTGTAAAGCGGGGATCAAGGAATGCCGCATCCGGTACCATACTGTCGGAGCGCAGAGGATATTTCGCCTGAGCTTCCGGATCAGAAATAACGGAAAAATTAGTTACTTCGCTTCCGGTTCCGCTGGTGGTTGGAACTGCAATTAAATTCAGCTTGTCATTTCCCATCTGTGTATAAATATGGCTTGCTGCCTTTGCTGTATCGATGGCAGAACCTCCGCCTAATGCGATGATCGTATCCGGTGCAAAGCCTTTCATTCCACCAATTGCCTTTGATACAACGGCGATGGTAGGATCAGGCACTACTTCTGAGAAAACTTCAAAGCTGCTTCCTTTTTCTGTCAGCAGGTCTGTAATTAAATTCACCTTACCGGACTGAGCCATAAAGGGATCACAGATGATATAAGCTTTTTCGATTGGAAGTTCCTTGATTTTTTCCAGACAAGAAGATCCCATATATACCTTTGTGTTCATTACAAATTGCTCCACGTTACATTTCCCTCCTTTCCTAATATTTGCCCATGTTCTTTGGGCATTGAGGTATACCCGCAGGGTATTTCTTTAAATTTTGCCCACACTTCTTTCTGGGCCTTTTATAACTTCCATCAACTCATCAATTCCCGTACGGTCCGATAAGTTGATGTGAATACAGGGAGTTGTAATCCCTGCTTTCTTTAACTGACGGATACACCAGCCGTCATTCTCCGGCTTTTTTCCGTTTCCTGTAATAACTCCGATTACCGGCACCCGGAATGCTTTTGCAAATCCCGGGGGATAACTTTCCCGGCATGAGGACTGGTCTACCAGCATCAGTACATGGGAGGCGTCCTGAGCTGCCGCGATGATGTGTTTGTGCATCCAGGGACTTTCTAAATAAACTCCCGGTACATCTAAGGTTTTCTCCCCATATACCATGTTCTGTGTCCGTTTGACAGGACCGTCTAAACCATTGATTGCGGCTGCAAGGGCAGTTTTTCCGCTGCCGCCCGGTCCGATGATCATGATTCTCTTTTTTCTCATGTTTTGGTTATATCCGGCACGGTAAATCCAAGTACGCGCCGTAAGGTTTCACACACTGCCCGAAGGGCTGTCTCCACACTGTCCACGTCTCCTGCGATGATGACGGAGCCGGTGAAACGGTCTAAAAATCCCACTGAAACACTGGCTGCCTTCGCCGCAATATCAGCTGCAATGATGGAGGTTTCAAAAGGGGACAGGGTTAAAATTCCGATGGCTCCAAGCTCATCGATACCCAGACACTCATATACCTCCGGTATTGGCGAAGCGATTACATGAGCGATGGTAACCTGCTTGCCGGGAACGGATTCTTCTATGACTCGCTGTATCTCTGACACGGCGCTCTCCCCTTTCTAATGTTTCACCACAGTAACCGGGAACTGATACTCATTCATCCAGCCTTCGATACGGTCTAAATCCTCCGCACTTAAGCTTGGATCTCCATCAATTGGATATTCCATATCCAGCTGGTTGTATTTGTTTACTCCCAGCTTGTGATAAGGAAGTAAGTCAATTCCCTTAAAGTTTTTGTAATCACGGAACGGCATTAAGAATTTAATGACTGCATCGATTTCTTCCCGGCTGTCATTGATTCCTTTTAACATTGGCATACGAACCTTTACGTTGTAACGGCGGTGAAGCAGTTCTTTTAAATTAATTAAGATCTGTTCATTGTTTACACCCGCCAGTTCATTGTGACGAACCGGATCCATATGCTTGATGTCATAAAGGAATAAATCCACATATTCTGCGATCTGTAAAATCGTTTCGGTTTTTGTGTAACCACAGGTTTCAATCGCTGTGTTAATGCCTTCCTTCTTGCATGCCATCAAAAGATTTAAAGCAGCCTCAGGCTGGGCAGTCACTTCACCACCGCCTAATGTTACACCGCCGCCAGATATATCATAAAATGCGGCATCTTCCTCTACGATTTTTAACAGCTCGGAAATTGTCTTTACCTCTCCGGCAATGGAAAGCGCTGAATTGGGGCAGACATTCTTACATTTCATGCAGCCGATACAATCCTTATCCCGTCTTATTTCATGTTTTCCGGTCTCTTTGGACATCACATGGATTCCTACGGGGCAAACGCTTTCGCATGCCCCGCAGTCTGTACAGGAATTCTGCTTAAACATCACCTGGAATTTCCGTACCAGTCCTTCCGGATTGGCACACCATTTACACCGGAGCGGGCAGCCTTTAAAGAATACCAGGGTTCTGATTCCCGGTCCGTCATACATGTTGTACTTCTGTACGTTAAAGATCAGCGCCTTACGTTCAATATCTCCTGTATTTCCATGGTCCATTGTGATTGTTCTCCGTTTTCTTTTAGAAATGTGTCAACATGGTTCTGCTGATGATCTCATCCTGTACATCCTTGCACAACTCTACGAAGAATGCGCTATATCCAGCTACGCGGACGATTAAGTCACGGTAAAGTTCCGGATGCTTCTGAGCCTCGATCAGTGTGTTGTTATCTAAGTAGTTAAACTGCATCTCGCCATTTCCGAACATACATGCGGTACGAAGAAGAGTAATTAAGCTTTCTTCTCCTTCCGGTGTATCAAGAAGTCCGGCCATGATCTTAAAGTTGTGTACCATACCGATGTTCATGGTGTCGTTCGCCATCTTGGATACAGACTTGATGATCGCTGTCGGTCCCTTGAAGTCAGCGCCCTGGGTTGGGCTGATACCATCGGATAATGGCAGCCATGCATGACGTCCGTTTGCAGAAGCGCCTGTTAACTGACCGAATGGTGTGTTGTTGGAAATAGATAATGTACCGTGGCTTAATACAGAGTATAAAGTCTTATACTGTCTGTGCTCATGCTCAGTAAAGTCAACTAAATCAGCAGCGATTAAATCTGCGTAATCATCGTCATTTCCGTATTTTGGTGCATTGAGGCAATCGGTGCGGATCTGGTCATAGCCCACAAAGTCAGCCTTTAATGCTTCATTTAACTGTGCAAGTGTATATTTCTTCTCATCAAATACCAGCTTTTTAATTGCTGCCATGGAATCTGCATAGGTTGCAAGTCCTGACCATACAACTCCAGGTCCGAAGTTATACATCGCTCCGCCTGCAGATACGTCTTTTGCTTTTTCCATACAGCCTTCGTACATGATAGACATCAGTGGCTTAGGAGCAAGCTCTCTGTGAACGCGCTGGGAAATAACGGTTGCAACAGAAGACCATTTTGTAATGTACTTAATTTCTTCCTTAACAGCTGCTTCAAACTCTTCATAAGTCTTAAAGCTGTTGATGTCGCCCATATCAGGACAAACCTGTTTGCCATACCATAACGGTACACCTTTGTTAAGTACAAGCTCGATACAGATTGGCCACTGTGTATAAGCAGTTGAAGTCCACTGATACAGACGTCCTGATTTCTGAGGCTCTACACAACCCATCAGACAGTAGTCACGTGCATCTTCAATAGAAACGCCCTTTGCAAGCATCATCTTGATGTGTGCGTCGTCAAAGTGGCAGGCAGGGAATCCCATACCGGAACGAACAACATCTACGATTTTCTTTAAGTACTTCTTCGGGGACTTATTGTGAATACGGCATGCAAGAGATGGCTGATAAATCTTTACATGACGGACAGCATCCATAAGAAGGTATGTTAAGTCATTGGTTGCATCCATTCCGCTTCTTGTTACACCACCTACGCACATATTAACGAATGGCTGGTAACCTGCAAAGAATTTAGAACCGCCTTCGCTGGTGATCCACATCATCTCAGACATCTTAATAAGCATACAGCCTGAAAGTTCAAATGCCTGGTAATCATTCATACGGCCAGCTTCGATATCAGCTTTGTAGTAAGGGTACATATACTGGTCTACACGTCCGATGGACATACCAGTCTGGTTCTCTTCTACTACAAGCAGAGACTCGATAGTCCATACAGACTGAATTGCTTCCCAGTAAGTTCTTGGCTTGTGAGCTGGAACGTATGCATTTACTTCAGCGATCTTTAAAAGCTCATCTTTACGCTTTGGATTGGTTTCTTTCGCAGCAAGTTCTTTTGCATACTCAGAAATTCTCTTCGCGTAGATCATAACGCCTTCTGTTGTATCAATAATGGACTTGTAGAAGTAGATCTTCTCAATGTCATCTGGATTTTCGTATTTTAACTCTTTTAAATGATCCTTAGCTTCCTGCTGGATATCAAGCATACCCTTGTTCATTAAGATTACGTCATAACCAGGGTTGGAGTCACCGCCGCCGTTTACTGCATGATAGGAACAGTCAGAAACGAAGGATTCGCCGGATAATTCCCAAACACCAGCTTCACGATACTGATCTTCGCAGTGCTCATCAACGGATTTGCCCTCCCAGTATGGGAAAAGCTCTTCTCTCATGATCTTTTTATCTTCATCAGAGATATAGAATGGATCCTGAGGACGGCTTCCGATGGTATCGATTTCATCCTTCATCCATCTCCATGCGATATCAGGAGAGAAAGCACCTGCACGTGGAGCGCCGTTTGGAGCACCTACGATCAGCTCGTTATCCTGAATTACAAGAGGAGCTGTTTCGCAGCAGTAACGGAAACATTTTGCACGAAGCATGATCTTTGGCATACCTGGATTTTCTGCAGCAATCTTTGTGATCGCGCGGGCACGGTATGTTGTAATGCTTGGCCTGTGTGTTAAGTAGTTCTCTTTTAATTTCTGAAGTCTTGTTGTAATACCGTCAGGAATGGTTGTGCCCTCCTCGGCGTATACTGCAGCTGCTGCCTTTGCAGGCTCATTTTTATTGATTTCGTCAGAAACAGTTTCAAACATCTTCATCAGGGAAGCTCTTTCTTCTGGTGTCATGTTTTTCGTTGCTTCTACAAATTTATTAGAAAATTCACGAATATCCAATCTGTTTACCCTCTCTTTCAATTATTTCTCTTACAGTTCCTTTGATAATGCTTCTAATATCTGCTTTAAAAGTTCTTTTGCATCTCCATGCTGACTGGCAGGTGCCGAAGTCTGTGGGCAGGAATACAACTCTGTTTTTGCATTTTCCAGATATTCATCGGCTTTTCTCACTCCATATCCGACTTTCCGGATATAGATGAAATTCATGGGGGAAACATTATCCGATGTAATACCGGCTCCGGCTGTGATACTTCCTAATGTCATTGCAGGAAATAGATTCGTGGTCATTCCCATGCTGCCTAATGTGGCAGGGGTATTGACAAGCACTCTTCCAACCGGTTTTTTCAAAGCGAACTGGCGGATTACTTCTTCGTCTCTGGAATGAATTACCAGAGTGTGGCCATGGCTTTCATTCACCAGGAGACTCATACATTTCTCGCAGGCATGCATCCAGTCGTTTTCGATGTAGTAGGCAAGTACGGGACAGAGAAGCTCTTTTGCAAATGGGTTTCTGTCAGAAATATATTTCTGCTGGGAAACCAGAACGCTTGTGCTTTCCGGTACTGTAAAACCTGCACGTCTGGCAAGTTCTATGGCCGGTCTTCCCATAATCTCCGTATCTGCATTTCCATGTTCCAGGTTGAGAAGATCAATTAACTGCTTTTCTTCTTCCCCGTTCATAAAATACGCACCGTTTTTCAACATTTCTGCTTTTACTTCTGCTGCGATTAAGCTGTCCACTACCACATACTGTTCTGCCGCAGATACGATTCCGTAATCAAAGGTACGGCTAGCGATAATATCTTCAACCGCCTGTTTTAAATCAGCTGTCCGCTCTATAAATACAGGACCGTTACCGGTGCCTCCGTAGATGTAGGGCTTTCCGCTTTGTGCTGCCTCACGGTTTAATTCCGGCACTCCGGTATTGACCACCATGGCTGCTGCCGGGTGATGGATCAGTTCCAAAGCTCCTGCCTTCGTTACCGTCTTTAAATATCCGATGGCTCCTTCGGGAAGTCCGAAGCGGAGACCGACTTCCTTCATACAGTCAAGAAGCCTGCCGGTCACCTTCACCGCCCGCTCATGAGGAGCGATGACGATGGGGTTTCCGGACTTCACTGCAATCAATACGTTATAAATCGCAGTAGAGACCGGACTTACCGAAGGAGTAAGAGCAGCGATGACTCCCACCGGAACGCCTACATCCATGGTTTTACGTACAGGGTCTTCATTTAAAACGCCCACACATTTCATATCACGTAAGTGCTTCGGCAGAAATTCACAGACAAAGGTGTCTTTTACAAGCTTGTCTTTTGCGCGTCCATAGCCAGTTTCTTCTGCGGACATCACGGCCAGTTCTTCTGCCAGTTCCTTTGCTGCATTTGCAAGACCTTCGACGATCGTATCAAGCTTTTCCTGGGGGAAGGTGAGCATGGTCTTACCGGCGTCTCTTGCGCTTTCCATTAAAATCCTTGCCTCCTGTATGGAGAGAAGGTCTTTATCTACAAAATTCATTTCTCTGTTCTCCCTTCAACCGGGATACGTTTTATTCCTGCTCCGGCGCAGCGATTGCATATCTCTTAATGATCTTTACAAGATCCGGATGAGGTCTTGGGATTACAACACAGCTGTAAATCTCAGCGCCCATATCGCTTACTGCTTTCACTCCTGCATCAACTGCAGTCTTGCAGGCTCCTACATCTCCGCGTACCAGAACGGAAATATATCCGGAAGCTACGTTCTCATAACCAACAAGTTCAACATCTGCAGCCTTACACATTGCATCAGCTGCTTCTAATGCGAATACCAAACCAAATGTTTCAATTGAGCCGATGGCTTCATATCTTTCCATATACTGTTTTCCTCTCTTTACGCGTCAATATCATGTACTGATACAATGTCGCCGACTTCTTTGATGGGTCTTGGCATTACATTATGTGCAGTCAGTTTGCCGATGGCTGCTGCTGCTTCTGCACCTGCATCTACGGCGGCACGTACGGCTGCCACATCACCCTTTACCATAATGGTTACCAGGGTAGAGCCTACGTTTTCATAGGAAATCAATTCTACATCTGCTGCTTTTAACATCTTATCTGCTGCTTCCAGAGCCGGGGTTAATCCGAGAGTCTCTACCAGCCCTAATGCTTCATCTCCGTAATATCTCACCTTCGTAAACCTCCTGAAATTTATTTGCGGTATTTCTTGTCTACGTACTTATCTACGGTTGCCTTGCCATCGTCATTAATTGCATAACGCATGCGCAGATCACCCTTCTCATCTAAATCATAGCTCTGTAAGCTAACCAGTCCGTTTGCCTCTAAGGACATAACGTGATCCATATAACGATCTTTCGTAAACTGACGCTCACTGCCGTACTCTGACTTTAAAGCTCCCATAATCTGAGCGATGTCAGCACTTTCTACTCCGTATAAATAATTTAAAACCGCTGTTCTTGCAGGTAATAACATCTTTTTATACCCCTTTCCTGAATAAATCCAGTGGATTCATGGTAACTACAATCGCACCTAATACGATTACGATAGAGCCGATTACAATCGTAGGGGTAACTGCCTGTCCCAGAAACAGGATACAGAAGAAAACGCCCCAGAACGCATATGTTACATTTAAGGACATACCAATTGCACAACCAACCGTAGAGTTGCTCTTATACCAGCAAAGGAAAGATACTGCTGCGCTTAAGCCTGCAACTGCCAGCCAGATAACCGGAATTCCTGCTGTTAAAGTTCCGCCTAAAAGTCCTAAACCTCCAACGATAGGAAGAATTACGAATAAGTCTACAATACCGGAGATGAGCTGACGTAAGTTTACAGCAACATCAGTGTCGATCATAGCTCCGCCGTAGGTAGAGAATACGCCTTCCAGCGCCCAGCAGATCGCTGCAACGAAGGAGAAGATAATTCCCAGAGTGAAGTTATCACTGCCTTCTGGCTTAGCCCAGTTGATAATAATGGCACCAGCCACACATACAAGCATACCAACCATAACTCTTTTTGTAATTTTCTGTTTTAAGAAGATCCAGGCAAAAATTGCACCAAACAAACTGCATAATGCGGAGATCGGGATTGCATAAGCTCCTGCCATGGCAAGACCAACCAGATAAGCGCCGTTTGCAATAGGTCCTCCAAGAATGGATCCGATTACAATCATTTTTCCAGGGAATGTATTAAGACTTCTGCCCATCTCACGGAGACGGCCGCTCTTTGCATTGTATGCAGTCAGCCAGATTCCTGCGAAAAGGTCATTTAAGCCGGATAATACATATGGTCCTGCTAAAAGGCCTGCTGCGCTGGCAAGAGGTTCATAGTAGCCGGCTACCAGTACAAGAACTGTATAAATTCCGTAGGTAAGTCCGGAGAATGCACCGGTTGCCATTCCAGTTGTCCTGAATTTTTTGTTAATAGCTGCCATTTTCGCATCCGCAGATGCTGATGTCATTCCTTGGTTACCCATTACTTAATCTCCTTTTTATCCTTCGGAAGAATTGTCTCAACTTCTGCATGTGGACGTGGAATCACGTGTACAGATACCAGTTCTCCAACTCTCTGTGCTGCTGCTGCGCCTGCGTCAGTAGCTGCTTTCACTGCACCTACATCACCTCTTACCATAACAGTAACAAGTCCGCCGCCTACAAATTCTTTTCCAACAAGTGTTACATTTGCCGCTTTTACCATAGCGTCTGCAGCTTCGATTGAGCCGATTAAACCTTTTGTTTCGATCATTCCTAATGCATCATATTTCATTGTTTAGTCCTCCTTTTTATTTAGCAATTCAAATGGGTCAACGGATACCAGTACAGCTCCGATGATAATGATAATAGAACCAATGATAATGGTCGGGGTTACTGGCTGTTTGATAAACAGGATACAAAACAGCACGCCCCAGAACGCGTAGGTGATGTTCAGTGACATTCCCACGGCACAGCCTATCGTGCTGTTTGACTTATACCAGCAGAGATAGGAGATTGCCGCACAGAGACCGGAAACGATCAACCATGCAATGGGAGGCAGGGAAAAGAGTGTGCCTTTTAAAAGTCCCATACCGCCTACGATAGGCAGAATTACAATTAAATCTACAATTCCGGATAAAAGCTGACGGATATTGATTACTACATCTGAATCAAGCATTGCACTTCCGTAAGCTGCAAATACGCCTTCCAGCGCCCAGCCAACTGCTGCTACAAAGGCACAAATGATTCCGAGAGTAAAGTTGGCGCTGCCTTCTGGTTTTACCCAGTTAATAACGATTGCTCCAACAACACAGATAAACATACCAAGACCAACTCTGGGTACGATTTTCTGTTTTAAGAAGATCCGTGCAAATAATGCTCCGAAAAGAATGTACATGGCAGAAATCGGGATTGCATAAGCTCCTGCCATTGCCAGGCCCATTAAGTATGCACCGCTGGCAATTGGTCCTCCTACAAGGGAACCAAGTAAAATGATTTTGCCTGGAAACAGTTTTAAGCTTCTTCCGATCTCACGTATTCTTCCGGTCTTTATGTTGTACACAGTAAGCCAGATCCCGGCAAATAAGTCATTGAGACCAGATGTTACGTAGGGAGCAGCAAAAAGCCCCACTGCCCCGGCAAGTGGTTTGTAGTATCCGGCGATCAGTACAAAGGTGGTGTATAACCCGTACATAAGACCGGATATCAAACCGGTTGTAACGCCAATTCGTTTAAATTTCTTTCGCGCTTCCGTCATTTAAGTTTCCTTCCCCATCTGAATAGTGCACAAAATTTAAGTTGTTCTGTTGCTTTCTCTTTCACGTTCAGCTGAAAACGTTTAGAAAATGCACGACGCCTGTTAATGTTACTAATTTTCTTCTGGCTGCCTGCATTTTTCTATGCATTTAGTATAGGACTTCCCCCTATGGGGAATGTCAACTGATTTTTTTATATTTTTACGTCAGTTTAAATGGTAAATTTTACCCTGATGCTCCACACATAAAAAAGGCTCTCCTGAAACAGAAATTTTTACTCATTTCTGTTCCAAAAGAACCTGTAAAATTTACTCTTAAATCCGTTGGGACTGCGCTTCATGCTCCCCTACTGGCGGTAAACAGGGACAATCACTTCCGTAACAAACTCTTCCGGGTTCCTGGTTGTCCAGTAATCCACCACATACCGCTCAAAACTTTCTTTGCCGCACTGGTATCCCCGCTTGGCTGCCCAGCTTACAATCCGCTCGTATTCTTCGTCTATGGTCTCATGTTTCCCAATATGATAGACAGAGGCCACCATAATGCCGCCATAAGTCTGGCGGTTTAAGCATTCCTTGCAAGGGTGAATGGCTTTCTGCATAATGGTTACAGTATCGCATCTGCCTTTCATCTTATCTTCAAAGGAGTCAAACTTAAGAATTACAGGGCCTGTAATCTCATTCTCAGCCTTTTCAAGGTGATTGGTCCATTCTATATTAATAATAGATTCCATATAGTTGTATCCAAACCCCTGTGTCAGACTGCAAAACGTGGACTCGGTCAGGAATCTCACAGATACCTCATGTACATTGTTCTGGAGCACCATCTTGGCTTCCTGAATCAGCTCGTACCAATCCTTAACAGCCACATAGCTGTTGTGAATCTGTTGCTCCTGAAGACAGAGCTGGTCGATTTTGTTGCGAAAATTCTGTTCCAGATAGTAGTAGGTATTGCCCTCAACAAGCCCCTGCATCTCTTCCAGCTTAAATCCCATCTGCTTGTAATACTTTACAACAGGTACGGTCATAAGTGTTTCTTTGTTGTAATAGCGGTAGCTGTTCTCCTTACATATCATATCTGGTGATATGATTCCAATCTTGTCGTAAAAACGCAGAGCCTTTGTTGAAATGTTGCAGATCTTACTCACTTCCCCTATTGAGTACAGTTTTTCTTCCATGTAAACCCCCATAAGCACTGGCATTGTCTATGTGTTCCGTGTTCGATTTACTCATTTTATCATTCGTACTATATACATATAGAACCAGTATAATCCTTCCCGTATAGGGGAATGTCAATACCTACTTATTTGTTATTTCTTTTCACAAAAAAACCACAGGTCCCTCCTTTCACCGGATTGACCTGTGGTTTTATGAGTCTGATTATTTTACCTGCTCTACCATCTGCAGAATGTCTTTCTTGGATTTCACTCCTACAGAAGTTGCCGCCAGCTTACCGCCCTTGAAAATTCCTACCGTAGGAATGCTCATAACCTTAAACTGTCCTGCAAGATCTGGCTCATTGTCCACATCAACCTTACCAACTTTTAAACCGGAATGATTCTCAGATGCAATCTCATCAAGAATTGGTGCAAACATCTTACATGGACCACACCAGGTTGCCCAGAAATCCACCAAAACAACATCGTCTGTCTTTAAAACCTCTTCATCAAAGTTCTGCTTTGTTAATGTTACGATTGACATATGTTACTCCTCCTTCATTCTATCTCTTATTTCAGGGAAATTGCTTTATTCCATTAGTCTTATCATTATTTCATGGATTATGCCCTGTTATGTACAGGACTGTATATCCTCTAAATTTCTCTTACTTTGTTTTGTTACTGTTATTATAAAAGTTACAGTTGTATTTGTCAATAGAATTTTGCAATTTATTCTACATCAAAGCCCAATACTTTTATCATTGCCAGAAACTTATCCTTTATTTCTGACAAGCTGACAGTCTCTTCCCCTTCTGCAGCTAGTTTTTCCTGATCCAGTACTCCGGCTGAAATTCTTCCGCCCTCGTATCCGCCGCTGAGCTTAAGTCTGAGATTTAAGTCCTTCTTATTGTATATAATATTCAATTCTTTAATCTGAAAGGTTCGTTTTTTCTCATCACCATTTCCAAAATATACTGTGGTATCAAAACTGATTTCACCTTCTGTACCAGTTATCTGACCGGATAAAAGTACCCCCTGATTTTCTACTCTTTGAAATCCAACATAGGCAAGTTCCGGTATAATAACCTGTGATATGGATAGATCTTTTCGAATGGAAAAGAGAACTTCCTGACTTTCCCCTTCTGTCCTGCGTTCTTTTAAAAGTTTCGCCCAGTTTTTCGGCTCCCTTCCGGGGGCTTCCTCCAACAGCTCACCTGTCTCCTGTAAAATGGAATCAAACTGCTTTGCCGGAACCAGTGCACGAATGGTAACACCGTTTTTATCTCTTCCGGTAAACTCAACCCGGCTCTTACCTACCACATCAATGATGTGGTGTTCCAGCTGTTTTAAGCTATTTTCCAGCTTCTCCTTTTTCTCTGGTACAGGGGATACTCCAATCTGATCCTTAACATCAGACTGCGTTGTCTTAACCAGTGCTGCAGAGATCTGGGGCACATGGATCACCACCCGGTCAGGATCTGCCCAATATTGTGCTCCCTCCCGAATCGCGCCAAGAAAGTATACGTCTACTTTACCCTGGGCAAATGTATTCTCAAGGTTTCGCTGTTCTGTGACTGAAATACCAAGCCCTCCGGGAAGAATCAGTACCGACTTGCCATTTAGGTAAGCTTCGTCTGCAACCAGCTTGAAGGAATCCTCATACGCATTTCCATCTCCCTTTTCACTTCCCCAAAGCTCCTTTAGCATGCCCTGTGTCTGAAGCGCGGAGCGACCAAGATAAAACCTGGCATAATAGATAGGAAGATAATGCCAGCCTGCTGCTGCAAGAACAATCACAGCCACTGCAATCCCTGCTGCCCAAATAATTGGTCTCTTCTTTTTACATGATGCCGGTCTGGCTGAGTTTTTCTTCAAAGAATTCATTAAGTTCAAGCACCTTCTTCCTTAATACGATTCCCACCAACAGGGAGAGAGGAATATACACCAGGGCATTTCTGATGTCAATCCAGTAAGCATTTTCATAGAGTCCTGCCACACATTCCCTCATGGCGTTAATTAAGTGAGTGAACGGAAGCAGGGGATTTACCATCTGAAAGAATTTTGGTGTTACCTGAATGGGGAACGTACCGCCAGATCCAGCTACCTGTATAACCATAAATACAACAACGATGGCTTTTCCTACGTCTCCAAAAGACACCGTCATGGAGTACGTTATATTTGTAAAGATGATGCTTGCAATCACCGCGGCCAGCACAAATTTACCCGGTTCTAAGCACTGAATCTTCAGCATGTAGAGATCACCCAGGGAAACAACCAGTGCCTGAAAAATTCCAAGAAGCATAAACGTAAGGTATCTGCCAAAATACGTTTCATACAGCTTCAGGCCCTCGGCCCGTGAAGGCTCCACTTTTGTTTTCAATAATGCCACCAGGATCAGGCCTCCCACCCAAATAGCAAGTATGGTATAAAATGGTGCCATGGCTGAGCCATAATTTTCTACCGGATATATTTTGTTTGTCTGCATATCCGTAGGCTTCATCATAAAGTCGCTGAACCGCTCCGGATCATTCTTCATGATGTCCATTATTTTGTTCAGCTGCTTATTATCTGCAATTTTATTCACGTCTTCGATCATATCATCAACACGTTCCTGACTCTTATTAATCAGATTCAAGGAACTGTCTAAAGCTTCAATGAGGCTTTGAGATGAAGTATTGACACTGGTAATCGTGGTATCAATCTGTCCTACCAGGTTTCCAATGCTGCCAAGTGCTCCTGCTGTGGTTCCCAGGGCATCATAGGTTTTATCCAGACTGTCTTTTAAAGGCACCTCAACCTTTCCTTTATAAAAATTATTAATATCAGAGATTGTGTTATATGCTAAAGACAGACTGTCTCCAATATCATCTTTCATATCACTTGGTAATCTTCTCGTCTCTTTTACCGTTTTTTCAGCTGATTGAAGCTTTACCAAAAGATCCTGCTGCTGTTTAACTGCAGCGCCTAACTGCTGCTGGATCTGAGTTACATCGGTTAATTTGACAGGAAGCTTGGTATTGATATCATTTAAAAGCTTACCGAAGCTGTTTAACTGGGTGATCATCGCGGAAGTCATACTTTCCATGGCTTTTAAGGTATTGATTGCGGCATCGGCTGATGTATCTGATATATTACCAAGCACATTAAATGTTTCATATACCGTTTCTTCTGTCTTGGTAATCTGATCCAGCGTATCATCCACTCCTTGCGTTACAATATCAGACATTCCTCTTGTGGAATCAACCAGAGTCCTGGCACTTTGGGCGGTGTCTTCTCCCGAAGTTATCATCTTGGTTACATCGGGCAGGGTACCTTTCACGCCGTCATTTAAGCTGTTTACCGTACGAAGAGTACCTTTTAGTATACCAATGGTATCCGTAAGTTGATTAAGACTGTCCTTGATCTCATTCAGGGAGCTGATGGCATCCCCTCTGTCTGTATCTTTCCGGGTGCTCCAGTCATCGGAATATCCGTTCACCAGTTTACCCATCACTTTGGACGAAGAACTGATAAATGTTTCATTGATCTGCTGCTGTACACTTGCTACGCCCTTATCGGTGATCTTCGTTGCAACAGCGTTCTTTTTTTCATTTACATAATATTGTAAAACCGGTCGTTCAATATGGGATGTCAGTACGCTTGATATCTTTGTGCTGAAGTCTTCCGGCACCACCACTGCAGCATAGTATTTCCCGGACTCTACCCCCTCCATGGCCTCTTCCTTATCCACAAACTGCCAGCCAATTTTATCATTTTTTCTAAGTTCATCAAGGATCATCTCACCAATATTAATGGATGAATCATCAATATCAGAATCAAAAATGCTGTCAATGGATGCACCTTCATCCAAATTGACAACTGCCACCTTTAAACCCTTGGTATTTGCATAGGGATCCCAGCTTGCAGCTATATTAAACCAGGCATATAATGCAGGTATCAGCGTCAGTCCAAAGGCAATCAGCGTTGCTACCGGGTTGGAAAATATATGCTTTAAGTCTCCCACGAATATTTTAAGTATGTTTTTTACATGTTTTATCATGCTTACCTCCCTTGTAATGGATTCATAAATATGAAGTGAATAGCTATGTATTATAATATTTTATTGCACTAAATGCAATGTCTTATTCTGTTAAAGATTTTTCTTAATTATTATTAACCAGAATGACAATATTATTAAATGGAGCAATTTCTATCCCAGACACAGAAAAACTCGGACATCCCAAGAGGAAATCCGAGTCTTACTTAATTATAATGAACCGGCATCAAAATCAGGCTTCTTAGTCATATATAATGCAATTGTATCAATTATTTTTATCTGATTTCCAGCATTTATAACAGCTTCCCTGATCCCTTCATAAAATCTGGTTTTATAGGGCTCTTTTAATGTTATATGCTCCACCTGGGTTCCTGCTAAGTATTCCACATACTCGTCCGCATCTAGAAATCTTTCTTTATTCCATTCTTGATAGTTTAAGTCCGTAAAACCGTAATTGAGAGCATGCTGGTAGTCCAGTCTGCACGTATACTTTGTTTCCACATAAAAATGCTTTTTATATACTTCCTGCATTTGATCATACAGCTCTTGATTCCCGGTTTTATAATCAGAGTATGTCATAAACATAGCCAAGATCCCGCCGGGTTTTAAAAGGTCGAATATTTTAGGAAATCCAATGTTCTCCGGAATCCACTGTATGGTTGCAGCGGAGTATATGAGGTCAAATTTCCGGTCTCCAAAATTGTGTGTCTCAAAGTCATCATTTACGATATGGAAATTATCATAAGTACCAAACTTGTTTTCCATAAACTCCGCAAAATTTTCCCCCAGTTCGATCGCCAGATAGTCACATCCTGTCTTAAGGAATGGCTCGGTGGCCTGCCCTGTTCCCGGTCCAATTTCCAGGGCTGATTTGTGAGGACCCAGATCTGTACGGGTGATTATTTTGGAATAAAGCTCCTCACAATACCTTGGTCTCCATTTGTCGAATTGTTCTGGGATTGTGTCAAACGTTTTTCTGAAATCCATATCTTCTCCTTTATAGTCTAAATCTGCCGTACAGCCCCATTCTTAAAATTATCATACCACTGACTCATTTCCTCATCACTGTCTACTTTAAGAATTTTAAAAATTTCATAGGCGAATTCAACGGCAGCCGTTTCATTGGCAGTCATGATTCCTCCGTCTACTACGACCTGAGCGGGGATATAGAGGTCTTCCCCTTTGTAATTTTTTGCGCTCTTGAAATACTCCAAGGAATCTCCGGTGTGCTTAACGTGATCAAGGAATCCGTGTTTACACAGGAAATAGGTAGCACCACAGATTGCTGCCAATGGAATCTTCATAGTGATGAGCTGTTTAACAAATTCTCTTATTTCTATATAATCGTTTTCTTCCCAGGAAAGACCTCCCGGCATAATTACCATGGCAAGATTGTCATAGGGATGGTAATCTTCAATGGAATAATCAACACTGGCCCTGATGCCGCCCATTGAGGTTTTAGGCTGAGTGTCGATCGCTATGGTTTTTACTGCATAATCGGAAAATGAATTAATTACGGCAATTGCATAACTGCCTTCCCAATCGCACCATTGGTGAGTTAACAGAATTAGAACTTCTTTCTTAATTATAATGGTTCCTCCCCCAAGCTTTAAATAAAGTTATATACCTGTATTTTAATTATATTACCTAATAAATTGTCAACTTTCAATAGTAAGCTTTGTATTGCAATACATATTTGTAGGTTTGACACGGTCAAGATTACAATGGTAAACTATGATTTATCAATATTTATATCATCTGGTCTGAAAATATGGAGGATCTTGTGGATCAATCAATGTATTATCAATTGGGTGACATTATATTAAAGGAATCATTTTAAATTAATTTTATGATTGATCGGTAAATAGCCATTGAGCCGGCTTGCTGACTATGATATGATGTTATTTGCAGTGGGGAAGACACCCATAATAAAAAACAGACTGCAGGGGATGACACCCATAACAAAAAACGGTAAAAGAGGTGATCTTATATCAAAGCAAATCTATGTAGTGGATTGCTGTGATATTCCTTTGGAATCAACCTATCCGAAACGGGCAATACAGCTGGTCAGAAATCAACGGGCAGAGTGGATCTCCGAAGATACTATCCGCATGAAACTGCAATATGTGGAGGGGAATTTAATGACTGTAGAAAATACTATAACTAAATCTATTGATTCTTCAACAAATGAATGTTCAGAAGAAATAAAGAACACTCAAACTCCAGATGATAAAACCATTATGGAGCTAGCAAAACAGAAACTTGCAGTAAAGAGAAATCTTATATACCAAACTCTGGACTACATGCTTATCCTAATATGTTTTGTCTTTTTTATTTTAGCCTGGGACCGTGAGACAAAAGCTTTAATTGCAGTTATGTTTTCTTTGTTCTGGGGAATACGGCTGTTGCACCGGATTTATAAATTTGTGAAGCCCTCATTACTGAATGGGATTGGGGCTTACATAAAGAAGAGAAATGATTATCAGTTGGAATCGGAATTTAATCGATTGAAGAAAGAATATTTGAATGATCATTAAGACTGGTCTTAGATTGGTATAACATACAACCCCCTCCTGGTATACAGGAGGGGGTTGTATGTTATACCAATCTATAAAGCAATTATCATTCCACCCACGCCCCATCACTACCTACTTTATATCCGTCCGGGGTGGTTGTATTGGTGCACATGGCACCATCATTACCGCAGTAATACCACTTTGATTTCCAATTGATCCAACCAGTAACCATAGTTCCTGATTCATTCATAAAATACCATTTATCATTCTTATACTGCCAACGGCTTCCAGGGCCTTCCAGACCCTTTTTCGATTTGCCAAAACTGATTCTTGAAGCATCTTCGGAAGTTACCTGGAGAGCATCTGACTTATACCATGTTCCCTTGAGGGAGGAATCCGTTACTGCGCGGACCTGATAGGAATACTTGCCCTCTTTTGTAATATAAGCTGACAAATCATAATTAGGGTCTTTCGTAATAAATGAGCTTATCAATCCGCTGCCTCGGTAAAGTCTTAACTGATACTCATCGGCTTCACTTACCGCATCCCATTTCACCATCCCGTTTGTTATATCCCATCTCATCCCATTTACATTAAGATTAATCACATTCAGGCTATGGTTGCTGCTATTGTCATTTAAGGCATCAAATATGATATATATCTTCATATCTGTTTCATTCATCAGGCCGCCGATCACAGTTCCTTTGGTTCCAGTAATTTTTATATTTTTTACAGCCCGATTAGAAAAAGTATAATTACCATCAGTCTTGATCCGAACCACAAGCGTTGGCCGGTCAATATCCTTAAAATCACCATCTGGCTCATCTATATCATATGCTTTATCTAAGTGATACATATCGGAATCGGTTGTAACCACCAAATCTAAATTACCATCTCCGCTTACCGCTCCTCCAGCGGATAGGATATCCACCGAGACATCATTGATCGTACTGGAAGCCGCCATAGAAGTAAACGGAGCTGCCATAATAAAAAAAGCTGTACCTAAAGTAATCAAAGTCTTACTGCCACAAAACATATCATTCCCTCCTGCATACATTTATTTATAGAAATTTATTTAATTCATACCAACGACACGGGAATGATCCTCCACAGCCGATGTATTTGAATTTCCTGTTTCAATCCTATATCCGTCCCCATCAATCTTATAACTGTCAACAACTGTATTTTTTAATACTTCTCCATTTTCGTTGTAATAATGCCACTTTCCACCATAATACTCCCATCCTCGGTTTTTATTGGTACATAGGCCATTGTCTGCAAATACATAATCTTTGCTGCCAATTCTTAATGTGGTGTTGAAGACTAAATTTCCCTGATGATCAAAATAAAACCACTTACCATTGCCGGTCTTTAACCAGGTGCTTACTAAATCTTCACCCCCTAATTTACAACGCCATTTGTCATTTTGCTGGTACCACCCCGGATATTTACTTTTATCGTCTGAAATGAAACTTGATTCTGGTATTAGAATACCGTTTTCGTCCAATTTTTTCCCATTGACAGTGGTGTTTTTTAACATCACCCCGTTCTCATTGAAAAAGTACCATCTGTTATTACAATCGAGCTGCCAGCCAGTTTCTATTTTATTTGTACAGTGACCATCCGTTGCAAAATCGTAGTTTTTACCGTCAATTGTGAGAGTGATATCATGAACCATAACCCCCTGTTTATCGAAATAGTACCACAATCCAGTATCTAATAACCAGTCTTCCGATACATTCCCTACTACCATTTCTTCATCTTTCAATAACTCGCCTCGATAATACCATTTGTCATTTTGCTGATACCACCCAACCGTCAGACCTGGCCCGCTTGAGAACGAGGAAATCATGTTTTCCGTGTTTAACGCCTTTACCTGTAAATTATTGGATAATATAATACAGGCAGCAATAACGCAGCTCAAAGCCATTTTAAATGTAATCTTATTGGAACCTTTGCTAAATTTTTTGATCATATTTATTCTTTCCTTCATTTGATTATTGGTTTCAAAGTAAATGGGCATCTGGGTATATTCATTCTTATTAAAATAGGATTTGGAAATATTGAGAAGAGTCATTCCATATTCAATGTTTTCATCTTCATTAAGGAGTTCCAGCACGCAAGCATCACAGGTACACTCTCTGTAAATCCTCATCTTCTTAACTGCAATCCATGCCAGGGGGTTATACCAGTGAATTAATAACGCTATGATACTGAGCAAATTATAAAGTACGTCTTTTCTTTTGAAATGAACAAGTTCATGTAAAAAAATATGGGATATCTGATTGGAATTACTGATATTAAGAATATACTCTGGGATGTATATAGTCGGCTTTATCATTCCAGCAATACATGGGCTTTTAATCCGGTCATTTATCACAACTCTGATCTCTTGTTTTATTGATAAATCTGCCTTCCATGTTTGTATCAATGCCAGCGTCTTCTCGTTACCAGTATTGGTTGCACCTAAGATTTTACGTCTGAAATTATAGTTGGTAATTAATAAAAAAATACTAAACAATATGATTCCATTCAGCCATATAACGGATGCTGTCTGTAAAATGGCGGGAAGAAAGTTATTGTTCTCACTATTTTCAGGAACCTCATTCGTCATACTGCTATTCATGTCTAAGAGCGGCTGGTTCATGCCTGCGCTGCCACTTGTGACAATCTGATCCGATTGAACCAGCGTGAGATATCTCTGATTTAAGATACTGAATAAATTTGAATCCATGTGATCCGATACAGGAATCAACAGCTTGATCAGGATCAAAATCCACAACGCGTTTTTAACTCTGACATTCATTTTCTCACCAAACAGCATTATAATCGCCATAACCAGCAATACAAAAATACCAGTTGACAGAGATGACCTTAAAAAGCATAGAAAAACCCTTGTTAAAAATCTCCATATCAACGTTTTCTCCTTACAGATCTTCAGATTCATCAGATGATTTACACTCTCTTTTTTCTTTTAAAACACGTTCCAATTGTTCAATCTGATCCATTGATAAATCTTTATCCTCTAAAAATTTAGTCAGAAGCAGGCCAAGTGCTCCATCATATACCCTTTTTAAAAAATCTTTGTTCTCTGATTTTATGTAATCATCTTTCGAGTATAACGGATAATAGTAATAAGTCCTGCCCTTTTTTTCGTAGCTTATAACTTCTTTATTGGCAAGCCGCGTTATAAAAGTTTTAATCGTCTGCTCGGACCATCTGTGTTTGGGTGACAGGCCTTGAATGATCTTCTCTGATGTCAGTGGGCTTGAATTCCATAGCAGTTTCATTACCTGCCACTCCGCCTCTGATATTTTAGGAATCTCTTCCACTTGTATTTCCACCCCCCTCAAAAAATTATTAATAAAAATTAACATCTACAATTGTAAACTATAATTAAAGTCTACATCTGTAGATGTTAAATGTCAAGACATTCATTAAATTGTAAGAACTCTTATGTTTTGTGCTCCCAAAACCTTATAACTCCAGTTTCCGTTTCCGTCTTCCACAGAAATCCGGATCACAGCACGCATTTGTCAACTTCTATTCGCTGCTTTAAGCGTATATCCGAAACAGAACTTCCCACACAAATATCATACTCATCCTCAGGCACTGCAAAGCACTTTAACTCTTCATTGTAATAGGAAAAATCTTTTTCAGTTAAGCAGAATGCCAGTGTCCTTTTTTCTCCAGGCTCTAATAAAATTTTATCAAACCCTCGAAGCTCCATAACTGGCCTCTTTATAGTTTTCCCCGCTGCTCTGACATAAACCTGAACAGTTTCAAGACCAGCACGGTTTCCGCAATTCTCCACGTCTGCCTTTACCAGGTAACCCTGACTGGTCTTCTCAACGCTAAGATCGCCATATCCATACTCTGTATAAGATAATCCATGACCAAAGCAGTATCTTACGGAAACCTCTTCTGATTCAAAGTAACGGTATCCTACAAATACACCTTCCCTGTAAACAACTATCTCATCTCCCGGAAATTCCCCCAGTTTATGGGCTGGACAGTCTTTCAGACACCTTGGTAACGTAAACGGCAGCTTTCCGGAGGGATTCACATTGCCCAGAAGAACTCTGGCAAGCGCCCGTCCCCCTTCCATTCCATTGTAACTGGTATATACAATTGCTTTGGCACGGTCTGCAAAGGCTTCTAAATCCACCGGTGATCCCGCCAGAACAACAATAACAGCATCTTCATTGACATCTAACACTGCCGAAATTAATTCCTCCTGACCAGCAGGAAGTTTCATATCGTTCCGGTCCTGCCCTTCCACATCAGATTGATGATTCAAACCGGTAAAGACTATCACATCCTCATATTCTGCTGCCAGAATCTCAGCCTTTTTAATTCCCTCTGGCCCCACTCCGGGTTCATAATCCACCCCAATATTACCGCCAGCCTCAATCTTAAGACCCATGAGAGGCGAAATCTCATACAATGCTTTGATTTCGGCACTTCCGCCTCCCGGGGCATGGAGAGCGGATGCATTTTCACCAATGATTGCCAGACGTTTCTTTCCTTTCAGTATTATTGGGAGCCGATCTTCCTTATTCTTTAACAGAACCACCGCTTCTTCCCCGCAGGACCGGATGGCTTCCTGATGAGCTGATATATTAAACACACCCGGAGTTCTGTTTTTTCTTTTCTCTCCAAGCATGGACAGACGATTCATTAAATTAAGAATATGTCTGACCTTCTCATTTATAATTTCCTCATCCACTTCTTTCTCCAACACTTTTTGGTAAAGTGGATCTGCCATATAATAATCATCAAAATCATTGGTTACTGACATTTCTATATCAAGCCCGCCTAAAGCAGCTTCTAATGTATTATGAACAGCACCCCAGTCAGAAATCACGACTCCGTCAAAATTCCATTCCTTACGAAGAATCTCCCGAAGAAGATATTTATTTTGGCAGCAAAATTCTCCCCGCAGCTTATTATAGGCTCCCATAACGGTCATGGACTTCCCCTCTTTTACTGCTGCTTCAAATCCTGGCAGGTAGATTTCCCGCAGTGCCCGTTCACTGACCTCCACGCTGACAGTAAGCCGGTTTGTTTCCTGATTGTTCATCGCAAAATGTTTCACGCAGGCAGCTGTATCATTTTCCTGAATTCCTCTTATTAGCGGAACTGCCAGCTGGGCAGTCAGATATGGATCTTCACTCATATATTCAAAATTGCGGCCACAAAGCGGGGTGCGGATTATATTGATTCCCGGAGCCAGGATTACATCTTTCCCCCTTCCCCTTGCCTCTGCTCCCAAAACACGCCCCATCTGTTCTGCCTGTCTGCGGCTCCACGTGCATGCGAGAGCCGTATTGGACGGTAAATAGGAAACAAAATCATCTGTCGTTCCGCTGGGGTTCCAGTTGCCATCTTCAAACTCACTTCTCACTCCCATTGGACCATCGGACATCCAAAGCGGGGGAATATCAAACCGGGTTACTCCGCCCGTATGAAAAATCCCCTGACCATGTATCATACCTATCTTTTCTTCCAATGTCAGTTCTTTTATTAATTTCTCTATCTCAAGCCTTTCCATGAAAACCTCCTGTTGTTTATCCCTTAACCGAACCCGCGGATATTCCCCCTACAATATACTTCTGGCCCAGTATAAATACGATCAGAACTGGTGCCAGCGTTAAAATAATATCAGCTGCCACCAGATTCCAAGAATTCTCAAATGCTCCGAAAAAGCTGTATACAGCAAGAGTCATGGGCCATTTTTCGGAATTATTTAAGTAATACAGAGGCATGGTAAAATCATTCCACACCGTCATAAATTCCAATACGAATACCGTTGACATAATGGGCTTGATTAACGGCACAATCACTCTTAGAAACAGCTGTCTGGGACTGCACCCGTCAATCACCGCCGCTTCATCAATCTCCCTGGGAATCGTGGCAATAAATCCAAAGGAAAGAAAAAGACTTAAAGGAATATTAATTGCGGCGTATAAAAGAATAATACCAATCCGCGTATTTACCAGATGCAGAACCTGAAGAACCTTCATCAGCGCCACGTTGTTAATCGGCACTGCAATGCCTGAAATAATAAAATAATACAAAAAGCGGTTAATCCCTTTCTGATTCCTGGAGATTACAAAAGCGGCTGCGGACACAAGAATCACAATAATCACAACGCTGCAGGAAGCATATAGAATTCCGTTTAAAAATGAAGAAAACAGCTTTCCTTTCTCAACCACTGTAACATAATTTTCAACCACCCATTTTTGGGGAAGAGAAAGGGTCATACGGTTGGCTTCCGCTGAGGTCTTAAAAGAATTGATAAATAAAACTGCCAGCGGAAGCAAAACCATCAGGCTGATTATCAATGAAACCAGATTACCCACCACAGATACAACGCTCTTCTTCATCAGATTTCCACCTCCTTGTTTTCCATGGACCAGATAATGAAATATAAAAGGCATAGAACTACAAGGAATAATATGCTGGAAAGAGTGGTTCCCATCGCCAGATTGCCTTTGGAAAATTCTTTATATACTGCAGTATTAATCACTCCGGTTGCATTACCCGGTCCGCCGTTTGTCAGGGAATAGATCATGTCAAAGACCCGCAGACCGTAAGTCACATTTAAAACGGTTACATTTACAAGAACCGGTTTTAAAAGCGGCAGAGTAATACAGGTAAACTTCTTAAAAAAGCTGGCTCCGTCAATGCTGGCAGCCTCGTAGTATTCCGGGGCTACCGAAAGCAGCCCCGCAATGACAATTACCATAATATATCCCATACCCTTCCAGGTATCAACTAAGATTACAGTTGGAAAAACAAACTTTAAATCAGTCAGCCAGTTCTTTGCCAGTCCTCCGAAACCAATGCCTCTTAAGAAATTATTTATAAAGCCTGTGGTTGGATGAAGCATGCTGCGAAAAACCAGACCTACCACCAGATAGGACATGACCTGGGGTGAAAATATGATCATACGGTGAAGGGTTTTCCCTTTAATGAAGGTCTGGGTTAACAGAAGCCCCAGTACCAGACCCACAACCGTTTTTAAAACCGTTGTTGCAACTGTAAACCAAAGGGTATTCACTATGTATTTCATATATTCCGAATTTCCATGAAAAACTGTTTTATAGTTTGCCAGCCCTACAAAATGAATCTCATTGCTGAAATTATTCCAGTCTGTAAAGGAATAGGCAATTCCAAGCACTCCCGGAAGAAAACACAGGAGAAAAAAGAGAATGGCTGCGCCGGCAGCATAATACCAGGGGTATATTTTTTTTCTGTTCATTTCATCGTTCCTTTATTTTACCCAACCCGGATCTTTTTGGAGCGTTGCCTGCTCCGTACGCCGTTTCATAATGGAGTCGAGCACATCCTTTGGTGTCATTGCACCGGTATACATGGATTCCAGATCTTTTCCTACATCCATCCACTGACTGTCAATGTAATTAACTGAGGTCTGAACCACGTTTGCCTTTTTTAAGGAATCCAGAAACTTCTGATCCTCTTCCGAATACTTGCTCTTAATCTCAGACCAGCATAAATTGCTAAGTTCCGGCTGTCCATCAAGACGTTTCTGCAAGTTTTCCGGTCTTGAAAGAAATTCAAAAAACTTCTTTGCTTCCTCTGCATACTTACCGTCCTTGTTAATAAAATAAGCATTGCTTGCAGGGTTCACTCCAACGGTCTGATTGTCGCCCCATGGCATTACGAAAGCACCTAATTTTTCTGAAGCTTTAAAGTCAGGATAATCGGCGTCAATCTGCCCCCGGTAACCCAGTTCTGCAATGGTCATGGCACATCTGCCGGATGCCATTGCTTCTTTACCATTTTCCCATGCATTGCTTAAGTAATCGTCTCCAAAATATCCCGCTCTGGCACATTCATCCAACTGACCAATAATGGTAGAGAGTGCGGGAATCTGATCCAGATCGATTTTGTTGTCATTTAGTTTCTTATAAATATCCGGATCCTGTGCCAGCCATAATCCACCTGTTTCAAATAATGGCAGTACCTGATGCCAGCCATTGGTGGTAGCTTCATAAATTGGCGTAGTGCCGGAATCCTTAATCTTCTGGCAGACGTTTTTAAACTCCGCATAAGTAATAGGAACCGTCAGCCCCAGTTTATTGAAAATGTCCTTGTTATAGAGGTAAAAATACATCTTTGCTCCCGGAAAAGTAATCCCATATACTTTACCATCAACAGAAACTGCCGATTTTGCACTTGCATCCATCCGGTTTACCCAGTCCTGATCTGTCAGCTCTGCACAATACCGATCCATGTGAATACTGGAAACAAGGCTGATTGGTGTATCCACACAGATAATATCCGGTGCCTCTCCTGAATCAAGCTTTACCTTGATTAAATCTCTCCACTGGGCATCTGGGGAAATCTGAAAATCAATCTTGATTCCGGTCTCTCCTTCAAACTCCTTGGCGAGTTCCTGAACAATACCGGAAGTAGGGAGTCCGCTTTGGTGACTGCCAAATGTCAGCGTAACATTCTTTTTGGCACCACTGTTGTCACCACTTTTTGTGCTGCTGGCCCCCGTACTACAGCCCGCTGTCATCCCTGCTGCCAAAATTGCCGCCAAAGTCAGACTGATTAATTTCTTTCCGCTTTTTTTCATGACATTCTCCTTTACTCTCCTCACTTAGACTTGTTACTTTTCTCAAATAAGCCCCTAAAATAAAAATAATGATTTGTAATGATTTTATAATACCACAAGGCAACAAAAGGCAAAATAGACAATTCCAAACTGCCATTTGCATTTTTTTGAACTACATTGTATAATATTGCACGAAGGGAGGTGCTTTTCTATGAAACGGCCAGGAAAACAATATTCCCAAAAATGGTATCTCTTTATTATTTATGGTCTTCTGATCCTGATACTGCTGGTTATTTTCTTTGTTTTTACTTATAACCATTACCGCAAAAACGCCTTAAAAGATGCTTCTAAGGATTTAGAAAATATGTGCGCTTCGGTAGAAAGCTCTGTAAGAACCCAGCTAGACAACATTTCATCGATATCCATGAATATCGTATATTCCAATGCGATTAAAATGAATTTCAGGGAATTCTCCACCTCTTACCAAAAATACGCTGCGGCGCCCACAGATCAGGCTGCCTCCCGGGAAAAAGCCATGGCAATCCATGATATTGTCACAGCTATGATCGGAGCATATCAAAGTGCCTCCGAAATCAACTTATATACCATGGACGGATCCTGCGTTGAGGCCGGATACTGGCTTAAAACCACCTCCGTAGATTTAGACAGTCTGCCTTGGTACCCCCAGACTCTTGCATTAAACGGTCATAAATACATAACTGCACCAGTGGTAAACAAAGAACTTCCTGCAAAAGGCGAGAATCAGAAGTCTCAAAAATTCATCTCTCTTGTACGCCTTTTCCTTGACTCAGACGGCACACCGGAGGGAATTGTTGAGGTTGTGCAGGATTGTGACAGGATTTTTTCCCTTTCATCCCAGCTTGAGCATCAGAACCCGGACAGCCATGTATTTATCTACAATAACAGGCAGGAGCTGGTATATCCATATGCCTCCAATTCTTCCTATCCGGACTATTACTCCATCATAACCCAGGCTTCTGTACCGGAAAGCCAGGCAGAAGTCATAAGTACAGCAAGCAACGGAAAATTTCTTTATTCCTACCAGACCATTGAAGGCTACGACTGGACAGTCATCCTGGTCAGGCCCCAATCTGCATTTTATAAGTCCCTATCCCTTTTCCGTACAACGTTTTTCCTGATCGGAGCATTTTCCATCCTTGTGACCCTGTTCCTTTGTTTTTTTATTTCCAAGCGCCTGACCGTTCCGCTGGAAAAGCTGACGGCAGCTACTGGGAAAATAACCATCAACCGGGTACTTGATGAAAAAAAGGTTAATCTAACCTCTGCCGACAGCAGTATAAAAGAACTCTCCCTTCTCTGTGAATCCATCCGCAGTATGTACGAGAAACTGCGTTCCACTTCGCAGGAAATTTTATTATCAAAATCCGAAGAAACCCGCGCCAAGTTTCAGGCGGCCCAGTCACTGATCAATCCCCATTTTCTTTATAACTGCCTGACAAATATTTCTGTTATGGCAGAAGAAAATATGAATGAGGACATTGTACGAATGTGTAGTTACCTCTGTGATTATTTCCGCTACATTTCATCCTCAAGGGAAATGATTGTCCCCCTGAAAGAAGAAATCCTTTATACGGAATGTTACTTAAACTGCATGCAGATGCGTTATAACCAAGGTTTTACCTATACCCTGAACATAGAAGAAGGAACGGAAGAATTCTATATTCCCAAACTCATTATCCAGCCAATTGTGGAAAATGCCTTCAAGTACGGATTTCAGATTGCCCCGCCATGGCTGCTGTCTATTGTATCCTATACAAAAAATGAACGGTGGTATCTAAAAGTTGAGGATAACGGAGGACTCCTAAGTGAAGATAAGGGAGAAGAACTGTTAAGGATCTATGAGAACCTGGATATGAATAAAGAATGGAATTCATTGCAAATCGGAAATATGGGACTTAAAAATGTCTGCCTGCGTCTAAGACTTCTCTACGGTACTGAAGCAGTTTTTCAAATTGACTGTTCCAGTCCCTGCAAAACCAGTTTTATAGTGGGAGGCCCTATCTATCATTCAAGGGAGGAATATTATGAACACCATCCAGAGTTATAGTTATCTCGTGGCAGAAGATGAAAGCCTCATTCGAAAAAACCTGATCAAAAAAATCACCTCCTTAAATTTACCTCTTAAGCTGGCCGGGGAAGCCGCCAATGGACTGGAAGCCATAGAATCAACAGAACTCAACTGTCCAGATCTCATCATTACCGATATCCGTATGCCCCAGTGTGACGGGATTGAACTGGCAAGCTATTTAAAGAAGAATCATCCCAGTGTTAAGGTGATTATCATAAGCGGTTATAATGATTTTTCCTACGCCCAGTCTGCTATCCGCTATGGGGTTGTGGATTATTTATTAAAACCGGTCACTGCAGAAAGCCTTTTTGAGTCACTTCAAAAGCTTCTGATTACCATGAAATCCGAGACTGACGCACTGGAGTCTTACTGTACTTTAAATGAAAGGCTGAGTCAGGAGTCCATCTGCGGACTTATGGAAAAATATCTTCAGGAAAATTATAAGCAGGAAGTCTTTTTTCAGGAAATGAGTGAAAGGTTCGGATTTACACCGGAATACCTTGGAAAAATATTTAAGAAGAGAACTGGAGAAACGCCTTCCAAGTACCTGACCAGACTGCGGATCAATGAGGCAAAACGACTGCTGCTGCATAATCCGGATATGGAGGTTCAGAAGGTGGGGGAATTATCCGGTTATCCGGACAGTGCTTATTTTAGCAGAGTTTTTAAATCCTGTGTGGGAATCCAGCCCAGTGAATATAGGAATAAATCTTAAAATTTTGACAGCTGTATCTACTGATTTTGCCGTTCCTATTGTGTTGACCATTTGCTGAAAACCTCCATAGCTTTGTGGATCAGAATCAAATTAAATACCATAAGAGCAAAAGACAAAACAGAGTAGAAGATAACCTCATTCAGGGGAAACAGTTTCACCCCATTGCTGATGATATAAATACAGATTGGCAGGCAGATGATACTTGTAATAACAGCTGGGACATATTTTCGTATAATCAGTGCCTGAAGACAGTGAATTACCAAATGCAAAGCAAAGGTTATAAATAGTCCTGTCCACAGAATATACCAGTTGTTCACATAAGAAATAACGGTAATAATACTGATTATGATAAATTCCTCTGCCACGCCAAGCGAAAAGGCAGAGGTTGTTATTTGATCAAAATGAGAAGATAATTTTTTCGATAATGCAGGAAACCTATGGTTTAAATAATTTCTGTTCTTACCGATCCATGATTGCATGAAAATTATTTCTTCAAAATCATGAAACATAAAAAGGATTGGAAATAACCACACCATTGCCTTGATATCACTCATTTTATATCTCCCAAACATTTATTTGCGGCTAAATACAGGTCTTTTTTATAGGATGCCGTATGACTGTCTTCCATTTTGAGGGCTGCACCTTACGAGTATCTGAAAGATAAATCTCATGATGAAGACGAATATCTGTCATATCATTTAAATACCCATTTTCAGCCAGATATTCATCCATAATAGCAACAGTAGCAGGTTCGTCATCAAATGGTCCTATGTGCATGATTTGTACGCATAGCCCCTCATCTACCGTTAAGAACTCGGCGGGCGAACAATCGATCTTTTTCTTTTTACTGGCTTCTGTCACAGCCCAGTCAAAATCCTCTTTCGTCACAAATTCCGGCAATCGGATAACGGAAATCCAATTAAATGTGTCCTTATTTGCATAGTCCACCCCTTCGACATCATCCTGCCACCAGAAACCTTCCAGAGGAGGAACTACATACTCAAAAAAGCCTTGTATTTTATGTGAACCCTTATAACTCATTTTGAGGGTATAAGCTACCCCATATAAGATCCCCAGAGCGTTCTGATATGCTCCGCCTTCCTGATTTGGGTTTCCTTTGCCTCTTACTGCAATATAATTGGTAACTGGAACTGTTACGATCTCTGGGGTATTCCCCGGCATATAAAATTTTTTATACTCTTTCTTATAATCAAACGCCATTTATTTACCTCCACTATTCACTTATTATTCTTTCAATATAGAATACTATCTTTCCAAAAGAATGAATCCCTCTGTCATGATCTCCATTATTTTTGTAAACAATCCTGGCAGTTGGTCGGTCCTGTCCTTTTCTCCAGTTAGATAGGCTACTATTATATCTTTTATATCTAAAATAATAAAGGCTCCCTGCCTAAAAATAACGGATGCATTAAGCCAGGCCTCATTACCAAATTCTTTTCCCAAATCATTAAGAACAAAGCACATTTTATCAAAACCACCATAGAAGTCTACTTCATCGGGTTCCATAATTCCACGAAGAACGTTAGGTACTGTGGGTACTGTACCAAAAAACATAACCAGGTTTAAGAGTATCTTATCATAATCCTCCTTTGTGAGTTCACTTTTTAGATTTGGCAATTCATATATAAATTTTTGTAATCCTTTTCTACCGGTAAAGTTCACTTGGGGATTTAAAAACATCTCACTTTTTTTTGCAAATGATTCTTCAGCAATCTGGTATTTGGTCTTTGTGTTATAAAATCTGACCGTGCAGACAGTGTTTGGTTTAGATAAACCTGAATAACTGCAATTCCAGGCTTTACGCAGTTGCGTATAAGGAAGTGTATGAACCTCCTTACGCCCGCAATCAAGCAAATCTATGCCTTGTGAATCTTCATCATACCCTGTCATCAAAACATAATGGAATGGTATATGCTCTTTAAGATAAAGTTTTGAATAGTATGGCAGATAATACATATCCAGTGCCCCCAAAACTGGCGGATACCCAGCATCAATTTCTGCCTTAGCCTTTCTAAGCGCCTGCTCAAACATTTTATATTCGTAATGTTTGTATTCAAAGCCTACAATGGGGGCAAGAAATTCATACATCTGTTTCGTGCGTCCATCTCCAAGCGCAATCATTCGTTTCAGGTCCGACTTCGGCGTTTTCATGTAGCAGAATGATCCGAAAGAGGAGAGCGTGAAAAAGAAATTTGGCGGAAGCTTTTCACCAGTTTCACGTATATACAGATCCTCAATTCCATTCCACATACATTCATAGTCGTGTACATGATGCTCCAGCTTAATTAATTTCTTCTGCATAAATACAAACCTCCTGACGCTTATAGCATTCTTACAACAGGAGTATAAACCCTCACATTATGCGAGAGTCAATAGTAAATTATTTTAAAACCTGCTCCATGCTTACAACCTTTGCGTATCGGTTGTTCCAAATTTTGTTTTCATAATATTCTGCCAAATCTTTTCCGCTTGCAAATGCATTGTCAAATGTAGTTGTTGTCGACTGAGGTATGGTTACCTCATATCCATATTCAAACGCCACTTTACAGGTAACATCCAAACAGTATTCTGTCTGCATTCCACATAAAATAATGTTTTTTACACCAATCTCCTGAAGATATTCATGAAGCCCGGTTTTTCTAAATGCACTGTTATACTGTTTCTCAAATATTTTATCATACTGCATCGGAGCTATTTCTTTGTATATCGTCCAGCCTGTGCTGCCATGCTCCAGTTCATCGCCAATTCCGCCATCGTGTTGAATGTAAATAATGGGGAGGCCTTTTTTTCTGCAGGTATCTAATAATGCCTTTATATTTTCTATCACAGTCACCCTGTTGTAAGGTTCTGCTTCTACCAAAGCCGTCTGCATGTCCACAATTATTAATGCATCATAGTTCATAATAAATTCTCCTGGTTTCTTTTATAATTTTATAATCCTGGCTGGGCATATCGGCATACCAGACGCACCCTTTCCCAGTTAACCTTCTTAATATATAATAATTTCATTTCTAATATCTTAAAGCTGTACATGATAAAATGCAACAAGTAAATAAAAAGCATTGTATTACAAGGCTTTCCAGAAGTGGCAACCTCAGATCTCAAGTAATTATACCACCCCCACTCGCATATAAATGAATATCCATGTATTCTTCCAAAGCTTAATTATGCCTGTTATAGGAGTATTAACTAAAATTACAGATAAAGGATCTCAACACCAGAAATGAACCGACAATTAAATTGATTATTATATAGGGGATGATGCAGAATTGAACCAAATGGTATGGATGAATTATAAAATTTACTTAATAACTATGGATAAAAGTGATCAATTTTGGAGTTTTATGAATAATGGTGCCCGAGAAATGGCTTCTATGTTAGGTGTTACATATATATGGGATGCCCCCCTGACAAGAGATGTAAATAAACAAATTGAGATATTTAACAATGCCGTAGCTGCGGGAGCGGATTCAATCATGTTAGCAGCCAGTGATCCTTTAAAGATTTCAAGTTCAGTTGAAGATGCGAAATCAAAGGGTGTGAAAATCATTTATGTTGATGCACCCGCATTTGAACCAGCCATCGTAACCTTAGCTACAGATAATTATGTAGCAGGTAAGATAGCCGGAGAAAATATGTTTTACGAATTAGATGAGGCCGGGCTCACTGGTGGTTCAATAGGAGTCATTGGGGTAACGCCTGAAAACAGAACGACTGTCAATCGGGATTTAGGATTCCGCGATTATTTTAATCTGTTTAGCAAATATCAAATATTAGATACTATTTACACCAATGGTGACCCGGAATTAGCAAAACAGGCAACGAAAAAATATATAAGAGACAATCCCTATCTTGTTGGTATCTTTTCAACCAATGAAGGTACTACGTTAGGAATGGGAAACGCTTTAAAAGAAAATAATACAAATATTATCGGTATTGGGTTTGATATCACAGATACCATTCAGGAAATGATAAGAAATAATATTATAAAAGCTGTATTAGTACAAAGCCCATTTACAATGGGCTATTTGGGGATGGCTGAGGCAATTGCTGCATTAAGGGGAATAGATACAGGTTCACAATTTATTAATACCGGAGTGACTGTAGTTAATAGGTATACGGCAGTGTTTACCTCATAAAAAAATATGTCAGCACCCCAATTTATTTCTAAATTCAATAATTGTACCTTCCGGAGCCTTCAATTTAAATAATTTACCACCATTTACTTCATAAATATCATTTGCGCCATGTTTAATAAATGAATGGGCTCCTTTTTCACCTAGTTCATTATATAATTCATTTATATCATTTACCCAAAGGCAAATATGAGAGACACCCGTATGTTCATTATCTATTTGATCAAACTGTTGTCCATTTTTTGGTGTCTGTAATTCAATACAAAGGCTGTCATTTTTAATCCATGTATTATACTCTCTTCCATGAAAATCAGGTGTTTCCTCTATTATTTCCATATTAAGCATCTTACAATAAAATTTTAACGACTGCTCATAGTCGTTAGTTTGTATACAAATATGGTGAAGAAAGCTTTTTCTCATTTTATATATTTATCCCCTCTTCAAAACTAATTTTTTCAATTAAGAATACACCAATTACTATCTATTATCAATATTAAGTTTTCTATGTACAGTAATTGTCCCATTGCTTGTTTACACTTAGTACATATAACCATTACAAAGGGGACATATTAATTTATTATACTTATTTTCTATTTTTCTATTTAGAAATTGATCTACTCATACAAGGACTGGAGAATTAGAACATGGCGAGAACAGAGAAAGTCTCAAAAAATGATGGGACTAAAAATGGTGAAAAACGAAACTTATTGTTAAAAATAATTGCAGGGATTATTGTTGCTTTCATGTTATTTCTTGGCATTACGTATGTTGTAAACGGAATCTGCAATGGGATTGAGAAAAAGAAAATAAAGTCTTACGGTCAGCATGTTGTGGTGGATGGGAAAAACATGAATGTGTCCATACAAGGGAATGGAGAACAGACCATCGTCCTTCTCCCTGGACAAGGAACCCCTTCGCCTGTGCTTGACTTTAAGTTGTTAATTGATGAATTGACTCCTGATTACAAAGTCGTGGCAATCGAGCCTTTGGGTTATGGATTAAGTGATCGAACCGAGAAGGAAAGAACAACAGAGAATATCGTCAGCGAAATCCACGAAGCCGTGCAGCAATTGGGGCTTGATCGTTACATTCTAATGGGACATTCCATTGCAGGTCTTTATGGGGGAACCTATATAAAGAATTATCCTGATGAAGTTATTGCTTTTATAGGTATTGATAGCAGTGTTCCAAACCAGCCTGGCATGGACGTCAAATTGCCTTTAAGTACTATGGAATTCTTTCAAAAATCAGGTTTGATGAGATTGATGAAGAAGGTTTCAGGTGACTCCAATGAATTCCTTGCATATGATGACCAAACCAATGAACAGATGAATCTGATCTCCAATCAAGTCTCAAGCAATCCAACCATGATAAATGAGTTGAAACACCTGGGATCGAACTTTAAAAATGCAGAAAAGCTCACTTATCCCAATGATTTTCCACTGTTGCTTTTCGTTCAGTCCAATAATGATAAAAATCCCAATTGGATTCCACTGCATGAAGAGCAGGCAAAGCAATCCCGCATTGGAAAAATGATCCCCATGGAGGGATCCCATTACCTTCATCATACAAAGTACAAAGAAATAGCCGAGGCATTCAAAGAATACATGAAGGAAATTGGGAAACCGACAATTCCTTAAGGTTATTTTGTAATAGTTGTTGTTTTTTTAGTAGCTCATCCACAGCATGTGCTTCCGCCAGGTGGATGGGTTACTATGTTAATTTGAGGAAGTTCCAGTGTTGTTTCACTACATAGTACATAGGTCAAACGTTCAAAGGCCGGTTTCATGTCTACCCCGAAAAAGACATTTTTATGAAATAAAAAAAGCTGGAAACCCTTGTAAAATCAAGGTTCCAGCTACCTATTAATAAAAGCGCGAGACGGGACTCGAACCCGCGACCCCGACCTTGGCAAGGTCGTACTCCACCAACTGAGCCACTCGCGCATGAAATATTCATTTCATAACACTGGCATTATATCATATACCGTAGAAATTTGCAATATATTTGTATATTTTTTTATAATAGAAATAATATAAAACAAAGGTATAATTCAGATAATCAGGAAACTTTATCCAATCAATCTTCTTAATTTAAACTCTGGAAATTTTGCCCATTAGCTCTTACTATTTTCTTAGTTTTATTAATTTTCAAGCGTCATTCTTTTATATTCTTAATCCAATGCTTAATATAACCAATTATTCTGATTTTTCATTGACACCATACTAAGGGTTCCGTATAATGCAAGAAATTGGTCATCTGACCAAAAGGGAGGCATGATATGGGGCAAATTTTATCAATAGAAGAACAACCCTGCAGCACTTCAACAGAGGACAGAATTCTGGATGCAGCCCTTACCATCATTCAGGAAAAAACCATCAGTGGGTTGAGAATCCGACAGGTGGCTGAAAAAGCAAATTTGTTTCAATCCAACATTCATTATTATTACAACAGTAAGAAAGAGCTTCTCCTTGCTGTTCAGAAAAAAGTCTTAAACCGTTACCGCGAAATCCGCCAGCAATCCATTCATCAGTCAGGTATTGGTCCGGAAGCGACTCTGGAAGATCGCCTGGACGTTTTTATAAAACAAAAGATATACACCATTCTAATAGAGGATAAATACGATGTGGCAGAGCTTGATTTTTGGAACCAGTCCCGCCTGGATCCTGATATGCATCAGGAATTCTGTCTTTCCTACCAAAACTGGAGAACAGAAATCCAGGAAATTGCAGAGACATTTGCACCAGATATGCCTGTTGCAAAGCAGAATCTGATAGCCGGAATTGCGGTTTCTTTGCTGGAGGGAGCCACGGTTCAGTTTCTGGTTGATAAAGAGGCATTTGACTTAGATTCTTATTTTGCTTATTGCAAATTAATCCTGATCAGAGAGATCAGAGGCTAGGAGGAACCAATGAAGGAATTGCTGAAAATGGAGCAGATTACCAAGCAGTTTGGGGATGTATATGCCAATCGCAATATCAATCTCTCTGTAATGGAGGGTGAGGTACATACTCTGCTGGGAGAAAACGGAGCAGGAAAAAGCACCCTGATGAATATTTTAATTGGCTTATACCAGCCTACTGCGGGAACCATTTATCTGCGTGGAGAAAAAGTGAAAATTGACTCACCAAAAGCGGCAGTGAAAATGGGCATTGGCATGGTTCATCAGCATTTTATGCTGGTAGAGGCCATGACTGTATTGGAAAACATTATTCTTGGAAGCCGGAAGGATTCCTCTGTCTTCATCAAAAAGGATCAGGTAAGAAAGGAAATCCTGGCTCTTTCAGAAAAGTACGGTCTTGATGTGGAACTGGACAAGCAGATCACTGAAATCTCCGTAGGAGCCCAGCAGCGGGTGGAAATATTAAAAGCCCTTTACCGGGGCGCAGAACTTCTTATTCTTGATGAACCCACAGCTGCTCTTACCGACATTGAAGCAGAAGGACTTTTTTCCATAATCCGCAAACTGACTGGAGAACTAAAATCCGTGATATTTATTTCCCATAAGATGAGAGAGGTTCTTTCCATCAGTGACAGGATTACTATTTTGCGGGCAGGCGAGACCGTCACCACTTTAAATAAAGAGGATACTGACGGCACTCAGCTGGCTAATTTAATGATCGGAAGGGAAATGGTGCCCAGTAATTATAAGAAGGTTACCTCTCACGGAGAAGAAGTCTTAAGCTTTCAAAATATCAGCTATCAAAAGCAGCAGAAGCACAGCGGCCTAAATCATGTGAGCCTCACGGTAAGAAAGGGAGAAATCCTTGGCATCGCTGGAGTGGACGGAAACGGCCAGTCACAGCTTGCACAGCTTGCAGCCGGAATTATTGCGCCTGAAGAGGGGGCGGTTTTGTTAAAAGCTTCCCGTGTGTCCCGTTTTGCTCCAAACGGCTTTATTCTCTCCCATGTTTCCCATATTCCAGAAGACCGTAATAAGATGGGACTGATCGGCAATATGACAGTCAGGGAAAATCTGATTTTAAAAGCCACAGAAGAAGCCCGTTTTTCCTACGGACACGGAGCACTCCTAAAGAACAAAGCCATTACAAAATTTGCACTTGAAATGAAGGAAAAAAATGATATCCGCTGCGCTTCCATAGAGCAGGAGGTACGAAACTTATCCGGAGGAAACCAGCAGAAAATTATACTAGCCAGAGAAATGGAAAATGACCCGGAACTTCTGATTGCGGTTCATCCAACCAGAGGTTTGGATATCGGTGCCGCCCGTTATGTTCATGATACTATGGCCGCTGCCAGGGACCAGGGCTGTGCAATTCTGTTAATCAGTGCTGATTTTGATGAAATACTCAATTTATCAGACCGGATTCTGGTTATGTTCGAAGGTCAGGTCATGGGAACCTACTCAGGAGTTAACCCTCCCATTGAACAAATCTCACTTGCAATGGCAGGAAAGGGGAATTAGGACATGAAGCAGAGAGAAAATTTAATGAAGGTCATCGTGCCCGTATTATCCATTCTGGTGGCATTTATCATTGGAGGGATCATTATGATCTGCCTGGGTAAGAACCCCTTTCAGGCATATGGATTTCTGTTTTCCGGCGCATTTGGAAGCAGCAGAAAGATCGCTCAGACCCTTGTAATCGCCTGCCCTTTGATATTTACCGGACTGACTGCAGCTTTTTCCTATAAATGCGGTGTCTTTAACCTTGGCGGGGAAGGCCAGTTTGTTATGGGCGCTGTTGCCAGCATCTTTTTTGTAACCAAGTCCGGGGTCGGGGGAATTGCCGGAATCCTGCTCAGCCTTCTAATCGGCGCTGCCGCAGGCGCTGTATGGGGCGCAATTCCAGGAATTTTAAAGATTACAAGAGGCTTAAATGAAATGATTGTTAGTATTATGCTGAATTACGTGGCAACCCTCTTTATGGGTTACGTTTATACCACCCTTTTACGTGACGGAAGTGTTCCCCAGACCTTTGCAATCCCTGACAACACCAAACTGGCAGTTGTATCAAAAAGCTTTCCCGTCCACTGGGGCGTATGGGTTGCTTTATTTCTGGCATTTGCAGGGTATTACTTTTTATTCTATACCTCTAAGGGATTTAAACTGAGGGCAGTGGGTTTAAATTCTACTGCCGCATTCTTTAATGGATTTCCTGTAAACCGGTATGTACTCTTCTCCTTTATTGCGTCCGGAGCGGTTGCCGGGCTGGGCGGAAGTGTAGAGCTTCATGGAAAACAGTTAAGGCTGATGGGAGGATTTGGCCAGGGTTTCGGCTTTGATGGAGTGGCTATTGCACTGATCGCCCAGCTTAATCCCATCGGAACTGCCGCAGTTGCATTTATCTTTGCCGTACTGAGAAAAGGTGCAAGTACCTTGCAGACTGGTATGCAGATTCCTACCGCTGTGGTTGATATCATTCAGGCATTGGTAATTATATTTGCGGTGGCTGGCACAGCGCTGTTAAAGCTACCCGCAATCAGACAATACATAAACAGCCACATGGGGAAAAAGGAGGTTACCAACTGATGAATGCATTTTTCAACATGAATTTTCTCACAGAGCTGCTTCTTTCTACCATACGAATGGCAACTCCCATTCTGTTTGTTGCACTGGCTGAAACCTACTCCGAACGGGCCGGACTGGTCAATATCGGTCTTGACGGAATTATGTCCTTTGGTGCATTAATCGGATTTTTAATCGGATATAAAACCGGAAGCCCCATAACCGGTATTCTGGCTGGTGCCCTGGCAGGCGTTGCCATTAATATGATTTACGCATTCTGCACCATCCGTTTATGTGCTCCCCAGATTGTTTATGGTATGGCAATTAATATTTTTGCACCCGCACTGGCTTCCTTTATCTACCGTCTTTCCTTTTCCGATACCTCAACACTGATCCAGGGCGTTTCCATGAAGTCGATGCCCATTCCGGTTCTTAGCAGTATTCCGGTACTTGGACCTTTGTTTTTCAACCATATCCCTCTGGTATATATAGCATATCTGCTGGTACCTGCCACTGCAGTGTTCTTTAACAGAACAAAAGCAGGACTTAATTTTAAAGCCGTAGGAGAATTTCCCAAAGCGGCAGAAACACTGGGAATCAATGTTGTCCTTCAAAAATACATTGCCTGCATCATCTGTGGAGCACTTGCGGGAATCGGGGGAGCGTATTTAACCATCTGCTACACCAGCACCTACTCGGAGGGAATTGTGGCGGGCCGTGGATTTATTGCTCTTTCAGCTGTTATATTCGGCCGTTGGATGCCTTCCGGTGTAATGTTAGCCTGTCTTCTTTTTGGGTTTTGTGATGCACTGCAGATCCGGCTCCAGCTGTTAAGTCCTTCCACTCCCTACCAGCTTCTCCAGATGATCCCCTATCTGTGCACCCTGTTTGTTCTTGCATTTTTCGGAATACGAAAAAGTGGTCCGAAAGCCAACGGACAGCCCTATTACAGGGAAGAACGGTAATAATAATTCCAGGACAGCCCTGCGATTATATATTTTTTCAACATAAAAGGAGGATTTATTATGAAAAAGACTATGAAAACAGCATCTCTTATCATGGCCGCAGCCCTTACAGCCATGAGTCTTGCTGCATGCAGCAGCGCGTCTGCTCCAACAAAAGCGGCAGGTTCCTCTGCGGAAACTTCTGCAGCAGAGACAACGAAGGCTGAAACCACAAAAGCAGAAGAGACAAAGGCTGCTGACTCTTCAAAAGCATCCGGCTATAAAGTGGCCATGGTCCTGGACTCTTCTGTTTCTGACGGTGGCTGGGGCGCAAGCTGCTATCAGGCTATGGTAAATGCGGCGAAAGACAGCGGCTGGGAAACTGTGTACACGGACAATGTAGCGACTGCTGATTTTGCCACGGTTATGACCGATTACGCAGAACTGGGCTACAACCTGATCTTTGCACCAGGCAATCAGTATACGGATGCAGTGAAGCAGGTCGCAGAAGAATATCCGGATATTAAGTTTGCACTATTAAATGGTACCGTTGAAACAGAAAACATCACCTCCATTCTTCCTGATGCAAAGCAGATCGGTTATATGGCAGGCGCTCTGGCAGGTCTTATGAGCAAGACAAACAACATTGGTTTTATCGGTGGTATGGAGCTGGATACCACAAAGGCAAAGCTGGAATGTTATGAGAAGGCAGCCAAAAAAGTAAATCCTGATATTAAAGTTTCATCTGCTTATGCAGGCTCCTTCAGCGATACTGCAAAGGGTAAGGAAATCGCTTCCTCCATGGTTTCCACCTATGATGTTGACATAATGTTTGGTGATGCCTCCGCAGTTGATACCGGAGCACGGGAAGCACTGGCTGGATCAGAGGGCAGATACGATATCGGTCAGCCAGGTGATTTAGGTTCTGCTGATCACAAAATTATCATCTGCTCTGTTGTGACCGACAACGCGGCTTTATTAAAAGCCTGTATGAAGGATGTGGAAGCAGATACCTTTGGCGGCAAAACCATTTACGGTGATTTAAGCAACGGCTGCTTAAGCATCGGAACATTCTCCAGTTTAGTTCCACAGGATATTCAGACACAGTACAAAGAAATAGTTGATCAGATTAAGGCAGGAACTTTTATTCAGTAATTAAAAATCCCCGTGAAAGCAAGTATGGAAATACTTCTCTCACGGGGATTTTCCTGTCTTTTTAAACGGGAATCTTTCTAACAATACATAATGAACAGAATTGGGGAATCCTGATAATCGGTTACTGCAATTTTTTATTTCAGTGTAAAGGAATTAAAGAAAGTGTCAATTTCCGGTGTTCTTTCTCCTGATTCAGACACTGCCTGAAGCTGATAAACATGATCTCCGGCAATATATACTCTGTGATAGAAAACGATGGTATCAGATCCCAGCGGAGCACTGTATTTTAATTCTTTACCCTGGTATTCGCCAAGGGTAATATCCTTGGTATCTTCAATGGTATAGGGAATATTTGCAACTGCACCTTCTAACATATCTGAAGGTTCTGCTGCTGCACCCTCAGGTATGGCACTGTACATAACATTGTAAAGGGCATCTTCCTGCTCAAGCATATAAGAATACAGATCAATTGAAGTTCCTTCGGAGGAAACTGACTGCTTCATCTCTTTCGGTGTTCCCGGATAGCTGGCTGTAAATAATCCGTTGGGATCTTCAAATGTTGCAAAAGCGTCTGCGCCTGCTTCTGTACTGGCTTCAGCTGCTTTGCTTTCCTCAGTTGTTTCCTGTGATTGTGCAACAGTTGTTTCTATTGCAACGGCTTCTACCTTTTTACCGCAGCCTGCAAGTGCTGCAATTAATAAACAGGCCAGTAAGATAGAATAAATTCTCTTTTTCATAATTTCTCCTCGTCAATTGGTATTGGCAATCCCCCTGCTTTTATATGTAAAATCGAAAGCAGTAAAATTATAGCATAAATTCTCATTGGTAACAACCTACTATTTTTTAATTATTAATTAAGATTTTTGTAACGATTATTTTCATTCCATGAATGTCATGATTTTATCATAAGGGTTTACCAAACAACAAAATTCATGCTATAATATAGGAAGAAATATGCCGTTTCAACACGGCAGAACGGAGTTTTACATGTCACTCATACCGTTTCAAAAATTACCGCCCAGAAGACATACGGAAGATGCCAGACAGTATGCATACCGGATCATACGGCATTTTATTCTAAATCTCCATCTTCCTCCTGGAAGAAAGATGAATGAAGTAGAACTGGCAGATGCGTTAAACATCAGCCGGACTCCTGTCCACGATACTCTGTACAAGCTTTCCAGAAAGAATCTGATCGATATAATCCCTCAGAAAGGTGCGTTTGTTTCAAAAATCGATACTGCCCGGATCGAACAGACCTTATGGATTCATAAGCAGCTTGGAACAGCCATGATCCAGAACATCTTTATCCGGAATGTTAAGGGCACTCAGTTTGATATCCTCTATCACCATTTACGGGAGCTGGAGGACTATTTAGCTCAGGGAGATTTATCCCATTCAGTACGGTTAATCACTGATTATTACCATCTTCTTTATGAACTGGGAGGAAAGATGAATCATATATGGGAGGCTGTGCAGAAAGCTGGAATGGATCTACAGAGACTTTTATATCTTGCTGCGTCGGATTCTTCGGTTACAGAAGATTTTATAAAGGATCTTACGTCTCTTACCGATGCACTGGCTGCAAGAAACACGGATCGCGCATGCACCATCTACCGCCATCATTTATCCCGGATACAGCTTCTGATCCCACCTTTACAGGAGTGTTATCCGGATTATTTTCTTGAAAGCCAGCCGGGTTATGATACGGCGACTTCCTACTATCAGAAAGGAATCAGCTATGATGAATGATTGTATCCAAACCAGATTTTCCCTGACTGGAAAAAAGGCTCTGATTACCGGAGGCACAGGCGGGCTTGGTAGTTCCATTGCAAAAGCATTTCTACAAAGCGGAGCCGATGTTGCCGTCTGCGGAGGGCATCCGGAAAAGGCCGGTTTTTTAAGAGAAACAGCAGACAGGGAAGGCAGACGACTTCTCGCTCTCGGCTGTGATATTACAGATCGCCATAAGGTAGAAGAAATGATGGACGAGATTAGCCGGGAATTTTGCAGTCTTGATATCTTGGTGAACAGCGCGGGGATGAACCGGCTGATTCCGGCCGAAGATTACGAAGAAGAAGTGTTTGCACAGGTTATGGATTTAAATGTGCTTGGAATTCATACGGTGACCCGGGCTGCAGGAAAACGTTTCATGATCCCGGCTGAATATGGGCGGATTTTAAATCTGTCATCGGTAAAAGGTCTCATTGGAACCGGGCAGGATTATCTGGCTTACTGCACCAGCAAAGGGGCTGTGAATATGTATACCAAACAGCTTGCATGTGAATGGGGCAAATACGGGATCACATGTAACGCCATTGCCCCAACCTTTGTCCGAACCCCCATTAACGCGTTTCAGCTGGATGATCCTGAGTTTTACCAGACTTTAACGAAACGGATTCCTTTGGGACGAATTGGTCAGGAAGAAGATATTGCGGCGGCTGCGGTATTTTTATGTAGCGACGCCTCTTCTTTTGTAACTGGACAGATTCTTGGTGTAGACGGCGGTTTAACCGCGATGCAGTAAAGGTCACATAAATCAGAATATAAGAATTGACGGAGGTATCAATTATGATTTTCGGAAATATTTATAGTTCCATGTTAAAAGAACAGCTTGCCATTCTGCCCGCTCCTCTTAGCTGCGCCATCCGTTATCTGACCGAGCATGATATGGCAGCCCATGAACCCGGGGTGTTTTCCATTGATTTAGATGGTATCCCGGTAATTCTTCAGGTACTTGACTTAAAGACTGGTGACCGGAGCGGACTTCGTCCTGAGATTCACAGAAAGAATATCGACGTACAGTTTCTGGCCTGTGGCGGTCCGGAAGAGGCCGGCTTTTACACAGATGACGGAAATGGACAGGTTGAGGAGAACCTTCTGGATACTCCAAGAGATATTCTTTTCTATAAAAATGATGCCGCTGCTTTAGAAGGCCGGATTCATATGATACCGGGAACCTTTGCCATTTATTTCCCCTGGGATGTGCATATTCCTGCAATTCAGGCAGGTGATACCCCATCTTCCATCAGAAAGATTGTAATTAAAGTACCGTTAGATAGCTGCCTTCCGGCCAGCACCCGTTAGGAGGGGCACCAAATATGGAATTAAACCATTATCTGGAGGCACTTTCATTGAAAGATCCGGATCAGAGACGCTATGCACTCAGGGAAGTTCTTGTAAAGGAGCATCTGGATTTTGATCTTCAGGAGGAAGCGCCTTCCCAAAAGGCTCCCAGAGGGATTTCTAACTATATTCTGGCACCATGGAACAGTGAGCCTGGTCCTCTTTTTTGCGCTCATTATGATGCAGTGCCCGGCAGCTTCGGCGCCAATGATAATGCTGCCGCTTTGTGCATTCTCATCGCTCTTGCGGTAAAACTGAAAGAAGAAAATTTTCCAGCCCGATTTGCATTCTTTGATGGGGAAGAAACTGGTAATACCGGGAGCCGGCTCTATGCCGCTTCCATGAATCATCAGGAGATCACTGGAGTTATTAATCTGGATGTGTGCGGTTATGGGGATACCATAGCAGTTAATAGCCGGGGATACGAACGAAAGCCGGGAGTGGAAGCATTTTGCAGAAAAGAAATTCTGGCAGAAAATAACGGTGTGCTTGTAAAATATCTCCCTGGAAGTGATGAAGCTTCCTTTTCCGGCAGCCGGACTCCCGCAATCAGTATTGCCAGCGTTCCCAGATGGGATATCCAGTATCTGAATGCACTTTCCAAGATGGGCAGCGGCTTATTAGGCAGGCCCCCGGAATTTCATATGATCCTGGATCAGATGGAGATTTCCACTACCATGCATGGCGGATACAGGGATACTCCGGAATGGGTTGAATTACAATCCATGAATCGGATATATGATTATTTGACCGATGCACTTCACAGGTCTTTTGACAAAAAGAAAAGGTTCTTTCTGTTTTAATAAGCAGAAGGAACCTTTTCTTTTAGAGAGAGAGTGGGGTTTTAAAAATCAAATGTAAGAATAATCTTGCGGATAGATGGATCATGGCTATCCACAAAATCAAAGGCCTCCTGAGCCTTAGTAAGCGGGAATGTGTGGGAAACAGAACCGGTCAGATCCAGTTTTCCCTCTTGAATCATATTAATTGCTTTTCCAAACATTTTATTCTGAAGTCTGGAGCCTCTCACATCAAGCTCCTTGGCTGTTATGGCAAACTGATTGATCTCTGTGGGAGCAGTTGAAAATCCCATGGTGATAACCTTTCCGGCGTTTCCGGTAGCATTTAAAAGGCGGATCAGGGAATCCTTGTTGCAGACAGCATCGATGGATACGGTGGCTCCATGCATTTGGGTGTATTCTTTTACTTTCTCCACAAGATCCTCGTTTAATACGTTGATCGTGTATTTCGCTCCATTTGCTTTCGCAGTCTCCAGCTTATCATCCTGAATATCAGCGACTATAATGTGATCGCAGATTTGACTGGCAATCTTTAAAATAGAGCTTCCAAGAGCACCGGAACCGTAAATGAGAAGCATATCTTCTTTTTCCAGTTCTGCTCTGGTGCAGGACTGTATGGCAATGGTGGTTGGTTCAATCATAACCGCATCCCGGTCTGATATGGAATCAGGCAGAATATAGCAGTCAGCTTCCGGCACCGCAATAAACTCCCGATAGCCTCCGTCAATATGAACGCCTCTTACCTTTAAATGATCACAGACATTGCCTCTTCCCTTCCGGCACGGATAGCAGTGTCCGCAGCTGGTAACCTGGTTAACAATGACACGGTCACCCACTTTAAGTTTCTGAGCAGAGGAACCTGTCTCTGCCACTACACCTACCATCTCATGTCCGATAATTCTTGGATAGGTTGCTGCTGCGTTGGTTCCGTGGTAGATACCAACGTCTGAACCGCAGATTCCGGCAGCTGTCATTTTTACAATCACATTGTTTTCTTCATCAAGAACAGGTTTTTCTATATCAATTACCTTTAATTCTCCCGGTTTTACAATCTGTACCGCTTTCATATGATTCATCTCCTTTATGTCTTAGCGTACCTCCAGATATTTGGAAAGAATCTCATCCATTTCTTCTTTCCGGCTTTCCGTTAAAGGCAGCATGGGCTTTCTTACTTCACCGGCTGGTATTCCCTGATTGGAAACGATGTATTTTAAGTTTGCACAGAGACCGTTTTTCAAAAGCACATCCAGAATGTTATTGGATTTGGTCTGAAGAGCTCTGGCTTCTTCCTCTTTTCCTTCCAGGTACAATTCCATGATCCGTTTGAACTGGGGCAGCATGAAGTTGAAGCTGCTTCCAATAAATCCATCACAGCCAAATGCAAGAAACGCCACCATGGAGCTTTCAAAACCTCCGTAACAGATGATATCGGAATTTATGTTTTTGATCCGCTCCATCTGCAGAAGATTTAAATTGGTGTGCTTGATTGCTCCAATTGCTCCGGATTTTATAAGTTCTCTGGTCTCGGGATTATTTAGATCCAGCTCCCTGTGAGTGCTTGATGGGATATTATAGTAGAGGACGGATTCCCCCACTGCCTGGGCAATATCGTAATAGTATCCTGCAATTTCCTTCTCCGAAAATCCAAAATACAAAGGTGGTGTTGCCGCAATGCCTTGAATTCCAAGTTCCTTTGCTTTCTTTGCGTAAAATATGGCTTCTTCCGTGCTGATGGCACCTACATGTGCATAGAGATCACAACGGTCTTTTAACTCCGATGCCAGTTCAAAGGAACGAACCCGTTCTTCTCTGTTTAACAGAAAGCACTCACCGGAGCTTCCCCCGATAAAAAAGCCATCTGCACCTTCTGTAAGGTTTCTTTCCCAAAGCTGTCTGGCTGAAGTCTCGTTAATTTTACCCTGTCTGTCAAATGGTGTAATTGAAGCAACAATTAATTTTTTCATGTTATTATGTCCCCCTGACATTTAAATGAACCCCATATTGTCCCGGTCTGATTCCGGAATGAAATAAAAACGGGTGTCTCAAAAAGCAGATAGCATGCTGTATTCATTCACACTGACTCTTTGGGACACCCTCCCTTCTCTTAAGCAACTTACCGTTGTTTTCCTTCCAAAGCATGTACCATTTCCACTACAAACTCGTGGGTCGGAACAGGTATCCCGCATTTGCCAGCCGCTCTTACAACGGAACCGCTGATCATATCCACCTCAGTTTTCCGTCCATTCTGTATATCAGCACGAATTGAGGTACATCCATTTGGTGACATTTCTGACGTCTTTTTTACTTTTTCTATAATTTCTTCTGCATCTGCTTCCAGTCCCAGACCATGAGCCACAGCCACAGCTTCGCGGATCAGCCGCACTGTCATATTCCAGGCGTGGTCATTGGCAGCAATGTATCCCATGTCTACCTGCAAAATACCGGTGACTGCACTTAAGGAAACATTGGTAAACAGTTTATTCCAGATCAGCTGCTGAATATTGGAATGAATTTTTACGGAAAAACCACAGCATTCAAATTCCTCTTTTAACCGGGGAAGAAATCCATGACTATCTTCTGTGAGCATTCCCACATTGGTATTTCCCGTTCCGCCTCTCCTGATCAATCCAGGGCCCAGAACTGCTCCGTTATCTTCGGTTGTGCCAATAATAATGTGATCCGTGGGGGCAAATTCTTCCAGAATGTCTTCATGACCGGAGCCATTTTGCAGCGTCATTAAATAGGTATCTTTCCCGATCAGGTTCTTTCCTGATACAAGTGCATCCCTGGAGTACAGAGATTTCACAAAAAGAAGTACCAGATCCATGACTGGAAGCCCTTTAGCAGAAGTAACTGCATTGGGCTGGTATACGTTTTCTTCCCCATTCTCCTGAAGTCTGATTCCTTCCTTCTGGATATGTTCTACGATAGCAGGGGAAGTATCGATCAGATAAACTTCATGCTTTTGGGACAGATGACCGCCATAGATGGAACCCATGGCTCCAGCCCCGATTACTGCAATTTTCATATCCATTCACCTTCCGTTATCTGGAAAACTCTGCAATACCCTCAATGGCATAAGCGCGAATCGGGCAGGAATCTAGACCTTTGATGGGGATTGGTGTATAGGACATAAAGAAGGTGTCTGTCGTCAGCTCCTCTAAATTCTTAAGCACTTCTAAGAACACCACATCAACCTCCATTAAAACATCATGGAATGCAGAAACATCCGTGTTGTTGCTTTCGATGGAAACACCATCGCCGAATCCCACACATTTCACTTTTTTCTCTTTCAGCCACTCAGCTGTTTCACGGCAGATAAACAGTCTCTTATCTTCCTCTGTGTTGGAGGCTGGAGTAAATGGAGGCAGCTTATACTGGGAATCCAGAATAACGATATCGCCTTCTTGAATACGGTCGCCGCAGGCTTTCTCTAAATCTTCTGCCTTAATTTTTCCGTTTGGCTCCATATGGGTAATGCTTACGTAAATTGCACGTCCCATAAATGTGCTGATTGGAAGGCCCTGAACATCCGTCCAGTTATCATTGTGATGATACGGACATTCTACATGAGTTCCTAAATGGCTGGTTAAATCCATGATGGTATGAAAATCCGGAATTGGGCCGCCTGTGTTAAAACGGAATAAATGGCACCGTCTTGATTCGGTAGCCGGATCCAGCTGCTTTGTTAAATCGATTACTCTTAAACCATTTCCTAATTGTGATACGCTCATTTGATTTTCCTCCTGCGAGATAAAATATTATTTTTCTTACTGCTACTATTATACCTGTATACCGGTATACCGGTCAATCATTTTTTGTTGACTTGTGAAATTTTCTAGGGTATGATAGGCTAAAACCCATGAAAGGAGTTTTTCATGTACGATAGCGGTTCCCTGCAGTCACAGGCTTATAATACCATCAAAGAACAGATTTTATCCAAATCACTGGACTCCGATCTTCTATATTCAGAGACCAGACTTGCAAAAGAACTTGGAATTTCACGGACTCCCCTTCGGGAAGCTCTACAGTGCCTATCTCAGGATGGCTACATCACCATTATTCCCAGCCGTGGATTTAAGATTCGCCGTCTTGATAAAGAAACCATGCGGGAATCCATCGAGGTCCGCTGTGCCATTGAAGGTTTCTGCGTTCATCTGGCTGCTTCTTTAAGAGGAAACGAACGGTTTACAAATCTTCTTAAGGATATGGAAGAATCTCTTAAGAGACAAAAGGCCGCACTGACTTCAGACAACTTCCCAGCCTCATTTACGGAGGAGGACCATAAATTTCATATGCTTCTGGTCCATTTCGCCAGGAACAGTGAATTTGATCACTTATTCCAGCGCCTCCTTTATATGATCCATCTGACCACAGCCAATGCCCTTACGGTTACAGGACGGACACAGGCCACGTTAGAGGAGCACGAAAATTTTTATCAGCAATTAAAGGACGGAAATACCGATCAGGCTTATCAGGTTCTGATTGCTCATCTAATGATGCCTCTTGACATGAATTTAATCTGATAAAACCAGCTTCTACAGTGCCACCTTAACTACTACTTTTTTAACCTGGCAGGGAACTCCTGCCACGCAGCGGGGCTTATGAGCATCTTCCGGTGCAACGATGATTAAATCTCCCTCTTCCAGAAGTACACTGCCGCTCATTCCCGGTTCTTCATAAAAGATTAAGTCGTTCTCCTCCCGGCGTTCCTTAACAGTGAGTCCGTCCCGTTTGCACACACCAAACTGCTCCCTGCCGGAAACTACGTACTGGATATCGAAGAACTTTTCATGAGTTTCAAATGAAGCCTCATCTGGAGAAATTGTGGTGTACTCCTGAACATTTGCCACAACCTGGTCGCCAGCAATAGGATAGCTTCCCGGCTGAAGGGATGCAATGTCCGTTGATCTCAGCCATTCATAGGCCTTTTTAAATTTTTCTTCCAGATAATTATATTTCTCTGCTACTGTGATATTAGAAAACAGCATAATCTTCTCCTCTTTCTGCTTAACAGGGCTGTGTTTTATTTGCTTGCAATATCTTTTGTTTCTAAGTTTCCCTCAGAGATGGCAACGATCTGGTTCCAGATCAGTTCATCCACATTAACTCCGTTTTCCATACTTTGTTTTCTTGTTTCTATGGTACGCTCACCTGGACAGGTAACTTTACCGCCCTCTTTTTCCGGATGGCTGGCATCTGCAGCTGCTACTCTCTTGTTTAACATATCCTGAATTTCTTCCTTGGTACCAAACAGATAAGGATCATAGGCAATGAAGATCTGGCAGCATCCGGTACAGCTTCCTCTTCCTTCTTCATCCAGATTCAGACCGCTTTTTCCGTTGGCCATAAGAGCAGCCGCCAGGTCCAGAGCGATAGCCATGGAGCTTCCCTTCCAGTAACCCGTAGGAAGAATTCGTTTGCTCTCCTCAATTGCTCCCGGATCATCGGTTAAATTGCCTTCTTTATCAAAGCCGCCTGGGAAAGGAAGCTTTTTGCCTGCCAGACGGTAAACTCCAAGCTTTCCGTAAGCATACTGGCTCATTGCCATATCAAGTACGATGGGGCCGTCTTCTCTTGGAACAGCTATACAGAAAGGATTGTTTCCTACGCCCGGTTCATCACTTCCCCAAAGCGGCATACAGCTTTCCGTATTAATCCAGCTCATTCCCATAAATCCGGCTTCTGCCATTCTCCATGCATAAGTGCCCCCACGCATCCAGTGAGTGGTATTTTTTAATGCAACACAGCCAATTCCGTGTACTTTTGCAAGCTCCATGGCGCGGTCTGCACAGAAAAGAGCATTGGTGATGCCGATTCCCAGATGTCCGTCATAATTTTCTACTGCGCCCTTACCGCCGATTAATTCCGGCTCACCTTCCGGATCTACCAGGCCGCCTAATACATACTCTACAAAACGTGGAACACGGTTTAAACCATGGCTTTCCACACCGTCTGCACTGGACTGGGCATGAATTTTTGCACAGATTTCTGCCTTTTCTTTGGAAAGTCCTGCCTGCAGAAGGGCTTTCTCTACGGTTTCTTTTACTTTTTCATAAGGAACTTTTATACTCATATCTTCTCCTTTTCTCCTGCCTTTTTTTATACTGTCGTTTCTTCACCGACTGACGGTTCCTGTGGGGCCGGTCTGGGTTCTCTCTTAGCAGCCTGCATCATCTCTTCATACAATCCGCTTGCCTCTTCCGGAGAATAGCCGTAAACCAGAAACACATCCATCAGATAGGGAGAATAACTGATCTTCATAATTTCCTGGGCAAATCCCATTGCTGCAATCTCACTAAAAGCAATTACATTGGAATCGTTATGAATGAATCCCAGGGACCAGAGTCTTATCTTCTCCGTTTTAGTAAAAATTTCATGCTTATATCGTTCTTCTACAAAATGAAAGAGTTCGTGGGCCAATAAAAGTCTGCTTACATCAAGCCCTTCTGTCAGAACCTGAGTCACCTCCGGTTTCAAAAACAGTCTGGCAGCTTTATTGACAGCATCCATATAAATACAGATCTTATCAGGCACCCGGAATTCTGCAAACAGCACACGGTCCGTCTTTTCTGGAAATTCCGGATAAGAAACGTTCATTCCCATGGCTTTTGCCAGTTCCTTTGTATCCTGGGTTCCATATTCTCTGCATACAATACCGGCATACTCTTTACCGCATGCAAGGCTCTTTTCCATCCATTCCCTGCGCTGGTCATCATTAAATTTCCCATTCAGCGGCTCTCTGGAAAATGCATAGCCATACCATTCCCATGGTTCAATTCCTGCAAGGTCAAAAAGCATGTCCCCGATGGGGCGGATTGGGAAATGGGGGCGTTCATATCTTTGCTGGCTTGGTCTGCCTAAAAGCCCCGCCCCAATGGGTTTTAAGGCTTCCCTGAATTCTTCTTTTGTCATAATTTTTAACTTTCTCTAACGGATGCGATAATCAGAACTTCCTCTTCCGGTTCCCGATCACCCAGATCCAGACTCATTAACAGCATAACCTGTTCTAAATCCACAGCGCTGTAATCACTGACTCTTGGCCCTACGCATACATAAAAGTCGGGGCGCAGTACGGTATCTGTTTTAAAGACTGCATTTTCATTCCAGATTTTTTCAACGGTTTCCTCATAATTTTTAATATGGCATTTCTCAACAACTCCATCGGAACACTGCACCTTGATAAAACCTTTCTTATCCACGATTCTAAGAGGTGATTTTCCTTCTCTGCTACCCTGGTATACAAAGAATTTATCTGTCTTATCTGCCAGTCTGATATCGTTAACTTTGGGACCAAAATCTTCTTCTGCCAGTTTGTGCGCTTCAGGTTCATCGCATTCTTTTAACAGATCGGTTGTCTTAACTTCTGTGGAACCAGTAGCTATGGCGGTAACCTTACCGGTCTGATTATCAATTTCAATGTGGATTTCCACTGTATCTGGAGAAGCACCGGAACTAACTGCAAGATCTGCGGCTTCTTTCTTTAAATCCCTGATGTCTTCCTGGCTTGGATTTGGAATCACACGCTCTACCACATCACGAACCATGGATAAAGCTACACCAATGGAGGAAATTACTTCCGCATTCTCCGGAATGCTGAACTGAAGTCCCATCTTCTCTGCGCAGTAAGGTACTAAGGAAGCAGCTCCGCCTCCGCAGCCAACCAGTCTCATGCTGTCATGATCCAGCTTATATTTATCTGCCAGAGCGTTGATACAGGCACTTACCTTTTCGTAATCCTTATCAAGAATCTGAGTAGCGAGTTCTTCCACTGTAATGCCAAGTTTGTCTGCCACCGGCTTCATTGCCTTGCGGGCAGATGCCGCATTGCCGTGTGCAAAATACTTCTCGTCAATCAGTCCAAGAACATTGGCTGCATCTGTGTTTGTAAAACAGATTTTCTTTCCATTCTTTAAACGAAGGGTTACATAATCAGCAGGATCTCCCGGCTTTGGACTTACCAGTTCAATCTGGGGATCTTCAATTTCTTCTTCCGGTAAAAAGCATGCATACTCGCAGCCTGCAATATGAGCAGAACGGGGACCTACGTCAACGACAGCTTTATCACCGATACGAACCATGGATCCGCCTGCGCAACCTAAAATTCTTACGTCAAGAGAGTTAATAAAGGTATCATGACCGCCAATTTTAGCATAATCCACACCTGGACGGCCATTTTTAATAACACCGATATTGGTAGTGGTTCCTCCTACCTCAAAGTAGATGGCATTGGAAGCACGAAGATACATTAAAGATCCCATAACAGAAGCAGCCGGACCGGAAAGAGCAGTAAGAATGGGACGCTTCCGCATCTCACTAATTTCCATAACACCTCCGTCACCTCTCATGATCATTAAAGGAACAGTAATTCCTGCTGCACGAACCGAACTTTCTGTTGCATTCGCAGTGGACATCATCTTTGGAAGTATGGAAGCATTAATTGCAGCCGTACGAGTACGACGGGTCAGACCATACAGTTTTGTAATATCAGAAGCCATTGTTACCGGCACATTTTTCTTCTTTGCGCAGTCGTGGATAAGAAGTTCCTCATCCATGCTGTCTACACCAAATGCCATGGAAGCCACCACTACCTTTGCTCCCTGGTCCAGGAGTTCGCTGATATTCTGATTAATAACATCCTCAGTCAGCATTTTCTTCTTAATAAACGTATTGTAAACCTTGATCATACGTCCTACTTTTTCATCCAGCACAATATCTTTCAGCGCCAGCTGACGTTTTGCCAGAAATCCTTCCAGACCGCCTCCTGCAACACCTACTACACCGACCGTAGCAACGTCGCCTTCGATAAATGCATTGGTTGCCTGAGTGGTTGAATGGGCTACGAAAACTACATCTTCCGGTGAAATATTACTTTCCTGCATACAGTTTCTAAAACTCTGTACAACACCGGCAGCAACGCCATCTTTGTCATCATGTGTGGTTTTCACTTCATTTTTCCCGATAATTTCATGGGTCTCATTGTCCATGGCTACGCATTTGGTATAAGTTCCACCTACGTCAATGCCCATTCGGACTGCTCTGTGTTCACGCTCTGCCATTGTATTCCATTCCTTTCCAGATAGATAAATCAAATTTTACAAACAAGATTTTCATGTACTGCTCCTCAATTACATTTTGTTGAAAAGCGTCCGGGTGCGCAGGGGGCGCGCCCGGACAGGGGTTATCTTTTGGGGTTTTGAGAGTTCGTCTCCTTGTCCGAGACTGTTATTAAGACAGGAACCATGCAGCGCCAAGTCCACCTAACATAATGAATGTAGCCACATACTGCAGTATTCCGGCGAAATATGCATTGGGTATGGAGAGCTTTAAGAAGTCACGTGATTCAACCTTCGAATAAGCAAGTCCCCATGCAACCCATGACTGAGTAATACAGCTTCCGATATTAACGGTAATAGTCGGAATTGCAAATACCGCATAGAGGAATGGAACTGAGAAAGATGCAACGTTGGAAAGTACACCAAGTGTTGCTGCGCCACAGCCTACTAAGGTCATCGGTCCACGGAACAGACCCATGCAAAGAAGAACTGCAAATACAATACAAACAACAATCTCGCTTCTTGGCATTACATTTCCAAGAATCACCTTGAAGTAAGGAGAAGCAAGAGCTGCAACGGAGTTAAACATAGGAAGGGTAAGAAGGAATCCTACCAGCGGAGCGGTATCTACCACACCGTCATAATAAAGCTTGTTTACAAGCTGACAGTTCTCTTTGAAGCTTCCTTTCATTCTTCCGCACAGGAACAATGCCAGAAAACCAGCAATTACGAAGCCTCCGATTACGGAGAAGTCCAGCCAGATTTTTAATACAACCGGAACAACAGGAAGGAGCAGAGTATAAAACGGTGCATTCTTCTGTTCGGAAGCAGCTCCTCTTGTCTGAGCAGCCCATGCATGAACGGTCTTGGCACGCTTTAAATAGAAAGCAGCCAGAACAGTAGTAATAACCAGCATGATAATAAGAGCAGCATAGCCCCAGTGAGCCGCATACCAGCCCAGTGTGAAATCAGGCATCTCGTCGGGTTTTAAGAAAAACGCACGATACTGTGTGAAGTTAACCGGATTGATATAAATACCTGCTGCAACGGATCCCATAAATGTAAACAGAGCCACTGATTTTGGAATACCCAGAGACATAAGAATCGGAAGTACGATAACACCGATTGCAATTACCGGGCCTGCACCTGTCATAGCAGTAAAAATCAGAGCAGTTACTATATTTAAAAGTGCTACTGTTACAAATGGCTTGTCTCCGCCTAACTCAACTGTCTTGCGGATCAGGGTAGATGCAATTCCGGTATCCATAAGTACACGGCCAAACCATGCACCCCAGCATACGTTTACAAGAGTTGTTCCCCAGCCTTCTGGTGCTGACTGATAAATTTTATTTAAGGCAGCAATCAGAGTATTGTCTTTTCCAAACTGTAAAATCGGATTGGATGCAAGAAATGACTGGCTTACAAACAGTGTTCCTCCAAGTGGAAGAATGGTCCAAAGAAGAGTAATCAGCAAGAAGCCGATCATCAGGTTATGACCTTTGATACAGTAATACGCCAAACCAAAGAATGAAATTAATAAAATAATGCCAATAATGTACTCCACAATAATACCTCCTATAACTTTTTATTCCCCATACTGCTGATAATAGTTAACTGGTCTGCCAATTAGCAGCCTATTCTCAAAACCTGAATTCCCCGCTCCTTTCCTCTCATATGATACTTCTATTTCTAACCGGTCCGGCTTCCTATGCCTGTCCGGAAAAGAACTGTGGATAAATATCCCGAAGTGTGCCTGCATTCCATAAAATCGTGTTAAAATGGTTGGCGCAGATCAGGCTGGCTGCTTCCGCATCCTTTCTCCTTAAATTATCAAGGAGAAGCCGCCCTTCAACCTGAACATGTTCCCAGCTGGTCAGGGAAGACATATCAATGCGGTAGTTGAATGTGGTAAATTGAAGATAGTTTAAGCGCAGCAGATCGGAGTCAATGGTTCTAAATACCTCCCAGGCATACTCACGCCCGCAAAAAGCGGAAAGAAGATAATGTACCTGCTGTTCTATTACCAGAAATTCCAGGGGATTTTCTTTATTTATCTCCAATTTCTGTCGATTTAAAACCTCTTCCAGCTGTGCAAATTGATTATCAGTTAATCCTTTGCTGCAAATCTCCTCAATCATGGCCTGTTCCAATACAGTATGTGAAAAAACAACCTGTCTGATCCGTTCTAAATCAAGTAATGTTACTTCCGTACCTCGCTGCGGATAGACGACAATGTATCCTTCTTCAACCAGCTTTGAAAGTGCATCCCGAACCATGGTCCGGCTGGCATTCATCTGACTTGATAATGTATTTTCACTGAGCCGTTCTCCCGGTTTGATTGTCAGATTCAGTATCTGCATTCTCAGTTGATTATAGATATCATTTCTCTGGTTTCCTTTTTCTGCTTCGAATTCTGGCATTTTTATTCTCCTTACTATCAACGGATATGAAATGCATACAAGTATTCCGCTCCGTCAAGATTGCATATCAGTATCCCGCCAAATGCATATCAGTTAGCATTTACTACTTTGCAGCAGTCTTCCTTTTTGTAAAATATAACACATCTATTTTTGAAAATCAACTATATTTTTTATATTTTATACAGCATTCGATAGTTTTTCTCCAATATCGACGTGTTTTTGCACAACACTTTTTTAAAAACCTTTCGTTTTTACCTTTTTTAAGATTGCATACAAGTTGATTTTTCCTTATTTTCGTGCATAGCTGGTTAATTTCAATAAAAAAACAGACTTTGACAGTTTCAATACAATGTCAAAGTCTGTTTCTCATATCTTTTTTCAGGTCGCCCTGTTTAGGCAAAATACAGGTTACACTTCTTCGATTTCTCTGATCTTTCGATATAGGGTAGATCTGGAAATCCCAAGGATATCCGCAATATCGGTTTTTGAATACCCCCGCTCCAGCATGGTTTTTATCTGTTCTTTTGACATTTCCTCCAGCCCACTGTAACCAGGTTCGCTTTTAGGAAGCAGATTCTTATCTTTTAATTCTTCCACAGTCACTCTGTCAGAGAACTCTGCCGCAATCCGTTCAAGAATAATCTCCATACTGTGCTTTCCAATCTCAGTAAAATGATTTCTTAAATATGTGAGCAGCTCAGCAGACAGCTCCACGCCTTTATTATCATAAAGCCTCCTGTAATAATTAAGACCCGAAGTTACATAACTGCGGAATTTTAGCATATCTTTTTCCATTCCTTCAAAGCTGATCTTATAGCGGGCAATAAGGCGGTATAATTCAGGGGAAAACAGCTGCTGTTCCACCAGAGATTCCAGTTCTCTGTCAACGCAGAATAAAAACCTGACATTAGAACGTACCGATTTATCATGGGTTTTAAATTTGCCAGTCTTCATAAAATCAGCAATATAATGCTGAATATACAAAGGCATTTTTTCCGGCTGGACAATTACCACCGTACAACCGTCCGCATTTTTTAAGACTCCGTACTCGTCCATCATATAGATTTCAAACAAATCCCTGTAAAGGTTATCGGAATAAACCACATACAGATCATGAAGATTTCGCTCCGACGTGTTAAATACCGCTTTGGCAAGAAGAAGGTTTAACCCGTTATCCGAACTCTGAATCAGTAAATTATGGTTTGTTTTCGCCATTTCCCTTGCCATTTGAAGCTCCTGGGCTGAAAAGTACTTTTTAAGCCAGTCAAACGTCACCAGGGAGCCCTGTTCCGATATGTTAATCCGTTTTACAAAATCACTCTGCGGTTTAAAATAAAACAAAGTCCCGAATTCCGTATCGCTTAAATAAATCTTTTTACTGGAAACCACGCCATGAAACAGATGGCCGTTCATCTCAAAAGTCAGCCGTTCATTGCTGATATCCTGGTGATTTTCAAAATAATCCTCTATTAGTTGAAACGGAAACAGTTCCTTCATGTTGTTTCCCAGCATGTCCTTATCCAGATGTATCACATCGCAGAAACGCTTGTTAACATGAATGATATTTCCGAAATAGTCAGTGTAAATAACCGCCTCAAGCATCTTGTCTATAATGGCCTCAATCTCTTTTAAACGGTTTTCCAATCGGATGGTTCTTGTTTCATTTTCTATCTTTCCGGAAATAAGCTCGGCAAAATTCTCCAGAAATGAAACAGTTGAATCCAAACTTTCAAATAAAAACTTGGCTCTGTGTCTGGTTAAAATAAGAGCAAGGGCACCCACTGCCTGATTATCAACCCTTATGGGTACTCCCACAAAACTGCTCATCTTACATTCCCGGTACTGATCGCATTTGCGGCAACCGGCAAGACGTGATTTATCTTCCACAATCACATTTCTGTTTTCAATTAATATGGTGGATATGATGGTGCCAATCCTGATATCGGTATAAAGATTTAAGTATTTAAAGGAACTTCCCACTATGTTCATATTGGTATCTATAATCAGTATGTCTGTATCAAGCGTATCAGAAATAATTCTTGCCAAATGATCGGTATAACCCCCGATTAACCCCAACAGGCTTTTCTCCATCCCCGCACCTCACAAATATTCTTTTATAAACGCCAAACAGGGATGCTGTATTCGTACAACAACCCTTTTGGTGAAACAGTCAGATTCTGTTTATTAATCCTGATTCTTATTAAAGGTTACCTCACAGATGGAGTCACCCTTTGCAATGGTTTTTCCCAGATGGAAGGTGAAATCCTCAAACTGGGAGCAGATTCCCCGGTCTCCATCCATGGCAATTTCACACAGCTCTGCAATCAGTTCCTCATCATCGGTCAGCTTTCTCCATGCAGCTACAAGTGGGCAGTGGTGAAAAGTAATTTCCAGTTTGTCATCGGTGCATTCTGTATCCATCTCAAAGATGTTTCTTACATTGTCACTGACAAATTCCTTCTCAAAAGCCTTTAAATCACTGGTCTTTGTATATTTGTTCTGACCATGGAAGCAACCGCATTTCTTAATGGCATCATGGGCAAACTCACTGTCTAACCCTCTTTTCTTAGCCTCTGTGAACATATAGTAGAACCATGTGGCTCTATGCTCGATTCCATCCCGTAAATCCCTGATATGCTGACCTCTGTCTTCCGGTGTGTTGCTGTACATAACTGTTCCTCCTTAGAAATTAATTTTTTCTTTTATGCAATTCATTAACGTTCCGATTTGATATGACATGGTAACTGCTCCCGGGTCCAGGTGTCCAAGCCCTTTATTGGCCTGATAAGTTGCTCTTCCTTTTACCGCTTCCATGTTTTTTGTATTTTCGGCACCGTCAACGGCTGCCTGTTTCACGGCTTCGCAGATTTCCAATTCACTTATGCCATCAGAAATCCCTTTCTTATATGCCATGACTGCCGGCGCAAGGCTGTCAATCATGGTTTTAAATCCTTCTTTTGCCTGCCCTCTGGACATAATCGCCTCCAGCATGGCTTCCAGGCTGTCACAAACTCCCTGGCTGTCCAATGCCTCTCTGCCCTTTACCGCTTTGGCTGCCGCCAGGTACGCAGATCCGTAGAGCACTCCAGAGGAACCTCCGATTACCGCCATCATGGTCTTGCCAATCTCCTTGAATTCCTCACTGATGGGAAGCTTCCCCAGTTCCTCAGACTTCTCAACCAGTTTTTCAAAACCCATATTAATATTGGACCAGTGATCTCCGTCTCCAGTAGCCAGGTCAAGCTCTGTCACATAGTCTCCGTTTTCATGAATCAGTTCATATGCTTTCTTTATGTAATCCGCATAATCCTTACCCGTTAATTCAAATCCCATCTTTTCACCGCCTTATCGAATTTTTAAAGCCGGAGTATCACAGGGAGCGTCAAGAAGCTCCTTTAACTCGTCATCCAGCTTCATAAGGGTTAAAGAACAGCCAGTCATATCCAGTGCGGTCATATAATTTCCCACAAGTGTTCTATAAGCCCTGATATTCTTTTCTTCCAACAGCTTCTGAACTTCCATATTCAGGATATAGAGTTCCATCAGAGGAGTACCGCCAAGACCATTTACCAGCACCGCCACTTCACTTCCGGTATAATCATAGTCCTCAAGAATCTTCTCAAGCAGAATTTTGGCAGTCTCCTTTGCCGTTTTAACCTGGGTTCTTTCTACTCCCGGCTCTCCATGGATTCCCATACCAATCTCAATCTCGTTGTCTTCCAGAACAAATCCGGGTTTACCAACTGCAGGAAGAACGCAGGGGCTCATGGCCATTCCCATGCTTCTGATATTGGCAATGGCTTTTTCGGCCGCTGCTTTCACCTCTTTTAAATTACCGCCGAGCTCTGCTTTTGCCCCTGCAATTTTATGGACAAATACAGTGCCTGCGATGCCCCTTCTTCCTGTGGAATAGGTACTGTCAGGAACAGCCACATCATCCTTAACAACTACGCTTTCCACCTGAATATCCTCTGCCTCTGCAAGATCAGAGGCAAGTCCGAAGTTCATGATGTCTCCGGAATAATTCTTAATAATTAAAAGAACTCCTTTTCCCGAATTCATCTGGTTTATGGCTTCGCCAATCCGGTCAGGACTGGGGGAGGAAAATACATTTCCCGATACAGCCGCATCAAGCATACCTTTTCCCACATAACCTGCGTGAGCCGGTTCATGTCCAGCCCCGCCTCCGGAGATAACCGCCACTTTATCTGCCTTCTCCTTTCGGGATATCACTTCATATCCCGGAGTATACAAAAGTTCCGGATGGGCAAGTTCCATTCCGCGAAGTGCTTCCCCTACTACGTCCATGGGTTTGTTAATAATCTTTTTCATGGTACCTCCTTTAACCTAAGCCTAAATATGCTTTTTTAATTCTGGGATCATTTGCAATTTCTTTGGCATCACCTGACATGGTTACTTTCCCATTTTCCAGTACATATGCCCTGTTTGAAGCGCTTAAAGCCATGTTGGCGTTCTGTTCAATGAGAAGAATCGTTACTCCCTGCCTGTTAATTTCTTTTATCAGATCAAAAATCAGCAGTACAAAGTTTGGTGCCAGGCCAAGTGACGGTTCATCTAACAGCAATAGCTCAGGCCCGCACATTAATGCCCTTCCAATCGCAAGCATCTGCTGCTCTCCTCCGGAGAGAGTACCTGCCGACTGCCTGATTCGTTCCTTCAGCCTGGGAAATATCTGGTATACCCGCTCGTAGCTGTCAGCAATCTTTTTCTTATCGTTTACCGTATAAGCGCCAAGGCGAAGATTTTCCTCCACTGTAAGGGCAGGAAATACCTCTCTGCCTTCCGGCGAAATGCTGATTCCCAGCTTAGTCATTGTATGAGGCGGGCTGTTGGTAATCTCCTTACCCATAAATTCAACCCTGCCTCCGGATGATCTTGCAATTCCCACAATGGTATTTAACAGGGTGGATTTCCCGGCTCCGTTGCTGCCGATTAACGAGACGACTTCCCCTTTGCCAATCTCCATATCCACGCCTTTGAGAGCATGTATGGGACCGTAATGCGTATTTAAATCAGTTATCTTCAGCATCCTTATGCACCCCTCCCAAATAAGCTTCAATGACTCGTTCATTGTTTGCAATTTCCACAGGAAGCCCCTGGGCAATTGGTTTGCCGTGATCAATTACATATATCCGGTCTGAGATGTTCATAACCACACTCATATCGTGTTCGATGAGGAGTACGGTATACCCCTTTTGCTTTAAAGACCGGATAAACAGCATCAGCTCCTCTGATTCCTTCGGATTCATTCCCGCTGCCGGTTCATCTAATAGAAGCAGCCCTGCACCGGTAGCAATTGCCCTGGCAATTTCCAGTTTCCTCTGGTCTCCATAAGGCAGATTGGAGGCATAGTCATCTTTTCTGTGCTCCAGTCCCACGGATTTAAGAAGTTCAATGGCCTGCAGCACCTTTTCATCCTCTTCCTTGCGGTATCTCGCCGTACGGAAGGTGGAATCAAGAAAACTGTAAGAGGTCTTTATATGCGCCCCGATCAGTACGTTTTCGATTACCCTCATATCCTGAAACAGCCGGATATTCTGGAAGGTCCGGGACATTCCAGCCATAACAATATGTTTGGGTTTTTTATTCTGTATCTCATCTCCGTTAAATACAATCGTTCCCTCGTCTACCTGGTACACACCCGTCAGCATATTAAAAACCGTGGTTTTTCCTGCTCCGTTGGGGCCAATAATCGAAACCACTTCCCCTTTATTTATCTCAAAGCTTACCTGCTCTACCGCAACAATACCGCCGAATCTTTTGGTAATTCCTTTCACGGATAAATATGCATTGTCAGCCATTGTCTCCCGCCTCCTCTGTCTCCGCCGTTTTAAGCCGTTCCATGACCTGTCTGGATAATTTATATGGAAGCTGTGATTTCCAGCCAAGAATCCCCTGAGGTCTGAATCGCATCATTACCACCAGAATCACGCCGTATAAAACAAAACGATAAACCATTAAAAATCTGGATACCTCGGGAAGAGCAATTAAAATAGCCGCTCCCAGAAACATTCCCCGTATCGTTCCCATTCCGCCCAGAATCACAATGGAAAGAATCAGCGTGGATACGTCAAAATTAAATGTATTCGGATCTACATATCCGATGAGAGTGGCATATAGCGCACCAGCAGCGGCACAAATGCAGGCTGACAGTACAAATGCCAGAATTTTATAATAGGTAACATTAATTCCCATCATTACGCTGGCAAGCTCGTCTCCCTTTATTGCCTGCAGCGCCCTTCCTGTTTTTGATTTAACAAGAACCAGGCAGAAGACAGTGCAGACAACCAGAATGATCATAACCAGATAGTACAGACCGTGATTTGCGATGGTAAGATTCATGCCGAAAACGGCAGGCTTTGGAATATTTTTAACGCCCAGTGTTCCGTTAGTTACAGGAGACCAGTTCATTGCAATCATTTTTATAATTTCACCAAACCCCAATGTAACAATGGAAAGATAGGTTCCAGTAAGCCGAAGAGTTGGAAGTCCCAGAAGAATTCCCACCAGCCCTGCCGCCACCATACCAAGGAGCATGGAAGGAAAGAAGCTTAAGCCAAGTTTGACTGCACAAAGGGAGGCCGTATAGGCTCCAATTGCAACAAACCCCGCATGTCCCAAGGATACCAGGCCGGTATAGCCGGTAAGTATATTAAGTCCAAGACCGAACATGGCATAGACTGCCATCTTTACAATTACAGTCAGAAAATACTGGTTGTTTACGCCTTTTGGCAGCAGACAGAGAAATGCGGCCAGCAAAATAAGAAGCAGCTTTTGATTCTTGCTTATAACGCTTTCAAACTGATATAAAAAGCTGTGTTTTTCCATTCTTGTATTTGTCATACTTTATACCTTCGTGATCCCTTTCTTTCCGAACAGCCCATTGGGTCTGACGATCAGAACAATAATTAATATGATAAATGCCATGGAATCCCGATAGGTGGAGCCCAAAACAGTAGCTGCCATAGACTCAGACACTCCCACTATCAGCCCGCCGATAATTGCACCGGGTAAACTTCCAATACCGCCAAGCACAGCCGCAGCAAATGCTTTTAAGCCTGCCATAAATCCCATATTAGGGTAAACAATCTGATAATAGCTGCCTACCAGAGAACCGGCTATGGATGCGGATATTCCGCTTAAGAAAAAAGTAAATGAGATAACAAAGTTAACGTTAATCCCCATTAAGTTTGCAGCTTTAGGATTTTGTTCCGCTGCTCTCATTGCCAGCCCGATTTTTGTATAAAACACAATTCCAACCAGAAGCAGCATGAGAATCAGGGATACCGCAAACATGCCAATCTGTGTGGAGGAAACAACAATCTTCCCAATCTGGAGAGTTCCAAAATCGAACAGGGGCGGAAACGCACGTTTTTCACTTCCAAATGCTACAATCAGAAGATTTGTCACAATATTGGAGATTCCAATGGTTGTAATTAAAGATGCAATGGGTATGGATTTCTTTTTTCTTAAAGGCTCCAGAGCAAGCTTATCGATTGCTACTCCAAGGATGCCTGTAAGCACCATACTGGCGATTAAGCCAGGGATTACGCCAAACCGGAGACCAATGAAAACCATTGCCATCTGAGCTCCAAACGCATAGACGGAACCGTGAGAAAAATTGACCAGCCGGAGTATACCAAACACCAGGGAATATCCTACCGCAATCAGGGCATATCCCATTCCCAATGCCAGTCCGTTAAATATCTGTTGTGCAATCATGGCTTCACCTTTCTGCGGGAACAGCGCCTGGCCATTCCCGCCGCTTAAACTAGTTCATCTTGACAAATTTTCCATCTTTAATGGTTACCTTGTTAAACTGCTTATCAACATCACCCTGCTCATCAAACTTGATGTTTCCGGTTACTCCTTTGTAGGTGGTCTCATTTAACTTGTCTCTTACTTTTTCTGAATCCGTCGTACCCGCTTCCTTCATGGCAGTGAGAAGAATTCCCACAGAATCATAGGCCTGAGAGGTCAGGGCAGAGGGTGAATTTCCATAGACTTTCTTATACTCATCCACATAAGCCTTTACATCTGCATCATCCGATTCTGAGAAGAAAATAACCGGGAAGCATACATCTTCCACCGCTTGTCCTCCCAGCTGAATCAGCTGCTGGCTGTAAGCGTTGGAGAATCCAACAATGGAAATATCAGGATCAATGTTTTTATACTGCTTGGCAACCGGTGCCACCAGATTATACATTCCGCAGCAGATTACCACATCTGCGCCCGCTTCTTTCAGCTTGGTAATTGCCGGTGTATAATCATCGGATCCTTCCATTACTTCTTCATGTGCAACCACTTTTACATCGGGATCATTTAATCCGGTAACCAGATCTTTGATAATTCCGGATGTATTGGTTCCCCAGTCAGTCATAATGGATATAATACCGATATTTTTCTTTTTCAGATCATGAACAGCAATATCGACTGAAGCCGCACCTTCTTTTGATATGACCGTATTATTTCTGAAAATATAATTACCGATCTTAGAATAATCCGGGTGAGATGCAGACGGCGAAATCTCAATAATCTTATTCTCCTGGTAAATAGGAGCTGCAGTCATACACACTCCAGATGAGAAATGGCCGATTACGCCGCTGATATCTCCATCGGATACAATTTTCTGTGCAATGGTGGTTGCTTCCTCTGATGTATTCTTATCATCATAAGGTACGATTTCAATCTGTTTGCCCAGAACCCCTCCCTGAGCATTCCACTGATCTGCCATTAATTTGGCTGCATTGGTAAAGCCAATTCCATATTCTGAATTATCTCCAGTCATCGGACCGGCTACTGCAATCTTGACCGTTCCTTCTCCGCCTTTTGCGCTGGTTCCTTCCGTCTTAGCTGCAGAAGCTCCTTCTGTGCTCTGTCCATTCCCCTGTGCACAGCCTGAAAGTAACCCTGCAAGCGCCATCATTGCCAATGAATACCTGATAAACCCCTTTTTCATAACTGAAACTACCTTCCTTTCCTTATCTGAGTTATTGTCTTAACTCTGAACCATAATGTTTAAAATGACCTCGTCTGTCTCCTTCATCCCTTCCCTTGCCAGTGTGATTACCCCATCCACTGTCTTCTGGATATCTTCCTTTACAATTCCGTCCCCCGGTAGAAAAACGTGACCATTCATAGATAAATAACTGCCCATAATTGCCGCATCCACACTGGAAGCAATCTTTGCTGCACAGGAAGCGCTTGCACCGTCGCATACGATTCCCGATGTATTGGCCAGAGTATTGATAATGGTGTTTTCGATCTGTTTCCTCTGACCTCCCATTAAGTAAGTAATTCCGGCACCTGCACCCGCTGCCGCACTTACCGCTCCGCAATAAGCAGACAGTCTGCCCATACGGTACTTCTGATAAATAGCAATCAGATTGCTGAGCACCAGTGCCCGATACAGCTCATCTTCCTTGCTTCTCAATGTTTTTGCATACTCAATCACCGGAAGAGACACTGTCATCCCCTGATTACCGCTGCCGGAATTAATGACTACCGGAAGCTCGCAGCCGTTCATTCGGGCATCCGAACCGGCCGCTGCCACTGCTTTCGCCCTGATTTTTACGTCATCCCCATAAACGGATAAAAGTGTTTTTCCAATTTCAGCTCCATAGCTGCTTGACAGCCCTGCCTGAGCAATGTTGGTATTACATTCGATTTGTTCAGCAATCAGCCTCCTCACCTTTTTTAAGTCTACCTGTTCTGTAAATTCAAATATGGAATCCATATTCAGACAGCTGTAATCGACCTGTTCTTCTTCCCCGCCTTCCTTCTTTTCAAAAAGAACCTGCTTGTTTTTCTCAACTCCAGTTATTCCCAGATGTGTTTTTTTCAGTTCTACCTTAACCTCATTTAAGCCCTGTGTCATAATTACAATTAAGTGAAGCTTCTCCGTGGTATCCAGCAATTCAACCCGGCATATTTTTTCCTGAAGCAGCCGGTTTGCAATCTGTAAATCCGCTTCCCTGACTGATGTCAACACTTCAAGTCCCCTATTCGGATCTCCACCTGCTGCCCCCACTACTGCTGCCGCTTCAATTCCCTTCATACCACCAGTCATGGGTACCACCACTGCTTTCGCATTCTTAATCATGTTCCCACTGCAGGAGACTGTTATTTTTTCAGGAATTGCTCCCAGATATTTCTTTGCCGTTGCACTTGCATATGCAATTGCGATTGGCTCTGTACACCCCAATGCTTTTACCAGCTCTGTCTCCAGGATATGTATCAGCTGGTCTTCTGTCATTTTCTGCATGCTCCTCCGATCTGCTGTGTTACTGCTAATTACTTCATCATTCATTTTTTATGCTTGTTTTCTTGTCGTTTTTTGTAGATTTATGTAGTTCTTTTATGAATTCAGTATATCATTTGCATGCCTGCAATGCAATGAATTTTTGTGCATTTTAACTAATATTTATCATTTTCAGCGTTTTTATTGGTTATTTTATACATTTATTTTGGTTATTTTATTGGTTTTAGATAGAGATCGTAATTCAAATGTATCATTTTGGCACACTTTGTTTTATTAAGTCAAAAATCTTCTGATCCCTTTCTCATTTTTTTGTTTCATTCCCGCTATACAGGCATAAAAAATGCCGTGTACAGCAATAAAAAACTGTACACGGCATAACCGGTTTATTTAAAATTATTATTTAACGGGATAAAAGCCGGAAGGCGCTTCACTTAAATTAATCATAATATTCTTTGTCTGGGTATAATGCTCCAGCATTACCTTATGAGTTTCACGTCCCACACCGGATGTCTTATATCCGCCAAAAGGAGCTCCCTCTGGGATTGCATTATAGGTATTCACCCACATACGTCCCGTTTCCACAGCTCTTGCCACGCGTATTGCACGGTTTATGTCTCTGGTCCATACCGCTCCGCCCAGTCCGAATTCACTGTCATTGGCCATGGCAATCACTTCATCTTCCGTTTTAAATTTAATAATGCATGCAACTGGCCCGAAGATCTCTTCTTTTGCCACTCTCATATCATTGGTCACGTCTCCAAGAAGAGTGGGACGCAAGAATGCACCGTTCTCAAGACCGTCTTCTGTAAATGCCTCACCACCGCACAGTACCTTGGCACCTTCTTCTTTACCAATCTCTACATACTCTAATATTTTTTGTAAATGTCCTTTGTTGATCTGGCTGCCCATTTGGGTATCTTCTTGCCATGGAAGTCCTACTTTCACTTTATTAAACCGCTCCACAGCTTCCTTTACAAAACGGTCGTAAATGTCTTCCTGTACAAATACTCTGGAACCTGCGCAGCATACCTGACCCTGGTTAAATAAGATCCCAAGCTGCACACCATCCATTGCCATCTCCCAGTCGCAGTCATTGAAGAATATATTGGCTGACTTACCGCCCAGCTCCAGGGTGGCTGGTATCAGCTTTTCTGCTGCAGCCAGGGCTACATTTCTTCCCACTTCGGTAGATCCTGTGAAAGCCAGTTTTCTGAAACCAGGGTGCTCCAGCATATACTGTCCGGATTTGGAACCGCTTCCTGAGATCACATTAAAGACACCTGCAGGAATCACATCCTGAATCAGTCTTGCCAACTCAAACACGCTTAAAGGAGTTGTGCTGGAGGTCTTAAATACAGTACAGCAGCCGCTTGCGAGAACAGGTGCCAGCTTCCAGGCAGCCATTAAAAACGGGAAGTTCCAGGGAACGATCTGGCCCACCACACCAATGGGTTCTTTCAAAATAAGGCTTAGCATATTATCTCCCAATATGCTGGCGCTTCCTTCCTCTGCCATAATACAGCCGGCAAAATAGCGGAAGTGCTGGGCAGCCAGGGGAATATCCACATTTAAAGTCTCCCTGATTGGTTTTCCATTGTCCAGCGTTTCAACCATAGCCAGATGCTCTTTGTTTGCATCAATGATATCCGCAATTTTATTTAAGATAGCTGCTCTCTGGTTAACCGGAACATTCTTCCATGTTTCAAAGGCCTTCCATGCAGCTTTTACCGCATCATCTACATCTTCCTTTGTCGCTTCTGCACACTGTGCCAGTACTCTTCCGTCTGCCGGACAGGTAACGGTAAATGTTTTTCCGTCGGAAGCAGGCTTCCACTCTCCACCTATAAATAATTGATATGTATCCTGAAGTGTAACATCCTTCATATGCTTTTCCTCGCTTTCATTCTGATATCTTTATTTGGCCTGTTGTTGCCCATACTCATGTATAATCATTATAGGCTTAAATTTATAACTGTCAATTTAATTATTTTTTTCACATTTTATTGATATTTATTTATCTATCAACGATTATTATTTAACAATATATATTAACTTGCTTGTTAAAACTTTTAAGTTTATTATCTGTCTTTTCATCAGGGTCAATCATATACTACTCTCTGCTTTGTTTAAATTCTTTTCTATTAAATTCAATTAAAAGGGAGAAAAACGAATACTTCGATATGTTCTTAACGATTATAAGGTTCTGAATTGGTGGGAGTTAAAAAACAGATGGTATGTTACGATATATTTTTAACTAATCTGATTATGGTCTGCTTTAAAACACAATAAAACAGGAAACCTCAATATTGAAGTTTCCTGTTTCGGTTAGAAGCGGGTGATGGGAATCGAACCCACGTATCTAGCTTGGAAGGCTAGTGTTCTACCATTGAACTACACCCGCAAGGATTTCAGAAATATTTCAAATGTGCTTCAAAAGCACAGTGCCCAAAGCCGGAATCGAACCAGCGACACGAGGATTTTCAGTCCTCTGCTCTACCAACTGAGCTATCTGGGCTTATTCTCCTGCAACATCAGTAATTTTACAAGATTTTACTCCAATTGTCAAGACAAGTTTTTAAAATTTTTGGAAAAAATATAAAACAATAACATCTTATATCCTGAACCGTTCTGGGAAAAGCCAGTAAAAAGCTGCATATAAAAACCAAATTTATTCCAGTGTTTTTATATGCAGCTTTTATTATTATAGAGACGACTTTAGCTGTTCCACATTATTTTCTTCAAATTTCAGCAGACGCTTCATCAACGCCACAATTTCTTTTTCAGCTTCTCCCTCATACTGATGGATTCGCTTGATACAGTCAATAATACCGCGGACACTGCCAAGTATCAGCATCTCAGCCATATGGGAAGCACTTTTGTCAGTCATGGTCTTCATATCAATGGCTAAGTAGGTCATGATTTTTTGAATCTGCCCTATTTCTTTTTCCTGGCACCCATTTTTGTTTAACAGTTCCTTTGCCTCTTCATGAATTCCTGTATATTCCTTTAACTGTGCATGAAGCTGCTTTTTAAATGCCTCATTATCCGTCATTGGTAAAAGTTGGTGTAATGTTTCCACTCCCATTTGGGAATTCTGATAAATGAAATTAAGTAATTCTGCATCAGCACTCATACCTGCACTCCTTTCTTTTTTATTAGTATGAGGCAAAAAAGAAGAATTTATGACAGGAGGAAAACAATGATCCAAAAACCGTTATTTTTTACCGATAAGAATCGAAATGTCATACTGGAAGCAATTCTTGGAACTCCTAATGCAGCCATTCCGGACAGCTTAAAACCCTTTGAGGTGTTAGAACCTAACACTTCCGATGGAGCCGCGGAAAAGCACGCTCCTGCTCTGGAGACGAATGGCCTTCACGTTACTATCTCAGTGGGAAGCGTGCTTCACCCTATGACAGCAGAACACAGCATTACCTGTATTATGCTTGAAACAAACGCTGGATGTATGATGAGAATTCATTTAACACCCGATTGCCAGCCAATCGCCCACTTCACCTTGGAAGAAGGAGACTCTCCTAAAGCGGCATATGCTTTATGTAATCTTCATGGCTTCTGGAAGACAGAGGCATAACTTCTCTGATGGAACCGTTTTCTTTTTTTGCATCTGATCTCTATATTTAAAAGAAAAAGCACATTGAATCAGACTTCTTACCGGTCTGGTTCAATCTGCTTTTTTTCATCATTTACCCGAAAATGTGATACCTCCGTCTGAAGAGCCTGTGCCTGACCTGCCAGCCGTTCACTGGAGCCCGAGCTTTCCCTTGCAGTCTCCATATTGGACTGGACAACTTCTGACACAGTCAAAAGGCTCTGGCTGATCTGTTCCATTACCTGTACCTGATCCATAGAGGAGGCTTCTATCTCTTTGATTACCTCTTCTGTCATTCCTGCCTGTCCTGCAATTTCCTTTAAGATCCGGCCGGTATTTTCAGCCAGAAGTCTGCCCTTTGAAACTGCATTTACCGATTGTTCCACCAGCCCTTTGGTTTCTTTTGCAGCTTCTGCTGATTTTGCAGCCAGGTTACGGACCTCGCCTGCAACGACTGCGAATCCTTTTCCTGCTGCCCCTGCACGCCCTGCTTCCACCGCAGCATTTAAAGCAAGTATATTGGTCTGGAACGCAATATCTTCAATCAGCTTTGTAATTCCTGTGATCTTTCTGGAAGTCAGATCCACCTCTTCCATGGCATGATTTAAGCTGCGCATATGTAAATTACCTTCATCCACTTTTTTACCAGATTCTATTGCATAAGTGGAGGCCTTCTTTACATAATCCGCATTTTTTACTGACTGCCTGAAAACACCATCCATGGCAGTCTGAAGTTCCTCTATGGCACCCGCCTGTTCAGAAGACCGTTTGGCAAGTTCCTGCGCTCCATCCCAAACCTGACCAGCTCCCACCGTTACCTCATCTGCAGACGTATTAATTCTCTGCATGGTCTCTCTCAGACGAAAAGCAATGGCTTCCATGGATATCCGTATCCCATTAAATTCTCCAGGATACTGACAGCTGCTTTCTGTCTGTAAATTACCACAGGATAATTCATGAAGAAACCGGGATATATCTGAGATTATATCTTTGTATTTCCCTGCCATCTCATTGACCTTCTGTACAATCTGACCAATCTCGTCCCTTTGCTGTACGGACAATACCAGGTTTAGATCCCCTCCTGATAAACGTTCAATTGCCTCTGCCGCCTGACCAATGGGTTTTGTAATTCTGTTTGCAATATGAAGCATTGCCAGTCCTGCAAGCAGCATGGATACTATTCCAAGAACCAAGGAACCCAGCATGGAAACGGTAACCCCTGACATAAATTCTGCTTCCTTTGCCGTCACATTAACAGACCAGCCTTTTGTATCCGCTATGGGAGTATATGCACCGATTTTTTTCTCCCCTTTCATCTTAAAAAACCGAAAGCCTGCATCTCCATTTATCATGGAACGCTCCAGACTTGCCGCTTCCCCATATGCCTTTGGATCCTTCTTTGCATCTTCAATATCGTTTTGACCCTCTAAAACCAGGGAGAACTCTTCATGAGCCATTTTTCTACCTTCCCGGTTAATCATATAAGTAATTCCAGTGTCACCAAGCTTGGTGTCTTTTATGATGCCATCGAATATCGAGTAAGGAAATTCAAGCACCACTACTATATCTCCGTAAGGATAAATATATTCATAAGAAACATTGCCCTCTTTTACTATTGGATCAGATAAAGAACCTTTTCCCTCTGCCGCCTGCAAAAATGCCGGATCCTGAGCATAAGAATCTCCGTTTACAATAGAAACTCCGTCCTTGGAAAGAATATCAATCTTATTAAGGCCATACTGGGAACTGGACATGTTTAAAAACAGTCCAATATTTCCTCCCCGTGCTGCATTCCCTTTCTGATAAAGCGCAATGGACTCTGCAATAACCGAATACTCTTTTAACTGCTGTGTAATTTTTTCTGATACCAGCTCTGATGTCTCCTTCAGACACTTATTTAGGGTTCTTCGGTTTAAATCGTAGGAAAGATATACAGAACCTGCGGATAATATTAATACAATACAGATAATACAGCCCATGGTAAACAAGATCAATTCTCTCTTTATTCCTGTCTGATGTCTTTTCATTTCTGCTGTCCTCCGTTATAAACGTGTAGTTCTATTCCATTATGGAAAGAGACAGGATCATTATAACGGATAATATTCTGATTAGCATAGACACTTTACCTATGTTTTACAATTTTTACCAACTGTTTACACAATTGTTGTATAACACATACAATATAGGAGCCTCTAAATAGGAACCGCTGACTACTGAGTCGTTACATCTGTGTTACCCAACCATAAAATTGCTATGACTGCAGAAATTATTAAATAAAACAGGCTGCCCGCTATAAACTGTACCTGACTGCACGCCATAGAACCTCCCGGGCTGTTAGCTCTCATTCCAAGACTTAACAGTGTGTAAGGGTAATATGCACCGACTCCTTTGGAAAGAGCCCCAATTCCCAATATTCCTCCTGCCATTGCAATCCCTACCGGTACAGCAAAACTTCTGATTATAAGAGAAATGCTAAGCTGAATTCCGCAGATAACAATTCCCCCTATTGCTCCGTACACCAGCCATTCGGTTAATTCTGGTGGAACCGGACCTGACAGTCCTGACATTTTACCTGAGAGAATAAACAAAACTCCTACCCATAGCTGAGTCATTATTACCATTGCAGATGCCATGATAAGCTTTGCAAGATATATATGCAGCGCAGAAACAGGTAGCGTCATCACACAATTCCAGTTATGATTGGTGTGTTCCAGCCGAAAAAGGTAAGAACAATACACAGCAATCGTCGCCGGCAAAAAGAAGTAGCAGGTAAACAGCGTGTGCTGAGTCCACAAACTGTACCACCCATCTCTTAAAATCTCAATATTTTGCAGATAATTAAATGTTCCCATAAACGCAGGAAGAACAGGCAAAATAAAGAAAGCCAGCCATACAGAACTCCTTCTCAGTTTCATTTGTTCCCCACGAATTACATTCCACAGCATCGACTCAACGCTCCTTTCTTGTAAAGCACCGGCGCCCGGTTAAATAGATCACTGCAAACATTCCCATAAGCAGCCAGAAACTGCTCCAGTCAACAGGAATATACTGCAAATCTGCTATCCTGGTCTGGCTGTCCCAATTCATTCTTACTGGCATTAAAACTCCGTAATAGCTCCATAAAACCCCTCTTTGTATATTTTGAGGCAGAAATAAACTAAACAGCCCCGCAAAACTTCCTGTAATTCCAATTACAAAAGAAACCATTTGATTGGTAAACAATAGAGAAAACACCTGTTGAATTGCTAAAATTACGACAGTTACAAAAATTGTTATAACAAAATAATAAAACAGATAACCTAGCGGAAATGGCTCCGTAAATCCTGCTGCTTTACCCAGAACAATAATAAAGATCATCTGGACTGCCCCTACTGCCACCATATACATGGAAGCGCAGATAAATTTCGCATCAAATAACGTCCCCGCCGGCATGACTGTCAGGAGAAGCTTAAAGGTCTGTCCCTTATGCTCCAAATCACAGATCTTTGATGCCGTTATTGCTGCCACCATCGGCATCATGATAGTATTTAACACAGTAAAATGGTACAGGCACTGCATATACCCCTGGGACAGCTTTTTTGCATCCATATCCCGAAATGCCCACAGCCCCCAAAGACACTGCACCCCAAGCAGCACCAGAATAATAACCCCGACTTTTCTCCTTCGTATTTTATAAAATTCAAGAAGTATTCCTTTCATCAAAGCTTCACCACCATTCCTGTTAATTCCAAAAATATATCCTCTAACGTTTTCTTCCGTTCCTCTATGCGCACTACACCAATGTCTTCTTTTAGAAATCTCATAAAATACCCTGCCAGCTGATCATCGTTTAATTTAGGTATCAGCAGGTAGCCCTCCTGTTCCTGACATGCAATTCCCTGGCTGCTTAATACACTTTTAGCCGCTATATTATCCAGCGTACGAATTGCAATACGGCTTTCACTTCTGTCATGAAGTACGGACAGCCGATCCTGAAAAACCAGTTCTCCTCTTGATATAACACCAATATGTCCTGCCATCTGATCAATTTCGCTTAACAAATGACTGGAAACCATCACCGTTATACCGAAGGATTTAGGAAGGGAACAAATCAGTTCCCGTATTTCCTGGATTCCAGCCGGATCAAGTCCATTGGTGGGCTCATCTAAAATCAGAAGCCTTGGATTACCAAGCAATGCCCCGGCAAGGCCAAGTCTTTGCTTCATCCCCAGAGAATATTGACCAGCTTTTTTGTTTTTTTGGTCCTCCAGACCGACAAATTTCAGTACCCGGTCAATTTCACTGTCAGGCAGTTCTTTTAAGGTACTGATAATCTTTAAGTTTTCTTTTCCTGTTAAATGGGAATAGAAGCTTGGGGCTTCAATGAGAGAACCCGTTTCTCTTAATATAGCAAGGCGGTTTCTCCGGTTTACCTGTTTATCAAATACAGTAATGGTTCCCCTGGTAGGCTTTGCCAGCCCCAGTATCATCTTCATGGTTGTTGATTTTCCTGCTCCATTTGGTCCCAAAAACCCGTAAATCACTCCCTCTGGTACGGAAAGATCTAAATCTTTTACTCCAAAAGCAGCTCCATATTGTTTGCAAAGACCGCTGGTGGTAATAATATTTTCCATAATGTTTATCTCCTCTGCTTATTATGGTTTCAGTCTAACAATACTGCCTTACACCAGCCTGTAGGTCACCTTACATTTACCTTAAACATTAGTTTTTTTGTTCAATTTTTTTATAATTCGGTTATAATGATAGCTATAAAACCAGAAAGGAACAAATGCAATGAATGATATCTTTGACTGTAAACTGCTTCTTGTTGATGACGAACCAGAGCTACGCAGAATGGTTGGAAGCATGTTAAGACAAAGCGGTTTTAAAAAGATCATTTCTGCAGCAGACTGCAGCCATGCCCGTCTGCTGTTTAATTCTGAAAAACCAGATGGAGTAATACTGGATGTTTCTCTTCCAGATGGCGACGGTTTTTCCCTGATGCGTGAATTCCGTTCTATTTCTGCAGCTCCGGTTTTGTTTCTTTCTGCCAGAGATGAAGATGAGAACCGCCTTCTGGGTCTGGGACTGGGTGCAGATGATTATATCACCAAACCATTTCTGCCAAGGGAACTAATCTTGCGGCTGCATGCAGTCTTAAACCGTACCTATTTTCCAGTTGTACTAAACCAGAAGGAGAAGCCTGTCTTTTATCTGGGAAAAACAATGATAGATTTAAACAGCGGCTCTATTACTTCTGAGAAAGGAACATTCACACTTACAGCAAAGGAGTATGCACTCCTTGAGAAACTGTTTGATAATAAAGAAAAGATCGTGACCGGAGACAGCCTCTGTCTTGCAGCATGGGGTGACCCTCTCTATGGATATGAAAATACACTCATGGTTCACATTCGGCGTTTGCGCGAAAAAATAGAGCCGGAACCTTCCGACCCTGAATTTTTAATTACCGTCCGTGGACTGGGTTATAAACTGGTGGGGGTGACATCGTCTTGAAAAGCTTAATAAAAATCTTATCCAGATATGTGCTTTCAGCTGCAGCTACAGCCATAATTCTGCTCATTATCAACTTTACAGTCCTGACTGTCTGGCTGTATCAATCTGCCAGTGAGTACGGAAAGAACTACACCGTTGCACAGATGGCGGAAGAGTTAACCGAATCCCATGGGATTTATTCACTTTCTGAATCCGTTGCAAGTGAACTTAAGGATAAGAAACAGTGGGCTATGCTGATTGATGAGAAAGGTTTGGTTTCATGGAGTATCGATCTGCCTTCTGATGTGCCTCTCAATTATAAGCTGACTGACGTGGCAGGGTTATCCCGCTGGTACTTAAAGGATTATCCGGTTAAGGTCTGGCAACACGAAAACGGACTTTTTGTAGTTGGAAGCCCTAAAAACAGCATGTGGAAGATTGGTCTGGAACTTCCAATGAAATTAATGACCAATTCAGAAATTCTTATACCCATGTTATTAATTCTGAATCTTATTACCGCGGTATTACTTGCTCTGCTCTTCGGTTACCGGCTGTTTTTAGCTTTAAAAAAACTGACTACAGGTATTGAGGACTTAGCTCAGATGAAACCTGTAGCAATACCGGCTCAGGGGATTCTGGGAGATCTGGCCGCAGGTATCAATCATGCATCAGCCCAACTGATCCGGCAGGAATCCGCTCTGAATAAACGGGATAATGCGCGCACTACATGGATTGCAGGTATCTCCCACGACATTCGGACTCCCCTCTCTGTAATTATGGGGTATGCAGGCCAGATGGAAGAAGACAATACCCTTAATAAGAAACAGCAGGAACTTGCTGTTACAATACGGACTCAATGCCAGAAAATAAAAGCTTTAATCAATGATCTGAATCTGGCCTCCAAGCTGGAATATGACATGCAGCCCATACGAAAAGAAGAATTTCTGCTTGCACCTCTTATCCGCAGTATTGTCGCAGAACTGTTAAACAGCAATTGTTCACCCAGACATACACTGAGTTTATCGATTGATGTGAATGCACAGAATATTTCTATAATCGGGGACAGCCAGCTGATAAAGCGAGCCATTACCAATATAATTTTGAACAGCATAAGACATAACCCAGATGGCTGTGATATTACAATCCAGCTGAACGCGGAGTATGGGACGGCATTCCTTTCCGTTACTGATAGTGGAACCGGATTTCCAGTGCAGACGCTGAAACACCTTAATCATCCCAGGGAACCAATGGAACTGGATAATCACGGACTGGGATTAACCATCGTCCGTCAGATCATGAAAGCTCATAACGGCACAGCTTCCTTTTCCAACCTTACAGGCGGCGGTTGCCGGGTGACTCTTTCTTTGGTAGAAAAATGCTAGCAGTCTTTAAAAATAAAAGCAGAGATTAACTTAAACGCTGTATTGTTTAAGATAGCCTCTGCTTTTTTTACTTATTAATTACCCCTGGGTAATTGAACACAAATTACTTAACCGATCTTAAATTCCCTGTACTGTGCGATTACCAGATCCATTAATTCTTCTGCCTTTTTATAAATCCCTTCATCCATCTGGTTGAATGGAAAAATTGCCTGTGGAGAAATATCTACGCCTCTCTTAATCATTAACTTTTTAAACAGAAGTGAAAAATTGGAATCCATATCGTAAAGAGGCATCAGCTGATGGATCAGATTCTCCAAACGGATTGTACGTTCAAAATCATTTTTATTGGCAGCTGCTACCAAATCACTCCAGATTTCCGGAACTATATTAGATAAACCTCCGATACAGCCATTCCCTCCCGAAGATATGTTGTACAGAAATTGATCATCAAATCCGGAATATGATAGAAACGGGTGTCCCTTAGCTGCACGGCAGACCAGATTTGTGTGATTTGGCTCTGTAACAGAGTCTTTTAATCCAACTATATTCTTATTTTCCTCTAAAAGCCGTTTCATTGTATCCGGGGCAATAGAATGCCCTGTTCTTGCAGGAAAATTGTATACATATAAGTCACCGCTTAAAGATTTAGCCAGTGTATCGTAAAACACAAATAGTTTTTCCTGATCAAGTCCGTAGTAATATGGTCCTATCACCATTGGAGCCGCATAACCCATAGAATATATTTCATTGGAGAGTTCTACTGTTTCTTTAAAGTTAGTACTTCCTGTACCTGCATATAGTTCCACCCGTTGATTGGTATATTCAGCATAAAACCGAAAGAAATCGTATTTTTCCTTTTTGGAAAGGCCAGTGAATTCTCCTGTTGATCCAAGCACCAGAATTCCATCCACGCCTCCTTCCACTAAAAAATCTATCACTTTTTTATTTGCTTCAAAATCCGGTTTTTCATTTTTATCAAAAACAGTTACTACCGGAGTAATAATCTTATACATATTTTGTTATCCTTTCTCACTGATTTATCCGGCAATTCTCAATACGCCATAAACCAGAACTGCCAATATCACCATAGCCAATCCATTCAGAGATTCATATACAATTAACTTAAGCCTCTCTCTGATATCCATATTCAGTGCACCCGCACTTACATGGAAAAATGAACCATGTGGTAAACCATCAAAAACGAAACTTCCTGTATGCGTCATGACTGCCGCAGCTATTGCTGAAATTCCGCTCAGCATGACCGTCGGACCGAATATCTGACTTGCGAGAGTTGTCCCTGCAGTAGAAGACGCAGTAGCCGCACCCATTAAAATACCTGATATGGGGGCCAGCAGAAAACCAGGAAGCCCTGCGTATTCAATCCCCTGTATAATGACATCTTTTAAATTGGAATTAGAAATAATGCCCGCAAGGGTCCCTGTTCCTATTAAAAGCATGGCAACCCCGCTCATTTTTTTAAGTCCGGAGGTGAAATAAAAACAGATATGTTTCCCTTTCCTCATGGCAAGTACACCTGATATTCCCCCTGCCGGTAAAGCAATTAACGGGTCAACCGTTATTCCGCATAAGGGCCTTAACAGCAATAATAGAATGGTAACCAAAGGCCCTGTCACGGCCCCTGCCAGGCTTGGCAGTTCACCTTCTGAAACACTCTCCTCCACTTCATCAAAATCTGAACCCTTATGTATTAAAGCCCGTGAAAGAAGTGTTGTGGTAATCAGAGCCGCAACAGCCGGTACAATACCAGCCATCATTGTAGAGGTCAAAGGAATATGAAAGGCTTCAGATGCCGCAATTGCATTGGGATTTGGGCTCATTACGTTTCCCGCTTTTACGCCTCCGATAAGTGCCATTAAAACTCCAAGTTTTTTAAAGCCAGACCGTCTTGCAAGCTGTATGGCAATTGGAGCCACAGTTATTACGGCGACATCCCCGAAAACGCCAACTGCCGTCAAACACCATGTGGCAAGCATAATGGCAATCAGGGAACGCCTGCTCCCCATCTTTCTTATAATGGCTTCTGCTATGCGCGCAGCCGCGCCGCTTTCAATCAGCACTCCCGCTAAAATACCAGCAGTTACAATCCTAACAATGGCTGAAACAATACCCTGAACGCCTGTGATCATGCAGCTGACAGTTCCCGCTAAACCTGCTCCGCCCAAAAGTCCTCCAAATATAGCGCCAAATATCATTGCATAAGTAGGTTCTACTTTTTTCAATATCAGAATAATTGCAATTACAAGAGCAATAATTGCACCAAATGCAGATATATTCATTTTAGAGCCTCCTTACAGCTTGTCATACTGCATGATAGCACCTTCAGAACCAGAAGCAGCTATCTTACAATATAGTCCCAGATAACCACGTTTAAACTTGGGTTCCGGACGTTTCCACTCTTTTAACCGGTTTTTAATTTCTTCGTCACTGACCAGTAAATTGATACTCCTCTTTTCAACATCTATTTCGATTTTGTCGCCATTATTAACAATTGCAATTGCCCCACCCTCAGCGGCCTCCGGAGAAATGTGTCCAACGAAGCAGCCATTATTGGTCCCGCTAAAGCGGCCGTCCGTAATCAATGCGGTTGTTTTAGATAAACCACGTCCATATAAGTACTTCATGGCCTTATACATTTCACGCATCCCCGGCCCTCCTTTCGGTCCTTCGTATCGTATTACAACTACATGTCCATCCCGGATTGTTCCTTTCAGAATGGCTTCTTCTGCTTCTTCTTCTGAATCAAAGCAAATGGCTTCCCCAATAAAATGGTGAAGACTTTCATCAAATGCCCCCGGCTTTGTAATGCCCGAATCCGGAGCCAGGTTGCCTCTAAGCACAGCCACTCCCCCTTGATATCCGAAGGGATCATCCATTGTTTTTATGATCTTACTGTCCTGGGGATACTGGTAAATATGATTTTTTATATTCTCTGATACTGTATTGGCAGTCACAGTCATCTCATCTGTAGAGATAATGGGCTGCATCTCATCAAGTAACTTGGATACACCGCCAGCCCGGTAAAAGTCAACCATATTATATTCAGAAGCCGGATTAATTTTTGCCAATTGGGGAGTCTCTCTTGACAGCTGATCAAATTCTTCCAGAACATTCATTTCTAACTCTGCCTCATAAGCAATAGCAGTCAGGTGCATGACAGCATTTGTGCTTCCACTCATGGCAAGACATATCTTTATGGCGTTTCTCACGCTTTCTTTTGTAATAATCTGACGCGCTGTAATATTCTTTTCTACTAATTCCACAATTTTAATTCCGGTATCTTCTGCTATAGCAAGCCGTGCTGCACTTGCAGCCGGTATAATGCCTCCATCTGGCAGCGTCATTCCAAGGGCTTCTGACAGGGAACACATGGTATTTGCGGTACCAAGGTAAGCACAGGAACCACAAGTTGGACAGGCCAGATTTTCCAAAGACGTATATTCCTTCTCTGTTATCTTATTAGCGGAGAGCATACCATAAGCCTCTGTGCTTGAGGTTTGATCAGATTTCCGGCCATCAAATTCAATTCCTCCCTCCATCGGACCACCGGGAAGTAAAATACAGGGAATATCAAGCCTGGCAGCCGCCATTAACATTCCAGGAACAATCTTGTCGCAGGAACCAAGCAGCACAATTCCATCGAATAAATTAATTTGTGCCATGGATTCAATGGAATTTGCTATAATTTCTCTTGATGGAAGAATATAGTGCATACCATCATGGCCTTGACCCATTCCATCGCATCCGCCAATCACACCAAACTCCACGGGCGTTCCGCCAGCACGGTAAATTCCATCCTTAACACGCTGTGCTACCTGACGTAAGTTAAAATGTCCCGGCACACATTCGCTCCAGGCATTGGCAATGCCAATCATCGGACGTTTTAAATCTTCAGTTGTAAAGCCCATTGATTTGTAGGTAGCTCTGTAGTACTGATTTTGAAGACCATTTAATATCTTCCCGCTTCTTTCCATAATATCCTTCTCCTTTTTTACGTTCATTCATTCTCTTTTCTGACAGTTCCACTCTCAGCTTTTATATACCATTGTGTCCCCTTTCTTTCCGGGCATAGTACTTATATGCGTACTCAGTACGAATATAAGTACTATAAGCTAAACATTAGCACTATACGGCAATAATGTCAATAAAGTTAAGAAAAAGGAATTTTTTTCGTCTCAATTTACATATTACACTAACGCTTTTTATGCAGGATTAACAAATGAATCATATGGAATTCTATCTTACTCTTTGTTATAATAGAAATAAATATAAATGAATGAGGTGTCACATATGCCTTCAAATGAACATCGGCCAACCGAGCGGGTTCTGGATATACTTGAGTTACTGTCAACAAATGGAAATGGTATGACTTTAACCGAGTTATCAAAATCCTTAAATGCGCCCAAAAGCAGCATTATGCCATTAGTACATACAATGACTACAAGAAAATTTATCTATATGAATCCTGAAAGCTTCAAATATTTTATAGGGATTGCAGCCTTTTCTGTGGGGTCCTCATATACGAACCACATTGATGCACTTGAATTTATTAAGGCAGAAATGAGACACATTGTCTTAGAAAGTAATGAAACGTGCCAATTAGGTGTCCAAAGCCGAAGCAATCTGCTCTACATTGCTAAAGAGGATTCTGCCCAGCCCATACGGCTGGTCTCTTATGTAGGTAAGCAGCTGCCGCTCTATTGCACTGCAATCGGACGAGCAATTCTGGCAGACATGGAACCAGACGAAATCTATGCATTATATCCGGATGGCCTGACAGAATTTACTCCTCATACAATTACCCAGTGGCCCCTTTTATTTTCAGAATTGGAAGAAACCAAAAGACGTGGATTTGCCCTTGAACACGAAGAATCCACTCCTGACGTCCACTGTGTGGGAGTTTCTCTGAAGAACAAAGGAAGGATATTTGCTGCTCTCAGTGTATCGATCCCATCTTATCGTTTTTCAGAAGATAAACTGAATTTTGTTATTGAACTGTTAAAAGAATCCAAAGCATCTCTGGAAGCCTCCTTTTCAAGTGACCTGATCGATTTAAGCAGTCTTTCCTGACAGTTTTAGTATATAAGAAGGGAGAGGCGCCATGCGCCTCTCCCTTTTCTGTGAATGTCTCCTATTGTTTGATCCAATAAAAAAGCTGTTGTACCCAAAAGTACAACAGCCTTTTTCCTATGCCGGCGACCGGAATCGAACCGGTACGGGCGATTAGGCCCGCAGGATTTTAAGTCCTGTGCGTCTGCCAGTTCCGCCACGCCGGCAACAACTGAATACAATGCTTGCGCACTGCACAACATAACGATTATACAAAATCATGTCCTACTTGTCAACTATTTTCGACTTTATTTCATCCTGAAAAAGGAAATAAAAAAGATTCAAATTATCAATAATAGTAATTGTTTTTATTTTAACGATATGATATAATAAAAAAAAATCCACTAAGGAGGGTATTTTATGGAGCGCATCGTAGTAATCGGAGCAAACCATGCAGGAACTGCTGCAATTAACACTATTTTAGATAATTATAAAGATAAAGAAGTAACAATATTTGATTCCAATAACAATATTAGTTTTTTAGGCTGCGGTATGGCTTTATGGATCGGAAACCAGATCACATCACCAGATGGGTTGTTTTATTGCAGCAAAGAGATTTTCGAACAAAAAGGCGCAAAAGTTTATTTAGAGACTATCGTTTATCATGTTGATTTTGAAAAGAAGGTGGTATTTGCAACAGGAAAAGACGGACAGAGCTATCAGCAGCCTTATGACAAGCTGATTATTGCTTCCGGATCACTTCCCATCTCTCCAAGTATTGAGGGTACAGATCTTGCCAATGTTCAGTTCGTTAAATTATATCAGAACGCCAAGGAAGTCATTGAGAAACTTCACGAATCCATGATCCGCAATGTTGTGGTAGTGGGTGCCGGATACATCGGTGTGGAACTGGCAGAAGCATTTAACCGGATTGGCAAGAAGGTCACTTTAATTGACAACATGAGCACCTGTCTGTCTGGTTATTACGACCGTGAATTTACAGATATTATGTCCCAAAATCTGGAGAGCCACGGAATTAAGCTTGCCTATGAAGAAACTGTAACCAGCCTGAAAGGCAATGGTAAAGTAGAAAAGGTTATAACAGATAAAAATGAATATGCAGCGGATATGGTAGTCCTGGGAATTGGTTTTAAGCCTAACAGCCAGCTGGGCAAAGATAATCTTAAACTGTTTAAGAATGGTGCCTATCTGGTTGACAGACATCAGCAGACAAGTATACCTGATGTTTATGCCATCGGAGACTGTGCTACTGTATTTGATAATTCCATTCAGGCTACCAACTATATTGCACTTGCTACCAATGCGGTCCGCTCCGGTATCGTGGCAGCCCATAATGCCTGCGGCACACCCCTTGAATCCATCGGTGTTCAGGGCTCCAATGGTATCTGCATCTGGAATCTGAAGATGGTATCTACCGGAATTTCATTGGAAAAGGCTAAAAAACTGGGTTATGATGCGGCTGCAGCTGATTATGAAGATACTCAGAAACCTGCATTCATACAGCATGATAATTACAAGGTCAAAATCCGGATTGTATATGATAAAAAGACACGGATTGTTTTAGGTGCTCAGATGTGTTCCGAATACGATATCTCCATGGCAATTCACATGTTCTCACTTGCCATTCAGGAGCAGGTAACCATCGACCGGTTAAAGCTGACAGATATCTTTTTCCTGCCACATTTTAATAAGCCATACAATTACTTTACCATGGCAGCGCTTCAGGCAGAATAATCTAAGTATATAAAAAAGACGGTGTGTCCACTGGAACACACCGTCTTTTTTACATCGCTCTTTTTTAATGGGCGGAGAAGGATTCGAACCTTCGAAATCGTCGATAACAGATTTACAGTCTGCCCCCTTTGGCCACTCGGGAATCCGCCCATGCTTTATCATCAAGCGAGTGTTATTTTAACATAGACAAGTCAAAAAATCAAGGTATTTTTTAAAAAATTCTAATAAAAATGTACAACTTAATCCCTGTCTCCCACCAGTAAAACGGAACTGAACGGAGGCATTAAAACCCTTACGCAGCCTTGTTCAACTGCAACTGAGATCTTACCTACATTATAACCACTCTCATACGTCAGCATAACCCGGGACATAGTCTCACCGTCCCTCATGCCAAGCTGCCAGACCGGTATGAAAACTTCCTGCTCACTCATATGGTTACTCACCGCAACCGCACAGATACAATTATTAAAAAAACGCCCGTACGCAATCAGGTGATCTCCTGCAAGAAGGGATTTTAATGAACCAATGCGCAGTGCCGGAAGACTTCGATGCAACTCAGTCATATATCTGTGAAATTCAATCAGCTCCAGATTTTCATTTCCCCATGGATAAGTTCTCCGATTATCCGGATCTGTCCATCCGCAGACACCCGCCTCATCCCCGTAGTAAATGGCAGGTGCTCCCGGCCAGGTCATCTGAATCATCACACCTTCCCGGAACAAGCCATAGCTGATCCCTTCAGAAGCAGCCTCCGGTCCTTCCGTTGAGGTACGGCCTGTCTTTCCATTGGTTCTTGTAAGAAACCGTGAATGATCATGGTTGGAGAGCTGATTCATGGCGGTTAACAGTGATCCTGACATCATGCGGCTCATATGATAATTCATGGAATGAAAGAATGTTTCACCATCTCCCATAAGCTTTAAATTTTTCTCATCGCTATGTTTTTCCATTCCGGTTAAAAACCAGGAAACAGGCTCCATAAATGCATCATAATTCATCACAGTATCCCATTCATCCCCCTGGAGCCAGCCTGATGGATCTCCGTAATGCTCCGCCAGTACAATGGCATTGGGATTTGCTGCCTTTACAGCTTTTCGAAAGTCCTTCCAGAACTTATGATTAAACTGGCTGCTGTGGCCTAAGTCTGCTGCCACATCAAGACGCCAGCCATCCGCGTTATAAGGCTCAGAAACCCATTTGGCAGCAATATCCAGGATATAACGGCAAAGGGTCTCAGACCCCTCATAATTAAGCTTTGGCAGTGTGGAATGCCCCCACCAGCCATCGTAACAATCATTGTATGGCCATTTTGAATCAAAAAATTTAAAAAATGACTGGTACGGACTGTTTTCCGATTCAAATGCTCCCGGCTCATAGTTCCCTGACAGTTCATAGATCCGTTCTCCGTCTAACCACTTATGAAAAGAACCACAGTGATTGAATACGCCGTCCAGAATCACTTTCATGCCCCTCTTATGGACTTCTTCCACAAATCTGGCAAAAAACTCATTGCTGGCCTCTAAATTTTCCCGATCCGTAGTGCGGATCATATATCTGGTAGCGCTCCTGTTATCAGAAGCCTCCGGCGTCAGCGCCTCTCCTCCATCCGTTATAATCACACCGTAATGGGGATCTATATAGTCATAATCCTGACAGTCATACTTGTGATTGGAAGGTGAAACAAATATGGGATTTAAATAAATCACTTCAACCCCCAGATTTTCAAGATAGTCAAGCTTATCCCAGACCCCCTGTAAATCTCCGCCATAAAAACAGCCCACATCAAACTGATCCGGGTATTTATCCCAGTCATCCACTGCCATGACTCTTTGTCCGATGTAAAAATATTCATCTTTAACCACATCGTTGGAGTGATCCCCGTTGTAAAAGCGATCCACGAAAATCTGGTACATCACAGCGCCCTTGGCCCAGTCTGGTGTGGAAAATCCCGGTACGATGGTAAACCATCCTGTCTCCGGATACTGCCAGACAGGACCGAGACGGCTGTAATAGCACACCTCATCTCCCTTTGTTACTGAGAAACAATATTGGATGGGGCAGTCTCCCGCCTTCAGCCTGTATTCATAATAATCAAACATATCGTCTGAGTCTGTTTTAATCATGGCAAAGCCGGACGGTCTTCCGGCCTCAATATAATTTACAGAATCTGCATTATTTGCTGCCGTCCGGAAAAGAAGAACTACTTCATCTCCTTCCTCAGGTTCCGAAGGAAACCGGAAGCTTTCAGTTTCATCGGTGAATAATGCATCTAAATTTAACGCCTCTGCCTGGAAGCACATAGATTCTTCATATCCTTTCCCATCTACTCTATTACCATTTTATCTGATTGGATTCAATTATACAACCCCGCCTTTTTCCAAATTGCAATAAAAAACGGTCAGCGGGGTAGCTGACCGTTTTTCGGAGAAGGTATTTCGTTTCTTATGGGGTGTAGCAAAAACTATATAATGTATTGGGGGGGTTTACGTTTATTAATATACCACGCCTGAGAAAATAAGTGTGCACAAACATCAATTTTTTATCAATATTTTTTTATGCATTTTTTCACTCATTCTCCACAGGCAACAAAAAAGCGCAGATTCACAGGCAAAAACTTAGATATTTTACCGGATCTCTGCGCTTTTATCTCAAATCAAAGTTTCGTTATCAGACTTCTGCTTCAGCAGGAAACAGGCTTTCAAATTCTTTCTGGCCTATCTTTTCCTTCTCCATAAGCAGCTTACAGCATGCATGCAGGACATCTTCATGTTTTAAGATGATTTCCTTTGCCTTCTCATAGCATTCATCAATGATTCGCTTCACTTCATTATCGATGGTGTTGGCAACCTGGCCTCCATAATTCTTGGTATGCGCCAGATCCCTTCCGATGAATACCTCATCGCCATCATTATCATAATTGATCATTCCGACCTGATCAGACATTCCATACTGGGTTACCATAGCCCTGGCAAGAGCGGTTGCCTGCTTGATATCCTGGGAAGCACCTGTGGTAATGTCGCCGAAGATAATCTCCTCTGCAATCCTTCCGCCCAGATCCACCATAATATCCTGCAGCATCTTGCCTTTCGTGTTAAACATATGATCACTTTCCGGAAGAGGCATGGTATAACCGGCCGCGCTGACTCCCGTAGGTATGATGGATATGGTATGAACCGGTCCCTCATCCGGAAGCAGATGGAAAAGGATTGCATGCCCTGCCTCGTGGTAGGCCGTAATCTTCTTTTCTTTCTCCGTAATAACCTTGCTCTTCTTTTCTGCACCGATTCCCACCTTTACAAAGGCTTTATCGATATCAGACTGATTAATATACTTCTTCCCATGTCTTGCTGCATAAATAGCAGCTTCATTCATCAGGTTCTCTAAATCAGCCCCTGTGAATCCGGCTGTGGTCTGAGCGACCCTTCTTAAGTCCACATCTTCCGCGAGAGGTTTCTCCTTGGAATGAACCATTAAGATCTCTTCTCTTCCCTTCACATCCGGTCTCCCTACACTGACCTTACGGTCGAAACGTCCGGGTCTTAAAATAGCCGGGTCTAAAATATCAACACGGTTAGTAGCTGCCATTACGATGATTCCTTCATTGATACCAAAACCATCCATCTCAACGAGAAGCTGGTTTAATGTCTGCTCTCTTTCATCATGGCCGCCGCCCATTCCGGTTCCTCTTCGGCGTGCAACTGCATCGATCTCATCGATAAAGATGATACACGGTGCGTGCTTCTTTCCCTCTTCAAACAAATCTCTGACACGGGATGCACCAACGCCCACAAACATCTCAACGAAATCCGAACCGGAAATCGAGAAGAACGGTACGCCTGCTTCTCCAGCTACTGCTTTCGCTAGAAGGGTTTTTCCTGTTCCGGGAGGTCCTACCAAAAGAATTCCCTTGGGAATTCGGGCTCCCACGCCGGTATATTTTTGAGGATTCTTTAAGAAGTCTACTACTTCCTCCAGTTCCTCTTTCTCCTCTTCCAGTCCGGCTACCTTGCTAAAGTTTATTTTATTGGCATCCTTTGCGAGATGGGCGCGGCTTCTTCCAAAATTCATCATCTTGGCATTGGCGCTGCCGGCTCCAGCTCTGGCATTCATTAACATAAATAAAAAAACCAGGGCTACTGCCGTTAAAATAATGGGTAAGGTTATGACAAGAAAAAGATTCTCTTTCTGGACTGCATCCACTGTGTAGGTAATTCCATTCCGGTCCAGAAGATCCTGGATCTCAATCACATTGGATACATTGGCCTGCTTTAATGAATTGTCAGTCATGACCATCTCGATTCTGCCGGTTGGCGGCGGATCGTTCTGTCTGACTGTCGCTGAGGTTATGGTCCCATTGTCAATCGCCTGCATGAGTTCCTGGTTTGTAATGATTCCGCTCTTTTGGGGCAGTCTGCTGGCAAATAATAGCATTATAGCCAGAAGGAGCAGGAATCCCAAGCCTTTAAATGGTTGCTGTTGTTTCAACATGCTGCCTCCTTATTGCTGTTCTATCACTCCAATATATGGCAAATTTCTGTATATCTGATCGTAGTCAAGACCATAACCGATGATAAACTCATCCGGTACGGTAAAGCAGGTATACTTTACTTCAACCTGTTTCTTCACCCGTCGTTCCGGTTTATCAAGCAGGGTACATAACTCAACACTGTTTGGATTTCTCTGTTTCAGCACCTCGATTAAGTAAGAAAGTGTATTGCCGGAATCAATGATATCCTCCACAATCAATACGTCCTTACCTTCAATTGGGTCATCCAAATCTTTGATGATTTTCACGATTCCACTTGATACGGTTCCGGATCCATAGCTGGAAACAGACATGAAGTCCATGGTTAACGGCAGACTAATCCGTTTTGCCAGTTCGCAGGTAAAGAAAACGCCTCCCTTTAAAATGCAAATCAGGTGAAGAGGTTTTCCCTCATAGTCCCTGCTGATCTCATCTGCTACTTCCTTAATTCTTGTTGCTATCTCTTCCTCTGATAACATTACACGTATCTTGTCATCCATTAACTTTTCCTCCGTCTAGCTGCATTTGTATTACTGTATGGGTATCATCTGTTATCTTATAGTATTCACTGATCCGGTATCCGATTACCCATAGGACATGGGAACCTTCCGTAACGAGCGGAATTTTTCCACGCTCTTCTTTGGGAACCTTGGAATCGATCAGATAAGACTTTAAAGTCTTTCTTCCGCCCCCGGCCAGCGTCATGTAATCTCCGGTTTCCCGATACCTCACAGAAAGTGCACATTTGATTTTATCATAATCAAACCATTTCGTATACCCGTTTTTGGGAATTTCCATGCCTTTTTTGTAGGAAAATACAGAAAAATCAACATTTGGGAGAGAAACTTCCAGGTGGTTATCCACCGAATCTTCGACATTTTTCTTTTTTATCCACATTTGTTTCCCGGTTCTGACTGCAATCAGTCCTCCGGGAAGGTCAATCTGCCTGCCTGCAGGACCAAAAAGAAGCGCTGCCGCGCTTTCCACATGAACCATGGTAATGTCTTTCATGGACTGATTGACGCCCTTAATCATCTGGCGGATTACATAACCCCTTATAATGTCATCCTCGTTTAGAAGTATTTCAGTTCCGATTCCCCACTGATAAACGGTTCCGTCTTTGTCTTTCTTTAAATCTCCATGATTTGTCAGCAGGCTGTCTGCCTGTTTTTCCAGATAGGCATCTGCTTTCGCCGCCATTAACCCTGCATGGATAATGTTCTCCCCCGCCCTTGCATTGAGCTGTTCCTTAATCTGGGGAAGGATCACTTTCCTGATCCGGTTTCTGGCATATTCAGTTCCGTTGTTGGTGGAATCCTCACAATAAGATATCCCATTTTCGCTGAGATATGCAAGAATTTCCTCTCTTCCTACACAGAGCAGAGGCCGCACAATCCGGTCTCTTAATGGCCGCATTCCACCAAGTCCCTTTAATCCGGTGCCACGGAATAAATTGTACAGTATGGTCTCAGCCTGATCATCACCGTGATGAGCCACCGCAATTTTTGTTCCACCAAATAACAGTCTTTCTTCTTCAAAAATCTTATATCTTAAATGCCTTCCTGCTTCCTCCACAGACATTCCATGCTCTTTTGCATAGCCTGCTGCGTCTACATGGGCGCAGGAAAAGGGCACTCCCAGTTTTTCTGAGAGTTCCCCGGCATAGTTACTGTCTCTGTCCGCTTCTTCTCCTCTTAATCCATGATGAACATGCACTGCCTTTAAAGCCAGATCAAGCTCCTGCTTCAATTCGTTTAAAACTACAAGAAGACAGACAGAATCGGCCCCACCGGATAACGCCACAATTACGCGGTCACCCCGGTCAAACAGCCGGTTCCGTCTGACATAATCTAAAATCGTTTTGTACATTCAGTCACCTTCCTTAGTTGATTTTCTCCCCTCTCTATCATAAATATACCCGTAAAACATGTCTGTTGCAATTATTATTTTCTTTTCCATATCCCGGCAGTCAGCACCGTCATATCATCGGCGGCACTTTCTGTAAATGATCTTGCAAATAAAAGAATCCGATCCGCCATATCCTGGGGATTTTTTATTGGCATTCCTGCAATGAATTCCTGAAGCATCAGCTCCTTGTCATCTGCAGGAAGTGCATCTAACACGCCGTCACTTACCATAATAATCCGGTTATCATCCCATAGCTTTTTGGATAAAAGCACCGGTTCCACCGGACTTAGTATCCCCATAGGTACTTCGCCTGCCTCTAAGCGTTCCACACCTCTTTCACTGCGGATATAGGTGGCCGCTGCTCCCAGCTTCATGGCTTCCATGATTCCGGTCTTTAAATCGATGCAGCACAAGTCAAGAGTTGCCGGATGCTGGGTCAGTCCGGTAAGAAGAAGTACGGTATTAACCATTTTCAGCGCTGCCCTGGTAGAAAATCCGGCTTCCAGCAGTCTCTGGGTCAGCTCGATTACCTGTCTGCTCTCTTCTTCTGCTATTTTACCGCTTCCCATGCCGTCAGACAGACTCATAATGGTCTGTCCGGGCTGAACCTGTCCAAATGTATAGTTGTCTCCGGAAATCTCTTCTCCTGTTTTAACGGCCTTTGCAGCACCGTAGATAATCTGATAATCCCCCTTTTCAACAAAGCGGATGGTGTCCGCTGACCTGGTAACCAGAGTTCTTCCGTCAGGAGCTACCGTCCAATCTCCTTCTTCCATGGCATCCTCTAATATCTCTGCTGCTTCCTTGACCGTGACGCAGCGCCCATTTAAAGTTCTCATGGTGAGATAGGCTTCTCTTTGCTGGTTCTCATATTCCAGAAGAAGCATTTTTTCGATTACAATATGATTTTTGCGGAAAGCCCGCTTGATCTCCTCTTCCCATTCTGGTGTAATGTCAGTGGCATGCTCCACCTGATGGGAAAATTCTTCTAAAATCACTGCCAGTTCTTTAAACTGAACAATTATTGCATCCCTGCTTTCCAAAAACCGATTCTTCCATGATAGATTCATGGTCGCACGCCCAAGCCCCCTGTTTAAGTGTGCCAGGTATTCTTCCCTTCTTTTACAGCTTTCCAGAAAAAAACGGGGCATGTCCCCGTAATCTACGCTTCCCTTTTGTTCAAACGCACGAATTAAATACTGCAGATAATACTGGTTGTCCTGTTCCTTACCGGGATATACGATACATTTGTTGCAGCCTGCGCATACCATTGCAGCAGCAGTCTCCAGTGCTGCTATCCCATCTTCCTTTGTAAGTCCCTGTTCTGCGGACAGCTCATCTGTGCACGCTCTGGCAAGTTCCCCAAGCGAATTTGCCATGTCGTTTAATCTCTTTGCCGTATATACATTCACATCAGCCATATCGTGATGTGCCGCCTTACGTCTGAACACAAAAATCCCTCCTGCCTGTATCATGCTTTAAACCATTATATACAGGCAGGAGGGAAAATTTTGTCAAAACAGCTGATTCATTTTTAAAATTGTACGACAGTTTCCACTAATTATGTCCAAGTTTTTTGGACATCCAGGGATACCCGTAGGGTGCTCCACTAATTATGTCCAGGTTTTTTGGACATAAAGGGATACCCGCAGAGATTCTACTTCTTCTGCGATGGTTTCAATAGTATTTCGTCGGGTTTCACAAGCCCCAGCTTCTGCTTTGCCACTTCCTCCACATACTGCTTGGTCTGGACATATACCCGGTATTCTTCCAGTTCCTTGGCACGACCCTGCTCCTTGTCCACCTGCGCCTGAAGATTCTGCAGGCGATACTCATATTCCAGTTCTTTTTCTTTGAGCGAAGCACCTTCAATCGTGACAATCACTGCCAGACTGAATACCACAAAGGTAATTCCAATCAAGGTCATGCGGTTGCCCCATCTATCTTTTCTTTTTCTTCTTGACTTTTCCATCTTATTCATACAATCACCAGTTGTTCCTACTGCCGTCTCTTTGGACGGATCCACTTATGCATTATCATTTTAAGGTATTTCTGAAGGTTTTTCAAGGATTTTAAAAAAAACCTGCTGACCAGCCGGTCATATAAAAACATCCCAAGAAAAACCCCGGCTATGACATATCCTCTCAATCCTCCGTCATTTTGTTCATACAACAGGGAAAATGTCACCAGAGCGGCATAAACCCAATAAATCATGTCCTCAATTCCTGTGAATACATAAGAATGAGGAATAAATATACGGAAAATTCGAAGCAGGTCATATGTCATCATAAGCCCCGCACCTGTAAAAAAGCTGTAGAGCAGAAGTTTTACTTCATATACGATATGAACGCTCATATGACTCCCTCTGGATTTTATTTAAACAGCCTGGACAGAAGCGACTCCCCCGACCTTCTAAGAGCTTCGTTAGAGGAGTATAAAAGACTCTCTATGGTGCCGTTTAAATCCACTTCCCCTTTTTCCAGAGTTAACCGGCTGACATGAAGATCCTTGCCCTTTAAAGTCAGAAGCCCCATATCCGTATCCAGTACTACCTGGTTTTCATCGAAGGATACTACATCCCGTATTCCAGTCATCGTACTGGAAGCACGATTATCTATTGTCAGCCTGTGAGGGCGTACGCTTATTTTTTCTTCCATAAAGAAAAACCTCCTAATATACCTGTATAAAGTATATTAGGAGGCGAGCTCCAATATTCCTGAAATTAAACTTTTGTATCAAGTGAAAGGCTAAAGATAGCGATAAAGCTCTTTTGCCTCATCTTTTTTTACGGTTTCCGCCACATCAAGAACCTCTACCTTAACCGAACTGGTGCCAAAGTGTATTTCAATTACATCGCCTTCCTTAATGTTTAAGGAGGCTTTTGCAGGTTTATCATTCACAAGCACACGGCCTGCATCACAGGCTTCGTTTGCTATGGTTCTTCTCTTAATGATCCTGGAAACTTTCAGAAACTTATCAAGTCTCATGGATTATGCGTTCACCATATCCTTTAATGCTTTACCTGCTTTGAACTTTGGAGTCTTGGAAGCCGGTATATTCATTACTTCACCGCTCTTAGGATTTCTGCCTTCTCTGGCAGCTCTCTCAGATACTTCGAATGTACCAAAGCCAACTAACTGGATTTTCTCGCCCTTAACTAATTCTTCAGATATTACATCTGTTAAAGCTTTTACTGCCTTTTCTGCATCCTTCTTGGACAGCTCTGCTTTCTCTGCTACTGCCGCGATTAACTCTGCTTTGTTCATTGATATCTTCCTCCTAGAATGTAGCACCAGGCTACTGATTTTCTCGTTGACACGATTACTATATCATTTATAGCTGTTTCTCCTGTTTTTGTCAAGGTTTTTTGCTCTTTTCACGAGCCTTCTCCTGCATTTTTATCGCATTCCAGACAGCCTGTCCCTCTTCCGACGAAATCACCTTTTTATCGCCAAAAACATAGGGATGTCTGCGGATCATTTTCTCACAGATTCCATTCACCACATCGTCAATGGAAAAGCAGTGGCTTTCCTTGGCAATCTGGCTGTGCAGCATTACCTGAAACAAAACGTCTCCCAGTTCTTCACAAAGATTCTCCATATCCTTATTGTCAATTGCCTGAAATACTTCCAGGCTCTCTTCTTCCAGATGCTTTTTTAAGCTCTCGTGAGTCTGCTCTCTGTCCCATGGACAACCATCATCCGCCCGCAGTTTATTTGTAATATCTACTAAATCCTTAAAAGTATACATGCACGGAACCTCCTTTTTTCAGATTATAACATATACCGGAACAAACCGGGGGAATCTGTTTCCAATTCTGACGTTTTTCTGACATTTGTCCCGGACCCCTGTTAAAAATCCCTTGATTCTATTATAATAAGTGCAGTTAAATAAAACCGGAGGTTAACATGAAACAGTTTAGTATATGGAAAAAAATAGCCGCCTGCGTGCTGTTTATTAACATCGTTTTAAGTGCATTTACACCTGAAATTGTAACGCCCGGAAGTACCGCCGATGAGTTGACAGCCGTACGTATGGGCATTGGTCCTTCCTTAAATATCGGCCCTGGCGGCAAGCTCTTTAACGGAGGGAGCCTTTCCCTTCTTGCAGATTATGACAACCGCCAGATGCTTTCCATGGTTTTGCAGGATAAGAACGGATCTATGGTAGTCATTGACGGCGGCTGGGATATTGATGCAGATCATTTGAGTGATGTAATCCGCTCAAAAGGCGGACATGTTTCTGCCTGGTTTGTCACCCATCCCCACTCCGACCACGTGGGAGCACTGGTTAAAATTTTAAATAATCCAGATCGTAAGATTACAATTGACAATGTTTACTACTCTCTGGCAGACCAGTCCTGGTATGATAAGGTAGAATCCTCCCGTTCTCTGCTGGTAACGGATTTACGTTCTGCCTTGTCTACACTCCCGGCAACAAGTCTCCATTCCGTGAAAAAGGGAGATGAGATCCAGGTGGGCTCAATCAAGGCCAAAGTACTGAACAACCCCTACCTGCTTGATGTAACATCAGTAAACAACAGCTCTGTTGCGTACAAATTCTTTTTGAACAATGTAAGCATTCTTGTTTTGGGTGATATGGGGCCAGAAGCCGGAAAACTTCTCCTGGAAGAGACAAGCGCAGCTGATTTAAAAAGCGATATTGTACAGATGTCCCACCATGGTCAGTATGGCGTAAGCCGGGAAGTATACGCAACCATTAAACCCCAGATCGCTTTATGGCCATGTCCCCTCTGGCTGTGGAATAATGATAACGGCAGCGGTATCGGAAGCGGTGACTGGAAAACCCTTGAGACCAGAAAATGGATGGAAGAGCTGGGTGTAAAGGTTAATTATTGTATTAAGGATGGCGATCAGACCATCTACTAATGTCGCCCCGTCATCAAAACGGCAGCCTTATTAATTACTGGCTGCCGTTTTTAGTTGCGCATTTTTTGTATTAATCCCCTCCAGGACCATCTCTTCTTGGTCTTTCTGATTCTGGCAGTGGTTCTACATAAAAACCGTCTTTGTAAGGGTCCGTATCAATCTCCGGGATATCGCCATCACTGTAGTCATCCTCTTCTGGCATAAAAATCCTCATATTCTCACCTCCTTAGCCTTCCATCTGACGGCCTAAAAATCCGGCTGCCGTTGTCGCAAGTTTTGTCTCCATATCACCAAAGCGTGCTCTTGGCTCTCTGCTTAAAAGTGCAACTGCTCCAATGGCGTCTCCTTCACAAATAATTGGTGCTACTACCTGAGCCGTGATTCCTTCCAGGGTCTCTCCTGTCAATGCAGTAAATGCTTTATCATCTTTTCCTGCCACAACAACGGTACGCTCATTAATGATTGTCTCCAGCTGTTTGCTGATGGTCTTTTGGAGAAGCTCCTTTTTTGATCCCCCAGCCACAGCGATAATCTGATCCCGGTCACTGATACATACGGTCAGTCCGGTAGTCTGCGCCATGGCTTCCGCATACTGGGAAGCAAATGCAGTAAGCTCTACCATCGGAGAATATTTTTTTAATATAATTTCGCCTTCTCTGTCAGTAAATATCTCAAGCGGAGTTCCTTCTCTGAGTCTGAGTGTTCGTCTGATCTCTTTTGGTATTACCACGCGTCCAAGATCATCAATTCTTCTTACAATACCAGTTGCTTTCATATTTAATATTCCTCCATCTTGTGCAATTTTCTATCACTGATATTATTTTGCATCATATATTCCAGATTATACTTAAGTCTGCCATTTTTCCCAAAATTTAAAATCAGGGCCAGACTTTTAATAAAGTCTAACCCTGATTTTTAATTAGTAAATTATGAAATTTTAAGAAGTGGGATGTTCCATACCCAGATTAAAAATCACCTTGTTTGACACGATGGGGAACTTCTTTTGAAGAGGAGATATACGCCTCGTGTGCCACTTTTGCCGCCGGATTATCGGGGACAGGGGACACAAATCTGTTTTCAAAAGAACCATAGCGCTGAATGGTTAATTCATCTGATACTCGTTGGAGAAGATACATACCTAAAACGTCCATAGCTACCACCTTTCTTCGAAACAAATGTATTGAAGTAAGAAAGCATCCGGGACTTAATCCCATCTTCTACTATTAGTATATCATAAAATGCCGAAAAATCAACCAGACAAGCCTTATTTTTTTAGTTATATTTTCTATATTTTTCTATTTGTCAGATAATTCACTGATCTGCTTTAAGATGATCTCAGCCTGGCCTATCATGGCATCTGTTGTTGCATTTTTCTTTCGGTCAAGGTAGGCAAATTTAGGCTCCTCTCCCATATGGAATTTTAAATCTCCCTTATACTGCTCAATAATTTTCGGAATTCCTTCCACCTTAAGCTTTGCATTCCGGTACATCGTAAGCCGGATTTCCTGGCGGTTAATATTTACTTCGGTTACATAGGCGCTGTGTGCCAGGGCCTTTAATGCTGCAACCTTAAGAAGGTTCTCAACCGGCTTTGGCATCTCGCCGAAACGATCCATCAGCTCATCCTGCATATCCATATGTTCCTCTTCATTTTCGATAGAAGAAATGCGCTTATAGATGTCAAGTTTCTGATATTCATTTTTAATATAAGAGGTTGGAATATAGGCATCGATATCGCAGTCCACCACAGTCTGGTAAGTGTCCTCTTCCTTCCGCTCACCCTTCAGTTCCAAAACCGCCTGGTTCAAAAGTTTGCAGTAAAGATCATAACCCACCGCTTCCATATGGCCATGCTGCTCTGCGCCCAGAACATTGCCGGCTCCTCTTATTTCCAGATCCCGCATGGCAATTTTGATACCAGAGCCAAGCTCTGTAAATTCCCGGATTGCCTGAAGACGCTTCTCTGCCTCTTCTTTTAACATCTTATCCCGTTTATACATGAGAAATGCGTATGCAGTACGGCTGGAACGTCCTACCCGTCCTCTTAACTGGTAAAGCTGAGAAAGTCCCATGCGGTCTGCATCCTGAATAATCATGGTGTTTGCATTGGAAATATCAAGTCCTGTCTCAATAATAGTGGTACATACCAGAACATCAATTTCACCATTCACAAAATCAAACATGATACGCTCCAGTTCATGCTCGTGCATCTGTCCATGGGCAAATGTAACCACTGCCTCCGGAACCAGCTTTGCAATGTGGTTTGCTATCTCATCAATGTTATTAACCCGGTTGTATACATAATAGACCTGTCCTCCCCTTGACAGTTCCCTGTGGATCGCTTCCCGGACCATTTCGTCATTATGCTCCATTACATAAGTCTGTATGGGCATTCGGTCAACAGGCGGCTCTTCCAGAACGCTCATATCCCGGATTCCCACAAGGCTCATATGAAGAGTCCTTGGGATTGGAGTGGCCGTTAGAGTAAGAACGTCAATATTTTCCTTTAACTGCTTGATTTTCTCCTTATGGGTAACTCCAAAACGCTGTTCTTCATCAATGATCAAAAGACCCAGATCCTTAAACTGCACATCTTTGGATAATACACGGTGGGTTCCTATCACAATATCCACCATTCCTTTTTTTAAGTCTTCCACCGTTTTCTTAATCTGGGCAGAGGTCTTAAACCGGGACATTAAATCTACCCGTACCGGAAAGTCCTTCATTCTCTGTGCAAAGGTATTATAATGCTGTTGAGCCAGGATTGTAGTGGGAACCAGGTAAACCACCTGTTTTCCTTCCTGAACCGCCTTAAATGCGGCTCTCAGTGCAATCTCCGTTTTACCATAACCCACATCTCCGCAGATTAAGCGGTCCATAATTTTGCCGCTCTCCATATCTGCTTTTGTGGATTCGATTGCATCCCACTGATCCTCAGTCTCTTCGTAGGGAAACATCTCTTCAAACTCTTTCTGCCAGACGGTATCCTCACTGTAACGAAATCCATGTGTCTGCTGTCTGGCTGCATAGAGCATAACCAGATCCTTTGCTATCTCTTTTACAGCACCCTTTACTCTGGTTTTGGTTTTATTCCATTGATCTCCCCCAAGGCGGTTCAGCTTTGGTTTCTTGGCTTCCGCACCGGCATACTTCTGGATACCGTCAAGCCTGGTAGCCGGAAGATAAAGGTTGCCGTTTTCTGCATACTCAACTTTTAAGTAATCCTTGATTACTCCGTCCTGTTCAATTTTTTCAATTCCCCGGTATATACCAAGACCATGGTCCTCATGAACCACATAATCGCCGACAGCCAGATCGGAGAAGTTCTGGATTCTGGTTCCTTCATAGACCGTCTTTTTCCGTTTACGTTTCTTTTTCTCCACACCGAACATATCACCTTCGGTAATCACAAGAAATTTGATCATGGGGTATTCAAATCCCCGGTGAATGTTGCCGTGGGTGACCAGGATTTCTCCCGGCTTTACCTCATGCTCCCCATCCTGATCGTCCGGGCAGTAAGCGCGTAATTCATATTCTCTTAAATCGCCTGCCAGACGGCTGGCTCTTGTTCTGGAGGCGGACAGAAGAATGACCCGGTATCCCTCTCGTTTCCATCTGGTTAAATCCTTAATAAGCAGTTCGAAACTGTTTTGATAGGAATTAACGTTTTTCACCTGAAAACTATAGCGGTTTTTCACCACGAAGCCGGACAGCTTCTGTTCCAGACCGGTTAAATACACTCCGCTCTTCATCTGGATTCTGGCTAACATCTCTTTTGCCGGATAAAGAAGATTGGTCTGCCCCGGAAGGAGATAACCATTTTCCAGACGATGAATCATGCTTTCCCGGAATTCCATCTCAACAGTTTCTCCCTTTTCCTTTAACCGCTCTGGCTCATCTAAGAAAAAGACTGTATCTTCAGGAGAAAAATAATCGAGGAAGGATACGCTTCCTTTGCAGAAGTACTGGATATAGCCATCAAGTCCGTGCTGCTTCCAGCCTTCCTTTAAGCCTTCTATCAGTTCTGATACAATGGACCGGATTCTGGCGGCTTCCTGAATCTTTGACTGAGCCCGCAGATCCTTTTCATATTTTTTCAACTCTTTTTGAAGTTCCTCCAAACCATCGTTAATCTGCTGGGAGGTAAGAACCATCTCTGTGGCAGGATAAATACAGATTTCATCAAGCTGGTCTATGGATCTCTGGCTTTCTAAATCAAAGGTTCGGATGGAGTCCACCTCATTGTCCCAAAGCTCAATACGGACAGGAAGTTCTTCTGTTAAGGGAAAAATATCGATGATACCGCCACGGATGGAAAACTGTCCCATCCCGTCTACCTGACCCATCCGCTCATACCCCAGCTGGGTAAGCTGCTTTTTCCACAGCTCCACATCAATAATCTGGCCATTTTCAACAGTAAGCGCCTGTTTCTTCAAATCAGCAAGAGGCATGAGGTGATCCATCAAACCATCAAAGGTTGTTACCACCCACCCGGAGGACTGTTCCATTAAATGACGGAAGACCTCCATTCGCTGCTTGGTCAGCAGATTTCCATGGATATCTGCATTGAAAAACAGCAAGTCCCTTGCCGGATAAAGCCACGTATCGGAATCAAAAAAGCGAAGGTCTTCATAGATCTCTCTTGCCCTGGTATCATCATAGGTGATCACCAGTTTCAGACCTGGCTGTTTTGCCGCTTCATACATCAGATGAACTTTCTGGGAATCCATGCAGCCGCTTGCCATGACTGGCCCTGCCTTCTTTTTCAGATCAGAGCAAAGACCTTCAAAATCCTTTAATTCCCTTAATGGTTTCTCAAATAGATCGTTCATGAAATCTCCTTATTTCTTTCTGTTGAAATAATTCATCGCCTTTTCGGCTCCGTCTTCTACCATCATGATTGCTGCCTCTGCCGACGCCAGGTAAGCATCCGCCATAACAGACTCCAGCTCTTTCGGAAAACGTCCAAGCACATAGTCTGCCAGGTCCATTTCTTTAGGCTTCTCACCCACTCCAACTCTGATTCTTGGGAATTCCTGGGTTCCTAAATGCTGTATGATATTTTTCAGTCCGTTATGTCCGCCGGCACTTCCTTTCAGACGAATCCGAAGCTGTCCCTCCACAAGGTTGATGTCATCGCAGATCACAATAACATGTTCCGGCTCTACCTTATAAAAGTCAGCCATGGATCGGATGCTCTCTCCGCTTAAATTCATATAGGTCTGGGGTTTAGAAAGAATGACCTTCTGATATCCTGCCATTCCCAGCCCATAGATTGCTTTATGCTTCTTTTCCGTCATGGGGATTCCCAGTTTGTCCGCCAGAACATCAATAGCCTCAAAACCCACGTTGTGTCTTGTTTTATCATATTCTCTAGTTGGATTACCTAATCCTGCGATGATGTACATGATGATTCTCCTTATTATTGTCTATATTAACAGCAGTTGCATTTCATGACTGATCATGGAGTTTTATGAACGCCCGAAAAGCGTTAGATTTCCCATATGAGGGCACCTAACGCGATTCCTCTAATTTTAGCAGTTTAAAAGAAGGATGTAAAGGCAGAAACGCAGAATAATTTTATTCCATTGAAATCATTCAGACAGAAAGTTATAATGTAGGTATTTGAGAAAGGAACCTGACATGGAACAAACAAATAATACTTACCGCATGATTCTTTTAAGCTCATTAACCAAAGTATTTACCGATGAAGAGCCCTTATTTTATCCGGAATGCTGCCGCCTTACCGGTCTTTATGGGGAAACGGTTTCTTTTCAGACTGCCTGCTCCTTTTCCGGCGAAGAGAAGGAAGCGCTTCAGGTTTCCATCGATTCCCCCCTGGAAAAACAGATCCGGATCAGACAGGTGATTTCCGTTCCCTCCGCTTATCCTGCTCATGAAAAACGGGATAATAATTATCTCCGACACACTCCCGGCCTTTACCCGGATCTTCTTAGGAATCTGGATCATGACAGTCTCCTTCTGGTACCCGGCAAATGGCAAAGCCTGTGGGTGGATCTTTCTCTCACCAGCGATATCAACCCAGGTATCTATCCAGTTACAGTTTCACTGATTAATTCGGAAGAGTCAATTGCTGCATCCGTTACGGCCACACTGGAAATCATACCAGCCTCATTGCCCAGTCAGGAACTGATTCATACACAGTGGTTTCATGGAGACTGCCTGGCCGACTATTATCATGTCCCCGTTTTTTCTGAGGAACATTGGACGATTCTGGAGCATTTTATTTCTCTTTACGCAAAGAGAGGAATGAATATGATACTTACACCAATCTTCACCCCACCTCTTGATACGGCAAGAGGCGGAGAGCGGACAACCATTCAGCTGGTGGATATCATCGTAGAGAACGGGACTTACCAGTTTGATTTCACCAGGTTACGGAGATGGGTGTCAATCTGCAAAGCATCTGGAATCAGATATTTTGAAATGGCCCATCTCTTCACTCAATGGGGTGCAGAATCTGCACCTAAAATTTTGGTCACAACCAACGGGGAAGAAATCAAGCGGTTCGGCTGGCACACCCCTGCTTTAGGGGACTACACCCATTTCCTTAATCAGTTTCTTCCTGCACTGAAAAAGGAGTTAAAGTTCCTGGATATCTTAGATGATACCTGGTTTCATATATCCGATGAGCCAAAACCCGCCAATTTTAACTCCTATGCTGCAGCCAGAGAATCCGTTATGGAACACTTAAAGGGCTGTAAGATGATCGATGCACTATCTGATTATTCTTTTTATGAATCCGGCCTGGCAGAAAGGCCTGTTTGTGCTACCGACCACATAGAACCATTTTTACAGCACAGTGTTCCTCATTTATGGAGCTACTATTGTACTGCTCAGTGTGTTGATGTTGCCAACCGCTTTATGGCAATGCCTTCAGAACGAAACCGGATCTATGGGATTCAGGTTTATAAATTTGGAATGGAAGGTATCCTGCACTGGGGCTTTAACTTTTATAATTCCGAATATTCTCTGGAGCACATCAACCCTTATCTGGTTACGGACAGCGGGGGACGCTTCCCCTCCGGAGATGCGTTTTTAGTTTATCCTGGAGCGGACAGGCAGCCGGAAGAGTCCATACGGCTAATGGTTTTATATGAGGCCATACAGGATCACAGAGCATTAAAGCTGTTGGAACAGTACATTGGCAGAGAAGCCGTAATTGATCTTTTAGAAGAGGACTTATCAGAACCAATCACATTTAAGACGTATCCGAAGTCAGCAACCTATCTAATTTCAGTTAGAAATAAAATAAACTGTATGTTAAAACAATTTATCTAAAAAAGATGCTGCAGGTCAGATATGTCTCCTGCAGCATCTTCTATTTATTTACTTTCTGAAATCAATCATAACTTTAAGCATATTTCCCGGATTATTGGCGAATTCCTCAAATGCTTTGGGAGCATCCTCTAAGGAGTATGTATCAGTAATAATCTTATCAAGAAGAATTTCACCTGATTTTACCAGATCGATCAGTTCTATAAAGTCTTTCTTTAATGCATTTCTGGATCCAAACACATTTAACTCTTTTTTCTGGATTAGTGTAAAATTAAAATCAAGATTCTTCTTTCCTACTCCGATTACTACCACTCTTCCGCCAAAACAGGCTGCATCTATGCAGTTCTGGAAAGTAGATGGCAGACCCACAGCTTCGATTGTGACATCAAAGCCATTCCCATTTGTTATCCGCTCCACCTCGTTAACAAAATGAATGGAGGAAGAGTTTAAAATTGTTCCATCAACACCAAACGACTGGGCAAGTTTCAGTTTCCCTTCGGATACATCCGATATATATACTACGGCTCCTTTTGCTTTTGCTGCAATTGCCGCAAGAATACCAATGGTTCCAGCACCTACAACCAGTACCTTTTCCATAGGCCGCACATCTGCTCTGCTGACACCATGATAGCTGATACAAAAGGGCTCTATGGCAGCCAGAACTTTCGGATCCAGACCTTTTCCCTCATAAATCCGTTCCACCGGCATGGTTATGTATTCTGAAAATGCACCATCCATCTGGCAGCCCATGGTATGATTGTCCTGGCATGCATTTACAATCCCCTGAGAGCAGGAATAGCAGGTACCACAATTGAAATATGGATTACAGGTTACTATCATGCCAGGTTTCAGACCTTGAGAATTTTCATCTATTTCTACAATCTCAGCAGAAAACTCGTGCCCTGGAATTCTGGGATAATCAAAATACGCAAAGGTTCCCTTATAAGAGCCAAGATCACTGCCGCAAATACCGCCGTATAAGACCTTTAAAAGAGCTTCGCCGCTTTTACGTACAGGCATCTGAGTTTCTTTCACCACTACTTCACCAGGTGCGTTTATATAAATTGCCTTCATTCCTGCAGCCTCCTAATATTTTCCATTCCAGATTCCCACTCTGGGATAATTGGTTGGTTCAACCGGTTTATTCTTTAAAAGCTGGAGCCATTCCCCGAATGCCATCATCATAACTCCCACACCCTTCTGCTCATCAGCTACAACTTCCTCTTTCAAATAATACTCAACACTTCCATCACGAAAAAGATTGTCTGCCGGACCGAGCCCGGCTCCTTTGCAGATACCGGTCAGCTGAATTTTTCCTTCATACTGATGAAACATCCGTGTTTCCACACCAATCAGTATTTCTTCTCCTATGCCCCGGTACTTTTCCTCCTCTAAAACGCCAAGGCGTACACCCTTTAAAATTCCATAAGCAAACATAATCGAGGAGGAGGTTTCAAGGTAATTTCCTTTCACATCTTTTAAGGCGGTCAACTGATAGAACAACCCACTCTCTTTGTCCTGATAAAGAAGCAGTCCGTCTACAGCCTCCTTTAAAAGTTCACCCAGCCTGTTTCTGTGTTTTGTCTCCTCTTCTGGCAGTATTTCATAACAGTCAATGAGCGCCATCAGATACCAGCCCAGAGCCCTGGACCAGAAATTCTTTGATAATCCGGTTTCTTTATCTGCCCAGAATATTTCTTTTGCCTCATCCCAGCCGTGGTAATAAAGCTTTTTCCCCTCATCAAACAACGTATTTCTTGCATTATTAAACTGCATCATTACATCGTCATAAGCATCTCTCGTTCCAAACATTTTTTCGTAAGTAAGATAATACGGCATTCCCATATAAAGACCATCCAGCCAGATCTGATTGGGATAAATTTTTTTATGCCAGAAGCTTCCGCTTTTCGTCCTTGGATGTTGTTTCAGCTGCAGCCTCAGGGCTTCTATTGCTTTCCGGTATTTGATTTCCCCGCTTTTTTCATATAATAAGAACAAAACAAGACCGGACGGAATTCTGTCAATATTATATTCTTCTCTTTCATACCCCTTAATATTGCCATCTTCATCAACATAGCGATCTACATAGTTCCTGATACAGTCATAATAAAATGACTCGCCTGTGGCATGAAATAATTTCTCAGCTCCAATTAAAATGCAGCCATCCTCATAGTTCCAAACCTCCCGGTCAAGATCATTGAACTCTTTTATGTAATTCTTGATATAGCGCTCAAATACCATTGTTATAGTCTCCTGTAATTTCATTACTTGGCATTTTATTAATTTGGGCTGTCCTTTTAGCGGACAGCCCAGCCTTTATTTATTTTGACAGATACTCCTTCTGCATCTTGGTCAAATCATTTGCCCAGGCATTGCAAACGTCTGCAGCCTGTTTTTCACCATGTAATACTGCCTGGAAATCAGCAGTAATGTTAGTTTTGGCGTATTCATTGTAGCCATCCAGCCAAAACGGGAATTCGGCAAATTTAACGCCCTGTTCTGCAAATGTTGCATAAACCTGATAGTAAGGATTTTCCTTATACCAGTCCTGTTCATAAATACCTTTATTGACCGGAACTCTTCCCTCTGTTATATCTGCATAGCCTGCACCAACTGCTGAAGCAAGATATTCCACAAACAAAGCGGCTTCTTCCGGATGCTTTGTTGCTTTAAATGCTGCAGCTCCCATAAAAGATGGCGCTTTGCAAACTGCAATTCCGTCCTTGCCTGCCAGTGGTTTCACAACCATTACATTCTCTGCCCCTAAGTTCTTTTCATTTTCTGCTACGGAGGAGGAATTATGCATCATATACTGAGCTGTACCAGAACCAAATTCTGCTACCATTTCTTTAAATCCATTGGAAATTGCATCTACAGAAACAAGACCATCCTTGTAGAGGTTTGCATAAACATCAAGACCTTCTGCGATTTTGGGATTGCTTAAATTACAGGTTCCGTCTTCCTGAAAGAGAGAGGTAACGCCTGCATAGGACATCAGGAACATAAATAAGTTTTCTGCTGATCCGGCACCACCGCGAAGAGTGAAATAATATTCCCCTTTGCTCTTATCCGCATATTTTTTACTATATTCCACCAGCTGATCTATGGTTTGTGCCGGCTCAATTCCATGCTCATCATGCCATTTCTTGTTATACCAGGAGGTTTCCTGAGTCATGCCATAACCCAGCATATATAACTTGCCATCTCCGGAAAGGAAGCGGGCAGAATCAAGAATCTCCGGAAGCATCTGATCTTTCTCCTCCCACTGGTTAAACGACTCTTCCAGATCCAACAGTGCATCCTGTGCCACCAGTGTGTTAAGGTCCTTGTTGGAAATGGTACAAACGTCCGGTGTTTCTCCGGTTACAATGGCGGTGTTATATTTCGTCATATAAGAATCCGCTGCAAGTCCCGTATACTCCACTGTAATCCAGGGATATTTCTCTTCAAAATCTTTAATAATTACATCAAACATCGGATTTGAGGTTGTATTTCCATCCCTGTGCCAGAATGTCAGGGTAACAGGAGCCTGATCCCCGCCTGCGCTCTTAGTTGTTTCTGCTGCAGTGCTTTCCCCCTCTTTTTTTCCTGCTTCCCCGCTGCTCTCAGTCTGTTCCTTTGTAGGGGCTGCCTCCTCCTTTTTACCCGCACATCCGGTAAGTCCCACAATCATACTTAGTGCTAAAATAGCTGCTACTGCCTTTCTCATAAGTTCCTCCTTAAAATTATATTAACCTTTAACGGCACCGGCTGATAAACCGGAAACCAGGTATTTCTGAATATAAGCAAACAATAAAATTACAGGGATCAGCGCCATGACACAGCCTGCTGCCAGACTACCATACGCCACTGAAAACTCACCCTTCATAAGCTTTAATCCAATCGGAAGTGTAAAATACCGTTCGCTGCTTAAAAAACAAAATGCATATACGTACTCATTCCAGGAGCTTACAAAGGCAAATGCGCCTGCTGCCACCAGTCCGGGAGCAATGGTTGGTACTACAATCTTTGTAATTGCCCCCAAAACAGAACATCCGTCGATCTGAGCTGCCTCTTCCAGAGCAGGGGATACACCAGCAACGAATCCGCTGATCATAATCATGCAAAACGGGATACGGACTGTGGTATAGGTTAAAATAATGGAATAGGGTGAATTCACAATCCCCATATTTTTAAAGATCTCAAACAGTGGAATCATTAAGACCACACCGGGAAACATCTGTGAAACAAGTAATATCAGATATGTAAGTTTCTTTCCTTTATATGGATATCTGGCAATGGCATAGCCTCCGAAGAGGGAAACCACCGTACACACCACGGTACTGATTACTGTTACCATTACACTGTTCCAGAAGTAAACATCAAATCCCATGTTATTCCAGATATATTTATAATTATCAAATGTAATTGGACTGGGCCAATACTTTAAAGGCAGCTTCATTATTTGATTCTCAGGCTTTAACGAAGTTACAATTGTCCAGTACAGCGGGAAAATGGTAATGATAAACAGGACAACCAACGGTATATTAACAGTAAAAATCCGGATTAATCTTTTCTTTGTCTTATTGCTCATAATGATTATAAGTCTCCCTCCTTGCCAAATCCTCCCGCCGCAACGTAAACACCGGCAAATACTGCCAGAATAAGCGCCATTACTGCTGCCATAGTACTGGAATATCCAATATCCAGACCTTCATTAAACTTTGTCATAAGGTAATGGGGCAGTGTCATGGTAGAATTGTTGGGTCCTCCATCTGTCATACCAGCTATGATATCAACAATGTTAAAAGTCCAGATCGTACGGAGAAGCGTTGTCAAAATCAATGTGTTTTTTATCAGGGGCAGTGTAATTCTCCAGAACTGATAAATATTATTGGCACCGTCCACATCTGCTGCTTCATAATAATCCCCAGGTATGGATTGAAGGGCGGCCAGAAAGGAAATTGCGAAAAACGGAATTCCTCTCCATGTAGTAGTAAAGATTAATGTCCCTCTTGCAAGGCTGCCTGTGGAAAACCAGGAGATCCGTTCATGAATCAGACCGGATTTCATCAGCAAATCGTTTATCACACCGGTTTGTCCGGTAAACATATAGCTGAATATTAATGCTACCAGCATTCCACCAAATGCCCATGGTGAAAAAACGATCATACGGTAATACTTTCTTCCCTTGAATTCTGTATTCATAAGAAGAGCTACCAAAAGTCCCAGAATACACTGGAAAAATACGTTAAAAAAGGTCCAGATTACAGTATTATTTAATGACTTATAAAACAGCGGATCAGAAAACAACTTAACGTAATTATCCAGTCCTACGAAGCCATAATCTTTTGGTCTGGTTAAAATATAATGATGAAAGCTGTTATAGAATGTTTTAAAAATAGGGTAAAACATAAAAATGACAATGACTGATATTGAGGGCAGTACCATCAGATACGGTATGGTACGTATATTAATAAACCTCTTTTCTTTTTTTTGCTGCATGTTCTCCTTCCCTTCCCCATCGTGCTTGTAAGATATGTAAATTATATAAACATAAAAAAGAACGCACCATTGCCATATTGACTAATAAATGCGTTCTTCTCTCATCGTAATGGACATACATTTCATTTTATTGCGGTTTTATTTCTAATTTAATTCTTATATTTCAAGTATGTCTTTCATATTGAAAACTTTCAATCTGTTATCCCATATTTTTTCATTTTTCGCCATAATGTAGTCGGGCTGATTCCCAGCTCCTTTGCGGTTGCATTTCGGTTTCCAGAGTTTTTTAACAAGGTATTTCTCAAAAGGATTTCATAGGCATCCATGGATTCTTCTTTGACTGCCAGGTTTTCCTCTTCAAAAACCTCATCCGGGTACATTTCCTGCAAAAGGCCTTCCACGATATGCTTTTTGATGGTACGCTTCTCAATTGTTAGCACCATTCGTTCAATAAATCGTTCAATCTGCAGCGCACTTCCGCACCAGTTATACGTTTTTAGATATTCCATTGCTTCATCGGTTAAAACCTGAAATCTGGAATACCGCTGGGTATACCGTTTTAAATAGAGGTTTACAAAGTTCACAACATCGTCCCTTCTCTCGGAAAGGGGCGGCAGCCTTAAAACCAGGCCGGAAAAAATATAGTAGAAGGTAAATGTAACCGTATCGTTTTTTCTCATTTGTAAAAGGGATTCTGTAGAAGTAACAATTAACCTTACATCCAACAGCTTTATTTCTCCGTTCCCCAGCTGTACTCCTGTATTTTCCCTGATAAACCGGCACAAGGCTGACTGTGTACTGGCTGCAGCAAATCCGATTCCTGTAATAACCAGTGTTCCTCCGTTGGCCTTTTCAAGCGCACCAATAACTCTCTGGCTGTTCCGTCTTTCGTCCCCGCTTCCAAATAACAGCTCCATCTGCCTTTCCTGAGAAAGCCCTACCATACTGACCATCACATAAGGACCATTCTTACGGAGACTGTAATTATGAATCCCCTGACAAAGACTTTCCCTGTCATCTCCAGTCTGCCCTTCTATCATCAGCGGCGTATTGGACTGGGAATAGAGCTTTGCCTGCTCAATAAGCCGGGACATCTTCTCAGAGGTATAGCAGATATCTCCAAAGTTCCGGTAAGCTACAAATCCCCCTCTGCGTTCTGCTTCCTGAATGGCATAATCAATTTCATCATTCCGGCTTATTTTCTTTAATGATAAGTAGGCACCGGTGATCTGATCATCAACCATAATTGGGGATAAAATCATAACCATGGCTCTGCCATTTACGTTGAGAAATGAAGAAAAGCTTTCTCTTGGACTGTTGAGTACCTGATGAATCAGATCCGTATTAATGTCCTTAATAATATCTTTTACATTTTTGCCAAGTACCTCTTCCTGGCCTTTATTTAATATTCCTTCTGTAATCCGGTTCATCATTACAATTGTCCCGGTACTGTCAATTTGGATCAGTCCATTAAACATGCTGTCCAAAAGAGAATTCACTTTGGATTCATTGCGGCGTTTTATCTCATTATTAGAGAAAAGGGTCTCTGCCTGACTGATGGCAATCCTGACGGATTCCTCTGTGGATTCCACCGGCAGGACAGGAATATTCAAATATCCAAATTGCCTTAAGATATCCTGAGCACCGATCAGCATATCCGCCCCCCATGTCTCCACTTCTTTAAACATACTTTCTTTTTCCTCTATAGAGGTGAAATAAAAAGTTTTAATTTTTGCATGAAATAAAGTTTCAAAATGGACTGTATCGCAAAACATGCTCTTCAATCCGATAATTCCTATGACAGGGCATGTATCCTGTATCATATCCTTGGCTTTTAAAATAGCAAGCCCAATCTCCTGTGCAGTCCAGACGATATCCACAACTGGAATATCCACTGTATAGCGGATTCTCTCAGCCTGAGTCCCCCTGGCAACAATCACACTGGCCCCCATTTTAACTGCTTCTTTCGCATCTGCCTCAACATTCTCGTTTAATGTCCTTTTACAGATAATCACATTAGAATGATCTTTACAAAGCTCACCAGCAATCTGTAAAAGTTCAATATTGGGCAATAACATCGCTATCCCCGGCATTTTGTCTCCTCTCCTGTGTTGTTCCCCCCAGAATATCATAAGTATCATACCATGCCCTGCAATCGTAAACAAATAAAATAACAGACATACCCGTTATTAAAATTTTATACTCATGTCCCTTGTCATACCTCCTCCCATTATGTTAAAATAAAACCGTTGCGCTTATATAAGTTCATAATTGGTTGAACGTTTCTACCAACTACCTCAATAGTTGACTATAAGAGTTAGAAGGAAAAAGGAGTGATGTTCATGAAGGAAGCTTCAAAAAATTACGATGTGATCATCATCGGTGCAGGCCCTTCCGGTATTTTCTGCGCCTATGAACTGATCGATAAAAAACCGGATTTAAAGATCCTGATGATTGAAAAGGGCCGTCCGATTGAAAAACGTACCTGCCCCAAACGTACAACCAAAGTATGCGTAGGCTGCAAACCTTGCTCCATCACCACTGGCTTTGCAGGTGCAGGAGCATTTTCAGACGGCAAATTATCCTTATCTCCTGATGTAGGAGGTAATCTTCCCGAAATACTGGGATATGATAAAACCGTGGAACTGTTAAAAGAATCTGATAATATTTATTTAAAATTTGGCGCAGATACCAATGTATATGGTGTTGATAAGCAAAAGGAGATCCAGGAGATCCGCCGCAAAGCCATAAACGCCAATTTAAAACTAATTGAATGCCCCATCCGCCATCTGGGTACGGAGGAAGGCTATAAAATCTATACCCGTCTTCAGGAGCATTTACTGGAACAGGGTGTGGAGATGGAATTTAATACCATGGTAAAGGACATTATTATCGAAGATAATCAGGCAAAGGGAATTATCACCGATAAGGATGAGATCTATGAGGCTCCTGAGATCGTTTCTGCCATCGGCCGCGAGGGATCTGACTGGTTCAGTCATATCTGCGGAAATCATGGAATTGAGACAAAGGTGGGCACTGTTGATATCGGAGTTCGTGTTGAAGTCAGAGATGAAGTAATGGAATTTTTAAATAAGAATCTCTATGAGGCGAAGCTTGTTTATTACACTCCAACCTTTGATGATAAGGTACGTACCTTCTGTACCAATCCTTCCGGAGAGGTAGCCACAGAATATTACGAGAACGGACTGGCAGTTGTCAATGGACACGCTTACAAATCCCAAGAATACAAAACCAATAATACCAATTTTGCAATCCTGGTATCCAAAAACTTTACCAAGCCATTTAAAACCCCCATTGAATACGGGAAACATATTTCACAGTTAAGCAACATGCTGTGTGACGGCAGGATTCTGGTACAGACCTTTGGAGATTTCCAGAGAGGAAGACGTACCACAGAAGAGCGCTTATGCCGCAATAATATTATCCCAACCTTAAAGGATGCGGTTCCAGGCGATTTATCCCTGGTATTCCCTCACAGAATTATGGTTGATATTAAGGAAATGCTGCTTGCCCTTGATAAGGTCACACCTGGTATCGCAAGCGATGAGACACTTCTTTATGGTGTGGAGGTTAAATTTTATTCCAATAAAGTGGTTGTTAACAGTGATTTCGAAACCAGCGTGCTAGGACTGCGTGCCATCGGAGATGGTGCTTCCGTGACACGGGGACTTCAGCAGGCCTCTGCCAATGGTATCAGCGTTGCAAGAAGTATTTTAAATAATTTAAGTTAAATAAAGTACAAAAAGGGGGTGTTACAAAACTGACGTAAGTTGGTTTTGTAACACCCCCTTTTACTCTATTGAAACATAAATCAACGTTAAATTCTATTAATTTTTCTCTTTATCTCCCCCACCAACTCATGAACCGTTGTACACGGCCACATCTCCGATGGCTTTATTTTACCTTCTCTTTTACACTGCTCATATTTCTGCTGTGCAATTCTAATAGCTTTCTCTTCATCACCATTCTTGCAAATTCTACTATAAATATTGCTGTCCGCCTTGGAATACTTTTGTCCTGTTCTACTTTCATATACTTTCCCATACTCAGAACAGCACGTCCACGATTCATGCAATGCAGGCATGGAACCAAAGTAGGCATAAATCCAGATTTCAAAGCATGGATTCGACCATCCCACTCTGATGCCTTTTTCTCTTGCTTCATGAATTATTACATCGAAATCTTTCACTTGATCTCTATCAAACACAATCCAAGGCATGCGATATTGTGCTTCATATGCTGTCAACTCCATACATTTTTCTAACATATTACGTGTTTTGGTTTCTACTACACGAATTACAAGCTTATCTTGAATCTCATAAGGCAGACTATCATGTAAGCCATTGAAGTAACATCGTTCTGTAGCCTCTGTATCTGTAACAATTAGATAATACCCCAGCTCAGGTGCTCTAACCTTATTGCGTTGTTCCCTTGTTTTTCTATTCCCCGTTCTTTCATCCCTTGCCACTATTACCCCTCCTTAAAAATGTCAATACTCTTTAAGGAGGGAATTGCGCCATACTTACCAATCAGATAATTCTTTTCGTAACTCTCATCCTTCCTGATTCTAGTTCCATCTTCATCTATAAAATCCGCGAGTGAATATAAAGTCGATATTCCTTCATGACTTTTTTCAGTAAACCAGATTTCATCTCGTCTTAGCAATTGATTTGATAGTTGCCAGGTATCATGTGTTGTAAATACCAACTGTGCATGATTTACATTTATCTGTGGATTTAAAAATGTAAGAATAAAGTTTCTTACCAGTAGCGGGTGTAACCGTGCATTTAATTCATCTATAAAGAATACGCTTCCTTTGTTGATTACTTCCTGTAGTTCTGGATATAAAGCAAACATCTTTAAGGTTCCTGCTGATTCCATAGCCAATGGAATCTCAGCCATCTCATCCGAGTCTATCTTTTTATGAAGTGCATTAATTTTATATTTACCTTCTTTAGAGTCTCCCTCTGTCGGAATCTTTTCAACACGAAAGTCTTTAATATTCTCATCAAAAGATGCAAAATATTCAACTACTTTTTTTTGCACGTTTTTATCTTCTACAAATTCTTTTGGCAATCTTTTTGACATAAAAAAATTGGTAATTACATCTCCAAAATCCGCAAATTGATTTGCAAAAAACCAATCACGAATTGCTTTACATTTTGCAATTTTTAATTTGGCTCCCAAGGATATAATCAAAACCTGCTTTTCTAAAGCAACTTCTATATTTTCTCTGCTATTCTTTGGAATACCAATAAGATCCAAAGCGTCCTCTGAACGATAAAATACAGGGCTATATTTTCTGGCTGTTTTTGCTTTTACATTAAGCCATTCTTCTGTAATACCTACTTTACCAATGCAGAACCCATAGTTATATGATTTTTCCGTTTTATCACCAGGTATTGTAAAATAGACCTCAAAGCTGGATTCAATATTTTCTGAATTACTGTCAAATAAAAATGGGGTGGGTCTATATTCTGTAAATTTTTCTTCTTCATCACCGTACTTAAATGATTCTACTATATATTCTGTCATGTATTCGAATGCATTGTAGACATTTGACTTACCACTTGCATTTGCACCATATATTGCAGCAACCGGAAGAATTTTTTCATTGCCAATGCAAACAACACGTTCTGAAAACTCAGTCATTTTGGCTGCTGATAGGTCTAATATAGCTTCGTCTCTGAAGGATTTATAATTTTTGAAATTAAACTGTATTAACATGGTATCTACCTCACCTTCTATTCTATCTTCTATTATACCCATTTTAACGGTAAAATCAACAATATAATTTGAAATAATCTCATTTAAATGTATTTTTACTTTAAAAAAGCAAAAAGTAGATTCTCAAGAACCTGCCTTACATGGTAATGCCTACTGATTGTTTTGTTAAAAAAGAACAGGAGTGTTGCCCCTGATATGAAATCATAAAGAATTCATATCAGGGGCAACACTCCCTTTTATCATTTCGTATGTTTAAACAAGCCCAAGCTTTTTCATCGCGTAAGCCACTCCGTCATCTTCCACATTCTTTGTATAGAAGGTGGCATAAGGCTCCAGCTCCACGCTGTGGTGTCCCATTAAGATACAGTTCTTTGCATATTCAAACATGGTTAAATCATTGGTGCTGTCACCGAATACGTATGTATCGGAGAGATCCACTCCGTAATGCCTGATTACTTCCTCAATGGAAGTTGCCTTGGAGTGTCCTGCCGGAACACATTCGTAAAATCCGCCGCCCCGGTTAATAATATCAAAATCCAGTCCCAGTTCTCTGGCGAAGCCCTTCATATCACTTTGTTCATCCTCCATAACGCAGAATTTATCAAAGTCATAACAGTCTTCATCCCAGCCCAGCGGAGAACAGTTTCCCTCGGAAGCTACATGCTCCTTCATGATTCTGACCTTATCGATCCGTGATTCCTCTTTATTAAAATAGCAGCTTTCCGTTCCCTCTAAGATCCCGTCAAGACCGTATTTCACAATCATTTTCTTAATCTTAATGCCCGTTTCATGAGGAATTGAGGCGGAGTAAATCACGTCTTTCCCCGCCACAATCCGTGTCCCGCAGCCGCAGCAATAGCCGTCTACCTCCAGGAGAGACCGAATGGGCCGGGTGAGGCAGTAGGTGCGTCCGGAATTAATAAATACCAGATGCCCTGCCTCTCTCGCCCGCTCAATGGCCTGCTTTGCGCTTTCCGGCACATTCCGGTTAATTTCCGAATAAAGCGTGCCGTCAATGTCAAAAAACAGGGCTTTTCTCTTTCCTGTCATCGGTCACCTCGAAAACAGATGGTACCGGTGGCTTCATCCATACTTTCTACTATTGCAAGAGATTCTACCCGGATTCCTTCTGAACGAAGGTGGTCTCCGCCGGGCTGAAATCCCTTCTCAATGACGATTCCTGCGCCTACCAGTTCAGCACCGGATTCTCTTACAATCGCTGCAAGTCCCTCCAGTGCTTTGCCGTTGGCTAAGAAATCATCAATGAGCAGAACCTTGTCGCCTGCGCCTATGAACTCCCTGGAAACCATCACATCATAGGTTCTTCCATGGGTGAAGGATTCTACCTGAGTGGTATAAACATCTCCGGCGATATTCTTCGTCTTGGATTTCTTGGCAAATACGACAGGAACATCAAAATACTGAGCTACAATACAGGCGATACCGATACCGGAGGCCTCAATGGTCAGGATTTTGTTAACTTCTTCATCTGCAAATCGTCTCTTAAACTCTTTTCCGATCTCCACGAACAGCTTAATATCCATCTGGTGATTTAAAAAGCTGTCTACTTTCAGTACGTCACCGGACTTAATCTTTCCGTCCTTCCGTATTCTATCCTTTAAAAGCTGCATAAAGGTTCCCCCTATGGTATGTGATTTATTGCGTAATCTTAGCGTTTTCTTTTAAGAAATCCAGTACTTTATTGCTGATAATATAATCATCTACTTCATACTGTCCTGCTGCCTGGATCATGCTGTCTACACTTTCATAGCCCATCTTCTGTGCTACATCCGTGCGGTCATCATCACTCACTGTGATTCCCTCTTTTTCAGCAATGGCATTTAATACCAGTCTCTGTTTTACGATTCCATCAGCCTGAGTTTCCACTGTACTTCTGAAGTCTTCTTCCTCCATTCCAGTAAAAGCTTTAATAAAGTTAGCAAAATCCATGCCATAAGCAGCTGCCTGATTGGTATATCTTGCAACCACGTTCTCAACATTGGCATCAATCGCTTCCTGATTGGCCTCAACTGTGGAGTTTGCTAAAACTGCATCGTAAATTTCGCTTTTTACTGTCTGGTCAGCCTGATCATTCTTATTCTGGAGAAGAGTGGTTTTCTTATCTTCCTTATATTCGTCAACTGTTTTAAACTTTGTGTTCTCCTGAACAAATGCATCATTTAATTCAGGGGTCTGCTTTTCTTTAATTGTATTGACGGTTACTTCGAATACAACAGGTTTTCCTGCCAGATCCGCGTTGTTATATTCCTGAGGGAAAGTGAGGTCTAAAGAGAGCTTGTCTCCCTTTTTAGCGCCGATGATACCTTCTTCAAATCCAGGAATAAACTGATTGGCTCCAATGGTTAAATCATAGCCCTGCGCAGTGCCGCCGTCAAATGCAGTACCATCTTTCTTTCCAACAAAATCGATGTTTACAACATCACCGGACTGTACAGCACGATCTACATCAACGTCTTTCTCATGAGCTGCCAGATCGCTCTGGATTGCCTGCTGTACTTCTTCATCCGTCACTTCAACAGTATCTCTTTTTACTTCTATGCCTTTGTAATTTCCCAGTGTAATGGTTCCGTTGTTCACTTTTGATAAATCTACAGTGGGAACAGTTTCCTGTGCTGAGGATTCGGTAGCTTCTGTTGTTTCGGGTGCTGCTGTTGTTGTCTCAGCTGCCGGTTTTTTAGAGCAGCCGGTCATAATTGCGGCGGCAACAAGACCGCACATACATACATTTAAAAATTTTCTCATAATACAATCCTTTTTCCTTCTAAAATTATATATCATATTCGTACCGCTTCCTGTCAGTTATACCATATCAGGCACAGTAAAAAAAGCACTTTCCGGAAATTAACAAAAATTTCAATATTCCGTTATTATTTGTAAAATGCCTTAAATGCCTTATATGTATTATAAACATCCAGTTTGGAAGAAAGCTCGAATGGGGAATGCATGGAAAGGATGGGTACTCCCAAATCCACTACATCAACATCCATGGCAGCTACATACTTGGCTATGGTTCCGCCGCCGCCCTGGTCAACTGCTCCCAGTTCACCGATCTGCCAGTATACGCCTGCCTTATCCATCATGGCAATCACCTTTGCCATAAGCTCTGCGCTGGCATCATTGGATCCTGCTTTTCCCCTGACACCGGTGTACTTTGTCAGAACACAGCCTTTATTTAAATAGCAGGCATTGCGCTCTTCGTAAACAGAAGCAAAGGTAGGATCATAAGCAGCATTCACATCTGAAGATAAGCACATGGAATTACGCAGAACCGTTCTGACATTTGCATGAGCCACTTCAGCCAGATCTTCAATAAAATGAAGAACAAAATGGGAGTTTAATCCGGTATTTCCGTCAGAACCCACCTCTTCTTTGTCAGCCAGTATGGTAAGTGTGGTGTATTCCGGCTTCACTGCATCGATCTCCGCCATAAGAGCGGTATAAGCACATACCCTGTCATCCTGTCCATATGCACCGATGATGCTTCGGTCCAGACCTACATCGCTGGCTTTCTGTGCAGGTACCATCTCAATCTCAGCCCGTAAAAAATCAGCTTCTGTAATCCCAAAACGGTCATTTAAAAGCTTGAGAGCCATCAGTTTTACCGGTTCTTTTATTTCAGCTTCGTCATTAAAAGGCAAAGATCCGATTACTACATTCAGTTCTTCTCCCTTCAGTCCATCTCTTAACTTTCTCTCATTCTGTTCCGCTGCCAGATGGGGAAGTAAATCTGTGATGCAAAATACAGGATCTCCTTCTTTTTCACCGATATTAACTTCGATGATTTCTCCGCTTTTCTTAATAATCACACCATGCATGGATAATGGAGTAGTGGCCCACTGGTATTTGCGGATTCCGCCGTAATAGTGAGTTTTAAAGTAGGCGAGATCGTTTTTCTCATAAACAGGATTGGGTTTTAAATCAAGTCTGGGGGAATCAATATGAGCACCGTTAATACGGATTCCTTTCTCAAGTCCCTGCGTTCCGAAGGTGGTAGCAAGAATTGCCTTTCCTCTGTTCACCTGGTATACCTTGTCTCCCGGGCGGTAGCTCTTTGTTGAGTCGAAAGGTACATAGCCCTGCATCTCCAGCATGGCAACGGCTTCTCTTACACATTCACGCTCTGTCTTACCGTTATCAAGAAATCTTTTATATCCCTGGCAAAACATCTCTGCCTCTTCTGTCTGTTCCGGTGCTTCTTTTCCAATATGGGGAAATTTAAATGTTAATTCATCCTGAAGCTTTTGTCCAATTGTTTTATCCATGGTAAATATACCTCCGTTGTTATTAGGGCTTAGCCCTGTTATTAAGTCATTGACGGACAAATCGTCTCACTGTCCAATACCAGCGTAAACGGTCCGTCGTTTAATAATGATACCTTCATGTCTGCACCAAAACTGCCGGTTTGCACTCTTCTTACCAAATTGGTAAAACGGGAAGCTGTGTATTCATAAAGATGGTTCGCCAGCTGGGGAGAGCCTGCTTTATCAAAGCTGGGCCGGTTTCCTTTTTTGCAGTCTGCGTAAAGTGTAAACTGACTCACCAGCAGAATCTCTCCATCCACCTGGGATAAGGATAGATTCGTCTTCCCGTTTTCATCGGCGAAAACTCTGAGTTTGCAAATTTTGTCCACCATCTTATCTGCGATCTCTTCTGTATCGGTATCCGAAACTCCTAACAGAAGAAGAAAGCCTTCCCCTATTGAGCCGGTCTCATGACCATCTACAGTGACTGCAGCATGGGCGACCCGCTGTAATACAATCCTCATATGTGCTCTCCTGTCTATTTTAATACCAGCTGCAGATATTCCAGCAGACTTTCTGTAGCAGCTTCCCGGTAAACGATCTCCCGCGCAAGAATCGGATAATCTGTAATAATGTTATCCACTCCCAGCATCTTCATGCGTTCCATCTCACTTTTCCCGTTTACGGTCCATGCGTGAACTGCCTTACCTTTTTCATGGGCAGACTCCACCAGCCGTTCATTGATGAAGCTGGAACGAAGGCTGATAAAGTCGATGGAATCACTGGAATAAAAGTCCCCATACGCCGCAGAAATAATATATCCGGTCCGGATCTGGGGATCCGCCTTTTTGATTCTGACCAGATAGGAGAACCGGGTAGATGTAACCACGCACTGCTCTTCCATCTGATATTCTTCAATGAGCTTCATCACTTTATCGGGCAGGTCACTGTCCTCCCCCATGTTTTTAATCTCAATATTTAAATTGATCTTCCCTTTGCAGTACTCCATGACGTCCTTTAAAGTTGGGATACGTTCCTCTTTGTATTCATCGGAAAACCAGGAACCTACATCCAGATTCATCAGATCTTCATAATCATAAGAGCCTATGCTGCGGTTCACTCCGGCTACCCGGTTTAACGTATAATCATGCACCAGTACCACAATCCCGTCCCGTGTCTCCTGAACATCAATCTCTGCGTAATCAGCCAGATCATTCACTGCCTTATGAAGGGCTGCCATGGTATTCTCAGGCGCTTCGTTGGAACTGCCACGGTGAGCCGTAATTTGTATCTCACTCAGCATATCCCCGGTAATAACCGAACCGTTTCTCAATACATAAAAGAGGGACATCAGGCATAGCCCGGATGCCGCTGCCATAATAATGCCTGCAGTCTTCCTGTTTCCAAAGGGCTTGCCCTCATAACCGATGGCTGCCGCCTTTCTCGTAATTCTGCTGTTAAAACGGAAATACTGAACACTGACAGCCCCGTATTTGCCTGCAGCCAGAAGCATACTGGAAAAGAATATAAGCACCAGCTCGATCCAGTCACAGGCTGCCGGCAGCACAGCAAGCGCCAGACGGTTATCTGTAAATAAGGTGACTGCAATGGCGGTAATCAGCACACAGAATCCGTAAAGCATCCAGAGTGCAAGAATGGCAAGACCATAGTAACTAAACATCAGAGGAAGAACCTCAAATATTCTCCGCCTCAAAAGCCACCAGCTTTTTAAATAACCGTCCCGAAACCGCTTCTGTTCCACCATACAGGCATGAAACGTATAAAGTCCTGGAAGCACCATCAGCAAAAGTATCAGGATCACTGCTGCCAGAACCATACGGCCAAGTGGCTGTCTTAAGATTTCAGTCGTAACAAAATTAATGGGTTTTACATGGGTAAACACCCGGTAAATCAGATATACATTGGTAATAAAGTAATCTGCCAGAACCAGAAGTCCCAGCTGCCAGTTTTTCCGGCGTATCTCATCCAGAAGTTTTGATAAGCCCCCTGCCAGAATCTGCCACAAATTCAGCTTTCTGAAATAAAAAGCCCCCTGATACAATGTAATCAGACAGCCCGCTTCCAATAGCAGCACTATGATTCCAAGAATCAAAAGAGCTGCAATGGTCACTGCTGTCCATGGCTTTATCAGAAATAAACCGATGTTTGACACAGTTAAATAGCTGTAATCTGCCATTTTAAGCGCAAACTTCAGACCTGCATTAAGAGCAAGCAGATACAGAGGAGTTGTAATCAGACGAAACAGCAGCGTGAAAATGAAACCATTCCTCTGATTATATTTGAGAATCTTAAATGTATCTTTTGTTAATGTGCCCATAGAACAACCTTCTTTTTATGAAGTTAAAAAACAGCCTTAAGCGAGTGGAATCGTCAAGGCTGCACCCTTTTTTCATCATTCTTCCTCTGCTTTGCTGTCCCCGCCGTCCGGTATGGGCTTTTGTGCTTCACTCAATTCCAGAATGGCCTGATTCAAAGAAAACATCTTCTTATCAAGCATATTCACCACATCTGCACATGCTTTTAATTCCTGCTGCAGATATGCCGGCGCATTGCCTTCAAATTTGTAGTAAATCTTATGCTCCAGACTTGCCCAGAAATCCATGGCAACCGTTCTGATCTGAACCTCCACCTTGGTGTCAACCGGCCCATCTGTGAGATAGATGGGAATGGTCACTACCATGTGGTAGCTCTTATATCCATTGGGTTTTGGATTCTCAATATAATCCTTTACATAAAGGACTGTTACATCACTTTGCTTTGTTATCATCTCCGCAATCTGATAAATATCTGAAGTAAACGAGCAGATAATCCGTATTCCTGCAATATCGTTTAACTTTTCCACCATATTATCAATGGTCACATCGTATCCGTACCGTTTTAATTTTTTAACAATACTGTCCGGTGTCTTAAGCCTTGACTTGATGTGCTCAATGGGGTTGTAATTATAGATATGCACAAACTCATTATTGAGTATCTCTATTTTTGTATTAATTTCCCTTAATGCTGAGTCATACAAAAATATGACGGATTTCCACTGGTCAACCTGATCAAATGATTTGGGAATATTCATTCCACATTCCCCCTCTCCCTGGTAACCTGTCTGGGTCAGTGAGACAGGGGCAGCCCAACAGACAGCCCCTGCTACTTCTTTTACAGTATACCATAGAAACCCGATATTTTATATTGTTTTTCCCCAGTTTCTAAAATTTTAATCCTTTTAAAAGACCGGAAAGTCCGGTAAAGGCAGTTCCTTCTTCTTTGTAATCAAAAATCTCCTGTGCCTCTTCCTCATCAGCTTCTACGGCTTTCATGCTTAAACTGATCTTATTATCTGCAGTTGAGATAATTTTAACCTTCACAGTCTGTCCTTCTTTTAAAACCGCTCCCGGATGTTTGATTCTCTGATTGCTGATCTGGGAAATATGAAGAAGACCGGAAAGACCGTTTTCCAGATTGATAAATGCACCGTAATCCTTTATGGTATCAACTGTTCCTTCCATAACCACTCCGGCCTGGCATTTGGCAATTTTCCTGCTGGTTTCTTCTTTTTGTTTTAACAGTGCAGGTTCTTTTCCAGACAGAACCAGCTTGCGGTTTTCCTCATCGGCAGTAATAACGGTAACATCGATGGTCTTCCCGCTGAATTCTTCCAGATTTTCCACATATTCCGCCGCCAGCTTGGACGCCGGGATAAATCCGCGGATTCCTTCCAGGTGAACCACAACTCCGCCTTTTACAACCTCTGCAACCTTAACCTTCATGATGGTACGTTCTTCCATCATGGTTTTTAACTTCTCCCATGCTGCCTGATCGTTCTGAAGCTTTCTGGAAAGGAGAATATTTCCTTCCCCATTATCGGTTTTAATCACAGTTGCTGTAATTTCATCTCCCGTATGAATTTCCAGAAGTGGGTTGAATTCAGGATCACTGCTTAACTCTTCCTTGTTTATAATTCCTTCTGCATAATATTTTAAATCCAGAAAGACCTGATCCTCAGTGACACGGATTACAGTTCCTGTAATTGTATCGCCTTCTCTGACCCGTTTAAAGGATGCCTCCAGCTCTGCAGCGTAATCATCCATGGTTTCTACATGCTCCTCTAATACGGCATCTGTCTTCATCTCTTCTTCCATAATAATTCCTCCATTCATAAAATACCTTATTTCAGGCATAATCTAAGTATATATTTAACACATCCCGCCCGATATTTCTATAGTTTTATCAGGAAAAATATGTTATATTTTAAGAAATATACATACCTGCCGGAATCAGATGATCCGGCTTTGTAATAGAAAGGACAAACATGATGAAAGACATAATGGACCTGCATACACATACCGTGGCCAGCGGACACGCATACAGCACCTTGTATGAAATGGTAAGATCGGCCTCTGAAAAAGGGCTGACTCTCATGGGTTCCACCGACCACGCACCAAAAATGCCAGGAACATGCAACGAATTTTATTTTATTAATTTTAAAGTGATCCCGCGAACACTCTTTGGAATTCATATTCTTATGGGAGCAGAGCTAAATATACTGGATTATACAGGCCGGATCGACTTAAGAGAAGGCATTCTTCAAAATCTCGATTACACCATAGCAAGCATGCACGAACCATGCTACAAAAACGGAACAATGGCGCAGAATACCAGTGCCTATATAGGTGCCATAGAAAACCCATATGTGAAAATTATCGGCCACCCGGATGACGGCCGCTTTCCCATCGATTATGATACCCTGGTCGCTGCTGCGGCAAAAAACCATACCCTTTTGGAAGTTAACTCCAGCTCTCTCCACCCTTTAAGTCCACGAAAGAATGCCAGAGAAAACTATAAGGTGATGCTGGATTTATGCCGCCGCTACGGAGCATCCGTTATTATAAACAGTGATGCCCACATTGAGGCTGACGTAGGAAATCACGTCCGTGCATTGGAGCTTCTTGAGGAGCTTTCATTTCCAGAGGAGCTGGTTGTAAACAGTTCCATTGACCGGCTGCTCCCTTATATTCCCAAGCTGGAGGCTTATTTATGATTAACTTCCTCAACCTGGAATATTTTCTGGCTGTTGCGGAAGAATTAAATATTACAAGGGCCGCCAAGCGGCTTTATATCTCCCAGCAGTCTTTAAGCAACCATATTTCCAATATGGAAAAAGAATTTGATGTTCAGCTCTTTAACCGTACCATGCCCCTGACACTGACCTACGCAGGCCGCGCCTTAAAGATCCGTGCCAAAGAGCTCCTGGATTTAAAAGATGAAACATACCGACAGTTAGCAGATATTAAGGATTTTACCATTGGTCAGCTCTCCATTGGTGTATCTCATACCAGAGGACGCTTTCTTCTCCCCGTTATTCTTCCCGCTTTTCAGGAGAAGTTTCCTAATATCGAACTGCATCTGGTAGAGGGGAACTCTTTCGAATTAAGCAATGCGCTGATCCATGGAGAGATCGATCTTATGATTGACCTTCTTCCATTTAAAGCTGAGAATGTAGAAACCGTTCCCATCTGCGAAGAGGAAATTCTTCTTGTTGTTCCGGATCAGATTTTAGACCGCTATTTTCCGGGCAGACAGGAAGCAGTCAAAAAAGAACTGGAATCCAATGCAGATGTCACCTTGTTAAAGGATTGCCCTTATCTGCTCATTAATAAGGGAAACCGGGTACGCACCATAGCAGATGAAATATTCGAGGAAGCACAGCTTACCCCTAACATTCTTTTGGAGACAGAGAATATTGAAACAGTTCTCGCCCTCGCATCCAAAGGAATGGGCATCACCTTTTATCCTAAGATGTTTATGTCCGGAAACCAGGATGGCTCCGGTTCTGTTATGAAAAAAAAAGGATTAAATTACTTTTCATTAAATTACATGCGAAGCCATGGCATCCTTGCTTTTGGATGCCACAAGGGCAGATACCTGTCCCAGGCGACTGAGGAATTTATCCGCATTGCCAGGGAAAATATATAGATTTTAACTGTAGATTGACAAACGGAGCATAATCCTATATTATTAAATAGTAACGATTATTACTATAATTATTGTTTATAGAAAGGGAGCGGCCATGAAAACATTAAAGTACAGCCGTCAACGGGAATCTATTAAGACCTGCTTAATGGCGAGACACGATCACCCCACTGCCGACGCCTTATACACATCGATTCGCGAAGAATTTCCCAATATCAGCCTTGGTACCGTTTATCGGAATTTAAACCTTCTGGTGGAACTTGGAGAAATTCAGAAGCTGACCTGTGGAGACGGTGCCGACCACTTTGATGCGGATACATCACCGCATTATCATTTTGTATGCAGGAATTGCGGGCAGGTGTATGATCTGCCTATGGAACCCATGGACAGTATTAATCAAATGGCTCAAAAACATGCGGAGGGCCAGGTAGACAGTCACAAGATTTATTTTTACGGTACTTGTAATGATTGTTTGGAAAATAATTGAGAAATTCTCTTGACATAAGACAAAACATGTGGTAACTTAATATCAGTAATCATTATTATTATTGTTTACAAAATAATATAAAATTAAAATAAAAGGAGACATGAGATCATGAAAAAATGGGTTTGTACAGTATGCGGTTATGTTCACGAAGGAGACACAGCTCCAGAATTCTGTCCAGTATGTAAAGTTGGATCTGAGAAATTTAAATTACAGGACGAAGATATGTCCTGGGCCTGCGAGCATGAGATTGGTGTAGCTCAGGGTTCTCCAGAAGATATCATGAAGGATTTAAGAGCAAACTTTGAAGGGGAATGTTCTGAAGTTGGTATGTACCTTGCTATGTCCAGAGCTGCTCACAGAGAAGGCTATCCTGAAATCGGCTTATATTATGAAAAAGCTGCTTTCGAAGAGGCTGAGCATGCTTCCAAGTTTGCTGAATTATTAGGCGAATGTGTAACCGCCAGCACAAAGAAAAACCTGGAATTAAGAGTAGCTGCTGAAAATGGTGCAACAGCAGGCAAATTTGATCTTGCAAAACGTGCAAAAGCATTAAACTTAGATGCAATCCATGATACCGTACATGAGATGGCAAAAGATGAAGCACGCCACGGAAAAGCATTCAAGGGCTTACTGGAAAGATACTTTGGCTAAATCCATTTTCAAAAGGAGGGTTTTAAGATGTCTAAATATGCGGGTACAAAAACAGAACAGAACTTAAAAGATGCATTTGCAGGCGAGTCCATGGCAAGAAACAAGTATACATTCTATGCGTCTGCTGCGAAAAAGGCCGGCTATGAGCAGATGGCTGCTTTATATCTGGAAACTGCTGACCAGGAGAAAGAACATGCCAAGATGTGGTTTAAAGAACTGCACGGTATCGGCACTCCGGCAGAAAACCTTGCAGACGCTGCAGAGGGTGAAAACTATGAGTGGACCGATATGTATAAAAGAATGGCGGAAGAAGCCAGAGCAGAGGGTTTCACTGAACTTGCACTGAAGTTTGAATTCGTGGCCAAAGTAGAGGCAGCTCACGAAAAGAGATATTTAAAACTGTTGGATAGCTTAAAGAATGATAAAACCTTTAAGGGAGATGCTCCCCTTGGCTGGAAGTGCCGCAACTGCGGTTATATCCATGAAGGTGTGGATGCTCCTGAGATTTGTCCGGTATGTGCTCATCCGAAAGCCTATTTTGAAAGAAAATCTGAAAATTACTAAAGCAAAGCCATAAACTCTCCGTTATGGCAGGAACGGGGCAGAAGCCAGATGAATTTAATTCGTCTGACTTGTGCCCCGTTTTTTATTTCTAATGTTCTAATGCTTTCTCGTCCACTGCTTTACTGGCAAGCTCTTCATAAAACTTCGCCTGGGCCATATCACCGGCTTGTTCATAACATCTTGCCAGTTTAAGGAGGGGGAGTTCCCTGGAATACCGGATATTCAGTTCGCATTCTGTTTCATAAGCGGCATTATAAAACCAGATCACAGCTTCATTCATATCGCCTGCCTCCATAAAATACTCCCCAACGTCATAGCAGACCTCTGAGCTTGCCTTCCCACAGGCAACATTTTTTAAGGCATTTTTTAAGATCTGGGTCCCATCCTTTTTAATCCGGCCGCATCTGGTCAGAACGCACTGAATGGTTTTTAACTCTTCTTCTGTCCTGTCCTCTGAAAGTAAACCGCTAAAGTAATCTTCCGCTTCCAGAAAATCCTGATCTTCTCCGGAAATAAACAGTTCTCTGGCATACATGGAACGTAGCTTTTTGGAAAGAGGAATCCCTTTTCTGATCAGTTTATTAAATATATCAAAATCACGCTTGGAATGATTTCCTTCGGGCATATGTATAATTTCAATTTCACTGTCAAATATAACCGGTTCTAAACGAATGGTTTCATGAACGGGGTCCATCCATTCAAAGCTGCGGTTTCTTTTAAATAATTTGGGCCGATACTCGCAGTCAAAGTTATAGGTTGTATTAAACTGAAGCTGATTGGTGTATTTCATCTGTACTATCTCTATTTCAGGCAGGATACACTGTTTTAAATCCATAAACCGTTTTCTGTTTTCTTCGTCAATGACCTCATCGGCATCTGCGGTGTAGATATAGTCCATCCCAGCTTTTTCAAAGGAAAAATTTCTTGCGGCTGCAAAATCATCCACCCAGGTAAAATCAAAGATCCTGCATCCGAACTGTGCTCCAATCTCTTTTGTTTTGTCTGTGGATCCGGTATCCACAAGAATTATCTCATCAGCCAGATCCTTCAGACTGGAAAGACAGCGAGCCAATACATTTTCTTCATTCTTTACAATCAGGCATGCGCTGACAGTAATCATCGTCTTTGTACCTCATCTCTTTCTTTTTCTTAAAAGCAGGATAGTATCAGTTCAAATGTAACACGATACCCTTCTTTCAGACTGGCAATATCAACCCATTCCTGCCGGGTATGGGCTCCCCCTCCCCTGACTGCGCCAAAACAGACACTTGGAATTCCCTGCGCCAGAGGAATGTTGCAGTCTGTAGAGCCGCATTCGTTTTTGGGCTCAGTACCTGTATGCTTTTTGATTATTTCTGTGACCTTGCTGGTGATACGATCCTGTTTTACCGGATCAACACCACTGCTGCAGGGACGTTCCCCTACCAGAATTGTAGTTACCTCCACCTGCTTTGAACGGTAACTTTCTGCCACTGCCCGAAAATGCTGATCCATAAATTCCAGATCCTCTCTGCTGTCAGATCGGAATTCATAAAGCATTTTGGCCTGCTGGGCTATGGTATTAACTGAGGTTCCGCCCTGAATGGTTCCTACATTATAGGTGGTTTTTGTCTTTGTTTGCGGTACCTTTAATGTATAAAGAGTATCAATCATGGATGCCAGATAGGCGATTGCATTGCGGTTTCCAAAATCTGTAAAGGAATGACCGCCTTCTGTCAATACCTCCACCTCATACCGCATGGATCCCACCGCATCTGTTGTAATATGGTCCATATATCCGTCTATGGAATAGAACTCTCTGATTCGCCCTTCATATTCCTTAATAATCTGCCTGGAGCCTTTTAAATTGCCCAGTCCTTCCTCTCCTGCATTGGCTACAAGAAGCAATCCGCAGTCTGATGGTATAATCTTTTTACCCGCAATGTATTTTGCACACATAAGAAGTGCACACAGATTAGCCGTATCGTCTCCGATTCCGGGAGCTTTTATTCTACCATTCTCCACTTCAACAAAAAGAGGTGTCGTATCGGGAAAAACCACATCTGTATGAGCCATAAATACGACTACGGGGTTGTCCCTGGTACAGCCAATTGGATAAACCACATTAAGAGCGGAATCAATATAGACATTTTCTGCCCCCTGACTCACCAGCCAGTCCCGGCAAAACTCTGCTCTTTTTTCTTCCTGATTGGAAGGTGCAGGTATTGTTCCAAGGTTCAGCAAAAGTTCATATGTTTCGCTGCTGTGTTCCTCAATATATTCCAGTATCTCCAATGATAAGTGATCCATTGTTCATCCCTCCGTTTTTATATATTCTATCATGTTTATCCGCTTTGTACAGCATGATCAGACTTTTGATGGCAGAAAAAAAGTGCACAACTGCAGAGATCAATTGTACACTTTCCCAAAAAACTATTCAGTTATATTACACGGTTTTTAATGGAACCAATCTTTTCTATGGTACATTCCACCTCATCACCTGCAGACAGAAATGCCGGGGGATTAAATCCCATGCCCACCCCTTTTGGAGTTCCGGTGGATATAATGGTTCCTGCCTTTAAGGTCATGCCTCTTGATAATTCACTGATAATGTGATCAATAGGGAATATCATCAGTCCTGTATTACTGTCCTGTCTCAGTTCTCCGTTCACTTTTGACTGAATGGAAAGCTCAGGCGGATAGGAAACGGAATTGGCTGTGAGAATACAGGGGCCCATGGGAGTGAATCCGTCCAGGCTTTTTCCAAAATACCATTGCTTGTGGGCTGTCTGTATATTACGTGCGCTTACATCGTTGATAATGGTATAACCAAATATATAATCTGCTGCCTTTTCCGGAGGTACATCCTTTGCATCTTTTCCAATGATAACAGCTAATTCAGCTTCATAATCCAGGCTGTCCACTATATCGCTATGACTTAATATATCACCATAAGGAGCAACTGCCTCATTCACTCTCTTTGAGAAATAGACTGCATCGTTTCTTTCCCCGTCGAACGCTTCTTTTTTATAGCGCGCTGACTCCTCGGCATGTTCCATGTAATTAAGACCCAGACAGATAATATCCTGATCTGGTGTCAGAATCGGGGCCAGGAGGGTAACTTCTTTCATCATAGCTGCTCCAACGATGTTGCTGCTTTCAGGATCCAGCCCAGATGCATGTTCAAGCAAGTCCCGTTCTGACTGACTCATTCCCTTTACAACTTCCAGCATCTCTCTGTATTCCATACCAAAAGCCTTAAGAGGGAAAACCCACATCTCATCCCTGCTCACGACTCCGATATCTCTTCTACGGTCAACCTCGTAAGTAACTAATTTCATAAAATCCTCCTTTTACATGAACCATAACTCTTCCCTGGTAGTAGAGATCGCATCTGCTCCTGCGTTAAAAGCAGCCATAATATCCTTCTTGTCCGATATGAGTCCACCGGCAATAATGGGAATGTTGGTGTATCTGCGGATCTCTTCCAGTGCTTTGGGCATTACTCCGGGCATGATCTCAACCATATCCGGATGGAAGGTGTCAATCTGCTTTTTTGTCGTACTCATGGCAAGGGAATCGATTATAAACGTTCTCTGAATCCCGAACAATCCAAGTTCCACTGCGCGCTTTACAAGAAGCGGCTTCGTGCTGATGATACCATCAGCTAACGTATTTTCCTTGATGAAATCCACCACGATCTCTTTTGAATTGAGACCATGGGTCAGATCTGCATGTACCATAGCGTACTTTCCATGTTCTTTTATCTGCCGTACTATCGTTCCGATGTTTAAAATACTTCCGTACAGAACAAAAACGACCTGGCACTCTGATTCAAAGCACCGTTTTAACCCGCCTTCATCCTTTACTGCCGCAATCACCGGAGACGTCTCCAGCAGTTCTATTGCTTTCATTATTATCCCTCCGCACCCAAAATAACTATGGATCTTGTTCTACTTTATCAATCCTTACCACCACCGTCAAGAAAATTCTTCCTCTTTCTTTATTTTCTTTCAAAAGTAAAGTCCCTTTTCAGCCTTTTTCTACCGCTGACTGATTAAAATAAACCCGCAGCAAAGGCTCTTTTGGACCCGCTTTGAGAGCGGGCGGCATTTGCTGCGGATTTTTCTGGTCAGCTATGATCTTTTTACATTTCTTGCGGCTACAATGGATACTCCGGTTCCTGCGCAGTTTTCAATGATTACATCTCCAATGGCAACCGGGGCATGAACGGAAGCTTTCTGAATCTCTTTCATACAATCAAAGATCTTACCTTTTGGAATATCTGTTTTGGTTTTTACGGGAACCATGGCAAATTCACCGTCAATTACTTTTACCGTGGAGGTCACAACCCTGGTTGGGCTTAACACTTCTTTTTCCCCGTATTCTGCACCTCTCGCGCAGGAATTACCAGTAACGGTCACCGCACCATTGTCGATACGTACGGTCATAGGGCAGCCCAGGGGACAGCAGATACAGATCAGTTCACGTTCTTCCATTTTAATCCTCCTCTGTGCAGATTACGATTTCTGCCAAATCCGGATATTTTTCCAGACTTTCTTTCTTAATTGCTACCTGCTCCATCTCCCCAGGTGCAAGAACCTTTTTCTTCTTATGATAAACACGTTCATCTCCATAATAAATACTGATATAACGGTCCCGATATACATCGGAAACACGGAAACGGATCTTCCACTGATCAGCCTCAGACTCCCGGTTAACAAACTGGGGGACTGTATAGCGGACACCATTCATAGCCCGGATTCTGACATTGGAGGAAGCAGGTTCTTCTTTCTGGGACCCGGCGTAGGCTGCCGCACTTCTTCCAGCAAGGGCTGCCTCTTCGGAAACGTAATCCACCAGATCATGAACATGAAGTACATTGCCACAGGCAAATACGCCGCTTATGCTGGTTTCCAGGCAGTCGTTCACAACAGGTCCGCCGGTTATCTGGTCAAGATCCACTCCTGCGCTTTTTGACAGCTCGTTTTCCGGAATCAGACCAACTGACAGAAGAAGCGTATCACAGGAATAGTATTCTTCCGTTCCCGGAACTGGTCTGCGTTTCTCATCCACTGCTGCAAGCGTTACTCCTGTCACCCGCTCCTTTCCATGAATCTCTACTACAGTGTGGCTTAATTTTAACGGAATTCCGTAATCATCCAGACACTGTACAATGTTTCTTTTTAATCCGCCGGAATAAGGCATAAGCTCTGCCACAACTTTAACTTTAGCACCCTCTAAAGTCATACGTCTTGCCATAATAAGACCGATGTCTCCTGAACCCAGTATGACCACTTCTTTTCCGACTTCATAGCCGTCTAAATTCATAAGACGCTGAGCAGTACCAGCTGAATAAATTCCTGCAGGACGATAACCCGGTATGTTAAGAGCTCCCCTTGGGCGCTCCCTGCATCCCATGGCCAGGATCACAGCACCTGCTTTTATCTGAATCAGGCCTTCTTCCCGGTTGATAACGGTCAGCACTCTGTCAATGCTGATAGAAAGAACCATGGTATTAAGCTTATAAGGGATCTGTTCTTGTTCTATCATATCAATGTAGCGGGACGCATATTCCGGTCCTGTCAGCTCTTCTTTAAATGTGTGAAGACCAAAGCCGTTGTGAATGCACTGATTTAAAATACCGCCTAAGTGACCTTCCCGCTCCAGGATCAGTATATCTTCTGTTCCCGCTTTCTTTGCAGCCACAGCGGCAGCCAGACCAGCAGGGCCTCCCCCGATAATAACGATATCATGCTCTGTCATGTCACTCTCCTCCTTGTCTTTTCCCAGTCAGTAAATTAGAACCCGATCTGTTTTTGCAGATATCTTCCATATTTCTTCCTGTTTCCCTTGCCAGAATTTCCATTGTTTTTGGGATACAGAAGCCTGACTGGCAGCGTCCCATTCCAGCACGCACCCGGCGCTTAACTCCATCTACGGAAACTGCTCCCAGGGTTCTTGTCACTGCATCTGCAATCTCACCTTCACTAATTCCTTCACAGCGGCAGATGATGGTTCCGTATCTGGGATCCTTTTTGATCAGTTCTCCCCTCTCTTCCAGGGAAAGCTTCTGAGGATTGATAATACCTTTTCTGGTTTCAATGAAGTTTTCCTTCTTTTTCGCATTGGCTTTCAGGGCTATCTGCTCTGCTAAGAAAACTCCCACTGCAGGAGCGCTTGAGAGTCCCGGAGATTCCATGCCTGCTGCATCGAAGAATCCGTCCGAATCCTTTACTTCTCCCACAACGAAATCATCTCCCTCTTCATGGGCACGAAGACCGGAAAAAGAGGTAATAACCTGGCGAAAAGGAATATTGTTCACTCCCCAGGTGGCTTTTTCCATAATATCGGCAAGCTCCTGCGCAGTAGTCGAGGTCTCCTCTTTGTCGGTTACATTAATTGCCGTAGGTCCTGTCAGCAGATTACCGTGAACGGTAGGTGTTACCAAAACACCTTTTCCCATCTTTCCGGGAAGCTGGAATATAGTATGGCTCACCAGATTTCCCGCTTCTTTATCTAACAGGCAGTAATCTCCCTTTCGTGGTATAATGTGAAGCTTTGACTCACTGACCATGTTGTGGATCTGGTCTGAGTAAACGCCGGCTGCATTGACTACGTAAGTGGCGTGAATGATTTTATCACTGGAGATTAGATCATAACCGGAATCCGTTTTGTTAATTGTCTCAATTTCTGTCTCAAATAAGAAATCGGTTCCATTATCACAGGCATTCTCTGCCAGAGCAATGGTCAGTCCAAAGGGGCATACGATTCCTCCGGTTGGCGCAAATAATGCCGCCACCACGGTCTCAGAAACGCCTGGTTCCATAGCACGGACTTCATCCCCTGTCAGTATGGATAATTGGGGAACACCGTTTTTTAATCCTTTTTCATAGAGTGCATTCAGAGACGGTCTGTCGTCTTCAGAAAAGCAGAGAACCAGTGAACCGTTTCGGACAAAGGAAAAATCAAGAGCTTCCGAAAGATCTCCCATCATGCGGTTTCCTTCTGTATTAAATCTTGCCTTTAACGAGCCTGGCTCAGCATCGTATCCTGCATGCACAATGGCACTGTTGGACTTTGATGTACCGGAGCAGACATCTTCCTCCCGCTCAATGACACAGATGTTCAGCTGATAACGGGACAGCTCTCTGGCTATGGCACAGCCGGTAACGCCGCCGCCGATAATCGCCGCATCGTAATTTAATTCCTTCATAATCAATCTCCTCCAAATCCGTGATAATTCCCGGTTCGCCGGGACTATAGAAAAAAAGAGTAAGGAAAATAAACGGATAGCTCCGTATTATAGTCCTTACTCTTTCGTCTCAAAGGTTATATATTCAATTGTATTAATGCTAACATAATTTCATTCTGATTGTCAAGTGATTTATAGCCTGGCTTAATCCTCATCCTGAGACCAGTAAAGAGCACATTTGACAGCCCGCTTCCAGCCCTTAATCCTCTTTTTGCGGCATTCTTCTTCCATCTGGTTGTCGAAGGTCCTGGAGGCTTCCCAGTTTTGTCTGATCTCTTCCCTGTCTTTCCAGTACCCTACAGCCAGACCTGCCAGATAGGCAGCACCAAGAGCAGTTGTCTCAATGCATTTCGGTCTGACAATCCGTGTATCCAATACATCTGCCTGGAACTGCAGGAGGAAGTTGTTGGCGCAGGCTCCGCCGTCTACTCTTAATTCTTTCAAATGGATCTGAGAGTCCTGTTCCATGGCTTCAATCAGATCAGATACCTGATATGCCATAGATTCCAGGGTGGCGCGGATAAACTGCTCCTTGCTGGTTCCTCTTGTCACTCCTACAATGGTACCTCTTGCATACTGATCCCAATAGGGAGCGCCAAGACCTGCAAATGCGGGTACCACGTAAACGCCGCCGGTATCTTCCACCGCCTGGGCATACTCCTCTGTCTGGGAAGCGGACCGCACCATACGCATGGCATCCCGCAGCCATTGAATGGCAGCACCTGCCACAAATACGCTTCCTTCCAGTGCATACTGAATCCGTTCCTGATCACTGGCTGCTATGGTGGTCAGCAGACCGTGTTCTGATTTTACTGCTTTCTCTCCGGTGTTCATAAGGAGAAAGCAGCCGGTTCCGTATGTATTTTTAACTTCACCGGCCTCGAAACAGCACTGTCCGAATAAAGCTGCCTGCTGATCCCCTGCTGCCCCTGCGATGGGGATCTTTCCCCCCATTACATCAGAAGAGGTATAACCATATACACAGCTGGATGGTTTTACATCTGGAAGCATTGCTTTTGGGATATTAAAATAGTTAAGAATGTCTTCGTCCCAGCACTTTTTATGAATATCAAACAACATGGTTCGGGAAGCATTGGTATAATCCGTTACGTGGATACAGCCCTTGGTCAGATTCCAGATCAGCCAGCTGTCCACAGTTCCAAAAAGCAGTTCTCCACGTTCTGCCTTTTCTCTGGCTCCCTCTACGTGATCCAGGATCCATTCAATCTTACTTCCGGAAAAGTACGCGTCCGGAATCAGTCCAGTCCGGTCTGTGATAAGCCCTTCCAGCCCATCTTCTTTCAGACGCTCAATGCGGTCGGCGGTCCTTCTGCACTGCCATACAATGGCATTGTAAACGGGCTCCCCTGTCTCCTTATCCCACACAACTGTGGTTTCCCTCTGATTTGTAATTCCGATTGCAGCAATGTCGCTGTAATGCGCCCCAATTTTCCCCATTGCTTCCATGGTCACCGAAAGCTGTGACGACCATATCTCCATGGGATCATGCTCCACCCAGCCTGGTTTTGGAAAAATCTGCCTGAACTCTTTTTGTGCCTCGCTGCAGATGCCCCCTTTCTCATCAAACAGTATGCACCGGGAACTGGTTGTTCCCTGATCCATAGCGATCACATATTTTCCCATGATTCCTTCCCCTTCCATCTTCTTTCATTCGTTAATTTTTTACCAAATAATAAAGAAAGAGCCTTGGAAATGAACGGTTCCCCGCACTCATCACCTGGCTCTGTCGTCTCTTAGGCTTATTATTAAATAACACAAATTTATACTACCACGCAGGCAAAAATATGTCAAGTTCTACAACAAATACAAATTTTACCTGCAAAAAACCTTAATGCATACTCTCCCGGATGGTTTTCATCGCCTGAATCACCAGGGTAGGAAGAATAGCAAATATAAATATAGTTATAAATTGTCTTCCTGTTAAATCCGCCACATAAAAAAGATCGTGAAGCGCCGGAATGAAAAGGACTGCTCCCAGCAAAACTGCTCCCGCCTCAAATGCCATGATACTCCATAAGTTGCTCATAAAACCAATTTTTAAAATGGAATGACTGCTGCGGCAGTTAAATCCATGGAACAATCTGGCAAGTGTCAGGGTGGAGAATGCCATTGTACTGGCTGCAGCCTCACTGCCGGTTAACAGCCCGGTACTGTAGGAAGCCATGGTGCATACTGCAATCAGTGCCCCCTGAAAGAGAATCACAAGAATAAACCTCTTAGTCAAAATGCCTTCCTTGGGATTTCTGGGCTTCTGGGACAACAGGTCTGCTTCCGCCTGCTCCATTCCGATTGCAATGGCTGGAAGGGAGTCTGTCAGCAGATTAATAAACAGCAGATGAACCGGCGCAAAGGGGATGGGAAGTGCCAGAAGGGAGGTATAAAGCACGCATAAAATTCCGGCCATATTTCCTGAAAGCAGGAACTTGATGGCATTTCTTATATTCCGGTATACATTGCGTCCATTGGCAACTGCTTTAATAATTGTGGCAAAATTGTCATCAGTCAGAATCATGGAAGAGGCTTCTTTGGAGACTTCTGTACCCATCTGTCCCATGGCGACTCCAATATCCGCCTGTTTTAACGCAGGAGCATCGTTTACACCATCTCCTGTCATGGCCACAATGTGTCCCTTCTTCTGCCATGCACGAACAATTCTTATTTTGTGTTCCGGTGATACGCGGGCATATACACTGATGGATTCCAGCCGGTGACCCAGCTCATCTTCTGTCATATCATCGAGCTCCGGGCCGCTGATTGCCAGATCATCTTCCTCCAGAATGCCAATCCGTTCCGCAATTGCTGCGGCTGTAATCTTATGATCTCCCGTAATCATCACCGGGAAGATTCCAGCTCTTCTGGCACTGGCAACAGCATTCCTGGATTCCGGACGGGGAGGATCCATCATGGATACCATGCCAAGAAATGTAAATCCGTTTTCTGAATTTTCCGATAGCTTCTCCTGGTCCTCCATCTCCCTGCATACAAAGGTAAGAACCCGAAGACCCTGGGCAGAAAACATCATATTCTGCTCCATAAGCATCTGTTTATCACCATCTCTGAACGGACGGATTCCTTCAGAAGACCAGATCTGGGTTATCCTGGGAAGAATGATATCCACTGCTCCTTTTGTAAATAGCATGTTTTTTCCTTCCAGATAATGAAGCGTACTCATAAGCTTTCTTCTGGAATCAAAGGGAACCTCTCCTAATCTTGGGTGATAGGATCTTACCGCTTCATCATCGACTCCAGCACGCTCTGCCATCTGGAGTAATGCGGTCTCAGTCGGTTCACCGTTAAGAACTCCATTTACATGGCTGGAGTCATTGTTTAAAACAGCATCGTAAAGCAAATATTTATGTACGGGAATCTCAGGCTTTAACATTTCCGGAAGATAAAGCCTGTTATTAACAAAAACCTGCTGTACCGTCATTCGGTTCTGGGTGAGGGTTCCTGTTTTATCGGAGCAGATAACGGATACACACCCAAGGCTTTCTACTGCTTTTAAATCCTTTATAATTGCATTTTCTCCCGCCATCTTCTGAGTTCCCATCGCCTGTACGATGGTAACGATAGAACTGAGAGCCTCCGGTATGGCGGCAACGGCCAGTGCCACTGCAAACATCAGGGAGTCCAGAACTGGCATTTTTCTGTAAATACTTAATCCAAAAACAATGGCACAGATAAAGAGGATCGCCACCGCCAGTCTGCTTCCAAACTGGTCAAGGCTCACCTGTAAAGGTGTCTTCTTCTCGCCTGTATCATTCATTAAAGAGGCAATTCTTCCGATTTCTGTATTCATGCCTGTTCCGGTAACAACTGCAATGGCTCTTCCTGCTGCAACCTGAGAGCCGGAAAAAACCATATTGGACTGTTCTGCCAGTGGAACCTTCTCCATACGCAGTCTTCCTGTATGCTTTTCAACATTAACTGATTCTCCGGTCAGAGAGCTTTCATTGACCAGAAGTGAATAATTTTCCAGGATACGGCCGTCTGCCGCCACCATATCTCCTGCCTCTAATAAAAGTATATCTCCTGGTACGATTTCTTCTGACAGAACTTCTTTATTTTTCCCATCTCTTCTCACCCACGCCACTGGCGCAGATAATGACATCAGGCTGTCTAAGGATTTTTCTGCTTTCTGATGCTGCACAGTTCCAAGAATTGCATTAAGCAGTAACACTGCAAAAATTACTCCGGTACTTTCCACGTCACCAGATACCATGGAAATTACCGCTGCTATAATCAGAATGATGACTAATAAGTCTTTAAACTGATCCAGAAATACTTGAAAGGCACTTTTTCGTTTTGCTTTTTTCAGCAGATTGGGACCATGTACCTGCCTGCGCCTGAGAATTTCTTCGGAATTCAGTCCATTCCTGTCAGCATGAAGCTGTTTTAAGACTTCATCCTCTGATAAACGAAACCATTCTTCCATTAATGACGCTCCTTCCCATTTCTCCTACTATGTTATGAAACAGGACGGGAGTTTCATGAATGATTTTCCCTGCATAGGGTGGCGACTGCTTAAGCCTGACCGGTTTCATTATGCAAGATACGGCTGTATGCAATTGTTCCTATTGCATACAGCCAATTTTTTTATTATAATCTGACTAAAGACAGCCAATTTACAAAACGGCTTAACCACCTTTCAGAAAGGACCTGATCAATATGGAAAAAATTACAAGCTTTACCATCAACCACTTAAAGCTTCTTCCGGGTATCTACGTCTCCCGCAAAGACAAAGTGAACGATACCACAGTTACTACGTTCGATATCCGCATGACCAGACCGAATTTTGAACCGGTCATGAATACGGCAGAGATACACACCATGGAGCACTTAGGTGCCACATTCTTAAGAAATCACCAATCATTTGCTTCCAAAGTTTTATACTTTGGCCCTATGGGATGCCGCACCGGCTTCTACCTTCTTTTGGCTGGCGATTACAAATCCAGGGATATTGTACCGCTCATAACTGAAATGTATGAATTTATGCGTGATTTTGAGGGAGAAATTCCCGGGGCCGCGGCCAGAGACTGCGGAAACTATCTGGATATGAACCCCGGCATGGCAAAATTTCTTGCCAGAAAGTTTTTAGATACGGTTCTTTACGGTATTGATGACGAACACCTTATTTATCCGGCAGATTAGCGGTTATTTCCATTCGGCATACTGCCCCTGCCCCCTTTACGGTCCGCGTTTGAAGTAACAATTGACTCAAGCGTCAGTTCGGCTTGTTCCGAACCTGCCGTGAGGGTGTAGGTGCTGCCAGTCTGCAACTTGGGACTGCTGATGACAACGGAAGTATACTTTTTCTCAGGAGTAAAGCTGATTAGTTCATTTCCTTCCTTGTCCTTAAGAGTAATTACAGTCCCTGCTTCCTGCTGTGCGGTTAAATTATGTAAGACAGAGCATTGAGTAGAGGAATTAACAAATCCCTGTGCCATACCAGAGCTGCCAACTGCTATTACTGTTCCTCCTGTAATAATCCCATCTCCATTATAATCGATTGCCCCATCTCCGTCGCTTACCGGACCAGTGACATATACCATACCTCCTGATATCAAAAGACTTCCATTGGAATCCAGCCCGTCTCCGCCTGCGTCTACGTACAGAGTGCCTCCCGTTATCTTAATATAAGCATTGGTATCATTCTCCATACCTCCGCCCATTTGACCACCTCCCATTGCACCCTTGCCACCAGGACCGCCACCTCTTCTTTGCTGCCCTTTTTGTGACAGATTTTCATCTGATTGGGACTCGGACTGGTCTTCATCAGACCTTGGAGTAATCTCTTTGCCCTGTTCATCCGACGGCATTTCCGGTTTCTCTTTCCCACTATCTCCCTGACTGGTATCCTGACCTTCTGCAGAAGCAGATTTTGGCTGTGCTGCATTGATTCCATCATCGGAAGCTAGAATTGAGATTTCCCCTCCATTCACCGATACCCGATAAGCTTCCAGTCCTTCATAGCAGCTGGTGACCGTTATAGTGCCATTATTGATCACTAGATCCTGGTCTGCATGGAACGCATCATCTCCACTTTCTATGGTAAAGGTGCCTCCGTCAATTACCATTGTTCCGCTTGCATGGAAGGAGTCGTCTTTGGAATTGACAGTAAAGGTTCCGCCTGTCACATAGATGTTTCCAAGGGATGTATCATCCTCATTACTTGATTTCACCGCTTTTCCTGAAGTTGTCAGCAAAAATGTTCCATCCAGGATTTTCACTTCATCCTTACCTGTCAGACACTGGGAGACTGCATTAACAGAGATATTTCCTCCTGTAACTGCCAACGTATCCTTTGAAACAATTCCGTGTTTATAGTTGGCATTTACCTCCAGGCTTCCACTGCCGTTTACAGTCAGATCTTCTTTTGAAAATATAACCCCATCTACGGTATTGTCATCAGTATCTATGTACTCCGTTCCACCTGACAGCTTATTTGTTGTTCCATCTGCCAGAGTAACAAAAACCTTATCAGCAGATTTAACATAAATTGCTGCACTGGTTTCACAATTTATTACAGCATCTGCTAAAACAATCTGAACCTTGTCTGTATTCGCCGCATCAACAATAATCTGACCGTTGTCCAACGTTCCGCTTACCAGATAAGTTCCTTCTTTACTTATGGTTACAGTACTTCCAGATATACTGACACCATCTCCCTCTGCCTCTGCTTTGTCTGAATTCAAGTTTATTTTAATTGCACTGCTTTCATCAAAGCTACTATCCTTATCACGGTCTGTAAAGTCCTTGTCAATAGCTGCTTCTGCCGTACTGCTGTCTGTAGTACCATTAGTGACAGAATCAGACTGTGCGCTTTGGGTAACAACTGTATTTTCCGTTGAAGTCTGGCTTTTACAGCCAGAAATACTTGTTGATGCCAACGCCATTATTAACACCAGTGCGGCTGCTTTTCCTCTGAACAGCTTTCTTTTTACCATTATAGTTCCTCCTTATTGCCAAAAGGTCTTCCCAAAAATATTTCAAGATTTCCGTTTCTGCATCGTAAATCGTCGATCAGTTTCTTTTCTTCTCCATTATTTTTTAAAACTACTTCATAATCCAGTTTATAAAGACTTCCCATATTGGTTGTCTTCACCTGATTCAAATCCCAATTTTTCAGATACCGTGCAAATACTTCATCGAATACAGATGTATAGTCCAAAGACTCCGGAATTGTGATCTTAAGTACTTTTACTCCTGTCTTCTGCTGTCCAAATTTAAGGGAAGCCAGCAATATATTTATCCCTCCCATAATAAGGACAAATAAAACTGCCATACCAACGTAACCCATTCCCGTAGCCAGTCCTACTGCCATTGCCTGAAAGATGCTGCTGATCTCCTCTGCTTTTCCAGGAACTGACCGGAAACGAACCAGGGAAAAGGCTCCCATTACTGCAACCCCGGTGCCAAGGTTTCCGTTTACCAGTAAAATAACCATCTGAACCATAGCGGGAAGCAATGCAATTGTCACCACAAATCCCCTGGAATACGAATTCCGGTACATGTGTATACCTGCAATGATCAGCCCAAGAACCAGAGAAGCGGTTAAGCATACAAGAAATGATCCTGGTGAAAATGCAACCTCTGATTCCTCTATTAAGATTGATTGAAACCATGTATTAAGCACAGCTGATTCCTCCTTTTTTCTCTGATTTTATTATTTGCTGCTTTTCATATGCCTGACCGTATTTGGAAAAGGAAGCCGGATATAGTTTCAGCTCATCCAGTATATGCCCCAGCCAGAGGGGCATGGACCCTGGAATTTTTATCTCCATAAGGTGCCAGCCATCTTCTAAAAGAGGGGTTCCCCAAGGACCATTTTCCAGTTTTAAACAATCGGTTCTCCAAAGAATATTTCCGTCTAACGTCAGCCGCAGGTTCTCATCCTCCAGTCCATACAGGGCAGTTCTTTCATAGGAAATATACATAGCGGGAATTATATCTTCGTAATACTGCATAAACCAGTCAATCTCACGAAGTACCTGGGTTTGTCGCTCCGGCTTTATTCCCCGGTATAAATACGCCTCTGCATCAGCTAAATTAAGTGTTTCACGGCGTTTATAGACAATACCCTGGTATTTCTTTTTCAATTCCAGAAACACAGAACTGGTCTCTCCTGGCTGTCCATAGCTGCGGAGTCTGAATTTTTCCTTATATACCGGTTTTTCCAAAGAGCTTCTGATCAGCCTTGCATCCGGTGTGTCAAAATAGACATTGCATATTGTGGAATTACCGTATTGATCGGTTTCCATTTTTCCCATCAGCCTCTCTTTAAGCTTTAAATATTGGACCGGATCTATCAGATATTTCATTTCTGTCCGTTCAAATGTCATTTGATATCCACTCATAAAAACCTCCTTATCCCCTTCTTTGTGATACTTTACGCAGATTATACAGATCAAACCTGAAATCAACTTGAAAGAATGGCGGGTTCACAGATCTTTCACAGCTTGCGGGAATACAAAAATCTTATTGATAAAACTTGACCATTTAGGTACAGTATGTTAATCTTATCACGTGGAGGTGCGATATGCTCATAACCAGAGAATGCGATTATGCCATAAGAATCATAAGAGCCTTATCATCAGGCGATATCATGAACGTTCCTACGATCTGTGAGAAAGAATCCCTGACTTCAGCCATCACCTACAAGATGGCACGAAAGCTGGAAAAAGCGGGATTAATCAAAAGCTATCGTGGAAGCGCGGGAGGCTATGCCTTAAACTGTGATCTGGAACGCACAAGTTTATATGATATTCTCACTGTGATTGATTCTAAAATGCTGCTAATTGAATGCATGCAGTCGGGCTATGACTGCCTCGTGAACCAGCCCAAGCAGCCTTGCCTGGCTCACAGAGAGTTCTTAAGAATTCAACTGAATCTTAATCGGGAACTGAAAGAATGTTCTTTGGCAAAGCTACTGCACGGATAATTTTTTTAATTTAATCTTTACTAAAATGGTATAGATTCAAAAGGAGGAAAAACAATGAATCAATGTTACGGGTGCAACACCTGTCAAAGCGCCGACAAACCTTTAGAAACGTTCATCTCTTCCCTGCCGATGGAGACTTCTCATCACAGAGTAGAAAAACAAAGCACCAAATGCGGATTTGGTCTCCAGGGAGTCTGCTGCAGACTCTGTGCCAACGGCCCTTGCCGTATTACGCCGGATGCTCCCCGTGGAATATGCGGAGCGGATGCAGACACGATTGTTGCCAGAAACTTTTTAAGGGCGGTGGCTTCAGGAAGCGGCTGTTACATACACATTGTTGAAAATACAGCATTAAATTTAAAAAACACAGCAAAGATAAAAGGCGAATTAAAGGGATTAAAATCTCTTGATCACCTGGCAGACATTTTCGGTATCGTAGAATCTGATGTGTACAAAAAGGCGGAGAAAGTCGCTGATGCGGTAATCACTGATATTTATAAACCAGAATATGTGGAAATGGAGCTGACGGAAAAAGTCGCTTACGCTCCAAGAGTTGCCCGCTGGAAAGAACTTGGAATCATGCCAGGAGGAGCGAAATCCGAAGTATTTAAGGGTGTGGTCAAATGTTCCACCAACTTAAACTCCGATCCCTTAGATATGCTGGTTGACTGCTTAAGACTGGGTGTCTCCACAGGTATCTATGGACTGACTCTTACAAACCTGTTAAATGATGTACTTCTTGGACAGCCGGAACTTCGTATGGCTCCCGTAGGCCTTCGTGTAATTGACCCGGATTATATCAACATTATGATTACCGGACATCAGCATACTATTTTTGTTGATTTACAGGAACAGCTTATTTCCCCAGAGGCAGTTGCAAAGGCAAAGGCAGTTGGAGCCAAAGGCTTTAAACTGGTAGGCTGTACCTGCGTAGGTCAGGATCTGCAGTTACGTGGCGCTCATTACCAGGAGGTATTTGACGGCCATGCAGGAAACAACTACACCAGCGAAGCCATCCTTGCGACTGGCGCCATTGATGCCGTTCTTTCTGAGTTTAACTGTACACTTCCTGGTATTGAACCAATTTGTGAAGAGCTTAAGATCAAACAGATCTGTCTGGATGATGTGGCTAAAAAATCAAACGCAGAACTTATGAAGTTCGATTTTGACCACCGCAGAGAGCAGAGTGTAAAGATCATTGATAAAGTGGTGAAATCCTATCAGGAACGCCGTGGCATGGTGCCCCTTAATCTTATGCCTGACCACGGATATGAGAATACCCTGACCGGTGTCAGCGAAGGTTCCTTAAAGGATTTCCTGGGCGGAAGCTGGAAGCCGCTTATCGATTTAATCGTATCCGGGGATATTAAAGGAATTGCAGGAGTGGTAGGCTGTTCCAACTTAACCGCAGGAGGACACGATGTTCTTACTGTGGAGCTGACAAAGGAACTGATTGCCAAAGATATCATCGTGCTGACTGCAGGCTGTTCTTCAGGCGGCATCGAAAACTGTGGTCTTATGACACCGGAAGCTGCTGAATTTGCCGGCCCTAAATTAAGAGAAGTCTGCAAAAAGCTGGGAATTCCGCCAGTTCTCAATTTCGGTCCCTGCCTTGCCATCGGACGTCTTGAAATTGTTGCTACTGAAATCGCACAGGAGCTTGGTGTGGATCTTCCCAAACTTCCACTCGTTCTTTCTGCAGCTCAGTGGCTGGAAGAACAGGCTCTTGCAGATGGCTGCTTCGGCCTTGCCCTTGGTCTTCCCCTTCATTTAGGACTTCCACCTTTTGTAACAGGAAGCAAAGTTGCTGTTAAGGTTCTCACAGACGGTATGAAATCATTAACCGGCGGTCAGGTCATTATTAATGATGATGCTGTGGAAAGTGCCGACATACTGGAAAAAATCATTATGGAGAAGCGGACCGGTCTTAATATATAGGAGGAGGGCATATGAAACGGATATTCATTGATGAAGCCAAATGCGACGGGTGTAAGAACTGTGTTCTCGCCTGTATGCAGGCACATAGAAAAGATGGCGGAAGCATTTATGATCTGGATTTAACCAATCCGGAAAATGAATCCAGAAATCACATCGTCATGAAAGGGAACGGTCACTATGCTCCCATCTTCTGCCGCCACTGCGACCAGCCGGAATGTGTGATGTCCTGTATGAGCGGAGCTCTTGTAAAAGACGAAGAATCGGGTCACGTATATTACGACGAAAAAAAGTGCGGTTCCTGCTTCATGTGTGTGATGAACTGCCCATACGGTGTGTTAAAAGCGGACACCACCACGAAAACCAGTGTGATTAAATGCGACTTCTGCTTTGACCACGGCAGCGAGCCAAGCTGCGTAAAAGCATGTCCTACCAAGGCAATCTATGTGAAGGAGGTGGAATGATGACTCATGTAATTATCGGCGCAGGCGCTGCCGGCATCTCGGCTGCTAAAACCATCCGGAAGCTGGAACCAAAAGCGGATATCATCATGGTGTCGGTTGACGACCAGGTTCATTCCCGCTGTATGCTCCATAAGTACTTAAGCCATGAACGGGATGAAGCAGCTCTTTCTTTTGTTCCGGAAGATTTTTTTGATAGACTTGGAATTAAATGGCTGAAAAACAGAGAAGCGGTACACATTGATTCCACAAAGCAGACTGTTTTGTTAGATGATGGCACAGAACTTAACTTTGACCGCCTTCTTATTGCAACAGGCGCACACAGCGTGATACCTCCCATCGTTAATTTAAGAGAAGCAAAGAATGTATTCGGTCTCCGTAATTTAAGTGATGCAAGAAACATCCGCAAATTTGCCCAGTCGGCAGACAAGATCCTAGTACTAGGTTCCGGGCTGGTAGGCATGGACGCCGCTTATGCATTTCTGGAGCAGAAAAAGGATGTAACTGTTCTAGAACTGGCGGACCGGATTCTTCCAAAACAGCTGGATGAAAAAGCTGGTAAAGCCTATCAGAAATTATTTGCACAGCATGGATGCAAATTCGTTCTGGGAAGAAAAGTAGTTTTAACCACTATGCCGGAAAACGATCAGATCAACTCCGTTATGCTTGATGACGGGACTATTCTGGAATGTGATATGATTGTTGTCGCAGCCGGAGTTCGCCCGGCAACAGACTGCACAGAAAATTGTGAAATAGCCGTTGACCGCTTTATTAAGGTGAATGATTGCATGGAAACATCCTGCAAAAACATTTACGCTGCAGGAGATGTGAACGGAATCGCTGCCATCTGGCCCAATGCCATGAAGCAGGGATATACAGCTGCCTTAAATATGTGCGGAGTTCCAACCCCTTATGAAGATCCTTACGGCATGAAAAACACCATGAATTTTTATGGGCTTACAACGCTCTCTTTAGGAGATGGAATCGCAAGAGACGGAGATCAGATCCTGTCACAGGAGGACTCCGGTTGTTATAAAAGGGCAATCTTACGTGATGGACGCCTTCAAAGCATTATGATTCAGGGTCCCATTGATTACACCGGTATCTATCAGCATCTGATCAAAAATCAGGTATCTCTTGATACTGTTAAGACTGATATCTTCCATCTGTCTTTTGCCGACTTTTATGGAACAGATTCCCGGGGGCAGTATCGTTATACAATGAATTAATAAATAAGCAGCAGGGCAGCTGGTGATATACTCAGCGGATGCCTGCTGCTTATTTATTTCATAAAATCAGGAAGATGATTCTTTAATTTTTGCCTGTATGGCAATGGTTGATTACTTTAAGTCCTGCGGCCTGCCTGCAGAATTTTTACCTGGAACCTGGTACCTGGAAGATTTATAATAATAATTGTCTTACAAACATCTTGACAACTATATCACTCTGATATAAAATTCAATATATATCAGAGTGATATAAGGAGGTAACGGATGAATATTTTATTTGTAAATGCAAATCTGTATGGACATATCAATCCCACACTTGGACTGGTGAAGAAGCTTACAGAAAAAGGGCATAAAGTTGATTATTTCTGCTCAGTGGAATTTTCGGAACAGGCAACAAAATCAGGTGCAGACTGGATTGACTTTGGAAGCAGCCTGAATCTTTTTTTAAAAAATTACCGCCCCACAGACCGGCATCCGTTTTACATGCTGATGGAATATATTCTTTTATATGATGAAGTAATGCTGCCTCAGATTCTGGATATTTTAAAAGAACGCACCTATGACCTCATTTTTTGTGACTCCATCTTTGGAGGCGGGTGCTTTTTAAATCAGCTTACTCATACACCGGTTATCTGTTCTCATTCTTCTTTTGCCATGAGCCATGCACCGGTACCACCCCGTATGCTTGTGCCCGGGACTCACCCACAGCTGGATTACTGCTATCAGATATTGAACAGAATCTGTACTTGTTATAAAATTGAAGAACCCACACTGGAAGAAGTTTTTATAAGCAAAGCCGATCACAATATTGTATATACCACCAGGGAATTTAATGGGGATGATGCAGTAACCGAACCCCAATATTTATTTGCCGGACCTTCTATGGAGCGGGCAAAAAATACAGAGTCTGTAGACTTATCCGGGATTGGAAACAGAAAACTGTTATATATTTCACTTGGCAGCCTGAACACGGATTTTATGGATTTCTATAAGATGTGCATTTGTGCTTTTGAGAATACTGACTATTATGTGTGTATGTCCATTGGAACCAAGTGCGAAGTTGATCAATTGGGGGAATTACCAGACAACTTTTTGGTTAAAAATGTATTTCCCCAGCTTGAGATCTTAGATAAAGCAGATGCATTCATCACCCATGCAGGATTTAACAGTGTAAATGAGGCATTATACTTTGGTGTGCCCATGCTTGCCTTCCCTCTGGTCAATGATCAGCATATGACTGCCAAAAGGCTTGTATCCATGAATCTGGGTTTTTCAGATAACATGAAGGAACTATCAGCAGAAAAACTAAAAAGCCAGATCCACCAGCTCCTGTCAGATGAGACAATAAAAGAGAACTGCCTTAGAATTTCCCATGAAATGAGAGGCTGTTCCAATTGGGAACTTACAGTTGAAAAACTGGAAAGTTACGTTAACAAATAAAAGAAAGGCACTTATAATGGCGTTAAAAAACAAATCCCTATATGCAATATTAGGAATCTTAAATGTCTCACCGGGCACCGGCTATGACATTAAAAAATATTGCGATACCGTTCTATCCGGTTTTTGGAACGAAAACTTTGGGCATATATACCCAACACTGAAAAAAATGCTCATAGATGAACTGGTAGAGATTGTAGAAAGCGAAAAAAGCGAGAAAAAAATACAGTACCAGATTACTCCAAAGGGTCAGATGGAGTTAGAAGCCTGGCTTATGGAAGACACAGAGACACAACCCATGCGCTCTGAATTTATGCTGAAATTGATATTTTCAAGCAATCAGCCAAAAGAGCATATTATTAAAATGCTGGAAGATTATAAACAAATCCATGTTGAAAAACTGGAAAAATACCTGGACATGCAGCATGACCTGGAAGAGGGAATCGAGGAAATAACAATAGAACGCACCCCCTTTTTAAAGGCTTTGCTTCGCAGAGGAGTTTTATCCTGTGAGGCCACCATTCGCTGGTGTGATGAGACCATCGATTCCGGACTATAACAGATTAGCTTGAAACCCTTTCTGGCCTGTGTTACTATCATTGATAAGATTAGTGGCAATGCCTCATGAAAGGAATCAAATATGTTTAAAGTGCTGATCCCAAGAACGATCTCTCATACTGGTACTGACTACTTAACAAAAAAAGGCTGTGAGCTTCTATTATCTGCTCCCAAATCAGCAGATGACCCTGTTTTTGAGCAATGTCACGCCATACTTACGGGTCCTACCAGGAAATTCCGGTACGATAAACCATTACTGGACCGGTGCAAAAACTTAAAAGTAATATCAAGCTTCAGTGCAGGAGTTGACTATATTGATACAGTCTATGCAGAAAGACTGGGCATCCAGGTGACTAACTCTGGAAATGCCAACTCCAATGCGGTGGCAGAGCACACTATTTTTTTCATGCTTGCCTGTGCTAAAAACCATGAGATCATGTCTGAAGCTGTAAAGAAAAGCGATTTTTCAATCCGTAAGGATGTTTTTAACATGGAACTGTCTGGTCTCACCCTGGGACTGATCGGCTTTGGTAATATAGGAAAGCTGGTGGCCAAAAAAGCTTCTATGGGATTTGATATGAAGGTTATTGTCTATGATCATCATTTAACCCCTGACAATGCTCCGGCTGGCGTTACTCCGGTATCCTCTCCGGAAGAGGTCTATCGGAATGCGGACTTCATTTCTCTCCATGTTCCTTTTTCCGAAAGGAACCGGCATATGATAGCCAGAGAGCAGCTGGATATGATGAAGCCATCCGCCGCCTTAATTAATGTCTCCAGGGGCGGATTAATACAGGAAGACGATTTAATACAGGCTGTAAAAGACAAAAAAATAAAAGGGGCTGCCCTTGATGTATTTGAAACGGAGCCCCTTCCTGCAGACAGCGCGCTGCTTAATTATAACAACATCATTGTTTCTCCCCATTGCGCCGCCAATACCAGGGAAGCGCTTGACCGCATGGAGCTTTTTGCTGCTATGGACATCTTTCGGGTATTAAATGGAGAAAGACCGGAGTTTCCGGTCAATCATCCTTCTTTCCTATAAATACTACAATGGTTCTGGGAGGAACGGGAAAACTCTTTCCTTCCAGTACCGGTTCATTTCCTTCCTCAAATTTCCCGTTCTCTTCCTGATTATCCGTATGAAACACCACATGCCACTGTTGTTTTTTCGGAAGGTTTGGAAGATCGAATGTATGGGGTTCCCAGTGCATGTTATATGCGATATAAAAATGGTTATCTGATGTCCCATCTGCTTTTCTGGCATAATCTCCCCAGTAAAGGATTCCCAGCTGACGTCTGAAATTCTCATATTCCGGATACCATGGTTTCACCCCATGATAAGAAACATCAGGGACTCCGCAGGCAAGATAATCCATGTTCTTCGCTTCTTCTCTTCTGTGAAATACCGGATGGGCCTTTCTAAAAGCAATGACCGCTTTCACAAATTCAAAAAGATCCCTGTTTGTTTTTAAGAGATTCCAGTTTAACCAGGAGATATCATTATCCTGGCAATAAGCATTGTTATTGCCCGACTGAGTATTGCCAAATTCATCCCCCGCCATAAAAAGAGGCGTACCCTGACTTAAGAGCAGCAGTAAAAAAGCGTTGCGAAGCTGTTTCTTTCTAAGCTCCACCACTTTTTTCTTTCTCGTTGGTCCTTCTGTCCCGCAATTCCACGAATAATTATAGGGATTGCCATCCAGATTGAATTCTCCATTGGCTTCATTATGCTTTGTATCGTAGGAAACCATATCCATCATAGTAAACCCATTGGTATTCGCCATATATTGAATCATGCCCCGGTCGGACGGATTGTTTCTGGTTCGGAAGACCAGATTTTTCAACTGCTCCTCGTCCCCTTTCAGTACTCTTCTCATATCCGTCTGATAGCTGTCATTATATTCTGCCAGATATTTAAATCCCTTTACAGGAATGTCAGCCCAGGAATCAGCCCATAGCTTTAACCCTTTTAAATAGGGGTCACGTCCGATTAAATCAAGAGGCGGGAACCCAACCAGATGAATTCCATCCAGGTGAAATTCTTCTGCCCAGAACCTTACCGCATCAAGAACAAAGGTTGGAGACTCCTTTCCTGAAAAATACAATTCTGCAATAAGTTCCATCCCTTCTTTATGAAGAGCCTTAACCAGATTTTTTAATTCCAAAGCCGGTGTTTCCTTATTATCCGAGACATAGGATGCCTTGGGCGCGAAATAGAATCCCGATGTATATCCCCAATAATTTATTTTTCCCGTAGGTTTATCCACACCGTAGGGACTGCCCTGCACAATTTCAGGAAGGATCACTTCCTGAAATTCATAAACTGGCATCAGCTCGACGGTTGTAATTCCCAACTCTTTTAAGTAGGGGATTTTCTCTTCTATTGCACGAAAGGTTCCTTTATTCCTGGTTCCGGAAGAAGAATGCATGGTAAATCCCCGAACATGAATCCGGTAAACCACAGAATCCTCATATGGAATCAGAGGACGATTCTCCTCTCCCCAGTCAAAAGCTTCAAACGTAACCGGACTTTTGGATAACCCAGCTGCGCTCTCTAAATCTCCCCAGCAATTCTTATCTGTAAAAGCTCTCCCATACGGATCAGAGAACCGTTTCCCATCAATCTCATAGCAATAGGAAATCCCGGTAAAGTCATCTCCAAGGATTGTAACAGTAAATACTTCTCCCCGCTTTTCTTTTTCCGGAAAGAGAAAGGTAGAGAAAGGCTCCTTTTCATCGCCACGAAAAAAAAGTAGTTTTAATTCCTTTCCCTGAGCCGCAACGTTGAAATGAACCCCCTCCCCGGTCTTAGTCATTCCCATGGGATAATATCCTGTTTCTCTCTTGGCGATCCTATACTGTTTCATCCCTCTTCTCCTCTGTGACAAGTCCTGCTACTGGTTCTGAATCTGTTCTGCCAGATCATTTAAATACATCCAGCGTTCCATCTTCTCCTCTAATAATCCTTCTTTTTCTGCCTTTTCTTCCATCAGCTGATTCAATTTGCCATAGTCACTGGCAGCTTCTTCAATCTTTTTATCAAGCACTTCGATGGCTTCTTCCAAACCGGCAATGTCATCTTCAATGGTTTCCCATTCCCGCTGTTCTTTATAGGAAAACTTAAGCTTTCGCTCTAATTTGGGTCTTTCTTTCCCCTTCTTCTCTCCTACATCTTCCTTTTTGTAAGTTCCAGCTGCTTCCCCGGGAAGCCCATCCGGATATTTTGCAGCGAAAGCCGCCTGATAATCCGTAAATCCCCCCTCATATTGAGTGACCTTTCCCTGTCCTTCAAATGCAAATATTCTTCGCACCACCCGGTCAAGAAAATAGCGGTCATGAGATACGGTTATGACAATTCCTGGAAAGCTGTCTAAGTAATCCTCAAGGATGGTAAGTGTCTGAATATCCAGATCATTGGTAGGCTCGTCAAGAAGGAGGACATTGGGTGCCTCCATCAGGATACGCAGCAGATACAGCCGCCGTTTTTCCCCTCCGGAAAGCTTTTCAACAGTCGTATACTGAACACTTGGCGGAAATAAAAACCGTTCCAGCATCTGGGAGGCACTGACACTTCCGTCTTTTGTTTTCACATACTCAGCCGCACTCTTGATATAATCGATGACCTTTAAACTGCCGTCCATATCTTCGCTCTCCTGAGAGAAATAACCCATCTTTACAGTCTGTCCCACCGTTAAGGTTCCCTCATCCGGCTGAAGCCATCCCACAATAATTTTCATAAGTGTGGACTTGCCGGACCCATTGGGGCCAATAATTCCAATGCGGTCATTTTTCAGGAAAATATAGTTAAAATCTTTCATCAGAACCTTATCACCAAAAGCCTTTGAAATACCCTCCAGCTCAACGGTGGTACGTCCGAGGCGGCTCTCAACGGAATCTAGTTCCACGTTTTTATCAAACTCCAGTGCCTTCTGGTCACGAAGCGTCTCGTATCGCTCAATATGGGCCTTCTGCTTGGTGGAACGCGCCCTTGCCCCTCTTTGCATCCACTGCAGCTCGATACGGAGGATTGACTGGCGTTTCCGCTCAGAAGCCTGCTCCATATCCAGCCGGTCTGCCTTTAGTTTTAAATAGCCTTCATAGTTCTCCTGATAGCTGTAAAGCTTTCCCTTATCAAGCTCCACAATCCGGTTTGTCACACTGTCTAAAAAATACCGGTCATGGGTAACCATCAAAAGAGCACCTTTAAACCGGCGCAGATAATCCTCCAGCCAGTCCGCCATACTGCTGTCTAAGTGGTTGGTCGGCTCATCCAGAACCAGTAAATCTGCAGTAGAAAGAAGAACGCTTACAAGCGCAACCCTTTTTCTCTGTCCGCCGGATAAGGTGTCCACTTTGGTATCAAATTCCGTAAAACCAAGTCTGGTGAGCATGTTCTTTGCCTGGCTTTCTAAATCCCATACATGTTCATGGCCCTCATTCTCCCGGATAATACTTTCCAAAATGGTTTCTCCTGCATCAAATCTGGGATTCTGGGAAAGAAACCGGATATCTAAGTTTCTTCCCTTTGCCACAGTTCCCTCATCTGGCACTTCAAGGCCTGCCACGATACGTAAAAGCGTAGACTTTCCTGTGCCATTAATACCAATCAGACCGATCTTTTCCCCTTCATTTATGCTAAAGCTGGTATCATCGAAAAGAAGCCGTTCTGTATATGATTTTGTTAAATGTTCAATTGTTAATAAATTCATGTTTTTATTATTCTCCTGTGTAATACTCTGTCTGATCCGTTATTATTTAATTATAAGTTCCACCGGACAGTGGTCAGAGCCTGTCACCTGGGTATGAATATCTGCACTTACCAGCCTGTCCTCCAGACTTTGTGATACACAGAAATAATCAATACGCCACCCTGCATTCTTCTCCCTCGCCTTAAAGCGGTAGGACCACCAGGAATACATCTCTTCCTGTTGGGGATAAAAATACCGGTAGGTATCTATAAAGCCGCTCTCTACAAGAATGGTAAACTTCTCTCTTTCCTCATCGGTAAAGCCTGCATTTTTCCGGTTGGATTTGGGATTTTTCAAATCAATTTCCTTGTGAGCTACATTTAAGTCTCCGCAGAATATAACGGGCTTATTCTCCTCCAGCCCTTTTAGATAGGCCAGAAATGCCTCCTCCCAGGTCAACCGGTAGGGAAGGCGCGCCAGTTCATTCTGGGAATTTGGAGTATAGCAGGTTACCACATAATAGTCCGGAAACTCAGCTGTAATAATCCGGCCCTCTTTATCATGCTCTTCTATTCCCAGCCCGTAAGTAACTGATAATGGCTCTTCTTTCGTAAAAAGGGCAGTACCTGAATATCCTTTCTTTTGTGCGTAATTCCAATATTGATAATAACCTGGAAGAGAAAGGTCAATCTGTCCTTCCTGCAGCTTGCTTTCCTGAATACAGAACACGTCCGCATCCACTTCATTAAAATAATCCAGAAAGCCTTTCTCCACACAGGCACGAAGTCCATTCACATTCCATGATATCATTTTTTTCATCGCATTCACCTCCGTCAAAAAGATAGTGTTAGTATACCATTTTAAACAGCATTCGAAAAGGGCGTGTTGCAAAACTAATAATGAAAAAAGGGAGCTGCCGCTCAACTAACTTTTTCTTAGTTGGGCAACACTCCCCTGGTGTTGTATTAACATGATTACCTGCTTGTTTAGTAATCTTTATTTTTCAATATGATATCATGGGCTCCGCCTTCCCGAATACTCATGGGTGAAACAAGGGTGATCCTTGCTTTTTTCTGAAATTCCTCAATGGAAGCCGCCCCGCAGCTGGACATTGTGGATTTTATCTTACTGATCGTGACTGATAAATTATCCTTAAGTGCACCTGCGTAAGGAACATAACTGTCAACACCTTCTTCAAAATGAGTATCTTTGTTGGCTGACATACTGTAGCGCTGCCAGTTCTTAGCCCGGTCTGATCCTTCTCCCCAATATTCCTTTACATATTCATTGCCTCGTTTCAGCTTCTTTCCCGGGCTTTCATCAAACCTTGCAAAGTATCTTCCCATCATTACAAAATCCGCTCCCATGGCCAGGGCTATGGCAATGTGATTGTCGTACACAATTCCTCCGTCGGAACAAATGGGGATGTAGATACCGGTCTCCTCCATATATTGATCCCTGGCAGAAGCAACTTCCAGTATGGCAGTCGCCTGACCTCTGCCAATCCCCTTCTGCTCACGTGTAATACAAATAGACCCGCCGCCAATGCCAACCTTTACAAAATCTGCCCCTGCATCCGCCAGATAACGGAAGCCTTCGGCATCAACCACGTTGCCGGCACCAATATATGCCTTGGGAAAATTTGACTTTATGTAGGTAATGGCATCATATTGCCAATTGGAATAACCATCGGAAGAATCCAGACACAAGATGTCAGCGCCTGCTTCCAGCAGCACCGGAACCCGATCCTGATAATCGTAAGTATTAATTCCGGCACCTACAAGAAGGCTTTTCTTCTCATCAAGAAGCTCAAAAGGATTCTCTTTATGAGCTTCATAATCCTTACGGAACACCATATGGACCAACTGCTGTTTTTCGTTGACAATAGGAAGACAATTTAATTTATTCGCCCAAATCAGGTCATTGGCTTCATTGAGGGAAATCCCATCCCTCCCTGTAATAAGTACTTCAAAAGGAGTCATAATATCACAGACTTTTTTATCCAGGGGGTCTCTGCTTATTCTGTAATCTCTGCTTGTAATAATACCAGTAAGGATACCATCTGATTTTCCGTTAGAGGTAACCGCTATGGTAGTATGCCCGGTATCCTCCTTCAGCCTTAGTATCTCATTCAAAGTGTGTTCCGGCGAAAGATAGGAATCGCATACAACAAAGCCTGACTTGAATTTTTTGACTTTTCGTATCATTTCAGCCTGCGATTCAATGGTCTGAGCCCCATATATAAATGACAACCCTCCGCACCGGGCCAATGAAATGGCAAGTTTGTTATCCGACACAGCCTGCATAATGGCAGATACAAACGGAATGTTTAGCCTTACGTGTGCTTCTCCTGCTCTAAATCTTGTAATGGGAGTGGTAAGATCAATTTTCTCAGGCATGCACTGGGGCGTGGATAAATTAGGAATCAGCAGATATTCATTAAATGTTCTGGAAATTTCATTATATAATTTAAACATTTGAGACCTCTTTTCCTTTTGCCACTTAAAAGATGCTTTTCAATTCGCCAAAATTATTGATGATAAAAGTTGGGTTTTGCGCTTTCAGCTCTTCATAAGAATTGTTTCCATAGGTTACACCACAGGTGTGGCAGCCTGCGCCACGTCCCATCTGAAGGTCAAATACCGTATCCCCTACCACCAGTGCCTCTTCCGGCTCACATTTTTCCTGCTCCAATATTAATTGTGCCATGTCCGGTGCCGGCTTTTTATTTTTTACGTCCTGCTCGCCGTAAATGCGAGAAATGAAAGGACTTACCTTTAAATGATCAAGCAAAAGATGAAGAGCATCTTTGCCCTTACTTGAGGCAACTGTAATAACGATCCCCTTTTGTGACAGGTACTCTATGGTGCTCTTTACATCAGGAAATAATGTAACACTTTCCATGCAGATATCCTGGTATTTTCTGCGGTATAAATTAATGGCATGATCTATCTCGCTGTCTGGGACTTTTAATACGGCTGAAAAGGTATCCTTCAGCGGCAGCCCTATTTTTTCCTGTATGTCCTTCTCCCTGGCAATTCCATAGCCCAGTTCTTTTCCCGTGGCCTGAATTGTGTTTACAATGCTGCTCTTTGTATCTGCTATTGTTCCGTCAAAATCTAATATTAAAAGCTTCATGTCTCATACCCTCGCATCCCTATCATTAATTACATTAATATTATCGTTTATTTCGTTCTTTTTCACTGCCATAGGTTATAATCAATTACCTGGATCTCTTCCATTTCATTATTAAGCAGATGTCTCAGGTTTTTTTCTGGAATTTCCTTCCCCACACCAATCTCTCCCAGCTTATAAGAAATGTTTTCATCAAACTGGTCCACCAGATCCTGCTTTCTAAAATAACGTCGGTTTTCCTCTATATACTCTTTTAAATGGCACTTTACAGAATCATTATAATATCCGTAGATCATGTTATTGAATTGCTCATGCACGATCTGATTATCTGAAATCAGACGGTCCAGTTCAACCATAAGTCCAATACTTCCGAATGTGCGTCTCATTTCTTCAAATTCTTGTTTGTGAAGATGATTCTGAGATACGACAATATAAGAAATATTTCCGGTATTGTTTAAAACATCAAAAAATATTTTACTGTGTGCTTGATTAATCTCCAGCTGGGCTGAAACAATCACACGAATATCTTTGCTGTATTCGTTGCAAAGCAGTTCAATAATATAGGGGTTTGATACCAGAATATATTTAAATCCGGTGTCAATCATGGATTCTATATCTTTGCAAATCTCCTGATACCCCTCTACGGTGAATTCTCTGTTTTCAAAATGAAACATATCATAGGCATAACATAACTGATACCTGCCGCTTATGCTCCTGGCCTCCTCCGGCGAGATTGCATAGTCTCTCGCTTCATGAAACAAAAAACAATCTTTCTGAAAATCCTGCTCAAATCTGGTCAAATAAATTCTGCCCTCTGACTCAGAGTCCATAATGCTCTCATCCAAGTATAATGGTAGTAACATTTCACCCATTGGTACCTGCCCCCTTACTTATATTCTATACGCTGTACCTCACCAAGATTTAACTCTTTGATATACGGTAATTTTGTAATTCTGCTCTGCCACCTCCTGTTATTTTCAATATACTGTTCTCTCTTATCCTCCGGATAAATCAGTCCCATATCAGCGGCATGACGGCATAACGTGCAGTGCGTGCAATTGTCCGTGTGATTGGCAGAATACCAGAGTTCATTGTCCACATGAGATATTTCAGGTATCAGCTCCAGCTGGTCTCTTGGATAAAGAGCCCGCTCCAAAGAGCCATCAGAGACGGCGGCATGAATGTTTGATTTAGAGCCATAGGTGCCTAATATTTCTTCCAGATGGGTTGTCCGGCTTTGCTCAATATATATTTCAATAGATCTCATGATCCATTCTGTCGTAGCCAGACGGTCCAGTAATTTGAAATTTTTATAACCAATTTCCATGTATTTGGGGATATCGGCCGGAGCAATCCATTTTCCGCTATATATTTCCTCTGGCCTTAAATTCCGGATATTAACACATTTATTTCTGTAATAGCTGAAGTATGGTGTTTTTGTTTCCTTATGTTTGCTGTGGGAACCCTGCATGCGAGTATGACCTTTTTGCCAGGGGCAATTTGATATGTACAAATCATTTGGAATGAGCTTTAATAATATATCAGTTTTCGAACGAATTCTGATCAGCTCTGCAAAATTCTTAATTAAATCATAATGCAGCGTTGCTTCATCAATGCCTAATTCAATCAGATATTCAAGTTCTTCCCATGAACGGGTTTTTAAATTCACCGATGCTGATATTTTTAAAGCTGGCAGTTTCTGTTTTGTATATTTGATTAGATATGGATTGCTCAATGTGACCTTTCGTATTCCCAAATCAACTAATTTGTTAATAAATTTCAAATACCTTTCCTGGTACTTTTCGGTAAACTCTTCATTCATCAGGCCGTTATTATTGATGACATAATTAAATTCAATGCCGGCGGCGTTAAGCTTGTCCAGGATTGCTTTCAATTCATTTTCCTGTTTCACAATATTTTGAGTTTGGGCACGTCCTCCGCCGAAATCATCAATTCCTAAATTACCAAAATAGCTTTCAATATAATTCCCGTACATATAAAGCGATTGATCAATGAAATCCATATCTCCATTGTATGGTAGTGCAAATTTCATCATGAGCCCCCCCTGGAAAACGTTTGATATTTTAAGTGTTTGCTACTGCATATAATACGCAATATTATATCATTTGCTTTTCGTGAAAAATATGAGTTTTCTCACATAAATCTGGAATTTAGTGAAGTTTTATAGTAAGATAAATTATAAAAAGAGTTGGAAAGAGATTTGTCTATGAATATGAAAAAGGCCAACGAAATAATTCCCTCCTTTGTCACTAATATCTTTTCCTTTGATATTACTCCATATGCCAAATGGAAAGAATTTCGAAAAAATGAATTAATATGCAGAGAAGGTGATGATTTATCTGATCTGGTATTTCTTATAAAGGGAAATGCTAAGCTTTTCCTGACTCATGAAAACGGAAAGGTTACCATTATTGATTTTTTTAAATCTCCAACCCTATTTGGGGAGATGGAATTTATGGGTGCGCAGAAATTTACCAATGGAGTCATTGCTTTGGATAAGTGCGTCTGTATCCTGCTGCCCCTAAGGGAGGTCGGCCATCTTTTAAAAAATGATACTAAATTTTTAAATTATCTGTGCCTGTTTTTATGCCGGAAGGCTCTGCGCAATACCTCAAATTATGCAACTAACCAGAATTATCCTCTGGTAAACCGTCTGGCTAATTTTATATTATTATCTGCAGATGGAGAAATATATAACAGGAAACACACAGAGGTTGCGGAATACTTAGGTGTCAGCTACCGTCACCTGCTTCATGTGTTTTCGGTTTTATGTGAGGCAGATATATTGCAGCATATGGACAAAAAAAGATACAGAATTAAGGATTTTTCATCTCTTGCGACGATGGCTGTCAATGAGAACAGTTTATGACGATTCCGAAAAAAGGGCCGATTCAGATATTGATATCTGAACCAGCTCTTCATTTGTATCTGTCTATTGAACCATTATAACTGTTTATCCTGCCATTTTTTCCGTTCTACCAGTCTTCCCATAAAAAATGCGATGACTCCCACTCCGATTCCCGTCTGAAGGCAGAACAAAAGGCTTTCTATTTCCCCTGGAAGCTCTCCGCCTATAGCAGCTTCCATAACGGGAGTAAACCATGGTTCATATTCCGCACCGCGGATTTCTGTGATCATCTGGCTTCCTGCATCATCCGATCCCCCAAACTCTGCTCCCTTTATGGCAAACAAAGGAATGATGGCAATCAGACATACGAGAACCAGCAGTACTGCAATCGTCTGTTTTCTTTTCCTGCTCATATTATTTTACCTCCCTTGTAAATCCAATGGCTTTTAACTCCGGAAAAGCATAAGTCTCAAGAGTCATAACAATGACTGTGGTTAAAATTCCCTCAATCACCGCAAGAGGCAGCTGGGTGGGTGCAAATACTCCAAGGAATTTAACAGCAGAAGCGCCAACGCCTCCTATTTCAGAAGGATAGGCTAAGGCAAGCTGAAAACTGGTAACACAATATGTAAATAAATCGCCTAATGTCGCAGCAAGAAAAACCGCTGCCATTTTATTCACTTTTAACGCCTTACAAAGCCTGTATATTCCAAAAGACACGAAAGGACCTGCAATTGCCATGGAAAAGGTATTTGCTCCCAGTGTGGTAAGACCTCCGTGGGCCAGCAGCACCGCCTGAAAGATTAAAACAATAATGCCCAGAATACTGACCGCAGACGGTCCAAATAATATTGCACCAAGACCGGTTCCAGTCATATGGGAACAGCTTCCAGTCACAGACGGAATCTTTAATGAGGAAAGCACAAACACAAAGGCTCCCGACATGGCAAGAACTGTGATCGCCTTCCTGTTCTCACGGAGCGTCTTCTGAATGGAAAAGAAGCCCGCTATGAGAAATGGCACACAGACCGCCCCCCATGCGATACAATACCCTACTGGCAAATAGCCCTCCATAATATGCATTGCAAAGGCACTGGGAACGATTCCAAATGTCAGTGCAAATGCAGTTGCAAGTTTCATGATACTTTTTTCTTTCTTACTCATTTTCATTCTCCTTCCAATAAAATAAGCACCTTACATCCGATGGTTCCCACACATCAGACTGGTGCCCTATGGGTAAATCTTTGTACTACAAAAAGACTTCCCGGCACCGGTCATCACTCGTAACCGGATACTCCAAACAAAAAGGCAGGTCTTCTGACTCATGCATCAAACACAGCTGCTCCCTCTTCCCGGTTTCCCAGTGACTTATGGAGCCCTGCTCTGCATATACAGCGGCGGGACCGTAAGGGACTTTCACCCTTTTCCCTATTATCCTGCGGAGAATTTCACAGGCACCTTTTAGATAATACGCTTGTATTGTAACTGCAATACCAAATTCTGTCAACCGTCATACTGCCTGTTAAGCAGCTGGTTCAATTCTTGTGTATCCCTGAAATAAGGACTCATTTCCGGCAATATCCGGCATTTCACCAGACTATCATAAACCTCCATTAATACCGGCTTCTTTAAATTCCCCTGATTTAAGATAAGATCGGATGTCAGTATCTCCGTTACCGGGCCATCGGCAATAATGGTTCCACCGGCAAAAACCACTGCCCGGTCTGCCCACTTATAAGCGAAATCCACATCATGGGTTGAAATCAGAAGAGTTTTCCCCATTTTTGTCATTTCATCAAGAACCTGTGTGAGCATTTCCACATTAACCGGATCTAACGATGCGGTCGGTTCATCAAATATAATCACCTCCGGTTCCATGGCAATGATGTCTGCTATGCTTACCCGTTTTTTCTCTCCGCCGCTTAAGTAGTGGGGAGGGCGGTCTTTCAACATCATTAAATTCATGGACTTTAACGCCATTTCAACCCGCTGTTTCACTTCTTCTCTGGAAAGCCTTAAATTCATAGGTCCGAAGGATACCTCGGCAGAAACGGTTGATGCAATAATCTGATTGTCGGCATCCTGAAATACGATTCCCACTTCTCTCCGAAGCTCATTTAAGTCTTTTTTCCCAATGATCTTTCCCTTATACTTAATTGTTCCCGTATCCGGGATCAGGACACCGTTCAGGTTTAAAAAGCAGGTGGATTTGCCGGCTCCATTGGAACCAAGAACTGCAATTTTCTCCCCTTTTCTCACAGACAGTGACACATCATGAAGTGCTTTACTTCCTGTGCCATAGGAATACGAAAGATTTTCTGCCTGTAAAAGTATTTCTTCCATCATCTGTTCCTCCTCATTTTCACCAGACATAAAAGCAAAAGAAATGCAAGATAGCCTGCTGCAACCGCAGCCTCCTTTGCTTTCACCGGCCTTTTCTCCTCCAGAAACAGAAGTTCGCCCTCATAACATCTGGCAGTCATGGCATCATAATACATCCCCGCCTTCTTTAATGAAACAATAAACAGATTTGCTCCGATTCCTCCGAAGGACCTGCAGGACGTAAGGAAATTATGGTATCCCAGCCTGGATTCCGCCGCCTGCTTCATATGGATCTGGACATCCATCATAACAAAGATGAACCGGTATATGAGATTCATCAGCTCCGATATCAGTTTGGGCACATGCAGTTTTCCAAGCAAATTAATAATCTCACTTGCCGGAGTGGAAAGTACAAGCATATACATCGCGCTTACGGCAGCCATCGCTTTTAAAATCAGCCGTGCTGCAAGAGCTGCTCCTCCATCTGACAAATATAGATAAAAGCCTGGCATGGTGATATAAAAGCGTCCTGCCGGCACATGAGATATCCCGACTACAATGGCGACAGTTCCAAGAACTAAAAAAGTTACCGGTATCTTTAATAGGGCAAGATACTTCCAAACGGATAGGCCTCCCATAAAAACCGTAATAATACCCATGGTTATAAACACCGTAACAGAAACCAAAACATCTCCAGTTCCAATACAAAGTAACAATGCTGCCATTGCCACAACTGCTTTTAATCCTGGGCTTATTCCTTTCATTCGTGATTCATAAGCATAGGAATCTATGGTATTAATCGTTCTCACCTCCTTTTAAGGCTGATTATAAGCGATTCAGAAATCATCTGCAAGCACTGGTTTCATGGGTATTTTAAAACCATTACCAAATTTATGAAAATATACCAGTTTTTGCGCGCTATTCAAGGAAAATCCATCATGTTATACTTAATTTCACAATAAGTTATCAAGGAGAACACGATGAAAAGAAGTACGAGAAAAGCAATTATGTGGACGATATCTGTTTTATTACTTTTTCTAATCAGCAACTACTGCACGAAAAACTCATTCGCAGCAAAGCCTGACAAAAGCACTTCCACTGCTCCCCAAAATTTAAATGCAGCCGATATTACCAGTAATTCACTCACCCTATCCTGGGCACCACCCGCAGGGGGCGCGGGAGTAAGAGAATACCAGATTTACAAAAATAATACTTATCTTGCCTCTACAACCTCAATTACATATGCCGTTAGTGGATTAACTCCGGCAACCACGTACCAGTTTTATGTAAAAGCAAAAGATACCAAAAGAAATATGTCTCCTGCCAGCAATACCATTTCTGTTACCACCGCAGCACCCGCTTTACCTCCGGCAGAAACCCAGCCACAATCCGGAAGAATTGTTGGCTACTATGCAGCCTGGGAGGCCTATAGCGGCATCTGTCCGGATCAGATTGATGCCAGCAAGCTGACTCATATTAATTACGCCTTTGCTAATATTGGTCCGGATTTAAAGATTACTCTGGGATATCCGGATGTGGACCCCAATAATATAAGGCTTTTAAATTCATTAAAATTACAAAATCCGAATTTAAAAACATTGATTTCTGTTGGCGGCTGGAACTGGTCTGGAAGATTCTCAGATGCGGCTCTGACCGACGCATCCAGAAATTCCTTTGCAGACAGTGCGGTGGATTTTATCACAAAATATGGATTTGACGGCATCGATCTGGACTGGGAATATCCTGTAAGCGGAGGTCTGACGACCAACACCAGACGGCCGGAGGATAAACAGAATTTCACCTTGCTTCTTCAAAAAATCAGAGAAAAGCTGGATGCCCGCGGTGCCATTGACCAGAAACACTATCTTCTAACCATTGCCGGAGGAGCAGATGCTTCTTATGTAAAGAATGTAGAAATGGCTAAACTGGCTCAATATCTGGATTACGCTAATATTATGACTTATGATTTGCACGGAACCTGGGATCCCTATACGGATTTACTGGCCCCTCTTTATAATAACAACGATTCCTCACCCCAATATAAAGCAAGCGTGGACTCCGGAGTTACTGCCTGGTTAAACGCTTCCTTCCCTGCTGATAAGCTGGTTATGGGCATTCCGTTCTATGGATACCTGTACTCTTCCGTAAATAATTCTAATAACGGTTTATACCAGACATACGGCGGTGCCAACTCCATCAGCTACAAGGACATCAAGGCAAATTATGTAAATAAAACCGGTTATACCAGATATTTTCACTCTCAGTCAATGGTTCCATGGTTATTTAACGGAACAATCTTCCTCAGCTATGAAGACCCACAGTCCATCGCTTATAAAACAGATTATATCAAATCAAAGAAGTTAGGCGGTGCCATGGTATGGGAGCTTGGTCAGGATTCTAACGGAGAGCTTCTTGACACATTATATAATGGATTAAAATAATTTCATGAACAGGAAAGCCGCTGCTATGCAGGTATCATATAACCTGCAGCGCAGCGGCCTTTTTATTACTCGTTTTCAGTCACCTGTTCTTCTGTCAAAGTAAATACCTGTCTCTTACGAGCCATTTCATCACTTTCCAGATACTCGTCATAAGTAGTAATTTTATCGATCAGCTGTCCGCCTACGATTTCCATAATGCGGTTTGCTGTAGTCTGCACAATCTGATGGTCACGGGAGGAAAAGAGGAGCACTCCCTGAAATTTCACCAGTCCGTTGTTTAATGCTGTAATGGATTCCATATCCAGGTGGTCTGTAGGCTCGTCTAAAAGCAGCACGTTGGCACCGGTTATCATCAACTTTGAAAGCATACAGCGCACTTTCTCACCACCGGATAAAACACGGACTTTCTTCACGCCGTCTTCTCCGGCAAACAGCATACGTCCAAGGAATCCGCGGACATAAGTTGCCTCCTTCTCAGGAGAGTACTGGGTCAGCCAGTCCACAATGGTATCATCGTTATCAAACTCTGCTGTGTTGTCTTTGGGGAAATAGCTCTGGGAAGTGGTAAGACCCCATTTATAATCGCCCTCATCCGGTTCCATCTCTCCGGAAAGAATCTTAAACAGAACGCTTTTCGCAAGCTCATTAGGTCCTACAAAAGCCACCTTATCTTCTCTGGTGAGTGTAAAGGATACGTGATCAAGAATCTTCACACCATCAATGGTTTTGGATAAATCATTCACGGTAAGAACCTCATTACCAATCTCCCGTGCTGGGCGGAAATCGATATAAGGATATTTACGGCTGGAAGGTTTAATATCATCCAGTTCGATTTTCTCTAACGCACGTTTTCTGGAAGTAGCCTGCTTGGATTTGGAAGCATTGGCTGAGAAGCGCTGAATAAAATCCTGCAGCTCCTTAATCTTTTCTTCTTTCTTTCTGTTAGCTTCCTTCATCTGCTTTACCATAAGCTGACTTGACTCATACCAGAAATCATAGTTACCGGCATACAGCTGAATCTTGCTGTAGTCAATATCCGCGATGTGGGTACAAACCTTGTTTAAGAAGTAACGGTCATGGGAAACCACGATTACCGTATTCTCAAAGTTAATCAGGAACTCTTCCAGCCAGGCAATGGCATCCAGATCCAAATGGTTGGTCGGCTCATCTAACAGAAGAATATCAGGATTGCCAAAGAGTGCCTGTGCAAGAAGCACTTTCACCTTCTGGGCTCCGGTTAAATCCTTCATCAGTTTATAGTGTAAGTCAGTCTCAATTCCAAGACCGTTTAATAAGTTGGCTGCATCGGATTCCGCTTCCCAACCGTTCATGGTAGCGAATTCTCCCTCCAGATCTGCAGCCTTAATGCCATCTTCATCCGTGAAGTCCTCCTTCGCGTAGATCGCATCCTTTTCCTTCATGATCTCATATAATCTTACATTTCCCATGATGACTGTATCAAGAACCTGACTCTCATCATATCTAAAATGGTCCTGTTTTAAGAAAGAAAGTCTCTGGCCTGGTGTGATTACTATGTCACCTCCAGTAGGCTCCAGTTCCCCGGAAAGAATTTTTAAGAACGTGGATTTTCCGGCACCATTGGCACCGATTAAGCCATAACAGTTGCCTTCCGTAAACTTAATATTTACATCTTCAAACAATGCTTTTTTTCCAAGTCTTAATGTTACGTTATGTGCACTAATCATCTTAATTCCCTTTCTGAAATCTGGTTTTATTCCATATCGTAAGCTCTGCTTCTGATTTCAGCAAAGTCGTGGCCGAAATCATCAAAATAGGGGTCTTTTGGCCCCTTTTCTGTCATCTCTCTTATTGTACATGAAAATCCCGAATTTGCAAGCCTTTTATCAAAAAAGCCCTGCCGATCCGGGATTTGCACCTGGTTTTTACTTCGCCGCTTCCACCTTTAAGGGGAAGTTTGATTCACTTCCTGCATCATAGGTAACCGTCACATAGGTAACTTTTACCAAAGCTCCGCTTCCGTTGCTGTCATCGGTAGCATTTCCAAGTACACCGGAATCCAGTCCTTCGCAGTTATCTTTGATAAATCCCATCTCCTTAGCGGAACCTGTATCAATGGTAAATGTACTCATAGCCTGATCCTTTACCGTTCCAGTTACTTCTTTTACTTCCATCTTATCCTGGGCATCAAGGACTAAAATCACCTTAGCATTGGTGGTGTCAGACCCGGATATCTCACCTTTGTAGATGATGGAAACTTTCACATCCGGTTCCAGAGCGTAGGAGGTTTCCACTACCGCATTATCCAGATGAAAAACAGATTTCGACTCTCCATCTAAAACAGTCATGGATTCCATATTATCAGATACCTCGGTGACTTTACCGGTTAATATCTTAAATTCTGCTGTACTTCCGGGTGCCTGTGTGCTTGCCGCCGGGGAAGTTTCATTTGAAGTTTCTGTCTGTGCAGCGGTACCAGCTGCGTTTTGCGCCGGCTTTGACGATTTCCCACAGGCCGATAATATAACTGCTGTGCAGACTGCTAATGCGATCATTAAGGTTCTTTTCATAAAGCATCCTCTTTTCTATGTTTGCCATTTCCTGGTATACCGCATTTAGTATATCATCCGTTTGTGAAAAGTTTTTATCTTTTTTCTTAATTTACTTTTATCTATTTAATTACGTGCCCTGTCATTTCTAGCCAGAAGATACAAACAGTACTGGTTCATACTGATCCCTTCTTTCTTTGAATGCTCCGCTAATTCCCGATGTAACGACTTGGGTATCCTTAATTTAAACTGTCCGGAATATTTATCCAGATTATCTGGCTCAGGGATTTCACAACCATCTTCAAGCATAGCTTCCAGCCAGGCTCTTTTGGCGTCTTTGGCATTAGCAATTGCTGCTTCGATTGTCTCAGCACATGTTATACAGCCCCTTAAATCTGGAAACGATACAACATATCCTCCCTCATCAGGATCTTCTATAATCTCCATTCTATAGTGCAGATTCATATAATCATCAATAGTTCTCATCATCTGATACCTCACTTTCAACAATCTCTCTAACCATTTGTACATAAACTTTTTTTATTGGTTCATGCTTTGGCAAAGTAATTGGCATACACCCTGATTTTCGAAACGTATAATGACTACTTCCCCCCTTGGGTGATTTCATTTCATATCCATAGTACTCCAAGACACGTTGCAATTCACTAAATCGCATATCTTTTGATAAAGAGCATATTCTATTCAATAATTTATCCCATTGTGACATTTGTTAATCCTCTCTTTATAATACATTATATTATGGTGTCACATTTGGTGTCAACCATATTTTAAAAATGAATCTAAATCATAAAACGTACCCCCTGAACCACATATAACCATGTGTTCCAGGGGGTACATAAAATTCTCTATTATTTTTTACTACAAAATATCTCCATACCGCCCAAGAAAATTCTGTGTCCTGACATTGTTGGACGCAAACACTTCCTCCGGAGTCCCTTCCTCAACGATCACACCCTCTGCCATAAAAATCACCCGGTCAGAGATATCTCTGGCAAATGCCATCTCATGAGTGACAATTACCATGGCAATATGCAGATCGGCCAGCGATTTAATAACCTTAAGCACTTCACCGGTCAGCTCCGGATCCAGCGCAGAGGTAGGCTCATCAAAAAAGAGAATCTTTGGGTTCAGAGCCAGTGCTCTGGCAATTGCCACCCTCTGACACTGCCCACCAGAAAGCTGGCAGGGATAGGCATCTGCTTTATCAGCAAGTCCCATTTTCTGAAGAAGCTCCGCAGCCTCTTTAATAACATCCTCTTTGCTCCGTTTCTGAACATGGATTGGTGCATCAATAATATTATTTAAAACGGTCATATGAGGAAATAAATTAAAATTCTGAAAAACAAGACCGTAATTCTTCTGTATCTCTTTCAGCTTTTCCTTCTTTGCATAGACAGACGTTCCATCGTTTCCGTTCCACGCCGCCTTTTCTCCCAGATAAAACAGTTCTCCTTTATCCATCTGTTCCAGCATTGTGGCACATCGAAGGAGTGTGGACTTTCCGGAACCGGAAGGCCCGATGACAGAAAGAATCTCTCCTTCTTTTACAGACAGAGAGATGTCCCGAAGGACGTTCTGTTCATTAAATGATTTTTCCACATGATTCATTTCCAGTACGTGCATTTCGATTCCTCCTATTGGTAATAATTCATCCGTTTTTCTATGTATTCCATCAGCATAGCCACTACCAGATTAAATACATAGTAGAAAAGACCTGCTGCCACAAAGGGGATCAGGCTTGTCTGTGAGGACGCCAGCGCCTTGGCTACGGCAAACATCTCCAGCACGCTGATGGTAAACGCAAGGGAGGTATCCTTTACCAGAGTTATTACCTCGTTGGTGACTGACGGAAGAATCCGTTTTACTACCTGGGGAAAAATGATTCTAAAAAAGGTCTGGTTCTTTGAGTATCCTAAAAGCTTTGCTGCCTCATACTGTCCGGCAGGCATAGATTGAATGCCGCTTCTGTAGATTTCAGCAAAGTAAGCCGCATAGTTGATCACGAAACCGATAAATGCGGCCCAAAGGCGGTATCCGTTCCCCACCTTTATTCCAAAAAGGTAATATGGACCGAAATAAACCACCATCAGCTGAAGCATCAGAGGGGTTCCTCTCATGACTGAAATATAGAATTTAACAATGGCCTCTATGACCCGGTTTTTTGACATCCTCCCAAAGGAGACCAAAAGTCCCAGAGGAAGAGAAAAGATGAGTGTTACCAGAAAGATCTGGATGCTGACCCACATTCCTCCTGCCAGTTGTGTAAGTATCTTTGTAAAAGCCATGATTGCCCCTCCGTCAGTATCAATTATTTTCCTATTGTTGTTACATCTTTACCAAACCATTTCTCAGAAACGGTCTTTAAGGTCCCGTCTGCTGCCATTGCCTCCAGCTGCTCCTGCACCTTGTCTCTTAATCCATCATTTCCCTTTTTAAAGCCAACTCCGTACTCCTCTGCTGCAAGTGCTTCATCAAGAATTACGAAATCTGACTTTCTCTGCTGAATCTGATAAGCAGCTACAATCTCATCCATCGCCACGCAGTTAACTGCGCCCATCTCCAAATCCATAAATGCAGTATTATAATCCGGTGTGGTCTGGAGTGTCTTAAATGTTTTGGCTAATGTATCATTATCCTTTAACGCAGCTTCCGCAGAAGAGTCAGCCTGTACCTCCACTACTTTTCCGGAAAGATCTGCAAGTGTCTTGATACCGGAATCCTTTGCCACAACAAAGACCTGTCTGTTTGCCATATAAGGCTTTGACCATGTATAACCGTCTTCTCTTCCAGTGATGGTAAATCCATTCCAGATACAGTCAATGTTGCCGCTTTCCAGCTCCATATCCTTTGCGTCCCAGGCGATTGGCTGAGCTACAAATTTTTTACCAAGACGGTCTGCCACCTCTTTTGCAAGATCTAAGTCAAATCCTGTATACTCTCCATTATCTCCCACAAATCCCATGGGAGGAAAATCCTGATCAAATCCCACAGTAAACGTATCTTTTTCAGAAGCTGCCGAAGATGTTTCCTGTGCTTTTGTTGTCTCTGCAGATGAAGACTCTGCCTTTGTTGTCTCTGCCGCCGCAGGTGCTTCCTTTTTTCCTGCACAGCCGCTTAATAACGCTGCTGTTCCTAATATTGCTGCTGCCAGAATCACTATTTTTTTCATAACATAAATCCTCCTCTTGATTTTCATGTGTTACCATGGTAGCACAGTAAAGTTTTTCTGTAAAGAAGAAATTTATGTATAATGGTTCTAAAACCAGATAAAAGAAAGGATTATAATCAGTATTACAAGGGCTGCGCCCCCACCAAGGAAAAAAGCAGGACTTATATTCCCATCGCTTTCCTCCCTGGAAGTTTCCGGTTCCGCCAGCATCCCCCAGGGACTCAGCACCAGAACTCCCTGAGGAATATCTGAGGAATGTTCGTTGTTTAAAAATTCCGTAAATCCGTTCCAATCCCGTTCTATCTGTTTCCGGCCCTCCTTAAAATCCTCTGAAGGCTCTTTCTTACCTTTTGTGAAAAAAGGCTCTGGCTCTCCCTTAATTTCTGAAACTTCTTTTTTCTTTAGAAACTGCTGATAGGCGTAGCGAATCCCTTTATTTGCCGTCTCATTCACATCTGCCTTGCTCTTGTAAAGATTCATCATGTAATAAAAGATCCGGTATACATCCTTTACTTCAAAAACCGGTTTTCTTCCACTGGAATATTTTAGAGAAGACTGATTCACCATCTCCTGAATCAATTCATCGGTCATCCGGTCACAGGCTTCTCTTAAATCCATGGCGATCCCTTTTTCCGCTCCCAGACCCGATACAAAGATCTGTGTTTTTACTGACATAAGAGCAGCTAAAAATCCCTGCAGCTCTTCGCTTTTACCAGACAGTCCTGATGTTTTGAATAAATTACCTTCCCGGTTCATATAGGATGCAAACCGCTGTGCAGCCTCCAAATCGCTTATTTCATATACCCTTCCCGTTTTCAGAGGGGAAATGGTTAAGCTGGCTCCCTGGGCTTTTCCAGTTATTTTCCTGAAAGGCCCGCCTTTGTCCAGAATCGTCAAAGAAGTCTCATCCATCAGATTCCTGGCATACCCGGGGTTATTTTTAATCGTTCCTGAGGCTGTTGGCTGGTAAATAATTCCCATACCAGTTTCATTATCTACTGTGGTAACCGGGGTCCTGATTCCGCCATTATTAGAAGCTGCTGCCTGCTTTCCATCCATGCCACTACGTCCGAATATCTGATTGAGCTCTGCCTCCGTAAAATTTTTCCCCATAACACTTCGGCAGATGGCTGCCCTCAATGCATTAATACTTATGGCAGATCCATAATTACTTAACAGAAGCTCCAGATCTCCAAGCCGGGACATTAAAAGCTTTTGCAGCATCACAGACAATTCCTGATTGAGCTCCCCGGCTTCCTGGCCCTCTTGTGTTCCATGGGTGAGAATTGCCAAAAGAAGTTCCTGGTATATTCTAGCCAGCTCTTTTAATTCCTCCGAAAGTGGAAGGGTTTCAGATGGAGTCCAGTCCGTTATCTCATGAAAGACCTCCCTCCATTCTTCCTCAGCCCAAACCTCAGGAGAATCACTAACTGAAGCAGTATCTCTGACAGACCTGGATTTTTCAGTTTTTTCAGATTCCGCTTTTGCCTCTTCCTTCATAGACTGAGTCTGAGCAGCCACCTGATTAAGCACAATCTCTCCTGCAATTAATTTCTCGTTTGCTTTTAATGCTTCAACAGACAGATTCAAGTCTGCTTTACCACTCACTTTACCCTCAGCTATCCCCTCTGTTTTTAATTCCCCCGGGACAACAGAGTCCTGCGCCCTAATTTCCATCTCTTATCCTTTTCTCGTGTTGATCCGATTAATCCTGTTCATCCTGGTAGACAATTTTACCTTTGCAGATGGTATATTTCACTTTTCCAAAAAGTTTTTTGCCGGTAAATGGAGAATTAGATGACTTGGAGACATATTCACCTGCGGTCCATTCCTCGTTAGGATCAAATATTACCAGATCTGCAACACCTCCGGTTCTCAGCATTCCACAGTCCAGACGATATAATTTTGCTGGATTGATACTCATCTTTTCCATCAGCTGCATCATGGTTAAATGACCCTGACGTACCAAAGAGGTTACTCCCAGCCCAAGTGCCGTTTCCAACCCGATAATTCCACTGGGCGCCTCCAGCAAAGGCCTGGCTTTCTCTTCCGTACTATGAGGTGCGTGATCGGTGGCTATGATATCAATGCTTCCATTTTTAAGACCTTCTATTACAGCCATACGGTCTGCCTCTGTCCGAAGAGGGGGATTCATCTTAGCCAGACTTCCATAGGAAAGAACTGCCTCTTCTGTCAGTGTGAAATGGTGGGGTGTCACTTCTGCATAAACGTCCGCCCCTAAATCCTTTGCAAACTGTACCATACGTACCGACGCAGCAGAACTGATATGCTGAATATCTACGGCAGCCTTGGTGTGGAGAGCAAGCATACAGTCTCTTGCCACCAGACTGTCCTCCGCCTCTGAAGGGGAACCATAGATACCAAGTCGGTCGGATACCGCCCCATGATTGATTCCGTTGTTCTCGATTAATGCTGGATCTTCTTCGTGAAAGCTTAAAGGGAGATTTAAACTGGCCGCTTTTTCCATGGCTGTTTTTACAAGCTCCGCATCCATCAGCGGTATCCCATCATCGGTAAAGCCTGCTGCTCCATGGGCTGCCAGTGCCTCCATATCCGTCAGCTCACGACCCTTCATCCCTTTGGATACAGCCGCCACATGAAGAACATGGATTCCGGTTTTCTCCCCTTCTTTCTTTACATATTCTAACGTTTTAATATTGTCAACAGGAGGCTTTGTATTGGCCATGCATACAACTGTTGTAAAACCACCTTTGGCAGCTGCTCTTGCACCAGTCTGGATATCTTCCTTGTAAGTAAGTCCCGGATCCCGGAAATGAACATGTACGTCCACAAGACCCGGCGCTGCTATAAGACCGGTACCATCAATCACCACATCATTTTTTGAAGTCCCTGCTCCGGGAGGATTCTGATCCGCTCCCATCCCGGCTATGATTCCATCTTCTATGCAGATATCCATATCCTGCTCTGTCCGGGTTGCCGGATCAATTACGTGAATATTTTTAATCCATATCATCGTTTCTTTCTCCCTTTCTCTTTTAATGCCCGTTTATTCTTCTTTGCCGCAAACCGGAAGAATCCCTGAGGCAGTTCAAAAACAAACACAATACCGAGCACGATTGCAACTGCCACTTTCAGAGCAAGAAATCCGGTTCGGGCAGCAAGTGCTATTTCGTCGGTTACAATATAGTAAGCAGTCCAATATACCAGCGTACCTGGAACTAATGGAAAAATACCGGAGATCAAAAAGATGGTAACCGGGCACTGTTTTCTGACCGCAAATATTCTGGAAAGAAGAATTACAGCAATGGTTGCAAACATTGCAGATGCCGGCTCTGAAAATCCCTGTGCCAGTATGCTATATACAAACCAGCCTGTTCCCCCAATTAAACCGCAATAAGGGTAGTATATGGCAGGTACTCCAAACAGGAGGGCAAATGCAACCGTACCAAGGGCTGCAACTGCCATCTCACAGACAGCCATCATAAAAATGCACCTCCTGTAAACCGGTGAAGAAGGCTGAATACCAGACCTACTCCCATGGCAATGCAGAAGAATACCAGCAGAGCATCCATCATACGCACAGAACCAGCGATATAATCTCCGTCTGCAATATCACGAATCGCGTTGGTAAATGCAACTCCTGGAATCAAAGGCATAATTGAACCAATAATCATAAAATTTAAATGTTCTCCCATACGAAGCTTGTACATAAGAGTGCACAGCGCAGTGACCAGCGCTCCTCCACCAATATTAGCCACCAGCTTGGTAAGATGAGGACCGGCCAGAAAAATGATATATCCATATAGCACTACTCCGGAGAAAAACGCAGCTGCTGCATCTTTACCATTACCTCCGAACAGATAACAAAAGCAGGCACTTCCCACTCCCGATGCCAGAATCTGCATCTTCTTTGACTTTCCAGGCATCCGCTGTATCTGATCCAGTCTTTCTCTTACTGCATGGGGAGTTAAAGAACCTGTTTCAATCTCCCTGGAAAGCTGATTCACTGCAGCAACACGGTCTAAATGTGTGCCGCTCACCGGAATGTGCTGAACCTTTGCAAATATCTCTTCTCTCTCATCTCCTGCCGTGGTAAAAATTCCATTACTTAACACAAAGGAACTGCAGGATTTAATTCCATAATGACGGCAGATCCGGTCCATGGTTTCTTCCACCCGGAAAATCTCAGCACCATTTTCCAGCAGAATATGACCGGCCAGCATGGCCGCATCTAAGACCTCCCGCTCTTCCTCTTTCCGCTCATTCATGAATTTGAGGCTCCTGTTCCAAAACAAACGATTCTCCGTCTCTTTCCATCATAACAATCCGGTCCCGGTAAGGAATGGAAACTTCCATTGATTTTAAACGCCCTATTACAGAATAATCACCCCAGCAGTGCATGGGAAATGCATGCACTACTTCCGCCTTTCTCATAAATTCATCAAATCCCAGATAGAAGTTTACCTCCTGTCTTGGATCCAGAGGCAGAAATGCGGCATCAATTTTCTCTCCTGCCAGCTTGTCCACTTCGAATGAATAGTTCATAGCCATATTCCGGTTCCATTCCTCTGGCTCGCCTTCCCATCTCCAGTTGTTTAGATCCCCGGCATGGTAAATCACGGTTCCATCCACTTTTATGAGAAATGCGACGCCCTCATCTGTGGATTTAAACGCAGTAATCTCCAATGCCAGATTATCTCCTGTACCATACGCAAGGGTGATCGTTTCTCCAGGTTTAACAAATGAAATATGTCTTCTTTGTTCCTCACCAATCTTTTTTCTGGAGATATCGTCAGATAGAACATAATGAACTTCTTTAAGTCCGTTCCCCAAATCAAAAATTTTATCCGAATAATGATCTCCATGGCGATGACTGGCGAATATAAAAAGTGGTTTATTGGTATCCAGGTCCGGAAGTGTACCCTGGGTATAATCAAATAGCAGAGCAGCAGACGATAAGTCTGCCAGGAATGCACTGTGATGAACGTAAGTAATTTTCATAAGAAGCGGCCTCCTTTTAATGAGTGTTTGGAGAAATTATATCACATACTGATCCATTCTGCATAGCAGATGCGCGCAAAAAAGGCGGAGACATCTGTCCCCGCCTGCGGAAATTTTCATTCCATCTAAGCTGTTTTTTCTATAATTAGTTAGCAGCCTTTGTAGTTTCTGTAGCTTCAGTAGTTGCTTCTACGCTGGAAGCTTCTTCAGAAGACTCTTTTGCAGATGCTTCTTCAGTTGTTTCTTCTACAGACTCAGAAGATTCTTCTGTTGTAGCTTCTTCTTTTGTAGCTGCATCTGTTGTAACTGCTTCTGTTGTAGCTGCTTCTGTTGTAACTTCTGTTGCTGCTGTTGTTTCAGCAGTCTTTGTGCTTCCACATGCAGAAATTGCTGCCATTGTTAATACTGCTAATCCTGTAAGTACCAGTTTCTTTGTTGTTAATTTCATAATATTTCTCCTCCTTGCGGCTACCTGTGTTTATTGTTAAATATGTATGCCGCGGCCTTTTTTATTAATTTCTAAAGCCGAGACACAGTTTAACACCTTAAGAAAATAAAGTCAATGAATTCATTATGATTTTTTTCTTAATATAAAAGTGGTAAATTCTTAATTAAATTTACAAATGGGGATAATATGTCTAACAATAAATTATGGATTTATGCTCTTGAGTTTTTTTTATTCTATTTGTTTGTATTTTGTCCATTCGAAAAACATACTAGTTTCAAGGGGTAAAATGACTTTATTTTTGTGCTATATTACTAAATCCATTTCCTTTTTATTCGTTGCAGATCAATTTCATACCTGCTATACTTTATAAATAAATACTGATTGAATATGATAACAGGAGGAATCTACTATGTTAAAGGATCTTGTTTCCAAATGCCGTACATACCGACGCTTCTATCAGGAGTGCCAGATTTCTAAAGAGGATTTAATAGAACTCATTGATCTGGCGAGACTTACTGCGTCCACGGCTAACTCACAGGCATTAAAATTTAAGATTAGCAATACACCAGAGAAAAATGCATTGATATTTGATACTTTAGGCTGGGCGGGAGCACTGCCTGACTGGGACGGGCCAGGTGAAGGGGAGCGCCCATCTGCCTATATTATCATACTCTGTGATTTATCACTTGGTAAGAATAAGCTTACCGATGATGGCATTGCCGCTCAGACCATGATGCTCGGCGCAGTAGAAAAAGGTTATGGCGGCTGCATGCTTGGAAATGTACGGCGAAGCCAGCTGGCTGAAGCGCTTGGTATTGATACCTCTCTTTATTCTATTGATCTTGTTCTGGCTCTTGGGAAGCCCAAGGAAGAAGTGGTTATCGTTCCTGTTAAGGAAGACGGAAGCGTTAAGTATTACAGAGATGAAAATCAGATTCATTATGTCCCCAAACGAGCATTAGAGGATATTATTATCTAATGGCAAAACACGAAAAAACAGCCGCTCCGGAAATATTCCGGTTCGGCTGTTTTAAAATCTCTGTCCGCATTTGGGACAGTATTCAAAATCCTCAGTTGTTTCATAACCGCAGTGGGAGCATTGCCTCTTATTCCACTCTGCGCTTCTTTGTCCGGATTGAACCAGAGTTAAATCCCGTTCCTCAATTTCAACCAGCTCTCTCCTGCTTAACTTTTTCCCCTTTTCTCCGTCCAGCTCATAAACAGTATTACAGCAGGACATCTGTACATAATAATGCCTGTTCCATTTTATGATGGGGATAAAAAATACACTAAAATAGCTGTAGGTCATAAAGACCTGATATCTGCCATAGCCTCCGCATAAGGAGCAGATCACTGTCTTGGTATAATCCAACAGCTTTTTTCCCTGACTCATTCCGCATATGAAAAACATCGCATACCTCCTAATGGAGCCAACAGCAATAAACTGGTTGGCGTTGCTTTTGATTAAGAGTATAGCATAAAAAAATCAAACATCATAGCCCAGTCATTTTGCACGTCAAACAGACCGCTGCATTAAGATGCAACGGCCTTGTAATTAATACTGATATTTTTATAATTATTATTTTAATAACTGCAGAACGCCCTGTGGAACCTGGTTTGCCTGCGCCAGCATGGACTGAGATGCCTGAACCAGGATGTTGTTCTTGGTGTATGCCATCATCTCTTTTGCCATATCTACATCGCGGATACGTCCTTCTGCTGCAGTCATGTTCTCCTGTGTAACTCCAAGGTTATTAATGGTGTGCTCAAGACGGTTCTGAATCGCACCCAAGTCACCTCTGGTAGCAGATACTTTATTAATGGCAGCTTTGATTTTTTCAATAGAAGCCTTTGCACCTTCCTGAGTGCTTACATCAACATCTGCAATTCCAAGACTTTTTGTGCTCATATTTCCAACAGTAACATTAACCTGCTGATAGCTGTCCTTTGTCTCGCCAACCTGAATTTTTAAGCCTCCGGATTTGACTCCCGCTTTTGCACCGTCTTCAATTGTAATCTTATTACCTGAAATAGAAGACTTTATTCCGTCATTGCTGAGAGCCAGCCGCAAATTAGCTGCTGTCCCGTTATTATCTGCTCCAATAACAACTGCAGTAGCACCCTCTTTCAATTTACTGGCATCACCAACGCTTGCACTGTCAATAAATTGATACTCTTTGCCACCTACTTTAACAGAATCACCTTCAGCAATACCTGAATTCACCAGCTCTATTGTCTTTGATGCACGGGCAGGGGTAGCTCCGGTAGTAAGTGATCCAAGAGCACCGGTGGTTGTATCTGTTGTGGATAATGCAGTAATGGTAACACCTTCTTTACCACCTAATGCTTCTAATGTAATTTCATGTGTGGAATCATCAACCGTTGCTTTATACAAAGATTTTGTATCCTGATTTGTATTAATTGCATATGCAATTGCTGATGCATTGGTTGCTACTGTACCACCTGCTGTATAATCCACTTTGATGGATTTTACATTACCGTCTGCGTCCTTATATCCAATACCAAGGGTATGATCTCCTGCCGCTCCGGCACCAGGTGTAAATTTAAAAGTACCATTAACAGCATCTGCTGCACCGAGCTTAACACCCAGAGATTCCGACTTAATATCAACCATCTCATTATATCCAACAGTTTTATCAGAAGTTTTCAGCTGATTCTTATCTCCGATCTTAATATTACCGTCCGCAGTTAATGACGCTGAGGTAATGCCGGAGTTATTCATAGCTGCAACTAAGTTCTTTTTGGTCTCTGTATCATTGCTTCCAATTATAACACGTACATTATCACCGGTAGTTTTATAATCATCTGCCGCCTTCATTTCAAAGGTATGGTCACCAACTGTAATTTTTTTACCTGATGCCAGATCGGCTGTTTCCACTTGCAAATAATCAAATGCATCAGTTGGTGCTGTCGTTACTGTGGCTGTAACATCTGATCCTAAGGCAGTGTTAGTGGATAAATCAACTGCCGCTGAAGGTGAACCATTAAGGTTAATTGTACGCTCTTTTACAGTAATTGACGCCAAACCAACACCATTTGTTCCTAAATCTTTACTGCTTGCAGTAATTTTTAAGCCATCGGCTCCATCTGTTTCCATTTTAACATCCGCAAATACTTTCTTTAATGAATCCAGGGCATCTTTGTTATCCGCCGCAAATTGAGCATCAGAAATGCTATTAATTCCACCTGACAAAATAGCACCGACTTTTGTCGCTAAATCCCCTGTAGTTATTGCACCTGTATCATTAAATTTAAATTTTAGAACATGATCCGTTCCAGCGGTATCCTTTAAGCTAACTTCAAATTGTTTTGAAGCTCCTGCAGCTACTGCTTGTGTAGTTCCATCTGTTTTCGCACTATCCAGATCGACCTTGACTTCATATGCACCAGCTACTGCCGGGTTGTTTTGAAGCGCATTAGTAGTCAGCCCGCTGACTGTCTGTACACCAGACACTATAGCATTATTGGCTGAAGCACTTACAGAATTACCACCCAATGATCCATCCAAAAGTTTAATTCCATTGTAGTTAGTTGATTCAGAGATTCTGTCAACCTCAGATTTTAATGAATTCAATTCCTTCTGCAGATTATCACGGTCAACCGCATTATCATAGGTACCGCTTGAGGACTGAGTTGCAAGTTCGGTCATACGGTTTAACATGGAGTGAACCTCAGTCAATGCACCTTCTGCGCTTTGTACAAGTGAAATACCGTCGTTTGCATTCTTCTGGGCTGTTTCAAGACCTGTAATCTGTGCTCTCATTTTTTCAGAAATGGCAAGACCTGCGGCGTCATCTCCTGCACGATTGATACGATAGCCAGAAGACAGTTTCTCTAAGCTCTTTGATACAGAGTTATTATTGTTTCCTAACTGTCTGTAGGCGTTTAATGCTGCAATATTGTGTTGAATTCTCATATATATTACCTCCTTGAATTATGACAGGGACATCCATTTCCCTCATGTTACTTTTGTTTTTTTATTTCTAACTTTTCCTCGGGCCCTTGAGGAAAAAGTTGAAAGCGTAGTAAACTGTTCTTACCACCGTAAGTGCTTTTCCCTTAGTTTTTTCAAACACTGGGGAATTTGGTGGCCTTTTTCATAGATCTCTCCTCTTACAATGGAAATATCTTTTGGTGCATCAATGGCAAGTCTTAAATCTCCCTCCACGGACACCACCTGTATTACTATGTTTCCATTGATTACGAGATACTCACCTGGATTCCTTCCTAACGATAACATTCGCGTCACCTCCTTGTTTTTGACGAAGCCTTCTTTGTTATTTTCTTAACTACTTGGCATATATTCCCAGAATGTGTATTACAACAACTGGTTTTTATCAGTTTTTTCCTTTATTTTCGTAACTTATTAATTTTTTTTTTAAAATCCTTATTAAAACTTATCTTTATCCGATATAAGTTTTAGTGAGTAATTCACACGTTTCTACAGGATATAATCAGCTTTTGCCTGCGCGGCATATGTTCCTATAATACACATTATAGGAACATTAAAAGTTATTCCTTGATGACGATCGGCGCCTGGAAAAAGTCAATATAAATCAAAAAGAGCCCTAACCTGTCTGTATTCAGACGAGTTAAGACTCTTTTTAATTTTTATTTCTTCTTATTAATATAGTTCCATCACCATGTAACAATTTTATCAATCAGGCTCTGCTGCTCCGTTGCTGTCCTTCTTAAGTAAATCCTTGTGGTCTCAATGCTTTCATGCCCCATAAGATCAGCTAGAAATGCAATATCGTTGTATTTATCCAGAAAATTCTTTGCGTATCTATGGCGAAAGGAATGAGGATAGACCACATCGGGGTCAAGTCCGTATTTTATTGCATAACGTTTTAGCTGCTGACCAACTCCCCTGGTTGAGATCCGTTCCCCGTAACGATTTTTGAATAAGTAACCACTGGTTATCTGATTTTGATCCATCCATACCTTGGCTTCCTTTTTCAGCTTTTCGGGAATATAGACTCTGCGAAGCTTTCCACCTTTGGAATAGAGGTCCAGATATCCAAGTTCAACATGCTCTGCCTTTATCTGTATGAGTTCACTGACTCTGGCACCGGTTGCTGCCAGGAACCATACGACAAAATACCATTCCATGTTTCCATCTTGCTTTAACTTCTTTTTTAAATATTGATAGTCTGCATTACTAATTACATTTTCAAGGAAATTTTTCTGCTGTATCTTAACATTCTTAAGCTGCAGCGGCTGCTGCTCCATATAATAGAGATATTTATTCATGGCCTGAACTCTTAGATTTACAGTTTTCGGTTTATAACTTTCCATGAGATAGCCCTTATAGGCCAATAAATTATCTTTGCTAATATCATTATATTGGGTGAAATAAGATCTTACTGCAGATATATAAGTTATGATTGTACTTTCAGATAAATTTTCCCTGCGAAGATATGATTCAAACTGCATTTGTGCCTGCGTTCTTTCCCGCAACTGTGCCTCCATTTGCTGTCCTCCGTACGCAAATATTCATGCATATCAATTTTAAAACATAGATGAAGGGCATTGCTCCATAGCATAATATCTGCTATGCTGCAACGCCCCCGCTACCATCATCAACTATCTTTCCGTACTTGTTTCTGAATGACCATAAAAGGTAAGCAGATATAATCCGCAGATTCCTACGACGGCATACACGATCCTTGTCAGCCAGGTCATGCTGCCGAAAATAAATGACACTAGGTTGAAATTGAAGAAACCTACCAGCCCCCAGTTTACTGCACCGATGATGGCAATTGTCAGAGCTGTGTAATTTAATGCTTTATTTCCCATGGCACTACCTCCTTTTCCCTTATATTATGGAGTAGCTTCTTGGTTTTTATACATTATTTTCCCAAACTCGTGATTCTTGATCTGATTTCGTCCTCCCGGTCTTTAAATAATAGACTTTTATTATATTGATAATAGCGTTCGCATTCATACTCTTTTAAAAACTTCACGCTGTAAAAACCAGTATTCAACTCTGTAATAAACAAAACCATTTCCTGGCCGGCTGCAAAGGAGGCTTCCAGAAAATCAAATGCGTGTTCAAGGGATTTTCCACTTTCTGAAAAAAACATATCGTATCGTTTTGTTTCTTCCTGAAAAATATCCCTGACCTGCTTCCAGTCCTCTTCCATATTATTTTTAGAGGTTTTTTTAATCGTTTCTTCTATTTTAAGCAGTAGAGCTTCTACATCACGGAATAGAAAATCTTCCCGTCTGTTTAGAAGTCCTGCTTCCCGTTTTTGTTTTACGGATTCACTCCACTGAATTCTTTCGTCTCGTAATCGTTCCACCATGGAAGTGTTTGCGTTCCCCTCTGTTTCCGGATCAACTTTTTTTAGCTCTTCCATTAACAGACCTGTACGGTCTCCCTGATCAGCCACCTTCTTAAAATGTTGACTCAGTCTGGATAAAAGGAGTCCCATTACATTTAACTTCTCATCAAAGGGAGCACGGCTTAACTTGTTGCACAAACTTTCCCGGATTGTGCCAGACAGTATTTCATCAATCTGATAATCACCCCGGTATTTATAATACAGCTCCAGATAATTGGCAAAATCCTTGGCTATCTTAGGATACTGAATGTACTCACCCACTACATCACGGTCCGGCTTCTTATCCAGACGTTCATAAATCTTAATGAAGCTTGATAAATCCTCCCAGCCTCTTGGCGTAGCAAAGAATTTTCCATCTACTGTAGTTTCAATCCGGCAGAAGTTTTCCGTTCTGGCATTCAGATAGGAAATAACTGCTGGGTGGACTTCATGCTCATAGGCATAAGCCTTCCATACCTCGTAATCTGGCTCCACATGAATCAGCTTTATACGATCTAATGTAACCACATCAAAATCACGAACTGATTTGTTATACTCCGGAGGATTGCCTGCAGTTACAATAATCCAGCCTTCTGGTATGCGGTGATTTCCAAAAGTCTTATATTGGAGAAATTGAAGCATGGTGGGCGCCAGTGTTTCTGAAACGCAGTTAATCTCATCAATAAAGAGAATTCCCTCCGACAACCCTGTACTTTCTATCTTATTATAAACAGATGCCACAATTTCACTCATGGTATACTCCGTCACACGGTACTGTTTTCCTCCAAATTCCTTATCTGTAATAAATGGAAGTCCCACCGCGCTCTGTCTAGTATGATGGGTGATGGTATAAGCCACCAGTCCAATCTGGCACTCTCTTGCAATCTGCTCCATTATCTGTGTTTTTCCCACTCCGGGCGGTCCCATTAAGAAAACCGGTCTCTGCCGCATTGCAGGAATTTCGTAGGTGCCGTAGTCATCTTTTAGCAGATAAGCCTCTATGGTATTTTTGATTTCTTCTTTTGCTCGTTTTATATTCATTGTTTTATTGTTCTCCTGTTAATTTACTTCCAGATCTTCCCTGGTCAATATTACCTTCATTGCCCAGCCTGGCACTGATATGTCCTGATACTGATCTTCCATAAACACAAATGCAGTTTCATAGGGAGGCATTTTTACTGGATAGATTCCTTTTCCATCTGTAAAATATAACAACCCCCGGAGCTTCTTAAAGGCGCCTTTATTAAGCAGACCATTAACATGCTCAAAGGCCGGCCGAAAATCAGTTCCGCCAAATCCGGAAAGAGTGAAATGTTTCATATAATCTTCCATTTCTTCCCTGCTTGTAATTGTTGCATCGGAGCGGATCTGTTCATCACACTGTATGATATGAATGTTAATTTTACGAAAATAACTTTCCGATTCTCCAAGAACCTCATAGGTCTGCTCCAGAAAGTTTCGCACCAGATCACCTGAGACAGACATGGAAGTATCAATCACGATTACAAAATCTTCAATTTTAAAAACTTCTCTCGTCTCAAGAGGTTCAATCAAAGGCATGTTTTTATAGAGCGTTAGGCCATACGTATAGAATATGGAATCATAAGAATCGGGATCAACCTCCGCCTCTTCTTTCAGAACTGCAAATTTTCTTAAAAACCGTTTATAATCATAGCGTTCCCGGTTTTCTATCTTTACCTGCTCGAAAAGCTGTCTGGAGGAATCCTCCTCCTCTTCTCCAAAGGATTCCATCTCCGTTTCCATTTTATCCCTGATATCCTGCCATTTATTCTGACGTTCTATCTTCATATGGGGATCTTCTTCCTGCTCCCACATTTCATGGCTGTCCACATAAAATTCTGCCTGCATACGGTGAAATGATTCTTCTGGCAGATTCATTTCCACAAGAAGATGGTAAATTCCTTCCGCTGTGAATACAGGAAGCTTGCTTTTTATCTGGCCATAAATTTCACGCCGATATGGTGACTGGTGCTGAAAAACTGATTTTACATAGAATCCATCCAGTAATGATTCAACCACAATATCACACGCAACATCCCAGTATTGCTTATCACGGTTTCCCATAGAACCCAGATGCCAGAATAAACAGTGAAAAAGCATATGAAGATATGCCCGGTTAATTCGTATACGGCTGCCCCGGAACATGGAAAACAACAGCTCCGGCTGATAATAAATTACATAGCCGTCTGTACTGAGCCCGGAACCAGATCGATCAGCTTCAAATCCAAAACTGCTTAACGCAACATCCAGATATCTGAAGTTTAGATAAAGTTCGTTTCTTGCATTACCAAGTATTTCATGTCCGAGTTCTACCTCATTCAGTTCATCAAGCTGACGCTGTCTCACCGGATCAATCATTCTATTTACCTTCTTTCTATACTTTCCTAAATGCGGGAAAACCTAAATATTATATACAATCCGAGATATATCATTCTGGCGGCGATTTTATATAAATTTATTCTAACAAAATTAATACTCTTTTTCTATTGTTTTGGCCTTACTTTTTATTAAAGTAAAGAAAGAAAATAAATAATAATTCAATTTCATTTTCATATTAGTGCATTAAAGTAAACTAACAGTTCACCATTCTACACCCATTTATAATTTATGTCAATACCCATGAACAGGCATTTAATAAAAGGTGTATGAAACGAGCAATCTCCCATTTCATACACCTTTCTATATTAAAATCACTTCATACTAAAGAGAAAATGTACGTTTTTTTACTGGGAAACGCAAATGTCTTAAATCCATTAGAGAACTTAACAGCTCCGTATTATTATTTTCCGATGCCAGATCGATCATCCGGTCAAAATCTGTCTGTTCATTGCAATACTCAGATGCCAGCCAGAGAACTAATTCACTTTCCTTTTGTGCCGCTTCTGCGGCTGCCTGCAGATGCTCCCTTAAATAATCCTCATAAGTCTTCCGATCTCTGGGAAGAAGATTAAGAGGCGTATACAGTCTTAAAAGAGTAAGCGCTGCAGTCAGGCGATCCGATTCCTGAACACGGACATGGGGAAATAATGCATCATATTTATGAAACTGAAATTCGGACTGGTCAAAGCAATATCGGTACAAATGCCCGCATCCATGCATCTCCCGGAATATAATCCGGGCTGGTGTGTGTTCCACCGACTCCTCGTACATTTCAGGAAATATAAGCCTTGCAGTCATATCCTTTGTATGATAATTTACATAAAGTTCCTGCCTTAGCTCCGATACAATGCCCTGCATACAGGAGCGACTCCCATCTGTAATATGAAGGTCCAGATTTCTGATTCCAAGACATCCGGTAAAGAGACCAGAGCCCAGATCCGCTATGGAGCTGTAACACTCCAAATGGTGAAATTTAAAACAATTATAAAAAGCATAATTTCCAATTTTTCGAATGGAAGGAGGTAAATACAGATCCTCTAAAAGATCGCCTGTCATTTCTGGTGGCAGTTTATTTTCCTCATAGAAAGCCGGACTTCCCTCTTCATCACACATTTGAATGCCATCTCCAATATGAGAAAGCATCTCATTCCTTCCCTCGCTGTTGGAGAATGCATACTCCGCCAACTCCGTCACTGGAAGATTCCCAATCTTTTCCGGAACACGCACAACACCTCCGTATCCTCTGCATGTCAGAATTCGCACATGATCATTTACTGTCTGATATAAAAACATTTTAGTACCTCTCCAATGGATTGTTTAACAAATCAATATAACAGAAAAGGGCAAAAAAATCAACCGGTTGATTTCATTTAAATTTTATTAATGAAAAAGGAGAACCTTCAGGAAAGATGTTTCTCTCCTGTAGATTCTCCTTATATTCATTCCTGATTCAGCGTTAAGTTCATGCTCCCCATGCGGTAACCGTCTAAATCCAGTGTCACATAGGAAAAACCAATCCGATGAAACTCTGCCGTTATCACACTTTTTTTAGGTTCTGTAATAAGCTGTGCAATCTGATCCGGGAGCACTTCAATCCTGGCTATTGTACCATGGATCCGTACTCTCACCTGGGAAAACCCTAAGTCCAGTAAAAGCTGTTCCGCTTTGTCAACCATAGAGAGTTTTTCTTTGGAAATGGTCTCACCATATACAAACCGGCTGGACAGGCAGGCAAAAGACTGCTTGTTCCAGGTATTTAACCCCAGCTCTTTGGATCGCTGCCTTATTTCCTCCTTATTGAGCTCTGCATAGCGCAGGGGACTGTGAACGCCCAACTCCGCAACGGCGATCAGCCCCGGCCGGTAATCGCCGTTGTCGTCCAGGTTGGAGCCTTCCGCAATGTGTTTAATGCCATGTTCGGATGCTACTTCTGCCACTTTTTCAAACAACTCATGTTTGCATAAATAACACCTGTTTTTCGGATTGTTGCTAAAGCCTTCTATATCCAGTTCTTCACTGTCAACAATAAAATGACGGATTCCCTCTTTCTCGCAAAACTGAATTGCTTCATGGAGTTCCCTTTCCGGAAAGGAACAGGACTTGGCTGTTACCGCAATCACCCGGTCACCGAGAACGTCATGTGCCGTTTTTAATAAAAATGTTGAATCCACCCCTGAAGAAAAAGCAACTGCCAGACTTTCCAATTCCGAAATATAAGTCCTCAATTTCTGGTCTTTTTCCTGTATATTCATATAGTCTCCTTTTTCCACACTTTATCAATATGTTTATAGGAATTATAACAACCAAAAAGAGAAGTGTCAATTCTAACAACTCACTTTCACAAACTCTTCACAGAAGCATCATCATCTGGTCACATTTTTCCGGTATATTAATAATCACAAAGAGGCTAATAACCCTTTCATATAAATACTTTTTCATACTTCAGCCGGTAGGATCCCGCCAATCTTACCGGCTCCTCCCTTTTCCGGGGTTTATTAAGCCTGCCAATGTCATCCAAGGCAGCGCGACAAAATTGATTGTAATCTTTTCCTGTTTCCTTTATAATAAATAAAACAGTTACAATAGGGGGAACATATGAAAAAAGCAAAAATTCTATTATTAACAGCATGTCTGTCATCTCTTTTCACCATTCAATCGTTTGCCGGTTGGATACAGCAGGATAATGGTCAGTGGAGATACGATCAGAACGGTACACCAGTTGTCAGCCAGTGGATTGAGGATCAGGGTAACTGGTATTATTTTGATGATAATGGTGTAATGTTAGCAAACACCACACAAAATATCAATGGTGTAAATTATACCTTTGACGCTTCCGGAAAATGGCTTGATACAAATGCCGACAATAAAAAGACTTCCAATACATATAAAAATACAGAATTTGGGTACTCTCTTGAGATTCCCACAGATGTGACCACAACTGCTTTTGATGGTAATTCTCAAACATTCGATATAACCAATGACAATATGTTAATTTCATTTGACAATGAAACAATTCCCGAATATCTTGATCCTCAAGTATATGCCAATGCATTTGAATTGGGTTTTGTTAATGCATTAAAGGATAAAGTGACTTTCATTGATCGTACCAACACTCAGCTGGGGGAATTTGCAGCAATAAAAACCAGATATATCTACAAGGATGCAATTAATTTGGATTATTATGCTTGTATCCGAGGAAATAAAACAATATTTGTTTTCTCATTATATATACCAGATACCCAGGGTAAAGCCCAGGAGATATTAAACACATTAAAATTACTAAAATAAAAAATGCGAAAAGAAGTGAATATTATGTATTTTTGTGCTTCCTGTAAAATTCATTCCTGCAGTTCAGGTGATTTTTCAAATGCTCCCAAAGGCTGCCCAAGTCTCTCAAATGATATGGAGAATCTGTCATCTATGTATCAGGATGAAGAGAATTTAAAGATCTCCAGAGCTTCTGCAATCGTGGTTAGTGACAGGTATGGTAGTAAAACCAGATTGGAAGAAACCATGGATTTTGCCAGAGAATGTGAATACAAAAATCTGGGGCTGGCATTTTGTATTGGACTTACAGATGAAGCAGAAATATTGCGTAAGGTACTTGTAAGCAATGGTTTTCAGGTGGAATCCATATTATGTAAAACCGGTCACCTCTCCAGGGAGCTGATTGGAATTCATGATAATCCGGTCCCTATGTGTAACCCAATTGCACAGGCTCATTTTCTCAATGAAGCAAAAACGGATTTAAACATTGTACTTGGTCTTTGTGTCGGACACGATTCTCTGTTTATAAAGTATTCCCAGGCTCCTGTCACCGTATTTGCAGTTAAAGACCGTGTATTGTGTCATAATCCTTTGGGTGCGATTTATCAGGCCAATGCGTATTATCACGATAAGCTTTTTCCTACAAAGGACTAAGCCCCATATGAAATCAAATGTTTAATATTAGATAAGAAGGCTGCTAACGCTCATTCTGGGGGTTAGCAGCCTTCCTGTTTGTATTTATTGATTAAATGAGCCAATTTCGATCAAATTACCTTCCGGATCTGCAATATAGCAGGTACGCTGCCCCCAGGGCTCCGTGGTCGGTTCCATAACCGGGGTTGCTCCCTTAGAAACAACCTCCTGGAAGGCCAAATCAACGGCATCAAAATTTACCACGCCCAGCGCTATTTCATAATGCCCATTGATATCCTTGGCATAATGAAATCCCCGGTTTGTCATCTTCTCGAAATCACTTCTCCGATACAGCAAAAACAAGGTGCCGTCTTTCTCCAGGTAAACATTGGTTGTATTCTCGTCTTCCTTTATATCAAATCCCAGTACATCACGATAAAACCGTACCATTACTGCCATATCCTCTACAAAAATTCCAAATCCATCTAATTTCATTTTCTCAGTTATTCCTCCTTTTTTATTATCATACTACATATAACAGGACAACTGTCTGTCACCTATTAATTATGTCATCAGATAGATTTAATATCCGAGGATATGATACCATAGTAACTAACATCACGGTAATTATCTTCATACCTGTTAAAGTGCCTTAAAATACCTTCACATTTAAAACCACATTTTTCCATAACTCTGCATGATGCTTTGTTATCTGAAAGCACTAACGCTTCGACTCTTTCAAATTTTAAATCATTAATCGCATGTATTACCAGCTTTGCGGCAATCCGTTAAAATCTCCATTGCTCTCATAAATCCTCCCCTGTATTTCACAAACTCTTCACAGTTACAACAAACTCCTATCACAATTTCCCGGTATAGTAATAAATGTAAAGAGGCCAGTAACCTTTTAGAATATACTTTTTTTCATACTTTAGCCGGCAGGATCCCCCCTCTTGCCGGCTCCTTCCTTTAAATATACTATAAAATGCAGGATAAAGGAAGATTTACAATTCCCTCACCCTGCATTCACTCTATCTAATCTCCAACCTTCCTTGCCACAAACATCTGACTCAATACCAGCCAGTTAGCCCGGAAGAACTGCATAATCTGCCAATATCCTGCTCCTGTTAATCCATATTCTTTTATAAGGTCAAATTTAGCCTTATAACTCCTCACATCTTCAAACCAAACTTCGTGTTGAACTCCATACTTCCAATAACGGAAAAATGGTGACATGGCCTCTTCATCAAACTCAATTTCTGCACCATTATCAATTGCAATCTGAACCGCTTCCAGGTTGCTTACGGTTTCTGCCCTGGTAACTCCCCTTTCGTACGGGAGTGCCCAGTCATATCCGTAATTCGGAATTCCCAGACTGATCTTATATAATGGTATTTCAGTTATTGCATAGTCTACCACTTTTCTCACCATGTTAATGGGTGCTACTGCCATGGGTGGACCGTATGTATACCCCCACTCATAAGTCATAAGCAAAACCCGGTTTGCCGCTTCCCCCAGAAGCCTGTAATCCACGCCCTCATATAAAAGCCCGCTCTGATCGGCCGATGTTTTGGGGGCAAGTGCTACCGTTACCTGATAACCAAACTGATTCATGATCTGCGTGGTCCGTTTTACAAAGTCTGCATACGCCTGTCGGTCATCTGCCATAATGTACTCAAAGTCAATATCCAGACCGCCAAACCGTTTCTCCTGCATGGTCTTACCCAGGTTCCATATGAGACGCTGCTGAATCTGGGGGTTGTGTACCATGTTTGTGACAAGATTATTATTAAACCTTCCGTCGGGTCCAAAGGGCGTTAAAGTCAGAATCGGGCGCACTCCGGCTTCCAATGCACGATCAATCATCCAGTCATCCGGGCTCTGAGGCGGAACTAAATCTCCCTCTAACGTAAATCCATAGGAAAAAACGTAAAGATCTGTGAGAAATGGAAGAGTTTCATCCAGATTATCCGGATTAATGAAGGGATATGCATAGCCAAACACATAAAGTGGAATCCTGTCTTCGGGAGGACTGTCACCCCTGATATAAAGTGCCTGACCGACTGCCAGGCGGTATGGAGGATAAATCTGATTGTCATATGTCAAAGCTTCTACCGGAACGTTTTGGGACGCGGCAATGGAATCTACACTGTCACCCGGCTGTACTACATATATGTTCATAGCAGCACCCTTTTACCTGAATTGGTAAAGCATATGAAAAATCAGATGAAAACATGATAGAAACATGATAGAAACTGCTTCATTTATGAAATCCTTTCTCATAGGCATTAGGCTGTATTCCAATTACACGAAATCCATTTTTTAGATACCATTTATAATTAATACGGTCACTGGTAATTCACGAGCATATTTTTCAGCAGCATCAAATAGCTCTCCAAGTTTATATTCCAGCTTAAATGAACCGTTATCATTAAATCCACTACACTCAAGAATACCGTAAACAGCTGCTTCTAAAAATTGACCAGTTTTGAAATTTGTATGCGACATGCACAGATCATTGAAATTTATTGATTTTCTATTATAAGGAATTACATTGATTAATCTAAGAAGAACTATTTAGGCGAGCCCGTCATACCGAACCCGCCTGTATATTGTCTATAAGAGAAACTCAGGTTTTCAAAAGCTTTTTCATTCTTAATTATTCAAGATTAAAGACAATCGTTGCAGTTTTATCGTTTCCAAATAACTCTTTAAGCGTAAAAGTAACAGGACTATTATCGTTAAGTTTATAAATATCTGCAACATTTCGTGTTTCTCCTGGCTCAATTAATTTAAAGTAATCTACTTGACCTTTTCTTGCTCTATGAGTCTTATCATTATCTTTACGAATTATACCAAGATCAAGTTCGACACCATTTTGATAAGCTGTTGTGGAAATAGAACTACCACAAGCAGACATAATACCATTGGATTTGTTTGTGTAATCATAGTATATAATTATTACAGCATTACCATAATCATCAGTAGATAATTGGTAATCAGTGAATTTTTTGCGACAGCTATCTGTTTCAATATTAAAAAGCGGCTCTTGAATCAATTCTCCATTAATACCGACCTGTTTTCCATCTGGTGTAATAGTGTTTGCTAGCATATAGCCTGGTTCATTAAAATAGTATTGTTTACCATTAATGTCTTGCCAACAATTTATAGGATAACTTCCATTATCATTCTGATACCACCAGCCTGTCGTATCTTGTTTCCATTGCCCTGCAAAAGCTGTCATACTCATTACAGCTGTTGCAATAATAGTGGCAACAACTAATTTTATTTTTCTCATTTGTCTCTCCCTTTGTTTGAATATTTATATACTATTATAACTTAAATGCAAATTATAGCAACAATAATTTAGAAAATATTGCTAAATTATTTATATTTTATAATCAAATAAAACAATAGAGATAAATTAGATACATGAATATAACATTAATTACTTTGTTGATAGTTATTTACTTCGCTATCCCAGGATAATGCAATGACCAAGATCCCGGCAGCATTAAACCAGTACCATTTACCCGAATCCTTAACCCAGTCATTACGAACCAGCAGACCAGCATCACCGTTATAATACATCCACACATCTGTTACCTGCACCCATTTTGGTTACGCAGATGTGAAAGTGGATAAACTGGAATCATACTACAATAAGTCAAATGGTAATATAATACCTCTCAAACACGCATAAATAAAGGGTTTCCAAGCTTCATAAAAAAGTAATGTGCTTTTTTACTGCCTTCGTTGTATAATATTGAAAAAAGGAGGTTATCAAATGCAAAATATCTTAGTATGTGACGATGACAAGCAAATTGTTGAAGCGATTGATATATATCTGACCGGAGAAGGCTTCCATGTAATAAAAGCCTACGATGGCTTTGAAGCTCTGGAACTACTGGCGGAGAATGAAGTGGATCTCATGATTCTGGACGTAATGATGCCTGGTCTTGACGGAATCCGCACTACCTTAAAAGTACGGGAAACCAGCAGCATTCCCATCATCATTCTTTCAGCCAAATCGGAGGACACCGATAAGATTCTAGGCTTAAATATCGGGGCAGATGACTACATTACCAAGCCATTTAACCCACTGGAACTTGTGGCAAGAGTCAAATCACAGATGCGCCGCTATACCCAGCTTGGTAATATGAATCAGCAGCCTGCCGGTCAGATTTATAAATGCGGTGGACTTGCCATTAATGATGATAATAAAGAGGTTACAGTTGATGATGAAGTCATTAAGCTGACTCCTATTGAATATAACATCCTTTTACTTCTTGTAAAAAACGAAGGAAAGGTCTTTTCCATTGATGAGATCTATGAGCAGATCTGGAATGAGGAGGCAATTGGCGCCGATAACACAGTTGCTGTTCATATCCGCCATATCCGGGAAAAAATAGAGATCAATCCCAGAGAGCCGCGATATTTAAAAGTGGTCTGGGGCGTTGGGTATAAGATCGAAAAGCAATAGGAGCCATTATGAAAAAAAGAAAAGATAAGGCCATTCTGGCCCATCTCCTGTTTTCCCTTCTGGTAGTGATTGGTGTCTCTGTCATGTACAACAACACCCATTATGGAGAAGGTATCGGATGGATTGCCAACGAAAGTTATGAAGATACTCCTGAATTTGCAGGCCAGTTAAAATCTGATATCGATGATATTTTTAACTATGTAAAGTACAAGGAAGTATTTGAGACCAACGGAAAACTGGATTACTCCAAATTTATCATACGAGTTGCTGATGGGCCGGGAACTACGAAAGATTTCACATTAGATGAGATGATCCGCCATGCCAAGTCACAGGGTTATTATTTAAATGAACAGTTTAAAGTAAGCGGCGGTCACCCCAATAATAAAACAGGTGAAGAATTAAATTATCAGGTCGTTTACCGGGCCTACGAACCGGACTTTAAGGCCGCTGAACCGGGTGACTCCTTTCAGTCCATTGATCAGCTCTCCTATGAGGTTCTCTCTCATTTGGGGAACTATTACCGGTTCTATTACCGGTTTATCCAGAATCCAGGGAACTTAAAGTTTGAAATCCAGTATCAGAATACAGACAAGGATTATAAACTCTATACCAATTTTCCAGGTAGAACTGTTGATGAGTTTAAATCTCTGGGAAAATATTTATACGTGACTGGCGAGGCACTCTATGTAGACTCCAACTTAATATCTGTTCCAAAGAACGTTTCGCCTGAACTTGAAAAGATGAATCCCTATAATAATGGGAATTATCACATGTCTGTGGCTGTGGATACTTCCTATCCTTACAAAGACGCCTATTATCAGGCGGCTGAATCCTATGATCAGATGCGCCTGTTTTTCATCGTTGGTATGATCTGCCTTGCTCTTGGAATCTTAGGATGTGCCGCAACACTTTATATGATGGTTCTGCTCACCGGTGCTCCGGAAGAACAAAATCCTTCTCCCCTCATGCAGAGAATGAATCGGCTTCCTGCGGAGATCAGTCTGGTTTTATACCTGGCTGCTTTCGGTATTGCACTGTTGGTTTCACAGCTCATATTTTTTAAGATTATCCATCTGTACCTTTCTACTGAGGATTGGTACTATGGCGAGCTGGTTTTAAAAGTTCTCATCTTATATGTGACAGGAGTTTCTGCAGTATTAAACCTCTTAAAACAATATAAGTCCGGAGTTTTATGGAAGAACAGCCTGCTAAATAAAGGGGTTAGAACCCTTTTACTCTATTTTAAGCATCACCGTTTTACAACCAGAATCATGATAACCTATTCTCTGTTTCTTATTTTTAATGTTGTAATGATTATGGCTTTTTCATTTTTACTCTTTACCTATAACGATTTAGAATCCAGAATTCTTATGGGAGCGGTAGCTGTGCTGTTTCTTCTCCTGGATCTTTGGGTATTCCATCAGATGTATAAAAATGCCTGGCAGACGGATCAGATTAACCAGGCCCTGTTAAACATCTCCAACGGAAATACCACATATAAGATTGATACCAAACTATTTTATGGGAAAGAACGGGAGCTGGCAGAGAATATCAATCATATCAGCACAGGGCTTGAAACTGCGCTGCAGGAAAAGGTTCGCAGTGAGCGGCTGAAAGCTGATCTGATCACCAACGTATCCCACGACATAAAAACTCCTCTTACCTCGATTATCAATTATGTGGACTTAATTAAAAGGGAGAAAATACAGGACCCACGAATTCAGGGTTACCTTGAGGTTCTGGAACAGAAATCCCAGAGACTAAAGACACTAACCGAAGACCTGGTGGAGGCTTCCAAAGCAAGCTCCGGTAACTTGAAATTAGATATGACAAGTATTGATTTTGTTGAACTGATCTACCAGACAAATGGGGAATTTGAAGAAAAGTTTGCACTGAGGCATTTAGAGCTGGTGTCTACGCTTCCAGATGATGCCATGTTGATTGAGGCAGACGGACGCTACCTGTGGAGAGTCCTTGAAAACCTTTACAACAATGCATTTAAATATGCAATGGAACACAGCCGTGTTTATGTAGACATTACGAAAGAAGAAGAAAAGATCTTATTTACCATTAAAAATATTTCTGAGAATCCGTTAAACATCCGGGCGGACGAACTGACGGAGCGGTTCGTCCGCGGTGATGTTGCAAGAACTACCGAAGGAAGCGGTCTGGGAATCTCCATTGCGAAGAGCCTGACAGAGCTTCAGGGAGGGCAGTTCCAGCTTTATATTGACGGTGATTTGTTTAAAGCAACTGTTGCATTTCCCCTTAAGAAATAAGGTGGATTCGCTCCCACTTCCCGGTGAGATAACGGATCAGTGATATGATGTAATTAGCGGTCCAGCCGATGGGTACTGCAAACCATACGGCCTGGACCCCGATTACAGGCGCAAGCAAAGCCGCTCCTGATACACGGATAGCCAGATTCACCAGATTGGCAGCCGTAAACACCACCACATCTCCTGCACCTCTTAAAAGCCCGTCTGTGATTGCCTTTAACCCAATAAAGATATAAAAGAACGATATGAAATGAACATAGCTGATTCCAGTGGCAAACGCTTCACTGGCACTGCTTTCATTTAGAAAACTTCTGATAAATATTTCTCCAAAGCCCTCCATTATGATGCAGATAATCACTGCGAATACTGCTGCCATCATGCAGCAGACACCATAGCCCTTCTTAATACGATCTGTTTTTTTAGCTCCCATATTCTGAGCGGTATACGTAGACATGGCATTTCCAAGTGCAAGCATTGGTACAATGCAGATGGATTCGATCCTGGTTCCTGCTGCAAATCCTGCCATAACCGCAGATCCGAACCCATTGACAACCGACTGAACCAATAGCATCCCAATGTGTACAATGGACTGCTGAAGCGTGGAAGGAATGGCTACCCGCATCATGTGGGCTGTCATCTTCCAGTCATAGATATGGAACAATTCTGTGGTCTCATAAGATTTAAGCCGCCTGATCAAAACGTAAAATGATAGAACGGCAGACAGTCCTTGTGCAATTAAAGTGGCTACTGCCACACCAGAGACGCCTTTATGGAACTGGATTACAAACACCAGGTCCAGCACAACATTTAATAATGAAGAAAAAAGCAGAAGATAAAGCGGCGTTTTAGAGTCTCCCAGAGACTGAAACACCGCTGCCTGCACATTATACATAAACAGAAATGGCAGACCAATAAAATAAATACTTAAATATACCGCTGCCTGTTCAAAAACATTGGAGGGTGTATTCATAAAAAATAGAATCCGGTCATTAAAAGCCAGGCCAAGACCACCCAGAATCACACCGATCGTCAGGAAATTAATCAGCGTTGTGGAAATGGCTGTTTTCATATTCCCTGTCTGCTTTGCTCCAAGAAACTGTGACACCACGACAGAACTTCCGATTCCTCCGCCTACCGCTATGGCAATAAATACATTAGTAATAGAGAAAGATGCCCCCACGGAAGCAAGGGCTTCTTCCCCAACAAAACGTCCTACCACAACAGAATCAATAATATTATAAAACTGCTGAAATAAATTACCAAGGATCATGGGAAGTGCAAAAAGGAGAAGCGACCTTCCCGGATGATCCGTAATCATATTAATTTCTTTTCTCTGTTTTTTCATACCCATTATTCTAGACCGTTCCTATCCAAATATACGCCAGCCACAGATAAAGTTGTTGCTCCACCAGGAGCTTAAAGACCGTTCTACCACACGTCCGTTACTGGAAGAAGCATCAATTACCTTACCGCCGCCGGCCACGATTCCCACATGACCGCTAACCACGATAATATCTCCTGCCTGCAGACTGCCAAAGCTTGATATCTTCGTATATTTCCCAACGCTCCTCCAACCGGAAGAGGTAATATAACTCTGACGGACACCAGCCTGATTTAATGACCAGTATACAAAACCGGAACAGTCAAAAGAGCCTGATCCTTTTGCGCCCCACACATAAGGGCTGCCTAGCTTGGATCTTGCAATGGAAAGGAGTCCGCTGACGCCAGAACCGCCCTTGACAGTTCCTCCCTTTCCCGTATTACCTCCTGATCCGCCGGAACTACCGGCAGACTTTACTCCGCTTCCGTTTAATTTGCTTAAGGTCATCTGACCCACCGCACCATCGGAAGAAAGACCGTTTCTGTTTTGGAATTCTTTCACGGCTTTTTCTGTTGCTTCCCCGTAATAGCCGGTTATGTTTCCTTTTGCCAGATATCCATATTTATTTAAGAGCTGTTGAATTCTGGTTACAGAATCTCCCTGTTCTCCAAGTCCCATACCATTGGGCTGTGCCTCTGAGCTGTTTAACGCAACTCTGGTTGAGGGTCCCAGGTAACCATCCACAACAAGGTCATTGCGTGACTGGAACTGCTTCACAGCAGTTACTGTATCATTTCCATAGGCGCCATCTGGTTCCGTCATCAGATATCCAAGTGCCTTTAAACGCTGCTGGCAGGCAAGCACTACATCACTCTTTTCTCCATAGGTCAGATAATTAGGACGGATCTCTTCACTGTAAAGCAGGTTAATCGTCTGGCGTCCAACCTTACCATCTACATTAAGACCGTTGACCTCCTGAAGTTTCTGAACCGCTACTTCCGTCTCATCACCGAAAGTCCCCGAAACCTGTCCTGCATTTGCAAGATACCCCAGTTCATAAAGACGGTTCTGAATCCTGGTAATATCATCTCCCTGAACCCCTTTGGCAACCGCATAATATTTAGCCGAAGGAGACATAATTGAATTTAAGGTTTCCGGCCCCACAATGCCATCCTGGACCAGTCCGTTTTGTCTTTGGTAAGTCTTTACTGCTGCCTCTGTCACGTTTCCAAAATATTTCGTAGGTTCATCGTTATCCATAAATCCAAGATTCATCAGACGTTCCTGAAGGCTGGCCACTACCGGATGCTCCACACCATTTCTCAAAAACTCCGGGATAGGATTGTCCTTCAGCACCGGAACGTTTTCAATATCTGGAAGCAATAATCCTCCCGGTGTCAGAATGTTAACGGACTGCTCTTTCTTTGCTTCAGAGACGGTAGCTACGGAAGGTGTGGCAGCCGCTGTTCCCTTGTTAATTCCACTTTCATTATTGCATGCAGACAGGCAGGCTGCAGTCACTGCGGCCAGTAAAACCGGCCCTGCAAAACGTCTGTTCCAGTCTTTATCTATGTTCATTAATCAATTTCCTTTCGTATGTAAAATCAGGTCTATTTTAACACAATTTTGTCGTAAATGGAAAGGGAATTTATTTCATTGCCACATTTAATGGGTTATGGTATAGTAAATGTAAGAAATGCAGGTTAGCATTTGCTAACTTTTTCTGATAGAAAGGAGGAATTTTATGACACCAATATTATGGGCTGCCGGAGGAACCGGCTTTACATTTCTGATGACAACACTGGGAGCTTCGGTTGTATTTTTCTTCCGTAAGGAAGTAAACCAATCAGTCCAGAGAATCTTTCTTGGATTTGCGGCAGGCGTTATGATTGCAGCATCTGTCTGGTCTCTGCTCATACCTGCCATAGAAGAGGCGGAAGCAAAGGGCGGCATCGGCTGGATTCCTGCTGCCGGTGGATTTTTACTTGGCGTACTGTTTTTAATTGTACTGGATTCCTATCTGCCTCATCTTCATCCAGATATGAGCAGTCCGGGAATGAATAAAGCGGAAGGCGTTTCGTCTTCCTGGAAGCGTACCACACTGTTAGTAATGGCTGTTACCCTTCATAACATCCCGGAAGGTATGGCAGTCGGTCTTGCCTTTGCTCTTGCAGCGCAGCACGGAGGTGATCCCGCGCTTTATACCTCAGCCATGGCTCTCGCCATAGGAATTGGTATTCAGAACTTTCCGGAAGGTGCTGCCATCTCCCTTCCCCTGAGACAGGAAGGGCTCTCTGCAAAAAAGGCATTTATAAAGGGAAGTTTATCCGGAGTCGTGGAACCTGTTTTTGGAATTCTTACGGTTATTGTTGCTGGAACCATTGCACCACTAATGCCCTGGCTTTTGTCTTTTGCTGCAGGAGCCATGATGTATGTTGTAGTAGAAGAGCTGATTCCGGAGGCTCACTTAGGCGAGCATTCTAATGTAGGAACATTGGGCGTTATGGCAGGTTTTCTTGTTATGATGATACTGGACGTTTCTTTAGGTTAAAAACCGACCCTGGAAGGTATTACACCATCCAGGGTCCATTTTATTAACAGGATTCCTTTCCCGTTTCGTTTCTGTCGCAGTACAGGTGGAACCGCTCCACAAGCTGCTCTAAATATGCCGCCTGACTGGACATCTCTTCGCTGGCAGCTGCACTCTCCTCTGCGGTAGCAGAATTGGTCTGTACCACTGCGGCAATCTGATTCACCCTGCCAGATACATTCTCAACTGACTCTGCCTGTTTTTCCGATGCCAGGGTGATACGGTTAACCGTATCCACTACCTGATCCATGGTATCTCTCACCACATTCAGTGAGCGGGAAGTCTGCTCTGCAATACCCATTCCCTTTTCCACTGTGCTCACAGAGTTCTCAATTAAAACAGCCGTATTCTTGCTGGCTTCCGCACTCTTGCTTGCTAAGTTTCTTACTTCATCTGCTACCACTGCAAATCCTTTTCCTGCTTCACCTGCTCTTGCTGCTTCCACTGCAGCATTTAAAGCAAGAATATTGGTCTGAAATGCAATATCCTCTATTGCTTTCATAATCTTTCCAATTTCCTGGGATGACTGGCTGATCTCCCTCATGGCATCGTTCATGGATACCATGTGATGATTGCTTTCTTCCACTTCTGCCTGCGCCTGTTCCGTAAGAGAATTGGCCTTCTTTGCATAATCTGCATTGTCCCGGATCTGCTCTGAAATATGAGAAATCGCCCCAGTCAGATCCTCTAACGCAGTTGCCTGCTCCGTGGCTCCCTGTGACAGCAGCTGAGCCGCATCAGAAACCTGATCAGAACTGACATCAACCTGGGCACTGGCTTCGTGAATATCTCCCAGTGTACTGTTAAAGCTCTTTAATATAGTAACAAAGGAGCTTTTAATCTCTGAAAAATCACCTACAAAATCAGTAATCTGATCTCGTGGCACCGTTAAATCTCCCTTGGACAACCGTAAAAGAATGGAAGATATTTCTGAAATATAGGCATCCAGAGTCTTCATGGTAAGGCGGAGGTTATCTGCCAGGCCACCCAGTTCATCACCGGATTGATATGTAATATAACGGACAGCCTTTAAATCTCCGTTTGCCATCTCCTTTGCCGCCAAATCCAGTTCTTTTAATGGCTTTAAAATAGATTTGGAGAAAAAAATTGCTGTTACCCCACATAATACAATGGTCAATACCATGACTATGATCCCTACAGCCAGAAACAGGTTACTGGATTGGTTTGCTGCTTCTACAAAACCCTGCGCATCCTTGGCGACAAGGTCTCCCAGATTCACTGCCTGAGTTCTGACCTCTTCAAACTTCGGTTCATATGCACTTTTAACAAGACTTCTTGCTTCATCAAGTTTTCCATCTGAAGTCAGCCCCAGCACACTCTCTCTTACCTGGGCTATTTCTGTAATATCTGACTGTATGGTTGCAAGAATATCCTTTTCTTCCTGAGTTCTTACTTTCTGATTTAAGTCCGATATGGCTTTTTCAATATCTTTGCTGTCCTGATCCATAACAGTCCTGGCTTCCTCAGTTGCTGAATTAAGCTCTGCTTTTTTTACACTGGTCAGACGGTAAAGGACCATCTGACTGTCTAACAGACCTCGCCGGATCTCCCATGTGCCCTGGGCAGCCGAATACGGCTTGTCATATAAATCCTGGGCATTACCCGCTATCTTTTTCATGCCAAATAAAAGGCCGGAAAATGCAAATATACCAAATACAATAATGATACCAAAAGCAGCAAAAACCTTTGCTCTTATCTTTAGATTCCTAAACACTGCGACTCCTCCGTAATCTGTTTACCCTGTTATTTACAGGTTTTGTACTGTTTACTATAGCACCAATCAAATATACCGTCAACCGCAGTATTTCCAATAAAATCCATATTATTGGATAATTTTTCATACAAAAAAAGATACCCTCCCGGCTCAATCTGCCGTTTTCGGGTATCTTTTTTATCACTGTAATTTCCTATCAGATCTCATATTTATGCTTGGTACGCAGTCTTGCCAAAGATCTGGCTAAGGATGCTTCAAAATGAGAATGCTCCTGAAGGCTCTTGCCCTGTCTTAACTGTTCCTCTGCTCTCTCCCTGGCTTCTTCCGCTCGGCGTTCATCAATATCCTGAGGAAGCTCTGCCGTATCCACCAGAAGAGTCACACGGTTGTTAACAATCTGAACAAATCCGTTTCCTACCACGGCGTGAATCCATTCTCCGTCTTCGTTCATCAGTCTCATCTCTCCGATGGCAACCGCAATTACCATATCTTCATGATGAGGCAGAACTGCTTTTTCGCCATCTGCAAGAGGAATGATTAACTTCTGGCACGGTCCTTTGTAAAAAACCTTGTCACTGGCAAGCACCTGAAGGAAAAATGTACTTGTACTCACTGGCAGCACCTCCAAGTTAAGCCTGTAATGTCCTGGCCTTTTCTATTACTTCGTCAATAGTTCCCACATTAAAGAACGCAGCTTCCGGATACTGATCCATCTCACCGTCGACGATTGCTTTAAATCCGCGGACAGTTTCCTTTAAAGGTACATACTTTCCTGTGATTCCGGTAAAGTTTTCTGCAACGGAGAAAGGCTGGGATAAGAATTTCTGAATCTTTCTTGCACGATAAACAGTGGTCTTATCGTCATCACCCAGTTCTTCCATACCAAGAATTGCAATAATATCCTGAAGTTCTTTGTATTTCTGAAGAAGTTCCTGTACTTTTCGCGCTACTTCGTAATGCTCTTCCCCAACTACATCAGGCTCTAAGATACGGGAGTTGGATTCCAGAGGATCAACCGCTGGATAAATACCCTGTTCCACAATCTTTCTGGATAAAACCGTAGTTGCATCCAGGTGGGCAAATGTAGTTGCCGGAGCGGGATCAGTCAGGTCATCAGCAGGAACATAAACAGCCTGTACAGAAGTAACAGAACCATTTCTTGTTGAAGTGATTCTCTCCTGCAGCTCACCCATCTCAGTAGCCAGCGTCGGCTGATAACCAACCGCAGAAGGCATACGTCCGAGAAGCGCAGAAACCTCAGAACCAGCCTGTGTAAAACGGAAAATGTTATCAATGAATAAGAGCACGTTTTTATGCTCCTCATCACGGAAATATTCCGCCATGGTAAGTCCTGTTTCAGCAACGCGCATACGTGCGCCCGGCGGCTCATTCATCTGTCCGAATACCAGGGCAGTCTTTGCGATAACGCCGGATTCTCCCATTTCAGTCCATAAGTCATTTCCTTCACGGGAACGCTCTCCAACACCGGTAAAAATAGAATATCCGCCGTGTTCTGTTGCGATGTTATGAATCAGCTCCTGAATTAAAACGGTCTTACCAACACCAGCACCTCCGAACAAACCAACCTTACCACCCTTCGCGTAGGGAGCAAGAAGGTCGATTACTTTAATACCTGTCTCCAGGATTTCAGCTACCGGACTCTGCTCTTCAAATGGAGGGGGATCTCTGTGAATGACCCACTTAGGACCATCCTTTAACTCTTCTCCATTATCAATGGTATCACCAAGAACGTTAAATAAACGTCCTAAAGTCTGCTCGCCAACAGGAACTTTAATTCCTTCTCCCGTAGCGGTTACTTCCATATCCTTGCACAGACCTTCGCTGGAAGCCAGCATGATACAACGGACTGTACTGTTGCCCATATGCTGGGCAACTTCCATTACGCAGCGTTTCCCTTCATTATCCACCTCAAGGGCGTCTTTGATGCAGGGAAGGTCGCTGCCCTCTAAAAATTCCACATCTACTACAGGTCCTAAGACCTGAACTATTTTGCCTTTATTCATAATCTGTTACTCACAGTCGTGAGGACTCCTCCTCTCTCAATTTATGGAAAATACGATATAGCCTAAGCCTTTTTCTGTTTCTTCTTCTGTGCCTTTGCCCCGCTGATTACCTCAGTAATTTCCTGGGTAATTGCAGCTTGCCGCACCCGGTTATAAGTAATTGCCAGATCATCAAGCATTTCCTGAGCACTTTTTGTGGCTGCCTGCATTGCCATCATTCTGGAGTTCTGCTCACTGGAATAGGATTCCACCAAACCTCCATAAATAAATCCTGCAATATAGTTAGGCACAATCGCGTCAATTACTGCCTGGGGAGACGGCTTCATGGTGATTTCCTCTAAATGGACATTTAAAGGAACACTCTGTCCGGTGCGGTTCTTGGGTATTGGCAGAAGCTGCCGTATTTCGGCTTCCATTTTCATCGCATTGACCATTCTGGTATAGATCATATACACTTCATCAAGTTTCCCTGACAGAAAATAATCAACAATCTTCTCTTCAATAATTCTTGCACGGCTCATATTAGGTTTCTGAACTGTATAGCGGAAATCCTGTTCCACCGGTATTCCTTTTTTAGAAAAATACTGCTGTCCCAGATCACCTACTACAAACAGGGTGGGATTTCCTCCCTTGTCGATCTGTTCCTGTGCCAGTTTAAAAACGTTGTGATTATAAGCACCTGCAAGACCTTTATCTGCTGTTACTACGATATATCCGATTTTACGATCCTCTTTTTTGATCTCTGGCCGGGTATCTAAATACTGGTCATCAATGTCGGGCGTATGCCTTATGATTCGGTCAATGGTTCTTTGCAGTCCGTAAAAATAAGGCTCCGTATCAGTCAGGGCTTTTCTGGCCCTTTTTAACTTTGACGAGGAAATGGTATACATCGCATTTGTTATTTTCATGGTACTCTTGATACTGTTCATCCTGCTTTGTATTTCTCTCGCATTTGCCATATCTTACACCCGTTTCTGTTTAAATTCTGCAACCCCGTCAAGAATCTTCTGTTTCAGCTCATCAGACAATGCCTTGGTTTCCTCGATCTCTTTGACGATTTCCGGATGAACACTTTCAAAGAAATCAAGTAAGTTTCTCTGGAATTCTTTCATCTTCGGAACTTCTACATCAAGTAAAAGGCGGTTATTCGCTGTTAACAGACTGATTACCTGCTCATGAAGACTTAATGGGTGGCATAATGGCTGCTTTAACAGTTCCGTTAAGCCTCTGCCGAACTGAATCTGTTCCTTGGTAGCTGCATCAAGATCGGAACTGAACTGGGTAAATACCTCCATCTCACGGCACTGTGCCAGATCGATACGAATGCTTCCTGCTGCTTTTTTCATGGCTTTTGTCTGAGCTGCACCGCCTACACGGGATACAGAAAGACCAACGTTAACTGCAGGTCTCATACCGGAGAAAAAGAGGTCACTCTCTAAAAAGATCTGTCCATCTGTAATCGAAATAACGTTTGTCGGGATATAGGCAGATACGTCTCCAGCCTGTGTCTCAATAATAGGAAGCGCTGTAATGGAACCGCCTCCCAGTTCTTCCTTTAAGCGGCTGGAACGTTCCAACAGCCTGGAATGAAGATAGAAAACATCACCTGGGTACGCTTCACGTCCTGGAGAACGCTCAAGAAGCAGAGATAATGCACGGTATGCAACCGCATGCTTGGAAAGATCATCATATACGATCAGTACATCTTTGCCTTTATACATGAAATGCTCAGCAAGTGCTGTTCCTGAGTAAGGTGCAATATACTGCAGGGGAGCTGGCTCACTTGCAGTAGAAGACACTACTATGGTGTAATCCATGGCACCATAATGAGTCAGGGTATTTACAAGCTTGGCTACGGTAGATGCCTTCTGCCCAATTGCCACGTAAACACAGATTACATCTTTGCCTTTCTGGTTTAAGATAGCGTCTACTGCAATTGAAGTTTTACCTGTCTGACGGTCGCCGATGATTAACTCTCTCTGACCGCGTCCGATTGGGAACATGGAGTCAATGGCAAGAATTCCGGTTTCCATTGGAACGGATACACTCTTTCTATCGATGATACCAGGTGCCTCATTTTCAATTGGACGGAAATCATCAGAAGGAATCTCTCCCTTTCCATCAATCGGTGCTCCCAGTGCATTTACTACTCTGCCGACAAACTGATCGCCAACCGGGATTCCGGCACGCCTTTTTGTCCTTGTAACCTTGCAGCCTTCCTTTATATCGCGGTCTGAACCAAAGAGAATGCAGCCGATATCTTCTCTTCTGATATCCTGAACCATTCCCTTAACACCGTTATCAAATATAACAATTTCACCGTACATTGCATGATCAATTCCGTATACCGTTGCAATGCCGTCTCCTACGCTTAAGACAGTTCCCACTTCCTGGTCTCTGGCATGAGCGTCATAATCCTTAATTTCACTTCTCAATATAGAAATAATTTCATCTGAATTGATGGAAGCCACGTTTTTCACCTCCGCATTATATTTTGTTCTAATTGTCTCAGACGTCCCTTTAAACTCCAGTCAGTCTCCACATCTCCCACACGGAGGATGAAGCCACCGATTAAACCGGGGTCTTCGATCATGCAGAGCCTTACTTCCTTTTTCTCATATTTCCTGCAAAGCATGGCCTTTATTTCACGGATCTGTTCTTCGTCTGGTTCCGTTACATAATAAAGCGTTGCTTCTAAAATGCCCGCTTCTTTGCATACTTTGGAACGCCAGGCTTCAAATATTTCATCTGCAAGATCCATATCGCGGCGATCAACCAGGACCTTAAAAAAGATTCTGATGGATTCGTCAAATACCCGCTCAATAACCCGGTGTTTGCTGGTTTTGGGAACCACAGGGCTGTTTAAGACACGCTTAAGCTCCGGCACTGTTTTAAGCGCCAGAGCCGCATCCTCTATCACCTTCTCGGGAAGGGAGAGTTCATACAGCACCTGCCCGTAATTAATTGCTGCCTGCGTCATGGGAATCACCTGCTTCTGCTAAAAATGAATCATAAAGAGCCTGATTTGCTTTCGCGTTTGTTTCCTGTCCAACTACCTTGGCTGCTGCCGCAATCACCAGACTTGCAATCTGGGCTTTTGCTTCCCGCATTGCTTTTTCCTGATCGGCTTCTGTCTTTTTCTGGGCTTCGCTGACCACGCGTCCCGCATCTTCCTGTGCATCCTTTAAGATCCTGTCATACTGGGCTTTCGCCTGAAGTTTCGCTTCCTCAATCAGTTTAGCGCCCTCTTCTCCGGAAGCGGCCAGTTTCTCTTCATACTGCTTTTTCAAAACTGATGCCTGCCCTTCCAAAGATCTTGCATTGCTGATGCTCTGCTCAATCATCGTTTGCCGTTTATTAATGACATTCATAACCGGCTGAATCAGGAAATGCCTCAGCAGAAAATACAGGACGATGAGATTCACGATATTCCACACAAAGTTCATATCCAGTCTAAGCATCTGTATCGCCTGCCTTTCTAATATTTTTTTCCATGTACATCCTGTCGGTATAAATTATTTAAGGAATAAAATGATAAGAATGGCTACAACGAAACCATAAATAGCGGTTGCCTCTGCAAGTGCACAACCAAGTAACAGCATTTTACTGATCTTGCCTTCTGCCTCAGGCTGTCTTGCAATTGCGTCTGTTGCTTTTGATGTTGCGATACCGATACCGATTCCTGCTCCTAAACCTGTAAATACTGCGATTCCTGCTCCAATTGCTGCAAACATAATTATTTCTCCTTTTTCATCAATAGTTTTATTCTAATGCTTCTTTCATAAATAGACCTGTTAAAAATACAAATACGTATGCCTGAATCAATCCGTCAAAAATGTCAAAATACATGGTGAACGGAATTGGTACGATGAAACCCGCCACCTGCTTGATCAGTTCCATTACTACGAATGATCCCAAAACATTACCGAATAATCGCATACACAGCGACAATGGTCTGATAAATAGTTCCATAACATTCATGGGGGTCAACAACGGCATTGGTTCTGCAAATGCCTTTAGAAAACCTTTTCCCCCTTTTTTATGAAAACCGGAGTATTCGATCAGCACAATGCTCATAACCGCAAGTGCAGCAGTGGAATTTAAATCCTTGGTGGGAGGCTTAAACCCAATGATGCCGATTAAGTTCGCCACAGCAATATAAATTGCCACAGATATCAGATAAGGGATATAACGTTTCCCTTCCTCACCGATCAGACTTTCAAAGAAATTGTAAAGCCCGCCGATGGCCATCTCAAGCACCTGCTGTTTCTTTCCAGGGTTCTCAACCTGTAGGTTTCTAACCAGGATGATGGAAAGGACAGTCAATGCCAACATGATAACCCATGTCACCACTACGGACTCAGCGATTGGAATGCCGCCGAATATCGGAATGGTAAAGACCGTTTCGCAGTTCAGTTCCTCTAATAACTTCTCTGCCAGCTCCTCCGTAATGCTCACTTCCTTTCTTAGAGACTGTTTTTTCTCCTTTATGGTTCCCGATTAACAATATTGTACGCGTAAATATACAATGTTGCTCAGGTATACCGTGTATCATACTTTCATCTGCAAAAATTGTCAACTTTTTGTCTGATTCATAACATCTTATTAATGCGCACAATTGTTTGAACATTTGGAACAATTTTAACTGCCTAAAATCTAAAATTATTATTAATTTTTTAACCTAAAATGTAAACATAATGTAAACTTAATCTCTTTAAAGAAATTTTTCTAGGTTATATGTAGAATTTTTTTCTAATATTTTGTGTAAATTGCCATGTATTTTTTTTGATTTTTTCAATTCATCGTCATAAGTAACGAATGATCGTCCAAATACTGTAATTAAGATGGGTAAAAAACCAACTACCAATTTACCGTGCTAAAGTGAGGCTATCAAAACACACAAATGCTCCCACGTATAGAAATATAATTTTGATTCTCTCTCTTCTTATTAAAATGGATCAAAAATTGGAAGATACAGGAAAAAGAAAATATAAAATGCTTTTTTACTTTCAGAAAGGAGCATCAGCCCTTAAGACAAGTATTACATAATCTTTACTGTAATATGCTTGTTTAAATTTAATTTATCCAATAATATTGATTCATCACAATGTGAATAGAATAAGGAGCATTGTTATGGACGACAAACAGCAGCTATTAAACAGGATTTTAGAAGGCCGGCATTTGACACCGGTATTCCAGCCAATTGTTTCACTTGTGGATGGAAAAACCTACGGATATGAAGCGCTAAGCCGTATTTCTCAAAAAGAACTGGAAATGAATATAGAGGAGATGTTTCTAACAGCATTTAAACATAATAAGTCCTGGGAACTGGAAACTCTGTGCAGGGTAAAAGCTCTTGAACATTCCATACACATGGAGCGGGGTAAGAAGCTTTTTCTCAATGTAAACTGTAATATTATTTATGATAACGCCTTTCGAGAAGGCTTTACCAAAGCATACCTTCAAAAATTCGGTTTAAGTTCCAATGACATTATTTTTGAAATAACAGAACGTGTGTCTATATTGGATATCAATGATCTTCTTGAAGCCTGTACAAAGGTAGAGGTCGATACCGCCATGCACTCAAATTCACTGACGGGATTACCCGGCAACCTGTTAATCGACCAGGAGAGCGCTTCTCTTATCGCGTTTCTTTCCTATACCATAAAGACGATATGGTCCGGGGTTATATCACATCAAAAAACAGGAGGGGAATCACAGAAGAATTTCCAATCGCAAGCCTGTCCGTTGCAGGTATTTCAAACCGGATCAAGACTTATAAAGATATAGAAGCTTTTTCCACAGAAATTGCCGAACTAAAAAAGAAGTGTAAGCGGCAGGCTGGGAGTTATTATGAGATTAAATGAGATGAACAGCTGCAGAGTTCTTGTGTGAATTTTTTATCCAGCAACGTATGTAGTAGCTAACTACAGCCGCCATAATCAAAACTAAAAAACTTAATATATAATGCATGTTACACCCCCTCTCCGTTGCACGGTATAGGGTGGACAACAATTACATTATATTTCCTTTTTCGTGGTTCGCCTACAATTTTCACAAAGAGGGGGGCTCCTACCCTTAACCCATTACAAAGGACTAATAGAATCCCGCCGATATTTTTACACAAAGGAAAAGCACCGACCCCGCAGCTCTCCGTCTGCAAAACCAGTACTTTTTTAGTGCGCCTTCAGGGACTCGAACCCTGGACAAATAGATTAAGAGTCTACTGCTCTACCAACTGAGCTAAAGGCGCTTGTCTTTCGTTTTTTCGGTGTGCTCTTGTCTCAAGCACGTGTGTAATTATATAACCGTATTCAGCAAAAGTCAACACCTTTTTTACAAAATTTTTACAACTTTTTCGAATTTATTTATTATTCGTATTTTTTTTAATATTTCCACCCAGTGTTTTGTTCACTTCCACAAAAGATTTGTTCCATGCCAGCATTTTCTTATTCATCTCAGTTTTATCGCTGGTTGCCTGCAAAAGCTTATTTGTTACCTTATCTTTCATTCCCATGGTACGCTCACCTGCATCACCTTTTGCTTTATTATATGCAAAACCGGCCTCCTGGTTATAGAAAGAAGACCGGTAATTATTTTTTCAGATTATCGACAGGCAATCAGCTTATAAATAGGATTTCCTTTTGATGAAAACTTTTCTTCATATTCCGTCATTACATTCCCGATTCCCATCTCGTCATTGTGTAAATCATATGTGAAGTCTTTAATCTTCCACCCAGCTCTTGGAATGGCTTCCAGAGAATAATCAAACAATCCCCTGTTATCGGTTTTAAATTCTACGACTCCATCTGGTCTTAAAATCTGATTATATACTGCCATAAAATCTTCAGATGTAAGCCTGCGCTTCTCATGACGGTCCTTCGGCCATGGGTCCGAAAAATTGAGATAGATTTTTTCAACCTCCCCCGGCGCATAAATTTCTGCCAGATTTTTGGCATCTACGCACATGAAGTAAATGTTGTTAAGCTCCAGCTCAGCCCGCTTCTGCAGCCCCCGTAGCAAAACACTGGGATACCGTTCAATACCGACATAATTAATATTCGGATGAAGTGCAGCCAATTCCATAATAAAACGGCCTTTTCCCATACCGATTTCTATTTCTATTGGGTTTTCATTACCAAATACATCCTTCCAGCATCCTTTTTTCCCAGTCGGGTTCTGGATTACATAAGGACTCGCAGCAATTTCCTCTTCCGATCCAGGGATGTGACGTAGCCTCATATCTTTATTCCTCCAATTAATCATCTTTCCAATTCAATTCAATGCCTTAATGGCGTATGGCAGATAGATTGTATCATATAGGATATAAAATGCGCAAGTTACTCCTCCTATTTATAGGCGTCCCTCATATGTTTTTTAATTTTCTCTTACAAATTCAAAAACAATAAAATAACAGGTGCGCAATTTACTATAATCTAGTATAATGTCAGTATATTAGGATACAACCGTTTTGCAAAGGAGGAAATACATGGGAACTACAGATAACAGTCTCTGGATCAAAATCCAGCAGGGTTTGAGGGAAACCGAGGCGCTTATGAACCAGAAGCAGTATAACATGGTCATGATCAAAGCTCGTCAGACTCTGGAATATATGATTCATTTTCTTGCCGAAAAGGCTTTGATAGTGGAAACCGATCTGGCAGACAGCATTGACCAGTTATATGAAGGACGATTTATTTCCCAGACGGTCAAAGATCACTACCACCGGATCCGGGTACTTGGTAATAAAGCAGTACATGAAGGCAATGACAGTCCTTATGATGCGTCAGAAGCCTGTAAACTGATTTCTGTCGAAGTTACTGCATTTACAAACGCATTTCATAAAAGCAATCAGGGTTCACAAGCCCAGAAACCACGCACTGCAGGTGTACAAGCCGCTCCTATTGCATCTAGAGCTGGCTCCCAAAGAACTGCCGCTACGGCAGACGAGCCCAGAAGAGCAGGAACGCCTCAAAGAGCCAATACCGGTTCTTCCCGCAGAGCACCACAAAGTTCAGGTTCCAGACCAGGTCAAAGACCCCCACAGGGCACTGCCCCAAGAAATGACAGACGACCGGCACCTCAAAACAGAAGCCGACGCCGAATCAAAAACAAACGTTCTGATATGTCCGGTTTATTAAAACCGCTTCTTATATTTTTACTTCTTTTTGTTGTCGTGCTGATTATTGTAAAGCTGATACCAGGGAAAGATAAAAAGAATGAAACTGTGCCTACAGAGATTTCATCAGAAGTTACTTCCGAACCAATATCTACTACTGAGGAAGTTGTCACTGAGCCTGCACAAACAGAAACAGAGCCTCCGAAAGTTTATACAACGAAAAGTAAACTGAATGTCCGGTCCAAACCTGCTTCCGACAGCACGAAGCTTGGAAGCCTTGCGTCTGGTACTGTTGTGGAGTATGTTGAAACCTACGATGATAAATGGACCGTTATCACGTTTGAAGGGAAACAGGCCTACGTAGCAACGGAATTTTTAACCATCACGGAAGGAACTGTTAAATCAGAATCAGAATCTGCTTCCGAAACCACGAAAGCCGCAAGTCAATAATATTATGAAGCGAAGAATCAAAAGTGAGCTGCTTTTGATCTTCGCTTTTTTATGTATATAATGCATAAGTATAGTACGGTTGGCATACTTTATATTTATGTCAAAATTCAGACTTCTATATGTTTTTTCCAAATTACTATGGAATTTTTTTTTAATTGTAGTATTATTAATAATTAGAACCTTTTTATTTTAGTTCACTATTCACAAAAGGAGGGCAAAAAATGGATGTTGTGATTGATAAAATATCTGAGATCGAATCAGCTGCCACTTCCATCATGGAACATGCCAATGAACAGAAAAAAGCGTTTGCAAAAGAAATGGATGAACGCACTGCTGCATTTGATGCCCAGCTGGAACAAGAAACAGAAAAAGAAATAGAGAAACTGAGAGCAGGTATGGAAATCAAAATGAATCAACGCTTAAAGAAACAGAGGGATGAGTTACAGGAAATCCTGAAGGCTATGGAAAAAAACTTTGAAGTCCATCATACCCAATATGCAGAGGAACTATTCAACAACATGATAAAGGAGTGATTTAATGGGAAATCTGTTATCCTACAGCGGTTTGACAACCAAGGTACGGGCGATGGAAAGCCATCTGATCTCCGACAGCCAGTTCCGTGATATGGCTGCTCTTGAAACAGTTTCCGATGCAGTGGAGTATTTAAGACATTTAAAAGCCTATGAGGGCTTGTTTTCCGATGTGGATGATGAAAAACTTCACCGGGGTGCGATTGAACAGCGGCTTATCCTGTCTCTGTACCAGGACTTTGCAAAGCTCTACCGTTTTTCCAACTTAACGCAGCGTAAATTCCTTGACTTATATTTTATGCACTTTGAAATCGATATCCTGAAAAAATGTTTCCGTAACGCCATGGGACGTAACCAGCTGGATATCGATCTTTCTGTGTTCAGGGACTTTTTTTTCAAACATTCTTCACTGGATTTAATGAAGCTTTCCTCTTCCGCAAATTTACATGAATTTATTGCAAATCTGGAGGGCTCCATCTACTACGATCTTCTGATCCATTTAGAGGAGGGAACCGAAACCACACTGTTTGATTATGAAGTACATCTGGATCTGCTTTATTTTAAAACTATCTGGAAAGTAATGAGTAAATACTTAAACAAAAAGTCCCAGGAACTTTTAATCCAATGTTTTGGCAGTAAACTGGATTTGCTCAATATTCAGTGGATATACCGTTCTCTTAAATATTACCACTTACAGTCCGCTGATATTTATGCACTTCTTATACCGTTTCATTATCATTTAAAAAAGGATCAGACTGCGAAGCTGGTAGAATCCGGGACGATGGATGAATTTTTTACTGTCCTTAAAACTACCTATTACGGTCAGAAGGCAGATATGGATGTAAGGGAGAAACCGGATTTAGAGCAGCTTACCAGTGAGGTTCTTGATAAGATATACCGTTCCACAAGCAGACAGAATCCGTATTCTATCGCAACATTAAATTCCTATCTTTATTTAAAGGAGGAGGAAATTCAAAAAATAATAACACTCATAGAGAGTATCCGGTATCAGCTGAAGCCGGAAGAAATTATCTCCTATGTAGTTAAACAGTAGAGGGGGTAGCTTTTCCTGTGATTGAAAAAATGAAGTTTTTAAGTATTACCGGACCAAAAGAAGATATTGACCGGGTTATAGATACCTATCTGTCCAAATATGAGATTCATTTAGAGAATGCGTTGTCCGAGCTGAAAACGGTAAAAGATTTACGGCCTTATATCGAAACCAATCCACATAAGGACACATATCAGCGCGCCCAGGAGTTGTCCAGACTTCTTCCTGATAACATTACTGATACAGACTTAAAGGATGTTTCAATTGAGGAAGCGGTCAGAACGGTTGAGGAAATTGGATCTCAGGTGGAAGAACTGACCACTGCACAGGCAGAATATCAGGAGAAAATCGATACCTTAAACCAGTCTCTGGAAAAAATAATACCGTTTACGGGTCTGAATTACGATTTGAGTTCCATATTGCATTTTAAGTACATCAAATTTCGTTTCGGACGAATTTTACATGAATACTATAACAAATTCGAAAGCTACGTATATGACACCATAGACACAGTCCTTTATAAATGCCGGGAAGATTCAGAATACGTCTGGCTGGTTTATTTTGTCCCAGATACAATCTCTAATCAGATTGATGCTATTTTTTCGTCCATGCATTTCGAACGATTCTTTGTGCCTGACGAGTATAAAGGTACTCCTTCCGATGCCATTCATACCCTGCAGGGTAAAATACAGGTACTTGAGATTGGACAGAATGCCGTTAAAAAGAATCTGGAGCAGATACTGGATACAAGACGGGTTGATCTGTTATCCGCACTAAACCGTCTGGAGACTTTTTCCACTAATTTTAACGTTAGAAAGCTTGCTGCCTGCACCAAGCAGGATATCAATACCTTTTACATTCTCTGCGGCTGGATGAGCTTCCGGGATGCCAGAGCATTCCAGAAAGAAATCTCCAATGACGAGAAGACATTCTGCATCGTGGAAGATGACCACAGTAACATTATGAGCGATCCTCCCACAAAGCTGTTAAATCCCCGGTTATTTCAGCCATTTGAACTGTTTATAAAAATGTACGGTCTTCCGGCATATAATGAGATCGATCCAACGATTCTCATCGGGATTACTTATTCATTCCTGTTTGGTTTCATGTTCGGGGATGTTGGTCAGGGACTTTGCCTCCTCTTTGGCGGATTTCTTCTTTTCCGTCTGAAAAAGGCCAGCCTGGCTGCCATCATATCCTGCTGCGGATTCTTTTCCACCATATTCGGATTCCTGTTTGGCAGCGTGTTTGGATTTGAAGATGTAATACATGCCGTATGGCTGCGTCCAATGGAGCATATGACCAATCTGCCGTTTATCGGTAAACTGAATACCGTATTCATTGCTGCAATCTGCATTGGTATGGGGATTATACTTCTTACCATGATACTCAATATCATAAACAGCATCCGGTCACATGATCCGGAACGAACGTTTTTTGACACCAACGGCGCTGCCGGACTTATCTTTTATGCAAGCCTTGTCCTTACCATTGTTCTTTATATGACAAGCAATCCAATACCGGCATCCGCAATTTTAATTTTGATGTTCGGACTTCCGCTTCTTCTTATCTTCTTTAAAGAACCGCTAACCGCCCTGCTGGAGCGCAAAGCAGCGGTACTTCCGGAAGGCAGGGGTATGTTTGTAATACAGGGATTTTTCGAACTGTTTGAAGTTCTCTTAAGCTATTTTTCCAATACGCTTTCCTTTGTCAGAGTGGGCGCTTTTGCAATCAGCCACGCTGCCATGATGGGAGTTGTATTAATGCTTTCCGGAGCAGAGGCCGGCAACCCCAACTGGATTGGTGTGATCTTAGGCAACTTATTTGTCTGCGGCATGGAAGGACTGATTGTAGGAATTCAGGTTCTTCGTCTGGAATACTATGAATTATTCAGCCGCTTTTACCGTGGAACCGGCCGTGCATTTAAACCTTACGGAAAGAAAAATTAATTATTTCAGGAGGAAACCAATATGTCAACATTAGTAAAAATTACATTAGCAGCAGCATTACTTTTAAGCATTGCAATCCCGTTCGGAGCTTTTTCCATGGGGGAGAAATCAAAAGGGCGTTATAAAAAAGCGCTGGGAATTAACTTACTCCTGTTTCTAGGCACCATTGCCGTATCCGGTATTTTTCTCTTTAACGGCCAGGCGCAGGCTGCAGAAGCTGCTGCAAATGCATCTGCAGGCGTTGCAGGAATGGGATATCTGGCAGCCGCTCTTTCTACCGGTCTTGCCTGCATCGGCGGTGGTATTGCTGTTTCCGCAGCAGCAAGTGCAGCACTGGGCGCCATCAGCGAGGATGGCTCCATACTTGGTAAATCACTGATCTTCGTAGGTCTTGCCGAAGGTGTTTGTCTCTATGGCCTTATCATATCCTTTATGATCTTAGGTAAATTATAATTTATGAAAATGTATCTGATCAGCGACAATGTGGATACCTGGACAGGTATGAGACTGGCCGGCGTAGAAGGCGCTGTCGTTCATGAAAAAGCAGAATTGAAAAGCCAGCTTGATAAGGTTCTGGCCGACAAAGAGATCGGGATCATCCTCTTGACGGAAAAATTCGGGAAAGCATTTCCCGACATCATTAATGATGTAAAATTAAACCGCAAGCTACCGTTAATTATCGAAATTCCTGACCGCCATGGTACTGGCCGCAAGCCCAACTTTATCACGGACTATGTCAACGAAGCAATCGGATTAAAACTATAAGAAAGAGGTGGTCATCTTGACAACTGAGGAAAAATTGCAGCACTTCCTTGAGTTTTGTATGGAAGATGCCAGGTCCCGCAGTGCAAAGATGCTTGATGAATATACCACTGCCTTAGAGCAGACCTTTTCAGAACATCAAGAGGATGCAAAACGCAGAGCCAGACAGCAGGTGGCATCAGAAAGCGAACAGATCGAACGGGAGATTAACAAACAGCTCTCCCTAGAGCAGATCGGCACAAAGCGTGAATTTGGAAAAAAACAAGATGAGTTAAAAGAAAAACTGTTTCAGGAGTTACAGGAGATGGTGAATCATTTCAGAAACACCCCCCAGTATACAGAGCTGATTGAAAAAGAAATCAGGGAAGCAAAGGAACTGGCAGGAAAAGAATTTATTACCATCTACATTGATCCTGCTGACGAGGAAAAAATCAGGAGCCTGTCCTTACCGGAGAGCGCTGATATCCGGGTCAGTGAGTATTCATTCATGGGGGGAACAAGAGCCGTAATTCCTAACAGACACATTTTAATTGATAACTCCTTCCAGACAAAACTGGCGGAGGCAAAACGGGATTTCAGGTTTAATATAAAAGATTTGATGGGAGGTACGGAAAATGACTAATACAGGCACCATTTCCGGCATCAACGGCCCCGTCATTTATTTAAAGGGCGATCCCGGATTCAGAATGAATGAAATGGTCCATGTGGGAAAAGATCATTTAGTGGGCGAGGTAATCGGACTTACGGACCGCCGCACCATCGTTCAGGTATACGAGGAGACCAGCGGTATAAAACCAGGGGAAACAGTCACTTCCACAGGGTATCCTGTTTCCGTAACTCTGGCACCCGGAATTCTTAACAATATTTTTGATGGTATCGAACGCCCCTTAAGCGAGATTGCAAAAACAGGAGGTGCTTATATTGACAGAGGAATCCATGTAGATTCCCTTGATACTGAAAAGCTCTGGCAGACTCATATTACGGTAAAAAAAGGTGACCACTTACTTCCTGGCGCAATTATAGCAGAAGTACCGGAAACACCTGCCATCGTTCACAAGGTAATGATTCCCCCTGATGTGGAGGGAATCGTTCTTGATGTGGTAGAAGACGGCGCTTATACCATATCTGACACAATCATTACACTAAAGCTTTCTGACGGATCAGAAAAACAGCTGACAATGACACAGAAGTGGCCCATCCGGGTACCAAGACCTACATTAAAACGATATCCGGCAACCAAGCCGCTGATCACCGGTCAGAGAATTATTGACACCCTCTTCCCTCTTGCCAAGGGCGGTACTGCCTGTATCCCGGGAGGTTTTGGTACTGGTAAAACCATGACCCAGCATCAGATTGCCAAATGGTCCGATGCTGATATCATTATCTATATCGGCTGCGGAGAGCGGGGCAATGAGATGACTCAGGTACTGGAGGAATTCTCTCAGTTAATCGACCCCCGTTCCGGCAACCCCTTGATGGACCGGACCACTCTGATTGCCAATACCTCCAATATGCCGGTAGCCGCCCGTGAGGCCAGCCTTTATTCCGGTCTTACTCTGGCAGAATACTACCGTGATATGGGATATCACGTAGCCATTATGGCAGATTCCACCTCCAGGTGGGCAGAGGCTCTTCGTGAATTATCCGGCCGTCTGGAAGAGATGCCTGCAGAAGAGGGTTTTCCTGCTTACTTAGCCTCACGTTTATCCGCTTTCTATGAGCGTGCAGGAATGATGCAGAATATCAACGGAACAGAAGGCTCCGTCACAATTATCGGCGCGGTTTCTCCTCAGGGAGGCGATTTCTCAGAACCCGTAACACAAAACACAAAACGTTTTGTCCGCTGCTTCTGGGGTCTTGACCGGAATCTGGCCAACGAGCGTCATTTCCCAGCAATTCACTGGCTTAGCAGCTATTCCGAGTATTTAACGGATCTGGCTCCCTGGTACTTAGAAAAGGTGGATAAAAAATTTGTGGATTACAGAAACCGTATGGTGTTTATCCTGACACAGGAAAGCAGTCTGATGGAGATTGTAAAGCTGATCGGAGGAGATATGCTTCCTGATGATCAAAAGCTGATTTTAGAGATTGCCAAGGTTATCCGAATCGGATTCTTACAGCAGAATGCCTTCCATAAGGATGACACCTGTGTTCCTATGGAAAAGCAGTTTAAGATGATGGACTTAATTCTCTATTTGTATAAAAAGTCCCGTTCCCTGGTTTCAATGGGAATGCCCATGTCTGTCCTGAAAGAAGATCCTGTCTTTGATAAGATTATATCTCTGAAATATGATGTGCCAAACGACAGACTGGATCTATTTGATGACTATAAAAAACAGATTGATAACTTTTATGATTCTGTCATAGAACGAAACGCATAGGAAGGAGGCAGACGATGGCAATTGAATATTTAGGCTTAAGTGCAATTAACGGACCCCTGGTTGTTTTAGAAGGCGTTCAGAATGCTGCCTTTGACGAGATCGTGGAAATGACAGTAGCTGGTAAAACACAGAAACTGGGACGTATTATTGAAGTTTACGAAGATAAAGCAATTATTCAGGTATTTGGAGGAACCGACGGACTGGCTCTTAGAAATGTCCATACCAGACTGACCGGGCACCCCATGGAGCTTGCCGTTTCCGAAGACATGCTGGGAAGAACCTTTAACGGGATCGGAGAACCCATTGACGGACTGGGCGATATTAACTCAGATATCTATCTTGATATCAACGGAAAGCCACTAAACCCCGTAACCAGAGAATATCCCAGAGATTATATCCGTACGGGAATCTCAGCCATTGACGGCCTGATGACCTTAATACGCGGTCAGAAGCTCCCCATATTCTCCGGTAATGGTCTTCCTCATGATGAGCTGGCTGCACAGATTGTACAGCAGGCATCCTTAGGTGATAATTCCGAATCCAGCGAAAAATTTGCCGTTGTATTTGCAGCCATGGGTGTGAAATACGACGTGGCAGATTTCTTCCGTCGTACCTTTGAGGAAAGTGGCGTATCCGACCATGTGGCAATGTTTATTAACCTGGCCAATGATCCGGTGGTAGAACGTCTTATTACGCCAAAAGTGGCGCTTACTCTGGCAGAATACCTGGCTTTTGAAAAGGGGATGCATATCCTGGTTATTTTAACGGATATGACCGCTTATGCGGAGGCGCTTCGTGAGGTTTCTTCCTCCAAGGGAGAAATCCCCTCCAGAAAAGGTTATCCCGGCTATCTGTACAGCGAGCTGGCATCCATCTATGAGAGAGCAGGCATTGTAAAAGGGCGGCATGGATCTGTAACCCAGATTCCCATTTTAACCATGCCAAATGATGATATCACCCACCCAATCCCTGATCTTACCGGCTATATCACAGAGGGACAGATCGTTTTGGACCGGAACTTATACGGGCAGTCTGTTTATCCACCCATTAACGTACTGCCGTCTCTAAGCCGTCTGATGAAGGATGGAATCGGAGAAGGCTTTACCAGGGCGGACCACCAGAGCGTGGCAAACCAGCTGTTTTCCTGTTACGCAAAGGTGGGTGACGCAAGAGCTCTGGCATCTGTAATTGGTGAAGATGAACTTTCCCCTATAGATAAAAAGTATCTGGTATTTGGCAAAGCGTTCGAAGACCGCTTTGTGGGACAGGGAAATCACTCTAACAGAAATATTCTTGAGACATTAACCATCGGCTGGGAGCTGCTTGGTCTGCTTCCAAGAGCGGAGCTGGACCGTGTCGATACCAAAGTATTAGACCAGTATTATAAGGAAACCACCGCTGAAGCTTCAGGCGAATAGGAGGGGTCAGAATGAATCCGAATACATTTCCAACCAAGGGTAATTTAATCCTTGCGAAGAACTCCCTGACATTAGCCAGACAGGGTTATGAGCTGATGGATAAAAAGAGGAACATCCTGATCAAAGAACTGATGAGCTTAATTGATGAGGCCAAGGGAATTCAGTCGGAAATTGACGTGACGTTTACTGCTGCGTACAAAGCACTTCAGAAGGCAAATATTGAACTGGGGATTAATTACGTGCAGGATATTGCCATGGCAGTACCCATTGATGACAGGGTGCGTATTAAGACACGAAGCATTATGGGTACTGAGATTCCTTTAGTGGAGCATGAGGAAATGCCTCTTAATTTAACCTATGCCTATTACAGCACCAGGGAATCTCTTGATGAAGCACGTTATCATTTTGAAAAGGTAAAATTGCTTTCCGTAAAGCTTTCCATGGTGGAAAACTCAGCTTATCGTCTGGCTAACAGTATTAAAAGGACACAAAAACGGGCTAACGCATTAAAGAACATTACCATCCCCCGCTACGAAACTCTTACCAGAAATATTACGAATTCTCTGGAGGAAAAGGACCGGGAGGAATTTACAAGACTTAAAGTTATTAAGCGCACCAAGAAAAGCATGTAAAACAAGAGAGCTGGGATGCCTGATTGAACGGCATCTCAGCTCTCTTGTTTTTATTAAATCTTTCGTTCTGATAATTGCTTCCACTTGACGCCAAGATCTGGAGAAGAATAATTCATCATTTTTTCAATCAGACCCTGGGGTTGTGTATCCACCAGTAAAATCCCCTTGTTGGAAGGATTCATAAATCCTTCTGCAATTGCTGTATCTATCATATTTAACAGAGGATCAAAAAAATGGGCTACATTTAATAATCCTACCGGTTTCTTATGAATACCAAGCTGTGACCAGCTAAGGACCTCAAACAGCTCCTCATAAGTTCCAACTCCACCAGGCAAAGCAATAAAAGCATCTGCCCGATCAGCCATGGTTTTTTTTCTTTCATGCATATCCTTTACTTCTATCAGAAGCGTCAGATCCTGATTGATGATCTGACCAGGAAACAGCCCGGTGGGTATGACGCCTGTCGCCTTACCGCCATGTTCCAGCACTTCCTGTGCCAGTTCTCCCATCAATCCCACGTTGGAACCTCCGTAAATCAATTCCATACCATTTTCACTGAGAATCTTACCCAGCATTCTGGCACAATCTTTATATTCTTCTCTGTTTCCCAGATTAGAACCTGAATAAACACAGACTTTTTTCATGCAGTACCTCCCACTTGTTTTATAATCATTAATCCGTTGACGTTGTGATCTGAAACTATTATAATCAGCTCATAGCCATAAGTAAAATAGAGATTAAATATGGGAGGTATATTAAAATTTTATATGTTAATTCCATTTGAACTTTACCGTGTCTTTTATACTACAGCCAGACTTGGAAGCATATCAAAAGCTTCCAAAGAGCTTTTCACCTCACAGCCAGCTGTCAGTTATTCCATAAAACAGCTGGAGGAGAAACTGGGCGGCCAGTTATTTTTCAGAAACGCAAAAGGGGTGTCCCTGACTGCTGAGGGAGAGATACTGTACCAATATATTGAAAAGGGATGCGCTCTGATTCTCTCCGGCGAACGCAAATTTGGAGAATTAAAAGATATGACTTTGGGACAGCTGCGTATTGCTGTCTGCTCTGCAGTCTGTAAAAACGACCTGCTAAAGCCCATTACCCGTTATCATCAGCTGTATCCGGATATCCGCATCCACGTCAGAGATGAGTCCAGTCATGAAATCTCCAGGCTTCTTGATACGGGAGAAATTGATATTGGAATTATTAATTTCCATGAAAATACCAATGAACAGCTGCATATAGTCAAGCAAATAAATAAAGAGATGTGCTTTGTTGCAGGTAAGAAATATGAGGCTCTAAGCACGAATCCCATCTCACTTCGCGCACTGACAGAAGCGAACCCCTTAATTGCACTTCACAAAGGCGGTAGTACAAGGAAAGTTCTGGATCAATTTCTGCTCTCACATGAAATTAATAAAAATCCCCTGATCGAGTTAAGTACATTGGAGCTGATAGTTGAGTTCACCATTAATGGTTTAGGATTTGCCTGCGTAACAAAAGATTATGTGGCAAATGAACTGGCCTGTAAAAAACTTTTTCTTATTTCCCTTTTAGAGCCGCTTCCAAATATAAATCTGGCGGTTGTATTAAAAAAAGGCATGCCGGTCTCCACTGCATCAGAAAAATTCTTAGAACTGATTAAGCAATAAGCTGCCCATCCTTAATATCCCAGACTCTGATTTACAATAATCACTTTTATCCGGTCCTTTATAAACTGGCCTGTTATGAGGACAAAGTCATTGCAGAATCTTTCTTTATGATTGCAGTCAATACACCTGCCCAAAGCCGCGCAAGGAGTTGATTTACCCAGCCGCTTTGCATCCAGTGGTGCTGCAATCTGCCTGGTTCTTTTTATGGCTTCGTTCAGATTATCAGTGATTTTATTAACTCCTGCTACAACAATTACCTGACCAGGTCCATATAACATGGGAGCCACTCTGCTTCCATTTCCATCTATATTAAACAGCTCCCCTTTTTTTGTAATTGCATTCACTCCGGTAACAAATGTATCTGCCCGGAAATTCTGCAAATACAATTCCCTTTTATCTTTGCCAGTCAGAGAAGGTTGAAACTTATCCAGAAAATGAATATTTCGAATTCTCAAATGATCGAAGACCCCCAGCTGATCCAGTGTCACGGAATCGCCGCATCCTACGGTTTCTCCATCTTTGATCAGCTCATCCAAAAGAGAAATCAATGGGACCTGCTGATCCACATAATATCCTGCTATTTTATTTTTATTAAGATTCTCAATAACCTCTCCCACGTGCTCAGGAACATTCTTGTTATCAAAAAGCATCAATAAACTCCTTTCATTCTTACAGCATGTCATTCAGATTTTTAATTATTGTAAATCCCATATGTCAAAAAAGCAATAAAAACTGCCGGAATTCTGATGCCCGGCAGTTTTTACTATGCTGTTTTGTTATTTATTTACTGAATCAAATTCCTTATAAATTTCATGATCCGGTTCGGGTGTTACCAGTGATACGATAATGATTGCCACACACGCGACAGTAAAAGCCGGAAGAAGTTCATAGATGTTAAAGACTCCACCCAGAGGCCTCACCAGATACTTCCAGATAAACACCATAGCGCCTCCAGATAGCATTCCTGCAACGGCACCATAAAAATTACTTCTTTTCCAGAACAATGCAAACAGCATTACAGGGCCAAAGGAAGCACCAAAACCAGCCCAGGCAAAGGAAACGATGGTGAATACGGAACTATTGGGATCCCATGCAAGGAACACCGCGATCAGCGCGACTCCGATTACAGTCAGTCTGGCGGCCAGCATGGAAGTCTTATGGCTAACTTTAAGCTTTAAAAAATCCTGCATAAGATTCTGGGATACTCCTGATGCAGCTGTCAATAGCTGGGAATCAGCTGTAGACATGGTACATGCAAGTATTCCTGCAAGCACCACACCTGCCAGTACGGAATAAAGGAAACCATGGCTTCCCAAAAGTCCTGCCAGCCGGATAATCACTGTTTCTGCTTCCGATCCGGAGGTGAATACCGGAATATGACCTGCCATAGAAACGCTGTAACCAATAATTCCTATAAGAATAGCTACAAACATGGATATTACGACCCAGGTGGATGCAATTCGCCGGGATGTTGTAAGTTTCTTCTCATCATTAATCGCCATAAAACGAAGAAGAATATGAGGCATACCAAAATACCCCAATCCCCACGCCAGTGTTGATACTATATTTAATATACCGTAAGGGGATGATGTCTGACCGGTCATATTATGGGTTCTGCTCATGCTTAGATAGCCTTCCAAAGCACCTGCATTCTCTGTTACTCTGTCCCAGCCACCTGCTACTGATATTCCATAGAATACGATAATAATAAGTGAAATGCTCATAACAATACTCTGAACAAGGTCAGTCGTGGAAACCGCCATGAACCCACCCATTACCGTATATCCCACCACTACGATAGCACCAACAATCATAACAGTATGATAATCTATCTGATACAGACTGTTAAACAGGGTACCTATTGCTTTAAAACCGGAAGCAGTATATGGAATAAAGAAAACAAGAATAATTACTGCAGAGATGCACATTAAAATATTTTTCTCATCCCGATATCGTCGGGAGAAAAAATCCGGAATGGTGATGGTATTACAAACGACGGAATACCGACGAAGTCGTCTTGCAACCAAAAGCCAGTTTAAGTATGTGCCCGCTGCCAGACCAATTGCTGTCCAGCCGGCATCAGCAATACCAGTCATATAAGCAACACCCGGAAGTCCCATCAGTAGCCAGCTGCTCATGTCCGATGCCTCTGCACTCATGGCAGTAACTAACGGTCCCAGCTTCCTTCCTCCCAGATAAAACTCATCAGCAGAGTCACCCCCACCCTTCTTGCTGTAATAAAACCCGATATAGACCATTGCCACCAGATAAACCAGAATGGCAGACAAAATTCCTATTTGACCTATACTCATAACGTTCCTCCTTGTTACTCGCTTATTTCTGCTGTCAGACTTATCTCCCCAGCAATAATGGGTGTATTATAGCATCAACAAAAATAGAACGCAACGCAGAACGAAGTATAGACTAAATACCGTACTTTTTATGAAAAAACATTATTATATCTATATTTTATAAGGTTTATAAGCTGTACTCTAGTTAATTATATTTCTAATACAAGTATGTATAATTTATTTTCACGGTAGAAATCCACTTAAAAAGGATGGCAGTACCGACGCACTGTATTGTCTAAGTGAATACTCACCCCCACACAGACACCAGTCATATAAAAGCGCCCGTTCGCAGAGAGCATAAACCTTCACCATTTCTGAGACGCTCATTTTGGATCCAATCTGTCCATCTTCCTGTCCCTGGGCAATAATCTTTCTTAACAGTTTATAATAGGTACGGTTATGATCCAGTAAATGCTTCTCTCCATTTGTTATAAGCTGGGTGGACAATAGTCTTGCCAGAAGATCAATGGAAATACTATTCTCTATCATTGTAAATAACTCACTGTTTAACCGCAGCAGCTTCTCTACAGCCGAAAGTTCAGGATCAAGCTGAGTTTTCAGTTCCTCATATTTATCATCAAATAAAACACTAAGCGTACTAAGAAGCGCATCCTTCCCATCAAAATAATGATAGAATGACCCTTTTGACGTCTTAGAAAGTTCTATGATTTCCTCCACAGTCGTATCTTCATATCCCTGTTCATAAAACAGTTTCCAGGCTGCGCTTACGATTTTCCCCCTGGTATTGCGCACACTTTTTTTCGCCACGTAACAATTCCTCCTTAATTTCCATCCTTAGATGAAATTACATAATTCAGTATATCACAAGAGAGGAAAAAACGTCCATGTATTAAATTCAGGTGCCTGGATCTGTACTTGTAGTGACATGATGAAATCACTGTGTTACAATAATAAAAAACTGGCAAACTGCACCTTAGAAAGGAACGGTGAACAATGAACAGCCTGACAAAAAACATCCAATCGGAAGAGACTCTTCTTAGCCTTATTCATCACGCATTTCCACATGCAATCTGTACAGGTATTGAAGAACTGACAGAAGGCTATTTTAATGTGGCATATAAAATATCCCTGGAACATGCTCCTTCCTGCATATTAAAGATTGCACCTCCTAAGGATGCTCTTGTTATGTCATACGAGAAGAATATTATGATGAGCGAAGTCCTCGCTATGCGCACTGTAAAAGAACAATCTGATGTACCAGTTGCAAAAGTCTTATTTTATGATGACAGCTTAAGCCTGATTCATGCTCCGTATTTTTTTATGGAGATACTGGAGGGTGCGAGCTTCCACTCCATTCTTGACTCTCTATCCCCAGATGTACAGTCTGCTATACGAACGGAAGCTGGCTGTTTGAACAAAAAAATCAACTTAATTCATGGAAACCAATTCGGCTATCTGGGGCAGCCATCTTTGCAGGGAAATGACTGGTATCATGTATTTTCCACTATGACAGATCTTGCTTTTTCAGATGGAGAACGTTTGTCCATTGACTTAAGGATATCCAAAAATCAGCTGTTTCAGGATTTAGTGACATGCAAAGAACTGTTTGATGAGGTTAAAACCCCCGTACTTGTCCACTGGGATTTATGGGATGGAAACATCTTTGTAAAAGACAACCGCATTACCGGTTTGATCGACTGGGAGAGAAGCCTTTGGGCAGATCCCCTGATGGAAGTTGGATTTCGAACCTATAGTTCGGACACGAATTTTTTCAGTGGGTACGGCATTGACCATCTTACAGAAAAGGAATACTTACGGGCGTTATGGTATGACGTTTACACCATGCTCCTTGTTATCCAGGAATGCGATTATCGCCAATACGACACCCGGGATATGTATGAATGGGCGGCAGGCAATCTGACTGACAAATTCGCAGAGCTTCACCGTATCATACATTCCAGCTAATAAGTATGTATCAGCGGTTTATCTTCCACAAAAAAAGCAGGCATTTCATTTCAGCCTGCTTTTCTAAGGATAATCATCTTAAATCAAGAGGATTATACTCTTCTTCCTGCATCACACTCACATAAGCCGGACGTATAATCTTATCCATGTTAATCAGCTCCTCAATCCGGTGAGCACTCCAGCCTACGATTCTGGCTATTGCAAAAATGGGAGTAAACAACTCTTTGGGAATGTCTAACATAGAATAAACAAATCCGCTGTAAAAATCAACATTGGCACTGACACCTTTGTAGATCCGGCGCTCTTCCCCGATTACCTTGGGAGCCAGCCTCTCTATGGCCGAATAAAGGTTAAAATCTTCCAAACGTCCCTTTTCTTCCGAGAGCTGTTTTACAAAACCTTTAAATATTTCCGCACGGGGGTCTGATTTGGAATAAACGGCATGTCCCATTCCGTAGATTAATCCCTTCCGGTCATATGCTTCCTTGTGAAGCAGCTTTCTTAAGTACTCCTCTATTTCTTCTTCATCTTTCCAGTCGTGTACCTCTTTCCTTAAGTCTTCCATCATCTCAACTACCTTGATGTTGGCACCGCCGTGCTTCGGTCCTTTTAATGATGCAAGAGCTGCAGCTACTACGCTGTAAGTATCCGTGCCGGAAGAGGTCACCACATGGGTTGTAAATGTGGAGTTATTACCGCCGCCGTGTTCCATGTGAAGAATAAGGGCCAGGTCAAGTACATGAGCTTCCACTTTGGAATACTTCATATCCGGTCTTAAAAGTCTTAAAATATTTTCAGCTGTGGACAGTTTTTCATCGGGTCTGTGAATATACATGCTCCCGCCCCGCTCATAGTGATTAAAGGCATGGTACCCATAAACAGCCAGCATTGGCATGACGCTGATTAACATCAGACTCTGGCGAAGAACATTGGGCACAGATATATCCCCAGCTTTTTCGTCATAGGCTGACAAGGTGAGAATACTCCTGGCAAGGGTTGACATCATGTCATGGCTTGGTGCTTTCATCACCACATCCCTGACAAAATTGGTAGGGAGAGTTCTGCTGTAGCCCAGTGTCTGGGAGAAATGTTCCAGCTGCTTTTTATCCGGCAATTCTCCAAACAAAAGAAGATAGGCGATTTCTTCAAATCCATACCGTTCTTCTTTCACTACTCCGTTTACCAGGTCATAAATATTATATCCCCGATAATAAAGTTCCCCTTCACAAGGTACCTTCTCTCCGTCTATGGTTTTACTCGATAAGATCTTTGACACTTTGGTCAGACCGGCAACCACTCCGTTCCCGTTCCTGTCTCTAAGCCCCCTCTTTACATCGTATTTATCGTAGGATTCTAAGTCAATCCGTTCGTCATTCAAACAGATATCCGACCACTCCTGTACGTTTTTTTCAAATTCTTTCTGATCAATCATGCAAACACCTCTTTCTGAAAACAGATCATCAAGTTCCACCGTCTTACCAAATGCCTACCCGCTCCTTTCTCTTTGTAAATATATTCCAACTGTTCACTTTTGAACTTTTTCATATAATATATAATTTCGATAAAAAAATCAAGATATATTTTGTGAACAGCTGTATTTCTCACAGTTTTTGTATATTGACAAACACTCTCACAGCTTTTATACTTGCCTTAATTTCCCTACTTGAAATAATCGGAGGATATCCATGAAAATAGAATTATCGTTGCTTTTTTTTGTAGAAGCAGTTGGTACCATTGCGTTTGCCTCTTCCGGGGCCATGGTAGCCATAAAAAAACAGCTTGATTTGCTGGGAGTTATTGTTCTGGGCGTTACGACAGCAGTGGGCGGCGGTATGCTGCGCGATATTATTATTGGAAATGTCCCTCCTGCGCTGTTTAAGGACCCAATTTACGTATTACTTGCCTTTATTACGGTTATGCTTCTATTTATTACAGTAAGGATGAATCAGAAATTTATTTCCGGCCGCCACATGGAAACCTTTGAAAAGGTTATGAATATCTTTGACGCAATCGGTCTTGGCGCATTTACAGTAGTTGGAATCGATACTGCTGTATTGGCGGGCTATGGTGATTATCATTTTCTCATAATTTTTCTAGGCGTCATCACAGGTGTGGGCGGAGGCATCCTGCGCGATATCATGGCAGGCCAGACCCCTTATGTTCTTAAAAAGCACATTTATGCCTGTGCCTCCATTGCAGGCGCCATGCTGTATGCCGGTTTGATGAATCACATCAATGAAGATATTGCCATGCTGGCAGGCGCTGCTACTGTCATTGTAATTCGTCTTCTGGCTACCCGTTTTTGCTGGAATCTGCCTACAGCCGTTAAAAAATAATAGAATCAGGAGGTTACACATGAACCGTTTACTGCAATATACAATTGGTGTCATTTTTTCCATCTGCCTTATGGTTGTACTGTTATTCACAGCAGTCGAGGCCGCCGTTTACTGGACTCCCGGTTATTTCGAAAAGGAATATAAAAAATATAATGTAACAGAATCCGTATCCATGAAAATGGATGACCTGATGGATGTCACAAACCAGATGATGGCATATTTAAAGGGTAACCGGACAGAACTTCAGGTGAATACCACAATGGGGGGAGTCCGCAGAGATTTTTTCAGTGCCAGAGAAATTGCTCATATGGAAGACGTTCAGGGACTGTTTTTAGGAGCTATGTCGATACGCAGGGGCTGCCTTATGATAATGGTACTATGCCTCATTATCCTTATGTTATTGAAAATAAGCTGGAACAATACATTTCCCCGGTCAGTTCTAGTAGGAAGCGGATTATTTTTCCTTGGATCCGCTGTAATCGCAGGAATTATTTCTTCGGATTTTACAAAGTATTTTATTATGTTTCACCATATGTTTTTTACAAATGATTTTTGGATGCTTGATCCTTCTACTGACATGCTGATCAATATCGTTCCGGAAGGTTTTTTCAGGGACACTGTTTTTTATATTGGTTTTCTCTACTTTTTCTCGGTCGTGATACTATTAGCTTTATGCGTGTTTCTTATGCGTAAAAAGGGGAAAAATAGCAAATAAACTTTACTTGTTACTCAAAATCACCTATACTGTAAATTGATAAATTATCTGAAACTGAAGCATAACTATGGAGAGATTATTAAGCATGACCCAATTGACTAAAAAAGTATTAAGTTTCTTCCTGTGTCTGTTTTTGTTGGCCTCTTCCTTTACAATAACCGGGAAAGCTGCTGTTGACTGGCCTGACAATATATCGGTACAGGCAGATGGAGCGATCCTGATGGATGGGGATACCGGAACAATTCTATGGGGACAGAATATACACAACCAGTATTTTCCAGCAAGTATTACAAAGGTAATGACTGCATTACTGGTGATTGAGAACTGCAAACTGGACGATACTGTGACCTTTTCCCATGATGCTGTATTTAATGTGGAATCCGGAAGCAGCAATGCCGGAATTAACGAAGGGGACCAGCTGTCTGTAAAAGACTGCCTTTATGCTCTTTTACTAAAATCTGCCAATGAATCTGCCAATGCGCTGGCAGAACATGTTGCAGGAAGCAGAGAAGCATTTGCTGATATGATGAATGCGAGGGCGAAGGAACTTGGCTGCAAAAACACTCATTTTGCCAACCCCAGCGGTTTAAACAACCCGGAACATTATACATCCCCATATGACATGGCACTCATTGCCAGAGCAGCCTTTAATAATCCCATCTTTGAAGAGATCGATTCCACCACCTATTATAAACTTCCACCTAATTCCATTAACAAAGAGGGACTGGCCATTTTTCCGGGACATAAAATGTTGAGAAAAGGTACTCCTTTTTACTATCCTGAGGCAGTGGGCGGAAAAACCGGTTACACCACACTTGCCGGCAATACACTGATTACGTGTGCCGAAAAAAACGGAATGAAGCTCATCACCGTTATACTAAAGGGTTCCACTCCCCAATACTGGGCAGATACCAAAAATCTTCTGGAATTTGGTTTTAATAATTTTACGTCTTTAAAAGCGGCTGAATACGAAAAAACCTATAGTTCCATTACCAACGATTTAAACTTCAGCGGACTTTCCATTACAAAACCGGAAGCGCTGGTACTGGACCCTGACAGCCACATTATATTACCAAAGACTGCCGACTTTTATGATGCACAGCCAGAGTTAAGTTATGACATATCAAACGATGATCCGGAAAATGCAATAGCCAAAATTAATTATCGTTACCAGGATAGAGTAGTTGGTTCTACCTTTCTGGAAATCAACGATTCCCTGGTCGCATCCGCAGTTAAATCAAAGCTTGAAGATGCTCCTTCTTCCAAAGCTTCTGAAACGTCCGAAGAGGCGGTAGACGCTTTAGCAGGAAGGGACGCAACAAAGCTGAAAGCAGACCGGGCCGCACAGGATTATAGGGAAAAAGCATTAAGACCTTTTGAGATCCCCTTGTCAGCCTGGCTTATCCTTGGATGCGTGGGAGCTGCAATTATTATCGGCGGTCTCATATTTTTTATGATTTACAGAAAGCATCAGGAAGAACAAAACTCTCTGATACGGAGGGAACAAAGACTGAAACGTCTGAAGGAATCAGGCGTCTCTGCAGATGAATTTGATTCACTTCTTCAACAGCGCCGCGGTGTCTATACCTCCAGAAAAAAAGGTTGGAAAAAAGGGAAATTTAAATTCCGGTAAATGGGAGGGGTTATGAAAAAGTCCTTGTCAAGAAAAGAACTGGTGTGGAACATTCTGGTTACCGTCTTAGCTCTGACCGGAGCAACCATTGTTGCCTATCTGCTGGTCTTTGTGGGAGGACACACCGCGAATGTAAGTATCGTATATATGATGGCCGTAGTATTAATCTCCCGTTTTTCAAATGGATATATACCGGGAGTCATAGCATCTTTTATCAGTGTAATCTGCGTAAATCTGGTATTTACATACCCTTTTATGCACTTAAATTTCACCATGGATGGATATCCCATTACCTTTATTGCTTTAATGGTCATATCCAGTATTACAAGTGCCACCACAACACATTTAAAATATCAGAATAAAATTATCCGTGAACGGGAAAAGCTTTTAATGGAAGCAGAGAAAGAGACGATGCGGGCAAATCTGCTGAGAGCCATTTCACATGATCTCAGAACGCCCTTAACCGGAATTATCGGTGCAAGCAACTCCTTTCTTGATGATCACGATTCCATGTCCGAAGAAGAAAAAGCAAATCTGGTAAACGGAATCCGTGAAGATGCCAACTGGCTTCTTAACATGGTAGAAAATTTACTGACAGTCACCAGAATCCGGGGCACCAAAACACAGATAACCAAATCCCTGGAACCATTGGAGGAGGTAGCGTCCGAAGCAGTCATGCGTTTTCATAAACGTTTTCCTGCTACCGAGGTAAAGGTAACTGTACCAGATGAACTGGTCATGGTTCCCATGGATGCTACACTGATTGAACAGGTGATCATCAACCTTCTGGATAATGCAGTGTACCATTCAAATTCCAAAGATCCTGTCAGTTTAACCATCTCGATTGAGGCTGGGAACGCCCGCTTTGACATTCGTGATCACGGGGTTGGTATCGCACCAGACAGACTTTCTACCATATTTGACGGATATACCCCTTCCCCTAACAGCAGTGGAGATTCTCATAAGGGTATGGGAATTGGTTTGTCGATCTGTAAGACAATCATAACCGCACATAACGGATCCATAACAGCGGGCAATGAATCACTTGGGGCAATCTTTACTTTTACATTACCATTGGGAGAGAATACTTGTGAATAAATTTACAATAGCAATTATTGAAGACGAAAAGAATATTTCGGGTTTTATTGAAAGCACCCTTCAAAGACATGATTATAAGGTCATTAGTGCAGTAAATGGAAAAGACGGGCTGGCTATGATCAGTTCCAACTGCCCTGATGTTATCCTTTTGGATTTGGGTCTGCCTGATATAGACGGATTGGATATCATCAAGAATGTAAGAAGCTGGTCAGCCATTCCTATCATTGTCATTTCCGCCAGAACCCAGGAACAGGAAAAGGTTACAGCCCTTGATTATGGCGCTGACGATTATATTACCAAGCCCTTTGGCACCAGCGAACTTCTGGCCAGAATCCGCACAGCGCTGCGGCATGGCAAGTCCACAGTCAGCACAGTTGACGGTTCTGTGGTACAGACTCCCTATCAATGCAGGGGGCTTGTAATTGACTTTGCCAAACGCCTGGTTACATTAAATGAGCATGTGATCCATCTAACTCAGATTGAATACAAGCTGGTATCACTTCTGGCAGAAAACTCCGGCAAGGTACTTACCTATGATTACATGATCAACCATATCTGGGGACCCTATGCAGACAGCAATAACCAGATTCTTAGAGTGAATATGGCACATATCCGGAGAAAAATCGAAATAAATCCCGGAGAACCCAATTATATTTTTACGGAAATAGGTGTTGGTTACCGAATGCGGGAAACCGAATATTAAGAAGGGGGAATTGCCCCCTTCTTTTTGTTCAACTTGCGAACCTTAGTTTTTTCCACCCGTTTTTTCTTTGCTTCGTCCTTTTTTTCATAGATTCCGCCAATTTCATCCTCACCAATCAGCTTCATGGTCTTTACCACATAAACCATTCCCTCATCATTTCGCCTCAGTCTGATCTTACCCTTTACATTACCATGAACTGGGCAGCACCCCAGTGCCGTATATACTTTCTGGTTTACAGAAAACCACCGGATTTTCTTCTTCAGCATCCGGTTGCATTTACAGCAGATCAGATCAGTTACCGTCTTATCCTCAATGGCAGCCTGCTTTGATTCAAAGGGCCTTGAAATGTACTTGGAATATTTGGGGAAAACCAGATATATCTCTTCTTCTTTATTAGCAGGAAGGCAGTAATAATCCGTGGACCAGTATGCCTCCACCTTTTTAAAGTCCAGCTTACTCATAATCCGCCCCGTATAATGAGCATCATCAAGAGCTCTGTGAAACGGGCGTTTTTCCATGACTCCTGATTCAAAAACAGCAACATCAAGAGACACCCGGTCTTTCCCATCCCCCTCCAGGAGGCTGTATAGTTTTTGGATGTCGTAGTAAAGAAGAGGTTTTTTAAAGGGATCTGGCAATCTATAATAGGCGATGTTTCGCTGGAGCTCCGTTAGATCCATGGATCCCCATGTACAAAATACGGGATCGTCTCCACACCAGCTAAAAAACTCTTTCACAGCCTCTTCAAAGCAGATTCCCTCTTCCATCAGCGTCTGTTGATCCATGTGGGTCACTTCCAGGATCTTTTCATGAAGCTCAGTATAAACTCTGGGCTTTATCAGTCTCCTATATTCTCCCGTTTCTTCCATGGTCTCATTCAGTCTTACTGCTCCGATTTCAATAATTTCAAAGGGAAAATGGTCAACTGCTTCCTCCTTCCCTCCAGCGTTCTGGTTCCATTCCAGATCCAGTACAATGTAGTTTTTCATATATTCAAATCCTTTATTTTATGAGTCTGTTCAGTTTCTCACGCATCTTCTGTCTGCGCCGGTTTGTTTCTTCTTCATCAAATTGGAACGCTCCGTTTATTTTAAATAATACGTCCCCTTCTCTGGATCCCTTTGGGAGTTCCTTTAAAAGCAGCTTCACCATAGTTCCGCTCTCTTCTTCGCAGATCGCAATCTCCTGTTCAATCCGGTCTATGATATATTGCATGGTATTTCCCCCTTCATGCCAATTTTTACGGATTACAGCTTTTGCACGGCTCTAACCCTTGATTAATCAGCTCTTCTCTGGTTCCAGTATATAGCTTCCGGTTTTCTTTTTTTATAGATTCTGCAAGCTTGCAATCCGGAAGGTGGAATTTGCCCGTATTGGTATTTATAATATAATCCTTATGGGTATCAGTCTCATTTTCCCTGGTTTCCCCGGCAAGGCTTTCCTGCTGCTCATCCTGCCCCGGAATCCGAAGCCCGGATCCGTCACTTTCAATTACGATTGTTCCAATCTGATCCGTCCGCAGAACTTTAATTCCCTGTTTTTTTAATAATTCCATTGTTTCTTTGTGAGGGTGACCGTAATCATTATTCTTCCCGCATGAGATAACCGCATACCGCGGACTAACCGCTTTTATAAATTCCGGCGTTGATGAGGTACTGCTGCCATGATGGGATACTTTTAAAACATCTGCTTTTAGAGGAAATCCACTTAGCAGCATATCCTGTTCAGCTTCCTTTTCCGCATCCCCGCATAAAACAAAGCTGGTTTTTCCGTATATCAGCCTCATGCCTATGGACCAGTTATTTAAATTATCCCCATAATCCCGGTTGGGCGAAATAATCTGAAAAGATGCATCACCCAGACGGTAGCTTTCACCAGCTTTTGGGATGGTAACCTTAATATTCTTATCTGCAATGGCATCAAGCATCCGCTCATAGATTCTTGTAGTATGCTCTTTTTCCGGAAGTATAACAGTTGTTACATCAAATTCCCGGATAACACCCTCCAGACCGCCGATATGATCCGAGTGGGGATGTGTGCCGATCACATAATCAAGTTTTTTTACTCCCTGTGCCTTTAAATAATTAATAACTGTGTCCGTCTGATCTTTTTCTCCTGCGTCAACAAGCATAAAGTGACCATTTGCTTCAATCAGGGTACTGTCTCCCTGACCTACATCAATAAAATGTGCCGCCAGTCCAAAACCATTCTTTTGACCATCAGTCTCATTTCGCACAGCAGTATTTAAATCATCTGATCCGGTTGCTTTATATACACAGCCAGTCAGAAAAATCATACAAAGAACAGCTGCCAGTGCCAGAATTCTTTTTCCTTTGTTTCCAGCCATATTTGTTGTCATTTCCATCTGCTCCTTCGTGTTATTATATGATAGAATTCTTCATTCTACAAGTATTTTCCACGTCCTGCCACACGACAATCCGTTTCCTTGGCATTAAAAACGGACTGCAATATGCAGCCCGTGCAAATATGATCCATCTTTAAGGCAGCCGAGCTCCGTCAGAACCGACTTTAGCGCCGTCAGGAGTGATACTATCAGTAAGCATCTGTCCAGTCTGTGTATCACAGTAATACTGTTTCCCATTCCAGTCAACCCAGCCCGTTGCCATATATCCCTTTTCATTAAAGAAATACCATTTTCCATTGATATTCTGCCAGCTGTTTTTTGAATAGCTGCCATCTCCATTTTCATACCAGCGGCCTGTCTGATCCTGCTTCCAGCTGCCTGCATAATTGATAAAATTGGACCTGGCCTGTTCCCCGCTAACAAAGTTTGAGGAAGATTCTACCCAAGCGCCTTTTTTCTCCGGATTCTTTGCATTTACGGTGCGAACCTGGAATGTGTAGTTTCCTTCTTTTGTCAGAAAGCCACCCAGCTCCATTCTTGTCTGATCCGTTGTTTTTGCAGTTCCTACACCTTTTCCATCACGATAAAGCTTGACTTCATAGCTTCCTGCTCCCATGCTCTTTGACCAGTTTGCCACATGACCATCGGTCCAGTTTAAGGAGCTGACTGGCTGGGTAAATTCGCCTGCGGGAGGTAAATCTATGGTAACAGTCACAGTCTGGTTATAATCTTCTTTTTTCTGTTTTACATAAGTCCCGCCCTCAATGGTATAACTTCCATCCTTTGTATCAAAATAATAATCATCCTGACAATGCAGGGTTACTTCCAGTCTTGGAACATCATTTTCATACCACTGAAATCCGTCATTGATAAATTCACACTGATCCACTTCAATTTTATCGCCTTTTACCGTAACTTCAGCCTGCTGTTCAGAAATGTTTCCTCCCAGCACGATATCCGCCGTTACCGTCATTTTTACTGTAGTGATCTTCTTTCTGGAAGCAGCTGATGCAGTGGTACAGTTTACCCCTGTAACCAATGCCGCCGTTAGCACCAGTGCCATAATCTTCCTCATATTCATGCAGCATCCCTCACCTTTCTATCTCATTAATACAGTACAAAATTATGTATACGTGTTTTCATTATACCTCATATAAGAGAATTTGTGAATGGTGATGAGCATTAATTCCCTTTAGATTTAATTCCGAGTATCTTTAAAAAGCATAGAAAAACAGGACAACAGAAGAAAAGACCCGTTCTATTTCTTCTAATTGCCCTGTTATACACGCTATCATAGTTACTTTGCAAAATCTGCCAATGCCTGATTGAATTCATCCTTCTGATCATAGAACGCGCCATGTCCGCTGAATTCAAATGGCATAAGTACTGAATTTTTAATATACTGATGCTGAATCTCTCCTAATGGGAAGGGGACTACTTTATCATGAATTCCATGAATAATCAGAGTTGGTACACAAATTTCTGTCAGATCCTGGAATAAAACCTCCTGAATCCATGTATTTGCAATTTTTGCCGTTGCCCAGCCGGCCGCCTGCAATCCCACCTGGAAAAACCAATCGGAAAATGGTGCGGTTAAATGCTGGAAGAAGAATATATCTCCAAAATTACTAAGCATATTAGGCCGGTCTTCATAAGTTCCGTTTATAATATCCGTGACGGTCTGCACATCAACTCCATAGGGGAAATTCTGCCGTTTAACCAGACTAGGGGCTGCAGCGGCAAACAAAGCCAGTTTCGATACACCATGCCCCTTATGCCTTGCCATATACCGGATTGCTATGGCACCTCCGGTTGAGTGACCCGCCAGTGTAATATTATTTAATCCCAATGCATCAATTACTTCCCTTACATCATCTGCAAGTCTGTCGTAGTCATACCCGCAAAAAGGCTTATCCGAATCTCCAAATCCCCGTGTATCAATCCCTATACAGCGAAATCCCATGGCAGGAAGAACATCAAACTGATACTCAAACAGCTTACGGCTCCCCGGCCAGCCATGAAGAAACAGGATGGTATTTTCGCAGTCCGTATTCAAATCCTCCACATAAATGTTGACATTTCCGTCAACAGTGACATAATAACCCATAATCTCATTTCTCAACCTTTTTGGTTTATACTATTCCAAAAATGCAAGTCCGGTACATGATTATTCTATAATTTCAAATTTTTTATAATTCCCCTTTGTATTTATTCAGTCTGAAATGAAAGAAATGACTTTTTTCAGGCGAAATCTTTCTGTTTTAAAAAGTCTGATTCTTTATTGGTGATATGCCCAACATATTACAGGTCATTCTTGTATTTGCCCTTAAACTCAGAAAATTAAGGAATTTTATTAATTATTTTTTTTATTTCCAAAATAAGTATAAATCCTTTTTATATTATAGCAAATTGGTAGAAGAAGTATAATATATATTAAAGTAGTAGGAATGTGCATATCGTCACCTCATTTCTTTATTAATTACAATTTATTAAAAATCTCTTTTATTAAAAATAAAGCATGAAATAATATAAGAAATATAGTAGATTACAAAACTAACTATAAAAATCATTAGATTAACCCATATTGAAGACCAATCTCCTTGTATATTAAATCTGGATAAATATGAGATTAAAAATGGAGTACTTACGCAAGTTATAGAGAATATATATTTTACTATGCTGTAACCAAAGCTATATTGTATTGGAATGAAAATACTTAACATTAAAAGTAAATAAAATAAATTTTGAGAAATTAAGTTAAAATTTAAATAGATATTTTTTCTAAGAAATAAAGTAACTAAGGAACATATAATAATACAAATAATATAAGAAAAAAAAGCTAATAAATATCTTGAAAGAACAATGTGTTTTCTTGATATAGGAAGTGTACATAGTAATAATGTTGCATTAGAATATTTTTCTTCCTCTATAGAAACATCTTGGTAAATTGACAAAACTGTAAAAATTACTGTTAGTGTAAATATAAACTCATCATTTAATCCAGTTGTATTAGAAAAAAAAGCTGGGATGCTGATAGCCAGTAAAATCAAAAAAATTATATGATGCTTTATTAATAGAAGATCTTTCAAAATTAATTTAATAACCATTATTAATCCTCCGCGGTAAATGTGCGAGCATAATATTTTCTAACGATGTTTTTTCAATTACTAGATTTGGTTTATGAATATCCTTTATATCATCATACTTTATAATGCCAGAGAAACCAAATTCCCCTAGTTCTAAATTTAAGAAAGGCAACTCTGACATTTCATCAAAATAACTTGCCCCTCCTCTAACCGAACAGTATTCATAAAGTAAATCATCTTTTGACTGATCAAATATAATTTTACCTGAGTCAATTAAGATAATTTGATCCGCTATTTTTTCAATATCGGATATAATATGTGTAGAAAAGAAAATCCCTTTTCCACCGTCTTGTATAAAACGCTGTAAAATAAGCAACATATGACTTCTGATTTCAGGGTCAAGTCCACAAGTTGGTTCATCCATTATGAGAAACTCAGCATTATGAGATAAAGCTAATGATAAAGAAAATTTCATTCGCATCCCCTTTGATAAAGTAGATATTTTTTGATCAGGATTTAAACAAAACTCTTTAATTAGTTTTGTGCAAGTTTCAGAATTCCAATGTGTATATGAGGTTTTGACAATAGATGACATTTCTTTTATTGTTAAGGAATCATAGAAATACCCATCTCCTAAAACGACTCCTATTTTATCCTTTATTAATGAGTTATGTTCTTTAATGTCCTTCCCAAAAAGAGTTATTGTGCCGCTATCTGCTGCTATAAGATTTAAAATAGCCTTAATTGTTGTGGTTTTTCCAGCACCATTTATGCCTATAAGACCAGTAATGGAATCTTCTAACACTGAAAAGTTTATGTTTTGCAAGCTGAACTTAGGATAGTGTTTAGACAGATCTTTTACTTCTAGTACATTTTCCATTATTATAATCTCTCCTCATATAATACATTTAAAATTTCAAAAAATTCTTCTTTTGTTATGCCTATATTTGTAGCATATTCTATAATATCCTGCAGTTTATCTTCTATCACTTTTCTTCTAAATTCCTGTATTAATCCGTGATCTTGAAGTGTAACAAAAGTACCAAGTCCTATCTGCCTGGTAATAAAACCTTCTGATTCCAATTCATCATAAACGCGTCGAGTTGTTAAGACACTGACATTCAAATCATTGGCCAATTTTCTAATAGAAGGCAGAATATCACCATCGTGTAATTCACCTATAAATATGGCTCTTTTTATTTGCTCTTTAATTTGTATATATAGGGGTTTTCCAAGAGTGTTTTCAATCGTTATATCCATAATTTTTCCTTTTCACCAGTTGTGCAATCCTTAAACCTTGTCAACGGACTATTACCTTTCACAGGAAGTCAAGGTGAGCGCGTAACAAAGTATTTACATACGCCACTGTATATGCTGTGCATCATCTGCATACACAGTATATACAGTATTGAAACAGATGTCAATAGCATTGTGCTCTCTTTGAAATTTAAAAAGCACTTTATTAATGTTTTTCTGTCACGCAAAGAAAGCCGAAAACCTTAATAAATCAAGGTTTTCGGCTTTGCTTATCAACGTTCCCGAGGTGATTTGAACACCCGGCCTACCGCTTAGGAGGCGGTCGCTCTATCCAGCTGAGCTACGGAAACATCTCTGTGCTGCAGGCAGTCTGCAGCACAGTTCAAAACTTATTATATTCAAATATAAAGAATTCGTCAAGTCATTCTTAGATTTATTCCTCTGATTCCTTGAATTTTACAGTTCCCTGCATCCAGATCTGTCCTTTGAATCTGCGTCCGACTTCCGGTGTTCCCGTTAAATCTTTTTTCGCGATACAGACATGAAAGATTAAATCACTGCATTCAAGAGTAAAATCGTATACCTCTTCTTCTGTAATATGGTTCTTCATCTCATCGATCTTAACAATTTCACCAATTACAGAATACTGATCGCATTCTATACCGCAGGGCATAAAGCACGAATCAATAATCGAATACAAGTCTTCCTTCATAACCCGTCTTGACGCCTGGGAATAGAGATCAATGTCTTCGATGGTTAATGTCTCCATTGCATCTTCATCGCCGTTCTTAGCCGCCTCTAACAGATTATTGCGGTCCTTTGCGGCTACTTTTGCTTTTTCCCTTTGCTTATCTGACTTCTGAATGGGTAGAAGAACCTTACCACTGACTGCAAGACCCGTAAGGCATGAATAACTGGTATCCATGGAATGATGGTCTATGATCCGTTCTCTACATTCAAAGGAATTGTCTATATAAAAAATCAAAGAAATTCCAACTTTATATTCGTCTAAAAGCCCGGCGTAGGTTTCCCGTTCTGTGTGACGCTGTATGGAGCATGATACTTCTGAAGTTATATCACTGCTTTTTAAATATGGGTAATAGTACATTCTTTGAAACTTTCCATCCCGGTTCATCTCTCCATAGATGGCAATCCCCATCCCGGGCGCCACTTCTCTTCGGATTTCACACAGATTGGACTCTTCGTCAATCTGTATCCTTTTTACATCGGACAGATCTTCACAGAGCTTATCTAACAGCTTATCAATTTCCCTGTCTTTTTCATAAAGACTGAAACCTATGGTTCTTAAGAATTTATGCATAGAATCATCACCTGCTTTCTGTTTTTCTAAGATAATTTTCAGGAAAACAATAAGGCGAAGAATACTCCGCCTCAAGCCTTACGGTTTATTATATACTAAAACATTTGAGAATTCCAGTAAAATTTTTGATGTTAATAAATTCAGGTCCGTACCTTCCAAAAAAAGGTACGGACCTGGTCTTATACGATACCCTGTGCCATCATGGCTTCTACTACTTTTTCAAAGCCGGCAATATTGGCACCTGCCACATAATTTCCTTTTACACCATAGCGTTTTGCTGCTTTTGCAGTCTTTTCATAGATTCCTACCATAATATCATGAAGCTTCTTGTCCACTTCATCAAAGGTCCAGGAAAGTCTTAAACTGTTCTGGCTCATCTCAAGTGCAGATGTAGCCACACCACCTGCATTGGCTGCCTTACCAGGCATAAACAGCATACCATTCTCAAGGAAGAAATCGGTTGCCTCTCTGGTGGAAGGCATGTTAGCACCCTCTGCAATTGCAAAGCATCCATTGGCCTTCAGTGCTTTTGCATCCTCTAAATTTAACTCATTCTGAGTTGCACAGGGAAGAGCGATATCACATGGAATTGTCCAGATTCCTTTTCCTTCTGTATATACCGCAGAAGCAACTTCATCGGCATATTCTTTAATACGACCTCTGCGTACTTCCTTAATTTCCTTTATTACTTCAAGACGAATGCCGTTCTTATCATAGATATATCCGTTGGAATCACTTAAAGCCACAACCTTTGCTCCCAGCTGGATTGCTTTTTCAGATGCATAAATTGCAACGTTACCTGATCCAGAAATTACCACACTCTTTCCTTCTAATTCCTTGCCATTATGTCTGAGCATCTCATCAAGGATATAAATAAGTCCGTAGCCGGTTGCCTGGGTACGCACCAGAGAACCTCCGTAGGTAAGTCCTTTTCCTGTAAGAACACCCTCATAAAGCCCGGTCATACGTTTATATTGTCCGTATAAAAAGCCGATCTCTCTTGCGCCTACGCCAATGTCTCCGGCCGGTACATCCTGATCTGCACCAATATATTTGGATAATTCGGTCATAAAACTCTGGCAGAACGCCATGACCTCTCTGTCTGATTTGCCCTTGGGATCAAAATCTGATCCGCCTTTTCCTCCGCCGATGGGAAGACCAGTTAAAGAATTTTTAAATGTCTGCTCAAATCCTAAAAACTTTAAAATACCCTGGTTTACAGAAGGATGAAGTCTCAAGCCTCCTTTATATGGACCAATAGCACTGTTAAACTGAACCCGAAATCCCTTATTAACTCTTACCTGTCCGTTGTCGTCTACCCACGGCACACGAAATGAGATGATACGCTCAGGCTCTACCAGGCGCTCTAAAAGTGCGGCTTTTCTGAATTTTTCTTCATTTGCTTCAATGACAAGGCGCAGAGAATCAAGAACTTCTTTTACTGCCTGATGAAATTCTACTTCTCCTGGGTTCTGCTTTACGACTCTGTCATAAACTTCATCCACGTAAGACATCATTTTCTTTCCTCCTAAGATTATAAATAATACGGTATTATTAATAAAATAAAGTTATTCCAAATGTTAAAATAAGGCCGGAACCCCTTAAAGTTCCGGCCTTATCTCCCCGCCATAACTTTTTAAAATTATAGCAAGTTAATTTAGTAAAGTCAATAAACCATTTCCTATATTTTACTTATCTGGCTTCTTTTTTTTGTTAACAGCTGCATAGAGTGCCAGCATGAAGCCCGACAGTGCCACCATCACCTTTCCAGCATTGGACTTTCGTTCCCCTGTTTTGGGTAATTTTGCCAGAGGCACATTCCCATCATCAATTGTAACAAAATCCATCTGGCTGTCTCCCGGCATATTTGCCAGCGGCACCGGATCCGGTATAATGGTTACTGTACTTTGAGGAGTTCTTGGACCAGGACCATCATTATCTCCTCCATCCCCCCGGATTCTTTCATCCTGAATGGTAATCGTAAAGCTGTTGATACCGTCAAGAGTCAGAGGTGTAATACTGGAGTTAATCTGATATCCGTATGGTGCTCTCGTCTCCACAATTGTATACGTGTCTGCAGGCAGACGTTTGATTGAATATTGTCCGCTGCTGTCTGTTTCAAATCTGGTAGCCTCTTTTTCATTGGCTGTATATCCGGCGAAGGAACCATTATTCAGTTTCACATAACCGTCTTTAGAGGCCTTTACAATAAACTCTGCCCCACCCAGTCTGATATCTGCAAACACCGCATTGGTCTTAACTACAATCACCTTAGATGGCTGATTTTCCACTGCCCCCTTGGTTTTTTCAAATAAAGAAGGTTTCACATAAAGCTCACTGGTTTCAGACTGGCTTAAGGTAAACTCTCTGCTCCATGGCTGAGTCCCCAGTAAATATCCAGTGGGTGCTTTCGTCTCTGTAATCCGGTACGTTCCATATGGCAGATTTGTAATTACTGCCTTTCCTGAAAGAGTAAAGGCAATGGAACTGCCGGTTACCTTCTCAGGTGTCCAGGATGCTCCGTCAGAAGCTGCCAGTTTTCGATAACTGTCCCATGCTCCCGGTACCATGGTCGATACATTTGTCAGCGTAAATTCCGCCCCAGCCAGTCTTTTATTTGTATCTTCACTGTCTACCTTTTCCAGGCTCATACTACCTGTACTGATCTGATTTGTTACGGTTAAGCTTACCTCAGATCCGTTGTCTACCGAGACGGCCTTGCTGTTATCCTTTAAAATGCTTACCTTTCCTCTTTCATCCACTCTGATATAGAACGGTTCAATGGAATCATAGCGGTCAGTAGCCGCCTCTCTGATCTGGTAATCTCCGTGTTTTAAACCAAGACTTAACGTACCGTCATCGCCTGTTACGAAAGTACCGTTTCCGGCATCCGGCAGCGTGTGGAACCGGCTGGCTCCGAATACGGATAAAATTCCGTTATCCTCATAGTTTCCAGGTCCCAGGATATAAAAGCTGATTCCGCTTATGCTTCTTTGCAGATTATCTGTTTTCTTCAGCTTAATAACAAACTGCGCGCGGTCATTGACTACCTGGTTATCTTCGTTAAGCTTAGCACTCTTCTGGTCTGCAGAGAGAGTAAATTCAAATTCTGCTTTCCCGTTTAAGCTTAAATAACCCTCCGGTGCTTTTTCCTCTTTCAGCGTGTAGGTGCCATAAGGTATCTTGTCAATATCAACGTGACCGTTAAACGCTGTAAAGCGAATGCTGGCTCCGTCTTTTTGTACATCCCTGATCCCCATGACTTCCAGCTCTTGGGCACTCATTTTAAGCAGCTTATCAGCGAAATCTTCATATGTTCCTTCTACCTGAGTGGTTTTCTCCGTTAAAGAGAATTCCGCTGACGGAAGAAGTTTTTCTGTCACACCATCCACCTTGTCAAAGGTCAGGCTTCCGGTTCCATAATCATTGAAGACAAGTTCACTTCCATCTGTTGTTACGGTGCTGCTTTCACTGTCTGCCTTTAAGGTTACTTCATAGACCCTGCTGCCGGCTTCATATCCCGCCGGTGCAGCCTTCTCTTTCACATAATAAGTTCCAAGAGGAAGCATCTGTGACTCACCAATACCGTCATTTCCAGTTGTAATGGTACCTGCCAATGCGGTTAATCCCTGATCAGAGTAAATATCGAATACTGCTCCGGAAAGATGCATTTCATGGTTATGGGCTGCAGCCTTATTAATACGTATCTTAGCCCGCTCTCTTGCATCAAATACCTGGATCCTGTCTGTATTACCAGTTTCCAGTACGGAAACTTCCGTATCCGCAGACACACTGTAGTTTTCTGGGGCTTTTATTTCTTTTAAAACATAGTTTCCTGCAGGCAGACGTTTTACTGATACCGTACCGCTGCTGCCGGTAGTAAAGGAAGATCCATCCTCTTTTTTGTCTGTCAGACCCGTAAAGGAGTTATTGCCATCAAGGCTTACATACTTTCCATCTGGTGTCATTAAAATGAATTCAGCATTGGAAAGCAGTGCATTTGTTGACTTATCCCGTTTCTCAATTGTCAGTTCATGAGGTGTATTGATAACTGCCTCATTTCCTGTCAGACTGATTCCTTCCGGTTCTTCCAGCTTAAACTCTTTTGTAAACCCATAATCACCTCCGAAGAGATATCCACTTGGTGCCTGAGTCTCCTTCAGTGTATAGGTTCCGTATGGTATCTGGGTTAAAGATCCCTGTTTGGAATCTCCAAAGCCATCTACCCGGAATGTCACGGAAAGGACATCCCCATCGGTTTTGGTTGTAACGGAAGACACACCGGATCCTGTCACGTTACTTAAGTATTTTTTAAATGCTCCTTCTACCAGTGACGTACCGCTGAGTTCAAACCATGCTCCCGTTATGAGACGCTTACTTTCCCCATCCATTTTCTCAATCACAATGGGTGCAGTCAGCACGTTGTTTGTTACAACCACATTAATTTTTTTCTGTTCCTGACTATCAAGAACAATATCCGACCTGTCTTTTGCGTTTAGCAGTGATACCATTCCATCCTGGCCGATTCTGACATAAAACGGTTCTATAGCCTGATATCCAGGAGATGGAAGCTCTGTAATCTCATAATCGCCGTAAGGCAGATTCCAGGTTACAACGCCTTCTTTACTGGTCTGTTTCACTTCATAACCAGTATTCTCCGGATCATTTACTTTAAACTTGTTTCTGCTAAATGGGTTCCAGATATTGCTTTCATACTTACCTGGCCCTGAGATGGAAAATGAGATACCCTTTACTGCTTGATTTCCGGCGTTATCCGCCTTTCTGATGCTTAAACTGTATTCGGTTCTGGTATTCTCAATTACATTTCCTTCTATGTTGTTTAATTGTGCCTGCTGCCCTTCCGAACTGATTTCAAATGCGGTTTCTTCCAGTTTCTTTGAGATATCATATCCATCAGGAACCTGGATTTCTGAAAGAGTATAACTTCCAAGGGGTATTCCCGTAATGTGAACCAATCCGTCAGTAACTTTAAAACTAACGCCCTGACTGTTCTCTTTCACATCAGTTATTCCCATGGATGCAAAATCTTTCTTCATTGATGCAATCATAGCATCCCATGCATCTTTCACCACATCACTCTTTTTATTAATCTGGAATGAAGCACCGGCAATCTTTTCTTTGGTGATCCCGTCAATCTTTGTAAAATCAAGTGAACCGGCTATATAAGAATCCTCTACTGTAACCGTACTTGGAATGGGATCAGCCTCTGTCTTAAACTCTTTACTCTTAAGAATCCATGCCTTTTCCCCCTGTATCTGATAGGAATCCATTGCTTCCATATCGCTGGAGGCAGCATCGGAAATCTGGTAACCTGCGGGAGAGCCATCTTCAACAATGATATAGTTCATGTAGTACAGAAGCTCTCCTGCATTCCACACTGCATTACCGTCTGTAAGCGTTGTTTTACCTTCCGAAACCGGAGTCTTCAACACGTTTGAATCAGTAATTTTTGTATTACGTAAGGAATTCATTTCCTGGTTTGTAAAAGGACCATATACCGTAAAATGAGCTCCTTCAACCGGGTTTTGTGCTTTGTTTGTTTTCTTTACTGTTACACTTCTGTAAGGTACAAAGCCTATGTCCTTGGTTGTATCGTATTCCCCTGCTGTTGACCATAAGAAGAAATCTTCTGAGGAATATCCGTTTTTCGTTTCATTAAAGTTGCTGTCATGGCTTTCGTCGTAATTGACTCCACCCTTCAGCAATGTATTTGGGACTCTGGATCTGCCAGCTTTTTTATTTTCTCCATCCGGCAGCATATTTGGCTTTGCAAGCTTTAATATCAGATCTTCAAAGCCTTTCGGCATAGCTCCTTCGCTCACTTCAATCTGATAATGAGCCGGATCATCACCCCTTAAGCTGTTTAATTTCAGGGAGGTGCCGCTGTACCATTTATCCTGTATACTCTCTGTGATCTCTGAGTCGGGGAGCTCGTAAGGCTTAGCCGGAGTCAGACCGTCAAATAAGAATCTGGCATCTCCGGTTCCCGGTACCATAGAGGTCTGATCATCACCATATTTACTGAACTTCAACAGGCTGACGTTGAAGTAACCACTTTGTAACAGTGGGAACAGGTCAGTAAGCAGATGATCCTTGTTAACACTTTCATTCTGTATTCCGTTGTTGTCATCATCAATCCAGATTCGTCCCGATACCTTTACTTTTCCGGGAACCAGAAGAACCTGAACAGAATTGCTGGTCTGTACCTGCAAAAATGGCTTCTCTATGCTCTCAAGACTTGCTTCTTTATAACTATAGGCTGTTGCAAAATCATTGACAGCATATCCGTAAGCAACATCCTCCAGCTCTTTTGCCGTACTGTAAGGCACCACTGTCTTGTAGGTAACAACCAGATTTTCTCCTGGCGCCAGATAAAATTCAGGATCTGTGATCTTAATGCGGATGGCGGTAGGCTCACCGGAATTTCCCGACCAGAATCTGGAAGAATTGTTATCTAACAATGCATTCTTTCCGGCAATTTCCGTATCCCGATTATCAAATGTTTCATTGGAATACGAAATCTCATAGTGAAAGCCCTGAACTTTTCTTCCTGAACTTCCGGTATCTTTCCTGTTTTCAATTTCAATGGACTGAATGCTGTCATATTTCAGACGGAAATCACTGAGTCTTTCAAAATTACCTGTACTGTAATCTCCTTTTACCGGCAGAATATCCATAAGCTGCAGCTGGCTGACATAGTCCTTGGGCGATGCATTGTTTACCATAAGCCGGTATAATACGGTTCCATCATACTGTGTAAGCTCGGTATCTTCTGCCGACTTCGCCACCTTACCTGTGGTCGTACCTGAAACATATCTGGTATCCAGATTACCTTTTACTTCTTTATAAAGCTGGATACCCGTTCCGGTGCTCATGGTATTTTCTGCGGAATCGGAAGCATAACCGTAGCTGCGGTATTTTTCATCCGGCAACAGCGCTCCAGACGGTAAATCATTGCTGGGCCACTTGGTACCTGTGCTGGTATTAATCATAAAGGAGGCACCGGTATGGTTCAGTGAAAATGCCGGCTGCAGCACATCGCTTGTTACAAAAAGGGTGTTTAAAATATTCTTGCCATAATTAATAATATTACCTGCAACTTTTGCTTTTACCGATACTGTAACAGACTCGCCTTTTTGCAGATTCCCGTTCAGACGTATAAACAATGTCTCACGCCCTGTTTCAGGGTCCACTTTCCGGATTGTCTTATCAATCGTTACACCACTAGGTGCCCGATCCAGTGCAACCGCAGTCAGCAGTCGTTCCTCCCCTGATGTTTCTCCGGAAACGGATACTCCTAAAGGAACCAGATCAACAAGAACCGGCTTCTGGATCGGTGCAATTCCAGCATCACTGCTGGTAGTTGCGTTGGTTACAGTAAGCGTATAGGTAAGTGTCTCACCTGGTTGCACTCCCTTATCAGGGCTTACATTTTTTCTTACTGACAGGATTGGAGCCTGGCTTTGAATTATGGATATATCACATAATGCTTCTGCCTTGCTGGCATCCTGACCGGAATTTAAGGTTCCATTTACATCCCACTTCCGGTATTTCATAGATACATCTGCTTTGTTACGAATGAATTTAATATCCTTTTTATAGCTTCCGTCAGTAAGAGTTGCATCCTGACGATTCAGTTTTGCTGTAACAGCAATCGTTCCGGGCACAAAATCCTGACCCAGTGTATAAGCGTTTTTGGTAGAACCCTTTAACGTCTCATCCCGGTAACTGATCTTAAATGATTTGACTTTCCTGTTGCCAACAGGTTTTATCTCACCAATTTCACCATCCCCGGATACACTTACGGTCTGCACCGTTCCAATCTGGCTTCCGTCAAATCCATAGAAGGTAACATCTGCCATAATGGTTCCTGTTCTTCCTTCCTTGAGCCGGTTTACCTGCGCAGCCTTTCCTGGTTTTACAGAAAGAATGGTATATTTTTCGTTGCTGTATTCATTTTCATCAAGAACATTTTTACCAGAATCCAGCATAGTCAGTCCCTGGTCGGTGACTTCGTACTGATCAAGAGGAATGGTATTAACCGCTCCTGGTGTAAGGGTGTAGGTAACCACCTGACCGTCATTCCACCATAAATCTTTTAAAGAAGTAGTCTGAGTGGACTTTTCAAGATTTACTCCTGTCTTCTGTTTCACATTAGTAAATTCTAAGGGTGACGGAATATTTCCTTTTTCAATGGTTACTTCCTTTTTATAAACGGTTCTGTTGTCATCCGGATTAATTACATATCCATCCGTATTTGGCGTAATAGCTGCCTCTTCTATCTCATAGGTTCCGGGAAGCAGCATAACTGTGGTTCCGCTTTCACCATAAAGTACTGAGACAATATCTCCCGCCTGTTTTCCGGTTTCTTTATTTGTTACTTTTACAAACGCGTTTATGGCAGAAGACGGATTATCCTGTTTATTTACATCATTCTTAAACAGCTTTAATGGCAGCGCTTCCTGATTATGAACCGTAAACTGATACACTCCCGGAGCTTTGGTATTACTATCAGAAAGCACGTATAAATCAAGGTTCCGTATGGTCTCGCCATTCTTATTTAAATCTGCTGTTACGGGAAGAATGGTTCCACTTGCCCCATCAAAAGTCTCCAGCCGGAAGGTGTCAAATCCATGGTCTTTTACAGGCACTTCATATAACCCGTAAGAATATCCTGACTCCTGTTTCAGACCCCGGAAAGAAAGTTTACCCTGAGCATCGGTGGTTCCCTCTGTTACATAGTTCCAGGTATCGCCGGCCTCTTTTTTATAAAGCTCAAAGGTGATTCCTGATTTTTCTGCTTCTGTTTTACCGTCTCCACTGTATTTGGTAATCTGGAAATCAATGCCGCCCTGATTTTCTACCGTAATCTCCGTAGTCTTTCCGGTCTCAGCTATCAGTCCCTGTTCCGGAACTGCTGTCCCAATGGTTAAATATCCCAGAGGGGCATTTGTCTCTTTTACAAAATAAGTTCCCGGATTGAACTTCTTAGTAGATAATAAAAATTCATAAACACCGCTTGTTCCGATTTCTTTAAAATCACCTACATAGGTTGTCAGTGCCTGATCGGAATATAAGCTAAATCCAGCACCGGTCAGCTTCTTTGAAGAATCTGCTGCATCAACTTTCGTTATGCGGATTTTAGCTTTTGCATACTGATTCTCAACTCCTATGGTAACCGGAGTCTTGGTGGTGAAATCTGAACTTGTTCCTACCTGGATATAACCATCAGACCATAGTTTTCCATTGGTTACACCAGTTTCTCCAGTCATCATCCAGTCTGGGTTTTCCCGCTCTTTTACATAATAAGCTCCGCCTTCCGGATTCTGAGCCAGCTGTATCTTACCCTCTGCGGTATAATAGCCGTCTGTTGCCGCAAAGTTATGAATCGTTACGGTAACTGGCTGGTTCTTCTCATCATATACCGGCTTGTAGGCCTTTTGGGCATCAGAGTAGGTATAAACATCAAACACAACCTGAGATGGAAGTTTATCTTTAATATCCTGATCATTTATAAACCCATCTCCAAAAATAAGTTTCTTTGTTATTGTCAGTGTAACCTTTTGCCGGTTCTCAAAGGATACTTCCGTATTTTTATAAGTTCCGGTCATATCACCGGTCACAGCCACTACCAGCGGTGTTGTATCAATGGTATATCCCTCAGGTGCTTTTGTTTCTGTAATACGATACCAGCCTGGCTGACAGTTTTTAAGAATATAGGATCCGTCTCCCTGATCCTCCATCATTTTTGAAAATGCCCCAAAACCACTTACGGGTTTTTTGTAGGTAGGATCTTCCACATTTCTTAAGACGCCTCCAACTAAATCTGTATTAGTGCGGAATTTCATGTATTCCAGGCGGAATGTAGCTCCTTTCATAGAAACATTATGTTGCTTATCTTCACTGTCATTTTTATACAATACCAGCTGTGTCAGTCTTGGATTTTTAATATTCAATGTGGTCTGCGGGCCTGTTATGCCATCCGCAACGGGAACCAGAGTTATTTTGTTCCCATCTCTCACCGGCTTGTAACCAACAGAAACCGAAAGCTTCTCAAAATAATTACTTGTTACAGCCTTATCAGCACTGCTACCAAGTTTTTCACTTAGAACAGTATAAGTACCTCCCTCAAGTTCATTTAAGAAAGCAACATATCTTCCATCGCTCTGCTTTTGTGTAACAGCAGTTACCTGAGATCCTGAGGGAGTTTTTAATGTAAATATAATACCGGAAAGCCCTTCTGGTCTATCTCCGTTCCATGCTGTCTTTTCTATTTCTAGCCTTGGCTTTAACGGATTGTAAACAGGTACTGTCAGAGACGAACTGGCTACGGTAAAATACCTCCAGAACTCATAACTACCAGTATACATGGTAATATATTGTTTTTTCTGTTCTGAAGTTAAAGTTTCCTTCATACGATAAAGACCGGAAGGAAGGCCGCCTGGTATTAATATCTTACCGTTATTGTCTGTTGTATAGGTTCCATATTCTTTGTAATTATATTCAGAACCATTCCACTGATACTGCCAGACTTCAAACGCAACTCCTGAAAGAGGTGTTTTTTGTATATTCATACTATCTAATTCATCATCTGTTTTGTTAAATGTACCGGCATCAGGAATGTAACCATATTTTATAAGAGTTACCGGATATTCTTTGGAAACCTTGTTAATCAGCCTGAATTCAGTTGCTTTTGCTGAGTCCCAGAAATACTGCTCATCAATATAATCCTTACTTACTGGAACTGTTACATTTAAAACATGAAGTGTAGTATCCATAGTAACCTTAGATGGTGCATAAATCTCTTCCAGTCCCAGTACCAGCTTAACCGGATCCCCTTCTGTATTATATTGAAGGATATCTTTGGGATTCTTACCCAGCTCAGTTATCTTATTGCTTATTTCATCAAGCCTGATTGTTTTTGAAAGTGCATAGCCCGTTTTATGAGTGCCATCAGATTCCAATCCGGTTTCCACCACATCAATCGGCAGAAGCTTTTCATTATTGTCCGGATTTAACAGCCATATCTGGAATTTTGCCCCGCCAAGCAGGCTATATTGCTTTTCAGCAGTTTCCAGCCATTTATTTAAGGCAACCTGAAAATGATAATTTTCAAACCCTGTACCACCGCCAGAATGTTGATTAGTAATTACTGCAATCTTTTCATTTCTTCCGCTTTGATAAGAATGACGGATTTCATCATATCCGCTGTACCCCCACTGCTCTGGCACAAATACAGCTGCGATTTTTCCACCTTCATCCAGAAGATACCCTGGTGCGGCCTGATCCTCAACCAGCCAATATACATATCCGGACTCCAGAACTGTAGTATCAAACTGACCATCCTGCCTCTTACCTGTCTGCGGATCAATACGGGTACCGCTCTCATACTGGCCTTCTGCCTCAAATCTGCTTCTATCCGCTAAATCCCTCATCTGGATGGAGGCTAAATCCTTTGTACCACCAAGCATCTTATAGAGTGTAAATCTTGCACCGTTTACCAGGTGGCGTTCTTCATGAGTTCCTCCACCAAACGTTACCCCGTCACAGGTTTTCCATACGTTAAACTGAACCCAGGATTTATAATTGAAAATTGGATCCGTATATCTTACCAGTGAATCTACATTAGCCGGAAGGTCTTTGCCACTAAACACAACTGCATTATACCTGGTCTGTAGATCTGCCACAGGCAGGATCTTTGCTGGCTGACCGTTATCAAGAGGGAGCCTTTCTTTATTTCCCATATTTAATTCAAAAGGCAACTTGGATTCACTCTTTGTTGGAACCTGTACTTCTGCCACATAATACGTATCTTTACGGTCAATATCGTTGAATGTGGCAATACCATCAAATTCATTTGTTACCTGTACCTGCACAAAATCTGCAATATCTGGCTGATCACGATTCACTTTATAAAGCGCCAGGTTTACATTTCCTAACGCTCTGTTCACCTCATAGAACTGATCGTTCCAGCCATCACGCCAATATTTCTGGGTACGAATGGTCAATTTAGGCTCATCCTCAATAATTAGCGGTGCGCCTATATCCTCTCCGTTTACAGTGAAAATAGTTTTCCCCTCTGTCAAAGTGGTGGTCAATACATTATAAGATGGTAAGTAACCTGAAGGTGGCGTAATTTCAGCAATTACGTAAGGGATCCTGTTACCGCTGTCATCAAAAATATGAAGTTTACTGCTGTCGAAGATTGCCTGACCGTTAGTCCCTGATTCCACTGTGACAATAGGATTTTTAATACTGTTTGCCCAGTCATCTTCACGGAACTGAGATCTTAAATAGATCCCAAAAACAGCACCACTTATTGGTGTTTTTCTTAAAGCATCCCGTTTGGTAACCATTACTCTGCCGTAATTCTGATAATTTTCCAGAGGCTTGCTTCCATTCAAATAAATATTTATATTTTTATCAGCTGACGTCTCTGCTGCCGTAACAATAGCCGGACCGTAGTAAACCGCTCCATTCTGAATTATATAACCATCATACTGTCCATCTGACTTGTTCTTCATCAAAAACAGTGGATTAATAATATCTGAACCCAGAATTTCCTTAAAGTAATAGGTTTCCGGAGCCATGACGGTATCTACATTGGATACGATTGTATTTTTATTATCTGGAAGTGTAACTGATGCAAAATTATTTCCTTCCTTTTTATATACTTCAAATATGATATCAACATTATTATCAGTACTTCCATCGGAATTATATTTTACCTTTTTTAAATTAACTGTTTTATATGGCTTATTATAAAATTTCAAATGAGTGGTTGTGGCCTCTTTCGGGTACCAGAACCATTCTCTCAGCTGTTCCCTGTTTATAGGACCACTGGGAGTTGTAAACTCACTGATTGCTGATCCAACATAATTATCCGGCGCCTTTACTTCTTCTACCCGGTACTTTGTTCCTGGATCCAGAGAAATAAAAGTACCATCCAGAGTAACGTCTCCCTTAAATACTTCTACTCCACCTGTAACCTTGGTTATGCGGAATGTTGCTGTTATTTTGTTACTGGTATCTGTTATGTCATACTTATGAAGCCAGTAGGGCACCTTCTGAGGTATGTTATATGCCTTTACACTGGTATCTGACTCCCTACTGACAGTGTAGGGACCAATGAGAGGTGTTTTTATTCCATTAACATCTGCGTCATCAATATTTTTTCCTGTCTCATCTGCCTCCAGGCGATCTGTACTTCCTAACTCACTCCAGTAATAATCTTTTGTAATATCCAGATTACCAGCTGTAATGATACCATTCTGATCAGTGGTATAGATTTTTCCAGGAGTTACTTCGCTGTAATTATTCTGATTTTTATCAGCCGCATACAGCTTAAACTGGTAACCGGCATTGGAATTATCTGTATTAATCCAGCCGGATGCCCACTGGTTTCCAAAGGACCAGGTTTCCTTCTGAAGCTTAAGAATCGCCTGTCTGTTATTTTTTATTTCTACTGAAGTGGTTTTTAATGGTGCCAGTGTAAATTCTTTACAGAGATAAGTTTTGCTGTTTTTTGTTTCAGTAGTAAAACCGCTTCCTGCAAGATTTCCATCCGAATAACCCTCCGGAAGTTCTTCCACTACCCGGTAACGGATCAAGCGGTTACCATTTTCATAAACAGGAAGGACTGCTTCAAAACCACTGTTACCATCCAGTGAATAGGTTTCCTTTGAATTTGCGGAAACTCTGGTCCAGCTACTGCCATCAGCAGTCGTTTCAAACCAAAAATGGTTGTCAAAATCCCCTTTATACAGCTGTGGAACAGACTGATAAGTCCCATCATCCTTTTGGAGCAGTTTAGTTACCTGAACCTTTGCCTGATTTAAAGTATTAACAAGATAATTGCTGTCTTCCTTTAAAACAGATGTTTCCCCTCTTTTAACAGTAACCGGGTATTCCCTGGTATCAATGATATACCCGTTTGCACTCTTTTCCTTAATTACATATTCTCCGGGATTAACGGGCTTAAAACGTACCAGACCATTTTCATCTGACTGAACGGTTGTTACCTCAGTTAATGTACCGTTATCCTTTGTGTAAAGTGTAAACTGCGCACCTTTTAAGGCATTTAAATCGTTTTCTTTTGCGTCCACGCTGTCCCAGGTACGTGCCTTCTTATAAAATTCAATTGCACCTTTTCCTACAACGTTATTAACGACTTTAACTTCTTTATTCTCTCCAGCCTTAATGGTAAATTGAATCTCCTGGCTGTCTTTATATGTCTTAGACTCCACAACTGCATAACTGTATTCTGTTCCTGCAGGCTTCTTCCCTTCCTTAATCACATAGGTACCGGGATCAGCCTGAATCTGAATATATCCTCTGTCTCCGGTTGTATATGAAATAGTTTCACCAGATTCACTGGATGGATTAACAGCTATTGTTCCTTTTTGTATACTTTTACCGTTTGGATCTAACACAGTATAGTTGTCATAAGGTGTCTGGTTTCCCTGGGTATCAACGGAATAAATCTCAAATTCAGCAGATCCGGGGTATTCCTTTTCCATTGTCAGATCATACGGTTTTAAAACGCCAATTCCTTCATCCAGCAATTTGGTTATCTGAATAACTGCTGGTTTATTAATCTCATGAACCGCTACCGCTGCTTCAGAATCATCTTTCATTACCTGGCTGGTTCCCAGCTTTACATATTCCAGATGTGCCTGGTTTAAAACAGTAAATACAGTAGAATCATTGACACGAGGATCATTGTATTTTAAAACAAAGGGTTCAAATGGATACCTGGCTGTAACCAGATAGGAACTGTAGGTAGGTGCTACATCCGATACATAAATACGATTAGCCCCATTTTGCCCCTGTGTCTTATAACTGTTTATAACAATAGAACCATCATCCTTTTGATCGACTGGAATGCTGTTTCCATCGCCCCATTTTGCTGTAACAGATATTGGCTTCATCTCTGCGGGAGCATTGGGTGTTGTTATAGAAAGATTATCCGTAATATGGAAGGAACCTTCTTCAAATCCGGTACGTCCATAGGTCTGATAAACCGTGCCATCAGGCTGTCTTGATATCTCCCCCTTGTTTCCATACATTCCCACTTCTATCGTGTAAGTAATGTCCACGTATTGGGGATTCCCCTGATTATCATTAATGATATCGTAAGACTGATCCGTAGGATAAACTTTTTTATTAATATGCCACTGATCATCGGATATTAATTGGAGCTGGGTCTGTGACGGCTGTGTGGCATAAGTAACGGTTGGAATGTTTCCGGGATAAGTAACTTTATCTTTATCTGTTTTATCCGCAACCTTAACATCAGCATGAAATGCAACGCTGTTGTCCGGAAGGGTAAAGTTTTCTCCTACCGCTCTTTTACCATTTCCGTCTATGTATGCGTTTATTATAATATTATCTGATTTACCAGGACGTATGGAATGATTTTCGTCACCTATCAAAATTTTATAAACGCTTTTCTCGCTGTCTGAAGTGTCAAGTTCCACTTTTCCGCTCTGCTCCTCCAGGGTGATTCCAGCAGGAACAGTAAAATAAATGGCAGCATTTTCATAAGTATCAAACAAAGACAATTTTCCGCCTGCTGCATATTCATAAAGAGGTGCGGCCTGCATGGTATAAGTAATTGTATAAGTAAATAGTTTCCCTGCCTTGATTTCTCCGGTCATACTCTGAGCAAGGTTGATTTCTACCGTTTCTTTTTTATCTGTGGCATCTTCTCCATAATAGCTTAATGCTGTTTTATAGGGTGAAAGCTTCGCCTCATCGCTCACTTCCATATTCAATAATGTCATACCATAGCTCGGAACTACCATAGAGAACGAAGGTTGAACAAATAAGGAAGCCAGGCTAAAGCCATTGTCTTCTTCACTGCTAACTCCCATTAAGGCAGACTTTTCATCACCGGATAATACCTTACCATCACCTATAGACACAATATCTGCACTGTCAAATTGTTCAGGCGCAGAAACTGCCACGGAAGGAGTTGCAACAGTTTCCTGTGCTTCTGAAAGCACGGGTACCCGGTGTCTGGAGATAGAAAGCTGCTGACTACTTATCTCATTTTTGCTAACAGTCAGTTCATTATCAGATACGGAATTACCGGAATCTTTACTACCTTCCTCCGGCTCAGCTTTTTCTGTTTTTACCTCTTCCTGTTTCACATCCTCTGTCTTTTCTTCTCCAGTCTCTTCTGAGATGGATTCCTGGGATTCATCGTTACCTGCCTGTGTTTCAACAGCTTCTGATTCATTCTCCGTTGATGAAGCAGCTTTGGTTTCTGAATTTCCGGTACTTTCGCCTTCCTTCGTACCTGAAGTCGTTTCATTCCCCTGTGTTTCAGCAGCCGTTTCTTCTATTGTCTCTGCTTTTGTTCCTGCTGCCGCTGCTGCTCCTGTAGAACCTCCAGTTGAATTATTTAAACCATTCTGCAGTGTGACTTCCTCTGAATTCTCTCCCACAACCGCATACTCATCCATCTGGGCTTCTGTAACAACAAAATTATCACTTACTATCCTGAGACGGAATTCGCATTCCCGATCTTTATAACCATTCACACCAATAATCTGAACGCTCTGAAGAATAGATTCCTGTTTAATACGGTCCGATTCATCAGTGTCAGAAAAAGGCTCATCACCAAGAACATCGGAAACAACCACAAGGTACATGGCCTTTCCTTCTTTTTTCTGAAGAATTAAGGTTTTGCCTTCCAGCTCCTCATACAATTTTTCCAAAACCAGATCTTTTTGTTCCCCTTTAAATGGAATCAGATCTTCTTTTAATTCAGGTCTTCTGTCAGCATCCTTTTTAAGGACTTTTTCTATTGCAGACTGTGTGACTTTGACATCAATAACCTGTTTTGCCTGTGATGGCGTTGCTTCCGACGGAGATGCCTTGGACGCATTGGATGGACTAGCCGTATTTCGTTCTGTATACTCTCCCGCATAAACCGTAATTGCGGTAAGCTGTGATACATTTCCCGAGACAATGGCAATTGTTAATAACCAGGCAAGTACCCGCTTAAAGCGATGTATTTTTTTCATTGCTCCCTTCATTTTCACACCCTCCTATATATTTTTTACTCTTTCAAAATTCGTCTTCTATTTCAAGCCATGAGATGGCAATATTTCCCTCTTTCTCAGTATACACGAGACCGGTTACAAGCCAGTTATTTTTGGTTACATAATCATTTTTACCCAATTAATTTTTATGCTTGTTTTCTCACTACTTTGTATGCTTTTTCCCTTAGTTCAAGTACTTTTTTTATCACTTTTTAACACAAAATTATAACTTGCTTCTAACTGTTAACTTAACATATATTCGTTGTTTACATTTATTGTTCTGTGTGATAAAAATAACATATATAAGTTCTTTGATGATATTGTTGGAAAGGCTCACTCGTCTGGTGAAAGTAATAGAATTTATTTAAGACATGCGGAAATGAAAGTCCTTTGGGAAGTTGATGAAAAAGGTTATACTGTGAAAGAAAGAAAAAATATGCAGCTCTTTGTTACACTAGAACCTTGCATGATGTGTCTTGGTGCCGCCATGGGCTTTTTTATCGGAGAGGTATACTTTTCAATGGAATCACCTGTAGACGGAGCCGTTTCACTATTAAATAACAAATGGAGTTCAGATTATGATGTTTTAAAATCTTACACACTCCCCAAGTGTTATGGAGGGATTTTACGTGAAGATGGAAAACTTTTACTAAAGAAATACGTTGAAATAAAAAAAGAAGGCGCTTTAACTGATTTTTGTATAACTTTAATTAATTTAGGATAATATTTACTAATTCTAATGCCATCTTGACAGAACGCCTGATTAATTCTAAAATAGATCCAACTGACTAATTTCTAATTACAAAAAAGAAGGTCTTAAACATATGATACAAGATATTTTCCCCCACGTATTTCATAACGAATTTGAAGTAAAATCACCTGCTGAAGACAGCTATTTTTTTTATTTTTCAGAAGGGAGCATCTGTCTGACAGAAGGTAAATCCAATATAATTCCCCGGTTCTCCGCATTAGAAGATGAAGTTCGAAACAGCTTCATGTCTCATTGTGATTATTTATTTTCCATCGATCAGATGGATTTTTTTCTGGTAGACGAAACCAGTGTATCACTGGCGGATACCCCTGGTATCAGTCTTTTCAAAAATAGCATATTGCGGGAATTAACCCCCATGTGGGTATCTTTTTCAGCTGTGTGTGCCTCTCAGCTTCACCGCTTCTACTCATCTAACCGATACTGTGGTTGCTGCGGATCAGAGATGATCAAAAGCAAAAAAGAACGGTCTATGGTTTGTTCCTCTTGCGGTAACACCGTCTATCCAAAGATTGCACCCGCTGTCATTGTTGGGATCATCCACGACGGAAAGCTGCTGCTTACGAAATATGCAGGCAGGGAATATACACGCTATGCACTTCTGGCTGGTTACACAGAGTTTGGTGAAACCTTAGAGGATACGGTAAACCGGGAAGTCATGGAAGAAGTTGGTCTGCGGGTAAAAAATATACGGTACTATAAAAACCAGCCATGGGGCTTTTCAGATTCCATTTTGATGGGCTATTGGGCCGAGCTGGATGGTTCTCCACAAGTCACGCTGGATGAAACAGAATTATCCACAGCTGTCTGGATGGCTCCTGAGGATATCCCCGATGATTTTACCAATATCAGCCTGACCCATGAAATGATTCTGTTATTTAAAAATGGTAAAATAAACGAAACCCAGGGGGGAAAAGCCTGATCAGGCTTTCCTTCCTGGGTTTCTGTAAAAGGTTGCATATCCATTTGCAATAAGGATTCCATCTTTAGGAACCTGTGAAAGAATTAATATTACATTTAACACATCAACACACGCTCCTCCAGCATTAAATACACTTAAAAAGATGAGATAACCACTTAATCGACCGAAAACAGCTAAAAGAAACGGTACTGCAAATGAGAGAATAAAAAGCGGCATTAGTGATATGACCACCATTCTTTTTCTGGTAAGGATTTCTTCCGTAAATACAAAACCAAAGAGTCCATTAAATCCCCAATAAGTCTTATCCGACTTTCTTATTCCTGGTATAAATGCCGCATGAATCAACTCATGAATGAAAAGATATAAAATCATTCCTAAGAGATAATATAAAACCTCAATGCCTATGGTAATCTCCAGGGAAAACCCCTGCTGTCCGGAAAGCAGTTTTTTAAATGGCGGATATAAAAAATAACACCATACCCCTGCGGATAACATCAGGATCAAACTGATAGGCATAGACCATAAAATTGCTCCCGATACAGACCTTGGTTCTTTTAGGCGAGACCAGCCTTGCTCTTTCAGTTTACTGGTTGTGTTTTCGTTCTCCAGTGGTATTTTCTTAATAAACTTCATAGTTTGTCACCTCAATTATCGCGTAATAGTTCTTATATATTATATATCGCTTTGCCACAATATTAAACAGTGATATTCCCGATTTTTTAACGTATATAAATTCAATAACAAAGGAGTTTTTATGAAATTAACCGTTTTAGTTGATAACAATACATTAATTGATCAATACCTTTTAGGAGAGCCTGCAGTCAGTTATTATATTGAAGATGAAGATGAAAAAATACTGTTTGATACAGGATATTCTGATGCGTTTATCCATAACGCGAAAAAACTACACATAAATTTATCTGATATCACAAAAATCGTTTTTTCTCATGGTCATAATGATCACACTGGTGGGTTTCATTTCTTAAGTGATCAATATAATTTATCCCATGTTGAACTTTTTTCCCATCCGGATGTTTTTAATTTAAAGACAGAGTCTGGTGAAAATATCGGTTTTAACCTTACTAAAAATACGGTAGACAAAATCAGTCATTTATCTGTTACAAAACAACCGGTTTCTATCAGCAATAATATTATCTTCTTAGGAGAAATACCCATTACTCACTCTTTCGAGGCAAGAACCCCCATAGGGAAAAAAGAAATATCCCATAGTTGTTATGTCGATGATTACGTGATGGACGATTCTGCCCTTGTCTATAGATGTAGCAAAGGGTTGTTTATTATTACAGGCTGTTCTCATAGTGGTATTTGTAATATTATCGAATATGCTAAAATTGTTTGTAAAACCGAAACTGTCTTAGGAGTAATTGGAGGTTTTCATCTTTTTCAAACAGACACAAGGCTTGAGCAGACAATTCAGTATTTTCTCGATAATAGTATTCAGGAATTATACCCTTGCCATTGCGTCTCTTTTAAGGTCAAAGCCGAAATAAACAGTCGCATCCCTATCCATGAAGTAGGTGCTGGACTTACAATCACTATTTAACAATTGACTTACGACAGCGTAGCAGCCCACTTTGCCGCGCTGTCAATGCTCTCAGGGTTTTTCTTGGGTTCCACAAATGCAATCTCACCTAAAAATTTATTCTCCGGCAATGCCTCCTTTAGCTTAGCAAAACACTTTGCTGCACCTCCCCCGCCATGGCTTGCAAATATTGCAATCTTTTTATTAACAATCTTATAATCGTTAACAAAACTTCTGATAGGTGGAGCAAATGATCCCGCCCAAACCGGAGTTCCAATGATAATTGTATCATAACGGCTCAGATCAATGCTTTCGTTTGTCAACGTCGGCTTATCTCCAAAAACAACACTTTTTCCACCCCAAAAAAACTTTCCAATTCCCTCAGTCGGGTACTTCTTACTTGTCTTTAACTCAACAACATCCGCATTTAATGTCTCCCCAATTTTTTCCGCTATCAATTTGGTATTACCTTCAAATGAAAAATATACAACTAAAGCACTCTTCATTATGATTCCCCTTTCTCGATTATTATTTTCTTTGCTTCTACAGCCCAATCCTTCATTGCAGAATAAACATGTACCCCACACAGCGCAGTCAGATGGCTATAAGTACAATCAATCCCCTCACCCGTTAACTGTCTAAGATTCTCCATACAGTCTTTCATTTCTTTTACCAGTTCTTCATTTCTTCTGATAAAATCATCCAGATGTCCGATTAACACTTCCGATTCAGTATTCTCTCCAAAAGAGATCTTAAGTAGTATCTCATAACGTAGCTTTTCGATCTCAGGTTTCTCGCGTAGCCATTCCGAAAGTTCTATTCTGCCTGCTTCGGTAATGCTGTATACGATTTGTCCCCGTCCGTTACCATGTTCACCCTTATCAGAGCAGACAGCCAATCCCTTAGCAACCAGTATCTTTAAAGTAGGATATATCTGTCCATAGCTTTCCTGCCAAAAATGATTGTATTCATTTTCAAGCCATTTTTTAATTGCGTAGCCAGTCAGTGGCATACGGGCAAGCATTCCCAGTATTACATATTTTGACTTTCCAGTGTTCTCCTTCATTTGTATACCTCCAAGTTTATATAGCATTATGATATATCATATTGATATATAAATCAAGTAAAAATATAATAAATTATGATCCTTCTGTTTATCTCATCTTTCTGTTTATGGAACTAGAGAATGGTAATAGACCAGTTCCTATGGTATAATATCCACCAAAAGACAGTAAATTAAATACCCAGATACAAAAAGATTTTAAAGGCGGCAACAAATTGACAAATAAAAGAACAGAAAACAAATACGCTGATTACGCGTTAAAACTAAAAATAGATTGCAAAAATTGCAGCGGTTTATGCTGTGTTTCTTTATACTGCACAAAGACAGACGGATTTCCTGCAAACAAAGAGGCTGGAATACCATGCGCCTATCTGGACTCTGATAATGGATGTAACATACATTCCAAACTAAGTGAAAAAAATTACAAAGGTTGTATCGCTTATGACTGTTTCGGCGCAGGACAAAGAGCCACTCAACTCTGTCTGACAGATGGTACCTGGAGAACAAATCCCAAACAGGCAGACATGATATTCGAAACGTTTATGATTGTATTTCAGCTTCATCAGATGCTCTGGTATTTGGTAGAAGCATTTCAGTTAACATCTGATAATAAATTGAAGTCAACCATAGATGAACTGATACAGGAAAATGAACAGATTACAGAAATGCTTTCAGAAAACTGTTCAAAGACAGACCTTTCCGCATACCGCTTAAAAGTAAATACCGTTTTAAAGCAAATAAGCAACGCAATATCAATCAGTACATCAACCAGCAGGCATTCAGACATGATGTATCTGGGGAAAAATTTTAAAAAGGCAAACCTGGACGGAATAGATTTCAGTATGTCACTTATGATTGCAGCCAATTTTACAGGCTGCAGTTTGAAGAAAACCAATTTTTTAGGTGCCGACATCCGTGATGCCAACGTTAGAGATACGGATTTAAGTGAGAGTATATTTTTAACACAGATGCAGATCAACTCTGCAATTGGAAATAAAAACACCAGGCTGCCGGATTATCTAAGCCGTCCGGCAGCCTGGTTCTAACAATGTTAACTAGTGTGTTCTATGCGCTAGTAGATACCTGCTTTGAAAACCGGAATACCGACTGTGTCATAATAGATAATGTGCAGGGCGAAACTCCAGCAGACTGTTATTTTACAGACAATGATCTCATAGCATCTGGAGCAATTAAAGCACTGAAGGAATATGGTTACCGGATTCCACAGGATGTGGCCGTAATTGGTTTTGATAATATGTCTTTATTTACGTTCCTGGCCCCACCCCTTACAACCATCCATGTTCCCAAACAGTAATAAAAGAGAACAGATTTGAAAAACTCCAAATCCATTCTCTTTTATTGTCCTGTCAGAAGATCCAGTTATGATCTCTTTCCCGGTTTATATTTATTTACCGTAGTAAGCCTTTAAATACATTTCCTTAATTTCACTGAACAGCGGGTATCTTGGGTTTGCACCGGTACACTGATCATCAAATGCATTCTCAACCATCTCGTCCAGTGTATCTAAGAAATACTTCTCATCTACGCCGTAATCTTTAATCGTTGCCTTAATGCCTACTGCCTTCTTTAATTCCTCAACCTTAACAAGGAATTTTTTGAATACTTCCGCATCATCCTTGCCTTCTACTCCACAGAAGCGTGCGCATTCTGCATATCTGGCAAGTGTATGGGGATACTGATACTGCGGGAATGTTCCCATTTTGGTTGGTACTTCAGAAGCATTGAACTCCATAACCAGAGTGATTAACAGTGCATTTGCAACACCATGAGGAATATGGTGGTAAGCTCCTAATTTATGAGCCATAGAGTGGCAAACTCCTAAGAATGCATTGTTAAATGCCATACCAGCCATACAGGAAGCATCAGCCATCTTGCATCTTGCTTCTACATTGGTTCCATCGTTATAAGCGGTTGGAAGGTATTCAAATACATTTTTCATAGACTTCAGTGCAAGACCATCCGTATAGTCAGAAGCCATGACTGAAGCGTATGCTTCCAGTCCGTGAGTTAGAACATCAATACCAGAAGCGCTGGTCAGACCCTTAGGCTGGCTCATCATATTGTCTGCATCAACAATAGACATATTTGGCATTAACTGATAATCTGCAAGCGGATATTTTACTCCAGTGTTCTGATCTGTGATAACAGCGAAAGAAGTTACTTCAGAACCAGTACCGGAAGAAGTTGGGATTGCTACAAAATAAGCTTTCTCGCCCATCTTCGGGAATGTGTAAACTCTCTTACGGATATCCATAAAGCGCATCGCCATATCCTGGAAATCCACTTCTGGATGCTCATACATAACCCACATGATCTTCGCAGCATCCATAGCGGAACCGCCGCCCAGAGCAATGATTGTATCTGGCTGGAATGCCTTCATAGCTGCAGCACCGGCCTCAGCATTTGCAAGAGTCGGATCAGGCTGAACATCTGAGAATACAGTATAAACGATACCCATTTCATTGATTTTGTCGGTAATTGCCTTGGTATAACCATTCATATAAAGGAAAGAGTCTGTTACTACAAATGCTCTCTTTTTGTTATAAACATCTTTTAACTCACTAAGCGCAACTGGCATACAGCCTTTTTTGAAATAAACTTTCTCCGGATTTCTGAACCACAGCATGTTCTCTCTCCTCTCAGCAACGGTTTTAATATTCAGCAGATGCTTCACACCTACATTTTCAGAAACAGAGTTTCCTCCCCAGGAACCGCAACCCAGAGTCAGAGATGGCTGTAACTTAAAGTTATAGATATCACCGATACCGCCATGAGAAGATGGTGTATTAACCAGAATACGGCAGGTTTTCATTGCAGCTGCATGTTTTGCCATCTTTTCAGTTTCATTCACATTCACATACAGAGAAGCTGTATGACCATAACCACCGTCTGCAACCAGCTGTTCTGCCTTTTCAATTGCCTCATCAAAGGTTTTAGCCTTATACATTGCCAGAACTGGAGACAGCTTTTCATGTGCAAATTCTTCCTCAAGATGTACACTTTCCACTTCACCAATTAAGATCTTAGCTGATTCCGGAACTTCAACACCAGCGAGCTTGGCAATGGTATGAGCTTTCTGACCAACAATCTTAGCATTTAACGCACCATTGATAATAATGGTTTTACGTACTTTCTCAATCTCATCGCCTTTTAAGAAGTAGCAGCCCCTTGCTGCAAATTCCTTCTTAACCGCATCATAAACCTTTTCAAGAACAGTAACAGACTGCTCAGAAGCACAAATCATACCGTTATCAAATGTTTTGGAATGAATGATGGAGTTGACTGCCATCTTAACATCTGCTGTATCATCAATGATAACCGGTGTATTACCTGCACCAACGCCCAGAGCCGGCTTACCGGAGGAATAAGCTGCTTTCACCATTCCAGGTCCGCCTGTTGCAAGAATGATATCTGCACTTCTCATAACCTCGTTGGTTAATTCAAGAGACGGTACATCAATCCATCCAATAATTCCTTCTGGAGCTCCTGCTTTGACAGCCGCATCAAGAACTACCTTAGCTGCTGCTATTGTACAGTTCTTTGCTCTTGGATGTGGGGAAATGATAATTGCATTTCTGGTTTTTAAGCTGATTAGGGTTTTAAATATAGCAGTTGAAGTCGGGTTTGTAGTCGGAATAACAGCTGCCACCAGTCCGATTGGTTCTGCAATTTTCTTGATTCCAAATGCTTTATCTTCTTCAATCACACCGCAGGTTTTTGTATCTTTATAAGAATTATAGATATATTCAGCTGCATAATTGTTCTTAATTACTTTATCCTCTGCAACGCCCATCCCTGTTTCTTCAACAGCCATCTTTGCAAGAGGGATTCTTAATTTATTCGCAGCACTGGCTGCTTCATAAAAGATTTTATCAACCTGCTCCTGAGTGAAGGTTGCGAATACTCTCTGAGCTTCTCTCATTGCCTCCATTTTTGCGATCAGGGTATCTACACTATCAATTATCTGGGGAACCTTAATCAGTTCTTCTTTTTTTGCCATCTTGAATTTCCTCCATTTTATAAGTATCAATCCCATTGGTTACTTGATCGATATTTTTTTAACGATCTTTATGATCTTATTATATTCTATCGTTATTTTTTTGTCAATGTGAGAACTCACAAAAATATACATCAATCGATATATTTTTTATCTAATTTTTATAAATATTTTTTTACTTATATAAGGATTAATATGAATCTTATAAGTCTTATAAAACAAGGGTTTATAAGGGTTTTTAATGATTCAAAATGATCAACAAACCGCTATATCCTGTTTTTCCCGTATTTTTATCTCAAATAAAACAAAGATATTACATGATTCTTCCCAGCTTCTATGAATACATTTAAGAACTTGGCATTTACCTATAAATATGGTATAGTTAGCCTTACTAACTGCTATAATAAGGTCCGGGCAGGTTAATAGATAAGATGATTTAAGGGGACATATATGAAAATAACCATTGGAATTGATCTTGGAGGAAGTACAACAAAGATTGTAGGATTTCAGGATCATAAATTGAAAATACCCACATTTGTGAAAGCAGATAATCCCATTGCTTCTCTATTTGGCGCTCTGGGTAAATTTATCTATGATAATAACATTCAGTTAAATGAAATAGAGAAAATTATGATTACAGGGGTAGGAAGTGCATATGTAGAGCAGCCCCTTTATGGTATTCCAACTTTTAAGGTAAATGAATTTACATGTAATGGATTAGGTGGTCAGTATTTTACCGGGTTAAAAGATTTAATCGTGGTAAGTATGGGAACCGGTACTTCACTGGTACAGGTGAATGGAGACTCCATTGTTCATACCGGAGGTATAGGAATCGGCGGTGGAACCATCCTGGGACTTTCAAGCCTTTTATTAAAGACCCAGGATATATCCCATATTATGGATCTGGCCAGCAGAGGAACTTTAAGTAATATCGACTTACAGATTCAGGATATTTCAAGAACTCCTCTTCCAGGGCTGCCATTATCTGCGACAGCATCAAACTTTGGAAAAGTGAGGGGTTTTGTATCAGATGAAGATATTGCAATCGGTATCATTCATATGGTACTCCAGGTAATAGGAAAGTCCGCCATTCTTTCTTCATTAAACAGCAATATTAATGATTTTGTTATGACAGGGAATCTTTCTAAATTTCCTCAGTGCAGGGAGATCTTTCAATCCCTGGAGACCATGTTTGATGTTCACTTTATTATACCTGAACAGGCGGAATACGGTACTGCCATCGGAGCTGCTCTCACAGAAGAGCATCATTTGGAGATGACAGAGATCCGTTAATTAAAACGAAATTTCTTTCTTTTCACTGGTAAGGGACTGGATTACAGCTTTGGCATTTTGTAAATAGAATACTTCCATTAAGTTATCGTCAACCGAATACATTCTGCTTAAAGCTGATCCATACTCTTCCATCATTGCTACTCTCGCTTCTCTTCTGGAATCTAAAATAGCTTCACACTGAAGCCGGATCCAGGTCCCGTGGTTCATTCCGCTAATTTCAATTTTAGAATTTTTCATCATTTGATCAAATATCGGTTTTTTATTGTTGGTAATAATATAAATCTTCCCTTCAAACTGGCATACTGCTCCAAAGGGGCGTACTCTTGCCTGATCCCCGTCACAGGTAGCCAGATAAAACGTTTTGCATTCCTTTAAATACTGTAGTACTTCTTCCATATTCATTTCTCCTCTTCCTATTATAATGATTCATAAAACGTATATATAAAAAACACGGTAAAAACCGTGTTTTTTATGAATGATATCCCAGTGCACGCTCCAGTGATTCTTTTTCTTCACTTCCAAGAAGTACTTCCGTTTCTCCTCTTTCTACTTCTTTAATGTATACATAACATCCTTCTCTGCTATGAACTGAGTTCAGCACAAATCCACTGTTTGTATAATCCAATAATGACATCGCGAAGCTTAAATTACCTCCCATGCCTTTAAATGCATTATATTTTACAAGACCAAACTTCTGGAATGCACTTCTATAGTTTTTGTTCGTATTTCTCAGAGAGTCTTTATTCGCACGATCCTCTGATTTTAACTGGGCAATATCTTCCATCTGTTCCATAATAATGCCCTCAAGTGTCTCTGCATCTTTACCTCTCATAAAAAAATCATATCTGCGATACAATTTTTTCATTTGTATCATACAAATAATTACGACAATTAGTAATATTAGTGTAAGCGCGGATAATCCAATGATCAAAAAGGCTGGATCAATCGGCAGCTGATTTAATATACTGTTATCCATTCTTTCGTCCTCACTTCCATGATGTTATCTTATGGATTCTAATAACTCTACTATTCTTTCCAATTCTGCCTCAGAATAGTACTCAATTTCAACTCTTCCTTTATTTTTATCTTTTCGGTTAATGCTGACTTTAGTACCCATGGCAGTTTTCATCCGATCTTCCAACTCCCGGAATATCAGTGAAATACTTTCATCCTCTTCCTTTCCTTCTTTTGGTTCTTTCTTTTTGGATAAGGATTTTACAAGTTTCTCTACTTCCCGGACACTCATGTTTTCAGCTACTATTTTACCCGCAAGCTGGTATTGTAAATCTCCATCTTCCACTGCCAGTAATGCTCTTGCATGACCACTGCTGATCTGATCCTGTATCAGCATTTCCTGAATTCGTTCATCCAGCTTTAATAAACGCATACTATTAGTTATGGTAACCCGATTTTTTGCTACACGGGCTGCGATTTCTTCCTGTTTTAAACCAAATTCCTGCATCAGGATCGAATAAGCCCTGGCTTCTTCAATGGGATTTAAATCTTCCCTTTGAACATTTTCAATCAACGCTATCTCCATGGATTGCTGCTTTGTATATTCCCGAATTACTACCGGTACTTCTTTTAAGCCAGCCAGTTTTGCTGCCCGCCATCTACGTTCACCAGCGATAATTTCATAATATTCGCCTTTTTTTTGCACTAAAAGTGGTTGTAATACACCATACTCCTTCATGGATTCAGCTAATTCTATTAATGCTTCTTCCCGGAATTCCTTCCTTGGCTGATTATGGTTAGGTTCAACCATTGAAATTTTTAAAAACTTCTCTTTCCCAGTTTCCGAATCAACTTTCTCTTTTTCCGGTACTGAAGTTGGATGTTCTGATTCTTTATGATTCTTCATTTCCTGTTCTTCAGCTGCAGATTCCATTACTTCATCTCCAAAAATTGCGCCAAGGCCTTTCCCTAAACCTGTTCTCTTTGCCATATCTAGATCTCTTCTCCTCTGCTGATAACTTCTGCCGCCAGTAACCGGTAGCTTTCTGCCCCTGCTGATCTGGAATCATATAAATTAATCGGCATTCCATGGCTGGGAGCCTCTGCCAGTCTGACATTTCTGGGTATGATTGTTTTATAGATATTTTGATTTAAATTATTTTTTACACTTTCAACAACTTCCAATGAAAGATTTGTTCTTGCATCATACATGGTAAATACAACTCCCTCCATTTCAAGGGAAGGATTCAATTTCTTTTTCACTAAATTTACTGTCTTTAATACCTGACTAAGGCCTTCCAATGCATAATATTCACACTGGATGGGTACTAGAACGGTATTAGCTGCTGTTAAGGCATTAATTGTCAATAGACTCAATGACGGAGGACAATCTATAATAATATAATCATAGTTTTTCTTGACTTTTTCAAGATATGACTTAAGGAGTATCTCCTTATTCTCAATTTCCAGCAGCTCAATTTCAGCTCCTGCCAGATCCACGTTTGATGGCAATAAATCCAGATTTTCCTGAACGTTAGGTATCAAACATTCTTCTATCTCACATTCTCCAACCAACAGATCATAAACAGTACGCTCAATTGTTGACTTTTCCATACCAAGTCCGCTGGTTTCGTTTCCCTGTGGATCAAAATCCACAGCTAATACCCGTTGTCCTGACTCTGCAAGACAAGCTGATAGGTTTATTGCGGTCGTTGTTTTACCAACTCCGCCCTTCTGGTTTGCTATCGCAATGATTCTTCCCATTTTTAATTTTCTCCTGTTACAACGTCCGGAAATGCAGTTCAAATTAGAGTATAACATACTTTATTTTTTTTTCCTATGGTTTCAAGTAAAAAAAATACATAAATTACAAAAAATGTTTCACGTGAAACATTCTTCCAAGTTTAAGAATAAATTAATATGTTTGACGTTGTAAGTCCATATCGATTATATTATAATAAGAAGAGATTATCCGCACTCAGGAGGTATATAATGAAAACTAAGAGTAAATTACTGACTCTGCTCATCCTTTCAGCAAGTACAGCTGCCGCAACTGCAGTTATTAATAAATTTGTTAAACTCTCTGCATCTTCAAAAAATATCTTATCAGATGCAAAGTCCTTATGCTACAAATGGAGATTTGGTAATATCCATTATACGAAATCTGGCACAGGGAAACCACTTCTTTTAATTCATGATCTGACTGCATACTCCAATGGTTATGAGTGGAACAGCATGATCTCCTTGTTAAAAGAACAGTATACCGTATACACCATTGATCTTCTTGGATGCGGTCGTTCAGAGAAACCCGATCTTACCTATACTAATTATCTCTATGTACAGATGCTCTCCGATTTTATTAAATCAGAAATTGGGCACCGAACTAACGTAATCGCTACCGGTGCTTCATCAGCGCTGGCTCTTATGGCATGTAATAACGCTCCAGAACTATTTGATCAGATTATGCTCATTAATCCGGAGAATCTAATGACATGCAGCCAGATACCCAATAATCACTCCAAAGTATACAAATTCATTCTGGATTTACCCATATTAGGTACTCTTCTATATCATATATCAGTGAGCAAGCAATCTATAACAGAAGAATTTAGCAAAAATTACTACTTTAACCCTTATTCCGTAAAGAGCTCAATCATAGACGCATATTATGAATCGGCTCATTTAGGAGAGTCACCAAAATCACTGTATGCTAGTGTAAAGTGTAATTATACCAAATGCAATGTAACCAATGCACTGAAAAAAATCAACAACAGCATTTACATTACTGGTGGTGAAGAAATGGATCGCATCAATGAAATTATTTCCGAGTATCAAAAGTATAATCCAGCTATTGAAAGTTCTCTAGTATCAAAGAGTAAATATCTTCCACAATTGGAGAATCCTAACAGTCTGTACCAACTAATTCAAATGTACTTTCTATAAAAAAATGTTTCACGTGAAACATTCCTACAGAGATATGATTCTCTACTGGATGTTTCACGTGAAACATTTTACTTTAATGGTTCTTTTGATGGTAACCCTGCTTTTCTTGGATACTTCTTAGGAATTCCATTAACTTTATTGATTTTAATCAATGATCTCTCTACATCAGTACCTGGCAGTAAAAATCGTTCTGTACCTTCTATTTTTCCACCTAAAAGAAAAACTGCATGTTTTGCTTCTCCCAACTCCTCTTCTATCTTGCCAGACTTGTATGGTATAAAACAGCCACCTACTTTCACGAAGGGCATGCAATATTCTGATAAAGTACTTAAATTAGCTACCGCTCTGGAAACACAAAGATCATATCGTTCTCTATGATTAATATTACGGCCTAAGTCTTCCGCTCTCCCATGAATTGCACAGATATCCTCTAAACCCAAATTATTAATTACTTCATTAAGAAAATTTATTCTTTTATTCAAAGAATCCATTAATGTAATTTTAAGTTGTGGAAATGCAATTTTTAAAGGAATCCCAGGAAAACCAGCCCCAGTACCAACATCAATTATGCTATAAACGCCAGTACCCAGATCATCCAAAATCTTAACAAGAGATAAGCTGTCAACAAAATGCTTCGATATAACTTCTTCCATCTCCGTAATTGTAGTAAGATTCATTACTTTGTTCCATTCAACTAATATTTCATAATATTTATAAAATTGCTCCAATTGATCTTTTTCTAAATTAATAGATAATAGACTCAATTCGCTTTGAAACTTCTCATAAAAAACATCTGTCATATTTCCTACCTCAATCCTTCTGATCCGTACTTTTATGAAACTTCATCTGTTCTAAATAAACCAAAAGAACGGAGATGTCTGCTGGAGAAACTCCTGATATTCTGGATGCCTGTCCAATGGACAAAGGCTTATATAAATTCAGTTTCTGGATGGCTTCTCTTCTCAACCCTTTTACTTCTGCATAATCGAATTCTGCCTGCAACTTTCTGTTCTCTAATTTTTTATATTGTGAGACCTGTTGCTTCTGCCTGCGTATATATCCTTCATACTTAATATTGATATCTACCTGTTCCATTACGTCATTTGGGAGTGGCAACCGATTAGCATCAATATCGGTTAACATAATATAATCCAGTTCAGGCCTGCGCACTAACTCTGCCAACGTTGTTCCTGTTTTTAACGGCGTGCTCCCATGCTTCTCCAGAAATTCCTGTACTGTCCCGGATGCTCCCATATTGGTTGATTCCAAACGTTTGATTTCTAATTCAATTGCTTCTTCCTTTTTTAATACCTCTTTATATCTTTCATCACTGATCAATCCAATCTGATGTCCGATTCCCATCAAACGCAGATCTGCATTGTCCTGACGAAGAAGAAGCCTGTACTCTGCTCTTGAAGTCATCATACGATAAGGTTCCAGATTCTCCTTGGTAACCAGATCATCAATTAAAACACCGATATATGCCTGGGAACGGTCTAATACGACTGACTCCCTTTTAAGAATTTTCATAGCAGCATTTACACCTGCCATAAATCCCTGAACAGCTGCTTCCTCATAGCCAGAACTTCCGTTAAACTGTCCACCGCTGAATAAACCGCTGACTGCTTTAAATTCCAAAGTGGCATACAGCTGTCTGGAATTAATACAGTCATATTCAATGGCATATGCATTTCTCACGATCTTAACATTCTCCAGCCCTGGAACAGTTCTGTACATGGCATACTGGACATCCTCTGGAAGGGAACTTGACATTCCTCCCAGATACATTTCATTGGTGTAAAGGCCTTCCGGTTCCACAAATACCTGGTGGCGGTCTTTATCCGGGAATTTTACCACTTTATCCTCGATGGATGGGCAGTATCTTGGTCCTGTGCCTTCAATTGCGCCGGAATATAAGGGAGATCGATCCAGATTATTCCTGATAATATCATGTGTGCTGCTATTTGTATATGTTAGCCAGCAGGATATCTGTTCCTTCTGAATGGATTCCGGATCCGTTGAAAAGGAAAAAGGTACGACTCTCTCATCGCCCAGCTGCTCCTCCATTTTAGAAAAGTCGATGCTTCTTTTATCCACTCTGGCGGGAGTACCTGTTTTAAAGCGCCTCATTTCGATTCCATTGGCCTTTAAGGAATCAGTTAAGTGATTGGCTGCCTGTAGCCCATTGGGGCCTGTATAATTGCTTACATCACCGTATATACATCTTGCTCTTAAATAGGTCCCTGTAGCTAATACGGCGGCTTTACAGTGGTATACAGCACCGGAATAAGTTTTCACCCCAGTCAGTATCCCATTCTCTGTTATGATTTCAGATACTTCTGCCTGCCGTATGGTCAGATGATCTGTATTTTCTAAGATTCTCCGCATTGACCTTGAATAGTCCTGTTTGTCAGCCTGGGCTCTTAACGAATGGACCGCCGGACCCTTAGACTGGTTAAGCATCTTTGACTGAATAAAAGTCTTGTCAATATTTTTTCCCATCTCTCCGCCTAACGCATCCAACTCTCTCACCAGATGGCCTTTGGAGCTTCCACCGATATTGGGATTACAAGGCATCAGGGCAATACTGTCTACACTGACAGTAAACATAATTGTCTCAAGGCCCAGCCTGGCGCATGCCAGGGCAGCCTCACAGCCAGCGTGACCAGCGCCAACTACTACTACGTCATAAGACTCCTCTAAATACTGCATTTTTATCTCCTCTTTTCTGATCCTTACTTACCCATACAGAATTTACTGAAGATTTCATTGACCAGATCATCTTCTATGGATTCTCCCAGTATAATTCCAAGCTGCTCATACGCATCCATTAAGTCAATGGAATAGAAATCCTCAGCCATCCCGTCATGTATGCTCTGTTCCACCATAGAAAGACTTTTAAGTGCTTCTTCCAGTGCATTCTTCTGCCTTACATTTGTGATATAAACCTGATCATTAAAATCAATTTCACCCTCATAGAACATGGTCTTAATCTCATTCTCCAGATCCTCTATACCAGAACGGTTTCTGGCAGAGATTGTAATGACTTTATGACTGGTTCTTTTATTTAATAATTGCGGTGTAACAACCATGGATAAATCTGACTTATTTAAAACAATCACTGCTTTCCTGCCTTCAATAAAAGATAATATATCTTCATCGTTTTCATCAAGCGGGCAGGAACCATCCACCACATAGATAATTAAATCAGCGCCCTCTGCAGCCTGCCTTGCTTTTTCAACCCCTATTTTTTCAACAACATCCTCCGTATCACGGATTCCAGCCGTATCTATCATATTCAGGCTTAAATCTTCCAGCATGATCTGCTCCTTTAATGTATCACGGGTAGTTCCGGCAATATCTGTAACAATTGCCCGATCCTCACCCACAAGTACATTAAGAAGAGAAGATTTACCAGCATTGGGTTTCCCCATAATGACAGTCTCAATTCCTTCTGAAAGCACTCTTCCATTCTCTGAAGAACGAATCAGCCGCTTCAGTTCTTCTTTTATGGGCATAATCCCCTGAAGCAGTGTTTCCTGATAACCATCCAGAGAGATATGCTCCGGATCATCAAGTGCCGATTCGATAAAGGCGATATGATAAATAATCGTCTCTCGTAGTGCACGAACACGCTTGGAAACAGCACCATCCAGCTGACTGACAGAAGACTTTAAAGCATATTGATTTTTCGCATTAATAACATCAATGACTGCCTCAGCCTGAGTTAAATCAATTCTTCCGCTTAAAAATGCCCGTTTGGTAAATTCCCCGGGTTCAGCCGGTCTGGCTCCGTACTTTAACACAGTCTCCAGTATCTTTTTAGTAACCAGAACTCCTCCATGACAGTCAATCTCAACGGTATCTTCTCCCGTATAACTGCCCGGTCCTCTCATGAGCAGAACCAGAACCTCATCAATCAGTTCCTCACCATCATAAATAAACCCGTAATGAATCGTATGAGATTTCTCATCAGAGAGCCTTTTCACACGTTTCCCTTTTCCTTTAAAAATCCTGTCTATAATCTGAAATGACTCCTCGCCGCTGATCCTTACAATTCCGATCCCGGAACTGGACATCGCTGTGGCAATCGCCGCTATTGTATTCATCTTCATATTCTATCACCTGTTTTACACCAGTCAATATACTGGCGTGAGAAAAGGGTTGAGGGTGCCTTCCGACAGCCCCAACCCTCATTGTTGTTTGACTATTTATCTCGTTCCTGATACCGTTCTTTTTTTATATGTTCCTTTTTCAAGGATATTACCACATGTCTGAATGGTTCTTCCCCATCACTTCTGGTAACAACAAATTTGTCGTTCTGAAGTGCGGAATGAATAATTCTTCTTTCATACGGATTCATAGGCTCCAGAGATACCGGTCTTCTGGTACGCTTTACTTTGTAGGCAATATTCTTAGCCAGTGTTTCCAGAGTCTCTTTTCTGCGCTCTCTGTAATTTTCCGTATCCAGTTTCACGCGAATATAATCTTCGCTTTCCTTATTCACAACAAGACTTACCAGATACTGCAAAGAATCCAGAGTCTGTCCTCTTTTTCCAATCAGAATTCCCATGTCATCACCAGACATATTGATGGAAAGTTCACGCTCTCCCTGATCAAATGCGACTTCCATAGAAACTCCTAAATTCATTGCACCAAATACATCGGAAAGAAAGGTCATTGCCATGTCCTCCAAGGTTTCTTTCTTCCTTGCGCGGATGACAGCAGGCTTTGAACCGATAAATCCCAGAATACCATTACTACCTTTATCAACAATCTCATACTCCAGTTTATCACTGGTTGTTTCCAGTTGGATTAATGCTTTTGTAATCGCCTCATCAACGGTTTTTGCTGAAACTGTAATCATATCCATAGGTCACCCCTCCTATTTACTGTGCTTTTCATTGTACTTCGAAACCATACGCGCCTTGGCAGAAATGCTGTTAGGATCTGAAGTTGTGCTTTGATAGTAATCGTTAGAAGCCTTTACCTGCTCCTTTGCTTTTTCTATTTTAGCATTCAGTTCCTGCTCTGCTTTCTCATTGTTAGCCTGAAGATTCTTTAGGTTTGCAGTAGCATTTTGAGAAACACGCTGAGGTGGAAGACCTTTTTTCGCACGCTTTTTATTTGCTTTATCCAGATTCTTCTTAATCATCTCATCCATATCAATGCGGTTTAAATGACGGTTAATTAAAACCTGCTGAATGATCTGGAATACACTGGAAGCAATCCAGTAAATACCAATACCAGACGCAAATGTAAAACAGAAGAATACGGACATTAAAGGCATTACTGTATTCATGCTCTTCATAGACTGTGCCATAGCATTACTCTCATCCGCTCCGCTCTGAGGCTGATTCACTGTCATAAGCTTTGTACTGAACCACTGGCTGGCACCAGCAAGAATAGGAATCAGGAGTGCAAGGCTTAAATGAAAACCGCCACCAGTTGGGAAAATAACACTGGCTGGTGTTGATGCCAGGTTAATACCAAGGAAGGAATTCATATGCTCAATCTGAGCAGCATTGGTCGTAATGGTATCCTGGATGGTTGGATAAAGATCCTTTAAAGCATTCCACTGATCCGGATTTAACTGGTATAAGAAATCCACCATTCCATTACTGGTATTTAAATCTCCGATTCTTGATAGTGTTACCTTATGATCAGCCGCAAACTGTGTCAGCTGCGCAACATGGTCACCACCAAGAGAAGTAATTGCAGTCACTACATTAACAAAAACAGCCTTAACACTCTGTACGTAAGCAGGAATATGATAAATTACCTGATAAAGAGCGAACAGAATTGGCATCTGGATTACCAGCTGAACACAGCCTCCAGTCATGGATGTTCCGTATTTCTCATAAACTGCCTGCATTTCCACGTTCTGTCTTCTCATGGATTCCTGGTCAGTTTTACCTTTATACTTTGCCTGTACGGCGGAAATTTCCGGCTGCATAACGCTCATCAGTTTTGATGATTTCTGCTGTTTTAATGTCAGCGGAAACATTAAAAGCTTTGTCACAAGAGTAAACAAAATAATACATAAACCAATATTCTGGATCCCAACTGCAGATGTCATCTGAAAAAGCAAATCCATGATCACACCCAGAAAAGTTGCAAATGGTCCCAGAAAACCTCCTACCTTAGTGAGTACTAAGAATTCCAATGTACTACCTCCTCATCATTTACGGAACTGGATCATAACCGCCTTTTGCAAAAGGATTACAACGAATAATTCTTATGCAAGCCAAAAACGTACCTTTTAACACACCATACTTTTGCAGTGCCTCAATGGCGTATTGAGAACACGTAGGTGTGTATATACAGTGAGTTCTTATCTTCAGAGGAGACAAATATTTCTGATATCCTCTGATCATCAATATCATGATTTTTTTTACCATAAGATCACTTCGATTCTTTTTTTAAAATGTTATGAAGTCCGCACAAGTGCAGATATGCACTTTCGATTGTCTTGTATTTTTCTTCTTTTGCCGATGTTCTCACAACGACTACGATGTCTAACCCTGTCTCAATCATATCTTCATGAAGCCTGAAGCTTTCTCTGATTAATCTGGTTATATGATGCCTGATTACACTGTTTCCTACCTTCTTGCTCACCGAGATACCGATTCTTGTATCCGGCCTGTCCGTCTTTAAAACATACATGACAAGAAGTCTGTTAGCAAGGGATTTTCCACTCTGATATACTTCCCTGAAATCCCTGTTCTTTTTAATCGAATTAAAATGTTTCATTCAACTCTTTCCTTTTCCGTTTTTCTGGAATTTGAGAAAAGAAAAGGCCACAATTACTTGCGGCCTGGTCCATTAAGCTGATAATTTTGCTCTTCCTTTTGCTCTTCTGGCAGCTAAAACTTTTCTTCCGCCGGGAGTGCTCATTCTGGCTCTGAAACCATGAACTTTTGATCTTTGTCTCTTTTTTGGCTGGAACGTCATTTTCATAATATACGGACACCTCCTCTTGTTACAATAGCTTATCATAGGCAATATGATGAAACATATTGAGACTATTTTAATTAAACATCATACCAATTATATAGAAGAAACCATGGTTCGTCAAGGGAAATATATAAGTTTTCATCAGACTTCTAATATTTTCCACATTCCTGGATTATGCAGTATAATAAATAAAACTATTTAATTTCCCAATAGGGATTCTAGGAAGAATAAAAAAGGATGGGTTAATTCAATGAAAAGTGAGCAAATCAATATCAGAGATCCTTACGTACTGCTGTCTGACGGAATCTATTATATGTACGGAACCAGAGCAGAAACCTGCTGGATGGCCGCCACAGGCTTTGATTGTTATACCAGTACAGACTTAATTGATTGGGATGGTCCCCATGAAGTTTTTCACAAGCCAGAAAACTTTTTTGCCGACAGAAACTGCTGGGCTCCAGAAGTCCACTGTTATCAGGATTCCTATTATATGTTTGCTACATTTAAAGACACTAAAAATTATGGCGGAACTGCTATTTTAAAAGCAGACCATCCACTGGGACCATTCATCTTATACAGTCAGAAACAAATAACTCCCCCTGATTGGGAGTGCATTGACGGAACTCTTTATGTAAGTCCTGATGGAACTCCCTATATGGTTTTTGTTCATGAATGGGTTCAGATATCGGATGGTTCCATCTGTGCAGTAAAGTTAAGCAAGGATTTAAGCCATGCCCCATCGGAGCCAGAACTTTTGTTTCATGCATCGGAAGCCAAAAGCTGGGTCGTAACAATTGAAAATAAAAACAGGCCAGGCAAACATTATGTTACGGATGGTCCCTTTCTTTACCGGACTGCAAGCGGCCGTCTTCTTATGCTGTGGTCCAGCTTTGGAAAAGAAGGTTATACCCAGGCCATTGCTTATTCTGATAATGGAGATATTACTGGCAACTGGATACAGCAGGATCAATTGCTTTTTGAAAAAGACGGAGGCCACGGCATGATCTTTAAAGATAAAAAAGGAACGCTCATTCTTACCCTCCACACACCCAATGAACACAAAAAAGAGCACCCCGTTTTTTATCGGCTGAAAGAACAGAATAATACCCTGACTGTTAAAGGACTATATCAATGAAAGAAGTCATCTTTGCAGGAAAATGTCAGGGCATCGGCATAAGCCATGTATCCAGAGACTGCGATCTGGCTGAAACCATCGGATTTTATAAAAATGAATATCAGATTTATTACATCTTAAATGGAGAGCGATTTTTTTATTACGGCAGCCAAAGCTACCGGATGGGGAAAGGCACACTGACCTTTATTGACAAGAAACTTATCCCTTTTACCAATGTAATCGGTGGAAATTATCATGAACGAATTCTAATTGAAGTGGAAGAGTCCTGGCTTCGTCTTGCAGGAAATGCAATGGAGATTAACCTTTTGGAATTTTTTCAAAATAATCACGGTGTTCTTCAGTTAGGCGAAACGCAGCAAAGCATTCTGGAAAAAAAACTGTTCCGCATGGAATCTGCATTAAAAAAACAGAAACCATACGGTGCCACAGAGGTCAAAAATCAACTGCTGTCTTTATTTCTCATGATACTAAATGGAGCCGGTGTTAAACCAGAGGTCTATTATATGCCAAAGAGAAAAATGATGCGCTACGTAAAAGTTGCAGAAATTATACAGTATATCATGATTCATTATTCAGAAATCTTTGGTTTAGAAGATCTGGCCAATCTATTTTATTTAGATAAAAGCTATTTAAGCCGTATATTCAAAGAAGTTACTAATTTTACTGTCAATGAATTTATTAACTGCCAGAGAATCGAACAAGCCAGAATTCTCCTTCTTGATGAGAAACTTACCATGGAAGACATCTCGCAGAAACTGGGTTATGAACGGCTGTCTTACTTTGACCGTGTTTTTAAAAAATATACGGGTTTATCTCCTCTGCAATACAGAAAATCCAAGAAATATAATGATGTTTAGTCAATTTAGTGCAAATTAAAGGTTTTTTTTGATGTATTGGGGCGTTCCTCCAAATGTATTGTGATTGTCACTTATTAATAGTAAAATATAACCATACAAAAACAAATCCAGATTTTATAATTGGTACATTTACACAATATCATCTACATAGCAATCACAATTAGGAGGAACTATGAAAATTAAACAGCTTACTGCCCTGTTTTTATCTGGTCTGATGACTTTTTCTCTTGCCGGCTGTTCCGGAAGTAAACCTGCCGCTTCTGCTGATTCCGTTTCTAAGGATACAGGAAAACAGATCACTCTACGAATGGCCTGGTGGGGTTCTCAGACAAGACATGATGCTACAAACAAGGTAATTGAACTCTACGAATCACAAAACCCCAATGTTCATATTGAAGCAGAATTTTACGATTTTGACAGTTACTTTACTAAGCTGGATACTCTGGTAGCTGCTGACGATGTGTGGGATATCTTTCAACTGGGAGGAAATTTCCCAAAATACATCAAAAATATAGAGCCACTGGATGGTTACATAAAAGACGGAATTATTAATACCAGTGATACGACTGAAAATTTTCTGGCAACAACAAAGGATAACAACGGTTCTCAGATCGGAATATCCATTGGTACCAACACCTATGGAATTGCTTACGATCCGGAGTTATTTCAAAAGGCTGGCTTAGCCGAACCTGAGAATGACTGGACGTGGGATGACTGGAAAAAGGACTGTATTACCATTAAAGAAAAACTTGGTATTTACGGAAGTTCCAAGATCGACCATTTTATAGCAGGTGTAACCATGCGTGCCTCTCAGACAAAAAAAGATGCAAATTTCTTTAAGAAAACCAATGATGGTATCGAATCAGAAGATCCGGCACCCTTTGCAGATTACTTAAAAATGATCAAAGAACTGACAGATGACGGCGCCTATCCCGATGCGGGAGCTATTAAAGAAATCAAGGACATAGAAGGCGATTATCTGGTTACCGGGGATGCAGCAATGACCTGGGTTTCTTCCAATCAGGTTTCTTCCATTGTTCATGCCTCTGGCAGGAATATTAAAATAGCACCAGTACCAAGATTAACGAAGAATGGGCCTTATGGAATGGGAGTTCAGTCCTCCCAGCAGCTTTGTATATCCAGTAATTCCAAAGCAAAGGAAGAAGCTGCTAAATTTATTAACTTCTTTGTCAATGACATAGAAGCGAATAAAATATTAAATGGAGAACGTGGAGTTCCTATTATGTCAAAGGTAAGAGAAGCTGTCGTCTCCCAGGCAGATGACTCTGGTAAAATAATCTATGATTTTGTTGATAAAATAGGTAATTTTCCAAAAGAAAACAGCAATGTTATAAGCCCTGATCCAAAAGCTGAAATTGAAGACCAGTATAAGCTTCTCATTGAAAAAGTACAATATGGTGATGTTTCACCAGAAGATGCTGCAAAACAACTGCTGGATTTTTCCAAGTCAAAATTTCAGCATTAAGGATCATTAAGAGGCAGGTAAGGATTCTCTTTGCCTGCCTTTCCTATGGAAAAAAGGAGGTAATAATCAATGAATGAATTAAAAACCAACTGGAAAAAAATCCTCTATCATAACAATACCGTAGGTTACATTTTTTCCTTCCCCTTTCTTTTCGGATTTTTTGCATTTACCTTAATTCCAGTTCTGGTATCTGTGTATTATTCCATGACCAACTACAAATTGGGGCAAAGTCCGGTATTTATAGGACTTGAAAACTATAAAAACCTATTTTCAGATGATCGTTTCATAAATTCAGTAAAAGTAACCCTTATTTATGTCATCACTTCCGTTCCATCCAAGCTGATATTTGCCCTTTTTATTGCATATCTTCTGACTCAGAAACACAGTGGTGTAACATTTTACCGGTCACTCTATTATGTTCCCTCCCTGATTGGAGGCAGCATAGCCGTGGCACTTGTCTGGAAAACCATTTTTTCAAGAAAAGGACTGGCAAATACCATTCTTGCCTCTTTAGGTATTCCAAAACTATCCTGGCTGGGGGAACCCCATCTGGCCATGGGAATCCTTGTTCTCATGTCCGTCTGGCAATTTGGATCATCTATGATTATTTTTGCCGCCGGATTGAAAGAAATATCTCCAACTTATTACGAAGCCGCTGAAATTGATGGTGCAGACAAATGGCAGCGCTTTAAAGCAATTACACTCCCCTGCCTCTCTCCCATTATTTTATATAATCTGATTATGCAAACCATAACTGCCTTTATGGCTTTTACCCAGGCTTTCGTCATTACTCAGGGCGGCCCCAACGATTCCACGAATTTCTATGCCCTTTATGTTTACAATCATGCCTTTAAATGGTCCAATATGGGATACGCCAGTGCCATGTCCTGGGTCATGCTGGCTTTAATAAGCATTATTACATTCCTGCTTTTTAAGACATCAAAATTCTGGGTATTTACAGAAGCAGACCAATAAGGAGGATCATAACATGACAAACAAACATAAAATACAGGCTTCTGTCTATCATTTATTCGTCTGTGTTCTTGGATTGATGATGATTTATCCGGTTCTCTGGATGGTCAGCGGTTCACTTAAAAATAATGCAGAAATCTTAAATGGAGGTATGAACTTAATCCCGCCCCAATGGAGATTTTCTAATTTTTACACTGGATTTCAGGGTTTTGGCGGCATTACCTTTCAGACCTTTTTTTCCAATTCATTTTTTGTTGCATCTGTATCCACTCTGGCAACGGTTTTGTCTTCATCCTGTGTTGCCTATGCCTTTTCCAGGGTGAGCTTTAAAGGGCGGAACATCTGGTTTATGTCCATGATCTGCACCATGATGCTCCCATCCCAGATAATTCTGGTACCCCAATATATTATTTATAACAAACTTGGTTTTGTAGGAACTTATCTCCCACTTATACTGCCCCATTTTTTTGGTCAGGCTTTTTTCATCTACCAGATGATGCAATTTGGTGGCGGAATTCCAAAAGACCTTGATGAAGCTGCCATTATCGATGGGTGCAGTAAATACTCAATATTTACCAGAATTTTTTTGCCTCTTTTAAAACCCTCCATTGTAACCACCGTTATCATTCAGTTTTACTGGAAATGGGATGATTTTATGTCTCCCATGATTTATTTAAGCAAACCCCGGATGTATACCGCATCTGTGGCAATAAAAAATTTTGCAGATTCCACCTCCACAACCGATTATGGAGCAATGTTTGCCATGTCCACACTTTCACTGATACCAGTATTTTTGATCTTCTTATTTTTTAATCGTTATCTGGTGGAAGGGATCAGCGGAAGTGGAATCAAAGGTTAATATACATACAGAGAGGAAAAAACGTGAATATCCAAACCAGTGTATCATTTCAGACTTCCAACGAACTTTTGCAAAAACTAATGGATTCAGCACAAAGGAAAACGTTAAACAACTTAAAAATGTTTGAGAACCGGCTCGTTCTGATCGAAGGAGGCGGATATGAAAAAATATGGCTGGAAACCCAGCCTATGGGCGGAGAAATGTATGCCAAACGCAACATGGAAGCCGGAATGAATAACCAGCTCCTTTTTATGGAGCATCAAAGAGCGGATGGCCGCATGCCCGGAAGCATTGCCTTAATCAACAACCAGATCACTCCTCAGTTTGACAAATTTCAAGGCTTTTGCTTTCCCTCTTCTGCGCTTAACATGTATTACTTAATGGGAAAAGATAAAGAATATCTTACACTTCTTTACCTCACCCTGGAAAAATTTGATTCCTATTTATGGAAAACCAGGGATTCAGACGGAGATGGCTGTCTGGAAAGCTGGTGCAAGTATGATACAGGAGAAGATCATGCACTTCGATACCAGGATGCTCCCGACTCCTGGAGTAAAGAAACTCCTCCCACAAATTGCACAACAGTTCCCATGGCATCTCTGGATATTATGAGTTTTTCCTACTCTGCCAGAGAGACCCTGTCCGCTATCAGCTCGATACAAGGTAATGAAGACCGTAAAAATCAGTGGAAACGAAAGGCTCTGGCCATCCAGAAAAACATTAAAGATTATCTTTGGATCGAATCAAAAGATGCCTGCTTTGACCGGGATAAAGACCATAAACCCATTAATGTTTTATTTCACAACAATTTAAGAGCCATGTACTGGAACAGTTTTACAAAACCCATGGCAGATCGTTTTGTAAAAAAGCACTTATTAAATCCAGAAGAATTCTGGACGTATATGCCTCTCCCTTCCGTTGCGGTAAATGATCCTCTTTTTCGTAACATAAAAACAAATAACTGGAGCGGACAATGTGAAGCCCTCACATACCAGAGAGCCATACGTGCTCTTGAAAATTATGATTATGATGATCTGATTCCTAAACTGGGTAAAAAACTATTCCATGCCATTGGAGATTCCTGTGTTTTTGTTCAGCAATATGATCCTTTTACAGGCTCACCCTCCTTGATATCTCTGGATGGTCTCCAGGATTCCTATGGCCCCGCCATGTTGTCTGTTATGGAATATACCTCTCGTATGCTGGGGATCCATATAGAGCAGGACCACATCTTTTGGGGAACATGCAAAGGATATGAAAGTGACTATGAACAGATCTGGGGAAATCATTCATTTAGAATAATAAATAATGAGAAAACAGCTCAGGCATTCGTTGACGGAAAAAAAGTTTTTGAATCAGGAAAAGACTTAAAAATTATAACGGATCTTTCCGGTAAACTTCTTTATATTAAGCAATTTACTTCTGATGCTGATATCAGAAGCATAAAAACATCCAAAATATTCCCTTAAAAAAAATAAAGTCTCCGGTATCTTTCAATTACCGGAGACTTTTATATTCATATTTTATGAAGCATACAAATGTAATCTATTTAATTTCTCATAACCTTAAAAAGTGCCTGAGTGATGGCAACCGTTAAAATCCCTGCGACAATCGCCTCTGGAATCCCGTTCATACAGATGATACCTATAATTACGGAATAGATTCCCTCCGTCAGGCCCTTCGCCGCCTGACCGTACTCTTTGCCAAAAAGTAAATAAATCAGATTCATTACCAGCAATGTGTTGGTTAATGATCCGGCAACGCCTGCCGCTGCAAGTGCCACAGTCGTTTTCATCTTACTTCCCTTTAAAGATTTTAATACTCCCCTGAAAACATAATATGCCACAATTCCGATGAGAATTCTTGGCACCATACAGATAATCAGGCTTCCTAAATTACCTCCGTACTCTCCCATCTTAACAAATGGTGAAAATACAAATGAGGTTGCATTGGGCATGTTGGTGTTTTTCCACAGACTTGTCAGCCCAAAAATCATTCCCAGAAATCCGCCATATTTTGGTCCAAGTATAATGGCTCCAATAATGACCGGAACGTGAATGATGGTGGCGTTCATAAATCCCAAAGGAATATATCCAAAGGGCGTAAACGCCATGATGATGATAAGGGCAACGAAGATAGCTGCCAGTACCATGTCGCGTGTTTTGTTTCCAGTATTCATATTTTTCCTCCTGTGCTACTGTTCTTTTATAAGATACAATGCATCTGGTTACAACTGCATTATACATAACTGATCTTTATCCGTCAATCCTGTCTATTAAATCGACATTTCTTTGTTAATTTACATAAAGTTATCAACATTATGGGGATAACTTGTGGAAAACTCTATGGATAGTATCTTGATAACCTTTTTTTGTACACATGCCTGTCCGAAACATTTTGATAAAATCAATATTTTCCGGTTGTGAATAAACTGAGTTATAAAATCAGGTTTTTTGTGGACAACTTTCCCTCTGGATGCTTATCAACAATCCATACACAGCTAATTCACAGCCCTTTCACACACTTATCCACAATTTTTTACTATTATCATTGAAAATTATTACAAAATAGTATAGAATGAACAGTAGATTGGGCTAATGCGCATATTTGCATTTTAATAGATGTAGGAGACATACAATGTTAGAAAAGTTAAAAGAAAAATGGGACGAAATCTTATTGAATTTAAAAGAAGAACACGAAATTACAGAAGTTTCTTTCAAAACCTGGCTTCTCCCGCTAAAAGTTCATGCCGTTGACGGTGAAAAGGTAATCGTCTCGGTACCGGATGTAGAATTTCTGGGATACATCCGCAAAAAATACGGGTTTCTTCTAAAAATAACCATAGAAGAAGTGACTGGTTTTGAATGCAGCGTCGATTTTGTTGTGGAAAATCAGATTCAAAAAGAAGCAGCTCCCGCTCCTGCAGGTAATACACTGATAACCAATACGGTAAATTCGGTCAGTCAGTCCGCAATCATAAACGCGAATTTAAATCCGAAGTACATATTTGATACCTTTGTTGTAGGTGCCAATAATAATCTGGCACATGCAGCATCCCTGGCAGTTGCAGAATCCCCTGGTGAAATTTACAACCCTCTTTTCATCTATGGAGGTGTGGGACTGGGTAAAACTCACTTAATGCATTCCATCGGTCATTTCATATTAAAGAATAATCCGAATGCAAAGGTTCTCTACGTAACCAGTGAGAAGTTCACCAACGAGCTGATCGATGCGATCCGAAACAAGAACAACTTCTCTCCTACTGAATTCAGGGAAAAGTACAGAAATAACGATGTTCTTTTAATCGATGATATCCAGTTTATCATTGGTAAAGAAAGTACACAGGAAGAATTCTTCCATACATTTAACGCATTATATGAATTGAAAAAGCAGATTATTATTTCATCTGATAAACCTCCAAAAGAAATTGAGACATTGGAAGAACGTCTCCGATCCCGTTTCGAGTGGGGTTTAACAGTGGACATACAGTCTCCCGATTACGAAACCAGAATGGCCATTCTTCGCAAAAAAGAAGAAATGGAAGGCTACAATATCGACAACGAAGTTATTAAATACATAGCTACCAACATCAAATCCAACATCCGGGAGCTGGAAGGCGCCCTGACAAAAATCGTTGCACTCTCACGCCTTGATAATAAGGAAATCACCGTTGAGCTGGCTGAGGAAGCCTTAAAAGATATTATATCCCCCAATGATAAGCGGGAAGTTACTCCGGAACTGGTTATTCAGGTTGTTGCTGACCATTATGGTCTGACACCACTTGACATCTGTTCTCAGAAGCGCAACAAGGAAATCGTATATCCTCGCCAGATTGTGATGTACCTTTGCCGCGAGATGGTTGGAACACCACTGCAGATGATTGGAAAATTCCTTGGCGGAAGAGATCATACCACCATTATTCATGGTATTGATAAGATCTCAGCAGAGACTAATAAAAACGAAACCTTAAGCAATACCATCGAGATCTTAAAAAAGAAGATTAATCCACAATAGGATGTGAATCACATGTTAATTTCATGTGGATAATCAGGGGTCTCAAAAGGGATCTCATTGTTCTGTGGATAACCTTCCATTTTTCCTCACGTTTTGTGGACGTTATTCACATTGTTATGAACAGGACAACTTTAGGCTTTATAACGGTTATCAGGGCTTTTACACAAACCCACAGCCCCTACTACTAATACGACGAAATTAATCTATATTATTTATCTATTTATTGTTATTTTGAAAGCAAAGGAGTTATCAACAATTATGAAACTGACATTTAAGCAGGATGCCATTTTAAATGGTATTAATATTGTATTAAAAGCAGTTCCCAGTAAAACAACCATGTCCATCCTGGAGTGCATCTTTATCGATGCCAGTGGTTCTGAAATTAAACTCACTGCCAATGATATGGAACTTGGTATTGAAACAAAGGTGGAAGGAACCATCCAGGAGCGGGGAAAGATTGCCTTAGAAGCCAAACTACTTTCTGAAATAGTAAGAAAGCTGTCCTCTTCCGGTGATTCCATGGTAACAATTGAAAGCGATGAAAAATTTACAACAACAATTTCCTGTGACAACTCTATTTTCCATATACAGGGACGGGATGGGGAAGAATTTGCATACTTACCCTATATTGAGCGTGATCACTATATCAGCTTATCCCAGTTTTCCTTAAAAGAAGTCATCAGGCAGACCATTTTTTCCATCGCACCCAATGACAGTAATAAGATGATGACAGGAGAACTGTTTCAGGTTACTGGAAACCAGTTAAAAGTGGTTTCTCTGGATGGTCACAGAATTTCCATTCGAAATATTGAATTAAAAGATACCTATCGTGATATAAAAGTCATTGTTCCTGGCAAGACTCTAAATGAAATCAGCAAGATACTTGGCGGAGATAACGAAAAAGAGGTTCTTATTTTCTTCAGCACTAACCACATCCTCTTTGAATTTGATCATACAATCGTTGTATCCCGTCTGATCGAAGGAGATTATTTCCGTATTGACCAGATGCTCTCCAGTGATTACGAAACAAAAGTCAGTGTAAACAAGAAAGAGCTTTTAGACTGTCTTGACCGGGCAACCATCCTGGTAAGAGAAAATGACAAAAAACCTCTGATCATCAATATTGAAGATCAGGAGATGGAACTTCGTATGAATTCCAGTTTTGGATCTATGAATGCCCAGGTTCCGACCCATAAAACCGGAAGTGACATCATGATTGGATTTAATCCAAAATTCCTCATTGATGCATTAAGGATCATTGATGACGAAGAAGTGACAATCTATATGTTAAATCCCAAATCCCCCTGCTTTATCCGGGATGAGGAAGGAAAATACATTTATTTGATTCTTCCTGTAAACTTTAACGCGGCATCTGTTTAAACTAACTGCAGGAACGTCCTGCGGACATACCTTTATGTCCAGAATGCATGGAAAATAGAGAGGAACGCCCTGTGGGCATACCTTTATGTCCAGAATGCTTGGACAAGAAAGAGGAAATCATGGAAACAATAAAATTAAGGGATGAGTATATTAAGTTAGGACAGGCTTTAAAAGCTGCCGGTCTGGTAGGGTCCGGTGTTGATGCCAAGTTTGTTATAGAGGATGGTCTTGTTTCCGTAAATGGACAGCCTGAATATCAGAGAGGAAAGAAATTAAGAAGCGGAGATATGGTTACATTCGATGGTAAGAGCATTAAAATTGAGTGATACGAAAAGCCATACCTTTATGTCCAGAAAGCATGGACAATAGAGAGGAACGCCCTATGGGCATACCTTTATGTCCAAAAAGCATGGACAATAGAGAGGAACGCCCTGTGGGCATACCTTTATGTCCAGAAAGCATGGACAATAGAGAGGAAATCACAACATCCATGATCATTGAATCGATAGAGCTTAAGAATTATCGCAACTATGATGAATTACATATGGATTTTAGTCAGGGAACCAATATACTCTATGGGGACAATGCCCAGGGGAAAACTAATGTCTTAGAAGCAATCTATGTCTGTGCTACGACAAAATCCCACAGAGGCAGCAAGGACAAGGAAATCATACAGTTTGACAGGGATGAGTCGCATATCAAGCTAAACGTCAGAAAGAATGACATTCCATACCGGATTGACATGCATTTGAAAAAGAATAAAGCCAAAGGCGTAGCGGTTAATGGTGTGCCCATCCGAAAAGCCAGCGAATTATTTGGAATTGTCAACGTTGTATTTTTTTCTCCGGAAGACTTAAATCTCATAAAAAACGGACCGGCAGAAAGGCGTCGGTTCGTTGACATGGAATTATGTCAACTTAACAAGCTGTATGTACACTCACTAGTCCAGTATAATCGGATTGTGACACAGCGTAATAAATTATTAAAAGATCTTGCATTTCGCCCGGATTACGAAGAGACACTGGATATATGGGACATGCAGCTGGTGCAGTATGGGAAAGAAATCATTCTGTACAGAAAAGAATTTGTAGAGAGACTTGGAATTATTATTGAACCCATCCATCGTAATCTATCCGGGGATAAAGAATCCTTGCGTATTCTTTATGAACCGGATGTGGAGGCAGATTCTTTTGAAGAAACCTTAAGACGAAGCAGAAGTCAGGATCTGAAACAGAGAACCACTCTGACAGGCCCCCATCGGGACGATTTAAGTTTCATGGTGAATGGCATTGATATCAGACGGTTCGGTTCTCAGGGGCAGCAACGGACTGCAGCTTTATCTTTAAAACTGGCAGAAATAGAACTGGTGGAAAACATTGTGCATGATTACCCCATTCTTTTGCTGGATGATGTACTGTCTGAACTGGATAACAGCAGGCAGAATCAATTACTGGCAGGAATTAATCATATACAGACTGTAATTACCTGTACGGGACTGGAGAATTTTGTAAATGACCGGTTCCATATTGATAAAATATTTAAGGTAATAAACGGTACCGTAGACAATGAAAATTAACGATTCAGGAGGAAGCGTACGAATATGAGTCAAGAATATGGTGCAGATCAAATCCAGATATTAGAGGGTCTTGAGGCAGTAAGAAAGAGACCCGGTATGTATATCGGCAGTACGTCCATCAGAGGACTTCATCATCTGGTATATGAAATCGTGGATAATGCGGTGGATGAAGCTCTTGCAGGATACTGTGACAGCATAGAAGTAGTCATTCATAGTGACAACTCCATAACAGTAGTGGATGATGGGCGCGGAATCCCCGTAGGTATTCAAAAGAAAGCAGGTATCCCTGCAGTAGAGGTGGCATTTACCATCCTCCATGCCGGTGGAAAATTTGGCGGAGGAGGATACAAGGTATCCGGCGGACTTCATGGAGTTGGAGCATCCGTTGTAAATGCTCTTTCCCAGTGGCTGGAAGTAGAGATACGTACAGAAGGTAAGATCTATAAGCAGCGTTATGAGAAGGGTAAAACCATGTACCCTTTAAAAACAATCGGTGATTGTGATCCGGAAGACCATGGAACCACGGTTACATTTCTTCCGGATAAGGACATTTTCGAGGAAACAATCTTTGATTATGATACACTGAAAATACGTTTAAGAGAAACAGCCTTTCTGACTAAGAATTTAAAGATTGTTCTTCGTGATGAGAGAGAGGACTCTCATGAACATGTATTTCATTACGAAGGCGGAATTAAAGAATTTGTCACCTATTTAAACAAAGGGAAAACTCCTCTTTATGATCATGTATTTTACTGTGAGGGAACAAAAGACGGTGTATATGTGGAAGTAGCCCTGCAGCACAATGATTCTTATACAGAAAATATTTACAGCTTTGTAAATAACATCAATACACCGGAAGGCGGAACTCATTTAATTGGATTTAAGAATGCACTGACAACCACTTTAAATGATTATGCCAGAAAAAATAAGCTGTTAAGGGAAAGTGAAACGAATCTATCTGGTGAAGATATCCGGGAAGGTATGACAGCTATTATCAGTGTAAAGATTGAAGAACCGCAGTTTGAAGGACAGACCAAGCAGAAATTGGGAAACAGCGAAGCAAGAGGTGCGGTCGATGGTCTACTCAGAGAACAGCTGACTTATTATTTAGAGCAGAATCCAGGGATCTCAAAGACGATCTGTGACAAGTCCATTCTGGCTCAGAGAGCAAGAGCGGCTGCCAGAAAGGCAAGAGATTTAACCAGAAGAAAAACAGCGCTGGAAGGAATGGCACTTCCGGGAAAACTTGCTGATTGTTCTGATAAGAATCCGGAAAACTGTGAGATCTATATCGTAGAGGGAGATAGTGCCGGCGGTTCTGCAAAGACAGCCCGCTCCAGAAATACTCAGGCCATCCTTCCACTTCGTGGAAAGATCTTAAACGTTGAGAAAGCAAGACTTGATAAAATTTATGCAAATGCCGAAATCAGAGCCATGATTACAGCGTTCGGAACAGGTATTCATGACGATTTCGATTTATCCAAGTTAAGATACCATAAAATCATTATCATGACCGATGCCGATGTTGATGGTGCCCATATCAGCACCCTGCTCTTAACCTTCTTATACCGGTTCATGCCGGGACTGATTAAAAATGGTTATGTATATCTGGCGCAGCCGCCATTATATAAAATTGAGAAAAATAAAAGAGTATGGTATGCTTACAGCGATGAAGAACTTAATTCCATCTTAAAAGAGGTTGGACGAGATAACAATAATAAGATCCAGCGCTACAAAGGTCTGGGAGAGATGGATGCGGAACAGCTTTGGGAGACTACGATGGATCCTGAAAGAAGAGTTCTATTAAGAATTAACATGGACGAAGATTCCCAGTCGGAAATGGATTTGACATTTTCAACCCTGATGGGTGACCAGGTAGAACCAAGACGTGAATTTATCGATGCGAATGCCAAATACGTACAGAATCTTGATATTTAATTGGAGGAAATAAAATGGAACCAAATATCTTTGATAAAGTTCATGACGTGGACTTAAAAAAGACCATGGAAAAATCGTATATCGATTATGCCATGAGCGTCATTGCTTCCAGGGCACTGCCGGATGTCCGAGACGGATTAAAACCGGTTCAGAGAAGAGTCCTGTATTCCATGATAGAGCTCAACAACGGTCCGGATAAGCCACATCGTAAATGTGCCCGTATCGTTGGTGATACCATGGGTAAGTATCACCCTCATGGTGATAGCTCTATTTACGGAGCCCTGGTAAATTTAGCCCAGGAATGGTCCACCAGATATCCTCTGGTTGACGGGCATGGAAACTTCGGTTCTGTGGATGGAGACGGCGCAGCTGCCATGAGGTATACAGAAGCCCGTTTAAGTAAAATTTCCATGGAAATGCTTGCAGATATCAATAAAGATACCGTTGATTTCAGTCCGAACTTTGATGAGACAGAGAGGGAGCCTGATGTGCTTCCAGCCCGTTATCCCAATCTTCTGGTTAATGGTACGTCAGGCATTGCAGTAGGTATGGCAACTAATATTCCTCCTCATAACTTAAGAGAAGTCATTGGAGCCGTTCTGAAGATCATAGATAATCAGGTTGATGAAGATAGAGAAACCACCATGGAAGAAATTCTGGAAATTATAAAAGGACCAGATTTTCCAACAGGTGCAACCATACTGGGAAAACGTGGCATAGAAGAAGCTTACCGTACAGGAAGAGGCAAGATCCGTGTAAGAGCAGTCAGTGATATTGAGGCTATGCCCAATGGAAAGAGCCGTATTATTGTTACGGAGCTTCCTTACATGGTTAATAAAGCACGCCTGATTGAAAAAATTGCAGAACTGGTAAAAGATAAAAAAATCGACGGTATTACGGACCTGAGGGATGAATCAGACCGTACCGGTATGAGAATCTGCATTGAACTTCGCCGCGATGCGAATGCCAACGTAATTTTAAACCAGCTGCTTAAACATACCCAGCTCCAGGATACTTTTGGTGTTATTATGATAGCACTTGTTAAGAATCAGTCTGGCGTTCTGGAACCCAAAGTATTAAATCTGCTCCAGATGTTAAACTATTACCTGGAGCACCAGAAAGAGGTTGTAACCAGAAGAACCCGTTACGATTTGAATAAGGCAGAGGAACGGGCTCATATCTTGGAAGGATTGCTCATTGCTCTGGATAATATTGATGAAGTCATTCACATTATCAGAGCATCCCAAAATGTTCAGATTGCAAAAGCAGAACTTATGAACCGGTTCGGTTTAAGTGATCCTCAATCCCAGGCAATCGTTGATATGCGTTTAAGAGCTCTTACCGGTCTGGAAAGAGAGAAGCTGGAAAACGAATACAAAGAACTGGAAATGAAAATTGCAGAGTTAAAGGCCATTCTTGCAGATGAAAAGAAGCTTCTTGGAGTAATCAAAGAGGAAATCAGTATCATTTCTGCAAAATTTGGAGATGATAGAAGAACCTCCATTGGATTTGATGAGTTTGATATGTCTATGGAAGACTTAATTCCTGATGAAAGTACCATCGTTGCCATGACAAAGCTTGGTTACATCAAGAGAATGTCCGTGGATAATTTCAAGAACCAGAATCGTGGCGGTAGAGGAATTAAGGGAATGCAGACCATTGATCAGGACTACATTGAAGATCTGATGATGACTACGACCCACCACTATCTCATGTTCTTCACCAATACAGGACGTGTTTACCGGTTAAAGACTTATATGATACCGGAAGGAAGCCGGACCTCCAGGGGTACTGCGATTGTAAATCTTCTGCAGATGCTTCCAGGTGAAAACATTACAGCCATCATTCCAATGAAAGAATATGATGATGGCAAGTTCTTATTTATGGCAACCAAAAACGGTATGGTTAAGAAAACACCGATGATGGAATATGCCAATGTAAGAAAGAACGGTCTTCAGGCAATTGTTCTGCGTGAGAATGATGAACTGATTGAAGTAAAAGCTACCGATGATACCAATGATATATTCCTGGTGACAAAGAAAGGACAGTGTATCCGTTTCCTTGAAAAGGACGTACGTGTTACAGGCCGTGTCTCCATCGGTGTAATTGGTATGAAGTTAAATGATGATGATCACGTAGTAGGAATGCAGATAGACTCTCAGGGTCCAAAGCTTTTAATCGTTTCTGAAAATGGAATGGGTAAAAGAACTCCTATTGAAGAATTCACACCTCAAAGAAGAGGCGGTAAAGGTGTTCTGTGTTATAAGATCACTGAAAAAACCGGTGATATAGTAGGAGCGAAGCTGGTTCAGGACGATCATGATCTTCTTCTTATCACAACAGAAGGAATTGTAATCAGAATTTCCGTTAATGACATTTCCGTTATTGGAAGAAATACTTCTGGTGTAAAATTAATGAACATTGATCAAGATTCTGATATCATGGTTGCAAGTATAGCAAAAGTACGGGATGATGGAAGCAAATCTGAAGGAGAAGGTTTGGATGAACTGGATCTTGAGGATGTAGAAGAACCTGTTCAAACGGAAGATGCTCCGGAGACGGAAGATATAACAGAAACCGAAGAGTAAATCTTAACACAAACGATATAGCATAATTTTGTTCTTTATTTTATAATACCAATCAACAATAAAGGACAATGAAAAGGCTCAGGCTGCAGCAATTTTTATTTTACTGCTTCCTGAGACTTTTTCATTAATCCATATGAAAGGAGGAAATACAGCTTGGAAACTGACCCAGGCGCGGCGCAGATATCCGCACAGATTTTATTGCTTATAGCCCTTACCATAATGAACGCATTTTTTTCAGGGGCAGAAATGGCCGTTGTATCGGTGAATAAGAACAGGATCCGCATGTTAGCAGACAGCGGAAACAAAAAAGCAATTCTGATTCAAAAGCTTTCAGAAGACTCTACGGGATTTTTATCAACCATCCAGGTAGCAATTACATTTGCAGGATTCTTTTCAAGTGCTTCAGCGGCAACTGGAATTTCCCAGGTTCTGGGAGCGAAGCTTTATTTACTTGGAATTCCTTATAGCAAAAGTTTAGCCATGGTGGTAGTAACCATCCTACTCTCTTATTTTAATCTGGTTTTCGGTGAATTAGTTCCTAAGAGGATTGCCTTGCAAAAGGCGGAAAAATTTAGTCTGTTTGCAGTCAGTCCCATTTATGCGATTTCAAAAGTGCTGGGTCCATTCATCAAACTTCTATCTGTGTCCACAAATGGTGTATTAAAGTTACTTGGTATGAAGACGGAAAATCTGGAAGAAGAGGTTTCAGAGGAAGAAATAAGATCCATGCTGCAGACCGGTAGGGAAAGCGGTGTATTTAATAAAATAGAGGAGGAGATGATCAAGTCTATTTTCCTCTTTGATGATAAAAGAGCAAGAGAGATAATGACTCCAAGACAGGATATGGTAACCATTAATATTGAGCAGCCTGTAGAACAGGTCCTGAATGATATACTAAATACAAGACATTCCAGAATTCCTGTTTATGAAGGTGATATAGATCATATAATCGGAATATTATCCATGAAGGATTTTTCAATCGAAATGAGCAAGATGGAACCTGATGCCATTGATATTAAAGCGATCCTTCAAAAACCGTATTATATACCGGAAAATAAGAAAACGGACAATCTGTTTCTTGAGATGCAGAAAAATAAGCTGAAGATGGCGATTTTAATTGATGAATACGGAGGGGTTTCAGGCCTGATCACTCTGGAAGATCTGATTGAAGAGATTGTGGGAGATATTCATGATGAATATGAAGTATATGAGCCGCTGCTTACAGAATTGGAACCTTTTGTGTTTCGGGCTTCAGGCGGAATTTCTCTCTACGATCTTGATGAGGTTCTTCATGAAAAAATCAACAGTTCCTGTGATACATTATCCGGATATTTAATAGAATTGCTTGGCTTTATTCCTATGAAATCCCAGATTCCCATAGAGCTTGAAGATGATGCAAATTATTATACCATTCTGGAAGTAGAAGACATGGTGATAAAAAAAGTAATAATACGTATAAAAGATAAGAATGAATAGGCCTTTATTTCCCCTTCATGCCCTTGACATTCAGCATACAAATTGGTAAGATACAAACTGAAACAACAATTATTACAGATGATGATGCAAGATTTATAAGAATGGGGGATTAGCATGACAAGTGAATTTGCAGTTGCCGTTCACGGACTGGTATATCTGGATCAAACAAAGATTACTACATCCAGCGAAGAATTGGCTTCCAATGTCTGCACCAATCCTGCCCGCGTTAGGAAAGTTATGGCGAAGTTAAAAAAGGCAGGTATTATTGCGACAAAAGAAGGTCTGGAGGGAGGCTATCATCTGATTGGTGATCCGGACTCAATAAGTCTGAAACAAATAAGCGATGCACTTGATGTGACATTTGTATCATCTTCCTGGAAATCAGGAGATGAAAACAATCCTTGTATGGTTGCTTCCGGCATGGCGGGAGTAATGGATGAAATTTACGGCGAACTGAATGAGTTATGCAGAGAGAGAATGGAGCGGATAACGATAAAGGATATTCGTGAGAAATTAATCCGGAGCCGGCTTATTATATAGTAAAAGAAAGTTAGTGGGAGTGGTGAATGCCATTCCCCCTTTTTTTTTCTTGATTTCATCATTTGATTCGTATATGATTAAGTAAGGAAAGGTAGTAACCGTTTGTCTGGAGGAGATCATGATCAGAACCATAAGAGCAGAGGAAATAACAGAAAATATTAAGGAAATGTGTATAGAAGCGAATCATATTCTGTCTAAGGATATGGAAGAAGTATTTTTACAATCAGCAGAAAAAGAAAAATCGGCATTGGGAAAACAAATTCTTTGTCAGCTGAAGGAGAACTTAGAAATAGCCAGAGAAGATTTGATTCCCATTTGTCAGGATACGGGAATGGCGGTCATATTTTTAAAAATAGGCCAGGATGTACATATAGAAGGAGCTGGATTGTCTGATGCAGTGAATCAGGGAGTGAGGGAAGGCTATACGGAAGGATATTTAAGAAAATCCGTAGTTGAACCAATTGAACGGATTAACACAAAGGATAATACGCCTGCAATCATCCATTATGAGATTGTGCCGGGAGATCAGATTGATATAACAGTAGCACCAAAAGGATTTGGAAGCGAAAATATGAGCCGCATATTTATGTTAAAGCCTGCAGACGGACTGGAAGGGGTTAAAGAATCTATTTTAACCGCTGTAAAGGATGCAGGACCCAATGCATGTCCGCCCATGGTTGTAGGCGTTGGCATTGGAGGTACGTTTGAAAAATGTGCCCAGATGGCAAAGCATGCACTTACCAGAGACTTAAATGAAGAACCATCCATTCCATATGTAAGAGAACTGGAAAAAGAGATGCTTGATAAAGTTAATAAACTGGGAATCGGACCGGGAGGATTAGGAGGAACCGTTACTGCACTTGCAGTCAATATTGAAACCTATCCTACCCATATAGCTGGTCTTCCAGTTGCAGTTAACATTTGTTGCCATGTAAACCGGCATGCTCACCGAATCATATAGGATCATATAAGGGAGAAAACCATGGAATATCATATAAATGCACCAGTCAGTAAGGAAGACGCAAAGAAATTAAAAGCAGGGGATTACGTTTATCTTACTGGTACTATCTATACAGCCAGAGATGCAGCACATAAAAGAATGAAAGAAATTCTTGATAAAAAAGAAACTCTTCCTTTCAATATAAAGGGAAATGTAATTTACTATATGGGTCCATCTCCGGCAAGAGAAGGGCGCCCCATCGGTTCAGCTGGTCCCACAACAGCCAGCCGGATGGATCGATACACTCCTCAGCTTCTGGATCTGGGACTTGGAGCCATGATCGGAAAAGGAAAAAGGAGTAAAGAAGTAATTGAAGCAATTATAAGAAATCAGTCTGTTTATTTTGCTGCAGTAGGCGGGGCAGGTGCTCTTCTTTCCAAATGTATTGTTTCATCCAATGTGATTGCTTATGAAGATCTGGGAACAGAGGCAATCAGATGTCTGGAAATTAAAGATTTTCCCGTAATCGTAGTAATTGACAGCAAAGGCAATAATCTATACGAAACTGCACTTACCCAATACAGAGAGGAATAGACCAGCCCATGAACCGAATTTTCTATATGGTAGTAAGAAATCTTTTACGTGTACCCTTATGGTTTTATAAGATAAGGAAGATGGGAATTAAGGAAGAATATTACCCTCACAAAGAACGTTATGAATATATTCGTAATGTAGTAAAGAAAGTAAATAAATCAGGACGTGTGGAAGTCATTGTACACGGTGTTGAGAATATACCATCCGAGAACGGTTTTATACTCTTCCCCAATCATCAGGGATTGTTTGATATGCTGGCTATCATGGAAGCTTGTCCGAAACCATTAAGTGTGGTAGTTAAAAAAGAGGCAGCCAATCTGATTTTGGTTAAGGAAGTGGTGAAAGCTCTGGATGGTTTCTATATAGACCGCCAGGACATTAAAGCTTCTTTAGAGATTATATCCAGAATGACAGAAGGCGTAAAAGAGAAGAAGAACTATGTTATATTTCCAGAGGGGACCCGTAGCAGGGAAGGGAATCGATTGCTGCCATTTAAAGGAGGTACTTTTAAAAGTGCGGTTAATGCCTGCTGTCCGATTGTACCCGTTGCATTAATTGACAGCTTTAAACCCTTTGATGAGAATTCCTCCAGAAAACAGAAGGTGGAAGTAAGCTTTCTAAAACCCCTGTATTACGAGGATTATCAGAAGTTAAAGACCACTCAGATTGCAGAATTGGTGCATGATAAAATACAGGAAGAAATAAATCAAAAAATGGGTTGACAAGTCGAATTATATTTTGTATAATTGTCAATGCGTCTGGAAAAGATATACTTGATAGACGAATCATATGGAGATTAAGAACTACGGAGAAATACTCAAGAGGCCGAAGAGGCGCCCCTGCTAAGGGTGTAGGTCGGGTGACCGGCGCGAGGGTTCAAATCCCTCTTTCTCCGCTCAAATCCAAATGATTATTTTTTTCTCTTGGACAGTGAAAAAAATGGTTGACAGATAAAAGAAACCATGGTACTATATACCAGCTGTCGAAAAACAGTGAAAGAAATCAAAAAAAAGAAAATAAAAAAAGTTGTTGACAAAACAGAAACGACATGATATACTAAACGGGTTGCTGTTGAGAAAGACAATAACAAAAGCACTTTGAAAACAGAAGATTGAACAGTATGTAAAACCCTGAAAATTCTAA